>ONJS01000002.1 GCA_900318205.1 uncultured Prevotellaceae bacterium | reverse complement strand
CCATGTCAAGAACAAACCTGTTCCTGATGCCATTCGCCAGATCATCGGTTTCTATCCCATCCAGATGATCCTGGGTGATAACAACGATATCTATGTGGAATGCATTCACAAGACCGAGCACCACCTCAAGGGGCTGGTGGTTGACGAGAACAACTTGCCGTTGCCCTACGCCAACGTCACACTGCTCAACCCTGCCGACTCGACGATGGTGGGCGGCGGTGTGACCAACGAGAGCGGCCGTTTCGTCATCCCCAACGACCACGGCAAGGTCATCGCCCGCACCACCTACGTCGGCTACAAACCCGCCTATCGCCTGTGCGTCCGTGACAACGTCGGCACCATCAAGATGCAGCCCGACAAGTATTCACTCGGTACGGTGACCATCGAGGGTTCGAGAATCCAGCACAACGCCACTGGCTATACCATAAACCTGCGTTCATCAGATATTGCCAAAGGCAAGCAGGCATCTGATATGCTGGCTTTTCTTCCTGGCGTCAGCAAAGACGATGGCGGCTATAAAATCAATGGTTTAAAGGTAAGTGAAATCTATGTGGATGGTGTCAAACTCACATCATCAGATGAACTCAAGAACATACCTGCGGACATCATAGATAAAGTGAAGGTTAAATATTTTGCGGGAGTCAATCACGATGCCGCAAGTGCCGGAGGAACTATTGAGATCACATTACGCAAACCTTCACAGGGCAGCTATTACGGCTCTTTGTGGGGTGGTGCTGAATATGAACCTTCATTCGGTTTCAGCAACGAAAACCTCGGTGGTCTAATCTACTACCGATACAAGAACCTGAGCATCTACGATAACCTCTCATTGGATTTCTTCCAGCCAGAAGAGACGGCAAAGCAGTCAATCTGGGATCCGACCAACAATATGCTTACTGAAATTGATGAAAAAATAAAGTATAGGTGGCATACTTTCAGGAATCGTTTGAGTCTAACCCACAACATCAGCGATAAGAGTTATTTGGGAGGAAGTTACTATATCGCGACCAACAAGACCAAGACCACTACTTTGGACAAGGGCGCGACTGGTCTGTCCAGTGTGGATACCAGAAACAGTTATCTTATTCAAGAAGCGACACTGAAGTATAATACGTCGTCCCTTAGCAAACGTGGAACAACATTGGAAATAATCGGTGACTATTATAACCGCCAATCTGACAGCAAATCAGACTATACCTATGCCCAGAATCCATCCAGCATGTCGGAGGATAAATCCACGTTGAACCTGTACAAGTTTTCGGTGGATTTGACTGATCCCCGCAGCCAAAAGCTTGTTTGGAAATATGGCGCATCGTTACAATACATTTCATCAAAATATACCCCATCTGTTGGTGCGGTTGACGGTTCCAACCGATTCCATACCAGCCAAGTGGCAACACGCACTAGCGGCCTGACTCCACTGCTATATGCGTCTGCTATGGGACAGATTTGGAAAATCCAGTACAGTGCAGGCGTCAATTTTCAGTTGAACAGGATTTGGTATGAGACCTTGGATGATGGTAAGACATCTTCCAACACCCAATGGGGAATCAATCCAACAGTGCAGATGATGACGCCATTAGGGGGTAATGGGAAGCACACCCTAATGATTAACTACAAGCGAATACTTGGCAAGATACCCTATTCCGTTATATCTTCTACCGTTCGTTGGACTGATCCATACAACTACACTGTCGGTAATCCCGACTTGAAGGTTCAAACAGTAGATATGGTTATGGCTGGCATGTCCATGTTCCGCAACCTGTTGAACCTGAATGCCATCTATGCAAGGACACGAAATTCTATCCATTGGGAGACCAGGCAATGCCCTACTGCCCACGACGTGTTTTATACGACCCCTATCAATCTGCCAGCTCATAATTGGTATGGTGCAGGAATTGAGGTCAATTGGAGCCCGGTAAAACCGTGGACGATGAAACTGTCGGGACGTTATCAGATTTGCCCTGAAGATTTGACATTAGGTGGTGTTTACTATGGCAAGACAAGGTTCCGTCAGTATTACGCCATGTACAACACATTTAGTTTTCAACACGGTTGGGGCGGCATGTTGAACATCAATTATGAGCCGACATTCAAAGATTACGACCGCACTTATTACACCGTCTGGGATGTCAGCGGACAGATTTATAAGTCCATGTGCAAGGACAAGTTGCAGTTGAGAATTTCTTTCTGTGCGCTCGGCGACCGCCGCAAGTATGACAGGCAAGCCAATGGCCGCAAGATCACGTACGACTATACCACGCCATTCCAGAGCATCGGCATCTCGCTGCATTGGAAATTCTCAGGCGGAAAGAGCCAAAAGTATAATGTCGTTAATGACAGCTCACAAGGCTACGAAGAGATTAAAGACATTCATTAACCACCTGATAATACACAGGCAGCCATGCCGCTCAAGACGAGCGCAACCGCCTGTAAAGACTAACGCACAGAAATAACTTCAATACCGAGTTCAGCCGAGGGTACGTTATTTTGCCTTCGGCTGACTATTCTCCCATTTGGGGGTTGTGGGTGTCGGTTTTGATGGGTAATTTTGTCGTGTGATTAAAAAAAGTTGCGGAAAAGGGTTTAGTAAATCGGCCTTCGCGTTTCTATATAGTGAATGGAGGACAAGACACGACATATCGAATCGTTGTTCAAACAGCATTACCAAGCGATGTATCGCCTGGCATTCATAATGTTGCATGACAAGGAGGAGAGCAGGGATATCGTGCACGATGTCTTTGCCCGGTTGCTGGACGGCGACATCCGTTTTGACAGCGACAAGGCTGGTGCATTCTTGTTATCATGTGTGCGTAACGGTTGCCTGAATGTAATGCGTTCACAGGGCACCCGTGAGCGTGCCATGCGTGACTTTCCGATCAATGACGAGGACCCTGGTGACAGCGAGGCGTTTGAAAGCGAGATCAAAGCGTTGCAGGATGGCATCAGCCATCTCACTCCGCCCATTTGTCGTGAAATCATCTTGCTCCACTACAACGATGGATTGACGTTCAGGGAAATCGCCACACGGCTGCAAGTGAGCGAGACGACAATCTACAAACATCTGCGCAACGCGCTCAATCAATTACGTTTAACAATTAAAGACATGGGATGATGGAAAAGACCGATTTACTGTTCCGCATGATGGACGATCCGGAACAATATACCGATGAGCAATGGCGGGAGATCCTCGCCGACAGTGAATGTGCATCGCTCTATGAGATGATGTGCAAGACGCGAAGTGCCCTTGACGCAGAGCAGGTCGATCAGGAATTTACAGCCGAAACGGTTGACCAGGAGTGGGAACGCTTTGCCGCTGCCCATCATGCTCGCACTGCCAAGCCCTTTGATTGGAGAAAAATCGCTGCCGCTATTGTCGTCCTTGCAGTCTTCGGAATTGCAGCCGCAGCCATTTATTCCCATTTCGCCCATACTCCCCAAACCGAAACCATTGAAAAATCCACTCCCATCGTAAATCCGCAAGTGACCGACAGGACAGAGGGCGCCATTGATGCCGTGGCGGACAACCCTCAGGCGCACCTGTATGATGACGTGCCGCTGGAGCAGATCATCAATGACCTGGCAGCACATTACAACGTCCAGCCCCGGTGGCATGGCGACGAGGTGCGCTCACTGCGGTTATACTATAAATGGGAACCCGATTTCACCCTTGACGAGGTCGTTGAGATGCTCAACAATTTCGAGGCATTCAGCGTTAAGCTAGATGGTGATCAACTGGTGATTACAGGGAACGATATGATGACCGATCGATGATGAGACTACGGGTATTGATATTATTCCTCATCGGTTGTGCTGTGGCCTTAGGCGTGGATGCACAACAGATCACGCATCGTTTCAATCGGGTCTCGATGAGCGAGGCGCTGAAGTATCTGCAAGGCCAAACCGACCGTTACCGCATCGTGTTCATCTTCAACGAACTCGAGGACTTCAGTGTCACTGCCGACGTGAGAAGCAAGAGCGTGCCCGACGCTATCCGTCAACTCATCGGCTTCTACCCTATCGCCATGACCGTCAACAACAAGCGTGAGATCTATGTGGAATGTACCCACAAGACCGACCGCCGTCTTATCGGTCGCCTCGTTGATGAGAAAGGACAGCCGCTGGAATATGCCAATATCATCGTGATGGATCCTCGGGATTCCACCCTGCTCACCCACGGCGTGAGCAATGCCAGCGGCATCTTTGTCATTCCCGTTGAGCGTGAAAAGGTCATTGCCCGTATCAGTCATGTGGGTTACAAGACAGTGTATAAGCCTTGTAAGACGGTGAGAATCGGTACCATCAAGATGGAACCCGAGATTACCAGGCTCCAGGAAACCTTTGTCACTGCGCCCATCATGCAAGTTGAGCGCGACGGGACCAATTATACCATCTACAGCCTTGGCGGCACCATCATGGGTAACGCAGGCAACGCGCTTGATCTGTTGCGCTGGGCGCCGGGCATCATGGTCGATGTGGGTGACATTATCTCGGTCATCGGGCGCAGTTCAACCGAGGTGTATGTCAACAACCGACGCGTCACCAACAACGCGGAGCTCAGGGCTTTGAGTTCACAAGACATCAAGCGTGTGGAAATCATCCGTGACCCTGATGCTCAATATGCCTCCACTGCCGATGCGGTCATCAAGTTATATACGCACAGTTCCATCAAGAACCATCTGGGCGCCAGCCTTACCGACATCGTTGACTTCAAGCACAAGGTGTCCAATGCCACGACCCTAACGATTGACGGCAAGTATAACAAGCTGTCGGGCAACGTCTCGTTGGGTTATAGTCGCAACTATTCTCGCAGCCACAACACGCAATTTACTGATGCTTACGGCAGTGGCTCGAAAAACGACACAACGAGTTATGCGGGCAGCGGAGACAATTACCATGTGTTCGCCGGCATCAACTATGCCTTCACTCCCAAGAGCGTCGTGGGTGTTCAATACAGTGGCGATTTCAACAAGACGGGCATTGACTTGCAGACGTCACGTGAGTACAACCATGGTTTTGTCACTGAGCAAACCGACAAACACTGTGATATGGCATTAAAGTCAGACCACCAGAGCATTTCGGCCAGCTATTCGTGGCAACGCACCGACGATTCCCGACTGCTGCTCATCTACGACCGTGCCTACTCTTGGCAGACCAATCGGCAGGACATCCTGAGCCCTGGCCAGGAACCTCAAATGATTGACTATTTCAACGACTATGAGATCAGCACGGCCACGGCAAAATATGACTTTGTCACCCGTGGTTGGGAGCACAAGTCGGGACTGGAATGGGGCCATGCAAATAATACCAGCGAAGTAGAGAAAGCGGGCGATAGGCAGCGAAGCAACCGCAACAACTACTGGACCTCGGCCTATTATGCGTTGAGCAAGCAGTGGAAGCACTGGCGCTTGAACCTAGGATTGCGTTATGAGTATGACTACACCAAAACGCTTCAGGATGTCGTTATCCGTTATGAGAAAACCTATCATGACCTGTTGCCAAGCCTTAAGGTGGGTTATCGGGTGAATGACGACCTTGACCTCACGGCCAGCTATCGCCGCACGCTCGTACGTCCGTCCTACAACCAGTTGCGCTCCACATTCTACTTTAACGTGTTGCCGTACAATAGCCTGGGTTATTCCTTCTTGTCAAACTCTGATTTCATGACGGGCCATTCATCGCAAGAGAATTCACCGAGCAACGGCCTGTCGCCCAATATCATCTACCTGGGCGCCGATGACCTTGCCACGGGCAATCCCGAGTTGCGCCCCACGGCGACCGACCGCTTTGCCCTGACGGCACAGTATCGCCATTTTGCGGCCCAGCTGTCCTACAGCCGTGTGGACAACGCCATCCAGACCGTACATCAGTTGTTGAGTTCAGGAGCCTTGCTCCAGAGCCCCATCAACATCGGGCGCATTCATGCCCTGAGCCTCGATCTGGATTATTCCTACAGCAACAGATATTTCAACGTCTTCTTGCTGGCGTCGGGCACATGGCCCCGCATTCCCGTGCCATCATTGGGGCGGGACAAGATCGAGAGCAGGCCGTTTGCCGTGCTGCACGGCAACTTTCAGTACAACCTCTCGCAGCATGTGATGCTGGGGTGCGACCTGCTGTATTCTACGCCCTGGACCTCGGGTAGTAGCACCCGTTGCAATTCAAGGCTGGGGTTGAACCTGAGCGTGATGGCCCGCCTGCTTGGCGACAGACTCACCCTGGGCGCCAACTTCAATGACGTGTTTAACCGCAGCATGAGCACCCGCAACGAGACCCAATACGGTAACGTGTTCAACCGCACCGATATCCATAACGACTCACGCAGCGTCTCGCTCATGGTCAGGTGGACGTTCAACACCATCAACAACCCGTTCAAGCGCCGCAGCGGCAATGATGCCACCCTGCAACGCACCCAAGAAACAGTCAACTAAACATGATAATTCACTTGCAAAATAATGAGGTAATCAGCAACTCCCCCTCTAAGATTAGAGGGGGTAAGGGGGCGTTGATACTACATAAGGCTTACAATCAGGAGGCATCATACTCCTCCGTCGCTTCGCGCCACCTCCCCTATCTTAGGGGAGGAATTAAGAATAGACAACTCAAATATGTCAATTAACCAATTAAACAACAATAGAGATATGAGAACGAAAATGTTATTTATGGCAATGATGGTCATATTGTGTTTGACGGCATGTAGTAAAGATGAGCCGGACATGGAACCTCCCATCATTCAAGAGGACCCTTCAATCCCAGTATTGCCTGTGGGAGGTTTCCAAATGTGGCCCACGCCCACGATTGACGACAGCGATCTGCAGGGCGAGGGTTACACCTATGACTATTGGAGAGAGCACAAACACGAAGCGCAAACAGGTGATGAACTCATTGCTATGTGCAACGTTCCCACAGATTTGCTCAAAAACATGTCAACACCCAACCTTGCCTGGACCTGCTTCAATCACCCCTATAACATCGATTGGGCAGCATTCAACAATTACTATGAAGGCATTCTATCGGTGATGACAAGATTTAATGGCTATGGGGAACTCATGAAACGTAAAAGCGGAGCCGAAGCCGTGATAGACCTCTTTGTTCAGTTGGGCTACAATGAAGAAGGAAAGATCAGTGTGAACGAACCATCAATGATAGCATGGACACTGGTGCTGTGCACAGCCTGCGATTATCGGGCATTTAATCAGGAGCAGGTGTCAAGACTCGCCAAAGAGGTGCTTTATAAAGATTTTATTGCTAATGTTACATCTTCCGCAAACCTCTATCTATCACACAAGTCTTATTGCCTGTTGGGCGCATTTATGGCCTATCATTATGATGAAACACTGCCCGAAGAGCAACGCATCCTGCTCGCCAGTTTCATAAGAAACCTGAGCATGACATATTATACCAGTGAGGTGGACTTGGGCCGTTCCTATACCATCATCAAGGAGAGCCTGAACCGCCTCGCCGGGGAATAAAAATAATAAATTCAAAACAATTAAATAATCATTAAATCATGAAAACAACAAAAAAACTGATGAACCTGATGCTGGCTGTGTTGGCGATGTCTTTACTCACTGCTTGCAACAACGATGATGAGTATGAAAACAAGCAGAAATTCACTACAGCCATCAATAACCGAGCATGCAGGAATGGTGTGGTTGTGTTCTCACAAGGCACAGCTGAGGTAGAAATCAACTTTAATGGTAGCTTGGCAATGCACACCATCAAAATCACAAGCACCTACAAGGATATTGATGGGCAATCACACACGCTTACCACGCCCGAGTTGGAAATGCCCTCACCATATGGCTCTCCAATTGGTATCTATTCTTTCTCGACAACCAATGATTTGGGTGGCGGAGTAAGAAACCTAGAAGGTACCATCGACATTCAAACTGGCATGATGCGATACTCTTTTCAGCAAGATGATTACACCATGGTCTGCACCACCAATCTGCTGTTCAACAATGTCATCACAAACATCAGCGACGAGGCTGGCGCAACCTCTAATACAAATATGTCATCCTATTTGTTCATGCTGGACAGCAATGCCAAGACTTGTGTCATGCAGATCAGCAATTTTGTTCCAGGCGTCAATGGTGCTGTGCAAGCAGCAGTTGTCGAATACAAGGGTTTGAACGTGACAATTACTGATGATGGCTACCTCATCAAGGCTGACTTGGCCAAGGCCACTCAAGGCGGTTCTTTCGACCTCACTGACGTGGACGTGACTATCGATAGGGGCTGCACCCATTTTTCAGGCTCATTTAGCACCAATGTGAGTCTTCACGAGTTCAGTGGCAACCTCTTTAATTAACCAACCTAATAATTGATTGATCATGAAGAAGATAATGATTGCACTTGTGTGCATGCTGATGGCCGCGGGGACAGCCAAGGCGCAGAAGAATTTCACTTTTGGCCCTAAGATCGGCGTGGACTATACCCACTGGTGGGGTAAAGACATCAACGATGAAAGTGCGTTGAACTATCAGGCAGGTGTGTTTATGGAATACCGCGCCAGCAGTAAGTTTGCTATCGCCCCCGAGGTGGTTTTCGCTACTCATAAACGCCCCAAGAGCGAGTGGAAAGATTGGATCGACAAAGACCCTGCCGTTGATGTCATCACGACTTATCAGACTAATTACATCAACATTCCAGTCATGCTTAAGTATTATGTGGCATCATCGTTGAGCATTGACCTCGGCCCGCAATTTGGTTTTAAAGTCTATGACAAGTACACTGATAAGTGGGAAGAGGATGGCAAAAAGATGAAAGCAACGCACAACATGTATCATAGAAACTTTGATTTCGGCATCGGACTTGGCGCGACCTACAATTTCAATGAACGAGTCTTTGTTCAGCTCCGCTACACCCTGGGCTTGGTGCCGCTATATAAAGACGATAGCGCCAGGAACGGCAACGCCCAACTCTCCTTCGGCTACCGCTTTTAATTGTGAGATGAGAAAAACACCCTTTTGGGTATTTGCATTGTGACTTAACAATAGTATTTTTGCACTTGAAATAAAGCATAAAATCATGAACATGACAAAGAAATTAATGACCCTGTTGCTGGTGATGCTGGCATTGACGGCCTGTAAAGATGACGGTGAAGTAGTTTATATGCTTCCCGATAAAAAGCCCATCCAGTTGAGCGCTGAACAAAAGCAAATGCGTGACAACAACAATGAGTTTGCATGGCGGCTGTTCCAGACCATGCAGGAGCAGCAAGGCGAGGTCAGCACTGTGGTGTCACCCATCAGTGTGACCTATATGCTGGGAATGCTTAACGCCGGTGCAGCAGGAACCACGCGTGACGAAATCACCGCAACGCTGGGATTCGGCTCAGACCCGACGGCGGTGAACGAATTCTGCAAGAAAATGATTGAAGGAGCGCCTAACGTCGATCCGGCTGCGACCGTGAAAATCGCCAACTGCATCAACGTCAATTCAGCCAAAGGATTAAGCCTGCTCAAACAGTATGTCAACGACATGCAGAACTATTATAGCGCTCAAGTCGATGCTCTGGACTTCACCAAGAGCAGTACCTTGGAGAAAATCAATAAGTGGTGCTCAAAGAATACAGCCGGGATGATTCCCTGTATCCTTGACGAGTTGAATCCCAATGCCGCCATGTGTCTGTTGAACGCCATCTATTTCAATGCTGACTGGAAAGAGAAATTTGACAAAAACGACACCCGTAACTCGAGTTTCACCTTGCCTGACGGATCTATCGTGACGCGTGAACTCATGCACCGCAAGGCCATCGCACAGGGCTGCGAGAGCGAGTTGTGCTCCATGCTGCGCATACCCTTTGGCAGCGGCGGCTACAGCATGTATGTCATGCTACCTGCCGAGGGGAAGACCACGGGCGACCTCATCCGCGAGATGAGCCAGCAGGAATTGACCGACCATCTGGACGCCATCGACATGACGCCCCACGAGGTGGATATTCTCATGCCGCGGTTTGAAATCGTGAGCGACATCGATCTGATAGATGTCCTCGAGCCCATGGGCATCAAATCGGCGTTCACGGCCAGTGCCGACTTCTCAAACATGTCCAACGCCAGCCTGTTTGTATCAATGATGAAGCAGAAG
Organism: uncultured Prevotellaceae bacterium; assembly: GCA_900318205.1. Taxonomy (GTDB): domain Bacteria; phylum Bacteroidota; class Bacteroidia; order Bacteroidales; family Muribaculaceae; genus Sodaliphilus. The sequence goes on along the minus strand of ONJS01000002.1, from coordinate 163,815 downwards.
GCCAAGATCGAAGTCGACGAGGACGGAGCCAAAGCCTCGGCAGTGACCGTTTCGGTGATGGGAGAAACATCCCCTGGACCACAGCACTATGAAAAAGCCGAGTTCCATGCCAACCGCCCCTTCCTGTATTTTATACTCGAGGAGAGCACCCGCAGCATCTTCTTCATCGGCACCTACTGTGGCAACTGATTCTAAACCATTTTTAATTACAGTTTACTTGGCTTGCATTAGCCACATGAGTGGAAGGAATTAGTCCTTCCACTTTGTTTTTTGAATTCTCAAACGGTTTTACTGAGAACCAGCAAATTAGATGTTCTCTCCTCATGATCCATGAATTGCTTTTTGGCAGCTCAGTTACTATCATACATAAAAAATGAAAAATATTGGATTTTTTAGGCCATTGTGAATAAAAAGCAGTACCTTTGCAGGATATTTGGAAATCAACTTATTAACTGACTATACTATAGACAAATGGCAAAAAAACTGACCGAGAGAGTGACTTGGGTAGGTAAAGTGGACTGGGAATTGAAGACCTTCCATGGCGACGAATTGTCCACCCACCGCGGCTCGAGTTACAACTCCTACCTGATCCGTGACAAGAAGAATGTGCTGATTGACACCTCGTGGTTGCCCTACAGCCGAGAGTTCGTTGCCAACCTCAAGAAGGAGATCAACCTTAACGAGATTGACTATATCGTGATGTGCCACAACGAGATAGACCACAGCGGCGCTCTTGTTGACCTCATGCGCGAAATCCCTGACACACCGATCTATTGCACTGCTAAGGGCGAGGCCATCATCCGTGGTCACTATCACATGGATTGGAACTTTGTCAACGTCAAGACCGGCGACAAGCTGGAATTGGGCGATACCACACTGACCTTTATCGAGGCTACCATGCTTCACTGGCCCGACACCATGTTCTGCTACCTGAGCGGTGAGGAAATCCTGTTCAGCAACGACGGTTTCGGTCAGCATTATGCTACCGAGTCGCTCTATGACGACCAGGTGTGCATGGCCGAGGTGTTGCAGGAGGCTGAGAAATATTATGCCAACATCATTGCTCCCTTCAGCCCGCTTTGCAATCGCAAGGTGAAGGAAGTTGTAGGCATGAACCTGCCCTTGAAGATGATCTGCCCGAGCCACGGTATCATCTGGCGCAACAATCCTGGCTTGATCATTGAGAAATACCTGCAATGGAGCGACAATTACCAGGAGGATCAGGTGACCATCGTCTATGACACCATGTGGCAGAGCACCCGCCTGATGGCTCAGGCTATCGCCGAGGGTATCCGCGAGCAGTCACCCACGACCACGGTTAAGATCTACAATGCCGCGCTGAACGACAAGAATGACATCCTCACCGAGGTGTTCCATTCCCGTGCCGTCCTCGTGGGCTCTCCCACCATCAACAACGGCTACAGCTATGCCATCGCAGGCATCCTCGAGATGTTGAAGGGCATGAAGCTGAAGAAGAAAAAAGGTGCCGCCTTCGGTAGCTTCGGCTGGAGTGGCGAAGCCCCCAAACTCATCACCGAGCACCTCAAGGCTGCAGGCATCGAACCCGTGAATGACGGCATCCGTGCCCAGTGGGTTCCCGATCAGGATGCTCTGGAGCAGAGCCGCCAGTTCGGCAAAGAGTTTGCTGCTGCACTATAGTTCCTATAGTTCCTATAGTTACTATAAAAACTTATGATAAGAATCTGAACTTAAACAATATCAACTAATTAACTAAAAACAAATGAACAAAGTCGTTAGTAAAGAGCAGTTTTCTGCTAACGTGACGAAGCTTGTCGTTGAGGCTCCCCTCATCGCCAAGGCACGCCGCGCAGGTCACTTTGTGATCGTCCGCGCTGGCGAAAAAGGCGAACGCATTCCCTTGACCATCGCCGACAGCGACCCCAAGGATGGCACCATTACCCTGGTCATCCAGAGCGTTGGTGACAGTACGCGCAAGATTTGTGCTCTGGAACCGGGTGAATTCCTGCATGACGTAGTAGGTCCCCTGGGCCAGGCAACACACATCCAGAAGTATGGCACCGTCCTGTGTGCAGGCGGTGGTGTAGGTACCGCTCCCCTACTCCCCATCATCCGTGCGATGAAGGAGGCTGGCAACCGCGTGATCAGCGTGCTCGCAGGTCGTACCAAGGACCTCATCATCCTGGAGGACGAGGTGCGTGCAGCCAGTGATGAGGTGATCATCATGACCGATGACGGCAGCTACGGCAACAAGGGTGTTGTCACCGTCGGTATGGAAGAGGTTCTCAAGCGTGAGAAGGTCGATTACTGCGTGACCATCGGTCCCGCCATCATGATGAAGTTCTGTGCCCTGTTGACCAAGAAGTATGAGGTGCCCACCGAGGCTTCGCTCAACGCTATCATGGTCGATGGTACCGGCATGTGCGGCGCTTGCCGCGTGACCGTGGGCGGCAAGACGCACTTTGTGTGCGTTGAGGGTCCCGAGTTCAATGCCCATGAGATTGATTTTGACGAGTTGATGATGCGCTTGAAAGGAGCACAATAATTAGGAATTAGAAGTTAGGAATTAGGAATTACTAGATATTCTAGATACTCTAGACATTCTAGAAGCTAAGGACTAAGGTGAAAAAACAGAATTAAAATGGAACAGAACAATATGGATTCCCGTAACGAACAGTGGCGCATTGACTTGCGTAACTCCAAGACTCCCAAGGAGCGCACCGCAATCCCCCGCGTGGAGATGCCGCAGCTCGACCCCAAATACCGCATCACCTGCAACGAGGAGGTGAACCAGGGCATCAACGCCGAGCAGGCCGTTGTTGAGGCCAGCCGCTGCCTGGACTGTGCTAATCCCCAGTGTGTAACCGGTTGCCCCGTAAACATCAATATTCCCAAGTTCATCAAGAACATCGAGCGTGGCGAGTTCGGCGAGGCCGCCGCTACCCTCAAGGAGACCAGCTCACTGCCCGCCGTGTGTGGCCGTGTTTGCCCCCAAGAGAAGCAGTGCGAGTCTCGTTGCATCCACACCAAGATGAACCACCCCGCCGTGGCCATTGGTTATCTGGAGCGCTTCGCTGCTGACTGGCAGCGTGACAACCTGCCCCAGGAAGTGCCCGCTATGGCTCCCGCCAATGGTATCAAGGTTGCTGTTATCGGCAGCGGTCCTTCAGGACTGTCGTTTGCCGGTGACATGGCCAAGAAGGGCTTCAGCGTGACCGTCTTTGAGGCATTGCACGAGATTGGTGGCGTATTGAAGTATGGTATCCCCGAATTCCGTCTGCCCAACCACATCGTGGACTATGAGATCGAGGGTCTCAAGAAGATGGGCGTTGAGTTTGTTAAGGACTGCCTGGTGGGCAAGACCATCAGCTATGAGGACCTGCATGAGATGGGCTTCAAGGGCGTGTTTGTCGGCAGTGGTGCCGGTTTCCCCCGCTTCATGAATATCCCCGGTGAGAACCTCAATGGTATCATGTCAAGCAACGAGTACCTCACCCGTATCAACCTGATGGAAGCCGGTCGCGGTGGTGATACCCCCGTGCTGCGCGGCAAGACCATCGCTGTTATCGGTGGTGGTAACACTGCTATGGACTCGACCCGTACCGCTTTGCGCATGGGTACCGAGCGCGTCATCCTCATCTATCGCCGCAGCGAGGAGGAGATGCCCGCCCGTCGTGAGGAAATCGGCCACGCCAAGGAAGAAGGCGTTGAGTTCATGACCCTGCACAACCCCATCGAGTATATCGGTGACGACAAGGGCCGCGTAGTTGCCATGCGCGTGCAGAAGATGGAACTCGGCGAGCCCGATGCTTCGGGTCGTCGCAGCCCTGTGCCCGTCGAGGGTGCCATCGAGGAAATTCCCGTTGACCTGGTGATTGTGGCTGTAGGCGTTTCGCCCAACCAGCTCGTGCCCCGCTCGATTCCCGGACTGGACATCAGCAAGCGCAACACCATCGTGGTCAACGAGGAGACCATGCAGTCGTCGGTTGGCGACCTCTATGCCGGTGGTGACATCGTGCGTGGCGGTGCTACCGTTATCCTCGCCATGGGCGACGGCCGTCGTGCCGCCCTCAACATGGCCGAGGCCCTGCTCGGTTAATTACCTTGAAACTTGATGATTAGAGTTTTCTACTGATCGTCAATATAGGATTATTCTTGTGGGTGACAGTCTGTCAGGCTGTTGCCCACATTTTTTATTAGTCGGGCATAGCGATAAAGGGCCTACGGTTGATGTTTAGGGACGGATTTGGGTGATAGGCGTGAGGCGGTAACTGACGGGGTGTCGTAGATGGGTAACTGTCTTGCGACTTTTTCATTGTCATAATTCAATTAATAATAAAACACTTCGATTATGACAGAACAATAAACGTGCCAACTCTCATAAATCTTTAATAAATGGCTGAAAGCGTGCTAGTCTTGTCATAGAAACTGCCAACATCCTTATTAGAGTAAAGCGGCAACATCACATGAAAAATGAAAAAAAGTATTGTTTGAGCACAACTATTATCAATTAACTATACAACCATTAACAAAAAAACACTATCTTTGCGGAGGTAAACAAATTTATGGTTTTTTTGTTATGGCTGAAATGAAGTTATTCTCGGGCACTAACTCGCGTTATGTAGCCTTGAAGATTGCAAAACAACTTGGTGTGGAATTGGGCAAACTCAACATCATGCATTTTGCTGACGGTGAGTTTGAAGTATGCTATGAGGAACCTGTGCGTGGTGCAGAAGTCTATCTTGTTCAATCAACGTTTAACGCTAGCGAGAATCTGATGGAGCTCTTGCTGATGATCGATGCTGCCAAGCGCGCCTCGGCTCACTCGGTGATTGCCGTTATCCCCTACTTCGGTTGGGCGCGTCAGGATCGCAAGGACAAGCCTCGCGTGTCGATTGCTGCCAAACTGGTCGCTAACCTGCTGATTGCAGCTGGTATCGACCGCTTGATCACGATGGACTTGCATGCCGACCAGATTCAAGGTTTCTTTGACATTCCTGTTGACCACCTGTATGCCTCGACAATGTTTGTTCCCGACATTGAGTCGCTTAACCTCAAAGACATGGTGATCGCCTCGCCTGACGTGGGCGGTGCCAAGAGGGCAAACTCCTACGCTAAATACTTCAACAAACCTCTCGTGCTGTGTCACAAACATCGTCAGCAGGCCAATGTGGTCGAGAGCATGACCATCATCGGCGACGTGCAGAACAAGGATGTGATTCTCATTGACGATATGGTGGACACCGCTGGCACCATCTGCAAGGCTGCCTCGTTGATGAAGGAGCATGGAGCCCGCAGCGTGCGTGCCTATATCTCTCATGCCGTAATGAGCGATCCCGCCTCACAGCGCGTGATGGAGAGTGGCCTGGACGAGCTGGTCATCAGCGACAGTATCCCCTACGACACCGATCGTTGCCCCAAGGTGCGCGTCATCAGTGTCGATAAGCTGTTTGCTCACACGATCAGCCATGTCAACAGCAAGAAATCCATTAGCGAGGTCTTCTTGTTCAAGTAAATCCCGTCCTGTTTTTCTTTTTTTTCTCTTTTTTTGTACATACAGGATATTACATAACAGTATCGCCACGGTAACTTCAAGGTTCCGTGGCGATATCGTTTATATGGTGTGGTTTTACAACTCGATGGCGTCTTTCACCTTATCGGGCAATAAGGCGATATTGAGCACGTCCTTGATGGTGTTCACGTAGTGGAAGGTCAAACCCTTGAGGTACAATTCGTTGATTTCCTCAATGTCCTTGCGGTTGTCCTTACACAGGATGATCTCGCGGATACCGGCGCGCTTGGCTGCGAGGATTTTCTCCTTGATGCCGCCCACGGGCAAGACTTTGCCACGCAGGGTGATTTCGCCTGTCATGGCCAGGTGGTCCTTCACGCGGCGCTGGGTAAACGATGAGGCAAGCGAGGTCACCATCGTCACGCCTGCCGACGGGCCGTCCTTGGGGATAGCGCCCTCGGGCACATGGATGTGGATGTTGTATTTGTCAAACAGTTCCGGGTCAATGTTCAGCAACGAACAGTGTGAACGCAGGTATTGCAAAGCAATGACCGCCGACTCCTTCATCACGTCGCCCAGATTGCCCGTCAATGTGAGTTTCTCACCCTTGCCACGAGCCAACGAGGATTCCACAAACAGGATCTCGCCACCCACGGCTGTCCATGCCAGTCCCGTCACCACACCGGCAAACTCGTTGCCTTCATACTTGTCGCGGCTGTAATCGGGTGCTCCCAGATACTCTTTCAGGTCATCGGGCTTGATGCTGGTGGGGAATGCGTCACCGCTGGCCTTGTGTCGTGCCACACGGCGCAGGACCGTTGCGATTTTTTTCTCCAGTTGGCGCACGCCTGATTCGCGGGTGTAGTCCTCGATAATCCTGAGGATGGTCTGCTTCCCGAACTTGATCTCATTCTTCTTGAAACCGTTGTTATCCAGTTCCTTGGGGACGAGATGGCGCTTGGCGATTTCCAGTTTCTCCTCGGGGATATAGCCATTGATCTCGATGACTTCCATACGGTCAAGCAGCGGGCGGCTCACCGTTGCCAGGCTGTTGGCGGTGGCGATGAACAGGATTTTGGAGAGGTCATAGTCCACATCCAGGTAATTGTCGTGGAAATGGCCGTTCTGTTCGGGATCCAGCACCTCGAGCAATGCCGATGACGGATCACCCTTGAAGTCCTGCCCCACCTTGTCAATCTCGTCAAGCACAATCACGGGATTGTTGCTGCCACACTTGGCAAGGGCTGCGATGATGCGTCCGGGCATGGCACCGATGTAGGTGCGGCGGTGACCGCGGATTTCGGCTTCGTCATGCAGGCCACCCAGTGAGATGCGGGCATACTCGCGATGGAGCGCGTCGGCAATGGATTTGCCCAGCGAGGTCTTGCCCACGCCCGGAGGGCCGTAAAGGCAGAGGATGGGCGCCTTCAAGTCACCGCGCAACTTCAGTACCGACAAATGCTCCAGGATACGGTCCTTGACCTTCTCCAGCCCGTAGTGGTCGGCATTGAGTTTCTCTTCCACCTTCTTGAGGTCAAAGTTGTCCTCGGTATAGGTGTCCCACGGCAAGTTGAGCATATTGTCGAGATAGGCATACTGGACCGAGTAATCCGGTGACTGGGGGTTGAGACGTTCCAGTTTGCGCAGTTCCTTGTCAAACTGTTTCTGTACATCCTCGCTCCATTTCATCTTCAGGCTTCTCTCGTGGAGTTCCTCGATATCGTCGATGTCCGTTCCCAGTTCCTCCTGGATGGTGCGTATCTGCTGCTGCAGGAAGTGTTCCCGCTGCTGCTGTGACAGGTCTTCGCGGGTGCGCTCCTGGATATTGGCCTTGATTTCAACCAGTTGTTCCTCGCGGGCAAGGAGCTGATAGAGCAGATAGCCGCGTTTCTTCACGTCACGCTCCTCCAGCATGTGCTGTTTCTGGTCCGGGTCAAAGGCGATGTTGGTTGCCAGGAAGTTCATCAGGTACATCGGGTTGTCGATATTCTTCATGGCAAATGCCAGTTCACGGCCGTTGGCTCCCATGTTGCGCAACATGCGCAGGGTGACTTCGGCAATGGACTGCATGAGCATTTCAAACTCCTTGTCGCCAGCCAGCGGCAGCTTGTCTTCGACCAGAGTAACCGATCCGCGCAGGTAAGGGAGGATGTGGGTCACCTTTTCCAACTGGCAAGCCGAGCGGCCTTGCAGGATGACGTTGGTGTTTCCGTCGGGCAGCTCCAGTATCTTGATAATGGTGGCGATAGTGCCAAACCGATACAGGTCCCGCTCCATGGGGTCGTCAACATGGCTGTCGTACTGGCAGATCACGGCAATACTGCTGTGGCTTTCCATCGCCTCCCTGATCAGGCGCATCGACTTGTCCCTGCCCACCGATACAGGCATCGTCATCGAGGGGAAGAGCACCATGTTGCGCAGCGGCAGGATGGGGATATCATCGGCCTTACTGTCCTTGATATCGGTTTCGTCAACCACCTCGCGAATCTCGGTGATGATGGGAACCACGCGGGTTCCGCCCTCGTTCAAATCGTTATCTATGTTGTCAAAAAAATCTATCATACATTCATTATTCAGCGCCCAAGAGTTACGGCGCAATTCAGCCTGCAAAATTACATAAAAAAGTTTAGAGTTTAGGGGTTTGCGTTTATAGTTTTTACCGATGTCCCATAACTTGTGGCTTCATGGAATGGAAAAACGGAAGCCAAATGAATGGCTCCCGTTTGTTTGTCACTGGTGTTGAGCAAAAACTACTCTAACACTTTTACAAGAATCAATGCGTCAGCGGTGAATAGTCCTGACTGTAGCGCAGCATCTGGTCAATGTAGCCCTCGGTGTAAGAAACCTTGACGTCAATCAGCTTGCCGTTCTTGTCATAGACCGGAGTATAGATGGGGTTAACAAAGCCCTTATAGGGAGCGATGTTCAGACCCTCGTAGCGGGCTAGCACCTCCTTGTGGATTTCGGGGTCAACCTTGACACCGTAGGTCTCCACCAGCTGGCGTCCAGCCTCGTAGTCACCCTCGCTCTTGATGCGCTGTACCTCGGCAAGCAGCTGGGCGAACAGGCCACGCAGTTTCTCGTAGTCGTTGACGCGGATATAGGTCTTACCGTTGCGCTTCACATACTCGATGACGTTGTCCTTCTTGCCATGCTGGTAGCACCACTCGCTGATGAACTTGCGGTTGCGCATGTGGGCCTCCTCGATGTCCTTACCCGGCTCGATGCGGGTCAACTGGGTCATCAGACCGTTCATGATGTACTTGTAGTATTCGGCCTTGTAGGTGTCCATGTTGGGGAAGATACCCAGCTCCACGAGCTTGTGATCAGCAAGGTAATAGAGGGCGAACAGGTCGGCGCGGCCTTCCTCCAGCGATGAGCCGTAGGCCTTGAGGGCATCAGGGTCAACACCGGGCAGCAGTTGGCCCGATGCATGGCCGAGGCACTCGTGCAGGTCGGTATGCAGAGCATCGGCGATGTCGAGATACTTCTTCATCAGTTCCACCTCAACGTTGCTGTAGGCAAACTCCTCGTTGAAGCCAGTGCCGGCAGCCACCTTGTTATAGGCGTCGGTGATATTGTCGATGCTGACCGACTTGGAACCATGGGCGGCACGAATCCAGTTGCTGTTGGGCAGGTTGATGCCGATGGGCGTTGAAGGATAGCTGTCACCAGCCAGGATGGCAGCGGTGATAACCTTGGCGCTTACGCCCTTCACGTTTTTCTTCTTGAAGCGGTCATCAACGGGCGAGTTGCTCTCAAAGTACTGAGCATTGCCGCTGATGAGCTTAGAACGGCGTGAAGCGGCTTTGTCCTTGAAGTTGACCATGCCTTCCCATGAACCGGTCATGCCCAGGGGGTCACCGTAGCTCTCGATGAAGCCGTTGATAAAGTCCACGTCGCTCGCGGTCTCTTCGGCCCACATGATGCTGTAGTCGTCAAAGGTCTTCAACGAACCGGTCTGATAGAACTTGATCAGCTCGTTGATGTAGGCACGCTGACCCTCGTTCTCGGCCACGGTAGCAGCCTTCTGGAGCCAATAGACAATCTTCTCGATGGCCTTGCTGTAGAGTCCGCCCACCTTGTAGGGCTCCTCGACGATCTTGCCGTTCTTCTTCACCACCTTGCAGTTCAGACCCCATGAAATCGGAGTGAGGTCGGTGGTGTCCTTGAGATTGTTGTAGAAATTCTCGACTTCCTGCTGGGTTACACCCTCATACATGTTGCAGGCAGACGTGAGGATCAGGTCTTCACCATCGGCCTGGTTGACGCGCTTGGCCATGAATGTGGGGTCAAAGATAACGCGGTCGAGCACCTTCTTCTCGTCGGCACGCTTCTTGGCATTGGGCAATGCTGCAAACTGCTTGTCAAAGAAAGCCTTGGAGAATTCAGGCGTGAATTTGTCCATTGAGTAGTGGTGATGGATGCCGTTGCCGAACCACACCTGCTTCAGATATTTCACAAAGGCCTGATAGTCCTTGCTGTTCTTGTCGCCCTTGTAGTTGCGGTAGATGTCTTCCAGTGTCTGGCGAACCATCAGGTTGTACTTGCAGTTCTGGTCAAAGAGGATGTCACGGCCGTTGAGGGCAGCCTCGGTGAGGTAGTAAACCAGCTCCTTCTGCTGGAGGGACAACTCCTCAAAGCCAGGCACCTGGTAACGGAGCACCTCGATGTCGGCAAAGCGGTCCACCGAGTAGTTGAAGTTGCTGTTCTGTGCCATTGCGGTAGTAGATAAAGCCGCTGTCATGATTGCGGCAAAAAACATTTTCTTCATAAAAATAATCTTATCGTTTATTAATTGCTGTTGATGTTCAGGTTAATGGGTCACTCGTCAGGCAGGCGTTTAAAACGCTCGCTGCCCAGCTCAAAGATGGTGTATTTACCAGGGATGAGCCTGGAACTGTCATCGGTCTGATAGGCATAGAAGCGTTTGCTCTTCTCGTCCCACTTGAACAGGTCACTGATGGGCGTGCTGCCATCGTCGATAAACACATTGTTGCCGGCAAACTCGATGCCGTCAAAGAAGTTGGGCAAGAGCATGAGCCGGACACCATTTATATAGGCAGCCGACACGTAGGCCTTGCGCTTTTTCCCATCATAGATAAAGGACTGGCCGATCATGTAAACCGGACGGTTGCCGCTGGTAATCTCAAAGATGGTGTCGATGCTATGACCGAACGAGGACATCTTCTTGAGGTCATTCTTGCGTCCTGCAAGCAGGTAATCAAGGGTTCCGCTGAATGCCACCATTCTACCTTGGGCAATCCACTGGATGACGTTGTCATACTTGGGATTCTCGCTGTTGCGGTCGAGACACCAACTGTAGCACCTCACCACGCTATCGGGGCTTGTTGCCACCTTGAGCCCGATCTGTTCACGCATCAGCGGGAAGTCATAGGTCATCGTCCCCTCGTCGCTCGAGAGCCACAGGTTGAATTCCTGATTGGCAGCAGCCGACTCCTCAAAGCTCTCGCTGAGAATTCCCTTGAGGAACTTCTTTTCGTTTCTCTCATTCTTGGAACAAGATGCCGTCACGAGGAGAAGCAAGGTCAGGAAAAATGCCGTTTTTCTCATTTCATTTTAGGATAAATCATCTCGTTACCCTTCATGATGGTCAGGCTCTCGGCGCCAGCGTTGGAATTGATGACATAGATGGTGCCGTCGTCAGTCTTCATCAGGTAATTGCCGTCCTTCATCACGCATTGCTTGGTCTCGGCGACCTGCTCGGGCTTGCCGGCCTTGTCCTGACCAACCTTCCACATGCTGATGCGATAGGTGCCGTCAGCCAGATTCTCGAGCTGTACCTGATAGTCGGGCGTGTTGAACTGGGCAACGACATGGTCCTTACCGTCCTCGGTGGGCTTAGCCTTCTCGACATCCACCTTGGCAGTGCTCTTTTTCAGTTGTGCGCTGTCCACCTGTTCGGTACCGTTCTCTGCGTTCTCGCCACTCTTGGCAGGTTTCTCGTTACATGCGGTCATGGCAAGCATAGCCACGGCAGCAAAAAGGATAAAGAATTTCTTCATTGTTTTTTGATTGATGATTATGATTTTTAAAAATTTGATTTTTCTCTTTTTTCTTTTTTTTCCACGCGTGCGTGTGGATTCATCATTCAACATAGAGGACCAGTCCCTTCAGGTATTCGCCCTCGGGATGATAGATATTGATGGGATGATCGGCGGGCTGGGTCAACTGGTGCAGGATGCGCACCTTGCGGCGCGTCTGGGCAGCGGCACTGAATACAGCCAGCCTGAATTGCTCCTTGTTCACCGCCTGGGAGCAGGAGAAGGTGAACAGGATGCTGCCTGGAGCGATTTTCTCCAGTGCCTTGGCATTCAGTCGGCGGTAACCCACCAGGGCGTTACGCAGGGCGCTCTTGTGCTTGGCAAATGCAGGCGGGTCAAGGATGATCAGGTCATATGCTCCAGCCTCCATGTTGTCGAGGAACTTGAACGCATCCTCGGCAAACGACTTGTGGCGTCCGTCCTCGGGAGCGAAGTTGAGAGCCACATTGTCATCGGTGAGGCGCACAGCCTTGGCCGAACTGTCCACCGAGTGTACCAGCTCTGCCCCACCCCTCAGGGCATAGACCGAGAAGCCTCCCGTATAGCAGAACATATTGAGCACCCGTCGTCCCTTGCTGTAATGCTCCAGCAGGCTGCGGTTCTCACGCTGATCGACAAAGAAGCCCGTCTTCTGCCCCTTGAGCCAGTCCACATGGAATCGCAGGCCGTTTTCCAGGGCCTCGTCGTTCTCCATGCTGCCGATGATGTAGTCGTTCATCGGGTCGAGCTGGGCTTTGTAGGGCAACGTGGTCTCGCTCTTGTAATACACGTTGCGGACGATACCGCCAGGCAGTCGGGTCAAGGCCTTGGCAATGATATTGCGGGCAAAGTGCATACCAGGCGAGTGGGCTTGCATCACGGCAGTGGGACCATAGATGTCCACCACCAGTCCGGGCAGGAAATCACCCTCGCCATGCACCAGGCGGAAGGCGTTGTTGTCCTCGCGTTGCAGGCCCAAGTTCTGGCGCATACGGTAAGCGTCACACAGGCGCTTCTCATAAAATGCCTCGTCGATGGCAGTGTCGTCAAAGGTCAACATCCTCACGGCAATGCTACCTATCTGGCTATGGCCATTGCCTACGAGCTTGCCATCGTGGGTATAGACGGTAACAAGTTCGCCTTCCTCGATGGTCTCGTCGGCAGCAGCGATGGCACCCGAGAAAACCCACGGGTGGAAACGCTCGAGCGATTCCTCCTTGCCTCGTTTCAGTGTAACAGTTTTATAGGTCATTTTTATTTCAGTTGTCAGTCTTCAGTTTTCAGTTGACAGTTCTCAGTTTTCAGTTGTCAGTTGTCAGTTGTCAGTTCTCAGTTGTCAGTTGTCAGTTGTCAGTTCTCAGTTGTCAGTTGGCAGAAAGCGGATGCTTCATTAAACATTAAACTCTAAACTCTAAACTGCGAGCAACGCTCGCATCATTTGAACAAGAATCGATAAATGTCGTTAGCGTTGGCATACAGCAGCAGGGCAAGCAACAGCATCATACCTACATACTGTGCCCTCTCCAGGAACTTGATGCTGGGCTGGCGACGGGTGATGATCTCATAGAGCAGGAACATCACGTGGCCACCGTCAAGTGCGGGAATGGGCAGGATGTTCATCACGGCAAGGATCACCGAGATAAAGGCGGTGATATTCCAGAAGTCCACCCAGTTCCATGTAGCGGGGAAGATGCTGCCGATGGTGCCGAAACCACCCAGGCTCTGTGCTCCCTCGGGAGTGAAGATGAGTTTAAGTTGCTTTACATAGTTCACCATCTTGGTCCATCCCATCTCGATGCCGCGAGGTATCGACTGCAGGATGTTGTAATGGATGACCGTCGTCTTGTAGATCTTGGTCGGGTCGGTGAGCAGGATACCCAACTTGCCGTTGCCGTCAATGGGGACATCGGTGACTGTTAAGGTCTTGCCGCCACGCTCGAAGTCAAGGGTGATGTTCTTGCCCTTGTTCTTCTCCAGCTCGGCAGTGAACTCGCTGAAACTGGGCGTGGGCACGCCGTTGATGGCCATCATGCGGTCACCATCCTGCAAGCCCACCTTTTCACCACCCATGCCGGGCTGTGTCTGAGAGACGACAACCGGCAAGCGGTAAGCCATAAAGATTTCTCCGTTCTTGGCATCCTCATTGGCCTGGAAGATGAAATTCTCGGGCAGGTTGATGGTCACGGTGTCCTTGTGGTTGCGCAGCACGGTCACCTGATGGGCGGTGAGCATGGTCTGCAACTCGTCAGCGTTCAGGTAACCCAGCGGCGTCCCGTCGGCAGCCAAGGGGATATCACCATCGACAAAGCCTACCTTGTGTGCACTGTCGCAGTATTCCATACCCTCGGTAGCGTCAGCAAACTTGACGAACTGCTCGCCCACGGCATAGACGATGCCGGCATAGATGATCATCGCCAGCAGCAGGTTGAACAACACGCCGCCCAGCATGATCAGCAGGCGCTGCCAGGCAGGCTTGCTGCGGAATTCCCAAGGCTTGGCGGGCTTCTTCATGGCCTCGGTGTTCATCGACTCGTCAATCATTCCCGAGATGGCGCAATAGCCGCCCAGGGGAATCCAGCCGATGCCATACTCGGTGGCACGCCACGAGGTCTTGTTTTCTTCCTTGACCTCCTCGCCCTCTTCCATGGCTCCCATCTCGTCTCCCGTGGAGAACCACTTGAGATATTTGCCGGGTTTCCATTTCAGGAGCGTGAGCTTGTAGTTAAAGAACATATAGAATTTCTCTACCCAAACGCCAAAAACGCGGGCAAAGAAATAGTGTCCAAACTCATGAAATACAACAAGTATACTTAATGCTAACAGCAGTTCAAAGGTCTTGATCCAAAACGTTGATGCAAGTAATATCATTTTTTATTCGTCTTTTTTTTATTCGTCTTTTTTAGTTGTCAGTTTTCAGTCGTCAGTTTTCAGTCGTCAGAAAGCGGATGCTTCACTAATCTCTAATCACTAATCTCTAATCAGCGAGAGCGCTCGCGCACGAGCTTCATCATTGCTTGTCACGTAGTCGTCGTAGGTGGGACTCTCCACGTGAGGCATCTGTTCCATTGTTTTCTCGATGATGCGGTAGATGTCGGTGAAGCGGATTTTATCCTGCAGGAAGGCGGCGACGGCAATCTCGTTGGCTGCATTCATCACACAGGGGGCTGTGCCGCCCAGGTGAGCCGCACGGTAGGCGGTATCCAGCAGCGGGAATTTCTCGCGGTCGGGGCGTTCCATCGTCAGCGTCGCCATGTCCTCGATGGTCATCTTGCGGCAATCGCTCGCCAGGCGGCAGTCAGGCAGTCCCAGGGCGTAACGGATGGGCAGGTGCATGTCGGGCAAACCCAACTGGGCCTTCACCGAGCCGTCCTTGAAAGCCACCATCGAGTGGATGATACTCTGGGGATGCACCACAATCTCGATGTCGCGCGGCAAGATGCCAAACAGCCAGCGAGCCTCGATCATCTCAAAGCCCTTGTTCATCATCGTCGCCGAGTCGATGGTGATTTTCGCTCCCATCGACCAGTTGGGGTGTTTCAAGGCATCGGCAGCGGTAACGGTGGCGAGTTTCTCCTTGGGAAAGGTGCGGAACGGACCGCCCGAGGCTGTCAGCCACAGCTTCTCCACGTCCTGCATGCGCTCGCCCACCAGGCACTGGTAGAAGGCGCCGTGCTCGCTATCCACGGGATAGAGCACGCTCTTGGAATCCTTGAGCAGGCGGTCAATGAGTTCGCCAGCCACCACGAGGGTCTCTTTATTGGCTAGGGCAATGCGCTTGCCAGCACCGATGGCGGCAATCGTCGATTCCAGGCCGCTGTAGCCCACCATGGCAGTGACCACGGTATCTACCTCGGGCGCGGTGACGGCTTGGGCGATGGTACTGCTGCCCGTTGCCACCTCGATGTCGGTGTCCTCGAGGGCATCACGCACATACTCATAGTACTGCTCATCGGCAATGATGACCATGTGGGGGCGAAACTGTCTTGCCTGCTGGATGAGCAGGTCGGCACTGCTGCGTGCTACCAGCAGCCAGGCATTGAACATGTCGGGATATTCGGCAATGATGTCGAGCGTCTGACGTCCGATGGACCCGGTACTACCCAGCACCGCAATATTTCGTCTTGTCTCTCTCATACTGATTTTGTTACAAACTGCGAAGATACTGCATTTTTCCTTCATGGCAAGCGACCGAAAACATATTTTTAGAGTTAGCGCCCTTTGTTTTCGTTTTTTCACTCTTTCCACCCTTTCCACTATATACGTGCCTTTCCACAAATTTCCCACCCTGGAGTGAAATCACACGCCCATGTGAACAGGGTGGAAAATGTGGAAAGTGGTGGAAAATGATGAAAAATGATGTACGAACTATGTAGAGACGCAAAATCTTGCGTCTCCAGTGCAGGCAACCCCCAACGTCTATTGTCATGTAAATCTTGGGATAACATGCCATATTTCACTTTTCCACCTTTTTCACTCTAATATATATGAAGTGAAAATAGTGGAAAAGTGAAATATGGCTGATAGAAGTGTTTTATAAAGCTTGGAGGGAAAATAAATTGCCGTCGCTACTCGTCAGCAGTCCTTGTTCCTTCCCGCTGTTGAACAGTTGATAGGCTCGTGTCTTTCCCACACCTAGCCTTCCCTGTATCAGATTAAGTACATCGGCGCTGTTTAAGGGCTTGCTGAAACCCTCAAAGCAGTGAGCCAGCTTGGAATGCAGCTTGGCCTTGTCTTCCTGTTTTTTCTGTTCCTGTTGCAGTCGGCGGTCGGCTGCGGCATCTATGGGCACGGCATTGGCATCGAGTTTGAAGCAGATGCCGTCGCAGGTGCGGTGGCGGCTGTTACCGTGTTTCACCTCAAACACGCTGTCGTGCTTCTCGACGTTGAACACGTCGCTGCATTTCTGATAAAGCATGGTACCCAGGTGACCCTTCATGTTCTTGTCCAAGCTGCTCTTGTTCTGGTGCATGACCACGACGATACAGCAATTGTACTTGTTGGCCATCGTCGCCAGTTTGTTGACGATGATCTGGCTTTCAATCACGTCGTTGTAGTTGTAAATCAGGTCGGCAATGCCATCAACGATGACCAGGTCAGGATGCTCGTGTGCGATAGCACGGTTGATGACCTCATAGCGGGAAGGCTCCGAGCTGTTGTACGTGTCGCCAGTTATGGGTGCTGACTGCAAGCATGCCACCCTATAGTCGTCGTGGCGGCTCAGGGGCGTCATCGCATCTATGGTCCCTTGGACACGCTTGGTGTCACTCTCAGACTGCTCAGTGTCAAAGAACAAAGCCCGTCCAGATTCCCACAGGCTGCGGCAATTGACAAAACGGTCGCTTCCCATGAAGATGGCAGTCAAGATGTCGCAAAAGAAGGTCTTGCCGTTCTTCCACTTGGCGCTCACAGCCACCAGGTTACCCTTGGGCATCGTGGGAACACCGCCAATCTCTATCAGGTACTCGGGATCGGGATATTCAACATTGCGATCGATGAAATAAGGCTTCATGAAGTTGTTGTAATCCTCATTTAATCTCTCCTCGGGGGAGAGTACTGCTTCGCGATCAATCGCGTCTAGAATTAAATTTATGTTTTCCATGGTAAAAAATTATAAAAAAATAATATAAGTGAAATAAATTGGCGAGTCGTTAGTCATTAGCATCGGCTATCGACCGTAGACTTGCCGCTGCAAAGTTACGACATCAACACCCCGAAATCCAAATTTTCTCCCATGAAAGTTTGCGAAATACCAATTTTTCCACGTTTATTCATCAATAATAGTTGGTCTTTCCACCATTTTTCACTTTTTCCACCCTTTCCACTATATACGTGCCTTTCCACAAATTTCCCACCCCAGAGTGAAATCACACACCCATGTGAACAGTGTGGAAAATGTGGAAAATGGTGAAAAATGATGAAAAATGATGTACGAACTATGTAGAGACGCAAAATTTTGCGTCTCCAGGGTCAGCATATTGTGTCGCCTATCGGGAGACGCAAGATTTTGCGTCTCTACAGGCTTTTCCGTATAAAATTTGCTCGCAAGGGTATGCAATAAATAACTATTGCGAGCCTCTTGCGAGCAATAATAAATGTCTTCGCGACTTAGCGTCTTAGCGTGAGACTAAAAGAATGCGGATGCTTCACTAATCACTAATCAGCGAGCGCAGCGAGCATCAATCCACGCCCAGGTCATGCATCGTGCGGGGAGCAGGCGTCTTGGGCATGGGCTTGCGGTCCTTGAGTTGTTCAAGGATAACCTCGATGGCCTTGTCCAGCTGCTGGTCAATACCCTGGTTCTCCAAGACGGGGTCGTTGTCGATGAGGATGTCGGGATCCACGCCGTGGTTCTCAACAATCCAGTTGCCGCGAGTGTCATAGTTGGTGAAGAAGGGCACGCGGATGTCGGTACCGTCCATATAGGGCAGTGAGCCGCTGATGCCCACGATGCCGCCCCATGAACGGGTGCCGATGACAGTACCCAACTTGTTCTCCTTGAACGACCAGGGGAACAGGTCGCCATCGCTGGCGCTATACTTGTTCACCAGCAGCACCTTGGGACCGTAGAGCGTGCGCTCGGGAATGGTGCCGTTGTAGTTGCTGCCGCGGAACATCGTCAAGCGGTAAGGCTGACGCAGCAGACGTTCAATCACCATCGGTGAGATGTTGCCACCACCGTTGGCGCGGTCATCAACGATAAGAGCCTCCTTGTCGGTCTGGGCGAAGAAATAGCGCGAGAACTCACGCAGGCCCTCGGGACCCATGTCGGGGATATAGACGTAGCCCACACGGCCACCCGTCTTCTCGTTCACATAGTCGATGTTGTGCTGAACCCACTCGTAGTGGTAGAGCGGATACTCGTTCTGGATGGGCTTGACAACCACCTTGCGGCCGTCGCCCAGGGTCAGCTCGGTCATCACATCAGCCTTGTCGCGCAGCAATGTGTAGATGTTGTTCACGCCAGCGGCCGATACGCCATCAACGGCAGTGATGATGTCGCCTTCCTTGACATTCATGCCCGGCTCGAGCAGCGGTGAGCGCAACGACTCACGGTCGGGAGCACCACGCAGGATTTTGGTGATTTTGAAGCCGTTAGCCACCTGCTCCAGCTCAGCACCCAGCATACCGATGTTGTGCTGGTCGATGGTGATGTGGTCACCGCCGTCAACATAGGCGTGGCCCACTGCCAACTCGCCGATCATGCCGCCGATGACGTAAGTCAGGTCCAGGCGGTTCTTGACGTAGGGCAACAAGGCGGCATATTTGTCGTGCATTGCCTGCCAATCCACACCGTGCATGGTCTCCACGTAGAAGCCGTCACGATAGGCACGCCATGCCTCGTTGAAAATCTGGTTCCACTCCTGGTCATAGTTGACCGTAGCTATCATGTCGTCCAGGTTCACTGCCTCGCTCAAGTCAGCCTTGCGGGGAGCTAAGGGGGCGATATAGACGTTGTCGCCCTTGAGGTAGGCAGCCGTCTTCAGGTCAGCCGAGGGCACCATGTAGGCACGTTCGGCAACCATCTCGTCCTTCTGCTCGGCAAAGTCATACACGCGCACGCTGCCACGGCCGCTGTACCACAGGTGGGTGCCGTTGCACACGAAGTTGCCGTAGGCTCCGGTACCGATGGGCACCTTGACGATGCGATCGGCAATGCCATCGATGTCGATGCGCACGGCATTGGGGTCGGCCTGGGCTTTACCCTTGCCTTTCTTGTCCTTGGGGGCATCCTTAGGAGCCTCTTTGGACTTGTCGTCACCTGCCATCACCTGGTCATCCTTGGGGAGGAAGGGAGACGGGGTGTCCTTGGACAGCAGGACGAGGTAGATGCCCTCCATGTCACGGTAGGCAAAGTTCCACTCGACGCTGCTGTAGATGGGATTGAAGTCGCGCGCCGAAGCAAAAATCAGGTACTTGCCATCGCTGCTGAAGACAGGCGAGTTGCTGTCATACCAGCGGTCGGTCACGGGATATTCCTTACCCTCGGCGATATTATAGAGGTAAACCACGCCAAACTCGTTGGGGCCTTGGCGGTAATAGGTCAGCCACTTGCCGTCGGGTGAGAACTTGGGCGTGGGAATCTCGCCCATCTCATCGGTGAGCAGGATTTTCTTGTTGGCGACTTTGCTGTTGACATTGACCATCACCATGCGGTTCTTACGGTCGGTATAGACAATCTGGCTGCCGTCGGGACTCCACTCCAGGTCCCTGATGTAGGTGTCGTTGTCAAAGGTCAGCTGACGAGCCTGGTCGCTGCCCACGGGTCGTACCCAAATCTCGGTCTCGCCCGTCTGGTCGCTGATGTAGGCGATGTTCTTGCCATCGGGACTCCAAGCGGCATTGCGCTCGTGGACACCGGGCGTGTGGGTGATGTTACGGGTCACGCCATGCTTAGCGGGCACGTCAAACACCTCACCGCGGGCACTGATAGCCAGTCGGCTGCCGTCGGGAGCCAGGCTACCGGCTGTCAGGTTGTCCTTCACCTTGCGCTGCTCCTCGCGGGCAAAGTTGTTCTCGCTGTTGAGATAAACGGTAATCTTCTCGCTGCGTTTGGTAGCAGGGTCAAGGACATAGAGATAGCCACCGTTCTCAAACACGATCTTGCCGCCGCCGCAGTTGGCGAACTTCACATCATATTCAGTGAAGTCGGTCACCTTCTGGGTAGCACCCGTGCGGGTGTTATAGACAAAGATGTTCATGCGGTTGTCGCGATCGCTCATATAGTAGATTTCGTCGCCAATCCACATCGGGTCGATGTCCTGGGCAATATTGTTGGTGATGTTGGTCACCGTCTTGGCCTGGGTGTCATAGATCCAGATGTCGTCGGCCATACCGCCCTTGTAGTATTTCCACGTGCGGAATTCGCGGAAAACACGGTTGTAGGCCAACTTGCTGCCATCGGCATTGTAGCAGCAGAAACCGCCCTCGGGCAGCGGCAGCGGCTGGGCCATGCTACCGTCAATGGGAGCACACCACAGTTTGCCGTTAAAGCTGTCACTGATGCGGTTGCGGTAGATGACGCCACGTCCGTCAGGAGTCCACGCCATGGTGATGTTGTTGGGACCCATACGGTCGCCCCAGTCGTCACGAGGATTGGTGGCAGTGAACGTGATACGCTTGGGTTCACCACCCTGTGAGGGCATGACATACACCTCGGTATTGCCGTCATACTGGCCAGTAAAGGCGATGGTCTGTCCGTCGGGGCTGTAGCGGGCGAAGGCCTCATAGCCCTTGTGGGAGGTCAATTTGCGAGCCGTACCACCCGTGATGGGCACGGTGTAGATGTCACCGGCATAGCTGAATGCCACTTCGCGGCCGTTGGTGCCGGGGAAACGCAGCAAGCGTCCCTCATCGGCTTGGCAGGTGAGCGCCGCAGCTGCAAGTCCTGCCATCAAAAAGATTTTAATTCTCATAAGCTAATTATATTTTAAAGTTGTCGGTTTTCAGTTGTCAGTTTTCAGTCTTCAGTTGTCAGTTGTCAGTTCTCAGTTGTCAGAATGCGGATGCTTCATTAAACTTTAAACATTAAACTTTAAACTGCGAGCAACGCTCGCACAAAAGCGGATGCCTCACTAATCACTAATCTCTAATCACTAATGCGAGCAACGCTCGCATTAATATTTAATGACTCTCATATACACGGGCTGACAGGGTGTGAACGATTTGGGCAGTCTGATTTGGTCCAGGCGGATAACGTTTTCACCCTTGAGCAGTTTCACCATCGCCATATTGCTGTAGGCCACATCGTCACTACCCGTATTGACGCCGCTCGCCATGACCAGCGTACCCATGGGATGTCCGTTGACCGTCAGGCGACGCACGTCAAGAGTTCCCGTGGGGTCATAACCGATGTCAATGAGGTAATCCCCACCCTCTGCTACACTCACGGTGACGATCACCGAGTCGGCACTCTCAGTCTTTGGCAGGAAGGCCATCTGAGGTGTTAATCCGAAGCGCAGCAAGGGTTTTGACATAAAGCTGTTCACGAGACGTCCCTCAATCTCAACCGAGAATTCGGTCAATCCATCATCGGGCTCGGGTAACACAAATACCGAGTCGGTGATGGCACTGGTATTGCCGTTGGCAATCAGGCAATAGGGCGTGCCGGGAACAAAGTCGATGATACGTCCCGTGTCGCCACTCCACTCGACGGTAGGCGTCATCGGCAACATAATCTCCCCATGATGGATGGTAGCATGCTGACTCGGACGTTTGCCTTGCTTGAGTTTGATTTCGATATTGTGTTGGCCCTCAATATCGTTGGGCAGGAACGCGCTCTCCATGGGCTTGCCGTTATCGGTGATTGATTCAATGTCGTTGCCGGTCCCGTTAATGGTGAAATCCAGCACCGCACGACGGTAGTTCAGCCCTTTGAAGGTCTTCTTGCCGTCCATGCCTTTCGGGACAATCGGTGCCAGTTCGATGCCCTCGGCAGTAAATCGCATGCCCATGAGTACTCGCAGGATCATCGCTGCATTGCTCGCACTGGTACCCAGACGGTCGGTCTCCAAGTCCCGCAGGTGAATGCCGCGTGACTGATAGAGGGCTTGGGCCCGATAGAGGGCTCCCATGCCTCGGCGCAGGGCATTCTCGTTACGCACCTCGGCGGCTGCCAGGTTCCACAACGCCTGGGTCGTTGCCCATGACGCGTTGGCAAAATAAGGCTCCACCTCGTTTCCTGGGGGATAGCTGACGTTTACACCCTTATCCGACACGGGCGTGTTGGCAATCAGGTATTCAGCCCTGTCATCCACAGCGATACCCCACAGCACGCACATCGCCTGGGACGTGTTGTCAGTCAACGGCGACTGTCGCTGGTAGGCCATGCCATAGAGGAAGGAACTGTAGAAACCCTTGTCCTCGTTCCACAGGTGCTGGTTGATGGCATCCTTGATGCGCTGGGCATCCTTCTGATAATCGTTTTCAATGCCCAATTCCTCGCCCATCTCGGCAAGGATGGCATAGGCATTTTCGGTAAGGATGTTGTTGCCCAGCGACATACAGGCAAACATATCATTATATCCCATCCAGGTCATGCGTCTCACACCCAGCGGTCTGGCAGTAGTGTAGCCAGCGCCATGGATGAGCCCCAGGTTATGGTCCAGCAGCACGGCTCGGTTGATGGCAAGGGTTTTCTCAATGGCATGGTAGCTAAAGGCAAGCCACTGCTTGTCGCCGGTGGTCTTATAGACCTCCCAGGCGGCAGTTGCCCAGCCGATGTGGTCACTCACGATAGGCCACTGGCCCTCGCGTTGCATGATGATGCTGTCGCGGTCCACCAGCGCCCGCAGCGTTGCCATCGACTGATGAGGCTTCAATGCGGCAAGTGAGAGGAAGATAGCGCAATACAAGCGGCTGTAGTTGCTCTGACTCACGATAAAGCGGCCTGACGGATCCATGGCATCGGTAATGTGATCGACCGACATGTTGTACAACGCGTCAACCAGGGGCTGGTTGCTGCTGTATTCCGGCATCAACACGGGACGTGGCTGTTTTATCTTCCACGGACGGCCATGGACAAAACTCACCCGTGCCGTGTCGGCATGGTGATACAAGCTGTCCAGGCGTGACATGGTTATGTTGGTCTCGATGAACTCTGGCGAGTGGGCACATGCCATCACGGTATCCTCGATAATGCTGTCGCCTGTCATCGTGAACGTATCGTTCTGGACGATGACACGGCTACTCATCTCGCTGCCACCACTACAGGCCCACAATAAACACACTCCAACCGTCAGTACAGCGAGTGCAATACCAATGTTCTGAATCCTTTTTCTTAGCATTTCAATGGCAAAGATACTGCATTTTTTAATTCTCTCGCCCACATGACTCACGATTATTTGCAGTTGTAACAAAAAATACCCACCTGTTAATAAATTTAAACCATTTTTATTTGTTTTAGACATTTTTTTTGATTTACTTTGCAGTTCACCAGAGCATTGGCGCTGGGCTGTAAATCCTCGCATGGATGCCCGTTAAAGTCAAGACCCGGAAATGAAAGAATTGAAACTATTTTATTAACCGATATTGTTTAACTAACAACTTGTGCCAACCTTATGTCTAGATGCTCGTATCTATGGCTGAAATGTTGCCAAGTTAATTAAAACCATTAAACCATCATGATGAGAAAAGTTCTTTTCGCATTGGCGTTAGGCTTCTCGATGAGTGCAATGGGCCAGGTATTGAATGTGACCTCGATTGAAAAGGTCAATCTGCCTGACAAGGCTGCAGTGGCGGCTATCAGCCCACAGGGCGATTATCTGCTGCTGACAAGCGCTACCAACCAAGGCCTCACCAAGATGGACCTGAACACCAACCAGTGTCAAGTGCTGAGCACCGCTCCCAGTGCTGGTCACAACGTGAAGATTTCGCCCGACGGCCAGACGGTCGTTTACCGCGAAGGCTCGTTCAACAACAAGCACCTGCGTCTTTCATCGCTCAAGAGCGTAAACCTCGTGACTGGTTCCAGCCAGGTACTGGTGAAACCCACTCGTGACCTGCAGGGCTATGCCGCCAGTGCCACCACTGTCGGTGCTGTTAACAAGGGCAAATTCAGCAAAAAGGCCATCGGCAATGCCAAGGCCCAAAACCTGCCCGTGCTTTCTATTGACAAGGGCAAGTTGATGGTTACCGTCGACGGCAAGACCCGCAACTTGTCGCCTAACGGAAACGATTTCAGCTACTTGTGGCCCTCTCTGTCGCCTGACGGCACTAAGGTTCTCTATTACCTCGCTGCCCATGGCACCTACGTTTGCGACCTCGATGGTAGCAATGCGCGCAAGGTGGGCAAGATGCGTGCTCCGGTATGGTATGACGACAATACCATCGTGGGCATGATGGATTTGGACGACGGTGAGTTCATCTATGCCTCAACCATCGTTGCCGCCACCCTCGACGGCGTGACCCAGACGCTGACCGGCGATGAGACCATCGCTATGTATCCGCATGCTGCCAACGGCAAGATTGCTTTCAGCACCCCCGCTGGTGAGGCTTATATTATTCAAGTAACCAAATAATAATGATGACAGCTATGAAAAAGATACTTTTACTTGCCGTAGCCGCCATCATGGCAGCCGGTGCATTACAGGCTAATACAGCCGATGAACTTCGTGTTTATCTGAATCCTGGTCACGGCAGCTGGGGACCCAATGACCGCCCGATGGCGACCATCCCCTACCCCATGCTTCCCGAGACTGGACGTCCTGACACCAATGGTTTCTACGAGAGCAATACCAACCTGTGGAAATCCATTCAGACACGTGCAACACTCATCAAGATGGGTGTAAAGCCCGAGAATATCACCATGTCCAGGTGGTTCAATGGCCCTTACCCCTATGTACAGGGTGCTCCTGACGCCGAAATCTACAACCGTCCCTTGTCCGAAATCTGCGAGGAGGTTGAAGTCGGCAACTATGACATGTTCCTGTCACACCACTCCAATGCGCTGACCGATGGCACTGCGACCAACTATCCGCTGGCTCTCTATCGTGGCAATGACGGTGCTGGCGGTGACTTGGCTCCTGGCAGTCGTGACATGGGTTTGACCTGCTGGCCCATTTTCTACACCAACGAGATTGACCCGATGACCAACTACAGTCCCACGAGCCCCAATGTGCGTGGTGACATCGACTTCTATGGCAGTTCGTCAACACGCGTCGATCCCAATACCGGTATCGCTTACACCGGTTATCTGGGTGTATTGAAGCATGGTGCTCCTGGCTTCCTGATAGAGGGCTATTTCCACACCTATCAGCCTGCACGCCACCGTGCATTGAATATTGATTACTGCCACCAGGAGGGTATCCGCATCGCTCGCGGTATCTGTGAATACTTTGGTCTCAATCCCGAGAGCAAGGGCTATATCATGGGTACGGTGAAGGATGTTCACACCCATCTCGTTCACAATCTCTACAACTACAATGCCGGAACCATGGATCAATGGGCTCCCGTCAACGGGGCTGTTGTTATCCTGTACAAGGACGGCCAAGAGGTGGCACGCTACACTACCGACGAGAATTACAATGGTGTGTTCGTGTTTGAGGACCTGGAGCCTGGCACCTATACACTTGCCATTGAGGCCGAGGGTTACAAGCCTTTAGGTGAATACACCAAGGTAACCGTCGATAGCCAGTGGCAAGAATGGATCAGCAAGGCTGCTGGCGACATTGTCGTTGAGGCCAACAAGACCACCTACGAGGTTCCTATGCTCGAGGCTGTTGACTATGTAGTTCCCGATGACATGTTCCAGAACTATCCCGAGCCTGAATTGCCCGGTTATGTTCAAGCTCCCGAGAAACTTGAGTTGACCTGTGACAATGGCACTGAGTATGAGCTGGATGGCACCATCAAGCGAATGCTCGTTCGCGGTGACAGCACTGTCGTCCTGACCAATGCCGAAGACGGAACGCCTCACATCTACCTGATCAACAATATTGATAAGGTGGTTGTCAAGGAACTCAGCATCAATGGCATTGCTCCTGCCGAGCCCAACAACGCCGGCTTCTACAGCCGCCTGAACGATATCTGCTTCACTGCCGATAACCAGCTCGTGGGCATGAACAGCGTTCAGACCCAGTTTGGTGCTGAACAGGTGGATCCTGGCTTCGAGCGTGGCACTCTGCGCCTGTTCAAGTGGGCCGACTTTGACAGTGATCCCGTGGAATGGGTGACCACCCAAAGCGCTGCCAACTTCTACCGTTACCGTGCTCGCCAGCTCGTTATTGACGGAGCAAGTGACGAGTGCAACGTGACCATTGTGGGCGCTAACGACGGCACCAACTCCGCCGGTGGCATGAGGTTCCTGAAACTGGCGATTGTCAACAATCAGATTACCAGCACGGTTTATACCGAGAAGACCATCAACGCTTCCAGCAACTTCACCTTGCCCAAGGTTGGCGAACCTGTGATGACCCTCTCGCCGCGCAACGATGACTACATCGTGCTCGATGGTGACCAGATTTTGCCCTTCGAGGTTGCAACAGCCAAATCCAACGGCACTGACAGTGAAGTAGTCGGTCGCTTTGAGAGCGATGAGACGGACAATGCCGCTGTCGGCGTATCCTTCTTCAAGTATGCCCAGCACCAGTACATGGTGACGCCTTATGTCGCTCCCATGAGGGATAACGAGGTGTCAGTAGGTGGTATCAGGCTCTATGATATCACTGCCGGTATGGATCAGGCTGCACTGGTGGCTACCACCAATACAGACCTTGACCCGCTGGCTTGCAAGTTCATGTCAACAGGTGCCGCTGTCAAGGGTGAGGACATTAACCTCTACCTGATGCAGGACAACAAGATCACCAAGTGGCAGGCAATTGCCAGTGAGCAGCCAGGTGTAGCAGGCGTCTATGCCTATGGCCTGAAAGTCTTCAACGATGACGATGTCTTCACTTTCTCCTTCAACTCCAATGCAGATGTCCAGTCGGGATATATCACCATCTATGATACCGAGGGCAATGTGGTTACCACTATTGAGTTGAGTGAGATCATCGAGGGTGAGAACTCCATCAGCATCGATTACTCATCGCTGCCCGTTCAGCATGGCGATGTGCTCACTTGGAGCGTAACACTCGTGGGTGAAAACATCAACACCATCCAGCGCATCAATCCCAGTGGTGAAAACTACGGAGGCCAACTCTTCGTCGCTGTCGACAAGTCACCGTACAGCCCCATGATGGGTACCATCTACGTTGGCAACCGCACGGGTAGCGGAGCTGCCACCAATGGTGTTTACGTTTGCGACGCTAAGGGACAGCGCGTCACCGAGGACCTCTATCGTGGTGGTCACAACTGGGGCAGCAACTACCGCATGGCAGTTGATGAACAAGGTAAACTCTACGTTCCTGACTGGGGTGATGGCGCTTCGGGCGTTTACATCGCCGAGCCGGGCAAGATCGATGAAAACTGGACGGAATTCTTTGTTGGTACTCGTCAGAGCAGCGGTCTGATTGTCAACGATGGCCAGAACGTCGGATCCTCGACACCTGGTGTGGCCATCGGTGGTAGCGGTGCTGATACCAAGCTGTATGTATATCTTGAGGACTTTGGCAACGGTGTCGGTGTTTACAACATCGGCCAGCCCGACGGTAGCGTCGTGGATACCTGGTCAACCGCACCCAACCAGTACTTCGATATCGGTGCATGGCAGCTGAACACCAACGGTAACGTGGTAGCCGATGCCGGTGGCCGCGGTGTCTGGGTATCTCAGTATCGCAGTGCAGGCAACAACGCCAGCGGTGTTCCCTCACTGATGTTTGTTGACAAGGACGGCAACGTGACCTTCAACTCCGGTAAGGCTCCCTATGCCGAGATGCTTAACGGTAGTGACCGTGCCGGCTTTGCTGTAAACGATGCAGCCGACATGCTGGTGATCAACGACGGCAGCTACGTGCTGCAGTTCTTCGACCTGACATGGGACGGCACTACGCCCATCATTGCTCCCAAGTACTCCTACAAGACTGGTCAAGGCTCCATCTATCAGATGGCATTTGACTATGCCGGCAACTTGGTTTGCGCTGGCGGCAATATCGGCATGTACTCGTTGCCTACCGATGAGAATGTCCACACGACTCCGGCTTGCGGTGAGTTTAAGTACATCGTAATTCCGTTGGCAGTTAATGAGACTAGCGTCGCCAAGACTATTGTCAGCGAGCGTTACTATGACCTGCGCGGTATTGAGTACAGCCATCCTGTTGAGGGCGTGAACATTATCGTTCGCACCTACAGCGATGGCACGACCCAGAGCGTTAAGGTCTTGAAGTAACCATCAATAGGTAGTTACCGCTATCTGAAACCTCAACCAAGGGCAGGCCGTACAGCAATTCGTGACCTGCCCTTGTTTATTTATCATAACTTGATTATCTTTGCACCAACCAAAACCAACCAATATAAACCAAATAAAAAAAAGAAAAAAAGAAAAAATGAAGTCAAGGAAATCATGTTTATTTAGTTTGCTGCTGGCTATGCTGGTCACAGTCACAGCCATGGGACAGACTGGTCGTGCTGACTACCGTGTAGTGCCTCTGCCCGACCGGATTGATGGTGTAAAAAGTGCTGATTTTATGCTCAACAGCGATTGCCTGATCAACTACCCGACAGGCAACCGTGACATGGAGCGTAACGCCACCATGCTGAGTGAGTACATTGAAGAGATGACCGGGATGCACCTGAGCATTCGCCCCACCCTCATCGCCAAAGATCGCACTGGAAATATCTCGCTACTGCTCGACCCTAATGTGGCAGGAGAAGAAGCCTATCGCCTGAATGTCACAGCTCGTGGTGTGGAAATCGTTGGCAAGACGGCTGCGGGCGTTTTCCAGGGCATACAGACGCTGCGCAAATCTTTGCCCGTCGGAACGTTTTCCCGTATCGGTATGCCTGCCGCCCAAGTAGCTGCCTCACCTCGCTTCCCCTATCGTGGTATGCACCTTGACTGCGTGCGTCACTTCTTTACCGTCGAGACGGTGAAACGTTTTATCGACATCATGGCGCTGCATGGTATGAATCGTCTGCACTGGCATCTGACCGATGACCAGGGCTGGCGAGTGGAAATCAAAAAATATCCCCGTCTGACCGAAGTGGGCGCTTGGCGCAAGGGAACGGTGCTGGGCCACAACTCGCCCGTGAACGACGGCGTGCCCTATGGTGGCTACTACACTCAAGATGAGATCAAGGATATCGTGCGCTATGCTGCCGACCGTTATATTACGATCATCCCCGAGATTGATATGCCGGGTCACATGCTGGGCGCACTGACGGCCTATCCCGAGTTGGGATGCACCGGTGGCCCCTACGAAGTGTGGTGCCAGTGGGGCGTGACCGACGATATCCTCTGCGTGGGTAAAGACCAAACGCTGCAGTTTGTCAAGGACGTTCTCGACGAGGTGATCCAACTGTTCCCCAGTGAATATATCCACATCGGTGGTGATGAATCTCCGCGTGTACGATGGAAAGAGTGCCCCCTGTGTCAACAACGCATCAAGGACGAGGGCATCCGAGCCAAGGACAAACAGAGTGCCGAAGCCTTGTTGCAAGGATGGTTTACGACTCAGGTACAGCACTACCTTACCGACCACGGCCGCCACATCATCGGCTGGGACGAGCTGTTGGGATGCGACGTGGATACCACGGCAACTATCATGTCGTGGACTGGAGCAGAGCCTGGAGCAAAAGGTGCAAGACTGGGACATGACGTAATCATGACACCCAACACGCCCATGTACTTTGACCACTACCAGACGCGCAACACTTGGAATGAACCGATGGCTTTCGGTGGCTGTGCTACAGTAAAGATGGTCTATGAATTTGAGCCAGTCGCTGCCGATCTGCCCGCTGCTGCCCGCAACCACATCATCGGTGCCCAGGCAAACGTTTGGACTGAATATATCACTTGCGAGCCCCAGATCCAGTATCAGATATTGCCCCGCATGGCAGCCCTCGCTGAGCTGCAGTGGCTCCAACCTGACCAGAAGGACTTCACCGACTTCAAGGCCCGCTTGCCCCACCTGGTAAGCATCTACCAACACTACGGTTGGACCTATCGCTCCAAGAGCCTCACTGCCGAGGAGGAGTGATAACGATTAAGGGGTAATCACCATCTAGGTATTCTAGAAAATCTAGAGTATCTAGTACATCTAGATCATCAAATCAATAAAAAAACAAAAGACTTTAGTCTCTCTTAATAACCAAAATGTTCAACTTTAAAATCTTTGCAGAATGAAAAAAATCTTATTACTGCTAATGATGGCGTTGTGCACCGTCGGCATGTCACTTGCTGTGACTGCCGATGACGTGCGCATCTACATTAATCCGGGCCATGGTGGCTGGGGACCCAACGACCGCCCCATGGCAACCATCTCTTACCCGATGTTGTCATCGACCGGCAGGCCAGACACCTGCGGGTTCTATGAGAGCAACACCAACCTTTGGAAAGCTTTCGAGATGAAGGAAGCCTTACAGCGAATGGGGGTCAAGGCCGAGAACATCACATTGTCAAGGACTGCCAACGGTCCTTTCCCTTATGACGGCAATACCTATGGAGCTTACAGCAAGCCCCTATCAGTTATCTCGGCAGAAGCCGAGGAGGGTGGCTATGACATGTTCGTTTCTATTCACTCTAACGCAGCTAACAGCGATGCTCAGCTGACCAACTATCCGCTCTACCTCTACCGCGGTACCAATGACAGCGAGGCAGTCAGCGGCAGCAAGGCGATGTGTCAGGTGAGTTGGCCGCGCCATTGGATGAATGCCTTGGATCCCACCTCCGGCAATTGGAGCCAAACCAACATGGTCATCCGCGGTGATGTGACTTTCTATGGCAGTGGAAGCAATTCTACCAACAGTGCCTCGGGAGAGACCTACTATGGCTATCTGGGAGCACTCAAGCATGGCGTGCCTGGTTTCCTCGTTGAGGGATATTTTCACACTTACCAGCCTGCCCGTCATCGTGCCTTGAACCGTGACTATTGCGGTCAAGAAGGTATACGCTTGGCACGAGGAGCCGCTGATTACTTCGGTATCAGTGGCGAGAACACGGGCTATATTATGGGTAGCGTGAAAGACGCCGTCAACAGTCTGGAGAACAGCCTCTACACCTATGCCAGCGGAACAGTTGACGCCTATGCGCCCATCAACGGTGCCGTCGTTAACCTCTACAAGGGAGGCACTTTGATAGACACCTATACGACCGACGACAACTACAACGGTATATTTGTGTTCAAGAATCTGTCGCCAGGCAATGATTACACCATCAGTGTTACCGCCGAAGGTTATGACGACCTGGCCATCCGTGATACTTACACCGTTACTGCTAACGAAACGACCCACATGGTGCTCTATATGGAAGGCGGCGAACCTGTTAGCCATGAACCCGTTAAGGGCATCTTCGCCTATGACTTGAACCGTACGGCTGACAACAACGGCAATTATGTATTCTCGTTCAAGTGCAACAGCAACGCCACCGATGCCTGCCTCATCTTTACTGACAGCGTGAGCGGTGAGGAAGTCGGTCGCATCAACCTGAATGACATTGTCGAGGGTAATAATACCATCACGTTGGCACCCGAAGAACTTCCTGGCGAAGGCGGTCAGGTACTTTCATGGTCAATACATGTAACTGGAGAGGCCATTACGAGCATTGAACGTGTGAACAGCGTCAATGCCACCTATACCCGTGCTACTGTCGCCATTGACCGTAATCCCGAGAGTGCCCACTTCGGCACCATCTACGTGGGTGAACGCGTTGGCAAGGACAATGCAGGTAATGGCTTGTATGTCTGTGATGTGGATGGTAAGCCCTTCAATACCTCGCCCTATCGCGGAGGACAAGCTTTGAGCAACTGCTTCCGCATCAGTGTGGACGGTGAAGGCAAGGTTTATATCCCCGACTGGGCAGATGCTTCGTCAGGAATCTATATTGCTGATCCCGATAACCTGGGTGGTGATTTCACTCCTTTCTTTGATGGTACTCGTGCCAGCAACGGTCTAATCAGCAACAATGGCGTGGGAATCGGCAGTTCGGTTTCTGGCCTTTGGGTGGATGGCATTGGTGCCGACACCAAGCTGTTTGCCTGTCTTGAGGACCTTGCAGGCCCGTCAGGTAATAAGAACGGTATCGGTGTTTACAATATCGGTCAGAGCGACGGCAGCATTGTCAACACTTGGAATCAGGCTCCCAGCAATTACCTTGACATCGGTGCACTTGAAGCCAGCACCAATGGTAATATCATCACCGATCCCAGTGGCCGTGGCGTTTGGGTAGCACAAAACCGCAGCAAGGGACAGAATACCGCCCAAGTGCCCTCATTGGTATTCACCGACTATAACAGTAATGTCCTGTTCAATTCAGGAACCGACCTGACCAGCCTTAACGGCTCGGCTATCGCTGGCTTTGCCATTAACAAAGAGGGCAACCTGCTGGTGATCAATGATGGCGACGGTGTGCTGCAGTTCTACGATATCGCTTGGAACGGAAATACGCCAACCCTGACGTCCACAGGAACGACCTATGTCGCTGATGCCCGTACGAGTGCCAATGCAATTCATCAGATGGCGTTTGACTGGGGCGGCAACCTCATTTGTGCCGGCAAAAATATCGGCATCTATTCCATGCCCACCTCTGTCAACGAGAGTCTGACTCCTGCAAGGACTGCACTGAGCGTAGTTAAGAAGGAAATCCCTGTTGATACCTCGTTTGTCAAGGGTATCTATGCCTATGAATTGACCAGCACTGAGGCAAATGACGGCGCATACACCTTTACCTTTAAAGCCAACTCCGATGCCCGTGAGGCTTATCTTGTCTTTACGGACAAGAACACAGGTGAGGAAGTAGGACGTGTTGCACTGGAGAATGTCGTTGAAGGTGAAAACACGGTAACTTTGACCAAGGACCAGTTGCCTGGCGAGAGCGGACAAGTCATGAACTGGGCAGTCAACGTCAAGGGCGATGCCATTACCCGAATCGTCCGACTGAATGACCATTACGCTAACTATACCCGTGCCGCTGTAGCTATTGACCGCAGCCCCGAGAGTGCCCACTTCGGCACCATCTATGTAGGCGAGCGCATCGCCAAGAATAATGCCGGTAACGGTATTTATGCTTGCGACATCAACGGTCAGCCCCGCAATGCTTCTGTATATAATGGCGGCATCACATGGGCTAACAATATGCGACTTGCCGTTGATGGTGAGGGCAAGATTTATATTCCCGAATGGGGCGATGCCACTTCGGGCATTTATGTGGCTGATCCAGACCATCTGGATGGCACTTATACCCAATTCTTTGTTGGTTCGCGCAATTCCGATGGTCTCATCACCAATAACGGCCAAAGCGTGGGCGGTTCAGTTCCCGGCGTATGGATTCAGGGCACTGGTGCCGATACCAAACTCTATGCCTTCCTTGAGGACGTGATTGCACCGTCAGGAAAGGGTAATAACGTGGGTATTTACAATATCGGCCAAGAAGACGGCAGCCTGCTCTCAACCTGGGATGAGGCTCCCAACAAGCTGCTTGATGTGGGAGCACTCATGATCAATGGTAATGGTAATATCATTGCTGATGCCGGTGGACGTGGCACTTGGGTCATGCAATACCGCAGCAAGGGCCAAAACCTTGCCTCTGTTCCATCGCTTGTCTTTGTGGATAATGCTGGCGAAGTGGTTTACAATTCCGGTAGTGACCTCTCTTCACTCAACGGCTCGCTGATGTCGGGCTTTGCCATTAATAACAGCAACGACATGATGGTCATCAACGATGGCGACGGTGTATTACAGTTCTACGACATCACTTGGAACGGATCAACACCTACCTTGACTTCCAATGGTATCTCGTTTGAGGCTGATGCCCGTTCAAGTGTGAATGCTATCTACCAGATGGCGTTTGACTGGGGTGGCAACCTCGTGTGTGCCGGTGGTAATATCGGTATCTACTCCATGCCTACCGATGACAACCAGAGCACAACACCAGCCCGGGCAGCGCTTACCGTTACCAAGGGACAAGCCTTCGTAATAGGTGACGTGAACTGCGATGGACATATGACCATTAGTGACGTAACCACATTGATCAGTCATCTCTTGGGTGGCAACCCGCAACCGATCGACCTTAATGCAGCTAATGTCAATGGTGACGATAAAGTCAGCATCTCGGATGTGACCAGTCTCATTGATCTTCTGTTGAATGCGAATTGAGGAATATATATTAAGATAAATACTATCGATAATTATGAATAAAGCAATTTTAGCAATATCAATCCTGTGGGCAGTAGTGGCACAGGCACAGATACTGAATGTGTCATCGGTTGAACGATTGGCTGTACCGAGCGATGAAGGGACCGTCATGCAGGCGGTAGGCATCAGCCCCCAAGGGAGTTACCTGCTGTTATCTTCCGACACCAAACAGGGACTTGTCAAATGGGACCTAGCCACAGGAGGAATGTCCACATTGACAAGCGATGCCGGTGCTGGCAGTGAAGTCTGCATCAGCGAGGACGGTAACCAGGTTGTTTATGGCGAGATTACCTATAAGAACAAGCGCCGTCATGAATCGGTCAAAGCCATTGATCTGAACACTAACAAAAAACAGACACTGGTCAAGCAGACGAGAAATCTGCAGGGCTTTACGGTAGAAAACGGCACTGCCGCTACGGTAACTGACGGCAATGTCAAACTTCATGCCGTAAAGAAAGGTGCATCAAAGGCCATGACGCGTCCCGTACTCTCGCATCATCACCTTAAGCTTTACCTCACCCAAAATGGCGTGACAAAAATGTTTGCTCCCAATGGTGCTGATGAGCGTTACATCTGGGCGTCGCTTTCGCCTGATGGCAGCCGCGTCCTGTATTATGTGAGTGGCCATGGAGCCTTCGTATGTGATATTGACGGTAGTCATGTCATCAGCATGGGCAATCTCACTGCTCCCAAGTGGTGGGACAACAATACCATCGTGGGCATGAACGAGGTGGACGATGAGTATCATGTCATCGCCTCTTCTATAGTGGCTTGCACGCTTGACGGTCAGCAGCAGGTATTGACAGGTGATGATGTCATTGCCACTTATCCCCTGCCCTGTCGTGAATCGGGCAAGATTGCCTTCTCAACCCCCGACGGCAACATCTATCTCATTCATGTGAAATAGCCGTCGAGCCTAGTAGAGGCATGATTCAACAAGAAAGGTCACCGTGGCGTCTTTGCCAGGGTGACCTTAATTTGTTGTCTGATTGATTTTAATTCTTAAGAGAGTAAGTAACCGTGGTGACAACACGCACTTTCTTGATCCAAGGAGTGTACTCATCGCGATTTTCGATGGAGAACTGGCCCTGGTCGGCACTCACGATCTTGTTGAGTTTGCTGTGGGAATTCTTGGCAAACTGTTCGGCAGTCGTCTGGGCATTCTCGATGGCTTCCTGCATCATCTTAGGTTTCATCTCCTTGAATGCGACAAACTCATACTGCACCTGGTTGTCGTAGCTGTCACCAGCGATGGCTACACCCTCGCGCAGCAGGTCGCCCTGTTTAGCGATGAGTTTGCGCACCAAGTCCACATTCTTGCTAGTCACCGTGACCACCGACGTCACAATGTAACGATAAGCCCTGTTGCCCGTATCATACTCGCGGGCGGTCAAGTCGGCTACCTGAGGCGCATTCAGGCTGATTTCATCTTCCTTCACACCACCTTTTATCAAGAATGCCTTGATTTTGGCCTGAGTGGAACCAATGCGGTCATAGAGCCCGGGCAAATCATTGCCCACTTCCTTAGAGACGATAGGCCACGTCACTTTGTCGGCCTGCACCTCCTGCTCGGCAAGACCTTTAACATTGACCTTACGATCCTTGCTGGCAAAGTCATCAATGCCAGCCTTGATAAACCAGCCCAAGCAAAATACGCTCAAAGCGATGAGGGCTGCCGAAATAACCATTTTCTCTTTCATAATAGTAAACATGAATAAATGAAAACTAATTGCATCAATAACTGCAAAAAGTGCGCCATATTGTGTGAAACGCGCAAAAAAATGATGCTTCAGTTATTATTTATGTCATAAAGACTGTTAAAAAGTACCTGCAAGAGCCTCAGCACAGCGCTCTCCATCGATAGCGCTGGAGACGATTCCGCCTGCATAACCAGCTCCTTCACCACAAGGATACAAGCCTTGAATAATAATGTGGTGAAGTTGTGCACTGTCCCGCGGAATGCGCAGGGGTGACGATGTACGGGTCTCAACACCGATGACGATAGCATCATTGGTGAGAAATCCTTGGGCATTCTTGCCAAATACGGCGAAACCTTTGCGCAGGCGATTAGCGACAAACCGCGGCATCCAGAGGTCAAGCCTGGAATTCTGCACGCCAGGCAGGTAGGATGAGGGCGGGATATTGCGTGAATGTTTGCCGTCCACAAAGTCCTTCATGCGCTGTGCGCCTGCTATCAGCGTGTTGCCAGCCTCGGCAAAGGCACGTTGCTCCATATCTTCCTGGAAACGCATCATGGACAACTCTCCATGTTTCTTGAAATGATCAGGCAGGTCTTCGGGGTGAATCTCGACAACCATGCCTGAGTTTGCCCAATGTGAGCCACGGTTGCTGGGCGACATGCCATTGACTACCAGTCCGCCAGGCTCGCTCACGGCAGGGACGACAAAGCCGCCAGGGCACATACAGAAGGAATAGACGCCACGATGATCGACCTGGGTCACAAAATTATATTCAGCGGCAGGCAGATACTCGCCGCGTCCCAGCACACTGTGATATTGAATCTGGTCAATGATGCGCTGGGGGTGCTCCAGGCGCACACCGACGGCAATACCCTTGGCCTCAATAGCTATATCACTATCGTACAGCATCTGATAAACGTCACGAGCCGAATGTCCGGTCGCGAGGATGACGGGGCCCATGAATTGCTCGTTTGTAGCTGTTTCCACCCCTGTAACCTTGCCGTCCTCAACAACGAGACGTGTCACGCGGGTCTGGAAATGCACCTCACCGCCACAACGAAGGATGGTTTCACGCATGGCTTTGATGACGGCAGGCAATTTGTCGCTACCGATATGGGGATGAGCGTCAATAAGAATGTCTTCACGCGCACCATGCTGGACAAAAATGCCGAGGATGCGCTCCACCGACCCGCGTTTCTTGCTGCGGGTGTAGAGTTTACCGTCGCTATAAGCACCGGCACCACCCTCACCGAAGCAATAATTGCTGTCAGGATCCACAACACCTTCACGCTGGATGCGGGATGCATCGATGCGACGGTTCATCACATCCTTGCCACGTTCAAGCACGACGGGTTTGATGCCCAATTCGATAAGCCGCAACGCCGCAAACAAGCCGCCAGGACCCATACCAACCACTATCGCCTGCCGTTTGCCGTCAACAGGCTTATACTCAATGGGCGGTACCAGATAGTCATCGGTCATCGGCTCATCAATATAGACGCGCACCTTGAGGTTGACCACCACATTGCGCTGTCGAGCGTCGATAGAGCGTTTCAGAATTCTGACTCCTTGAATGCTCTGGGCAGGGATGTCATTGTTTTTATCAAGGTAGCGGACGATTTCACTCATGCTCGCCGCCGTACGGGGGCTGACCCGCAATTGCAGTTCCTGAATCATAGTCGTAAACGAATTATGCCACAAAATTACTAATTATTAGGCATTTTTCAGTACTTTTGTGGCTCAATTCATCGACAAGACGATTATCATGACAGAAAATACAAAAAAACGCGGCGTTTTATTTGACCTCGACGGTGTGCTTCTCGACAGCGAGGGCCAGTATAGCATCTTCTGGGGCGAAATGGAAAAGGAATATCCCACTGGCGTGCCCGATTTTGCCGCCTATATCAAGGGATTCCACTTGACTCGCATACTTGGATACTTTGCCGACGAAGCTGTTCGGACTGAGATCATGGAGAGACTGTTGGAATTTGAGCGATCGATGCGTTACGTCTTTTTCCCAGGTGCGCTTGATTTTGTGAAACAGCTGCGCAATGCCGGCGTCCCCATGGCGATTGTCACCTCGAGCGACCGCAAGAAAATGCAGGCACTCTACAGCCAGTATCCCGAGTTCCCCACTCTCTTTGACCAGATTGTCACCGGTGACATGGTCACGCGAGCCAAGCCCGACCCTGATTGTTTCCTGATGGGAGCCAAGCAGATAGGAGTAGATATCAAGGACTGTATCGTGTTTGAAGACTCCCGCAACGGACTGATTGCAGCACGGGCATCGGGTGCCACAGTCATCGGCATTGCCAGTACCTTAAGCGCCGAAACCGTAACACCATTGAGTGACCTCACCGTCAATGCAGTCAGCGAGCTGACGCTGGAGCAGTTAGGTATCAGCAGTCAAGTCTGATTTTAAGGCAACTCATTCATGCCAGGTTCGAGGGCTTTAAGGACTTAAAAACTAAAAAAGCTAAAATCTTTGTGGGATTGCGAAAATCATTGTACTTTTGTCACACCGATGAAAACCGAACCAAATATCGAGGGATTTAATGACATGAACAACCCGGTGGTACGCAAGTTCAGCGACTACCTGGATGCCCATGGCATGCGCAAGACTGCCGAGCGCTTTGCCATCATGAGGCGCATCATGGACATTTCAGGTCATTTCACCATCGAGGAACTCCAACAAGTGCTTGACGCCGACGGTTTTATGGTGAGCCGTTCAACGGTCTATAACACGATCGAGTTGCTGATGGATGCCAAGATATTGCGTCGGCATGTGTTTGAAGGGATGCAGGCCCAGTATGAGCGCATCACTTTACCCCACACCCACTTGATCTGCACCTCCTGTGGAAAGGTCAAGGAAGTGAGGGACACCAATTTTGCCGCATTCATGAACGCCCGCCGTTTCAACGCATTTAATGCCGACCACTATTGCCTGTATGTTTATGGCACTTGCAGCACCTGTGCGCGCAAGAAAAAGCGGTCGCGATCCACATGACAATCAGTATAATACATCAATAATAAACATTCAACAAAATCTATTAACACTTTATTTAAAACCGTTAATTTATCATGGCTAAAGTAAAACCGTTCCGTGGCGTGAGACCGCCCAAAGAGTATGTAGAAAAAGTAGCTTCCAAGCCCTACGATGTCCTCTCCAGTGAAGAGGCCCGCGCCGAGGCTGGCGACAACGAGATGTCTCTGTATCACATCATTAAGCCCGAAATCGACTTCGAACCCGGCACCGGTGAGCATGAGCCCAAGGTCTATGACAAGGCCGTTGAGAACTTCAAGAAGTTCCAGGACAAGGGCTGGCTCGTACAGGATCAGCAGGACTGCTACTACATCTATGCTCAGACCATGGATGGCCGCACCCAATACGGATTTGTGGTAGGCGCCAGCGTTGAGGATTACCTCACTGGACGCATCAAGAAGCATGAGCTTACCCGTCGTGAGAAGGAAGCTGACCGCATGCACCACATCGAAATCAATAACGCCAACATCGAGCCGGTGTTCCTGGCATTCCCCGACAACAAGGTGCTGCAGGACATCCTCACCCGTACCGCCCAGACCGAGCCCGAATATGACTTCGTGAGCGAGGACGGTATCGGCCACACCCTGTGGGTCATCAAGGATAAGGAGACCATCGAGACCATCACCCGTGCATTCAGTGAGATTCCTTATCTCTACATCGCCGACGGTCACCACCGCACCGCCGCTGCCGCTCACGTAGGCGAGGAGAAAGCCAAGGCTGATCCCAACCACAACGGCACCGAGGAGTACAACTACCTGTTGGCTGTCTGCTTCCCCCAGTCTCACCTCAAGGTGATGGACTACAACCGCGTGGTAGTGGACCTGAACGGCAACACAGAGGAGCAGTTCCTCGAGAAGCTGGGCGACAAGTTCATCGTCGAGGATAAGGGCACCGAAATCTACCATCCCGCCAAGCTCCACAACTTCTCCCTCTACCTGGGTGGCAAGTGGTACTCCTTGACTGCCAAGGAAGGCACCTATGATGACAACGATCCCATCGGCGTGCTCGACGTGACCATCTCGAGCGACTACATCCTGCGCGACATCCTGGGCATTACCGACCTGCGTACCGACAAGCGCATCGACTTCGTGGGCGGTATCCGCGGCCTGGGCGAATTGAAGCAGCGCGTGGACAGTGGTGAGATGAAGATGGCGCTCGCCCTCTACCCCGTCACCATGAAGCAGATCATCGACATCGCCGACAGCGGCAAGATCATGCCTCCCAAGGCCACTTGGTTTGAGCCCAAGCTGCGCTCGGGCTTGATTATCCACAAGCTGGACTAATCAGGCTGGCAAGGTATTGAGCTTCTATTAAGCTCGCTCCCACGCAAGCGCCGGGTGGTTCCTGTAACACCTTCCGGCGCTTGCTGCTTTTTAACGAAAAGGACGAGAACACTTGACTCTTTAATCACTAATCTGCGATGAATATGATGAGAAATTCTAAACCTTTGATGGCCATCGCTGCAGTACTGATGGCTTTTGGAACATCAGCCCAGGATGTCAATGTTGACAGGGTTCCTGTTCATCGGCCTCTAATAGAGGAATATACTGGCACGTGGTGTGGATGGTGTGTCCGTGGCCTTGTCGGCATGGAGCTGCTAAGGCAGCGATTTGGCGACGAATTCATCGGCGTTGCGTACCACAATGATGATCCCATGGAGATCATGTACACTAATGATTTCCCCAGCAGTTTCTGGGGATATCCAACCGCATTTATCGAGAGGTCTCGCGAAGTTGATCCGTTCTATGGCTTTAGTGGCTATTCGGCTGGCATTGTCAACGATATGGAACAATATGCCGCCATTGCTGTGAATGCCGATGCCGCCGTGACAGCCCAGTGGACCAGTGACGAGAAGACGGCCATTGATGTGGATGTGACCTGCTATTTCACCATTGATGAGCAAAGTGCCAATTATGCCATTGAAGTCATGCTCGTTGCCGATGACCTGTACGGTAGCGGCTCTTCATGGAATCAAAAGAATTATTATAGTGGCACTACTTATTATTCCAGCGATCCGTATCTTGGGCCGTGGGTAACTAAACCTGAAGTTGTCTCTGGCTACCACTTTAACGATGTGATCATCGGCACAAGCGGTGTCGCAACCGGCAGCCTGCCGTCAGAGATTGTTGCCTATAATGATTACAGCTATCACTATAGTTTTACGCTCAGTAGCCTGCCTAAGCCCTCGCTCATCCAGAACAAGGACAACCTGCACGTGATTGCTGTGATTGTCAATAAGGCTAATGA
Organism: uncultured Prevotellaceae bacterium; assembly: GCA_900318205.1. Classification (GTDB taxonomy): domain Bacteria; phylum Bacteroidota; class Bacteroidia; order Bacteroidales; family Muribaculaceae; genus Sodaliphilus. Next base: position 122,568 of record ONJS01000002.1, on the reverse strand, counting down.
CCGAGCTGTAAACGCCAATAGATGCTTTATCAATGACTACCATACTGTTATGTACGGTGACGTGAATGATGACGGTAAGTTAAGTATCGATGATGCGACTGCCCTTATCAATTATCTGCTGTACCGTGATGCCACTCTTGTCAACATGGAAAATGCCGACGTTGACAACGATGGAAAAGTGAACATCGATGATGTGGTGGCACTGATTAACATGCTATTGAGCCAAACTGAGTGACCACACAGTTGAGCAATTAAATCCTTAAAAAGCGTTATCAAGGCAATTGATAGCGTTTTTTTTCGTTTTTTTATTAACAACGTCGGGTATATCTGTTTTTATTTGAGAAAAAATGACTATCTTTGTAGGTTAAATAATAGAGCAAAAAATTAATAACGATATTAAGGTACATAATTGTATGAAATTCAACGTCCAAAGTAAATTGTTGCTCACCCGCTTGAATGCTGTGAGCAAAGTGGTTAGCAGCAAGAATGCCTATGCCATTCTCGACAACTTCCTGTTTGAACTGCAGAGCGACCGCATTGTGGTAACAGGCAGTGACATGGAAACGCGCCTGACCACCAACATTGAGGTGCAGAATGTGGAAGGTAGTGGAAAATTCGCCCTCGACGTGAAGCGCACCATCAACTCCTTGAAGGAATTGCCCGACACGGGACTCACCTTTGAGATCAATGATGAGACGCTCGCCGTTAAGGTAAGCTATGTAAACGGTTATTATGATGCTGTAGCCCTCAATGGCGACGAGTATCCCGAGAAGGCTGCCACCGCCAATGAGGTGCAGCAGTTCTCCCTGCCCGCCAAGAGCATTGCATCGGGCATCGGCCACACGCTCTTCGCCGTGGGTAACGATGACATGCACCCGCAGTTCACCGGTATCTTCTGGGACATCAAGCCCGACATGATCGTGTATGTTGCCAGTGACTCCCACAAGCTGGTGCGTTTCCGTCAGACCGATGTGAAGCCCGACTTTGAGCGTTCCTTCATTTTGCCCGCCAAGCCCGCTTCGATTCTCGCATCAATTATCGACGCTAACAGCGAGGAGAACGTCAATATCACCGTTGACGAGAGCAGTGCAACCTTTGAGAACGCCGATTTTCAGCTGTCTTGCCGCTTCATCAACGGCCGTTACCCCAATTATAACTCGGTAATTCCCGAGGACAATCCCTACACCATGGCTGTAGAACGCCAGACGCTGCTCAATGCCGTGCGCCGTGTGGCTGTGTTTGCCAACGTGGGTGGCCTCGTTCGTCTGGACCTGCGTCCCACCGAGGTAGTCGTTACCTCTCAGGACGTTGACCACTCTACTGCTGCCGAGGAGACCATCGCCTGTGAGTACAATGGCGAGCCCATGAACATCGGCTTCAAGAGCGCTGATGTCATTGACGTGGTCAACAACATCGATTGTGACGGTGTTTACCTCAAGTTGCTCGATCCTGCCCGTGCCGGCGTGTTTGTTCCCAGCGAACAGAAGGCTGGTGAGGACCTCATCGTGCTGCAGATGCCAATGATGATTTAATGCGAGCAAGCTCGCAGATTAGTGGTTATATGCTCGCTGTGCGAGCAGTTTAGAGTTTAAAGTTTAATGTTTAAAGAAGCATCCGCTTTCTGACAACTGAAAACTGTCAACTGAAAACTGAAAAAATGAAACTGAACTTGAATCGTCCTCTGGTGGTCTTTGACCTGGAATCCACCGGCCTCAATATCACCGAGGACCGCATCATCGAGTTGTCCTATGTCAAGGTCTATCCCGATGGTCGTGAAGAGAGCAAGACTTATCGTTTCAATCCCGAGAAGGTGATTCCCCAGCAGGCCATTGATGTCCATCACATCACCAATGAAGACCTGGTGAACGAACCCACCTTCAAAGAACGTGCCCACGATATTGCCCGTGTGTTTGAAGGCTGTGACATTGCTGGCTTTAACAGCAATCATTTTGACATACCCTTGCTGGCTCAGGAACTGAGCAAGGCAGGCATCAGTTTTGATCCGTCGCAGCACAAGTTCATCGATGTGCAGACCATCTACCACAAGCGTGAGAAACGCGACCTGGAGGCAGCCTGTATCTTCTACTGCGGACATCCCATGGACAATCACCACTCAGCAGCCGATGATGCCAAGACGACACTCGAGGTCCTGAAGGCTCAGTTGGATCACTATGCCAATGACGCTGAACCGCTGAAGAACGATGTTGACTACCTGTCACAATACTCTTCCCACAACCGTAACGTGGATTTGGCAGGCCGTATCATCTATAACGAGCAGAAGGTTCCCGTCTTCAACTTCGGCAAGCACAAGGGCAAAACCGTAGAAGACGTGTTTACCAAACTCGATTTGGGTTACTATGACTGGATGATGAAGAGTGACTTTGCCGAGAACACCAAGCAGGTCATCACCAAACTCTACATCCAGTACAAGAAACGATAATGCGAGCTGGCGCTCGCAGGTTAATGTTTAAAGTTTAATGTTTAAAGAAGCATCTGCTTTCTGACAACTGACAACTAAAAACTGACAACTGAAAACTGAAAACTTCAAACTGACATGTTGAAAGGCAAGCATATCATTCTGGGCATCACCGGTGGCATCGCGGCCTACAAGTGTGCCACACTCACTCGCCTGCTCGTCAAGGCGGGCGCCGAGGTGCAAGTCATCATGACTCCCAATGCCAAGCAATTCATCCAACCATTGACGTTGTCAACACTTAGCGGCAAACCTGTCATCAGCGAGTTTTTCACAGCCAACACGGGTCAGTGGAATAGTCATGTCGATTTGGGGCTGTGGGCCGATGCGCTGATTATTGCTCCTGCTACGGCATCAACCATCGGTAAGATGGCCCATGGCGTTGCCGACAATATGCTGGTAACGACTTACCTGTCGGCCAAGGCTCCCGTGTTTGTCGCTCCGGCAATGGATTTGGACATGATGCGTCATCCCAGCACGGTGCGCAATCTTGAATTGTTGCGCAGCTACGGCAACCATATCATTGAACCTGCCGAGGGTGAACTTGCCAGCCACCTGATTGGCAAAGGGCGCATGGAAGAACCTGAGAACATCGTCAAGGCGCTTGACGAGTATTTCTCGACTGGTGAAGACCTGCAGGGAAAACGGGTAATGATTACTGCTGGCCCCACAGTCGAGAAGATTGACCCGGTGCGCTACATCAGTAATTTCTCTTCCGGGAAAATGGGCTTTGCCCTTGCCGAGGAATGTGCTGCCCGTGGTGCAGAAGTGACCCTGGTTGCCGGACCTGTCTCCCTAAAGACGGAAAACAGCAACATTCATCGCATTGATGTTGTTTCGGCAGTCGAGATGTACGATGCCGTGATGCAGGCTTTGCCCCAAAACGATGCCATTATCCTGTGTGCCGCAGTTGCCGATTACAGGATCGAGAATGTCGCAGAAAAGAAAATCAAGCGTGAGAAAGACGCAGCCCCGGTATTGCACCTCACTCCAAATCCTGACATCGCACGCGCCGTCGGCGAAAAGAAACGTAAGGACCAGGTGAGTGTGGGATTTGCACTGGAAACCGACAATGAAAATGTCAACGCTCAAGGAAAATTGGACCGTAAAAACTTGAATTTCATCGTTATGAACTCATTGCGTGACAAGAATGCCGGTTTTCAGGTCGATACCAACAAGGTAACCATTTTCACCGACGATGGCCAAACCATCGAGGGTGAATGTAAGTCAAAGCGTGCCGTGGCACATGACATAGTTGATGTTTTACACAAGTACCTGTCAAAACAATGAAGAAAATATTTTTCATGCTGTTGATGGCATTGGTGGGCTTTATGCCTGCCTTTGCCGATGACGAAGCAACCGAGCTGAACTGCGAAGTTGAGGTCAATAGTGAAAAAATCACCAATGGCAGCAAGGACATTTTCAATGAGCTGAAGCAGTCCATCACTGACTATATGAACACGACGAAGTGGACGAATGCCACCTTCGGCACCAATGAAAAGATCTATTGTAAGCTGATGCTTACCGTCAGTTCATGGGACGACGCCACTGGAGTGATGAAGGGTGACTTGCAGATTCAGTCCCAACGCCCCGTGTACAACAGCAGCTATACGACCTCGCTGATCAATTACAAAGACAACAAGGTGGATTTTGTTTTTGACACAGGTCATCAGCTGGTGTTCAACGAGATGCAGATGGAGGACAACCTGACTGCTATTCTCAACTTCTGGGCATATATGATTATTGCGGTAGATTTTGACTCGTTTGAGCTGAACGGCGGTGATCCCTACTATGAACGTGCCGCACAGGTCGTGAGACTCGCACAAAGTGCCGGCGAAACCGGTTGGAAGGCGTTTGAAGACAATACCAACCGCAGTGCCGTCCTCAGTTCATTCACCGACACGCAGACCTCCCCTATTCGCCAGATTCTCTATGATTACCACCGCATGGGCCTGGACCAGATGGTCGTGACGGTTGATAAGGGCCGTTCGGCAATTACCCATACACTGGAAAACCTGGGCAAGATTTATGAGGTGGCTCCCATGTCCGTTTGCCTGACGATGTTCAAGAATGCCAAACTTGACGAGCTCATCAACATCTACAGCAAGGCAAACATGACCGAGAAGGAGGCAGTGTATGAGATGCTGTATCAGGTTTACCCCAGCGAGACGACTCGCCTTGACCAAATCAAGAAAGCTGAGAATTAACCGCCGCGGGAAACACCATGATCAAACAGCTGCACATCTCTAATTATGCGCTAATCGACAAGCTTGATATCGGTTTTAATGACGGTCTGACCATTATCACTGGTGAAACCGGTGCCGGTAAATCGATCATCCTGGGTGCGTTATCACTCATCCTGGGTGAACGTGCCGACAGTAAGTCGATACGGGATACTTCTTCCAAAACAGTTGTTGAGGCGACATTTGACATCACGGGTTACCGTCTGGAGCATTTTTTCAATGAGCATGACATTGACTGGGATGACCGTGAGTGTCTCGTCAGGCGTGAACTCTCCCCTACTGGCCGTTCGCGCTCCTTCATCAACGACACCCCCGTGGCGCTCTCGGTGCTTCGTGACCTGGCGACCCATCTGATTGATATCCATTCCCAGCACAGCAATATGCTGCTTTCGCAGCCCGCATTCCAGCTTTCCATCCTTGACAGCATTGCCGGTAATGCCGCTTTGCTAGAACAATACCGTCACGCTTTCCTGCAATACAAGGAGGCTGTCAAACGCCTCGACGAAACACAGCGGGAAATGGAACAGCTGCAGCGCAACGAGGATTATATCCGCTTCCAGCTGGACCAGTTGCAGGCGATGCAACTCCAGCCTGATGAGGACGTGCTGCTGGAGGCCCAGCAGAGCCGCCTGAGCAACATCACTGAGCTCAAAGAGGACCTGTGGACCGTAGAGAGCGAGCTGAACAGTGAGGAGAACAGCGTCCTTGAACGGTTGGCACAAGTCGCCCAACGCCTCGAGGATGCCGAGAAGAACCTGACTGATGTCGAGGGAATGTCAGGGCGTGTACGCACGGCAATCATTGACCTCAAGGACATCGCCCAGAGCACTGCAGCCATCGTTGACACGTTGAATGACGACCCTGCTGAACTGGCTCGTATTGATGAGCGGTTGAACAACATCTACAGCCTGGAGCGCAAGCACAATGCCCAGGACGTCAACCAGCTCATCGAGATACAGCAAAGCTATGAGCGCCAGTTGAGCGAGATTGAGCATAACGACGATATCATTCAAGAGCTCAAGGCACTTGTTTCCACCACTCGTGCAGCAGCAATGGACATCGCTTCCCGCCTGTCAAGCCAGCGTCACGACGCCGCCATGCGCTTTGGCAAGGAACTGTTGTCGTTGGCGACACCGCTGGGCATGAAGAATATTGCCTTTGACGTGGACTTCAGCACGACCGATCTCACCCCGAGCGGCACCGACAGCGTGCAACTGATGATGTCCTTCAACAAGAATCAGCGCCCCATGCCAGTCAAGGACACCGCATCGGGTGGCGAGATTTCCCGCGTGATGCTGTGCATCAAGACCATCATCGCACGCCACATGCGTCTGCCCAGCATCATTTTTGACGAGGTGGATACAGGCGTCAGCGGCGATGTTGCCAACATGATTGGCGAGATGATGGCTGATATCGCAAGGACCATTCAGGTCATCGCCATTACCCACCTGCCCCAGGTGGCAGCCAGCGGGGACCATCATCTGCGCGTCTTCAAGACCGACACCGACGTTGAGTCCCTCACCCGGGTAGAAACCCTCGACAATCAGGAACACGTGATGGAAATTGCCCGTATGTTGAGCGGCAAGGATCTCAATCAAGCAGCTATAGAAAATGCCAAATCACTGATACGTCACAATCATCAATAAACGAGATCATGATAGACAAGAACCAATTCATCTACGGCATCCATGCCGTGCTCGAGGCGATCGATGCCGGCAAGGACATCGACAAAATCCTGCTGAGCAAAACACTCAATGCCGCGACGGCTCAGGAAATCATCGACAGGGCGCGTGCCCTGCACGTCCCCGTGCAGCGTGTCCCCGTGCAGAAGATTGACCGCATCACGCGACGCAACCATCAGGGCGTGCTGGCGATGATGGCGGCAGTCACCTATTATCGCCTGGAGGATGTCGTGCCCCAACTGTTCGACAACGGGGAGAACCCCTTCATCGTCGTGCTCGACGGCGTGACCGATGTCCGCAACTTCGGCGCCGTGGCACGCACCTGCGAGTGCGCTGGCGTGAGTGCCATCGTTATCCCCGACCGCGAGAGCGTCAGTGCCAACGCCGATGCCGTCAAGACTTCGGCTGGAGCACTCAACTACCTGCCCGTGTGCCGCGAGCACAACCTCGTCGGCGCCGTCAGGCTGCTGCGCGACAGCGGCTTTAAGGTCGTCGGGACCAGCGACAAGAGCCGGATGCCTTACACTCGGGGCGACTATACCGGACCCGTTGCCATCGTCCTCGGGGCAGAGGACAAAGGGATTTCGCCCGAAATCATGAAACTCTGCGATACCCAGGTGATGATTCCCGAATTTGGACACATCAATTCTCTCAATGTCTCGGTAGCAGCTGGCATCATGATTTATGAAGTGGTAAGACAGAGACTAAACGATAACCAAGAAGTGAATTAGAGCTATTTCTTGTTCATTTCGACAAATTTCGCTAATTTTGCAAGTTCAAACGAAATCCATTATGATCAATCGCGTATTAATCCGAACGAAGGTAGTGCAGAACCTGTACTCCTATATGCTGACCAAGCCTGATCGCAGCCTTTCCACTGCGTTGAAGGACCTGGAATCAAGTCTTGCCAAGACCTATGAGCTGTACCATTATCTGTTGCGTTTGCCCGTTGAGCTGACCCATATACAGGAAATGCGTCTTGATGAGGCGCGCAACAAGTATATGCCCACCGAGGAAGACTTGAACCCGAACATGAAGTTTGCGGGCAATCGCCTGGTTGCAGTGCTTGCCGGCAACGAGCAGTTGCGCCAGTTTGCCGATGAGCACACCGTGACTTGGAATGATGATCCCATTCTCGAGCGCCTGCTGCTTGACAAAATTCTCAAGAGCGAGCTGTATCAGGAGTATATGGCCGACGAGGACGACAGCATGACCGGCGACTGCCTGCTGTGGCAACAACTCATGAAGCAGGTGATCGTTCCTGACGAGAATATGGCTGACGCCATCGAGCAGCGCTCCCTGTACTGGACCGAGGACGATGTGGACATGACGGTGCAGTTTGTCAACAAGACCCTGCGCAGGCTTGCCGACGGTGCCGAGGATGCCGTCCTGCCCATGTACAAAGACGAGGAGGACAGCCAGTTTGGTCGGGAGCTGTTCACGGCAACGGTATCGCTGATGCCCGAGAACAATGCCCTGATCGATGAGCTGGTGCTGAGCAGCCGCTGGGACAAGAACCGCATCGTGCTGATGGACCGCATCATCATGTGTGCTGCCCTTGCCGAGGTGCGCACCTTTGACAAGATCCCGACTGCCGTGACGCTCAACGAGTACATTGAGTTGGCGAAGAATTTCAGCACCCCCGCCAGCGGCAAGTTTGTCAACGGCATCCTCAACAATGCCGTCAACCGGTTGCTTAAGGACGGTACCATCTTCAAGCGTTAACCCATCGTTGAAATCACATTATTAATATTATTATAAACTGAACATTATGCTTAACTTGATTTTATTACAGGCTGCAGGTGGTGCGCCCCAAGGTGGCTTTGGCTTCTCGAGCCTCATCATGATCGTGATGATTATTGCCATTTTCTACTTTTTCATGATTGCACCGCAGCAGAAGAAGCAGAAGAAGATCAATGCCTTCCGTGACTCGCTCAGGAACGGTGACAAGGTGATGACCGCTGGTGGCATCTACGGCCGCATTCGCGAAGTCAAAGATAATACCGTCATCCTCGAGATTGCCGACGGCGTCCGCATCAAGATTGACAAGAATTCGATCTACCAATCCATGCAGGACGTAGCCGAGGCTGGTGCCGACGTCAAGAAGTAATCATCCTCCCCATTTAGAGTCTGTCATCGGCTGGAGAACATGAAGTTGCTGGATACCATAAGGGAACGGTTAAGGGAATCACCACGGACAAGGTCGATTCTCCTGTACCTGTTTTTTGTGGTCATCTCGGCGATCTTCTGGAGTTTCCTGACGTTTAACAGTGACGTCCAGCTCGAGCTCGAGGTGCCTATAGAAATCAGCAAGCCCAACAATGTGCATCTGCTGAACAAGGTGCCCGACACACTGACGGTCACCGTCAAGGACCGCGGCTACCGCTTCTTTTCCTACCTGTTCCACAAGTCCCCGAAGATCACCCTTCGCTTGTCGGACTACAGCGACGGCAACAGTTCGTTCAAGATCGACCAGAGCCACCTGAAAAAGGCGCTCGCGTCGGTGCTGAACAAGCAGGCCACTATCGTGAGCGTGTTGCCCGAATCCATCAATATCAAGTTTACAGACTTGCCCGGCAAGAAAGTGCCTGTCAAGACCGATATTGTGGTTGAGCCTCGTGAGGACTACACGCAGTATGGCGCTTTGATCCAGAGCCAGGACTCGGTGCTGGTCTTCAGTGACGCCAAGACATTGAGCGAAATCAATGAGGTCTATACCTATCATGTCGAGGAACTCAACCTGACCGATACCTTGCGCCGCAGGGTGACGATTGCACCCATCAACGGTGCCGTCGTCGAGCCGCGTTCCATCGACATCATTGTTCCCATCGAGAAGCTGAAACAGCAGACCAAGTCGGTCAAGATTGCGGTACGCAATGCGCCTGCCGGAGTGAAGATGCTGCTTTTCCCCAGTGACGTGGAAGTGAAGTATCTCACGCCAGTGAGCCGCATTTCCGAGGATGCCGACATCACTGCCGTCGTGGACTACAACTCGGTGGACTTCAATTCGCCAAGCAACAAGGTCAAAGTGATGATCGGTGAAGTGCCTGCCGCTTACCAGGATGTGAGGTTCTCCAACGATAGCGTAGAGTACATTATCGAGAAACATTAAGCATGGAGTTAATCGCTATCACTGGTGGCATTGGTAGCGGCAAGAGTGTTGTCGCGGGTATCGTCAAGGTCATGGGCTTTGAGGTCTATGATTGTGACTCGCGCGCCCGGGAACTGATGACCAAGAGTGACCAGGTGCGCAAACAACTGATAGAGGCTTTCGGCAACGAGACCTATCTTGATGACGGTTCATTGAATCGGCAGCACTTGAGTGCGGTGGCATTTGCCGACAAGCAGGCCCTGGCAAGGCTCAATGCCATTGTCCATCCTGCAACCGCCCAGGATATGCTTCGCTGGGCACGGGAACAAGCCGACCATGGTGCTAAGGCCGCCTTTGTCGAGACAGCGTTGTTGCGCACAGCGGCATTGGACCGTCTGGTGGACAACGTGTGGCATGTGACGGCTCCCGATGAGGTGCGCATCAACCGCGTGATAGCGCGCAACAACTTCACGGCCCAGCAGGTCAAGGACCGTATGGCAGCCCAGGTGGCTGAGGACGAGGTGGCTCCAGGCGAGCATGTCATTGTCAATGACAATCTCAACGCGCTGCTGCCTCAAATCTCACAATTGATTAATCATTTATAAACAATAACTTATTATCAACATTACCAAATTCACATTATGCTGAAGAAAATTTTATCTATTTCGGGTCGTCCCGGACTTTACAAACTTGTTTCCTACGGCAAGAATATGTTGCTGGTCGAGGGCCTTACCGACGCTCACCGTTTCCCCGTTCATTCACGTGAGCGCGTGATGTCACTGGGTGATATTTCCATTTTCACCTCTACCGAGGACACCCCTCTTGCCCAGGTACTGGAAAACGCAGCCAAGAAATTTGATAACAAGGCGGTTGACGCCAAGGAATACAGCAGCCCCGACAAGCTCCATGAGTTCATGGGCAGCGTGCTGGAGAACTGGGATCAGGACCGTGTACACAACAGCGATATCAAGAAGATCATCAACTGGTACAACATCCTCATGAACGCCGGCATCACCGACTTCGCCACCAAGGAGGAAGAACCCCAGAGCGAAGAGCCCAGCGAAGAGAATAAAGACTAATCATTAATTATTGGGATACAAGACCCCTTGTATCTTTACCCGAGTTGATGGCTAGAATCTGCACAAGAATACTGTATCTGGCAGCGGCGATCCTCTTGTCGCTGCCAGTGGTATCGTGCCGCAGTACAAGCCACAACACCCATTCCTATCGCCCCTACCACGAGCGCCGCAACCGTGGCAACGCGCCCAGCGATGACCAGTCATCCACTGCCGGCAAGGAGAAGAAGAAACCCATTCCTCAGGAGGGGCACGGCCTAGTCAGCGACGAGTGGGCTCGCCTTGACATCAAGCTGGGCCGTCATGACAACAAGAAACTGTACAAGGAACTGAAGCGTTGGCTGGGCACTCCCTATGTCTATGCCGACCACACCTGTGGCGAGGGCACCGATTGCTCTGGCATGGTCATGGAGGTCTATCTCGCGGTCTATGGCATCAAGGTGCACCGCAACTCTGCCAAGATGCTGGAACAGAACTGTGTGCCCATCGACCTTGATGACTTGACCGAGGGCGACCTGGTTTTCTTCGTCACGAGCGGTGACGGCCACGTTTCTCACGTGGGCATCTATCTCAAGGACCATAAGTTCGTCCATGCCTCCTCATCCCGCGGCGTGGCGGTTGATGACCTACGGCAGAACTACTACGCTACCCACTTCCATACCGCTGCCCGTGTCAAGCGCTGACCATTGTGCTTTCAGTCCAACCGTTATCGTAAAGAGTTATGAAAACAAGCATTCTCAATAAGTCCTGCGTTATCGCTTTAATGCTGTTGCTGTCTTCCACGATGGCAATGGCAACGAGTTATGTGTCGCTGACCGACGGACGTCTCCTTGTTTTTCCCGACTCGTGTGTGGAGCGCCAATCCACTGCCAATGGCCAGTTGTCATTTACTGCCTATGACGGGACGGTCTTTACCTATCCGTTGGCCGAGGTTGCATCCATTGGGGCGCAGCCGTCGGAATCGCTGCCCACGATCGAGTCCTTCTCGTTTAAGAGCAAGGACAATGACCAGCTGTTCAGTGACGCGACAGGCGTGATTGACGGTTATACGATAATTGTTGATGCAGCATGCATCGGCAAGTGGCTGACGGCAGCGTTCACCCTGTCGAGCGACGAGGCAAGGGCCTATGTGGGCAACCGTGAGCAGGTAAGCCGGCACTCACGCCTCAGGTTTGACTCCACTCAGGTCTATACTGTGGCCTATCTGGGCAGCTATATCCTGGAGCCTCAACCGTCGGGCGGCTATGAGCTCGTTCCCTTTGGCACCAAATACACTGTCACGGTCCATCACCTGGTCGACCAGGCAACTGCCGTGCCACGCATCGATATCAACACCGTGGGCGGCGTGAACATCACTAGCAAGAAATACTACGTCGATGCCCAGATCATCATTGACGGAGCGGGCGTCTTCCCCTCGATGACCGACTCGGTACAGATCAGGGGACGTGGCAACACATCCTGGTCTTCGGACCCTAACGCTAAGAACCCCTACCGCCTGAAGTTTGCCGACAAGGTGAAACCCTTGGGCATGAAGAAGGGCAAGAACTGGGTATTGCTTGCCAACAAGCTCAAGGGCTCGATGTTGACAAACGCTATCGGCATGAAAGCGGCAGCCCTGATGGGTACCGTTGCGCCCAACCACATCATCCCCGTTGACCTGTATATCAACGGCACCTACAAGGGCAGTTACAACTTCACCGAGAAAGTGGGACTTGCCAACAACAGTGTGGATCTCGACGATGAGACCGTTGCCGCGCTGCTCGAGCTGGACACTTATTATGACGAGCCCGCAGGCCAGAAGTTCCGTTCCTCGCCGTTGAGCCTGCCCGTCAACGTCAAGGAACCGGAGTTTGCCGAAGGAACCACCCAGCTCACGCTCGCCGACATCAAGCAGCGGTTCAACGCCTTTGTCGCTGCAGTGGTCGGTGGCGAGGATATCACCCGCCATGTCGAGGTTGAGGAGCTAGCGCGCTACCTGCTGACGAACTATTTCATCTGCAACCTGGAACTGTACCATCCCAAGAGCACCTACTGCTACTATGAGAACGTACTGGATGAGGAGAACGGGCTGCGCTTCGGGCCCGCCTGGGATTTAGACTGGGCGTTCGGCTACGATGGCAACCACGGCGAGAGCTACTTCAGGGACAACATCGAGTGTGACTATTTCTCCATCTTGACGTCTTCCAACATCTTCAGCCGCATGAGGGGCAACCAGCAGGTGGCAAACCGCATGTATGAAATCCTGAGGGATTTTATCACCCGAGGCGGACTGGACGAACTCTGCGACTATTGCACTGACTATTTGAACTATGCACAGCCCTCATTCGCCAGCAATAAGGCGGCGGGGCTTGACGCTACCGACTATGCCCAGCAGGCAACGGCAGCGGCACAGTGGCTCAGAGAGCGAGCCGATTACGTCCGTGAAGCCCTGTTGGCAACCTATCAGGCAATGGGCGACATCAATGGCGACAAGGAAGTGAACATTGGCGACGTGACTGCACTGACCGACATTATCCTTGGCGGAATCCATGATGCAACATCCTATGAGCGTGCCGACGTCAACAATGACAGCGAAATCACCATTGCCGACATCGGACAACTCCTTGAACTCATCGCAAAGGAATAAAAAAGGAGCAACCCCTTTATTTCCAATTCTTCTTTTTTTGCAATCATATTACACATTATTGCCGAATAATGTGTATATTTGCACATTACTCTGATTATTTACTTTTTTCCCATTTAAAACCTATGAAATTATGAAAACAATGACAAAAGTATCATTCTTGCTGTTGGTATTTCTTCTGCCACTCACAGCATTAGCTCACGATTTTGAAATTGATGGCATCTTTTACAACATCAATGGAAATGAGGCTTCAGTTACCTATAAAGGTACATCTCATAACCAGTTTAAAGGTGAATACACTGGTGACGTGACAATTCCTGCTGCCGTTGCTTATAATGGCACGACCTATCAGGTTACAAGCATTGAAGGATTTGCTTTTTACAGTTGCCCAGAACTGACCAGTATTACTTTTCCCGCTACGGTGACAAACGTTTACAGATATGCATTCAATGGCTGTACTAGTTTGACAAGAGTAAACATTACTGATTTAGCAGCCTGGTGCCGCATCAATTATGAGACAGGAGATGCCAATCCGCTTCACATCGCCCACCATCTTTATTTAAATGGAACCGAGGTGAAGTATCTGGAGATTCCCAATACAGTCTCTGCAATTGGAAAAATGGCATTCCTGGGATGCAGCGGCCTGACGTACATTGCATTTCCTGATACCGACATTGCTATTGGCGACTTTGCCTTTGAGTCCTGTGACGGGCTGAGCGATGTATTCATTCCGCAATCTGTCAAATCTATTGGCAAGTCGGTGTTCAATAATTGCAATGCGCTGACTTATATTGACGTAAGCAGTGAAAATCCGAATTATGATTCGCGAGAAAACTGCAGCGCCATCATCGAGACAGCAACCAATACCATGGTTATGGCTTGCAAAAACACATTCATCCCCAACACAATCGAGGCTATCGGCTATGGTGCATTTGCAGATCTTGAAGACATACGCAGCATATCCATCCCTAGTTCGGTCAAGACCATTGGCGACTACGCTTTCGATGACTGCGAGAATCTTAAGAGTGTCACTCTTAACGATGGTCTTACTACCATCGGCAGATCTGCTTTTGATGAATGCAGCAGTCTGCTCAGCATAAACATCCCCAATACCGTTAAAACCATTGGAATGTTTGCTTTCATGAATTGTGTTAAACTGAAGACCGCCATCATTGGCAACTCAGTCACCAGTATCGATGAACTTGCCTTCTATTACTGCCAAGAATTGACAGGTATAGCAATTCCAAGCACAGTCACATTCATTGGCCAAGACGCTTTCAATGACTGCCCCTCGCTGACCAGCCTTTCTGTCAGTGAAGGAAACCCGGTTTACGATTCCCGTGAGAACTGTAATGCCATCATTGAAACGGCTTCCAACACCCTACTCTATGGCTGCCAGAATTCCACTATTCCTAATACGGTAACATCAATACAGGACAATGCATTCTTTAATTGTACAGGCCTAGCCCGCATTAACATCCCTGCTGGAGTCACCTCGATCGGACGTGATGCCTTCTGCTTCTGCATCAATCTGACAGATGTAGAAAGTTATATTTCAGATCCCTCATCGGTCACTGTCGGAGAGGATGCATTTTATCGATATCCTAACACCTATGACGGTCGTACACTTCATGTCCCCTTTGCCTCCTCATCACTCTATCAGGCTGACCCCAATTGGGGACCTTATTTCGCCAATATTGTAGAGATGGATGCTGAGCCATCAGCATCAATCGAGCTGGACATGACCGAAGCCGATATCATTGAAGGCAAGACCTTACAGCTGAAAGCCACCGTAACACCTATCAATGCTGCCAACAAGCCTCTGGAATGGACGTCTAGCAATCCTGCTGTCGCCACGGTTGACAACAATGGTCTGGTAACATCGGTATGTGTCGGTAAGACGACAATCACCGCCACAACAACCGACGGCACCAACTTGAGTGCCACATGTGAACTGACCGTGAAGAGCGAGACAGCCGACAACTATTTTGCCATGCCCGACATCTATGTACATCCGGGTGATACGGTATTGATTCCTGTGCGTTTGGTGAACAGAGATCCTGTAACCTGGTTCAATACCGACATCTATCTGCCTCGTGGCTTTGTCATCCCGACCCATATCAATGAGTTCAACGGGTACACCGATCATGACATCTATCCGACCGATCGACTGACCGAAGATAACTACATCATGTCGGCAGCGATCAATGACAGTGTTGTGCGTGTGTTCGGCAACAATTTCTCTAACCAGCCCCTTTTGGGCAATGACGGCGACCTGTTCTACTTCAAAGTCATTGTTCCTGAGGTAGTCAATGGGTATTGCGCCATCCACCTTCGCAATACCGAATTCACCTTTGTCGATGATTGGGAGTATGCTCCTGACGCCGGTGCCGTGATTTACATCATGGGGTCTACTCAGGGCGACGTTAACGGTGACGGCAAGCTGACCATCAGCGACGTCACTTCGCTGATCAGCAATCTGCTGAACAATAACACTCCTGGAAATGCCGCTGACATCAATGGCGACGGCAAGGTAACCATCAGTGATGTAACCTACATCATCAATCTGCTGCTCTCGACAAACTAGGCTTCAAGCCACACCATAAAACAAATGAGGCGTATTGTATTGCGCCTCATTTGTTTTATCTTGCATTAAAGTTTCAGTTTTCTCCAGATGAATCTAGGCACGCGGCGCCATAGGGCAGTCAACAGAGCGTATCGCCAGTCTATTACCTTGACGTGTCGGTGGGCATCGATGGCGTGGACGATTTGGCGGGCAACCTTCTCGGGGCGCAGCATCATGGGGTAACGGAAGTCCCCATTCAGCAAGTCGGTATCAACAAATCCGGGTCGGATATCAGTAAAGCGGATGTCGAGCCCTCGGGCATTAGCCTTTTGCTCCAGTGCCTGCAGGTAGTTCTGCTGGAAAGCCTTGGTCGCCGAATAGGACGGTGCCGGTCCCAGCCCCTTAGTGCCCGCGATGCTGGTGATTGCCGCAATGTGTCCCTTGCCCTGTTCGGCAAAATAGCGGTATGCCTCGCCTATCATACGTGTAAAGCCCATGCCGTTGGTGCTGACGGTATTCAATTCGATATCGGGAGTCAACGTACGGTTTTGCTTGCCAATGCCCGAGGAGTAGAAGAAGAGATCCATCCCTCCCAGACGGTCAATGAGTTCCCGTAGCCGCATGGCTGCATCAGCAGCTGTGACGTCAAGGGACTGTACCTCTACCCTATCGGGAGCCAACTGTTTCAGTTCCATCAGCCGCTCCTCGCGACGAGCAGCGACGCCCAGTCGCCATCCCCGTTCAAGAAACAGTTTGGCGACCTGCTGCCCTAATCCCGATGAGGCTCCTATGATAATGATTCGGTTCATTTTTCTTTTTAGGCTTTAGATGTCAGACATTAGACTTTAGACGTTAGTCCTGAGTTGTCAGTTTTTAGTTGTCAGTTGTCAGAACGCGGATGCTTCATTAAACTTTAAACTTTAAACTGCGAGCGCCAGCTCGCTTCTTTAACATTAAACTGCGAGCGCCAGCTCGCATAAGCCTAATTAAAGAGTTGCTGGCTGACACTCTCCTCGTGGATGGCTTGCATGACACGCTGGATGAAGTCAGGCTTTAGTCCCAATTGGTTACCCTCGTCGAGGCGTGCCGCTATCATCTCCTGATAACGCTGGGGCTGCACGACGCGCAGGTTGTGTGCCCGCTTGAATCGCCCTATCTCACGTGACACGCTCATGCGGCGTGCCAGCACCGCCAATAGTTCATGGTCACAGTCGTCAATCTGTTGGCGCAGGAGGTCAAGTTCGTCCTCAATAGGAGCTCCCGAGCGCACCACCAGCCGATTGAGGATAGCACCGAGAGCCTCGGGGGTGACTTGTTGGGCGCTGTCACTCAGTGCTTGGTCAGGATGGCAGTGGCTCTCGATCATCAAGCCGTCAAATCCCGTGTCAAGAGCTATCTGTGACAAGGGCTCGACATATTGGCGCTTGCCACCGATGTGGGACGGGTCACACAAGATGGTCATTCCTGGAGCCAATCGCCGCAGTTCAAAGGGGATGTGCCACTGCGGATTGTTGCGGTAGATGTGTTCGCCTGCCGAACTGAAACCTCGATGCACGGCACCGATGCGCATGATACCGGCTCCCATGATGCGCTGCAAGGCACCCATCCACAGGTCAAGGTCAGGGTTGAGGGGATTCTTGACAAGTACCGTCACCTCGTTGTGGCCGCGCAGCATATCGGCAATCTCCTGCATGGCAAACGGATTGGTGCTCGTCCTGGCTCCCATCCACAGGATATCGATGCCTGCTGCCAGAGCGGCACGCACGTGGTCAATAGTGGCGACCTCGGTTGCCACCAGCATCCCCGTCTCGCGCTTTACCGCCTGTAGCCACGGTAGTCCCCGGTCACCCACACCCTCAAAGCCGCCTGGCATCGTGCGTGGTTTCCAGATGCCTGCCCTGAATATCTTCACACCGATAGCGCTCAATGCCCTAGCGGCATCAAGCGTCTGCTGTTCGGTCTCGGCACTGCAAGGGCCTGCAATGAGAATGGGGGCGCCATCATCAATGCCAGGAAACGATAACGGTTGGATGTCCTGTAGTTTCATTCTTTTAGACCTTAGACGTCAGGTGTTTTCACGGCCACGCAAAGGCGAGGCCCTACACTCCTAACTCCTCTTTTCTAACTCCTCACTGAGACTAGCAGGCCTTGAAGCTCATATCGAGTGACTTGATGGAATGGGTCAAGGCACCCACCGAGATGTAGTCCACACCACACTCGCCATAGGCACGCAGCGTGTCGATGGTGATGCCGCCGCTGGACTCGGTCTCTACCCTGCCATTGATCAGTTCAACGGCCTTGCGGGTATTCTCAACAGTGAAGTTGTCAAGCATCACGCGATCCACGCCGCCGTGATCCAGCACCTGCTGCAGCTCCTCGAAATTGCGTACCTCGATTTCAATCTTCAGATCCTTGCCGTTCTCCTTGCACCAGCGATGGGCATTCTCGATGGCAGGAACGATGCCTCCTGCAAAGTCTACATGGTTGTCCTTGAGCAGAATCATGTCAAACAGACCGATGCGGTGGTTGCAGCCGCCACCAATCTTGACAGCCTCTTTCTCGAGCATGCGCATACCTGGCGTGGTCTTACGGGTGTCAAGCACACGAGTCTTGAGGCCCTCCAGGCACTTGGCATAGCGGGCGGTAGTGGTTGCCACGCCGCTCATGCGCTGCATGATGTTGAGCATCAGGCGCTCGGTCTGCAACAGTGAGCGCACCTTGCCCGTCACTATAAAGGCGATATCGCCCGGCTTGACTTGGGCACCGTCCTCGATCATGACCTCCATCTGCAACTCGGGGTCAAACTTATAGAACACGCGACGTGCGATTTCCACACCGGCAAGGATACCTTCCTCCTTGACGATGAGGCGTTGGCGACCCATCTCGTCGGCAGGAATACAGCACAAAGTGGTAGCATCACCGTCACCGATGTCCTCGGCAAATGCCAGGTCAATCAATTCATCAATCAGTTCTTCTCTTGTTTTCATATCGTAGGTGAATTTAATGATTTCAGACCACAAAGTTAGGAAAGTTTCGGCTGTTTTGCTAATTTTGTGCCAGTTTTTAGTCAGAATGGTTGAAATATGAAAATTACACTTGCAGTGATCGGCAAGACCGAGGTGGGCTTTATCCGTCAAGGTATTGAAGAATACGTCAAGCGGTTGCAGCACTATGTCACCTTTAACATACAGTACATCGGTGATGTGAAGAGCACCCGCAACATGAGCGAAGCCCAGCAAAAGGTTGCTGAAGGGAAACAGCTGCTGGCGGCCCTCGAGACCAGCGACTACGTTGTGCTGCTCGATGAGCACGGCACCGAGCGAACGTCCATAGATTACAGCCAGTGGCTGCAACGTCGCATGGCGAGCGGCAGTAAGCGGCTAGTGTTTGTCGTGGGCGGCCCTTACGGCTTTTCACAAGAGGTGTATGACCGTGCCAACGAGAAAATCTCGCTCAGCAAGATGACCTTCCCTCACGAACTCGTAAGGCTCGTCTTTGTCGAACAACTCTACAGGGCATTCACCATTCTGCGGCATGAACCCTATCATCATGAGTGAGGAGTTAGAAGTTAGGAGTGTAGGGCCTCGCCTTGGAGTGGCCGTAATGGCCGTAAGATTAGATGTTATTATGATGTGGAGATTATATTTCTTGATATTGTTGGCCGTTGGCACATTGTTGGCCGATGGCAAGTCCTATTATAATACGGTTGACAATCAGTTCGGCGGGCTCTTTCCCGATAAGGAAATCAGGATGGCTGGACGTTACAAGGCTATTGTGGACGATCGCCTTGTCGAGGAAAACGCAACGATGGCCGACGCCATTACAACCGACATGATGGATGTCATCAGCACGGTCTACCGTTACCAATTGCGCTTCGCCAATCTCAACAACAAGCAGGGCAAAACCAAGTCGATAAAGGATCCCAGGACCGGAGGAAAGACAACGATTACCAGTCCACAGTGGGGATTGGTGTTCAATTATGACGAAGATGGAAACTACTGTGCCGTTGTGCTGAGTTGTGACAACAGTTCACCGTTTGACGACATCGCCGACGAGCGAACCATGAGCATTTCTCTCGTGCAGCACCAAGGGGGTACTGTAAAAGAGTTGGCAAGTACCACCGTGAGCAAGGGCGTTTCGCTCGAAGATGACCTGAACACCTTGTGCGCCGACGTCGATGAGCATGGCGTGAGGATTTCTATCGGCAAGGATGAATTGCAAACGGTCTTGGAGGTTTCCGTCGTCAGGCCTGCCGGGGCGGTACAAGTTGGCTATCTGGTGGGTCCAGGTTCCCGTGTCGCTATAGAACGTGCTGTATTGACCATTGAAAAAGAGGACCAGGTGGCGGTCTCCACCCTATGGACCCTTGAGGCGCTTGACGAATACTTGGCCGCCAGCAGTGATCCCGTGGAGGGCTACTGGCGTTATCTTGACCGAGACATGGAAGAGAAATGGCTGCGAATAGGCGGACGTTACACGCTGGCCGTGGTTCGCGCCGATGATGGCTACGACCTTATCTATATTGATGGAGCACAAGTCAAGAAATCGCTGTGGAATCCAGGCATGTTAAAGGGGCATATAGTCAAGACCGTATTCTCCGGCAACTATGACCTCACCTGGATTGACGCTACCATGGAGCCCATCAGTGAGGATGCGTATGCCACCATCGAAAACGGTGTCATTCTTACCTTTAATTTCCCTGTATTCAAGAGTCAAGTGCGTTTTGCCAAGGTCATCGAGCGCGATTAGAAGAGAAATATTTGCAAAGTTCAGATAAACAAAGTAATTTTGCGCCCCGAATTTGAGAAATTAATTTTTAACAGATAGCAATTTAAAGAAAATGAAGAAGATTGTTTTGATTTTTGTTGCCATGCTGGCCATGGTACAACTGAACACGGCAACCGCTGCTGAGGCTCCTGATGCCGCCGGCGAAGAGAACAACATGACCTATGACCATCCCTTCAGGAGTGATGCAAAAAGCCACTGGACCGTTACGACCAATGGTTTCTACTTCGGTATGGGTTTAAAACACAATTGGGAAACCATTAATAATAGCTTTGAAATCGGTTTGCTCAATATTGCCGCTGTAAACTATAACAGCCTGCACGGCCAGAATATCTCACTGGGTGTCGGTATCCACCATCGCTCTTACAGCATGAAGCGCCCCAACATGCTTCTGCGTGACGATGTTGCTGATGCAGTTATCGTTGGATCCTATCCCAAAGTCGATGACAATAATATCAAGAACCGCTCTTCTAACCTGAACTTGTGGACCGTACAATTCCCGCTGATATTCTCCCAGCGCATTGCAGGCAAACTCCACATTTCCCTGGCTGGTATCCTCAACTGGAACGCTTATGCTCGCGTTGACAATCATTATGAACTCAACAAGGTAGAGCACGACACCAAGTTCAAGGGTCTCAAGCAGCAGAAGATCGGCTTTGACGCCATGGGTGCTCTCACTTGGAACAAACTCGGTATCTACTGCCGTTACACCCCGGGCAAGTTCTTCAAGGACGGCCACGGTCCCGAAATCAAGAACACTTGGACCATGGGTCTCACCATCGGCATGTAATCCTTGGACGGAGATAACGGACATAACAGAAAGGACGGAAATTCCAAAATAAATGGTATTTCCGTCTTTTTTTCATTTATTTTGTTACAAATGGCGACTTTCTGCGTTTATTGAATAGAAACGGCATCATTAAATGAAGCATACTGACCGCATAACAACTGCATTCACCG
The DNA here is from genome assembly GCA_900318205.1 of uncultured Prevotellaceae bacterium. Classification (GTDB taxonomy): domain Bacteria; phylum Bacteroidota; class Bacteroidia; order Bacteroidales; family Muribaculaceae; genus Sodaliphilus. The sequence goes on along the minus strand of ONJS01000002.1, from coordinate 101,069 downwards.
CCTTGAGAGAGCAGATGCTCTCGCTGGCCGAACGCATCACAGGCAACCATGATGATGCCGCCGATGCGGTCCAAGACGCCTTCGTGAAACTATGGCAGCAGCGTGGACGGTTTGAATCCTCAAGCCATGCCCAGGGTGCTGGAATGATGACTGTTCGCACCACCAGCATAGACATGGCACGCCGCAACGCCCACCACAGTGATGTTTCCATCGAGCAAGTTGCCGAGCCTATTGATGATGTGAGCGACAATGACCGCAGCCTTGCCTATCGGCAAGTGCGCTACATCATCGACAATGACCTGTCAGATAACCAGCGGAAGATTATCGACCTGCGCGAATTGCAGGGAATGGAGTTTGAAGACATCGCCAGCTGCATGAACATGACCGCCGCCAACGTGCGTGTGGAACTGAGCCGAGCACGCCGACGCGTGCGTGAAATTTACCAAGCAAGAAACATGGACAAAAAATCATGAACAAGAATCAACACATATCTAACCAAGCCGAACTGGAGCAGCTTATCGAGCGTTACTTTGACGGAGAGACCAGCGTCCAAGAGGAGCAGATGCTGCGTGAAATCCTTGCAGACTGTCCCTGGAGCAGCGAGGCGATTGACGAGGCGCGCTTCACAATGGGCTACTTTTCCGCCCATCGTCATGAGAGCCAGCGCGTTGCTAAAAAGAACAACCGCAACAAGTTCATCGGCATTGCGGCTTCGATAGCGATTGTCCTTGCAGCAGGTGGATATGCCTTATGGCACCAGCAACAATCGGCTGACGTGTGCATTGCCTATGTTAACGGCTTGGTTGTACAAGACGATGATAAGGTCATGGCGCTGATATCTAATGACTTGAACATGATGGACAATGCTGCCGACGCCATGACCGATCAACTTTCCAGTCTGGGCGCAGCCCTTGAACTTGATAACGAATAAACAACGCGACAATATGAAACGGACTACAATCATCATCCTGACCTGCCTGCTGACCACCATGGCAGCCTTGGCACAAACCGGCTTAAACATCAACCGCTTGTTTGACGGGCGGTACAAGAAGGCCACAGGTGCTACCGAGATTATCGTCACCGGCAGTCAAGCCCACGAAATCGGGCTCACAGTCTATCACAGCGTTAGCGTGACTGACAAGACTCAAGCCGAAATCATTGAGAATCTTGTGGTCAAAGACGGAGCACAAGCCATCGACAAGGAAGTGGAGTACCGCAATGGCCAACTGTACTACGGCTTCTACACGATGAAAAAGATGAAACGTGATAACCGTTACATCTTTTACCTGAACCAAAACCTGGCCCGCAAGTCACCCAAGAATGTCGTCACACTCATCTATATGGAAGGCAGGGCCAGCGCCAACGAGATCAAGAAGTTAATCAGGAAATAATCACAATCAAATAAACAAACTCATCATGAAGAAATTCTCAATCATCATCGCAGCCATGATGGCAGCAGTGACCATATCGGCACAAACGCCTGACACCGTTACCGTTATTGAAGCACCTAATCAAGTCATCATCACCGAGACCACAACCGGCACACGAGTAAAAGTTGTGGGTCAAAAAGACAATGAGGACTTCAGTTACACCTACACCGTGCAACATGCCTCAAACGACACCGTTCACACGACCAGCGACTGGGAATTGAATTTCCCGTTCAAGAAGAGCAGCAACAAGGAATACCACTGGAGCATCGTTAGTTCAGGATTATACTTCGGAGGAGGCGTCAGTACTTCCTATGATCTGATCAACAACAGTTTCAACTGGGGTATCCTCAACATTGCCAGCCTCAATTATAACACCCTGCATGGACAGCAATTCTCGATTGGCGTGGGCTATGACCACAAGCGTTTTTCACTCAAGCGCCCCAACTGTTTTGTCATGGATGAAGCTACCAACATTGTGGGAATTGAGTCTTATCCAGAAGGCACCGTTGACCGTTCATCGGTCCTCTCGGTAAGAGCCATCCAATTTCCGCTCCAATTCCAGCAGTTCTTAGGGAAAGATTTCCATATCACACTAGGCGGAATCATGAATTGGAACATTTATGCCAAGTGCAACACCCATTATAAGGTCAACAAGACCCACTACGACGTGTCTTACCGCGGAATCAAGCAGAACAAGCTGACCTTTGATGTCTATGGCGCTTTGTCCTATAATCGCATTGGCATTTACTGCCGCTATAGCCCCTGCAACGTGTTTAAGAAAGGATTCGGTCCCGAAATCAAGAATACTTGGACATTGGGCGTTGCCATTGCTTTGTAATTGACGGAGATAACGGAAAAACGGAGAACCCTTCTTTCTGGGATTCTCCGTTTTTTTGCATTGTTTCTGTCCCTTCAGTTACAAGAAGGGGTTGCAGCGTTTCTCGTCGGCGACGGTGGTTGTGGGACCATGGCCCGAGGCAATAACGGTCTCGTCGGGGAGCGGGAGGATTTTCTCGCGGATGCTGTTGATGAGCTGGGCAAAATCACCGCCCCACAAGTCGGTGCGACCGATGCTACCGTTGAAGATGGTGTCACCACTGAACAGCAAATTGCTCTGCGGCACATAAAAGGCCAAACCGCCTGGGCTGTGACCGGGAACGTGCAACACTTGGATGAGCTCGTCGCCCAACTGTAAAGTGTCACCTTCAGACAAGTTGCGATCAACCGTCAAAGGCTCCACCTCGATATTGATGCGGAAATGTGCCACCTGGTCGGGCAACTCCTGTCCTAATGGGTTGTCCAGGGCACTGCCACACACGTCAGATCCCGTCTTGTCAGCTAGCCAACGGGCACCAGTGATGTGGTCAACGTGCAGGTGGGTTAACAGGATGTGCTTCACGTTCAGCTGGTGCTCATCAATGAATTTTGTCACCATATCGCGCTCACCTTCGCGCATCATGCCAGGGTCGATAACGACGGCCTCATGCGAAGCCTCGTCCCACAGGATGTACATATTTTCGCCAAACGGGTTGACGGACATCATAGTCGCGTTCATATCGTTTAAAGGATAATGGTTAAAGTTTAATGGTTATAGGGGGAGGTAGAGGATTTTCTTGGTTTTGAAGAAATCTTCCTTGAAATAGCTGGAGAGGTCATCGATGAGAACTTGGTTCTTGAACTGCTGTACTTCGCCGCTCAGGTCACCGCCCTTGAGGCAGAGCAGACCATTGGGAACGGCGTTGTGATCCTCGCTGGCGATAAATCGCTTGACCAGTGGCACCATGTCGCCCAACGGCATCACTGCACGGCTGACCACAAAGTCAAACTTGCCCTTTACTTCCTTGACATCTCCATGCTGGATGGTAACGTTAGTCAACCCTATACGCTCAGCGATATCTTGTGCCACCTTCAGCTTTTTGCCGATGCGATCCACGAGATGAAACGTCACCTCAGGATAATATACGGCAAGAGGAATAGCGGGGAATCCTCCACCCGTTCCCAGGTCCATCACTCGCGTGCCAGGTGTAAATTTGACGAACTTCACCAACCCCAACGAATGAAGGATGTGATTAATCTCCAGATTGTCGATGTCCTTACGGGAAATGACGTTGATTTTGGCGTTCCATTCAGGATATAAGTTTTCCAGAGCAGCCATCTGGTTGCGCTGTATCTCGGTCAATTCAGGGAAATACTTGAGGATATATTCCATGTTATTTCAGTTGTCAGTTTTTAGTTTTCAGTTGTCAGGAGGCGGATGACATACTAAACTTTAAACAGGTCGCGCAGCGAGCATAAACTGCGAGCATTACACGAGCTTATTGATTACGCTCTCGTCACACAGGTAGTCCTTTAATTCGTCATAGGGAATTGTGATACGAGGTTCGCCCACGGCCTCAACAGCCAATTCGTTAGGCAGATAACTCCAGGTCACCCCCTTGTCATCGAAGTAGAAGTTGCTGGTCACCATGATATTCTCGACATTGAAGTAACCCATGTCATTGAGCTGCTCGTTGCCCGAGGCATTGTTCTGCTTAAGCAATTGTTGGCGCAGCAGTTGGCAAACGTCGGCAATGGCATCGTCACGGAATAACCGGTTCACATCGATAAAGGTTTGGGTCTCCACGTCAAAGCTGTAGTAGCGGTGGGTTACCGAGGTCACCTTGTCATTCTTTTTAACCACATCGACTCGCTCAAAGGTCACCACGCCATGCTTGTTGTAGATGGGTGTGACTCGGGTGCTGGTGGCATACTTAACAGTAGTCAAACCTTCACCCTCATCGGTCTCGTTCTTGTCCACTGGCTCCTGCATGAAGTCATACTGGTGCATACTGTTGGCAACCACCTGGCGCATGGCTTCCTGTAAAGAAAGGCTGTCGCCCGACTCCAACACATAGGCGGCATAGAGGCGTTGCAGGCTGTCAACAGCCATGCCGTCGGCAGTATTCACTGGAAAATCGATAGAGGCGTCAGCGGTGATAGTGCATCGTTCGCCTCCCGACATAGTAAAACTCGACTTATCGCTCAACTGCTGAGTCTTGAGAATGACTGCGGGTTTGCCGTCATCGACTTTGTTCGCCCCATTCTTTCCACAAGAAAAGAGTAATGAGGTGATTGACAACAATATAAAGAGTCTGAATGCGAAAGTGTTCATAGCAAATGGATGTGAATAATCTTATTTTTTTCGCTAAGGTAGTACATTTTCATATAAAACCAAGTCGCGAAATGGATTTTTTTGCCGAAATTTGCAGAAAAATAGGCTTTAGGCGTTAGCTGTTAGCGGGCATCCGCATTCCTGTTGATAGCCTGAGAGCATAAATGAAAAGATTATGAAAATTGGAGAATATAACGAGTTGCGCATCAACCGTATGGTGGATTTCGGCGCTTATCTGATTGATGACGACACCCACGAGGTACTGCTTCCCAAACGTTATCTCACCCCTGAAATGAAGGTAGGAGACATGATTCGCGTGTTTGTGTACAACGACAGCGAGAACCGCCCGGTAGCAACGACCGAGGAGCCTAATGCTGTCGTCGGCGACTTTGCCTTGATGCGTGTCAAGGCGGTGAACCAGGTGGGCGCTTTCCTCGATTGGGGACTTCTCGCCAAGGATCTGCTGGTGCCTTTCAGCGAACAACGCGTCGATATGAAGGTTGGCCGCAGCTATATTGTGCGCGTCTATCTTGACCCCGCCAGCGAGCGTATAGTTGCCAGCGCCAAACTTGCCAAATTCCTCAATAAAACAAAACCAGACTATTATCACCGCCAGCGTGTTGAGGTGTTGGCTGTCCAGCGTAGTGACCTGGGCTACCGTGTCATCGTCAACAATGCCCATTGGGGACAGATTTACCAGAACGAGACCTATCAAGACGTCAACGTCGGTGACCGCCTGACGGCCTTTGTCAAGCAAGTACGTCCTGACGGGAAGGTTGATGTCACCCTTGCCAAAATCGAGAAAATGCGTGTTGACGACCTCGGAGACCGCATCCTTGACTACCTCAAGACTCACAACGGCGAGATGGCACTGACCGACAAGAGCGACCCCGATGATATCAACAAGGCTTTCCAGTGCAGCAAAAAAGACTTCAAGAAAGCCCTCGGTCTCCTTTACAAGCAACAGATTGTCACCCTAGGCGACACTGTCAAGTTGGTGAACAATTGACACATCCACATTGTAGAGTGGCATTTATATCAAAAGAATGGTGGCTAAGCACGGGAAACGGCTTAGCCACCATTCTTTTTGTTCTCAAATTGGTCTATTTGCTTAGGATTGCATCGGTGACAGTATTGACATCAGCGATGTTGATCTCTCCATCGCCATTCACATCGGCACGTTGACGCGTCAATGGATCAACTGTTCCACCGAGGATGATATCGGTGATGACATTGATGTCGGCGATGTTGACTTCAAGGTCACCGTTTACATCACATTTCAAGTGAGCGTTCACCTCACAGATTTCATTTTTCAACACATGTCTTGTACCAATAGATTCAGCACAAATGCTGTTTTTCAGCTCAATCTTTGCCGATTTGTTGAAATCATTGGCTGCTGTTATGCTCAAGGTCAAAATTGCACCGCTATTACCCGAAAAAACACTGGCATTAGCTGATGTGACATAAATCCTTATTGCACCGTTGTCTAACTGACGTGATGTGACAACATGTGACTTGTCCTTGCGGGATGTCAGATTAATGAGAAACACATTGTTTTCCTTATCCCGTGACAACCCATCGGGTAGATACAAATCTGTCTGCAAACCACTGTAAGCCGTATCGTTGAGCAACACGACGGGGACCTGCATGGTCTTACCTGCCGAGATGTTGAAATCCTGAATAAACAGCCTATCATCAGCCGATGAGGCAAAAGTGGTGATGACCGCTAATGCAATCAATATCAATGAATTTCTCATAATTTATAGTCTCACTTTAAGTGTTTTGCCATTAAAATGGATGATATAGATGGTATTACCAGGAACTTGATAAACGTTGTGGCCAATCTGGGCATGGTACTTCACCATGCGACCGTCAACGCCGATCAGCTGCACCGTTCCGGCAACAGGAGTGTCAACGATGATGGAGCCGTTCTCGACATAAATCTTTGCTTCATTGCTCATTTCATAGACTGCACTCGGCTCAACATACTCAATGCTCAAGTCATCAAGCGCGTGGGCTGTCAGATTACGCTCGGCAAAGAGAATGTCCTTGAATCCGATTCGCGAATCAAGCATCAGGCCTCTGTCGGCTTTTACGCTCAGTTTCAACAGTTCGGGGCAAACGCCGTTGACAACAGCATCCGAGAACGAAGTACCCAAGATGCGGATGGTCCCTTCGGGCATCATCTCGGTGGCCAATCCCAGTTGAGCAGCATCTTGTCCAAGCGAGGCGTTCACCAATTTCAAGCCGTCGGGCAATGACACATCCATCTGGAAGCCAGCGAAATCAAATCCGCAATCCATACCGATGTTGATTTCCCGTTCGCCATCAGCCATGAGAACCAGTTTGTCACAGAACAAACGATTCTCTTGGCCGAGCCTCTCGGGAGCCTGCCTGATGATGATGGGATCTATCTCAAGAGAGATATTGGTAATGCCTACCAGGTCGATGACATTCAGCGAGTTGTTTGCATCCACATCGGCAGCATCGTTATAGAACGGTGACGGGGATTTACCCATGATTTTGCTTGCGGTGGAAGTATAGTCGGCAACATCGACAGCCGCATTGGCATCAGCGTCGCCAACGATATACTTGTAACGGACTATTGTGGAAACATTACCCAAATGATGCTGTGCCGCATTGGCGCCGGTAACAATGATATTGGAGACGTTAACCATGTGTTCACCCGTTTCATACTGTTGAGGCAACAGCAAGTTCATGTGAACCAGGACACCTTCATCGCCCTTCAAGTTCTGGGCTGTTGAGGATGAAACCACAACACGGTAATTACCGTTACCTAATTGACTCGCTGTGATGTTGTGACTCGATGTTCTACGGGCTTCGTCTAACCAGACATCGGGTATGCCGTCAACGAGGTTCATCGTCATACCTGCAGGCAACGCAACATTAAACTGGATTCCAGAAACCGGATTTCTGTTGGTTAGTGATACCTGCAAATCCATGATTCTGTCGTCTGAACCTCTAACATAGGATATCGTATCCAAACTCAAGGTATAATCGGGCAACACTTCAATAGTACAGGTAGCAGTCAGGTGACTGCCGTCAATTGTGGAAGCAGATACATAGGTGGTTCCAGCGCCAACTGCAGTAACCAAACCATCATTGTTGACAGTTGCAACCGAAGTGTTACCTGAGCGCCATGCCACAGTCTTGTTGGATGCGTTGTCGGGAGTGATTTCAGCGCTTAATTGTGACGTTTCACCAATATTCATCACCATACTGGACTCGCTCAACGTGATGGAGGTAACCAACTGTCTTCTCACGGTCACCACACATGAAGCAGTCAGATGACTTCCGTCGGTGGTTGTAGCCCGTATTGTGGCGGTTCCCTGGGCAACCGATGTAACCAATCCGTTATTATCAACTCTTGCAATGGCTGAATTGCTGCTGGTCCAATTCAGGGTCTGATTGGTGGCGTTGCTAGGAGTGATTTGTGCATACAATTGTGCCGTTTCGGGCAGGGTGAGCGTCAGGCTGGTTTCATTAAGTGTAATTCCTTCTACCCTCTGCACCACTGTTACTTGGCAAGAAGCCGACAGTTCGGTACCATCGGTCGTGGTCGCTGTAATCGTTGCCGAACCGGGTGCAATAGCCCTGACTAGTCCGTTATCGTCAACGGTAGCGACTCCAGTGTTAGATGATTTCCAGGCCACTGTTTTAATGGTGGCGTCCGATGGGATGATGGTTGCGGTTAGCTGCAATGTCTCGCCCACATTCAGATTTCCTGTAGTCGTATTCAGCGAGATACCCGTTACGCCGATATTGTTGATTCCCAAACTGCCGTAAAGCACCACGCGGTTGTAGAGCTGATAGCGTTGTGTCTCATTGTTGCCGCCCTCGCCATAGATGAAGCGGTAATCGTTAGGTGTCCATTGGGGATCCACCATAAAAGGCTCACGCAGTCCGAATTCCTGATTGGCGATAATCATATCGGCAAGCTGTCCTTCTTCTATGCGTTGATTCTCGTTCTCAAGGAAAATGGCGACCAGCGGGGCATCGTCCTTCTTTAGGGCACCGTGATTCTGATAGGCTACGGCATTCTTGGCCGAGAAGTGTGTGCCATTGGTCTCGGTGTTGGTGATGACGATGGTATAGGGGTGATACCTGACGCCGTCGATTACCTTGGTTCCCACGGTTGAGATATTGTCAGCAAATCTGAAGATAGCCGAATTGGGCAAGCGGTCACCCTGAACGAAACTGATTTCGTTACCATTCTCGTCTTCTGCCTTGACCATTCTGATTCCCTCAGGCAGGTAGATATTGCATTGCCATGCGTTGTAGGTGATTTCGTTGTATGGCGTACCATAGTCTTTGATCAGGGTCTTGGGCAGGGCCTGGACTTTCTCGTTCAAATATATTTCGTCGTCATCGAGCCAGAGCCACACCGTCTGCATGGCACCTGATTTAAAGCTAACGAGATTATCATAGGTCTTGAGTACACCGTTGTCATCGTAGGCATTACGGGCAAACACGTGGTCATTGGTCGTCTGGCCCACTTTGAGAGGCGTGCCGTCTTCAAGGGTTGCCCACTCGCCAGTCTGTAAATCTTGAGCGAAACCTGATGCCCATCCTAGCAGCATCATGCTCAATAACAGCGTGTAACGCCCTCTTTTTATCATTCCTGAGGTTATATCATGTTTCATTGCATTGCTCATGTCTTGAGAGAAAAACTTATAACTGCAAATATAGTCAACTTTTCGCAAAAAAGGGGCTTCCTGCTACTAATTTTATCGCAAATCACACAAAAACAAAGAATCATCAGAAAAACAATGACAAAAAACACTACCTTTGCATGAGAAACCTAATCACAACAATATGAAACTTTTCAGGAATATATCGACAATTATTGCGCTGACGCTCGCCCTGAGCGTGCTCGCCGACAACAACCAGGCTCCCGAGCCTTGCTACCCCTTACCCAGCCCTCAGCAGGTGGAGTGGCAAAAGCTGGAGACCTATGCGTTTATCCACTTCGGGCCCAACACTTTTACAGATAAGGAATGGGGCTATGGTGATGCCCCCGCCGCCGCGTTCAACCCCACCCGACTCGACTGCGAGCAGTGGGTACAGACCCTTATCAAAGCGGGCATGAAGGGCGTGATTCTCACGTGTAAGCACCATGACGGCTTCTGCCTGTGGCCTAGCCGATATACCGACTATAGCGTAGCGGCTTCGCCCTGGCGTAATGGCAAGGGCGACGTGGTGCGTGAATTGTCCGAGGCCTGCAAGAAGTATGGCATCCGCTTCGGCGTCTATCTCTCGCCGTGGGACAGGCACCAGGCCAGCTATGGCACGCCAGACTATGTCACCTATTACTACAACCAGCTTGAGGAGCTGATGACCCAGTATGGCGACATCTTTGAGGTGTGGTTTGACGGGGCAAACGGTGGCGACGGCTGGTATGGCGGCGCATGTGAGAAACGCGAGATTGACCGCAGCACCTATTACAACTACCCCAAGGCTTGGGGCATCGTCAACCGCCTGCAGCCCAATGCCGTCATCTTCTCGGACGGTGGTCCCGGCTGTAGATGGGTGGGCAACGAGAAGGGCTATGCCAACCCCACAAATTGGGCTTTCCTGCGCATCAATGAGGTTTATCCCGGCTATCCCCAATATGAGGAGTTGCAGTCAGGTCATGCTGACGGTGATGCCTGGTGTGCCAGCGAGTGCGACACGAGTATCCGCCCGGGGTGGTTCTATCACGAGAATGAGGACGACAAGGTCAAGAGCGTCGAGCAATTGACCGACCTCTACTACCGCAGCGTGGGCCACAACGGTACCCTCCTGCTCAACTTTCCCGTAGACCGCGACGGCCTTATTCACCCCAACGACTCGTCTATCGCCGCACAATGGCATGAGCGCATCGCCCGCGAGTTGGGCACCAACCTGCTGGCAAAAGCCAAGTTCTCCGCCAGCAACACGCGCAATAAACGTTTTGCTCCTGCTATGATGGGTGACGACAACTGGGACACCTATTGGGCAGCCAGTGATGACGAGACGACTGCCGACATTGAAATCAAGGCCAAAAAGGACATCACCCTTGACTGTATCATGCTGCAAGAGTACATTCCGCTGGGACAGCGTGTCAAGGAGTTTGTCATCGAATACAAGACCTGCTGTGGCAAGTGGGTCCCCGTAATTGTCGATGAGGAGACGACGACCATCGGCTACAAGCGCATCGTGCGTTTCCACGAGAAGACCGCCAAGGAGTGGCGCATCCGCATTCTCGACAGCCGAGCATGTCCCTGCATCAACAACATTGCGGGATATTATGTTGGATATAATAAATAAGACTATATTATTATGATAGAGAGAGGCAGTGACAGAGTGATGCACATTGTTGAGGCAATCACTGAACGCACAGCCGCTGAACATTACAGGCTTGTGCTCAACGAGGAGCGCAAGCCTGTAATCACGGGCAGCAAAATTGGTGGAATTCCCTATTGGCCTGCTGGCAAAGATTTTCCCGTTGATGAACAAGGCAAGAAAATGCTGATGCTCTTGCAGATCAACTGCGCTGAAGCGGGATTGAAGGCGCCGCTGCCTGAACAGGGAATGCTGCAATGGTTTATTAGCACTGATCCCGAGCGGATGTATGGCTGCAGGGGGAATTATGACGATGACCGCAGTGGCTTCCGTGTCATCTATCATGAAACGGTTGGTGTGAATGTAGCGCCTCCCGATGTACCCACCCACCTGACCGTCGATGACGAACATTCGCCTGTCAAACGCGAGGTAGCTATCGACGTGGTGACTGAGCCTACGGTGATGAGCGTCAGCGATGGACACCTCAACCATTTGTTCTTTGACATTGTCAAGGAAATCACCGGAGTGGAGCACACCAGCATGATGTGGTATGAGTACCTGGACAATGAGGACTGCCTCTATCTGGAGAAGACGCTCGGCATGAAACGCCCCTGCCATCAGATGCTAGGCTATCCCGTCTTTACCCAGGAAGAGGCGCGCCGCGATATCGACACGCACGATACCCTGCTGCTGCAACTGGATTCCCAATTCTCAGCCATCGACAACAAACCCCTCGTCATGTGGGGCGACATGGGCAGCGGATTCGTCTTCATCAACCACGACGACCTCGCAGCACGTGACTTCTCCCACACCTACTACTGCTGGGATTGCGGGTAAAATTGTTGCTAGCCTCAGTAGTTAATGTGAAATAAGTAATTATAAAAAGGCAAGGTGTACCCTATCATCACTTAGACAGGGTACACCAAATGTCAAAATTTATCTCTTCGCAGAGATGAAAAGGTGCGGGTTAGCCGCAGCGGGAGGTCCCGCAGTTGGTGCAGATGAGGCATCCCTCCTGATAGACCAAGGTATCCTGGCCACAGTTGGGGCAACGCTCGGCGGCTGCCTCGCCATTGTGGATGTAGCGCTTAAGGGCACGCTCAACACCCATCTTCCAGGTGTTGATGGACTGGCTGTCCAACTCCAGACTGCTGACGAGTTTCAGCACCTGCGGGATGGGCATTCCGTAACGCAACACACCCGAAATTAACTTGGCGTAGTTCCAGAACTCGGGATTGAACTTCTCGCTCAGTCCCTCGATGGTGGTCTTGAAACCACGCTTGTTGATGAACTGGAAGTCGTAACGCTTCACGCCATCCTCGCCTACAGCCTTGATGATCTTGCCCTTGGTCACCGACTTGGGGCAGAAGATGCCCTCGTCATCGTCGGCAATACCGGTAAAGATCTCGTAGGGGCGACCGTCGATTAAGCCGATAAAGGCAATCCACTTTTCCTTCTTGTTCTGGAAACGGACCACGTCGGCCTCGAGCTCAACAGGGCGCTTGAGGATGTGTTCCTCCTCGGCGATGTAACGGGCTGCCTGTTCCTCATTAGTGCCGCCCGCCTCTTTCTCCTTTTCTTTCTTCTTGTCGTTGTCGCTCAGTGCAACCAGCACACCCGTGCGTGAGCCGTCACGATAGACGGTGCAGCCCTTGCAGCCACTGCGCCATGCCTCGACATAGAGTTTGCCTACCATCTCCTCGCTGATGTCGTTGGGCAGGTTGATGGTCACGCTGATGCTGTGGTCCACCCACTTCTGCACCTCGCCTTGCATCCTCACCTTGTTGACCCAGTCCACATCATTGGCAGTTGCCTTGTAGTAAGGCGAACGGGCAACGATGTCGTTGAGTTCTTCCTGGGTATAGTCACGACGAACGGGGATGCCGTTGATGTTCATCCAGGTCACCAGTTTGTGGTGATAGACGATGAATTCCTCAAACGAATCGCCATTCTCGTCCACCAGGTCAACATGCACGTCCTTGTCGCTGGGGTTGACCTTGCGGCGACGCTTATAGACGGGCATGAAAACAGGCTCGATACCCGATGTGGTCTGCGTCAGCAGGCTGGTGGTTCCCGTGGGAGCGATGGTCAGGCAAGCGATGTTGCGACGGCCATACTTCTTCATTTCCTCATAGAGTGCCGGATCGGCCTCACGCAAGCGGTTGATATAAGGATTGTTCTCCTCACGCTTGGCATCATAAATTTCAAAGGCGCCACGCTCCTTGGCCATCTGTACCGATGAGCCATAAGCTGCCAGTGCCAAAGCACGATGAACGCTCACCGAGAACTCGGTAGCTTCAGGCGTGCCATAGCGCAGACCCATAGCGGCAATCATGTCGCCCTCGCCCGTGGTGCCCACACCGGTGCGACGGCCCTTCAGGGTCTTGGTGCGGATTTTGTTCCACAGGTTCATCTCGGTGGTCTTGACCTCGGCGGTCTCGGGATCGGACTTGATCTTGTCCAGGATCTTCTCGATTTTCTCCATCTCGAGGTCGATGATATCATCCATCATGCGCTGCGCACAAGCAACATGCTCGGCAAACATGTCATAATCAAAGTATGCCTCGGGAGTGAAGGGGTTCTTCACATAGCTGTACAGGTTGATGGCAATCAAGCGGCAGCTGTCGTAGGGGCACAGGGGAATCTCACCACAAGGATTGGTCGAGATGGTCTTGAAGCCCAAGTCGGCATAACAGTCGGGCACTGACTCGCGGGTGATTGTATCCCAGAAGAGGATTCCCGGTTCGGCACTCTTCCAAGCATTGTGGACAATCTTCGCCCACAGCCTGGCAGCATCGGTATCCTTTTCATAGGTGGGTTTATCACTGTCGATGGGATACTGCTGGTGATAGGGTTTGCCTTCGACGGCAGCCTGCATGAAGGCATCGTCGATGCGCACCGATACGTTAGCACCGGTCACCTTGCCCTCTTCCATCTTGGCGTCAATAAACGACTCGGCATCAGGATGCTTGATGCTGACGGTCAGCATGAGCGCACCACGGCGGCCATCCTGAGCCACCTCACGGGTACTGTTGCTGTAGCGCACCATGAACGGCACCAAACCGGTTGAGGTCAAGGCACTGTTCTTGACGGGAGAGCCCTTGGGACGGATGTGGGACAAGTCATGGCCCACGCCGCCACGGCGCTTCATGAGCTGCACCTGCTCCTCGTCGATCTTGAGGATGCCACCATAGCTGTCGGGCTCACCATCGAGACCCACAACGAAGCAGTTGCTCAGCGAGCCTACCTGGAAATTATTGCCAATACCTGCCATAGGGCTGCCCTGAGGCACGATATAGCGGAAGTGGCTCATCAGTTCAAACAAGCGATCCTCACTCAAGGGGTTTGGATACTTGTTCTCGATGCGGGCAATCTCGCGCGCAATGCGACGGTGCATATCGTCGGGCGTCAATTCAAAAAGATGCCCAAACGAATCTTTCAATGCATATTTCGTCGCCCATACCCTGGCAGCCAGTTCATCGCCGTCAAAGTACTTTAAGGAGGCTTCATAGGCCTGTTGATAAGTGTAGGTTTTTTCTTCCATTGCTATCTTGTTTCTTTTAGCTTAGCCTTTCACTGTCAGCAGTTAGGCTCAAGCTGTAAATCAGTTGTTTTTAAGGATTTTATCAATTAGTGATTTGTCATGGAGGCAAAATCCTCGCAAAGGTAATATGATATTTTTGAATAACAAAATTTATTGCCGATTTTCTAAAGTTTTTCATAAAATTTTTCAATAGATTGATTTTCAAAGGATTAATTTTTACGCTTTGCTAAAAAGTTTTCCAAAACATCAACATAATACAGCTGCAAGTTGCTATAAACAAACAACTTGCAGAACAAAAATGGCTTCCCCGATTGGAGAAGCCACATTGATGAATTCTAACTTAAAAGTTACTGAAGCGTGCCATCCTGGGCAGCCTTGATCATGTCCTCGTTAGCTGTGATGTAGATTTCAACGCGACGGTTCTGGGCACGACCTGCATCGGTCTCATTGCTGGCAACAGGATAATCATAGGCAAGACCCTTGCTGGTCATACGAGCCTTGGGAACACCAGCGTTGGAGAGGAAGTTCTTCACCTCGGTTGCACGAGCGTTGGAAACCTTCTCATTGGCAGCACGAGTACCCACATTGTCTGTGTGACCGTAGATCTGCACATCGGTCTGAGGGTTGTTGATCAGCGACTTGGCAAACTCATTCAGTGAAGCCTCGGCCTTCTGACCCAGCTTGGAGCTGTTGAAAGCGAAGAGGATACCCTCGTCGAAGGTCACCTTGATGCCCTCAAAGCCGTTCACGTCGGTAACGGTATCAACCTGGGCACCGGCGATCTGGGCGAGCTCACGAGCCTGCTTGTCCATCTTCTTGCCGATGAGCGTACCGGCAACACCACCAGCAACAGCACCGATAGCACCGCCGATGGCAGCACCCTTGCCCTTACCGATGAGGGCACCGATACCAGCACCGAGAGCGCCACCGCCTCCAGCACCGATCAAACCGCCCTTGGTAGCATTGTTCAGTGAATCACAACCCGAGATACCGAGCATCAAGAAAACACTTAAAATAAAACATAAAGTCTTCTTCATATTTCTAAAATATTAAATGAATAATGTGAATTAATTGTCTTACAAAATGCAAATATAGTAATAAAATCTAAATAACCACCCTTTTAGACCAAAAAAACACGCTTTGGTTTATTTACTACAGAATACGGCAACAGTTCCCCAACAGACAACAAAATGAACACTTAAACAGCAAAACCGCCCTGGCGAACGATGCAGGGCGGTTTTGTCATATAACGATAAACGGGATATCGGTCTTAGCGCTTGTTGGTGATGGGGCGCAGGTTGCGTTCCTTCAAGTCACCTGAACGATAGGCATCGAGCAGTTCCTTTAGATCTTCGATCTGTGACCTGAGTTCGGCACCTATATCGGTATCGTTCACGAGAATACGTTGATGGGTGTGCTCAATGATGTTACGGGTGGACTTGATGTCCTGACCGAGTCTCACCGCTTCGTCAATCGACGAGAAGGGTTCATGCTGTACCAGCTCAAATCCCTGAGAGTGATATACCAACGTATAGCCGGCAATACCGGTCTCGGGTTGATAGGCCTTGGAGAAACCGCCGTCAATCACCATGAGCTTGCCGCCAGCCTTGATGGGATTCTCACCCTTGATGGTCTTGACAGGCACGTGTCCGTTGATAATGTGACGATGCTCACCGGTTACACCGAATTCATCAAGGATTGCATCCACCACCTCGGGGTTATCCCGCATGGTATAATAAGCACCCTTGACTTCTTTATGGGTTTCCTTGTCGGCAATGAAGTAACGCTCAAAGGTTGCCATCTTGCTCTTGTCGAATGCGGGTGAATCGGGACCGCACCACAGATACCACAGGTAATCGAGTGCGAAAGCACGTTCTTCGGCATCCTCGCTTCCGAAGTAAGCCGTACGGATCAAAGTGCCAGCACGCTTGAGCAAATTCTTGCCATGGAACTTCTCGCCACGGATAGTCACATCCTTGAGGGTTCCGTCCTCGTTCAAGGGGATGGAGGCATGATAGAGCAGGTTACCGTTGGCAATGGTGTAGAGACAGCCGTTGCGGAAGAGGCACTTCATGTGTTTGCGCAGTTTCTCGCTCTCGGTAAACGACTTGTGGAGCTTTGTCACGATAGACTCTTCTTCAGGTGTGAGCTTGAAGGGATGTTTGGGATCCACTGTCGGGAAATTGGTGTCGAGCAGCTCATATTCCTTGCCCTTAATCTTGATGATGCCCTTCTTCAGGTCCATCTTGTCCATCAAGAGACGGTCTTTCATCTCAAATTCGGGACGACGTTTGATGGCGTCTGCCTCCAGTTTGAACTGGATGATGCTGATGGCCTTGTGCATCTGGGCTACAAGCTGAGCGGTGCGGGCACGCTCGGGATCCTTGGCACTACCGTCCTTAGGCAGGAAGCGCTCACAGGGGTCTCCAGCATAGGTATCCATGGCGAAAGTGGCCAGCGGCAAGAGGTTGATGCCGTAACCATCCTCAAGTACGCCGTGGTTGCCATAGCGCAGGGCGATACGCAGCACGTTGGCAATGCTGCAATCATTACCGGCAGCAGCACCCATCCACAGGATGTCATGGTTACCCCATTGAATATCAAAATTGTGGTAGTTGCACAGGATATCCATGATTTTATCTGGACTGGGACCGCGGTCATAGACATCGCCCAGGAGATGCAGCATGTCGATGGTCAACTGCTGAATCAGGTTACACATGGCGATGATGAATTCTTCGACACGATGGGTCGAGATGATGGTCTTGATGATCACATCGACATAAGCCTGCTTGTTCGGGTCACTGCTGTGCTCGTGCAAAAGTTCCTGAATGATGTAAGAGAAATCCTCGGGCAGCGCCTTGTGAACCTTGGAACGGCTGTACTTAGATGACACGTGGCGGCAGACTCTCACCAATCGGTTGATGGTGATAAAGTACCAGTCATTCAAATCATCCTTATCGGTGATTTCACTCTTGACAAGTTCCAATTTCTCGGCAGGATAATAAATGAGGGTACACAGGTCCTTCTGCTCACGCGCGCTGAGGGAGTCATTGAATATCGTACTCACCTTACGTTTAATTCTACCGCTGGCGTTGCGCAGCACATGCTGGAAAGCCAGGTACTCACCGTGGAGGTCAGCCAGGAAGTGCTCGGTGCCTTTGGGCAGATTCAGAATAGCCTCGAGGTTAATGATCTCGGTGCTTGCGGTTGCGACATTAGGGAAACTGCGGGAGAGCAGCTTCAGGAAATAAAGGTCACGTTTTCTTTGTTTTGGTTTCATAGTTATGCTATAGCTTCTCTTAAGATTAAGGTATTATAATATATATGTAACGTCAAAAGTTAAAAAATATTATTTAAGCAGGGTGATTCTTACCTTTTTACCCTTGATTTTTGCTGGTTGGAGCAGTTTGAGCACATTCTTTACCTGACGGCTCGGCACAGCAGCAAGCGAATAATGGTCCCGCACGTCAATACGCCCGATGGCACCAGCTTCGATGCCACCATTCTTGGCGATAAAGCCCATGATGTCTCCGCGTGACAGCTTTTCTTTCTTGCCAGCCTGGAAATACAGCGTCGCCATGGGTGCAGCGGGCAGGCTTTTCCCAGGCTGAAGGGTAAACTGCTCTTCTATAGTCACCCATTCGGGCAAAGATTCATCGGGAGCCGTGATGACATAGGCATTACCTGTGGCATCGACACGGGCAGTGCGGCCGTTACGATGGATATAGGCCTGCTCACTTACCGGCAAATGATAATGAATAATGTGCTCGACCAAATCGATATCGAGACCACGGGCAGCAAGGTCGGTGGAAACAAGCAGTGTCACGCTGCCGTTATTGAGCCTTGCAACGGCACATTCGCGTTCCTGCTGGTCCAATGCACCGTGATACAGGCCTGCCTCAATGCCATTCTTGACAAGATACTGGTGGATGCGCTCCACACTCTCACGGTAATTGGCAAACACAATGGTCTTCTCGCCACCCAGCGTGAGCAGCAGTTGACGAAGGGTATCGAGTTTGTCCTTGCTGTCGGAGACCACTTGCCAGACTTTTATTCGTTCGGCAGGTTGCTCTTTTCCTTCCAGCACATTGAGGGTGAAAGGATTGTGGAGGCGCACAAAATCGGGTACGACGTCAAGGACGGTTGCCGAAGCAAGGATGCGGCGGTTGATACGTGGCATCTGCTTGATGATCTGACGCATCTCGTCTTCAAAGCCCAGCTCCAATGACTTGTCCATCTCATCAAGGACAAGCAGTCGGGTGCCACGCAAGTCGATGTGGCCGCGCTTGTGATGGTCCAGCAATCGGCCTGGTGTCGCAACAATGATGTCAGGGGTGACAGCGAGCGATGCCTTCTCGTCGGCCACGGTATGTCCGCCGTAGCAAGGTGTCACCTTATAACCCTCGGCAAGGACACGCAGAATTTCGGCGGTCTGCATCACCAGTTCGCGCGAGGGTGCCATCACAACTGCCTGCAACTGCTGCATCGGTGGCTTGAGAGCCTGTAACAGACACAGCGAGAAAGCCAACGTCTTTCCGGTACCCGTAGGGGAATAGAGGATGAGGTCTCCCCCGCCCGATTTCCACTTCTCTAAAGCCATTTGCTGCATCTCGTTAAGAGCATCAATTCCCATGCGCTGCTGCACTGTCTGCAATAAATCCTTCTCTTTCATCAGAATCATCAATGTTTGTGCTGCAAAGTTACTTATTATTGTGCACATCATATTGAAAGAAAAGTTTTTTTACTACTTTTGCCATCAAAAAAATGACAATATGGCAAAATTCTTTATTGTAGCATTGACCGTCATGCTGGTCATGCAGGGTTTTGTAACATGGCACGTTTGGCGCGTGCTACCCTTCTCCACACCGGTGAAACTCATTATCGTTCTGCTCATGCTGGCAGCACTGGGATGCATGGTATTACAGTTCAAGAGCGACAGCGTTCCCCTGGGGATGGCCACAGCAATGTATGAAATCGGCAACTCGTGGCTCATCATCATGTTCTACCTGTTGATGACGTTTCTGCTGCTGGACATCGGGCGACTCATCCATTTGGTGCCCGCCACATGGCTCAAGAGCAACGGCATTACCTCACTGGTTATTACCGGCATCATGCTGGTAACCTTCATCGGCGGCAATATCCACTACCATAACAAACAACGCCAGGAAATCAAGATTACGACCAATAAGCACCTTGAACGCCCATTGAAAATTGTGATGTTGAGCGACCTTCATGCCGGTTTCCACAATCCGCGCGCCGAGGTGGGCCGCTGGGTGAACATGATCAATGCCGAGCAAGCCGATCTCATCCTCATTGCCGGGGATATGATTGACGGCAATGTGCGTCCGCTGCTTGCCCAAGGGACAGCCGATGAACTGAAGCGCTTCAATGCCCCGACCATCGCTTGCTTGGGAAACCACGAGTATATTACGGGTATTGACAAATCGATTGACCTTATCAACCAAACCAGTATCTGCCTGTTACGGGATTCAACTATAGTCATCGGTGATGTAACCATTATCGGCCGTGATGACCGCAGCAATCGTGCTCGCAAGAGCGTCGAACAACTGATGCAAGGCGTTACACGCGGCAATTACATCATCATGCTTGATCATCAGCCATTCCAACTGGAAGAAGCCGAGAAGAACGGCGTGGACCTGCAGTTGAGCGGACATACGCATCGCGGTCAGGTTTGGCCACTGAACTGGGTGACCAAGAAAATGTATGAATGTGACTACGGCCAGTATCGCCGTGGCAACACCGACTATTACGTCAGCTCCGGTCTAGGCATCTGGGGCGGCAAGTTCCGCATCGGCACCGACTCAGAATACGCCGTCATCACAGTCTCTCCCGAGTAAACCTGACTCTTGTGCGAGCCGGAAGCTCGCAATACGTAGACAATAAGAACACTACCTTAAATATAGAAAATCAAGTGGGTCACGGCAAAATCGCTGTGACCCACTTGATAATTAAGTTGAGATGTCCGTTTTAAAACCGGGGATTACTCGGCGTCGTCGAGGAGGATGTGCATCACCTCGATGGCACTCTTCATGACGTTGGTGCCGGGGCCGAAGATGGCTGCTACACCTGCCTTGTAGAGGTAATCGTAGTCCTGCATGGGGATTACACCACCAGCGGTAACGATGATATCCTCACGGCCAAGCTTCTTGAGCTCCTCGATCACGGCGGGAACGAGGGTCTTGTGACCAGCGGCAAGCGAAGATACGCCGAGCACGTTCACGTCGTTCTCGACAGCCTCACGGGCACTCTCCTCGGGAGTCTGGAACAAGGGACCCATGTCCACGTCAAAGCCACAGTCGGCATAGCCGGTGGCAACGACCTTAGCGCCACGGTCATGACCGTCCTGACCCATCTTGGCAATCATGATACGGGGCTGGCGGCCTTCCTTCTTGGCAAAGAGAGCGGTCAAGCGACGAGCCTCTTCCAGGTCGGGATCGGATTTGGTTTCTGCTGAATACACGCCTGAAATGGTTTTAACGACAGCTTTATAACGTCCCACGATTTCCTCGCAGGCATCTGAAATCTCACCCAGCGAAGCGCGGTCCTTAGCAGCCTCGACAGCGAGTTCGAGCAGGTTGCCCTTACCCGTCTTCACACACTCGGTGATAGCGGCGAGGTCGGCCTTAACCTTAGCCTCGTCACGGTTGGCACGCAGTTTCTCGAGACCCTCTACCTGTTCCTTGCGAACCTCGGTATTGTCGATCTCCAGGATGTCGATGGGAGCCTCCTTCTCGAGGGCATACTTGTTGATGCCGACGATGGTCTGGCGGCCACTGTCGATGCGGGCCTGGGTACGGGCTGCAGCTTCCTCGATACGCATCTTGGGCACACCGGTCTCGATAGCCTTGGCCATACCGCCAAGCTTCTCAATCTCCTCGATGTGAGCCCATGCCTTCTGCACGAGTTCGTTGGTCAGAGCCTCTACATAGTAGGAACCTGCCCAAGGATCGATAACCTTGGTGATATAGGTCTCCTGCTGGATGTAGATCTGGGTGTTACGGGCGATACGAGCCGAGAAGTCGGTGGGCAGTGCGATAGCCTCGTCGAGGGCGTTGGTGTGGAGCGACTGGGTGTGACCCTGGGCTGCTGCCATAGCCTCGATACAGGTGCGGCCCACGTTGTTGAAGGGATCCTGGGCGGTCAGCGACCAACCAGAGGTCTGGCTGTGGGTACGCAGCGACATTGACTTGGGATTCTCGGCACCGAAGCTCTTCACGATCTTGGCCCACAACAGACGGCCGGCACGCATCTTGGCAATCTCGGTGAAGAAGTTCATCGAGATGCCCCAGAAGAACGACAGACGGGGAGCAAAAGCGTCAACCGACAGACCTGCATTCACACCAGTGCGGATGTAGTCCATACCGTCGGCCAGCGTGTAAGCCAGCTCGATGTCGGCGGTAGCACCGGCTTCCTGCATGTGGTAACCCGAAATCGAGATCGAGTTGAACTTGGGCATATACTTAGAGGTGTACTCAAAGATGCTGGCGATGATCTGCATCGAGAACTTGGGAGGATAAATATAGGTGTTGCGCACCATGAACTCCTTCAAGATATCGTTCTGGATCGTACCCTGCATTTCCTCGAGCTTAGCACCCTGCTCCAGACCTGAAACGATGTAGAACGCCATGATGGGTAGCACGGCACCGTTCATGGTCATGGACACTGACATCTTGTTCAAGGGGATACCGTCGAACAGGACCTTCATGTCCTCGACCGAGCAGATGGAAACACCGGCCTTGCCGACGTCACCGACAACGCGGGGGTTATCGGCATTGTAGCCACGGTGGGTGGGAAGGTCAAAAGCTACGGACAGGCCCTTCTGGCCCGAAGCCAGGTTGCGGCGGTAGAAGGCGTTGGACTCGGCAGCGGTCGAGAAACCAGCGTACTGACGGACGGTCCACGGACGGAACGGGTACATCAGCGAATAAGGACCACCCAGGAAGGGAGGAATACCGGCAACAAACTCCAGGTGCTCCAGACCCTCGATGTCCTCGTGAGTGTAAATGGGCTTAATGTCGATCAACTCGGCATTCTTCCACACCTCGCCCTTGGGAAGGGGATTGTGCTTTACATTAAAAGCATCATTAGCAATATCTATATTCTTAAAATTCGGTCTCATAGTCGTCTCGTCATTTTAAAAGTTTAGCGTTGAAGGCTTTTAACGTAGCAAGCACGTTGGTGCGAACATTGATAAAGTTGGTGATACCCATAGCCTTGAATTCGTCGGTCTCGGGACCTGCGAGCACGAGCTCGGCACGGCCGTTGAGTTCCTTCACAGCCTCGGGAATCAGAGCGGCATACTCGTCGTCACTGGAGCAGAGCACAACAACGTCGGCCTTCTTCTCCATAGCGGCGTCCATACCTTCCTTGACGGTCTTGAAACCGTTGTTGTCGATCAGCTCATAACCAGCGCAAGCGAAGAAGTTGTCGCTGAACTGGGCACGAGCGAGGCGCATAGCCAGGTTACCAATGGTGAGCATGAACACCTTGGGCGTGTTGGCAGCATGCTCGGTAGCGAGGCGAACCTCCTCGAACTGCGTGGCCAGGCGCTTGGTGTTGAGCGTTACAGCACCCTCAGTCTCCTCGTGGTTGCAGCTGCAGTGGCAGTTGCACTCCTTGCAGGCGTCAGCCTTGTCGGCAGCCTTCTCGGTGAAGTTGGGGAACTGGTTGGTACCCAGCAGCTGCTCACGGCGCTTGGCGACCTTATCGAAGCGCTCCATGGCAGTAGTGTTAACGGCCTTAATAATGTCACCGCTCTCGAGGGCAGCCTTGAAACCACCCTTGTCCTCAACATCGAGGAAGAGCTTCCAGCCCTGCTCGGCGAGGTTCTTGGTCAGCATCTCCACATAGTAGGAACCGCCGGCGGGGTCAACGACCTTGTCGAGGTGGCTCTCTTCCTTGAGCAGAATCTGCTGGTTGCGGGCGATGCGCTCGCTGAAGTCGTCGCTCTCCTTATAGGGAGCGTCAAACGGGGTTACAACGATAGAATCTACACAAGCCAGGGCGGCACTCATGGCCTCGGTCTGGCTGCGGAGCAGGTTCACATAGCTGTCATAGATTGTCTGGTTGTAACGGCTGGTCTCGGCATTGACGTTCATCATGCACGAGTAGTCGTTAGCGGGATTGAACTGCTTCACGATGAGTGCCCACAGCTCGCGTGCAGCGCGGAACTTGGCAATCTCCATGAAGTAAACCGTCGAAACGCCCATGTTGAACTTGATGCGGTTTGCCACCTCATCGGCTGAGAAACCAGCCTCGGTCAGCATGGCCATCCACTCGGCACCCCAAGCCAGGGCATAACCCAGCTCCTGGTAGATGTAGGCACCAGCGTTGTTCAGTGCCAGCGAGTCAACGCTGAGCACGCGCAGGTGAGCGACGGGCTTCACGGCATTCATCAGTTCGGTAGCCATGGCAACGATGTCGCCAGGGAAGGGCTCACCGTGCTTGAAGGTACGCTTGAACGGGTTGAAGGTGATACTACCCACGAAGGTGTCCTCGCAGCCGAGCTCCTTGCAGAGTGCAACAAGCTCATTGGCATACTTGATGGCGCACTTGGGGCAGCACATGATGTTGATTTCACAAGCGGGAAGGGAGATGCCCTTGAAGAGTTCCTTCAGGTCTACATCAGCACCATGCATGTGGAAGCCAATCGAATTGATGCCCTTGCCGAGCACCTCAATTGCCTTAGCATTGGCAGCCTTAACATCGTTGACATCGATGTTCTGGCGCACCTTCCAGTCGTTGTTGTAGCGTGTTCCGCGGACATAGGGGAACTCGCCGGGGAGTGATTTGGTCTGCTTCAGGTCAGCAATGTCCACGCTGCGATACAGCGGCTGGGCATTGAAACCCTCATTTGTCCGCCAAACCATTTTCTTCTCAAAGTCGGCCCCTTTCAGGTCAACTTCGGCCTTGGCACGCCACTCCTCGGGAGTGACAGGCGCGAATTGGTCGAACAATTTCTTTGTTTCTGCCATAAAATAGTAAATTATATAGTAACCTTAAAATAGTTTTTGGTTCTAACTTTTCAACTGAATTGCCATCGTCTGATGCTTCAAGCCAGGTGGCTAAAACCTTGCCGTAGCAATTCAACCCGCAAAGGTACTACTATTTCCCGAATTACATACTATTATTTTAATTATTCATTATTAAAAAAAGATTAATTCCTGTGTTGGTGTTCGCCTTGCAGGCTGATGAGAGAGGTATCAGTATTCATAAAACTCATTCGAAGCCACGATGCTGCGAAGTCTCTTTCGGTCGCCTTTTCCGTTCCGGCCGCGTGTGCACGTTAGGTCCACACCAACGGATTAGCATTTTTGCCTTTTTCCGCAATGATGCACGCTTTATCCGGTGAATGGAGAGAACAAATGATGATTGAAATCAGTGAAATCAGTAGGATAATGGCTATAACTGAATTTTTGGCTTGATTTTGTTGATGATAAAAGCAAGATATTGAAGATTATGACGTTAATATATTAGGGTAGATTAGAACTATGCTAAGAATCAACATATCAATCTGGATGGCAATAGCTGGAGTCCTCTTGCTATTGGCATCATGTGACACAATGTCATCTTCGGAGTATAACATCCGTAATATGACAAGCGACACTGTAACCGTCTCCTTCTATCATGAAATCATGACTTCACCCTATTCGGGCTATGATGTTCATCGAAGCGACAGCGTGACGACTCATTATGACGGCAGCGATAGTATCTATGTTGCGATACTTGCTCCAAATCAGTATCTGACCATTCACCGCGAGTGGGATGGCTTGTATCGGGAAGAGCATATCGTTCATGCGTGGAAGTATCTCTCATCCATCAAAGTTGGAGATGTCGAGCTTGAGCCATCAAAGTGGAACAACGAGGCGGCTTGGCATCATCGCACCAAAGGAGGCGGCAGATTTGCAAAAGAAGAATCCCACTATTATGACCTCTTTTTGAGGGATCAGTAATCACAATTAATGATGAAAAGGATATTAATATTGACTTGTTTGTTGGCATTGATGATGCCAGCATTGGCAGGCCAGCACAAGGATGACGGGCCTGTCGTGGCAGCCTATGTAACAGGATGGAACAAAGATATGCCCTTACCTGACTGCTCGGTGCTGACGCATATCAACTATGCCTTCGGCAACGTAAACAAGACCTATGACGGGGTGATCATCCAGCGTCCTGAGCGACTGCGAGAATTGGTCGAGTTGAAGAAGGACCACAAGATTTATATCGTGCTGAGCATCGGTGGATGGACAGCAGGCGGATTTAGCGAAATGGCATCTACCGACAAGCGTCGCAAGGCGTTTGCCCGTGACTGCAAGCGCATCGTCAAGGAGTTTCATCTCGATGGTATCGACATGGACTGGGAATATCCCAGCAGCAGCGAGGCGGGCATCACATCATCACCTGCCGACATCGACAATTTCACCCTGCTGATGAAGGAACTGCGCAAGGCACTTGGCAAGGATTACCTGTTGTCGTGTGCCACCATCGCCGATGCCCGATTTGTCGATTTCAAGGCAATAGAGCCCTACGTTGATCTTGTGAACATCATGATGTATGACGTGGGCAACCCACCCTATCATCATGCTGCCCTTTATCGCAGCGAGATGTCTGGCCGCGTGACAGCACAGGAGGCCCTGCAGGCACATCTTGACGCCGGAATGCCAGTGAACAAGTTGGTGCTGGGCGTACCTTTCTATGGACGTTCGGTAAAGGGGTTCGGCGACGCTTCCTACGGTGCCCTGGTCAAGCGCACTGATGTCACCCGCATGTGGGATGACGTAGCCAAGGCACCCTATCTCATGAAGGACGGCCAGTTTGTCTGCACCTATGAAAACGCCGAGTCACTGGCTTGGAAATGTAAGTTCATCAAGGAAACAGGCATGCGCGGCGCGATGTACTGGGAATACCGTTGCGATGACGAGGTCGGAACGCTGCGCCATGCCGTATGGGACGGCGTTATGGGGCAGTAGTCTTCAGCAGTCAGGATAATAAATCTCACTTTAGAGCAATCTTTACATCTATCCAGCGGGGATTATTCAGGATTTCAGGAGCAGCTCCTAAAAAGGCAGGGGCTGCCTGCATATCATTTGCCAGCCAATAGCGCAACCAAGCGGTCATGTAGGCATCGCCCTGATGAAGGACATAGCGGTGCTCTATGCCGTTGATGCGCCCCATCAGCATCGGTGTTGAGGCGGGAAGTTCACTGGCTAAGTGTTCCAACGAAGCAAGAGGTGAGATTTGTCGTTCAATCCACCACGTGCCGGCGCTCAACATGGTGGGAACATGAATGTCGCCCAAGGAGTATGTCCAATGCAACCTTTTTGCCAGTTTGGCTTGTGGGCAACTGGCGGCATAAAGCACCTTGAACCGCTTTTCGGCTGATGCCGCATTGATAGCTCCGATAGCGCCTTGGGAATGGCCAGCGACGCCCATCCGCTGAAGGTCAATGCGATGATACAACGGACTGCTCTTGTCCTCGTTATGTTGAAGAGCAATGTCGAGAGATGCCAATGCCGAGTGTCCATTCCACGCGCTGGGGTCATCATTGCCGATAACAATGAATCCCCAAGAGGCCAGGTGCTCAAACACCGGGGCGTAATCCAACGCCTTCAAGCCGGTTCCATTGACCATCACCACCAGAGGGAATGATTGTTCTTGAGCAACATCAGGGATAAATGCATGAGTACCGTCAATGGCATGATAGGTAACCGCATAAGGTCCAGAGACATGATACTTCTGTTCAATGGGGCAAGAATATTGATTGCGGTTGTAGGAGGGATATACCGACGGCATCACCGTGCAGTGGGCCCGTGTTCCCCATCGCAACAGTCTCTCCCCTATCCTCCATAGAATATCGATATCCATTGCTATCAATTGAATTGTGAGGCAAAATTAGAGTTTTTTTAGACTGAATACATGAGTTTGATTAATTTTTTCAAGCTAAGTAGTTGTGAAAATGCGTTTTTTAACCTACTTTTGCAGCAAAATCAACCAAAATCAAATCAACAAAATGGAAAGTAATACTGCTATTAGGCTTTATTCTTTGGGTTGGCGCGAGATGCGCACCTATATGTTCTCCCTGCTGTTCATCATCGGCAATATCGTGCTGCCGCAACTGTGCCACCTGTTTCCTCAGGGAGGCTTGATTCTGTTGCCCATTTATTTCTTCACACTGGTCGCAGCCTATAAGTTCGGATTCCGCGTTGGTCTGTTGACGGCCGTGCTGTCGCCGCTGATCAACTCGGCACTGTTCGGGATGCCCCCCGCTGCCGCATTGCCCATTATCATGATCAAGGGCGTGCTGCTGGCCGGTGCTGCTGCCTGGATGGCGAACCGTAGCAAGGGCGCGTCACTGCTGGCACTCATTGCCGTAGTACTGGGCTATCAACTCGTGGGCGGCCTGATTGAGTGGGCCATGACGGGCAGCCTTGCCAGTGCATTGCAGGATTGGAAACTGGGGTGGCCTGGTATGCTGCTACAAGCCTTCGGCGGCTGGTTGGTCATCAACCTCATGCTACGCAAGTAACAACCGATTTGAAGAATCGTCCTAAATACAATACCGCACTGTCATTTAATCGGCAGTGCGGTATTGTTTTGTTCAATGATCCTTGCTTACTTGGCGAGGTCCATCTTGATGGTATAGTCTCCAGCCTGGTATGCTCTTGACAGGGTCTCGCCAGGTAGAGTAACCGATGCAGTCGCCCCCTTGGGAATCGAGAATTTCCATATCCACTTGTCACCCTCATATCTCCAACAACTCTTGATGAGTCCGGCTGCCGAGTTGTATTCGGCCTCAACGTGCCCGAGACGTCTGTCAGGGATAGGCTTCATGATGATATGACGGAATCCAGGTTGAGCCGTGTCGGCAGCAATGCCTGCCACGGTTTCCCAAATCCACTGGCAGACGACACCATAGGCATAGTGGTTAAAACTGTTCATGCCCTGTGGGCCCATTCCTTCCTCAATCATATAGCTGTTCCAGCGTTCCCAAATGGTTGTTGCACCATTATCTACCGAATAGAGCCAACTGGGATTTTTGCGTTGGAAAAGTAGCTCATAGGCGATGTCACTCATGCCGTTCTCGGTGAGTGTGGGCATCAGGATGGAGGTACCCAAGAAGCCCGTCTGCAGGCAGTTGCCATGCGACTCAAAGTTCTCACGCAGGCGCTTCAACATGTTGTCTCTAACCTGTCCCGTGAACAATTCATTCTTGAGTGCGAACAAAATCGGTGTCTGCATCGTGTTGAGGATATCGGCCTTGAACTCGCCATTCTCCTTAAAGAAACGCTTCAACAGGTAGGCTTTTGCTTCAGCAACCATCGCTTCATACTTGGATGCGTCATGACCTGTGGCAAGTGCCATGTCGCGCATCATCGCGGCATCGATAGCCCAATAGGATGCACCCAGATAACTCCAATAGACTCTGGTGTCGGACTTAACGCCATATTTGCCAAAGGCCCTGCCAGTGCAGCTCTCAAGCGGCTCATAGCTCAGCCAGTCGGCCCACTGATAGTTGCCGTTCTCGGTGTTCAGGGCGGTATGGTCATATTTAGTCTGATTCACGTGGTCCATGTATTTCTCCATCGAGGCCCAGTGCTGGTTCACGATGTCATTGTCACCGAACTGTTTCCATACAGTCCAGGGTACGATAATGCCGGCATCGGCCCAGCCCAAGCGCATCATGTCGGAAGACATGGCGCCATATTGTGCCCACGGTGCGACACCCGGGTAGGCACCCGTTTCGCTCTGAGAGTCACGCACGTCGCGAAGCCACTTACGGAAGAAATTGTCGGTGTTGGCAAAGAAGGTTCCTGTCTCGGTAAACACCTGTGTGTCGGCCATCCATCCCAGGCGTTCGTTGCGCTGCGGGCAATCGGTGGGGACCGACAGATAATTGGAACGCTGTCCCCAAAGGGTATTTGAAATCAGCTTGTTTACCAGTTCATTTCCCGTGGTGATCTTGCCGATTTCCATACCCTGTGCAATAGATGTCACCGGAATAGACTTGACACTGTTGATGACCACATCATCGGTTGCTGTGATAGAGATCAGGCGATAGCCGAAGAACGTAAAATGGGGATACCACTCAGCGGGCACCTTGGAATCGGCAAACGTGTAGTCAATTCTCATGCCCGTATCGGGGATGCGCAAGTTCTGGCGATGCACGCTGCCTTCGGGGCCGTCCATGCCTCGGCTCTTCAATCCATTGCCGTCGTTCAACAATTCAGAGGTAATACAAGTGAGCTGTGTACCGCCCTTGGCGTTAAACACAAAGGCCGGCACGGCAGAACAATTCTGGCCGAAGTCAATCACGAGATGCTCGCCAGGATGAATGGTCATCGGCTCTCCACTCACATATTCCCTGCTGATAATCACTTTACCGTAGGCGGTCGAATCAGCGCCTTCAACATCCTTCCAGATGTAGGCACGGACAGGTGAAAGGGCCAGGTCGTGGCGCAGGTAAATCTCAGCGCCATCTGTCGGAAGAATTTCACCCTTGAATTCGTCGCTCACAACGGGCGTAGTCAATTCTGAACTCATGGCATTGACTGCGCGCTCACGGGCGTCATATTCCTCACCGTCGAAGATGGCCGCATGTTTCACGGGACCTGCAATACCTGCTTTCCAGTGCCGAGTGTCGGTGCCGTAGCGTTTCTTAGTGCCATCGGCATAGGTCAGTTCCAGGACACCACGGAAGGCGCACTTCTTGCCAACCATCCCGTCATTGCCGCCAGGAGTGACTATCTTGTCGGCCCACCACCCTGGCGTCACCTGAGCCGATAACACATTCTCGGCACCAGCAACAGTATTGAACTTACTCGTGATGTCATAGGTGAAAGAACGTCTAGTCTTCATCGGATGGGTGAAACCGGGCTTGAGCACTTCCTCACCGATATTCTCGCCGTTGACATAGATTTCATACACGCCGAGGCCCGTTGTCATCCACACGGCCTTGGTCACTTGCTGTTCGTTCTTGAGCGTGGAGACGAACCAGTTGGCACCATCGGCTGCCCTTGTACCATCCTGGACTTTTCCTGTCACCACAGGGGCGTCGGCCACTGCAATCCAAGACGAGACACTCCATGCATCATCATCGAGCGATGGAGCGCGTTGAGTCATCACACTCCGTGACATTACATTCTGTTTCACTGAATTGCAAGCAGTGAGAGCAATCACACCCACCATGCAGGCAAGTTGGAGCCATTTCAATTTCATCATTTCTATAATTTTTATTGAATTTTGATCTTTTACTATGTCATCAACTGTATCTATTGTTTTACGAATACTTGAAAAGACAAAAAGTCAAAACAATAAAAGCGATGAGCAGAATCAGTGATAAGAAGGAGGGCCAGGTGCGTTGATATTTCTTATAGAGAATTACTGGCAGGAGGCTGAAAGTCACAACAAGCATTCCATACAAGACGACAATCGCTGCTGAACTTACCACGCCAAAACCACGAAGATTTAACATGGCGCTCACGAACGGCATTGACAAAACAGAGAGCATCGACATCTTGCATATGGTGATGACAGATGAGGGTGCAATCTGTTTATTCTTGTCAATAAACCAGTTGGCCAGAACAAATGCCGCAGGTATCATCACGCAGTTCAATAAGGCGTGGGCCTGGAACATGGAACCTCGATCGAAAAAAGCAATAATGATGACACAAATAATTAGAGCAATACCAACGAGAGTGGAGGCTGCAAGAATCATGCGCCAGAGTGCAGTCTTCCATTTCAAGCCATAGAACTGACGGAAATCCATAACAAGCAACAACGTGACTGCCCAAAAATAGACTTTGCTGAGCAGATCGCCGACAATTGACACCAAGGAAACACCGGCAGCGGCAAAACCTGAACCCGATGCGTGGGCATCTACAAAATTGCAGAAAGCAGAGCCCAACATTTTAGGAATTGAGCAGAGCAGCCACTGTACCATGACAAACACAAGAAAGATATAGGTTTCCACAAAATTATATTTCCTGTAACGATAAAAGGCAATCCACACACCTATTACCGCAAGCACTCCAAAAAACAGCCACTCATATAGCAAGTTGCTAGCCAATAAGTTGACAAACATGATACCCACATTGGCAAGAAATCCTATTGCTCCCGTGAGATTGTCAGCGTTGTCTGGCAAATCTTCGGCAATACTGGCAAATATAGAGTCATACTTGACTCCCGTCAGCCAACTGACGAAAATCACTAGCACAATGGAGACAGCCAGCAACTTAAATGGAGGGAAATAGAACTGACGATGGCCACCCAGGTAGTCGCGCACCATGTAGCCAGGACGGGTGAACAGTTCGCGCAACGTGCGGAACATCGGCCTGTTGCCCAGGCCCCAGATGTCGAGAACATTGAGTATCATCTGTCGCCACGAATAGCGCATCCAGGTGCCTGCCTGCCCACACTGCGGACAGATGCGACCCGTGAAACTATAGCCGCAGTTGGAACACTCCCGAGGGGTCTCGTCAATGTTTTGGGGTATTTCATTTTGCCGCTGCAAGCGACGGTCGAGCCGTATTTCCCAAGCCCGGAACCGACGGTACCAGGTATTCTTTTTGATGGGCTCCACCTTTGCAGCGGGCTTCTTTATCTTAATCTTTGTTTTTTTCGGTTTTTTCATGCCCCAAAGATATAAAAAAAACCGCAACAATAACCATTATGGTGCTGAAATAAGATTGATTAGGCTCAATTCAAATCAATAACGGGGCAATTGATAAGGACCTATTTGCGTTTAAGCCTATGGTGAATGACGATAGGCAGAAGGCTGCAAGTGACACAAACCAGAAACAATAAAGTTGACAACAACAGGTCTTCAAATATGAATATATACAGAAAAACAGATATACCCAGAGCGACCTTTGATACGATATATAGTACAGGGTTTGTATTAGCTTTAATGCTGTGAAGGTACTTTAATACAAAGTAAGCTGTGACAGCCGCAATCACAATCGATATTGCAAAAATCAATGCACTAACAAAGCCTTCTAATACAAGGGAAAGAATAAAAAATAAAAAAAGGAATACTATAACAATGCCGATTAATGCAGCCATGAACAAGTGCCAAATCGTCTTACGGAAACCGAGTTGATAAAACTGGTGGAAATCATAGACCCAAAGAAGCAGGAGAAAAATCCAACTCTTACTGAATATCCCTGAGAACACTCCGTGAAGGATATTCAAGAACTGGGATTCAATTAATTTAATAGGTGTTATGGTTTGAGACGACACCACCTCGTTCAATAAAGCATATATGCCAGTACAAAACCTCAGCGGAATAATGCATAACAGGAACTGAACCAGGATAAAGACCAGAAATATGTAGGTCTCCACAAGATTAAATCGGCTGACACGCTTAAAAGCGATCCAGACACATAACACATAAAGTACTCCAAGACAAAGATACTCGTACAATGGACCTGAAGACAGGAATGTCAGCAACCGGATCAAGGCATCAATGAAGCCAGTAATTCCAGAAGACAATGACATCGCATTGACTTTATCAACAAAAAATTCATTATACGTTTGTACTATCGCACCCAGAAAACTATAATGGTTCTGGTTTGTCAGCCAGGAGACAAAAACCAGCAGCACAGTCATCACCGCGAGCATCTTGAACGGCGGAAAATAACGTTGACGTTGACCGCTCAAGTAATCACGCACCATATATCCCGGACGGACAAACAATTCCCGCATGGTTTGGAACATGGGGCGGTTGCCAAGCCCCCAGATGTCAAGGAAATTCAAGACTGCACGCTTAAAGGTGTATCGGGACCATGTGCCCGACTGTCCACACCGCGGACAGAAACTCCCAACAAAACGCCTGCGGCAGTTAGGACAGGTACGCATCGTGCTATCGTCAACCAGGGACAAATTGCGGTCCTGTTCACGTCGATTATTACGCAATTCCCAAGCATGGAAATTGCGTGACCAAGTATGCTTCTTGACCCGTTGTGGCGGCTTGTTGGATGTCGTCTTGAATAGTCTCACTGCACAAAAGTACAAAATATCCCGCAATGGTAAACATTACCATGCGGGATATTTAGAGCTATTTAGGTAATTATGTTCGCTTTAGAACATCTTGTCGGGATAGACGCCTGCGGCATGGAGTTCGGCAAACTTGTCCACGACGCCCTGGCGATCGGCGGCGTAGGTCACGCCAAACCACTTGCTCTCGGTCTTCAGCACTTTGACCTGTGCAGTACCGGCAGTTACCATTTCATTGACAACCGTAGGAATAAAGAACTCAGCCTTGGGCTTGTCGATGTTTTCCTTGAGGAAGTCAATGAAGCAACGCTCACTGTGTACAAAATAGTCGGGAGTAAAGCCCCAGAAGTTCATCGACACGGGGGTGTCAAAATCCAGGTGCTGCACATCGCCGTTTTCGTCGGTAAAGACGATATTGTGGTCGGCATCAAAGCCGATGCTTGTGCGTTCTACCACGCCGGTGAGCAAGCCATCGCTGGTTTCACACACGCCACGTGCCACGGTACCGCTCTCGCTCATGGTATTACCCACCTTGAACCCCACCATGCTATAGTGGCCCTTACTGTCCTCGGGCAGAGATGAGAGTTCCTGGGCCATCACCTCAAAGCTGTTACGGCCATAGTAGTCATCGGCGTTGATGATGGCGAACGGCTCGTTGATGACGTCCTTGCCCATCAGCAAGGCATGGTTGGTGCCCCACGGTTTCACGCGCTCTTCAGGACAAGTGAAGCCCTCAGGCAGGTCGTTCAAGCCCTGGAATACGAGTTCCACAGGGATATGTCCCTCATATTTTGACAAAATCTTCTCGCGGAAATCGGCCTCGAAATCCTTGCGGATGACAAAGACAACTTTACCGAAGCCGCTGTGAATAGCGTCATAAATCGAATGGTCCATAATGGTCTCGCCGTGAGGGCCCAGACCGTCGAGCTGCTTGAGACCGCCGTAACGGCTGCCCATGCCAGCAGCGAGCACAAATAATGTCGGTTTCATTATTCTTCTGTTTTCAGTTTTTAGTTTTTAGTTTTGAAGTTATTAGATTGTCTTGAAGTCAAAGATGATCGTACGGCGGTACTCCTCGTCAGGGCGCAATACCGGTGACGGGAAATTCTCGTGGTTGGGAGCATCAGGGAATCCCTGGCACTCTATGGCCACACCATCGTAGTCATGATACTGCTTGCCGCTCTTGCTCAGGGGGCATCCTTCCAGCCAGTTGCCGGTATAGACCTGTGCTGCAGGCTGGTCAGAGCAAATCTCGACCATGCGGCCAGACTCCTCATTGGCCAGCACAGCTACCAAATGCAGGTCACCGTCCTCATAACCGTCAACGACCCAGCAGTTGTCATATCCCTTGCCATAGTTCAAGGCGGGGAAATCCTGCTTGATGTCACGGGCAATCACCTTAGGCTCGGTGAAGTCCATAGGGGTGCCAGCCACGGGAGCAATTTCGCCAGTCGGGATAAGGTCGGCATCAGTCACCAGGTAATGTGAGCAATTGAGCTTGAGCACCTGATTGAGAGCGGTGCCTTCCCTACTCTCTCCTGCCATATTGAAATAGGTGTGGTTGGTAAGATTCAGCACCGTGGGGGCGTCGGTCACTGCGCCCAACTCAATCTTGAGCACATTGTCATCACTCCAGGTGTAGGCCACGCGGGCATTGAGGGTACCGGGATACTTCTCGTCACCGTCAAGACTTTCCAACGAGAATACAACGGTATCGCTGCCGTCCATCTCACAATCCCAAATCTTGTTCTGGAAACCTACATTACCACCATGCAGATGGTGCTTGTCCTGGTGATTGCAATTGAGCTGGTACTCCTTGCCGTCCAGCACAAAATGCCCTTTGCAGATGCGATTGGAAAAACGGCCAGGCACCTTACCGGCACAGGGGCCGTCAAAGAAATAGTCGTTCAGATCCTTATAGCCCAGTACCACGTCGGCAAGGTTGCCGTCGCGGTCAGGGACCTTGATTTCAAGAATACCAGCGCCCAGTGAAGAGAGCTTAACGCTTGCACCACTGGCATTGATGAGTTCATAGGTGGTAATTTCGCCACGCTCGGTCTCGTGGGTATCGATACGGATGCTCTTCATGTCTATTAGTCCTCAACCCTGTGAGCACCGTCGCTGATGATGACATTGATCACCTCGGGCTCGTGTCCATATTTAGCATTGAATTTCTCCTTGGCAGTGGCAATGAAGTGGTCGTAGCGATCCTCCTTCACCAGGTTGATGGTGCAGCCACCGAAGCCGCCACCCATGATGCGCGAACCGGTAACACCGCACTCACGAGCCACGTCGTTGAGGTAGTCCAGCTCCTCGCAGCTCACCTCATAGTCACGTGACAGGCCATCGTGGGTTTCAAACATGCAACGGCCCACGGTCTCATAGTCACCACGCTCCAGTGCATCGCACACGTCAAGCACGCGCTGCTTCTCACCGATGACGAAGCGGGCACGACGATAGTCCTCGTTACTGATCTTGTCACGCACATCGGCCAGCATGGTATAAGAGGCATCGCGCAGAGTCTCTAAACCCAGAGTAGCTGCCACACGTTCGCACGACTCGCGGCGCTTGTTGTAAGGCGAATCCACCAGCTCGTGCTTTACCTTGCTGTTAAGCAAGACGAGCTTGTAACCCTCAGGGTGGAAGGGGAAATACTCGTGCTCAAGCGAACGGCAGTCAAGGCGCATCAGGCAGTCCTTCTTGCCGAATACGCTGGCAAACTGGTCCATGATACCACAGTTCACACCGCAATAGTTATGCTCTGTGCTCTGACCGATTTTGGCCAGCTCAAACTTGTCGATCTTGTTATCGTTGAACAGGTCGTTGAGAGCAAAAGCGAAGCATGACTCCAGCGCTGCCGACGAAGACAGACCTGCACCCAAAGGCACATTGCCTGCAAACACGGTATCAAAGCCCTTGACTACGCCACCGCGCTTGATGGTCTCGCGGCAAACACCGAAGATGTAGCGTGCCCACTGATCCTGAGGTGCGTCTTCCTCGTTGAGGCCGAACTCGCAATAGGCATCCATGTCCATGCTATAGACACGCACCTTGTCGGTGCCGTTAATGTTGATTTCAGCCATGATGTACTTATCAATGGCACCAGGGAACACAAAACCGCCGTTATAGTCGGTGTGCTCGCCAATAAGGTTAATGCGTCCTGCCGAGGCGTAGATGACCCCGTCGGTCCCGAAACGCTGTTTGAATTGTTCCTGAATTTTCTCTTTCATTGTTATTATACTTTAGAATCTTTAAATGATGGTTCAGATTGTAATTAAAAGTGAAGAACAGGACAGAAGCGTCCGATTGACTGATGAATCATCTATCGGATGCCATTCCCGTTCCCTCATGATGAGTCCTCATGCTACTTGATGAAGTAGTTGCTCTGGTCATTGACGATGCGTTGCAAATTCTCAAGATTGATGTGACCATAGATGAGGACTAACACATCATTAGTCTCGCTGGAATTTGCCAAAACAATTTCGCTGACATACTGGCCATCGCGACGCACGAGAGCCGTCCTGGTCTCAAAGGCGGTCTGATTGGTCACGATTTCCTCATAATAGTGGCCCTTGTAAAGATTTTGGATACGTTTTCTGAATTTATCACGCACGCTGGGATTGCACCTGCTCAAGTCGAGCACCTGCACAGAATTGATGCCAAGGCTGGCTTCGGACAAGGTTGGTGATATCAGGCGTCCAAGGCCCAACAGGCCACTGCCCACATTGACATACTGTGCGTGCCTTGCATCGCGCATGTCGTTAATGATATCATCAGCATTGTGTGACAGCATGCCACATGAGATGACAGTCACCGACAGCATCAAAACAAATAATATTTTTTTCATATTTTTCAAATTTTAGTTTGCAGCAGGCAAATATAGCGCAAAAAGTCGGTTGACGGTTGATGTGAAATCTTAAAAATGGCAAAAACGTAATAAACTCCATTAAAATATTGTTTTTTACAAACAAAATGCACATTAATAAACGAAAAATTTTTAACTTTGCAGTTTTGAAATTGAAATACAATTATCAACTATTCAATGATAAAGTAAAAATGGCTAAAATTAATGACTTTAACTTTGCCGGCAAGAAGGCAATCGTGCGCGTAGACTTTAACGTGCCCCTGAACGAAAAAGGTGAAATTACTGACGACACTCGCATCCGCGGAGCAGTCCCCACCCTGAAGAAAATCCTCGCTGATGGTGGTGCCCTGATCATTATGTCCCACATGGGCAAGCCCAAGGGCAAGATCAACCACAAGCTCTCCCTGAGCCAGATCACCAGTGCCGTTGCTGCAGCCCTGGAGAGGCCCGTTCAGTTTGCACAAGACAGTGCCGAGGCCAAGAAACAGGCCGATGAGCTCAAGCCCGGTGAAGTATTGATTCTCGAGAACCTGCGCTTCCATCCCGAGGAGGAAGGCAAGCCCGTAGGTATCGAAAAGGATGATCCCAACTATGACGCTGCCAAGAAGGAGATGAAGGCCCGTCAGACCGAGTTTGCCAAGACGCTGGCAAGCTATGCCGACGTGTATGTGAACGACGCCTTCGGTACAGCTCACCGCCGTCACGCCTCGACAGCCGTGATCGCCGACTTCTTTGACAACGACCACAAGATGCTGGGTTACCTCATGGAGAAAGAGGTGACCGCTATCGACAACGTGATGAAGAATGCCCAGCATCCCTTCACCGCTATCATCGGCGGCAGCAAGGTATCTTCCAAGCTGTCAGTCATCAAGAACCTGCTCGATAAGGTGGACAACCTCATCATTGGTGGTGGTATGGGCTATACCTTTATTAAAGCACAGGGTGGCCACATCGGCGACTCGCTGCATGAGGACGACCTGATGCCCGAGGCATTGAACGTTATCGCCGCAGCCAAGGAGAAGGGCGTGAACCTGAGCCTCTCGGTAGCTACCGTTGCCGGTGACAGCTTCTCCAACGACGCTAACCGCCAGACGGTTGACATCTACAACATCCCCGATGGTTGGGAGGGTATGGATGCCAGCGAAGCCTCATTGGCTAACTGGAAGAAGATCATCCTCGACTCCAAGACCATCCTGTGGAACGGTCCCGTGGGCGTGTTTGAGTTTGAGAACTTTGCTCATGGTACTGGCGAAATCGCCAAGTATGTGGCTGAAGCTACTCAGAATGGTGCATACTCACTCGTGGGTGGTGGTGACTCGGTTGCTGCTGTCAACAAGTTTGGCCTGGCCGACCAGGTATCCTACGTTTCGACTGGTGGCGGTGCCATGCTCGAGGCTATCGAGGGCAAGACCCTCCCCGGCGTAGCAGCCATCCTCGGCGAGTAACCCTCGTCTATAAGAGGCTGTGTCATAATTCACCTCGTTATTTTTAATCGGCCTGACGGCCGAGAAATTAAACAAAATTATTAATAAAATTAAAATAAAAAATGTATTTTGCTTAATTTTTTATACAAATTTTTGCTTAATTTCTCGCGCGAAGCGCGACTCAATTTGAAACGAATGAATTATGACACAGCCTCTATATTTATATCACACACTTGAAAACATCTAACATAACCTTCTATACTATCGAAAATGAAACGGTTTATTTTCTTCTTTTACCTGTTAATTGCTACACTCTTGACATCACTTGCAACAGAAAGTGATGTGTTGACTGATAAAATCCTTGATGTCAATTACAAAATGGCATACAACAAGTTCGGACATGACAAACCTGCAAATTACAAGTCAGAACATAGGATTATGCCCGATGATTTTCAGTCTGAAATCCATCGTGCCCAAGGCCAGAACTTCGACTTCAAGTATGACGGTATCTGTTACAAAATCATCAGTGAAAACGAGGTGAGCGTGACCTACGATGAAAACATGGACTTAGATGAAAATGGTTCAAATTATTATGGAAACATTATCATTCCATCGACAGTTATAAATGGTGAGAACACCTATACTGTGACCGAAATAGGTAATTATGCTTTTGCCGGTTGCAGCAATTTAATTAGTGTACAATTGCCAAATACTGTCATTGCAATCCAACCATGGGCTTTTATCGGTTCGTCAATAACGTCCATTGACATCCCTAACTCTGTCCAAATGATTGGCAAAATGGCATTTTACGCTTGTACATCACTTCAGGATGTCACATTACCCGAAGGTCTCACGAAAATTAATGAGTATTTGTTCGGCTATTGCTATAGTCTAAAAAACATCCACCTACCCAGCACATTGCGGTACATTGGTACTGATCCTTTTTATTATTGTGACAGCCTGGAAAACATCTATATCCCCAATATAGAGTCGTGGTTACAAATTGACTTTTCCTATATTTTCTCCAACCCGATGTGCTATGCCAAAAATCTCATCGCAGACGGCAAGGAGGTTGTTGATTTGATCATTCCCGAGTCCATCACCGAGATTTATCCGTTTGCTTTCTATGGCTATTATAATCTGAAAAGTTTGGTTATTCATGACAAAGTAACTAGTATTGGCCATGAGTCATTTTCTTACACAGGTCTGGAACAAGTTAATTTTGGAAAATCCTTGACTGAAATTCCACACTGGACGTTTTCGTGTTGCGAAAATCTAACCAACTTCACCCTACCAGAATCTCTCAAAACGATTGGTTTTGGTGCATTTTTTGATTGTAAGAGCCTTACCTCAGTCAGTATTCCCGATCAAGTGACTGAAATAGGTAACTATGCCTTTGAAGAATGTCGTGGTCTGAAGTATGTGCAACTGGGTAATGGGATAACACAACTATATAGAGAGACATTTGCTAACTGCGAAAGTCTCGTTGATATACGTTGGAACGAAAACATAACGGCAATTGGTGACTATGCGCTATATGGATGCAAGAGTTTACCTTATCTTCTTGATCTTCCAGATAACATTAAAAGCATCGGCAACTATGCTTTTAGTCATTGTTATAGCCTAACAGAGGTCATCACCCCAACGAACCTTGAAACAATCGGTGAAGCGGCATTTTGGGATTGCCGAGGACTCAACAAAGTGACTATCCCCAGTGCTTCAGCATCGATTATCGGGAAATACTCATTCGTTAACTGTACGGCATTGACTGATGTTGAACTGAGCAATTCAATAACAAGTATCGGGGATAGCGCATTCTTGGATTGCTCTAAACTGACCAGTATTGTCATTCCCAACTCTGTCACCGAAATCAGCAAAGGCACTTTCCGGAATTGTGTATCGCTCGAAAACGTAAAGTTTGGCAATTCTGTACAAAAGATTAGGGGATATGCATTTGATAACTGCAAGATGCTTACCGAAATAGTTCTGCCCAATTCAGTGACCACTATAGGAGACTATTCTTTCCATGATTGTAAGGCACTTGAGAGAATTAGCTTCGGCAAGTCATTGAATAAAATTGGTCAATATGCATTTAGCGATGACGAAGCATTGAAAAATGTCAAGTTGCCCAATTCTGTAACACAAGTTGGCACACATTCATTCTCTTACTGTAAGAATCTGACCTCTATCAGCTTTGGAAAATCAATAACAAATATAGGCGCCAACACCTTTTTTGAGGACAATGCGATATCTAGCATATACTGTAAAGCAGAGACACCGCCAGCCATGTCGTCAATAAATCCCCATCTGGAGCATTTGACAACAGTCTATGTGCCGATCAATTCAGTGGAGATATACAAGACTACCTATCCGTGGAAATGGATTGAACATATCGTTGGTATAAACTTTGATTCGGCAGACGTCAATGGTGATGGAGAAATCAATATAGCTGATGTCAATTGTTGTATAGATACGATTATCGACAATAATGACACCTTTGATGAGGTCTATGATGTTAACGGTGATGGAGAAATCAACATCGCCGACATCAACGCAATCATAGCTGCTATTCTTGACGGCGAATAAGACACTAACGCCTACAGTTAGCCTCACGCTAAGGCGCGAAGGCGCGAAGATTTTTAATTATCAGGCAACTTGCACTCCAGGTTGTCTGATTTTTATTTATTTTGTGTCCGGTCAAAAGTCCCGTCAGGGACGCAAGGGCTTAGGCAGGGTGCGCTTCAACAATGGCAAGAAAAATCGTTTTTTTCTTGCCATTGTGTTCAGCTTGCAGTACCTTTGTGGCAGCAAAACGAACATTCATCAGTTTTCCTAAAATACTAACAAAAGAAACATGGAACCTTTATTTGAGAAACTCAAAAGCAACGCGATTGCCAAGAGGCAGCGCATCGTTCTTCCCGAGAGTACTGAACCCCGCACCATGACAGCAGCCGACCGCATCATCGCCGACGGCATTGCCGACGTGGTATTCATTGGCGACAAGGCTGAAATCATGGCCAAGGCCACTGAACTTGGTCTCAAGAACATCGACAAGGCCACCGTCATCAATCCCAATGATGCCGAGGCTGTCGAGAAATATGCCCAGCTGTTCTACGAGCTGCGCAAAGCCAAGGGTGTGACAATCGAGGATGCCCGCAAGAAGGTGCTTGACCCGCTGTACTTGGGTTGCCTGATGATTAAGAACGGCGATGCCGACGGACAGGTTGCCGGTGCAATGAACACCACGGGCAATGTACTGCGAGCTGCCTTCCAGGTGCTCAAGACTGCGCCCGGTATCAGCACGGTGAGCGGTGCCTTCCTGATGCTGTTGCCCGAGGGTTCGCCCTACGGCCACAATGGGGTGATGGTGTTTGCCGATTGTGCTGTTGTGCCTGATCCCGACGCCCAGCAGCTGGCTCAGATTGCCGTGAGTGCCGACCGCACCGCACGCGCTCTCGCCGAAATCGACGATCCCAAGATTGCCATGCTGAGCTTCTCGACCAAGGGCAGCGCCAAGCATGAGCGTGTAGATAAAGTAGTCGAGGCTACCCGTCTCGCCAAGGAGATGAATCCCAACCTGAAGATCGACGGTGAACTGCAGGCAGACGCCGCTATCGTTCCCAGTGTGGGTGCCAGCAAGGCTCCCGGCAGCGACATCGCTGGCCATGCCAACGTGCTCGTGTTCCCCGACCTGGGCGTAGGTAACATCGCTTACAAACTGGTTCAGCGCATCGCTGGCGCCAAGGCCGTGGGTCCCGTCCTGCAAGGTCTTGCCGCTCCCGTCAACGACTTGTCGCGCGGCTGCAACGAGGACGACATCTACCGCACCGTCATCCTGACCTGCAACCAGGCAATCAACCGATAAATAGAGAACAGATAATAGATAATAGATTATAGATAATAGTTTAAACTTAAAACATGAATATCTTAGTGCTTAACTGTGGCAGCAGCTCTGCCAAGTACAAACTCATCGAGATTAAGGAGAACAAGACCCTCGCCGAGGGCGGTGTAGAAAAAATCGGTTTGCCCGACGGTTTCATCAAGCTGAAATTTGATGACGGCAGCAAGAAGAACATCGACCTGGGCCTCATCGACCACAAGGGTGCCATCAAGGCTATCCTCGATGCTCTCATCAATCCCGAATATGGCTGCATCAAGGACCTGAAGGAAATTGACGCCGTCGGTCACCGCGTAGTACACGGTGGTGAGAAGTTCAGCCGCAGTGTCCTCATCACCGACGAGGTGAAGGACATGATCCGCGAGTGCTACGGCATCGCTCCGCTGCACAATCCCGTTAATATGGCTGGTATCGAGGCCATCGAGGCTGTATTGCCCGGTGTTCCCCAGGTAGCCGTGTTTGACACCGCTTTCCACCAGACGATGCCCAAGAAGGCCTTCATGTATCCCCTGCCCATGGAGTATTACACCAACGACCACGTGCGTCGTTATGGCTTCCACGGCACCAGCCACCGCTTTATCGCTCAGCGCGTGTGCGAAATGCTCGGCACTACCCCCGAGGGCAAGCGCATCATCTGCTGCCACATCGGTAACGGCGCCAGCATCAGCGCTATCAAGGACGGCAAGAGCATCGACACCACGATGGGTCTCACCCCCACCGAGGGCCTGATGATGGGTACCCGCTCGGGTGACGTCGATCCCGGTGCGTTGTTGTTCCTCATGGAGAAATACAACCTCAGCCCGAAGGAGATGCTCAACATCATCAACAAGAAGAGCGGTGTGCTCGGTATCACTGGCGTGAGCAGCGACATGCGCGATGTTGTTGATGCAGCCGAGAAGGACCACAACGAGCGTGCTCAGTTGGCACTCGACATGTATGAGCTCCGCATCCTCAAGACCATCGGTGCCTATGCAGCCGAGCTGAATGGTGTGGACATCATCGCCTTTACCGGTGGTGTTGGCGAGAACCAGTACCAGACCCGCAAGCGCGTGTGCAAACAACTGGAATACCTGGGCGTCAAGATTGATGAAGAACTGAACGACACCCTGTGGCGCGGCAAGGAAGGTGAAATCAGCACTCCTGACAGCAAGGTCAAGGTCGTTGTCGTCCTCACCGACGAGGAATACATGATCG
Organism: uncultured Prevotellaceae bacterium; assembly: GCA_900318205.1. Taxonomy (GTDB): domain Bacteria; phylum Bacteroidota; class Bacteroidia; order Bacteroidales; family Muribaculaceae; genus Sodaliphilus. The sequence goes on along the minus strand of ONJS01000002.1, from coordinate 57,225 downwards.
CCAAAGACACCGAAGCCATCATCGAAGGCCGCGAACCGTAAACATAGAGATAACAAATAAGCAAGAATCCCTGGGTTGAGCAACCCAGGGATTTTGTTATTAGTACAACAACCAGAAACTTAACTTAACCACCATTAAATATCATTAAAGTATATTAATCAAATGCATTATCTCACAATAAAGGGTTTACAATACTTGTTTTTAAAACGTCTATATTATTGCTTTAACCACTAAAATATTTTGATTTAATCATGTTTAAGAGAATCATTCTTATGGCCATTGTCACAATGGCAACTATTAGCGTGAATGCACAAGAGATTCAGTTCGGTGTAAAGGGCGGTTTGAATCTATCAACCGAGTCCAAGTATAAGAACATCAATGGATATAATGCAGAAAGCCCCGGCTTTAGAACTGGCTTGCATATTGGTGGTGTAGTTAATTGGGCCATCAACGAACGCTTTGAACTGGAGACCGATTTACTTTACTCAATGCAGGGCTTTAAAGACCGTGTTGAGGTCGAAGCAGAGCAAAGATTACACGATAAGAATTACAGTGTTACCAGTCACTACCTGACATTGCCTATTGCTGCAAAAGTAAATCTCGTAAAAGGAGTTTACGTTGAATGTGGTCCACAATTCGGTTATCTGCTCTCTAAAAAGGACAAACTGGAAGACCATGAAATTGATGATTCTTTTGATTCAGATAACACAAAGAAATTTGACTTCAGCATTTTTGGTGGCCTGGGATACAGATTTGAGAACGGAGCCTTTGTTGATGCTCGTTATATCCACGGCTTAACTGGCACATCTAAGGTCTTTGATGGAGGCAAAAACCGCAACATTCAGATTTCATTGGGGTATCTTTTCTAACGTACAAATACATCGTCATATCTGATTGACAGTTGATAAAGGCGAATTGTTGAGAAAAAACTGTTATCTATTAAGGGTTAACTGAAAACTATTTCGTACCTTTGCACGTTAAAACAAGATTATGACTATGTTAAAAGACAAGATAGAGGCGCTGAAGGCGCAAATAGCTGAACTCAAGGCCGAGAACGAAGAGGCTCTTGAGGCATTACGCATTAAGTATCTGAGCAAGAAAGGTGAAATTACGGCATTGTTCAACGAGTTCCGTGAGGTGGCTCCCGAGGAGAAACGTGAGCTGGGTCAGAAGCTCAACGAACTGAAGAACCTCGCTACCGAGAAGATCAATGCCCTGCGCGAGGCTACCAAGCAGCAGGCTAAGGAGCAGAACAAGATCGACATCACCCGTCCTGCCTTCCCGGCAGAATTGGGAACGCGTCACCCCATCTCGGTGGTGCGCAAGCAGATCATCGACATCTTCTCACGCCTGGGCTTTACCATTGCCGATGGTCCCGAGGTTGAGGACGACTGGCACGTATTCAGTGCGCTGAACTTCGCTGCCGACCACCCCGCCCGCGACATGCAGGACACCTTCTTCATTGAGAAGAATGACCAGGACGTTACCCGCAATATCGTGCTACGCAGCCACACCAGCTCGGTGCAGGTGCGTACTATGGAGCGTAACCAGCCGCCCATCCGCATCATCTGCCCGGGTCGCGTTTACCGCAACGAGGCAATCACTGCACGCGCGCACTGCTTCTTCCATCAGATTGAGGGTCTTTATATCGACAAGAACGTGTCGTTTGCCGACCTGAAACAGGTGCTGCTGCACTTTGCCCAGGAACTGTTCGGTACCGATACCAAGATCCGTCTGCGTCCCAGCTACTTCCCGTTCACCGAGCCCAGTGCCGAGATGGACGTATCCTGTATGCTGTGCGGCGGCGAGGGCTGCGGTTTCTGCAAGCACACGGGTTGGGTCGAGATTCTGGGTTGTGGCATGGTGGATCCTGCCGTGCTTGAGGCCAGCGGTATCGACAGCAAGGTTTATAGCGGCTATGCCTTCGGCCTTGGCGTTGAGCGCATCACTAACTTGAAGTACATGGTGAAGGACCTGCGCATGTTCAGCGAGAACGACGTACGCTTCCTTGACGAGTTCAAGAGCGCACATTGATATTTTGCCCGATGGGCAAAATAGATTAGAGATTAGTGATTAGAGATATAGAGACGCAAGATTTTGCGTCTCTACATGTAAATTGAGCTATGACAATAAAGGAGAGATTTGAGGGTATATTAGACTATTTCCAGCGGGAACAGCCTAATCCGGAAACCGAGTTGCAGCATCGCGACCCGTTTGAGTTGCTGGTGGCAGTGATGTTGAGTGCCCAGTGTACCGACAAGCGCATCAACATGGTGACTCCTGCCTTGTTTGAGGCTTACCCTACTCCACAAGCTATGGCCGCAGCCAGCGTTGAGGACATCTTACAATATATAAAGAGTGTATCCTATCCTAACAGCAAAGCCGCCCACCTGCAAGCCATGGCCCAAAAGCTGGCTGAAGAGTTTGACGGCAAGGTGCCCGACAACATGAGGGACCTCACCTCACTGCCGGGTGTTGGACGCAAGACTGCCAATGTGATTTTGGGAATTGTCTTCCATCAAGCGACCATACCAGTGGATACCCATGTGTATCGTGTGTCTCATCGACTGGGACTGTCACAGGGTAAGACGCCCAATGACGTGGAGCGTGACTTGACGCGCCACATCCCTGCCGAACTGCGTTTCAAGGCACATCACTGGATCCTGCTCCACGGCCGGTATGTTTGCAAGGCTCAGCGTCCCGACTGCCTGAATTGCGGGATACAACAATTCTGCAAGCAATACAAGCAATAAGCGCTATGTGGTGTTCATTTTAGGCGGCAAAGTGGTTAATTTTTCTCAAAATAGTATTTTTTTCGTCTTGCCATTAAACCTAACGGTTTTATTTTAGTCTAAGAGTCGTTTTGCTCAAAAGGCAAAAACTCAAGCATAGAAAACAACTTAACGTTTTATTTTAAGTAAAAATTATGAAGAAATTTTTTGTTTTGATTGCTGCTGCAATCGTGTGCATGGGCGCAAGCGCTCAAGTTCAGTTTGGTGGAAAGGTCGGTTTTGACATGACTAACTTCTGGGGACCGGATGTAGACCATGGTATGAAGCCTGGCTATCAGGTTGGTCTGATGATGGAATACAAGTTCAATCCTCATTTTGCCATCGCTCCCGAAGTTGTGTTTGCCGCCCAGGGTGGTAAGTCCAAGGCATTTGCCCTCGACCTCTTTGACATCACAACCACCGAAATTAAATACAATGCCAACTACATCAACGTTCCCTTGATGTTCAAGTATTACGTTGCTCCCAGCTTCAGCATCGACCTCGGTCCTCAAGTAGGATTTAATGTGTACAGCAAGATTGCCGCCAAGGGTTATGACAAATCTGTCGACTTCAAAGACGGAACAAAGGCTATCGATTTTGGCGTAGGCCTGGGTGCCACCTACAACCTTACCGAGAATGCTTTTGTTCAGGCTCGTTACACGATGGGTCTCACTAAGGCGCTTAAGGATAATGCTGTCCTTGGCGAGAACAAGGCTAAGAACGGCAACATCCAGATTGCCTTCGGTATGAAGTTCTGATAGCAGAACACTAGAGAGAAAACAATGATAGAAATCGGCTACCCCGTCACTGGAGTAGCCGATTTTTTTTGTTACATGCCACCATCATAAAAAGACTTTCTTCATCGTTGGTCTTCAGGGGCTTATTAAAATCCATTAATTTAGTCTAAATTTTTATATAAAAATACAAAAAATCCTTAAAATGTTTGTACAATTCAAAAAATCTGTAGTACATTTGTACGTGTGTTTTTCATGGTATTAGATTTAAGGTTTGTGGAGGCTGTCGTGAGACATCTTCCACTTTCTTATTTTTTACGCTTGAGAGGCGCCACTTTGCAACGATAGCTGCAAGACACTTTACCCTTCATCATATTATTCAGCTTGGCTCTGATCAACTGTTTGCGGATAGGTGAAATGCGATCCACAAACAGCGTTTTGTCCAAGTGGTCACACTCATGCTGGACGACGCGGGCGAGATAGCCCTCAATGTCCTGGTCATGTTCCTGGAATTGTTCGTCTTGCCAGTGCAGGTGGATTTTCTCATGACGGTGAACATTCTCGTGAATACCGGGTACACTGAGGCATCCCTCCTCACGTGAAATCAACGGAGAAGTCTCATCGACCGTAATTTCGGGATTAATAAGCAGCATGTTAACGCCCTTGAGCTCGGGAAAATCCTCGGCCAGCACATCAACATCAATATAAACAATGCGTGCATTGACGCCCACCTGAGGCGCAGCAATACCAATACCCTGGGTATGGTACATGGTTTCCTTCAGATTCTCAATAAACTCCTGAAGATTAGGAAAGTCAGGCGTGACAGTGGCATTCTCGGTCCTGAGCACGGGATGACCATAGATATAAATCGGTAAAATCATGATTCAGTATTAAAAGGTTGATTTAATTTACTCTGTAGATAATCGTTAAGAATAATGGTGGCAGCGATGGCGTCAACGCGTGACTTGTCACGGCGGTCACTCTTTTTCATGCCACCATCAATCATCGCGCGATGAGCAATCGTACTTGTAAAGCGTTCGTCATACATCACGATAGGCATATCAGGCAATTCCTTGCGCAACTTGTTGACAAACGGCGTGATGTATTTCATGCTCTCGCTGGGTTCGCCATTGAGTTGTGTGGGTTGCCCGATGACAATGCGTTCCACTTGCTCTCGCGCGATATAATCCTTGATGAACGACATGAGCGTGTGAGTGGGCACAGTGGCAAGATTACCTGCCACGATCTGTAACGGATCGGTGACGGCAACACCAGTGCGTTTACGTCCATAATCTATGCCTAAAATGCGCCCCATCATCAATATGATTAGCCTTGTTGCATGGTGAGCAGGAACTCCTCGTTATCACGGGTTCGATCCATACGCTCTTTTACAAACTCCATGGCCTCGACCGAAGTGCGGTCGCTCAAGAAGCGACGGATGATCCACATCTTGTTCAAGGTATCCTGCGGCAGCAGCAAGTCGTCACGACGTGTACTTGATGCCATGACATCCACAGCCGGGAAGATACGCTTGTTGGACAACTTGCGGTCAAGCTGCAACTCCATGTTACCAGTACCCTTGAATTCCTCAAAGATCACTTCATCCATCTTGGAGCCAGTCTCGGTCAATGCAGTGGCAATAATAGTAAGACTACCACCGCCCTCGATATTACGGGCAGCACCAAAGAAGCGCTTGGGTCGCTGCAATGCGTTGGCATCCACACCACCCGTCAGGATTTTTCCTGAAGCAGGAGCAATGGTGTTGTAGGCACGAGCCAGACGAGTAATCGAGTCAAGCAGGATGACCACATCATGACCACATTCTACCAGGCGTTTGGCCTTGCTCAATACGAGGTCGGCAATCTTGACATGGCGGTCAGCCGGCTCGTCAAAGGTAGAAGCGATGACTTCGGCATTGACACTACGAGCCATATCGGTCACCTCCTCAGGACGTTCATCAATGAGCAGGATGATCATATAGGTTTCAGGATGATTCTCCGAGATGGCATTGGCAATCTCCTTCAAGAGCATGGTCTTACCTGTCTTGGGCTGAGCGACGATGAGGCCGCGCTGTCCTTTACCGATGGGCGAGAACATATCCACCACGCGTTGTGAAACCGTGGGATGGGTTTTGCTCACGAGATCAAACTTCTCATCGGGGAACAGAGGAACCAGATGCTCAAACGGTACGCGGTCACGGACATAAGCAGGCGTGCGGCCATTGATCAGATGTATCTCACTCATCGGGAAATACTTCTCACCCTCCATGGGCGGGCGAATGGTTCCCTCGATAACGTCACCAGTCTTGAGGCCGTAAGCCTTGATCTGGGACTGCTGTACGTAAATATCATCAGGAGACGTGAGATAATTATAATCACTGGAGCGCAGGAAGCCATAACCCTCGGGGGCGATGTCGAGCACACCTTGTGCCTCAAGAATTCCGTCGAAGTTATAGGGCTGGTCCAGATAGGGATTGACTTCAGCAATCTGTTGCTGTTGCTGCTGTTTCATCTTGCGCTTCTTGCTCTTGCTCTCCTTTACCACTTTAGGTTCCTGGATAACAATGGGAGCAACGGCGGCCTGTTCAGCCTGACGGCGGCGTTCTTCCTCGGCCTTGCGCATTGCTTCTTCGCGTTCCTGCTGAGTACGAGGTTTGAAAGTGAATCCGCTACCTGTATTGAAGAACGTATTGAGTGAGACATCCTCCCTCTCATGCTGTTCCTCGGGTTGGGGTGCCATCATTTCAGGCTCATTCTCCGGCATATAGCCGATTTCCTCATTGATGGGCTCTTGCAATGACTCATCATAAACAGGTTCCTCGGTCATAGGCTCCAACATCTCTTGTTCAGGCTGAAGCTCAGTATTGTCAAAGGGCAGAACCGGTTGCTCATCAACGACCTGTTTGGTTTTGCGACCACGACGGCGAGGAGCTTGCTCGCTAACAACCACTTCGGCTGCTGGCTGCTCTTGCTGATCGGCAGTCAGCTCTTCAGCAACGGGTTGTTCTTCTTGACTGTTTTTCAACGCTATTTCACGAGCTGCTTTTTCGGCAGCTGAAGGGCGGCCACGCTTGCGTTTAGGCGGTTCCTGCGTATCGCTTGCTTCTTTGTCTTTGTCTTTATCTTTTTTCTGAGCTTTAGGTTTCTCGGTGGGCTCAGGTGCTTCTTTTTCAACGGGCTTGGTAACCTCGTTGGTTTCTACTATATCGTTTTTCTCTTTACTTTGGTTCTTGGGTGCCACGGCATCGTCCTTGATCACTTCATTACCATTTGCTTTGGCTGCCGGCTGGCGAATGCGTTCACGACGACGTTTGGTAGTGGGTTCAGGAGCATTAGCTGCTTCTGTCTCTGCCTGATGGTCCAAAACCTGAAACACAAGATCATCATGGCTAAACGAATCAACGCGCTTAATACCCATAGACTTGGCGAGCTCACGAAGTTGTTCGTCGCTCATCGCATTTAATTGATTAATGTTATACATATAAAAATTATATAAAGCTATCATGGTGTGACAATAAAAAACAGCCACTCTGTTTCACTACACCATGCCATGCGCAACAACGCATGATATTCCAAATTATACTAATGATTTGTCTGTTCTAGTAACCTCATTTCTTCAATTCAAATCGCCCGTATATGAACAATCAGCCAAAAATATATAGATTGTCATTTCCTCAGAATAAAAGAGATAGGAAAAGAACGGGGGATTCGGTATTGATTAATGAATAGCGTCGCAAAACATCCTTTGTGATCTTGTTTTGCGGTGCAAAATTAATGATTTTTGCAGATATGAACAAAAAAAGCGCAGAAAAAGCATTAATTTTGCAGAATAAAGCATGAAATAATGAGAATTGACCGTCAAAAAATAGATGCTCACGTGGAATTACCCATCTTAAAACTGGTGGGTAATGTTGCCGACGATTTGCAACGCAAATGTTATATCGTGGGAGGGTATGTCAGGGACATTTTCCTTGAACGCCCGAGCAACGACATGGACTTTGTTACCGTCGGTAGCGGCATTGAGGTCGCCAAAGCGGTTGCTCGTCGCATTGGCAAGCGTGCACATTTAGCAGTTTTCCGCACCTATGGTACGGCACAGGTCAAGACTCGTCAATGGGAACTGGAGTTTGTCGGTGCCCGCCGCGAATCCTATCGCCGCGACAGCCGCAACCCTATAGTTGAAGACGGCACCCTGGATGATGACCAGAAACGTCGCGACTTCACCATCAATGCTATGGCCATCTGCCTGAATCAAGCACGCTATGGTGAACTGCTTGATCCATTTGACGGCATTGGCGACATGGAGCGTCGCATCATCCGCACCCCACTCGACCCTGATATCACCTTCAGCGACGACCCGTTGAGGATGATGCGTGCAGTGCGCTTTGCAACACAATTGGATTTTGACATCTATCCCGAAACGTTTGATGCCATCCGCCGAAATGCCAAACGCATTCACATCATCACCCGTGAGCGAATCGCTGAGGAACTGATGAAGATCATGCGCACTCCCCGACCCTCACGCGGCTGGTTACTGCTCGACCAGAGTGGCCTATTGCCGCTCATCTTCCCAGAGCTCGCTGCCCTGAAAGGCATTGAGACGGTCAACGGGCGCGGCCATAAGGACAATTTCATGCACACCATGCAAGTGCTCGACAATGTGGCTGCCGCCAGTGATGACGTGTGGCTGCGCTGGGCTGCCTTGCTACACGATGTGGGCAAGGCACGCACCAAGCGTTGGGATCCTCAACTGGGATGGACATTCCACAACCACAACTTCATCGGCGAGAAAATGGTGCCCAAGATTTTTGCAAAAATGCGTCTGCCCCTCAACGAGCAGATGAAATATGTGAAAAAACTTGTAGGACTGCACATGCGCCCCATTGCCCTGGTTGAGGATGAGGTGACCGACAGCGCAGTGCGCCGACTGCTGTTTGACGCAGGAGATGATATCGATGACCTGATGACCCTGTGCAAGGCCGACATCACCAGCAAAAACCAGATCAAGGTGCAACGTTTCCGCGAGAATTTTGATTTGGTGAAGCAGAAACTGGTGGATATCGAAGAGAAAGACCGAGTGCGCAACTTCCAGCCGCCCATCGATGGCGAGGAAATCATGCAGACCTTCGGGCTTGCCCCGTCACGCCCCGTGGGTTATATCAAGGACGCCATCAAGGATGCCATTCTCGATGGCATTATCACCAACGACTATGAGTCGGCCTATCGTCTCATGCTGGACAAGGCAAGCGAGCTAGGCATCACGCCGGTTCATGACGGACAGTTTTGCTACACTACGATGGAGACACCCCTCGGCACATTGACAATTGGTGCCTGCACCCAAGGACTGGTCTATATCGGCTGGAACGGTGATGACATTGACAGCATGGCAAAGAAAATGAAACTGAAGCCTGTTGAAACCACGTCTCCCCTACTCGCCAACTGTATGATTCAACTCAAAGAATACTTCGATGGCACACGTAAAGAATTCTCTCTGCCCGTGCACTTGGTTGGCACCGAATTCCAGATGAAGGCATGGGATGTGCTAAAACAGATACCCTACGGTGTGACCATCTCTTATGGAGAAGAAGCAAAACGCATGGGCAAGCCGACGGCTTCACGTGCTGTAGCCCAAGCCAATCACAACAACCCAGTGAGCATCGTCGTCCCTTGTCATCGTGTCATCAACAGTGATGGTAGCCTGGGTGGTTATGCATCAGGCACCAACATCAAGCAGCAATTGCTGTCACTGGAAAAGAATCATCAACAAGAAATCCAAACAGAGACTGATGCCTGACCATAGCCTTTATGGTGGTCACTTTGGATTTTGCATATCTAGCAGCCAATAAGCGTTTTCCAGAAGTTTGTTCTTTAAAGCTGGAGCAAGCTGTGGATGTGCATCAATCCACTTGGTGACCTTTTCACGCGCCTCTTGACTGCTGTGTCCTTCTAACAGGCTTGACAACCAGTAACCGGGGAAGAAGATATCACCCGTGCGCTGGATTTCTTCTAACTCATCAAGCCCAGGCTCCAGATAACGGTTACTCCATGGTTCACGTTCCGGGTCGTTAAGCAAGGCCAAAGCGGTGCGAGTCCAGGGCTCTACCCGACGGTTCTCCACTTCAAGCAATTCATTGAACAATTGCAGCTGTACCTTACTGTCGGGATTGCAGACACGAGACACAAAGTCAAACTCACGTCGCTCATCATCGGTCGTGAGCCGCTCCTTCTGAATGGCAAGAATGTTCTGCCATCGTTCAGGCAACATGATGGCAAGATGATAGGCCATGCGCATATAGTCACGGTTATTCAGGAACGAAGCACTATGTTTTTCCCTGATGTCATATAGCTTGTCCACAACATTGGGAGAAATGGCCTTGAGTGATAGTTGGCGCAATAACGTCTGGCGCACAGACGACAGGCTGTGTGTCTGCATCATTTCAAACAACTGCTGTTCTATCTCGGCACGAGGTTCCCTATCAATACGAGAAATCAAATTGTTGATAAACGTGCATGTCGTCGAGGCAATCAGTTCGTTTTGCTCATGTGAGAGGAATTCGAGCAGCATATTCATCAGTTCCGTTGCCTTGATGGTGCCCAGATGAAGGTTCTCGTAGAGGGTGAGCACGGCGGCATAGCGGGCCAGGTCATTGTCGACCATCGTTTTCCAGGCTTCGGACATCCTCGAGATGCCCTCACAACGAAGTTTAAACTGGCCATAGCCCTCGGCATTGCTGTTGACAAACAGGCCATCGTTATAACCCAAGTAGAACAAATAGTCGCGATCGTTCATATAAATGGGGTGCTGGCTAAACCTGCCGTTCTCATCCACATAGCCGATGTCAAAGCCCTGTTTCCACACCAAGTTGCGGCCATAAGGGTCGGACTGACGCACACGGACAACGTCACTCATTCGGATGGGATAGATGACAGGCATTCCCTTCTGCTTGACCCACACGTCGCTGAAGGACTGGGCGCTGTGCTCGGGGTTGAAACGGTCGAGTTCGACAATCAGGTCATCCCAGGTGGCATTGCTGTAGGCATAACGGCTGAGGTAACTGCGCAGCCCTAGTTGCAGGGCATCGGCACCTTTTTCCTTCTCGAGTTTGTTCATCATGATAGGCGCCTTGTGATAGATGATGTTGCCATAGAGCAATCCAGCCTTGTTCAGATTATCCAATGGTTGCTGGATGGGATGAGTGCCCCGAGTGCGGTCGGTGCTCATGGCTATCGGATAATGAGCCTTGATGAAGGCCAGGTCATGGTCAATGTCAGGGAACTGCTCTCGTGAAATTTTATCGGCCATGAAATTGGCATAGACTTCCTTGGTCCACACGTCGTCGAACCAACGCATGGTCACCAAGTCGCCAAACCACATGTGGGCCGTCTCGTGGGCAATGAGGTTGAGGCGTGACAATTCCTCGTCGGGCGTAGGTTCCGGGCCGAGGAAGATGCGCTGGTCGTTGAACTGAATGCAACCGGGATGCTCCATGCCGCCGAACTGGTAGCCAGGCAGGACAATAAAACCATAGTGCTCAAAGGGGTACGGAATGGCGGTGTATTCCTCCATCCATCGCAATGACAGCGCCACCTGGTCAAACACGATGGGCAGTTGTGCCACCTTGGCAGGATCGGTCTCTCGGTACAAGGCGGTGAGCAGGCGTCCGTCGCGGGTTGCCGTCTTCACCTGGAATTTTCCTGTTGTGAACGAGAATAGGTAGGTGGGAATGGGCTTTCGTGTCTGGTTGCTGATACTTACCCAGCCCTCAGGGATATCCAGTTTTAGGTCAAAAACTGCCTTCAGATCAGGCTGGTCAAAGCAAGGGAACACGCTGCGGGCATGGTCGGGCACGAACAAGGTGTACATGTAGTCATCGCTACGGTTCAAAGCCTTGTCTCCACTATAGCCGCTGATAGACACCGAGTTCTCGCCCTGTACTAAATACTGGAGAGGAATCACGATGTGCTCATCGCTCAACACAGTCTTCAATCTCGTGCCATTGACAATAATCTCATTGGAAAGTTGATTGGACTCGCCCTGAAAATCAATCTGCAGGTCTTCGTCACCCGTCCAATTAAACAATAGCGTTTCCTCGAAATAGACAGGTTGGGACTTCAAGGCTGGCACCGTGAACGACAGGCTGTAATTCACGTCACTGATATGGGCCGAGCGGTATTGTGCCAACGCCCAAGACACGCCATTCTCGACGGGGACTGCCTGCACCGTCATCCCGGATATTGCCATTAGACAAACGGCAACAAATAATAGTCTCATGATCTGTTTCATGCCGCTAAGTTACTCAAAAATTGTCTTTTTGGAAAGAATAACCCTATAAATGGGATTTTTTTATATATTTGCACATTTAAACCACAATAAGAACCACAGACATCACAAATCATATGACCGAACGCAAACATCCTCATCCCCTCGTAGCGATTATTCCCGTTGTCGTTCTAATCATCCTGATAAGCATCGTCATCACATTGTTTGGCAGTGATGCATTGAGTGGCGGCAGTCAGATTGCTCTGTTAATGGGAGTTGCCGTATGCGTGCTCATTTCGATGACATGTTACCACATACCATGGAAAACATTTGAGCGACAAATGACCAAAACCATCGGTGACGTGTCTGTCACTCTGCTCATCCTGTTGACGGTGGGTATGCTCGCGGGGTCGTGGATGATCAGTGGTGTGGTACCCACACTCATTTATTATGGCATACATATTCTGTCACCCAGTTTCTTTCTGGTGAGCGCCTGTGTCATTTGTGCCTTAATATCGCTGCTGTCAGGCAGTTCCTGGACAACGATTGCCACCATTGGTGTAGCCCTGTTGGGTATCGGTCAAGCATTGGGCATCTCCGAAGCATGGACAGCCGGTGCCATCATCTCGGGAGCCTATTTCGGTGACAAGATGTCGCCCTTGAGTGACACGACCATTCTTGCATCGTCATCGGTGAGGGTGGATATCTTTGAGCACATCCGTTACATGGTACTGACCACCACACCATCCATTCTTATCACGCTTGTCATCTTCCTGGTTGCCGGTCTTGGGCATGGCAGTGAAGATGCCCTCCACATTGATCAGTATGTCGATGGATTGGATTCTACCTTTAACATCTCGTTGTGGACATTGCTCGTTCCGCTGATTACCGGAATCCTCATCGCCCGCAAGGTGCCTTCACTGGTCGTGTTGTTTGTCTCTTCAATCATTGCGGGCATTACCGCTATTATCCTGCAACCCCACATCCTGTGCCAGATTGCCGACGACCCGACGTTGAGCACTCCAGCAGCCATTTTCAAGGGTTTGGCGATAACTTACTATGGATCCACTGCTGTGCAGACGGGTTTCGATGCCCTTAATGACCTGGTATCAACTGGAGGTATGGCAGGAATGTTGAATACCATTTGGCTCATCCTGTGTGCTTTGTGCTTCGGTGCTGTCATGGTGGCTAGTGGTATGCTTGGAAGCATCACCAATGTCGTCGTCAAGTGGGTACGCTCGCGGACGAGCCTGGTTTCCTCTACTGTGGGAACAGGTATTTTCCTCAATCTCACAACAGGCGACCAATTCATCAGTATTGTTCTCACAGCCGATATGTTCCGCGATATTTACAAAAAGGAAGGCTATGAAGGGCGTCTGTTGAGTCGTACCACCGAGGATGCCGCCACTGTGACATCAGTACTCGTGCCCTGGAATACATGCGGCATGACGCAAGCGACAGTGCTAGGCGTCCCCACCCTCACCTACCTGCCCTACTGCTTCTTTAATATCCTTAGCCCGCTGACAACCATTATCGTAGCAGCCATTGGCTGGAAGATCAAACGGCATCATCCGGCAGAAGAAAGCACATCCTGAATTCTGGCAGGATGTGCTTCACATGATGAGTTATTACTGTAGAGCGATCAGTTTACATCGCTAAGCGTAAACCATAGCGGGCCTTCTGAAGATTGGCATAATAAATCTTGAACACGCAGCACATAGCGGCGTCCTGACCATAGCTGCCGCCCCTGATGGTGCGTCCCATGGGATTACCGCTCCTGCTGTTTTTCTGTTCCTCCAGCGGGCCTTTAGGATTGACGAGAGGCGGCGTGTTCTCATTGGCATCAGGCCAATTATACCAGTCTGCACACCATTCACAGGCGCCACCCGTCATGTCATAGATACCCAATTCATTGGGCGCCTTGGTAGCAACCTCGTGCCATTCTCCTTCATAATTCTCATAGTACCAAGCCACCTCATCGATATTGTTGCTGCCGGAATAGACATATCCGTTAGACCTGTTTCCGCCACGGGCGGCATATTCCCATTCAGCATCGGTAGGCAGTCTGAACGTCTTTCCTGTCAGTTTATTGAGCTTATCAATGAATTGTTGGCAATCAACCCAAGTCGCTTCGTCATAGGGACGATTGTGGTAGTAATCAACGATGCTATCCTCCATGACCGCATACCACAAATCCCATGTCACCTCACACATGCCGATGTGGAAATTGGACAAGGAGACCCTGTGGGCAGGTGGCACGCCCGTCACATTCATGTCAATGATAGAGTCCAGATTCTCAGGAATTTCATACCTGGTATAAGTACCACCGGGAACAAAGACCATGACAAACGAGACGCCGTTGACAGTAATCGTGTCATTCAGGAACTTCTGTGCATTGGCGGGATCTTCGACAAGTACCGACACCTCGGGTTGAGAGGACTCGGGGGGCAACTCGCTTGCAACAAATGGAGCATTAATATCCACTGGAGCGGATGGTTCATCAACCTCGGCCTCATCTTCGTCTTCATCTCCCACATCAGAGTCCTCGTATCCTGTTGCCTCCGAGAGTTCAAAATAGAAGAAATCGCCTTCCTCAACAACTTTAATGGGAGTGCTATAAGGCACATAACCGTCAGCCGTCACACGCACCTTGTGATTACCGATTGTCAAGTTGTAGATTTCATCGATATCACTAGGCTGTTTTCCGTCAATAGAGATGAAAACAGGAACATCCTCAATATTGCAACTGAAGGTCACATCAACTGAGGGTCCATTGTGCTGAGTACGCTGAGGTCTTGGGCTCGGCTTAGGTCTTGACTGGGTCCTCGGCCTAGGCTGTGGCCTTGGTTTAGGCTGTGGCTTTGGCCTTTCTATGCTAGGTTTAGGAACGTTACTCACCTGTGCAAACGCTGTCTGCACAGGCATTAGTAACATGAATGAAAATAATATCACCAAGTATCTTTTCATCACTTATTATGTTTTGTTTTCAAAGTTTTCGCAACAAGTCTAAACCCAATGGTCTCATTAACCTCTTCGGGGGGAATCGGGAAACGATAGGTAACGGTGCAATGGCTCGGATCGCTTTGCCAACACCCGCCGCGGACTATGCGGTATTGACCACTTTGAGCCCCAGTGGGATTCTTTTGCCTTCCGGCATGGTAGGACCCGTGCCAGTCGGAGCACCATTCCATAACATTTCCTGACATATCATATAACCCCAATTCATTGGGTTGTTTTCCTCCTACATCCTGGGGATCCACTTCAAGGGCACCATACCATGCCACGTCATTGATGCTGTCGCTGCCAGCATACTTGAAGTCTTTGCTCATATTACCTCCGCGCGCTGCATATTCCCATTCGGCCTCGGTGGGTAAACGGAACTTCACGCCTGTCAAGGCATTCAAGCGGGAGATGAACAACTGGCAATCCTCCCATGACACAGACTCTACAGGCTTGAATTCACCCATGTGGACACTCGGATTACCTCCCATCACATCGACCCATAACTGCTGGGTCACTTCATGCTTGCTCATATAGAAAGAAGGTAAAATCACCTCATGGGCAGGCTTCTCATCATATTCGGCATCAAGCCCCTTAGAACCCATCTCGAATGCTCCGCCATGAACAAAGACCATCTCGTCCAGAAAATCAAGGACAGACAGCAGGGCCTTCTTGGTCATCGAGAAATTGAACGAGCGGTTGGAGCCGGTTACCGTAAAGTTGTCCAAAAAGTCCTCGTACCCTTCGGCCACCAACTGAATAGTGTGGGTACCAGTCTTCAGATTATAGGAGTTTCCGGCCTCGCCATAATAGGAATTATCGATATAGACATCAGCAGCCTCGGCATTGCAGTTGATTGCCACCGTAACAACCGATGATGAAGAGCCGCTATTTGCAGTCGCATTGCTGCTGGTGCGGCTTGGGGCCGAAGATCTCCTTGAGGCAGAGCGATTGGAGGCATTGGATTTAGATGTTTTATTGCCGCTGTTACCGGCTGGTTTCTTCACCTTAGTCGTGCTGGGCTTGGCTTGAATAGGCTTGCTCACCTGACCCACCTGACCAAAGGCAGAAACCGCCGAGAATATCAGCGTTAATGACAAGAGCATTATGCAATAAAACTTCTTCATGATGCGTGGATTACACTAAGGGCGTCACTGATTTAATTGATACGTTTGCCTTTCTTGTCATACATCGCACCCTTCTTCATATTGGGCTGACCATCGGTGAAGAATCCCTCAAAATAGGAGCCGTCATCAACCCAGGTGAAGCGACCATGGTGCATCTTATTGTTCTTGAAGGAGCCAACGAAAGTATTACCGTTAGAATAGTAGATGTGGATGCTATCGCCATCAACACTACCATTCTCGAATACGCCCACCAGCTTCTGTCCATCGGCAGTAAATACAGCAGTGCCTTTACCGTCGGGCAGACCGTTCTTGACTGTTCCCGTGTACTTGCACTCGCCCAGGGGAATTGTCAATACTGAATCAACCACATCATGAACCAGCAGTGAATCGGGAATAACCGGAGACTTGGAGCTGGAGCCGCCACCATTGAAGAAGAAATACAAGCCCACAGCAAGCAACAATCCTGCACAAGCGGCGAGAACTATAGCCCTCTTGGTTTTCTTGGTATTCTCGGAGCTGCTTTCAGAATCTTCGTCATCGTTGAGGGTAGCTGAGTCATCCTGATGTCTTAGAGGCTGCTGAACCGGAGCTGCTTTCCTCTGATTGAGGATTGTTGACTCTACATCATGGCTGCTGGTCAGTGACTTAGCACTCATGAAGTCAGTAATCTCCTTCACCGATGCGGGGCGCTCCTTCCTGTTGGTCTTCATCAACCACAGGAGCAGCTCGCGCATCCTTTCACTCGTGTTGAAGGGCAGAGGCAAGGAAAGATGCTTGTCGGGCGTGCGGTCATCATTGATGTCACTGGGCATGGGAGGACGCTGATTGGAGAGCACGTTATAAATCGTTGCTCCAAGGGCATAGAAATCAGTCCAGGGTCCCAGTTTCTCATAGCTCTTCTCCATCTGCTCGATGGGAGCAAAACCATTGGTATAGGTTACTGACGATGTGGACAATGCGCCACCGGTCTTGCTGTTGAACTGCTTGCTGGCACCGAAGTCGATGAGTTTGACAGTACCTTCCTGGTCAACCATCACATTGGCAGGCTTCAAGTCAAGATGCCAGATACCCTGGGAATGTACTTCCTGTAAAGCGTCAAGGACCTGTTCAAGTACAACGGTAGCTTCGGCCTCACTGATGGGTTGTCCGGTGCGTTTGAGCTTTTCCTTCAGATTCTCGCCATTGATGTAATCCATGACATAGTAGGCCGTACCATTCTCGTCGAACAAGTCATATACCCTGACAATATGATCATTATTGAGTTTGCGCAAGCGGCGAGCCTCCTTCTTGAATTTCTCGAGCTGCTCGTTAAATTCGGTAACCTTCTCGTTGTTGCTGACACTGACGGTGGTGTTGTTTCCATCACGTTCATTCACGCCTTTCATGAAAAACTCCTTGATGGCGTATTTTTCATTGAAATTGATGTGTGTCGCCACGTAAGTGTTACCAAATCCGCCGCTTGACAGGTAACTGTCGATGCGATAAGTACCATGCAACACGGTACCCACCTTGAGCATCGACTTCATATTGATATTTTCTTGATTAGACATATATCGTAGTGTTTTCTTTTTCGACGTTAATTCTTATCAGGTTCCTGCTCATTGTCTGCATTGTCTTGAGTTGCCTGATGGCGCTTCTTTGCTGCATCGATCGAGTCCTTGTATCTATTCATCGTGTTCGATTGCGAAGCTTCTTGTGCTGCACGATCGGCATCAGCACTCTTGACCCGATGAGGTTTTTCGGTGTGAGGGATGACCGGTTTAACCGGTTCCTCGTTATGGATGCTTTCCATCACAGGAGTTGAGCTTTCAGGATTGGATTTCTCTTGACGTCCCCCTAAACCATACAGAGCGAGCCAAGCTGCTGCTGCAACAATCGCAGCGATGAGCAAAGCCCACCACAGCCAGCTTGACTTTTTCCTGCTGCGTACGGTCGTTGGTTCAGACTCAACCGGTGTCGAAGAGGCCATGACAGTAGAGTCATTATCCTCCTCTTCACTCTGAATGGTGGTGTTGGTGTTCAGCGGTTTCATGTTCAGCACATTGAAACGGGCTGTATTCTCTTCATTCACGGTGATTGCATCATCCGGCTCATGGATAACGTCCTGCACATGAATGATGTAAGCACTGTGATTGTCCTGGTTGGAAGCGGTGTCCGAGATAAGTTTTTTCCTTTTTTTCTCGTCATCACCACTGCCCGAGAAGAGTTTCAGGACGTCATCGTCATCCATGCGTTCCAGCATACCGTCACTGCACATGAAGAAATAGTCCCCAGGCTTCACATCGGTGATGTGTATGATATCGGGCTTCACACGATTATCCTCTCCAGGCTGCACGGCACGAGTGATGACGTTCTTCTGCAAGGAGGTCTTCATCTCGCCATAGGTAATCTCACCGCTCTGGTAGAGGTCAAAAACCAATGAATGGTCACGGCTGACGTAGAGCAGTTTCTTGCCTGGCCTGAGATGATAGATGCGGCTGTCACCGATGTGGGCTGCAGTCACTCCGCCACGATGGAAATACAGGAGGGTGAGCGTGGTGCCCATCTTCTTGTAGCTGCCGCTGTCGGCAGCATCCAGCTTGCTGTAAGCATGGTCCAGAGCAGCAGCGATTACCGAATCCTTCAGTACACTGTCGCCCGAAGCATTGGCGTTGAAATAGTCAGCGAGGGCTTCGGCAAAGGTTTGGCTAGCCACTTCACCTTTCTCATGGCCACCCATTCCGTCACACACGATGAACAAGTGATCGTTGATGGTCGCCTTACCGAACTCAGGATAGATGTAATCTTCCTGATTGTCACGGTTTCCCATCTCCTGGATCGCCAACGGTGGATATATCTTAATTCTCATCTCGTGTTCAATTATTTGGTGTGAAAAGTCATGGACGTGCTGCCCATCTCAACGGTGTCTCCGTCATGCAGCACGATGGCATCATCACTTTCAAGACGGTAATCGTTAACCTTGGTGGTATTCTTGTTCTTGAAGTTGGAGATGTCTATCTTGAGACCGCCATTGGGCAGACGGCGAACATTGATGACAGCATGTTCACGGCTCATGAACAAGTCGTCGGTTTCAATCTGCACATCGGCAATTGAGGTGGATGCCGAGCGCCCTACCGTGTTGCTGCCGATAGACAGTTCGTATTCCTTACCTTCAAACAAGAGATAGCATGACTGCAGCAGGTCATCACCACACATCTGGGTCGACTGGCTGCCTTCCTTGCCATCCAACTGGGTCTCACCGTCTTCGGGCTTGAGCTTATAGAACGGAACGATCAATCGCTTACCGCACTTGGGGCATGCGATACGTTTCTCGGCCTCGTCCTTGGAATTGGTCACTCTCAATACTACGCCGCATCCCGGGCACTTGATGTTAATAGTTTGTGGCATCTTCTATTTCCTGTTTAGTCTCGTTACTCTTGTTTTTCTTATTCTTCCATATCATAATGGGGCTGTCACCATCAAACCGTCCCCACATCACGGGGTGCTGGCGTGAAGTGAACATGCCATCGGTGCTGACACCGTTGTGCACAAATTCAAATAATTCCTTGGGTGTGATACTGCTGTCCTTGTTGGTATCGGCACCACCTCGCAACCCGCGTTCAAGATACATGGTAAACAAACTGTTGCTATATCCGGTTTCGAAAGATTCCTCTTGATTGCGGGACGAAAGGAACAAAATTACATTTTCATTGCCGAAAGCCTTATGCCAAACCGAGTCGGTGCGCATGATACCGGAATAGCAAGCATCAACAATCACCATCTTGGTCTTGGCCTTGCACTGCTTCAAGACATTGACAATCGCTTCGTTCTTCAACACCTGGTCATAACAGAGCAATCCGTCCTCAGTGCCGTGGCCGCTGAAGTAGAAGACAACCATGTCATCACTCTTGGCCGTATAGAAGCGATATTTCATCGTCCTCAGCACAGCATCGATTGTAGCAGCGCTATCGGTTAAAAGCGAGGTGCTGAAGCCATTGGCAGCAAAGACCTTATTTACCACCCTGGCATCGTTGGCACTGACATTAAGCGACTTGACGCGATAACGTCCCACCTTCTTGGGATAGGCGTCCAGTCCCACACACAGGATATAGTTGCGGGCTACAGCACCTTGACACATCATGGCGATTGTCAAGAGCAGGACCAGGTTGTGAATGAGACGTCGCATGCTGTCAGAGTCTTTATCGGCAGTGTTGATTAGAGTTGTGCGATGGCATCATCCATGTAGTCGGGCATATCCTCGGCGACATCAGGATTAGGCATATTGTCATGGGCATCATCGTGAGCACCCTGAAGCTGGTTCATGGCAAAGTCATGAAGTTCGCCGTAGGTAGTCATGTTGCCGTTGCCTTCTTCAACCACGATATCGTCTCTTGAGAGGTCGCCAGAATCATCCACGTCGATCACGGCAACGTCGGCAATGAGGTCACCATCCAGGTCCAGACCACGAACAGCGTGACCGTCAAACTCGCCATAACCTACAATGCGAACCACATCATCAGAGATGAAGTCCTCAAATTTGTCGTGATGATCAGCATCAGGAGAGCTCTTGGTACCGTTGGCCATAGCGACATCGTCCTCGGCCTTGAGGTTGAACATTTCATCGAGGGCAAAGGAATCGTCGGCTGCAGCAGCGTCTTCATCAGCAACAGCGACATCCTCGGCTACCTCAATATCCTCAGTTACGGCAACATCCTCGGCGACTGCGAGATCTTCAGCAACTGCCATATCTTCGGCTACAGCGATATCCTCATTAAATTCCTCGTCAATCATAGCGATATCCTGAACCATCTCGTCATTGTCGGCAATAACGACATCCTCATCCACCTCGTCGGCGAGAGCAAAGCCACCTTCGGCCTCACGGATGTCGGCCTGGATGAATTCTTCGTTTGCTTCGTGCACGGGCACATCGGCAACATCCTGGTCAGCCACCTGGTTCTGGTCAACTTCCACATCGGCGAAAACCTCGCCACCCTCATCATCGATATCAGAGTCGGGTTCAATGTCATCATCAACCGAAGCGAGCTGCTCGGCATCGACTTGGCTGGCATCAACCTCGGGGCGTACGCTCTCGGCAAAATGGTCTCTTTCTTCATCGGTCATCTCGTCCCATTCATCAGCAGTATAGGTGCTGAAGATGGCACCATGCCAGTGGAAAACGCCACCAGGACCCACCATCTCGCGAGCCTGGGTAAATGCCTGCTCAAAGGTCAAGTCATCGCTAACCGTAGCAACGCGCAGGGCGGTTTGATCCTCGATGATAGCCTCCTCAGCCACTTTTTCCTCGACAGGGCTCGGGGTCACCTTATTCATCACGTCATCGGCAGGAGCCGAAGACTTGGCGTCGGCATTCAATGCGATGGTGTGCTGGGCCAAGAGAGCTCCGGCACCCAATAAAATACCAGCGGTGCCACCGATGGTGACAGGCTTCCACGTCTTGCCGACGATATTCTGCAGAGCACCCTCACTAGACTTTCCTTGTTGGGCGTTGCCTGTGTAGATAGTTTCTTCGTTTACCATAATCTTTCAATTTTAGTTCCGTTAATCATTTTGTTGATGCAAAATTAATCATCGGCTATCGTGATATCCAAACAATATAAAGTATATTGGACAAAATAGTTGGATTAATGTATGAAATGATAATCACTTATAAATACTTGGCCTTGCAGCCAGGGCAATTCTTGTTCTGGTGAAGCAAGTCATAGTCCACAAAGCCCAAGAATCGGCCGCACTTGGGACAAACGTAGTCGCGCTGGAACTGCTTTTTCAACTGTTCCTGCTTGTCAATAGCCCGATCGGTTGCCTGGCGGTAGAAACCGTACGCCATGATCAACAGGGCAATCACAGTGAACGTGATGGAATAAGGCCGTATCGCCTCGTTCAAGGCAATGAGCACACCACCCAGCATCGTCATGAAAATGGGAATTCTTGACAAGAGGTTATTGGTCTGCTGGCGCTTTCTGATGGCAATAGTGCTTGTATTGTATTTCTCCCAAACCGCTTTGAGCGGGCTGATATCAACAATATTGGGCTTGATCTGCTCCAGGATCTCGTCAAGCGGCAGCAAGTAACGGCTCTGTCCAAGCTGGACCTTATCTTCACGGGTGATTCTCTTGGTCTGGACTTCAATGCCGTTGACCCAGGTCACGTTGGCAGCCTTGATGTTCCTGATGATAAAAGTGTTATCATCGATTGCGGTGAGCTGACAGTGCTGACGGCTAACGTCAACGGGCACACTGGCGGCTTCGCCATAGAGCTTCACCTCGGTGCCATCAACCACTTTCAGCTTAGCTGTTGCTCCGTCTCTTCCAATAATCAGTTCCATCGAAGTTTAAATCTTAATGTGAGCCATGATCTCCTTGAGGTTCTTCAATGCTTCCTTGGAAACATCAAGCTGGAAGGAGAAATTATTAAAGTCGGAAAGCACCAATTGTTTCTTGAGCGGGTTAATCCTATAGACATAACTCAAGTTGATAATATACTTCTTGCCGATGCGGGCAAAGAGGCATTTCTTCTCCTTCAACCGCTGGGCGAGCACCTCCTCCATCTGGCCGAGGTTCATGCAAACAGCGCTCTTGAGCTTATTGCTTGTCACAATATAGGTATAGTTACCGTCCGCCTCATAGTAAACGATACGCGGCACGTCAATACGCAACAACTCATCCCGTGAATTGAATATCAAACGTTGTTGTTCCATTAAAGCACAATTTTTGTAAGTATATAAGAGTAAAACTTGACTAATCCATTAAGCAACTGCAAAAATACAACTTTTTTAGTAATTATCAAGAACGATTAACACATTATTTTAAAAAAAGGGCGATGATGGTACGTATAAGGTTAAAAACGAAGATAATCAGAGACTTTTAGGCACAAAAAAGCCCCTGCTGGCGAGTGCGTCAGCAGGGGTAACCATATAAAACTATAATGCTATGAAACAGCCGTTAGGGGGATTACATCATGCCGCCCATGCCGCCGCCCATACCGGGGCCACCAGCGGGCATTGCGGGCTCGGGTTCTTTCTTCTCGGCGATGACGCACTCGGTGGTCAGGAACATGCCGGCAATGCTGGCAGCGTTCTCGAGGGCGATACGTGCCACCTTGGCAGGATCGATGACGCCCGTCTCGAACAGGTTCTCAAACTTCTCGGTGCGGGCATTGTAACCGAAGTCATCCTTGCCCTCCTTGACGCGGTTCACCACGACAGCGCCCTCAAGGCCAGCGTTGGCAACGATCTGGCGCAGAGGCTCCTCGATGGCGCGTTGGATGATGTGGATACCGGTGGTCTCGTCATCGTTGTCACCCTTCATGCCCTCCAGGGCCTTGAGGCTACGGATGTAGGCAGTTCCGCCACCAGGCACGATACCCTCGGCAACAGCGGCGCGGGTTGCGCTCAAGGCGTCATCCACGCGGTCCTTCTTCTCCTTCATCTCAACCTCACTGGGAGCGCCGATGTAGAGAACGGCTACACCGCCCGACATCTTGGCAAGACGCTCCTGCAGTTTCTCCTTGTCATAGGTTGACTTGGTGTTCTCGATCTGGACGCGGATCTGAGCAATGCGGTCGGCAATCATATCCTTGTTGCCAGCGCCATTGACGATGGTGGTGTTCTCCTTGTCAACGGTAACCTTCTCGGCGGTACCCAGCATCTCAAGGGTAGCCTTCTCGAGGGTCAAACCGGTCTCCTCACTGATAACAGTGCCACCGGTGAGGATAGCGATATCCTGCAACATCTCCTTGCGACGGTCGCCAAAGCCGGGAGCCTTCACGGCACATACCTCGAGCGAGCCACGCAGGCGGTTCACTACCAGCGATGCCAGAGCCTCGCCGTCAACGTCCTCGGCGATGATGAGCATGGGACGATGAGCCTGAACAGCACCCTGCAGCAGGGGCAGCAGATCCTTCAAGCCCGAAATCTTCTTGTCAAAAATAAGGATGTAGGGGCGCTCCATCTCACATGCCATTTTGTCGGCATTGGTGACAAAATAGGGCGAAATGTAGCCACGGTCAAACTGCATACCTTCAACCACGTCAACGCGGGTCTCGGTACCCTTGGCCTCCTCGACGGTGATGACACCGTCCTGTTTTACCTTCTTCATGGCCTCGGCGATGAGCTGGCCGATGGCATCGTCGTTGTTGGCGCTGATGCGTGCCACGTTCTCAATCTTGTTGAAGTCGTCACCCACTTCCTGGGCCTGCTCCTTGATGCAGTTGACAACAGCCTTGACGGCCTTGTCGATACCGCGCTTCACGTCCATGGGGTTAGCACCGGCGGCAACGTTCTTGAGACCCTCGGTGATGATGGCTTGTGCCAGAACGGTAGCAGTAGTGGTACCGTCACCGGCATCGTCGTTGGTCTTGCTGGCGACCTCCTTAACGAGCTGTGCGCCAATGTTCTGGAATTCGTCCTCCAGTTCCACTTCACGAGCAACGGTCACACCGTCCTTGGTGATATGGGGAGCACCATATTTCTTGTCGAGAATCACATTGCGACCCTTGGGACCAAGGGTAACTTTTACGGCGTCACTCAACTGGTCAACGCCCTTCTTCAACTCTTCGCGAGCCTTAATATCGAATTTGATTAATTTAGCCATATTGTGTTTTTAGTTTTAATAGTCAGTTTTCTGTTGTCAGTTCCAAAAGCCTGAGACCTAAAGTCTAAAGCCTGAAAATTATTCAACGACGATGGCCAGGATGTCGTTCTGGCGCATCATTAACAGTTTCTCACCGTCAATCTCAATCTCATTGCCAGCATACTTGCCATAGAGAACGGTATCACCGGGCTTAACGATCATTTCCTCGTCCTTGGTGCCATTACCAGCAGCACGCACTTTGCCCTTGAGAGGTTTTTCCTTTGCACTGTCGGGGATGATGATGCCGCCGACAACTTCTTCAGCCTTAGCCGGTTCGATGAGAACGCGGTCATTTAATGGTTTAATAGTCATGATTACTTTAAAACAGTTTAATAAGTTATTTTATGTTGTTTTTATCACGCTCTGCAAGACTGCAACGAGTGTGCCAAGCCACTATAAAGTGACAGGCAGGCGACAAATTGTCACCCACCTGCCAAATAAGTCAACCACTTGAGTAAAATATCAACCTTAGTGTCCCACACAATCTCACGCTAAGCCGCCAAGCCGCTAAGATATAAATGTTGCTCGCAAGGGGCTCGCAAATGATAAAATTCTTTATTTCTTGCGAGCTCCTTGCGAGCAATAAAAGGTTTAGCGGCTTAGCGTGCACCCCAAAGTGCGGATGCCTCCACTATACTCTAAACTGCGAGCGCAGCAAGCATCAATCAGATAAGGGAAAGGACGATTTGCTTTACGTCCTCGCCGAGTCGTTCGGCCTCCTCCATCGTATGAGCCTCGCTGTAGATGCGGATGATGGGCTCAGTGTTGCTCTTGCGCAGGTGTACCCAACTGTCGGCAAAGTCAATCTTCACACCATCAATGGTGGTCATCTGCTCGCCCTGATAATGCTTCTCGACAGCCTTGAGGATGGCATCAACGTCCATCTCGGGCTTGAGTTCGAGTTTGGTTTTGGCGATGCTGTATTGCGGATAGGTAGCCTTCAGCTGGCTGACGGTCTTACCGCTCTTGGCAAGCAGCGACAGGAAGAGAGCCACGCCCACGAGGGCATCGCGACCGTAATGGCTGGCGGGATAGATGACACCACCGTTGCCCTCACCACCGATGACAGCACCCGTGCGGCGCATCTCGGTAGTCACATTGACCTCACCGACGGCAGCAGCCGTATAGGTGCAACCATGGTTGTTGGTCACGTCACGCAAAGCACGCGACGAGGACAGGTTGCTCACGGTCGAGCCAGGCGTGTGAGCCAGCACATAGTCGGCGACAGCCACGAGGGTATATTCCTCAACAAAGAACTCACCATTTTCCATGACAATGGCCAGGCGGTCCACATCGGGATCCACGACAAAACCGACATCGGCTTTGCCCTGACGCATGAAGTCACTGATAGCGGTCAGGTTCTGGGGAATCGGCTCCGGTGTGTGGCCGAAGTTGCCCGTGGGATCACAGAAGAGTTTTTCTACCTTCTTCACGCCCAGTGCATGCAACAACTGGGGAATGGCAACACCACCCACCGAGTTGACTGCATCAACAGCCACGGTGAAGTCGGCTTTGCGGATGGCTTCAACATCAACGAGGTCAAGTGCCAGCACCTGATCAATGTGACGGCGCAGCCAGGTATAGTTCTTCTGCTCGCGACCCAGGTGGTCCACGTCGGCATAGTCAAAGTCCTCGGCCTCAGCAAGACGGAGTACCTCTTTACCCTCGGCATCGGTGAGGAATTCACCATTGTGGTTGAGGAGCTTGAGGGCATTCCACTGCTTGGGGTTGTGGGAAGCCGTGATGATGATGCCACCACAAGCGTGCTCGCCCACGACAGCCAATTCGGTGGTGGGAGTGGTGGCAAGACCGATGTTGACCACGTCAAAGCCCATACCCATGAGTGTGCCGACCACGGTGTTCAACACCATGCGACCCGACAAGCGGGCGTCACGTCCAACGACGATGACGTTGGACTGCACGGGAGAGTTGCGACGCATGAAAGTGGCGTAAGCCGAAGTGAATTTTACGATATCGAGCGGCGAAAGGCCGTCACCGGCTTTACCGCCGATGGTGCCGCGAATGCCTGAAATAGACTTGATTAATGACATTTTATTGTTAGAAGTTAGATGTGGGATGTTAAAAGCGATTAAGGAGTAAAGGTATTGATCGCAGATGCCAATTCCTTACTCCTCACTTCTAAGTCCTCACTGATTTAAATCATGCTGTGGTAGTAGCGGACATGGTAGAAGAATGGCGTCACATAGGATATCTCATTGGTGAAGCCATATTGCGACTTGATGACGAGATTTACCTCACACTCGACCCCAAGGAACAGCAGGGGGAACTGCAGTCCATAGCCCCACTGTGAAGAGCTGGGCAAAGTGTAATCGCCATAGTTGAACGAGCACGACATGGCATCCATGGCGGTCTCATTGCCGCTATAGATCGACCAGGTGCCATCGGCATACCAGGTGGCAAGGTTGTAGCGCGAATAGCGGAAGTAGATGGGCTCGCCGTTCTTGGCTTTGTCATTCTTCCTGTCACCGGCATCAAGCACCTGCATAAAGACGTTACCATCGGCGTCAACACGATAGAACGGAGCATTCTCGCCCACCTCAAAAACGGAGTCTTTGGGCACCGACATCACCACTCGTTGGTTAGCAAGATAAGCATTAACTGCATTGCGTTCCTCATTCAAGCGGTCGGCATAGCTCTGGTCGTTGTTGCACGATGACAACAGTGTGAGGGCAAAGATGCCCATCAAGATGCAATAACTGATTTTTTGTCTCATTATTCTTGTTCTTGTATTGATTGTTCCTGGGAATTGTCGTTATCGGGAAAGAGGTCGTTAAGGACCTGATGAAAGGCCGCAATCGCTTCATCAAGCGAGCCCACATAATCACCGCCGGCAGCATTGAAGTGGCCACCGCCATTGAAATAACGGGCACAGATGTCGCTCACCGAGAAATCGCCCTGGGAGCGGCATGACACCTTGATTTTGTCAGCATCCTCGCGCAGGAAGACACTCCAATAAATCTCGGGGATAGCCAGCGGCTTGTTGACCAGTGTCTCGGTGTCACCACGGTTGTAATTGAAACGCTCCAGTTCCTCCTTGCTCAATGTAATGAGGGCAGCACCCTGCTCGGGGAAGAGTTCCATCTTCTCGCTGAGCGCATAGCCCTGCAGCCGCACGCTGTCGGCGCTGAAAGTGTTCATCGCCTTATTGTACAGGCCGATGCGATCGATGCGTCGCCTCAGGATTGACGCCAAAATCTCATAAAACTCGGGGTTGTCACAACTATAGGCAAAGCCTCCCGTATCGGTCAACAGTCCCACATAGAGGCAACTTGCGGCATGACGGTCCATCATGCGTAAGAGTCCCATCTGCATCAGCACGCGGAAAACCAACTCACATGTTGATGACGATTCAGGAAAAGAGATGGAGATATCGAAGTCATCATCAGGATCGAGATGATGGTCAATCAGGACACGGCGCACGTTGAGCGGCCCCACCAGTTCGGCGAGACGGTCGATGCGCTTCATGGAATTGAAGTCAAGGCAGAAGAGCAGTTGTGCATCCTTCAAGACATTACGGGCTCGCAACTCATGCTTGGTGTACACCACCAGCTCACGCACCCCCGGGATGAATTCCAGCGATTTGGGAGCCATGTCGGGAGTGACAACCACGACATCCTTGCCCAAGCGCCTGAGGATATGGCACAGTGCCAGCGATGACCCCAATGCGTCACCATCGGGTGACTTGTGACAGGTGATGACAATGCGCTGCGCACTGTTGATATAAGCGCGCAAGCGTTCAATGGTCTTTTCCTCAATAATTGGACTAATCATAGCTTTTTCTTTTGCCAAGAATTGGCAAAGGTAATGCTTTTTTGGCACATTACACCATGATTAGATGATTAAATTTAGTTAAGGCGCACGAATACCGGGTAATGGTCCGAGGGTTGACGGCGGGAATACTTGCTGAAGTTAATCTCCTGTGGCGCGTCATGTCCCTTGAGTTGGGTTGATGAATCGGCATTGGGAGCCCAATAACTGTTGGTAAGCACGCCGTAAGCATCCACATTAAATGAAGGGGATACAAAGATGTGGTCAATGCGGCTTTCGGTATAAAGGTCGGTGTCAAAGGAGTTGAACGTGCCGTTCTCACAGAAACGCAGACGCGTGGCAGCGTAAGAATCCTTCAAGAGTCCCGATTTGGTAAAGATGCTGTAAATCTCATCGTTCTGGTCCACGTTGAAGTCGCCCGTGACAATGACTGGTGCACCTTGGGCAATCTCACGTATCTTGCTGACGATCAGTTTGGCACCTTCACGGCGTGCCGTGACACCGACGTGGTCCATATGGAGGTTGAAGAAAAAGAAGGCCTCGTCGTTGCTGGCTGTCTGAGCAGCAAACTTGCCCCAAGTGCAGATGCGGACACAAGCCGCATCCCAACCCAGTCCCGGACGATCAGGGGTCTCGCTAATCCAAAAGTTACCCTGGTCAAGTAACCTTAACCTGTCTGTCTTATAAAAGATGGCTGCATACTCGCCAGCGGTCTTGCCGTCATCACGACCCACTCCGATATAGTCATAGCCGTCCAGCCCTGCGAGCATATCCACCAACTGGACATGTAGCACCTCTTGGGCACCAAAGATGTCAGGTGACATGAAGTTCACCTGATCACACATGACCTGACAACGCTTCTGCCACAAATTGCCGTTAATGCTGTCACTACTAGCCTTATACCTGATGTTATAGGACCCAACGAGCATCTGAGCCGAGAGCGATGTCACCGTAGCCAGCGAAAGAATAACCGTTAAATAAAATCTGTTCATATTGTCGTCATCATTAATAATTGATGGCACAAATTTAGCAAAAAAAGGATTACGTCGTTGCAAAAGTGGTCTAAAAACAGTACTTTTGTCGTTTACAATTCAATTAATTATGTGGGAAAGCATTTATCAGAATATCATCAGCCCTGATGTGAACCTCATCGGGGCAATAGCCAAGCTGGTGCTTAGCCTGTTGCTGGGAGCCATCATCGGAATTGAACGCCGCCGCAAGGGACAGATCGCCGGATTGCGCACGTTCGCGCTTATCTCGATGGGTGCCACGCTCGCCATGCTCATTTCCATCTATATTCCACAGGAATACATGGGACTGAAAAATGGTGACCCGGGACGTATCGCCGCCCAGGTGGTGAGCGGTGTGGGTTTCCTGGGTGCCGGTGCCATCATCCAGATGAAAGGCTCGGTGCGCGGTTTGACGACAGCGGCGGGCATCTGGATGGCTGCATGTCTCGGCCTAGCCGTCGGTGCAGGCATGTATCTCATCAGCATCATTGCCACCATCCTCATCATCTTTATCCTTTTCAACATCGAGCGCATTGAGCAGCGTCACAACTTCTTGTGGGAGAGTAAGATTATCCGTGTCAAGGTGCACGGCATCATCGACGAAATCCAGTCATTGCGTGAAATCCTCAGCAACTATGAAGTACACATCAGTGATGAGTTCATGAAATATGACTATGTGGCTAATGTGACGATTGTCAACTTCATGGTGCGCAGCACGAGCAAAGTGAATGTGCCCGCCATGTTTAAGGAAATCAAAGACAAACGAGATGCCATCTCAATCACCATAACCAACGAGATGAACATGTGATTCATGAGAAGCCGGCACAGGAAGGTGTGGCACAGACTACCCTGTCACAAAAATACACTAATAATAAGAAATGGAAGGAGTCGATATTAATAGTCTGATCAGCGACCTTGCTCTCATCCTTGTGCTGGGAGCCATCGCCACCGTCATCTTCAAGATGATGAAGCAGCCGGTTGTTTTGGGTTACATCGTTGCTGGTTTTCTCGCCAGTCCTCATTTTGCCCTCTTGCCCTCGGTGGCAGTTGAGGCCAATATCGAATTCTGGGCCCAAATCGGCATCATCGTGCTGCTATTCTCGCTGGGACTGGAATTCAGCTTCAAGAAACTGATAGACGTGGGCGGCTCCGCGATTCTCACTGCTTTAATCATAGTTTTAGGCATGATGAGCCTCGGTTTTGTCGTTGGCAAGTACCTGGGCTACGGACTGGTGAACAGCATCTTCCTGGGCGGCATGATTTCCATGTCATCTACCACCATCATCCTCAAGGCCTTGACCGACCTGAACATGCGGCAACGGCGGTTTGTCCCCATGACGTTCGCGGTCCTTATTGTTGAGGACCTGTTTGCGGTCGTCATGATGGTGATCCTATCGTCCATTGCCTTGAACAACAGCGTCAAGGGTGGAGAGATGTTAGGCAGCATCCTCAAATTGTCGTTCTTCCTGATCATGTGGTTCACAGTGGGCATTTTCATGATACCCACAGTGTTCAAGCGATTCAAGCGTTACATCAGTGATGAACAGATGCTGATTATCGCGATGGGCCTGTGTTTTGCCATGGTGCTGTTTTCCATTAAATCAGGCTTCTCGGCGGCGTTGGGCGCCTTTGTCATGGGTTCCATTCTTGCGGGTACCAGTGAGGCAGAACGTATCGAGCGCCTCATCTCGCCGGTCAAGGATCTGTTCGGTGCCGTGTTCTTCATCTCGGTGGGCATGATGGTCAATCCCACGGTGATGTCCCGGCACTGGAGTGTCATCGCCCTGTTGGCGGTTGTGGTTATCATTGGCATGATTGTGTTCGGAACCTTTGGTATGCTCGCCACAGGTCAACCGCTCAAACTGGCAATGGAATCAGGATTCTCATTGACTCAGATCGGTGAGTTCTCCTTCATCATCGCTACTTTGGGTACCAGCCTTGGCGTGCTTGACCAGAGCATCTATCCCATCATCGTGGCGGTATCGGTTGTAACGACCTTCACCACCCCCTTCTTCATCAAACAGGCCGAACCCTGCTATAATTCAATATATAAGGTGTTGCCCAAAAGCTGGACTCGCCTGTTGAACGGCTACAGCAAAGACGCCACTGAAAGCGAATCGAGAGAAACCTCGCGGTTGTGGAAATCCATCGTGTCACGCAATATTCTACGTCTTATCATTTATTCTGTCATCATCATTGCCCTGACTGTGCTGTGCCGCACTTATCTGATGCCACTGATCATGAAGTTGATGGGCGGCGGCAGTTGGGCACGTCTGGCATGTGTGACTTCGACCTTAGTCATTGTCGGACCATTTATTGCATCTATTATCATACCGTCAATCAAGCGAACGGAATATGATCAGTTGGGGCAAGAGCGTGGATCGGTATCCTATGTTCCCATTGTGGTCTTGTTCATCATCAATCTGGTATTGTCCACCGTATTTATCGCCATTATTTTGGATGGTGTTTACCAAAGTGCCGCTGCGATGATAGCCGCAGTATTGCTCGTCCTTGCCACCCTTATCATTTTCACGTTGCTTCCCACCCCGCTGCGCAAACGCATCAATAACATCGAGAAACGGTTCATCAGCAACATCAACGAGCGCGAGAACCGCCGCACGGGCCACGAGAACAACTTGGTGAGCGACCTGCATCTGGCCTACATGAGGGTGGGTCACGATTGTCCTTTTATCGGTGACAGATTAAGGAACCTAGACTTGCGATCCCGCTATGGTGTGAACCTGGTCAACATCCAGCGCGGCAGCAAGTTGCACCCTGTACCGTCAGGAGAGATGCGTATCTTCCCTGGCGACGTACTGGGGGTAATAGGCACCGAGGAACAGATTCAACGCATGCTGCCGTTGGTTGAGGCACAAAAGGAAACTGGCGAGGCAGCAATACCCGATGTAAAACTGTTGCATTTTGCCGTAGCCGACCATGCTTCCATCATCGGAGAAAGGCTTGAGAATGCCCGTCTGCGCGAGGACTATGGGGCCTTGCTCATTGCAGTGCAGCGCGGCGAGGACAACTATATCTCCCCCACCCCCAATCTTGTTTTCAAGCTCGGAGACATCCTATGGATTGTGGGCAATGCCAAGCAGTTGGCACCGCTCAAGAAGAAGTAAGAGCCAAAACGGTTTAGATTCATTAGATTCTCGTTAAAATAAGAATTGCGCTCCGGATGATGTCCCGGAGCGCAATCTTATTGTGTCGATTGTAGCGATAAAGCTACATCACCGTTATATATTATTAATTCAGCATGATGCTGATGATTTCAGTCACATCTGAGATGGTCAGCTTGTTATCGTCATTACCATCGGCATTAAACTTGTTGAAAGGATCAGGATCACCACCCAGCAGGTAGCTGATGAGAGCCGTCACGTCATCAATGCTGAGTTTGCCGTCAGCATTCACGTCACCCTGTAACGTAACAGGCTTGGGACCGATTTCATAATAGATGATATTGGACGAGGTGGTGACGCCATTGTCGGTGTAATGGGTCTGGATACCGATACGCCACTCGAAGAATGGTTTCATGCCATCAAAGCCTTCCACCTTGTTAGTCCTGTTCGGGAAGTGAGGTCCCCAATACTCGAAATTGGCAGTTGAGCCATATCCGTCAGGAGTCTTTGGCAGGATGTTGAAGATATAGACATTGGTCGTCGGCTCAGTAAATTCAGAAAACTCCTCAGGATTGAAAACAAAGATTTCATCCATGTCGGTGTAGATGCTATAGCTGAATTTCTCCCTGTCAAGAATCGTGTAGTTGAGCTCATGGACATAGCACGAATCAATCGAGATGTCATAGTCAGTCGCAACAAGGTTTTCATATACATCCATACCGTAGGTAAGAAAAAACCAACCAGACGCAACCGTCACCTCGCCATTAGGCCACTCATAAGGTGTGTAGTCATACCACTCAAAGAACAATCCATCGGGATCGGCAGGAACAGGAACATCTTCAGAAAGCTGGGCAAAGGCACTACTAGCAAATGCCAAGGCCAATAATAAAAGGTAAAATTTCTTCATAATGTAGGTTTTTGAATTATAGAAATAATGTATCACAAAGTTAAATTTTGGCCAAAATTAATACATTTTTCCTTACAATCAACAAAATAATCAAAATATTTAGTTACGGACAGCAATTCACCAACCCTCATTACAACAGCAATCAGGCACCTGCCCGATAAAGGACAGATGCCTGAATCCATAGGGTTGTCGCCTCATGTAGTCATGAAGCGAGCAAATTCATGAAATTACCAATTGCCAGACAGCAGGTAGTTGATCAGTGCAGTAACGTCAGCAATCTTAACATCGCCGTTCTCGTCGCAGTCAGCAGCCAGAAGGTTAACGTTAGTTGCGTCGCCACTGAGCAGGTAATTGATCAGAGCAGTAACGTCACCGATCTTAACATCACCACTGTTGTCAACGTCGCCACGAAGGTAGGTAGGCTCAACCTTGGTAAGGGTGACCTTCATGTTGGTCAGGTCAACAACGATGCCATACTCACCAGCACCAATCTGGAATGCCTTGTACTCATCCCAAGTCAAAGACAGAGGCTGGCCATTGTACTCATCATAGAAGATGAAGTTTTCACCATCGGCAATAGCACCGAAGCGGTAGGGCTCAATGTAATCCCAGCTACCCTGATCATCATACTCGGCAAGCACGGTGGTGAAGCCGAAGTAGTTGGTCTCGGCGGGGAAGGTGTAGTTGAGGGTGTAGATGTTCTCCTCAGCGTTGTAGTCGAACTTGATACCACGGTTAGGAGCCCAACCCTGGTCGTCACCACCCAGCATGTAAACATCGGGAATTGCAGGCTCCTCACCGAGGGTCGTGAATTCTACGATGTCACACCAGTCAGACTCGTGAGCCTCGTTGTAACCCATTACCTGTACCTCATAGGTAGTCTCGGGGGTCAGGCCCTCGATGGTGTAGTTAGGAGCGGTAATACCCGTAACATCGTTCCACGGATTAATAGTACCGATAGTAATGTCATCGAGGAACAGCATCCACTGGTCGTAAGTGCTATAGTTGCGGAAGATGATGCTGCCCTCAGCACCCTCAAATGCATCCAGGTTAACAGTGTACTCTACAGGTTCTACCGTGGAAAGGAGAGAATCCTCAAAGAGCTGATACATGTCTTCACCAACCATGGCATAAACCTGGAGCACCTCGGGATAGTTATCTGAAGCTCCCCACAAGGTAAACTTGAGGTCACCCTTCAAGGGCACGTCAGGTGTTCCAAGATAGTTATCGGGAGAGCAAGCACCACCACCCTGATAAGAACCAGAGCCCCAGCAAAGATCTGTTTGGGCATCGTCAGCATAATACAGAGACCAGCAAGTGCTGTCTCCATCGGCATCATAAATCCACCAGCCTTCTTCGAGCTCAGCCACATAGCCATCCACGGGGAAACTCCAAGCCTTACCATCTGATTTTTGCCTCCAGCGCAGGTTGTAAGCGTCGGCAGCCTCATCTGCAGCCCACTCTACATAAGCAGAGGTGGTGGCGGGAGTAACATTAATCTCAGGAACAACGGGATAAGGCAGAGCGACAGCTTCAGGATCGAGCGTGATGTCATCGACGTTCAGCCAGAACATATCGGTCACGTTGTAGTGACGGATTGCAAAGTGTCCTACCTGGCCCTGATATGCGCTCAGGTCGATTTCATACTCTACAAACTCGCCAGTAGCAGTGAAATCCTGACTTACCTTCTGGAAAGAAGTATCATCAACAGGATCGCCAATGCAAACATAAACGGCGAACACCTCAGCGCAATAGCTGGCATCCTGACCCTCAGCCCAGAACGACAAGACACCACCCAGGGTTACCTCAGGCGAAATCAGCCAGTTGTCAGGAGTCAAGGCTTTGCCACTAGTTTTGTCATAGCTTGCCGAAGCTATGACGCCTTCACCACTGTGAGTTGACATACGATTAGAGGTCAAACCCGTATTGTCAAAATACTGCCAGTTAAAGCCGTCATCATCAACATCAACAGCAGAGAAAGCTGCCCACTGGGTTGAATCCTCAAAGTCCCAAGTGATAGCGGCATCAGACCTTAACATGTGCTTGGGCATCTTGTCCCAACCATAGAAATTTAGAGTAGTTGACGGACTAATCACGCCATTGGCACGAGTCACCACCTCAACTTTTGACTTGGTGCGTTCCATTTTAGAAACCTTCTTCTGGATCGGGGATTTGGTAATCCCTGCACCAGCAGATGCAACAACAGCAACACCTAAAAGTAAAAATAATAATTTCTTCATAAACGTTTAAATTTTAAAGTTATTAAATAAAAACAGTTACATATCCTGTATGTAATCATTTGCATTGAAGGGTTAATAGTGAGATTATAGATATCTCTTATCAATATGCAAAATTACACTATTTTTTAATTTCGCAAAAGTAATTCAGTATTTTTTTGGTTTATCGTGAAAAAAAATTATATATAGTAAGCATTTCCCATGGCACGCCACTACTCAAAGAAAGTCACAAAAACAATCAGGCACCTGCCCGATAGAGGACAGATGCCTGAAGCATAGGGGTTGTCACTTCATGCGTTCATGAAGCGAGCGAATTCATGAAATTACCAAGTGCCAGACAGCAGGTAGTTGATCAGAGCAGTAACGTCAGCAATCTTAACATCGCCGCTCTCGTCGCAGTCAGCAGCCAGAACGTTAACGTTAGTTGCATCGCCACTGAGCAGGTAGTTGATCAGAGCAGTAACGTCGCCGATCTTAACATCACCACTGTTGTCAACGTCGCCACGAAGGTAAGGAGGCTCAACATTAACCTTGGTAAGGATGACCTTCATGCTGGTCAGGTCAACAACGATGTCATACTCACCTGCACCAATCTGGAAGGCCTTGTATGCATCCCAAGTCAGTTCCAGAGGTTGGCCATTGTACTCATCATAGAAGATGAAGTTATCACCATCGGCAACAGCACCGAAGCGGTAGGGCTCAATGTAGTCCCAGCTACCCTGATCATCATACTCGGCAAGCATGGTGGTGAAGCCGAAGTAGTTGGTCTCGGCGGGGAAGGTGTAATTGAGGGTGTAGATGTTATCCTCCTCGTTGTAGTCGAACTTGATACCGCGGTTAGGAGCCCAACCTTGGTCGTCACCACCCAGCATGTAAACATCGGGTATTACAGGCTCCTCGCCGAGGGTCGTGAATTCTACGATGTCGCACCAGTCAGACTCATGAGCCTCGTTGTAACCCATTACCTGTACCTCATACTTGGTCTCGGGATCCAAGCCCTCGATGGTGTACTTAGCCTCAGTCAGGCCATTCACCTCAATCCAGGGAGCGGGCTCAAACTCAGTACCGATCATGATCTCATCGATGTACATTGCCATCTGGTCTTCGCAATTGTAGTGGCGGAAGACGATTTGACCAACGGCACCTTCAAATTCGCTCAAGTCGATAGTTTCGGTCACATGAGTGGTCGAGGTAACATAGTCTGCGTCAGCAAGGGCATACATGTCCTCACCAATCAAAGCATAGACCATAAAGTTCTCTACATAGGTATTAGAAGCTCCCCAATAGGTGAACTTGAGAACGCCCTGCAGAGGAACTTCGGGAGTGAACAGGTAGTTGTCAGGAGTCAGAGCCTGATAGGTATCATATGACCATGACTCTGAGAAGAAGCAAACGTCAGACTGGGTATCGTCTGAGTAAGCAAGGCCCCAGTTGTTACCGTCCTCATCGGCATCATAAACCTGCCAGCCCTCCATATCCTGCTGATAGCTATCAAGAGTGAACGGCCAGTAATACATATCGCCAGCACCCTCGGTGTAGGGCCTGTAACGCAGGTTCCAGTTAGAAGCAGCCTCGTCATTGTCCCAAACAACATTGGCAGTGGTCATGCCGGGATCAACGGTCAGACCAGTGGGAACAACGGGATAAGGCAGAGCAACTGCACTAGCATCCAGCACGATATCGTCCACATTCAGGAAGAACATGTCGGTGATGTTGTGGTGAACGATAGCGAAGCAGCCTACCTGACCCTGATAAGCGCTCAGGTCGATTTCATACTGTACATAGGAACCAGTAGCAGTGAAATCACCAGCAACCATAGTGAAGCTCTCGGTACCTGTAGGTTCACCAACACATACATAAACAGCAAACTTCTCGGCAGCATAGCTTGCATCCTGGCCCATAGCCCAGAACGTCAGAGCACCACCCAGGGTTACCTGAGGCGATACCAGCCAGTTGTCGGGATGCAAGGCAGTACCTGAGTCATTGTCATAACTTGCAGATGCAACAAGACCTTCGCCACCGTGGGCTGTCATACGACCAGTCGTGAGACCAGTGTTGTTGTAGTACTCCCAGTTGAAGCCGTCCTCATCATTGTCAACAGCCATGAACTCTGCGAACTGTTCTGCATCCTCAAAGTCCCAAGTGATGGCCTCACGTGACCTCAACACATGTGAGAATTGATTGTCCCAACCATTGAAGGAAATGGGGGTACCAGGAACCACCAAACCATTAGCACGAGTAACAGCCTGTACTTTGCTCTTAGGTTGTTGCTTGACAACCTTGCTCTGCATCGGTGTTCCTACGATTCCGGCGCTTGCGGTAGCAGCTACTGCTAAACCTAACAATAAGAATAATAATTTCTTCATAAATCGTTAAAAGTTTAAGTTAATAAAAAAATGAATAAATACGATAATAGTCACTTTCGGGTTTTTATAAAGCGCCAAATCCAAGATGGGGAGGGGGGATGTATTATTTGCCGAACAGGACAAAAAAGGAATGATATACTTGAATCTGGTTTTTTATAATTGTTGCAAAAATACAAGTATTTTTTTAATCAACATAACCATTCATCAATAATTTTGCAGGAATTTCTTTATTTATAAAAAAATTATCAATATGCATTAACTAATTTCAATAGTATCAGATTTCAGTTTCGGGGACAATTTTGGTATTAGGTACAAGGTAGGCACTCACTTCATAGAGCATATAGATGGGCAGGAAAACTATAGATAAGGTAAAGGGGTCGCCAGTAGGGGTAATGATGGCAGCAAGGACCAGCAAGGCGACAACGGCATGACGGCGGTAGGTCCTGAAGAAGCTTCGGCGCAAGACTCCAAGCACACCAAGCAACCAAGCCAGCAAAGGCAGCTCAAAGATAATGCCCATCACAAAGATAAGCATCAGGAACGTGTCCATGTAACTGTCGAGAGAAATCTGGTTGGGCACCAGCTGGCTCACGTGATAATCGGCAAGAAAGCGCAAGGTGACAGGAAACACGATGAAATAGCCGACAGCTACGCCAAGGAAAAACATTAGACATCCGATGAGAAACGCTGTCTTGACACCCCGTTTCTCGCTGGGATAAAGTGCCGGAGCAATAAAGGTCCACAACTGATAGAGGACGAAGGGGAACGTCAATACCAACGCCAGCCAGAAGGAGGTGGTCATGTGGATAAAAAACTGCGAAGCCAGTTTGATATTGATCAGTTCAACATGGAAACCGTCGGTTGTGAACTTCGGGAGCCAGGATACCGATGCCGTTATGCGCTCAAACAGGCGATAAAGGGCAAAGTCGCCATGACAGGGTGCCAGTATCACCGAGTCAAAGATAGTGGGCATGACACAAAAAAGCCCCACTGCCGCAACCACCAGGACAACCACAATGCGTACCAGCACCGAACGCAAAGCGTCGATGTGATCCCAAAACGACATTTCCTGCAACTTCTCCTCAGGCATCAGTCTATCAGATGTCAAACAACTGAAACAGCAATGAACAAAACAACAACCAATGCTTTAAAAGCAGGTAATTAAATTGCTGATAGATATTGCTTTAGCGTTTGAGTGTTATTTGGGGTCTTCTTTCTTGTCAAGCTCATCGAGGGGCTTTTTCAACTCATCCTCTACCTCATTCATGCCCTGCTTGAAACTCTTAACGCCCTTGCCCAAGCCACGCATGAGTTCGGGAATCTTCTTGCCACCGAAGAGCAACAAGATGACCACAACAATTGCAATGATTTCGCCTGTTCCCAGGTTGAAGAAGGCCAATACTCCGTTCAGTATCATTTTAAATAGTTCATTAACGGTTAATACTGTTGCAAATGTAGTGATTTTTTTTGACTTATAGGATAATTGAAGAAAATCTCCCCCAAAAATGATGCCATGTTGCGAAAAAGTAGTAATTTTGGGCATTCAAAAACCATTAACTTCTTTTATTATTACATTAATGAATACCATTAAGAATTTTGATGAGTTGCTTGCTCATCTCAAAGAGAACAATGTGAAGAAACGCGTGGCTGTCGTTTGGGCTGCCGATCAGAAAACCCCCGCTGCCTGTGCCCAGGCTCTTGAGGCCGGATTTATTGAAGCCATCTTTGTGGGCTGTGAAGAGCAACTTCGTGCCAATGAGGCATTGAAGCCCTTTGCTGCCAGCATCAGCTATGTTGACGCCACCGACGCCGATGACGCTGCCGCCAAGGCTGTCGCCCTCGTGCGTGAAGACAAGGCCGACGTGCTGATGAAGGGTCTGATTAACACCGATAACCTGCTGCGTGCCGTCCTGAACAAGGAAACCGGCATCCTGCCCAAGGGCAACGTGCTGACCCATGCTGCCGTAGCCGACATCCCCAGCTATCACAAGTTGCTGATTTTCACCGATGCCGCCGTTATCCCCTACCCCAACCAGGCTCAGCGCATTGAGATGGTGAAGTACATGTCCAATGTGGCCCGCAACTTCGGCGTCGAGGTGCCCAAGGTTGCGCTCATCCACTGCACCGAGAAGGTGAACGGCAAGCACTTCCCCTTCACCGAGGATTATCCCGTGATCATCGAGATGGCCAAGAACGGCGAGCTCGGCAAGTGTATCGTTGACGGTCCCCTGGATGCCAAGTGTGCCTGCAGCATGCATGCCATGGAGGCTAAGGGTCTGACTTCTCCCCTCGAGGGCGACAGCGACGTGCTCATCATGCCCGACATCGAGGCCGGTAACGTGTTCTATAAAGCCATCACGCTGTTTGCCGGTGCCAGCACCGCAGGCCTGCTGCTGGGTGCCAAGTGCCCTGCAGTGGTTCCCTCTCGCGCCGACAGCGCCCAGTCCAAGTTCTACAGCCTTGCTGTAGCTACGATGGCTGCTGAGTAAAACCTGAATAAGTATCTGAAACCAGAAAATTTTACACGTAAAAAAATATTTTAAAAACAATGAAGTTATTAGTCATCAATCCAGGATCGACCTCCACCAAGATGGCAGTCGTTGAAGACGGCGAGCCTCGCTTGATCAAAGTTATTCGCCATTCAGCCGAGGAGCTTGCTCCTTATGCCAAAATTACCGACCAGTTTGACTTTCGCCGTCAAATGATCATCGGCGAACTTGAGAAAGCCGGTATCCCCATTGAGTTTGACGCTGTTGTTGCCCGTGGCGGCTTGACTAAGCCTGTTGCCGGCGGCGTGTATGCCGTTGACGAGAACATGATTCAGGCCACCTATGCCAGCGAGCACCAGCATGCTTGCGACCTGGGTTGTGTCATTGGCAATGAGATTGCCAAAAGTTTGAATTGCCCCTGCTTTATCGCTGACCCCGTCGTCACCGACGAGTTGAACGATTATGCCCGCATCTGCGGTCTCAAGCAGTTTAAGCGCGTGAGCATTTGGCACGCTTTGAACCAGCGCGCCATCGCACGCCGCTTTGCTAAGGAGAACGGCAAGCGCTATGAGGATCTGAACCTCATCGTTGCCCACTTGGGTGGCGGTATCTCGGTAGCAGCCCATGAACATGGTCGTGCCGTTGACGTGAACAACGCACTTGACGGTGAGGGTCCGTTCTCACCCGAACGCGCCGGCAGCCTGCCCGCCCGTGACCTTGTCAACATGTGCTTCAGCGGTGAGTATACCAAAGATGAAATCCTCAAGATGATTTCGGGCAAGGGTGGCATTAACTCCCTGCTCGGCACTACCGATATGCTGGAGGTTGAAAAACGCATCGAGGCTGGTGATGAGTATGCCAAGCTCGTCGCTGATGCCATGATTTATCATGTAGCTAAAGCCATTGCCGAGAAGGGCGCTGTCCTGTACGGCAAGATCGATGCTATCATCTTTACCGGTGGTATCGCTTACTGGAAGTATCTTGTTGATGAGCTGAGGAAGCGCGTTGAGTGGATGGCTCCCGTTCATGTTTATCCTGGTGAGGATGAGATGTCGGCACTGGCAGCTAACGCTGCTGCAGCCCTCAACGAGGAAGTGGAGATCAAGAAGTATTGATCATTACACAGTCGGTAACGACACAATTACAATACGAGGACAGCTTTTAGGCTGTCCTCGCTTTATTATTGGTTAATCTTTAATTCCAGCTTAAATGATGTTGAGTTGCTGCAGGTAGGCTATGGTACCCGTTACGAGGCCATAGAGGGAGAGGATGAGGATGATGCTACCGATGATGCGGTTGATGAGCCACATCGAGCGGATGTTGAAATGGGTGCGCACCTTGTCGACAAAGAAGGTAATTACCGCCCACCAGATCAGCGCCCCCATCACAATAAAGGCGTAGCCCAGGATGATGTGGTAGAATTTGTACTCCGGCAAGGGGAAACTGAATCGCGCAAACAGAGGAATAATCAGAAACATGATGAGCGGATTGCTCAGGGTGA
The DNA here is from genome assembly GCA_900318205.1 of uncultured Prevotellaceae bacterium. Classification (GTDB taxonomy): domain Bacteria; phylum Bacteroidota; class Bacteroidia; order Bacteroidales; family Muribaculaceae; genus Sodaliphilus. The sequence goes on along the minus strand of ONJS01000002.1, from coordinate 15,286 downwards.
ACAGGAAACCTGTTACCGTATCACGCCAGTAGTCCTCGCGCTGGTCAAGGTTCTCGGTAATCTGGCTTACAGGGTTGTGGATGATCATGTAAACGGCATAGACGATAAGGATAACACTGCCGATAATCTGCAGGATATTCACATGATCGGCAATAAAATCGGTGACCAGAGAAATACCCAAGCCCACCAGCAAGCAGTAGAACAAGTCGCTGGCAGCAGCACCCACACCCGTAAAGAAACCGGAATTGCGCCCCTTGTTCAACGTGCGCTGAACACATAGGATACCTATAGGACCCATCGGTGCCGACAGGATGATACCTATTGACACACAACCGACTAATATGGATATAATTGTACCCAAAGGGGAGGTAATTCAGTTAACAACCTGCAAAGGTAGTAAAAACTTTTCAGTTGTCAGTTTTTGTTGTCAGTTTTTTATCATCATGTTGCCAATTACCTCTCAAGAGTTTACCGATGACTGTCACTTGGGGACGACGGGAGAGTTCACCAGGATTAGTCCCAGGCTCGCCTTCAGGAACAGCCATGCCGCGTCTTGAATAAAACGCTTTCCAATAATCAGTCACCTGGCCTGTAGCGTCATGAAATGACATCTCAATCGTATTGAAAACCAGCTCGCCGTTGCTATTGACGAAACAACGCTGCACCAATTCGCTGCAATACAATGCGCTGTCACCCGGCAGATAGAGGTCATCATAGGGTCTGCCCACCAAGAGCAGACAACTCTTGACTGATCGTTTCACATCCAGATCCACATTGACCCTGCCCACAATCACCGCACCGTTCTGGCACAGAAACGTGTCAATCGGCGTGAGGCAAACGACAGGTTTTACAGCCTCGATCACATAGAGGGGGCCGTTTTCTCCACCGATGCGGTGAACGACGCCCACATGGTCGATGGGCAGCTCATCTATTCCGCTTGTCACAGCTGTGATGGCATTGGCCGAATCGCTGCAAGCGAACAGAAGGTCACCCTCATGCAACTGCTGTCCCATGAGCGGCAAACAAAACAAAACCGTCGAAAGAAAAGCAAGAATTCTAATACCAGGTGATACCATTGCTCATGCTGGAATGTTTGTCATACTTCACATCCTGCAGGATAGAAGACTTGACTGCAATGTGGAAATTGTAACTCTTGTAAGGTCCCACAGGCACGAAACTGGCGCTCATCACGAAGCAGTGCATCTGACGTGAGATGGAACAGTTCATATAAGCAATCTTGTGGGTGTCAAAATTATAGCTGGCTGAAGCCGTGAATGACCAGTTCTTGGTAGGACGGATGTTGGCATTCAAGCTCAGGTTCTGGGTCCACTTACCATTGTACTCCAACTTGTCGTAGTTAAACGTGCCATAACCATAGGACAATGAATAATTGACCGTCAAGCTCCATGGGCACTCCCACTTGGCATAGCCGTCAATGAGTTCCAAATCTGTAGTCTGTCCGGTTCCCTCTTGTTCTTCACCATCCTTGTTGCTGTCGCGATTGAGGTTGTTTTGGGACTGCTTTTGACTCTCCTCAGCATTCTTGGTGCGGTCCTTCTTGCGACGGAAGGTGTCGTTGTTGAAGGTGTAGGAGAATGATGTGCCCGTGCTGGAGAGGCGTCCCCATCCTCCACCGTTAAACAGGCGCAACTTGTTGATGCGCACGGGAGTGCCTGATGCGTTCAGGGCATACTTATAGACATCCCATGTGGCACTGAGGTTGAGGTTGAAGCCCTTGACCAAGCGCAGCATGATGCTGGTGTTAAGGTTACTCCACTTCAAGGAGTCGGCAGCAAGGTTGCACGACTGGCTGAGGGTGAGATTCTCGATCAGAGAGACCTTCTTAAAGCCCGTACTGTCGTTCTCGCTCTTGATCTTGGCCTCCAGGTTGTTGGCGATATTGAAGGTTATTGTTCCTGATTTTTGATTGGGAGCATTGCCGAACAACGTGTGCTGGAAATAACTGTAGCGAACGGGTTCAATCCTTCCATCGTTATACTCACGCTCATAGTTGCCGAAATAACCCCAGAAGGGGGCGCCAAAGTCGGGCGATGCCGAGAAAGAAATAGTCGGGGTCATCACGTGACGCACCATCTGCAATTTCTCGCTCAATTTACCCAAGAATTTCAAGGGCTTAAAGAAACCATAGACCTTAGTGCTCAACGACACGCCAAAATTAAAGTCAAAGACATTATAGAAACCATAGGTAGTATCCCTGACAACCGCACTGGCATTGGGATCCCACTGCTGCCGTATCTTGCTGGTGTACATGCGGTCATTCATCGTGATGTTGGGCGTCAAGTTGAAATACTTAAAGACATTGAATGTCGCCTGTACGGGAATCGTGTGCATCATACCATTGCGCCAGTCCTTGACCAGGTTCTTGTGCAGGAACTCATTTTGCTTGGCTGTCAGCGAATTCTGGAATTTACCCGAGTAACTCACCTTAATTTTCTCATACCACTTTTCATCGCCCACTGCACGTTTGCGCTTGAAAGGAGCCGTCTGGCTCATGGTGATGGTAATATTGGGGAACGAAACAGTAAGGGTTGAGTCGGCAGTGCGCTGCGAGATGTTGGCATTGGTCGAGATAGTCCACTTGCTGTTGGGAATCTTGTAGGTCAAGTTGACGGTACTGCTCTTGGTGTTCTCGGTAAAGGCGTTGGTGTAGTAAGTGTTCAGGCTGTTACGGGAGTAACCTGTCGTGGCAAAATTCACACTGGCCGAGAAAGTCAAGTAAGGATTGGCCTTCTGGTTCTGGCTATGGCTCCACAGTACCTGGAAGTTATGCATCTTATTGTAATCCGGGTCACCTTTCTGTCCTGTCACCGTTGTCAGGTAATTGGCACTGAACGAGCCGGAATACTTATAGCGCTTGGAATAGGACGACTGGGCCGACAGTCCCCATGAGCCACGAGTATAGATTTCACCTGTAATAGCAAGGTCAGCATACTGACCCAATGCCAGATAGTAGCCACCATTACGCAGGTAGAAACCGCGGTTGTAGTCCTCTCCGAAGGTGGGCACCAGGATACCGCTCTGGTACTTCTCACTGAACGGGAAATAGCCAAAGGGCACTGCGATGGGCAACGGTAAATCCTCGAGCACCATAAAGGCGGGTCCCGTCACCACGTTCTGCTTGGGTTTGACTTTGGCTTTAGTGAGCTGGAAATAGAAGTGGGGATGCTCATGGTCATCACAGGTCGTGTATCTTCCGTCCTTGATGTAATAGTAGTCATCCTCTGTCTTCTTGGTGATGCCGCCTGTGAGGTAGCCCTCGCCCTGCTCGGTGACAATGTCGGTGATATAGCCTCGCTTGGTCTTGAAGTTGTACTTCATCTCACGGGATTCATACTCACCGCTATTGTCTTTGAACACGGGATTGCCTGTCAGCTCACCGATACTGTCAAGGACACCGATGGCCTGCACCTGGCTGCTATCCATGTCCATGCTGATCTGCGAGGCACTCATGTCGATGTCGCCGTAGAGGATCTTGCTGCCGCCATACATCACAGCATGGTTGCGGCCGAAGAGGATAATGCTGTCCTTGGCATTGAACTCCACCACATGATCGAGATCCACTTTCTCGCGGACAAATCGACTTGTGTCACGAGCCACACCGGCACCCCGATGACGAGAGACAACATTCTGCTCAGCTGCAGTGTCACTCTCGTTCTTGACGATAGAGTCCACCATCTGGGTCACGTCGATGACATCACCCTTTACCTGACCATGTGACAAGACGGGCAGCAGCATGAATGCCACCGCTAAAACCAGGACAATATGTAGACTTCTCGTCGTCAAATCTTGCTATTAAACGGCAAAATTACTCATTTTTGTGCAAGACTAACCCATCAGCAGAGAAATATTGTCAAGAATTGTGCCAATTTTGGTTTTATTATCTTTTTTTAGCAGGATGAGGATAAGAACTTACAAGTTTTTCGTAACTTTGCAGGTTCAAGTAGAAAACAACTAATAACTGCTATATCATGTATAATGTAAAGTCTAACCATGCCGATGAATTTATCGACGACAACGAGATTCTGGAAACGCTAGAATACGCTGAGAAGAATAAGAGCAACCGCGCTCTCATAGAAGAAATTATTGAAAAGGCCGCCAAGTGCAAAGGTCTGACACACCGTGAGGCTGCAGTGTTGCTTGACTGTGACCAGCCCGACCTGATTGAACGCTATGAGCAACTGGCAAGAGAGGTGAAACAGCGCTTCTACGGCAACCGCATTGTGATGTTCGCGCCGTTGTACTTGTCCAACTACTGCATCAATGGCTGCGTCTATTGCCCATACCACGCCAAGAACAAAACCATCCCGCGCAAGAAACTGTCACAGGATGAAATCCGCGCCGAGGTTGAAGCACTGGTCAAGATGGGCCACAAGCGCATCGCCCTGGAGGCTGGTGAACACCCCGTGATGAATCCGCTGGAGTATATCCTGGAGTCCATCCACACCATCTATGACACCAAGGTTGGCAACGGCGAGATTCGCCGCCTGAATGTGAATATCGCTGCCACCGAGGTCGAGGCCTATGAGAAACTCAAGGCTGCCGGTATCGGTACCTATATCCTGTTCCAGGAGACCTATAACCGCAAGAACTATGAGGCACTGCACCCGACAGGCCCCAAGAGCAACTACTGCTATCACACCGAGGCCATGGACCGAGCCCAACTGGGTGGCTGTGACGACGTGGGTATCGGCGTGCTCTACGGTTTGACGACTTATCGTTATGATTTTGTGGGTCTGCTGATGCATGCCGAGCACCTTGAGGCTCGCTTCGGCGTGGGACCGCACACCATCAGCGTGCCCCGCATCTGCCCTGCCGAGGACATCACCCTCGACGAGTTCCCCGATGTGCTGCCCGATGACATCTTCTGCCGCATCATCGCCGTCATCCGCCTGGCGGTTCCTTACACGGGCATGATTATTTCTACCCGTGAGAGCCAGAGCGTCCGTGCCAAAGTGCTTGACCTGGGCGTATCACAGATCAGTGGCGGCAGCCGCACCAGCGTGGGCGGCTATACCACGGTAGAGCGCCATGACGAGACTGCTCAGTTTGACGTGAGCGACACACGCACCCTCGATGAGGTCATTAACTGGCTGTTGTCTATCGGCTACCTGCCCAGCTTCTGCACCGCCTGCTACCGCTCGGGCCGTACGGGTGACCGCTTCATGGCACTGTGCAAGGCTGGCAAGATTGGCGACATCTGCACGCCAAACGCACTCATGACGCTCAAGGAATACCTCATGGACTTCGCAAGCGAGGACACCGCAGCTAAGGGCAATGCCCTTATCGAGAGGGAGTTGGCCAAGATAACGAACGAGCGCGTTCGCGAAATCGCCTCCAAGCATATCCAAGAGATTGCAGGCGGCAAACGCGACTTCTACTTCTGATGCTTTGGCTTTAGAGGTTGAAGGCTGTTTTTAAAAGGCAAGTTGAACGAATTCCAGATATTTGATGGCAGAAAAACGGTTATATATCATTGCTGGATGTAACGGAGCCGGGAAAACCACGGCATCGAGACGATTCCTGCCTACAATTCTAGAATGCAGGCAGTGGGTAAATGCCGATGAAATAGCCTACGGCCTCTCTCCACTCGATCCTCAAAGCGTTGCTTTTCAGGCCGGTAGGATTATGTTGGAACGCATTCAGGAATTGCTTAACCAAGATGTGACTTTTGCCATTGAGACTACCCTATCGACACGCGCATACCGCAATTTGGTACTGCAAGCACAAGCCAAAGGATATCGTGTGGAGTTGGTGTTTTTTTATCTTCCATCACCTCATATGGCGATTCGCCGTATTGCCCACCGTGTAAAAAATGGTGGACATTATGTCCCTGACGATATAGTGATTCGCAGGTATTATCGCGGTTTGAATAATCTAAAGAATATTTTTATTCTTATAGTAGATCATTGGGATATCTACCATTACCAAGGCAATGCCTACGTTTTGTTAGCAACTGGTAAAAAGGGCGACACCTGTGATTTATTTGACAACTTAATCATTATGGATAATACCGTTCCTTACCTATCTGAACAGAATAAGCAATTCATTGAATGTTGCAATCAGGCTGTTCTTGACATGATTACCGAGGAGGCATTACATGACGGCGTGGTCGTGATGGAAAACGGTCAAGGAGAGCCTATTTGGGTTAAAGCGCGTGAAGTGCTCGAAAAAAATCCTGGTCTGAAATTCAAAGATGTGGAATACACCCCAATAGAGGTGGATATTCAGGAAATCATCAATTCTAGAGCATATCATTAAGGTTGTGAAAGGTAGTGGTTTGAATGATACTCCGAGAAGTGAGAGGTTGCACATTGCGTTGTTTGGACGACGCAATGCGGGTAAGTCATCGCTCATCAACGCGCTGACGGGGCAGCAGATTGCCATCGTGAGTGATGAGCCGGGAACGACTACCGACCCCGTCATGAAGTCGATGGAGATTTTGCCGCTGGGTCCCTGTGTGCTGATTGACACGGCAGGCTTTGACGACAGCGGCAAGGTGGGCGACCTGCGCACCGAACGCACCCGCGAGGTCATCAAGCAGACCGACATCGCCATTATCGTGACCGACGGGGCCTCGCTCAACGATGAAGCATCTTGGGCTGCACAGCTCAAACAAGCCAATGTGCCCTATGTTGCCGTATTAAACAAAGTAGACTTGATGCAGGAAGTCCCCTCTACCCTACTTGCCGACATTGCTAAACGCTTAGGCTGTGATGTGATACCGGTAAGCGCCCTAAACGGCACTGGACTTGATCAACTGCGCAACACTTTGGCGGGACTGGCACCTGAAAGCGGCGAACAATCATTGACAGGTGATCTTGCTCACACTGGTGATACCGTGCTACTGGTCATGCCACAGGATCCGCAAGCCCCTAAAGGAAGACTTATCCTCCCGCAGGTTCAAACCTTGCGCGACCTGATGGATAAGGGATGTATCGCCATCTGCTGCACGACCGAAGATATCGACCGCACGCTGGCAGCGTTGAAAGAACCGCCACACCTGATTATCACCGACTCCCAAGTATTTGACATCGTGGAGCAGAAAAAGCCTGCCGAGAGCCTTCTTACCTCCTTCTCGGTGTTGATGGCTGCCCACAAGGGCGATATCCGTTTTTTTGTCAGGAGCGCCATGGCCATTGATCGCCTGACCGAACAGTCTCGCGTCCTCATTGCCGAGGCCTGCACTCATGCCCCGCTCGCCGAGGATATTGGTCGTGAAAAGATTCCCCGCATGCTGCGACAGCGTGTGGGTCAAGGACTGACCGTGGACATTGTGGCAGGCAAAGATTTTCCCAAAGACTTGACAAGCTATGACCTGGTCATCCATTGCGGTGCTTGCATGTTTAACCGCAAGTTCATGCTTTCACGCATCGACCAGTGCCGACGTCAGGGCACCCCGATGACCAACTACGGCATCACTATCGCCCATGTCAAGGGTATCCTCGACAAGGTCTCTTTACCGTAAAACAAAGAATAAAATTTTAAGGCTAAGCGATAAGTCTCTTACAAAATGGACTTGTCGCGGTACTTGGTGTGGAGGAGCTCATGGGCTTTACCCTTGAGCGGTTCTCCCAGGAATTCACGATAAAGTCGCTGGATAACAGGGTTCTCGTGACTCTTACGCAATTTCTTGCCGACATCCTCACTGTATATGGCACGCTGACGGGCCTTAATCACCTCAATATCACCGTGGTGATAAGGTTGTCCGGTACCACCGATGCAGCCGCCAGGACAGGCCATCACCTCGATGACGTGATAATCAAATTCACCAGCACGCAATTTGTCCATCACAATGCGGGCATTGGCCAACGTGTTGACGACGCAGACTTTCAAATCAAATCCGTTAAGATCGATAGTTGCTTCACGGATACCGTCAAGTCCACGCACCTGCTCAAACTCGATGTGAGGCAGAGTCTTTCCTGTAAACTCCTCATAGACAGTGCGCAGCACTGCTTCCATCACACCGCCTGTCGTTCCGAAAATTGCACCGGCTCCTGAAGGGTCACCCAGCGGCATATCAAATTCTGTGTCACGCAATCGGTCAAAGTTGATGTTCATTCGCCTAATCAACTCAGCCAACTCAATGGTTGTGATTGAATAGTCCACATCGGGTGTACCCTCGTTGACGAACTCGTCGCGAGCACATTCATACTTCTTGGAAATGCATGGCATGATTGAAACGACCACAAGATTCTCACGAGGAATACCCATGCGCTGAGCCCAGTAAGTCTTGAGAACTGCACCAAGCATCTGGGCAGGAGATTTGCAGGTTGACGGGTACTCACGCAGGTCGGGATATTCATTCTCGTAGAAATTCACCCAAGCGGGGCAACATGACGTGGTGATAGGAATCTTCACATTGCGGTCTCCTGCAATAAATCTCTTCAAGCGGTCAACCACCTCGGCTGCCTCCTCCATAATGGTGATATCAGCGCCAAAATCGGTATCAAAAACATAATCCACACCAATCTTGCGCAATGCCGTTATCATCTTACCTGTAACAATCGTGCCTGGAGGCATACCGAACTCCTCACCGAGCGCGTAACGTACAGCTGGAGCCGTCTGCGCAACCACAATTTTATCGGGATCAGCAACATCGACAAGCAGGTCTTCCACATAATTGCGTTCACACAAGGCTCCAACGGGGCCATGGATGGCATCAAAACGGCACTTTGTGGTACAGTGGCCACAACAAGTGCACTTATATGGATTGATGAGATGGGGATGCCTCAAATCGCCTACGATAGCACTACTGGGACAATTGCGTTTACAAGCACTACATCCCTTACATTTATCGGCAGCAATCTCATAAGACAGCACCGACAGGAATTTCTTGCCACCGATCTCGTAGATGTAGTCATGCAACATGGCATCCATCGACAACTGCTTGGGATAGGAACTCCAGTGCTTGGAGTCATCCATCAGCTGATGGGCAGTGAAGTCCACATACTGAAGCCTGTCGAGCAATCTGCCATCAATGATATGGGTCTTGACAATGTCTTCTACATCCTCGGGGCGCACATGGACGTAGGTCGTATTATCGGGCATAATCCTGACAATGGGTCCCTTGGCACAGAAGCCAAAGCAACCTGTTGCCACGACATCAACACGACTGCCCAATCCATACTCTGCAATCACCCGAATAAAAGAGTCAATGATCTTCAGACTACCTGAACTGTAACAGGCAGTACCACTACAACACAAGACCTGAATGTGCTGATTCCCTATCAGGCCATAGGCAGTTTCATTCCCATCATGATTATCCTGAGGATGATCAGGTTTTCTGGCAGAATCTTCGTTTTGTAGTGTATTCATTGACATTGAAGCGGTTAATGTAGACATTTCGGTTGCAGACGTGAGTCAACAACCCTAATATGGACACAAAATTACTTTTTTTTGGTGATTTGGCAAAAAGATATTCAACATTCAGTCTAAATATTTTCTAAATGCATAAAAAAGCAGGACACCCGAATTTGGGCATCCTGCTCAATAAAATAGTGATGTTTAATGATTAGTCTTGGGCTGCGATGTCATCAAGGATCTTGCGAACGTCCTTGACGTCGAGACGGCCATAGACGTGCTCACCAATCATGACAACGGGTGCAAGACCGCAGGCGCCCACGCAACGCAGGCAGTCGAGCGAGAACTTGCCGTCGGGGGTCGTCTCGCCCACCTCGATGTTGAGGATGCGCTTGATTTCCTCCAGCAGACGCTCAGAACCACGCACGTAGCAAGCGGTACCCAGGCATACTGAAATCGGGTGCTTGCCCTTGGGGGTCATGGTGAAGAACGAGTAGAACGTCACCACACCATAAACCTTGGAAGCGGGCACGCCCAGCTTGCGGGCGATGATGCGCTGCATCTCCTCGGGGAGATAGCCATGCAGAGCCTGGCACTCGTGCAGCACGTTGATCAGTTCACCGGGCTTATTGCCGTGCTTGTCACAGATTTCCTCAACCTGTTGAACGACGGTACACGCCAGTTTGATTTCTTCTTTCTTCTTCATATCTCGTTATTGATGTTTTGATTCGAAATTAGTGAATGGATTTATCAAAATAGTGCGTGTGAAGCAGGTGATGTGCCTTCTCGCCACAGGGCTCGCCCAGGAAGTCCTTGTAGAGCTTCTTGATGTCGGGGTTCTCGTGGCTCTTACGCAATGCCTTGCCCTCATCCTCGCGGTAAACGGCAGCGGCACGAGCCTTGAGAATCTCGATATTGCCGTGGTGGTAGGGCTGACCAGCACCACCGATGCAACCGCCGGGACATGCCATCACCTCAACCACATGGTAGTTGAGTTTGCCGGCACGCAGCAGTTCCATAACCTTGCGGGCATTGCTCAGGGTGTGAGCGATGCAGACCTTCAGCTCAAAGCCATTGAGGTCGATCGTAGCCTCCCTGATGCCTTCCAGACCGCGCACTTCGTTGAACTCAAGGTGAGGCAGAGTCTTGCCGGTGTGTACCTCATAGACGGTACGCAATGCAGCCTCCATCACACCACCGGTGTTGGCGAAGATAGCGCCTGCACCTGTGGACTCGCCCAGAGGAGAGTCAAAGTCGCCGTCGGACAGGTTGGTGAAGTCGATGTTGGCACGCTTGATCAGGCGGCCCAACTCGCGGGTCGAGATGCTGTAGTCCACGTCGGGATTGCCATCCACCTTGAACTCATCACGGCCGCACTCGTACTTCTTGGCCAAACAGGGCATAATCGAAACGACAACGAGTTTCTCGCGGGGGATACCCATCTTCTCAGCCCAATAGGTCTTGGCAACAGCGCCAAACATCTGGGCGGGCGACTTGGCAGTCGAGGGATATTCCAGCAGATCGGGGAACTCGTGCTCGTAGAAGTTAACCCATGCGGGGCAGCATGAAGTCATTACGGGCAGTTTCACGTCCTTATCGCCAGCAAGGAACTTGTTGAGGCGACCCAGGATTTCGTGACCCTCTTCCATGATGGTGAGGTCGGCAGCGAAGTCGGTGTCGAACACGTAGTCAAAGCCGAGGTCGCGCAAGGCGGTAGCCAGCTTGCCGGTAACAATAGTGCCGGGCTGCATGCCGAACTCCTCGCCCAAAGCAACGCGCACGGCAGGTGCGGGCTGAGCGACAACCACCTTGTCGGGGTTGGTGAGGTCGTCCATGAGCTGGTTGGTATAGTCATGCTCGGTGAGTGCACCAGTAGGACAAACAGCAACACACTGACCGCAATAGGTACAGTTGGTGTCCACGAACATCTTGTCAAACGTGGGAGCGATGGTGGTGTTGAAACCACGGCGGATAGCGCTCAGCACGCCGACTGACTGAACATTGTTGCAGACGCTCTCGCAACGGCGGCAGTAAACGCACTTCTCCATGTTGCGTGAGATGGCGGGGGTGAGCTCTTGCTTGCGCTCGCTCTGCTCTCCACCGTTATAAGGCATCTTGCGGATGTTGAAGCGCATAACCAGACGCTGCAATTCGCAGTCACTGCACTTGGGGCAGGTCAAGCAATCGTTGGGGTGGTCGCTGAGCATCAGCTCGGCAACGGTCTTGCGAGCGCGGATAACTCGGGCGCTGTTGGTGTTAACCACCATACCCGGAGTCACGCGTGTAGCGCAAGCGGGAGCCAGGTTGCGACGGCCTTCAATCTCCACAACGCAAATGCGGCACGAGGCGGGCATGTTCTGGACACAGGTGCCCTCCAGGTCGATGTGGCACAGGGTGGGAATGCTGATGCCAACAGTCTTGGCAGCATCAAGCAGCATGGTCCCTGCGGGAACAGTAACCTCGTGTTTATCAATCGTCAAAGTGATCATATTCTTTTCTTCCATGATGCTATCGAATTTTAATAAACCGAGATGGCGTCGAAGCGGCAGTTAGACTTACACATACCGCAGCGGATGCACTCGAAGGGGTTAATAATGTGAGGCTTGCGCATGTCGCCCATGATGGCGTTGGCGGGGCACTTGCGGGCACAGGCGCCGCAGCCCTTACACTTGGAGGCTTCAATGCTGTAGGTCACGAGGGCCTTGCACTGCTTAGCACGGCAAGTATGCTGTTTCACATGCTCAACATATTCGTCCCAGAAGTTATTAATGGTCGATAACACGGGATTGGGTGACGTCTGGCCCAGACCGCACAGGGCAGTATCCTTGATGGTCTCACCCAGCACCTTGAGGTGCTCCAGGTCTTCCATAGTGCCCTTGCCCTCGGTAATGCGGGTAAGGATCTCAAGCATACGCTTGTTACCAATGCGGCAGGGGGTGCACTTACCACAGCTCTCATCACAAGTGAACTCGAGATAGAACTTGGCCACGCTGACCATACAGTCGTCCTCGTCCATGACGATCATACCACCAGAGCCCATCATTGAGCCCGATGCAGCGAGGTGCTCATAGTCAATGGGAGTATCCAGGTGCTTCTGAGTCAAGCAACCACCCGAGGGGCCACCAGTCTGCACAGCCTTGAACTCCTTACCATTCTTTACACCACCACCGATGTCGTAGATGATCTCACGCAGGGTGGTACCCATGGGAACCTCGATAAGGCCCACATTGTTAATCTTACCAGCCAGAGCGAACACCTTGGTACCCTTACTCTTCTCGGTACCGATCGAGGAGAACCAGTCAGCACCCTTGGTCAGGATGATGGGCACGTTGGCCAGGGTCTCCACGTTGTTCACGTTGGTCGGCTTCATGTTATAACCAGCCTCGGCGGGGAAGGGAGGTTTCAGGGTGGGCTCACCACGCTTACCTTCCATCGAGTGGATAAGGGCGGTCTCCTCACCGCAGACAAATGCACCAGCACCGTAGCGAATTTCGATATCAAAGTCAAAGTCGGTACCCAGGATCTTCTTGCCGAGCAGACCATACTCACGAGCCTGCTGGATAGCGATCTTCAGGCGATGAACGGCCAGAGGATACTCAGCACGGATGTAGATCAAACCCCTGTGGGCATTGATGCAGTAACCGCAGACGGTCATTGCCTCGATCACCGAGTTGGGGTCACCCTCCATGATAGAACGGTCCATGAATGCACCGGGGTCACCCTCGTCAGCATTGCAGACCACATACTTCTCGTCAGCTTCATAGCCACGGGCAAAGCTCCACTTCATACCAGTGGGGAAGCCAGCACCACCACGACCACGCAGACCCGAAGCCTTGATGATCTCGATCACCTCTTCAGAAGTCTGGTTGAGCAATGCGTTGGCGATACCCTGATAACCATCGCGAGCGATGTACTCCTCGATGTTCTCGGGATCAATGAGACCGCAGTTACGCAGGGCGATACGCATCTGCTTGCGGTAGAAGTCCATGTGCTTGCTGTCACTGACGGTCTTGTTGGTCTTGGGGTCAACATAGAGCAGACGCTCCACGCGACGGCCACCAATGATGTGTTCCTTGACGATCTCGGCAGCATCCTCGGGCTTCACCTGAGTGTAGAAGGTGTTGTCGGGGATAATCTTCACGATGGGGCCCTTCTCGCAGAAACCGAAGCAACCGGTAGTGATGACATCGACCTTGTCGGCGATGCCGTTTTCCTCAACAGCAGCTTTCAGGTTATCAACGATTTTGTGGCTGTCAGATGCCTTACAACCGGTACCACCACAGCAGAGCACCTGCAGGTGATCGGCTCCAGTTGCAAGACCACAACACTGCTCTGACGATTGGTCAGAACTTTCCTCGCGCAACGCCAAAGCCTGCGCTGCACGCTTCCTCAAGTTGTTGAGGTCGTTAATAGAAAGTATTTTCACGTTGTAGAAATGAATTAGTTATTAGTTAATTATAATTTATTGTGTTTATGTCTCGGTTTTCACGGAACAAAATTACTCTTATTTTTTCAATTGCAGAAATTTTTCGGCAAATAATTATACAAAACAGTAAAAATACACTGAAAAAGGCTTTACGCACTGATTTTTAGGTGCGTTTTATTGGCGTTAGACTTTAGGCGTTAGGCGTTAGACTTTAGACTTTAGGTGGAATGAGGGTTGAGGCTAAAAGAACAAAGATCAAAAAAGTGCCGACATCCTCTCACGGGGATGCCGGCACACGAATGATTTCGATTGGTTAGGGATTACTCCTCAGTCTTGGGAGTTTCGTCAGCCTTAGGAGCCTCCTCTGCAGGAGCCTCGGCCTTAGCCTCAGCCTTCTCAAGCTTAGCCTTCAGGGCAGCCAGACCAGTCACGTCACCCAGAGTAGTCTTCTCTACCTGAGGAACGACGGGAGCCTCTTCAGCAGCGGGCTTGTTGGCGGCAGCCTGACGACGGGCCTTGCGGGCCTCGCTGCGCTGCTCATCCTCAAAGATGCGGCTGTGAGACAGAATGATGTGCTTGCTGTCCTTGTTGAAGTCGATGACCTTGAACATCAGGGTCTCACCCTGCTTGGCGGTGGTACCGTCTTCCTTGGTCAGGTGCTTGGGGGTAGCAAAGCCCTCAACGCCGTAGGGATCCAGACGGATCTGGCCACCACGCTCGGTGAGCTCGCTGATAGTACCCTCATGAACGCTACCCTTGGTGAAGATGGTCTCGTAGGTCTCCCAAGGATTCTCCTCGAGCTGCTTGTGACCCAAGCTCAGACGACGGTTCTCCTTGTCGATGTCGAGAACGACAACGTCGATGGGAGCGTCAACCTTGGTGAACTCGCTCGGGTGCTTGATCTTCTTGGTCCAGGACAGGTCACTGATGTGGATCAGACCTTCTACGCCCTCTTCCATCTCAACGAAGATACCGAAGTTGGTGAAGTTGCGCACCTTGGCGGTGTGCTTGCTGCCAACGGGATACTTGTCCTCGATGGTGTCCCAAGGATCGTTGGTGAGCTGCTTCACACCAAGCGACATCTTGCGGTCCTCGCGGTCTAGAGCCAGGATAACGGCCTCGACCTCGTCGCCCACCTTCATGAAGTCCTGGGCAGGACGCAGGCGCTGTGACCAGCTCATCTCGCTCACGTGAATCAGACCCTCAACACCGGGAGCCACCTCAACAAATGCACCGTAGTCGTACATAACGACAACCTTGCCCTTGATGTGGTCGCCCACCTTGAGGTTGGGATCCAGAGCATCCCAGGGATGCGGCTGGAGCTGCTTCAGACCCAAAGCGATGCGGTTCTTCTCCTCATTGAAGTCGAGGATAACCACGTTGAGCTTCTGCTCGGGTTGAACGATGTCTGAGGGATTGTTAACACGACCCCACGACAGGTCGGTGATGTGAATCAGACCGTCCACGCCACCCAGGTCGATGAACACACCGTAGTTGGTGATGTTCTTGACGGTACCCTCGAGTACCTGACCCTTCTCG
>ONJS01000018.1 GCA_900318205.1 uncultured Prevotellaceae bacterium | reverse complement strand
CCGCCTCGGTTGTTGCCTACGAGAGGTTCGCCGACGTTATTGTAGCCGATTTGGTGCGCCAGCAGACCCTCATCGAGTATTACACTTTCTTTCTCGACTGGGCCGACCGTGACCTGTTCAGCGAGGATGTGGATGGCACGATGGTGCCCTACAGCAACAAGCTCTACATCTGCACGTCCAATGACGTGTCGTATTACTACAATACCGATATATCGTCACTGACCGCCATCTCTGACCCCGCCCTTGAGGCACGCCTGTTCTTTAACGGCAACGTCCTCACGAGCAAGCAGAGCGAGAACGTCAGCCTGTCGCAGTTCGTGTCGCTCACCTCAGGCAACGGCTACGACTACGTGCGCCAAAAGGGCGTGGTCATCACCCTGAGCACCGCAAACGGGTTGAAGTCCTACCAGTGGAAGGGCACGAACTGGAGCAACGTCGACGACTGGAAGGAGTTCGGCGGCAGCGCATCCGTTGGCAACTGCTACAACGTCACCAACGAGGTGCCCACCCAGGGCTACTACAACCTCGGCACGGCTATCTCCGCCACCTACGCAAAGGGTCTTGCCGCCACTGGCATGCAGATTACCTTCGAGGTCGGCGAGAGCACTTGGAAGACCTACCAGTACATCGGCAGTGACACCACCGAGAACAATTTCACCAACCAGGAAAACTGGGTAGATATGGCAGGACTTGCCGCAGGCGACGAGGCCATCATCAACGTGGTCAAGCTATGCGGCAACTGCACGCAGTCCCAGTACTATACGCTCCAATATGCCATCGCAGCTATCACAGCGAAGGAGTCTGCCACTGGCATCACATATAAGAAGTCAGGACTTGTCATTACATATCAGATTGGCGACAATCTCTGGGAGACCAAGCAGTTCAACGGCAACGTGAGCGACTTTGGCGTCGCTGACTTGTGGAAGGACTTCGGCGGTGGAGGAAACGAGGAGCAAGTGGAAACGAGCGACGATCCCGAGGATAATGGCGAGGACGCCTTCTCTACCGGTGGCGCATACAACCACCTTGCAAAGGGGATGGAGATGCTCTCCGTCGAAGAGGCCGAGCAGCTCGTCGAGAATGCAGACAACGAGAACAACTACTACTTTGTGCTGGTAAACGTTGATGGCAACCGCGTCCCCGACTTCCTGCCTTTCGCCATCCCCAAGGGCGGCGGCAGTGGCAGCGGAACGACCAAGACATTTGCCATCAACTTCGAGCAGTCGCCGTTCTACGCCGCAGCTGGAGGTTCCTTCGTACTGAGGGCAGCCATCCGTAGCGTGACGATGGACGGCAATAACGAGATGACCGACACTATCGAGCGCGTTGACATCATCGACCGTGACTCAGGTGCCGTGCTCTACTCAAACCGCAGTCTCAACAAGGCATCGTCGGCCACCAGCAGCACCTATGACTTCGTGTTCGACCTGTCGTCTTTCTTCACCGCTGCGACTACACGTCGCCTGCAGCTCATCGCCTATGACACCTCCGGGGCGACAGCCCAGCGAGCCATTAACGTGGTTGCCGTGGATGTGACCGTCGAGAGCGTCCAGGTGCTGAACTACACCGAGGCCAGCGTGGTATTCCGCACCGACAATGTGAAGTCCCTGCCCATGTACAAGTTCCCCAACAACCAGGGCAGCATCCTGGCCAAGGTGGAGCTGTTCTACAACAACGCATGGCGCACGCTTGGCGAGGCCACTATCACCGACACCTATGCCCACAACATCAGCATCAGCCCGAACAATGCCTTCGGTGGCGGCGAGATCCTGTATCATGGCAGTTATCCCATCCGCATCCAGGGCACGGACATTGCCAGCGGAGTGAAAGGCAACATCATCTACTCGTCTGTAATGGTTGTGGCTGTTGGCACCAATACTCCCATCGTGGCCATCCGCTACAATGACAAGAACAACGGCTTTATCCGCCGCTATGACAGCGTGATACTTGAGATTGCTGCCTACGACCCGCAACACTATACCGCATCAGTTGACATCAAGGAGAACGGCGTGACGCTCAACTCCATCGGCATTGCTCGCAATAATGTGGCTACCTTCGTTCGCCAGATTACCAGCGGCAACGATGAGGACACTCTGACCTACCGAGCTCACTGCGGCGCCTACGGTGCGAGCAACCGAGTCGTGCTTGTCATCCGTGGCAGTGCCATTGATGCCGCATTGACCGAGGGCGCAAACTACCACTTCAACTTCTCGAACCGCACCAACAGCGAGGCAGACCACAGCATCGTCAGCGGCCAAAACGACCGCTACAACATCGCCGTGACCGGTTCAAACTGGTCGTCGAACGGCTTCAACAACTTCCTCGGTGCGAATGCCCTTGCCATCAAGGAAGGTGTGACCGCTGAGCTGAACGATGCCCCGTTCTCAAATGCGGGCATCGAGAGTAGCGGCTATGCCATTCTGTTCCAGTTCGCCGCCAACAACATCAAGAATGATGCCACGCGCCTCATGGAGTGCTACGACCCCACCGCTGGCGCAGGCTTCTATGTTGACGGCAAGAGCGTGGTCATCGTATGCAAGACTGGTAACCACGACAGGGAGGAGCGCCGTTATCCTATCGGCGAGAAGGTGACGGTGGGCATCGTTGTCGAGCCCGGCACGAACTATGTTGAGAAGGACGGCACACGCTACTCGCTCATCAAGCTGTATCTCAACGGTGAAGAGGCCGCATGTCTGGGATATGTGCCCAGCGGATCAAACCTCATCCAGCCTAATAGCATCAAGTTCAAAGGCGAGGATGGCGACTTCTACCTGTACTACCTGATTGGGTGGAACAACTACGTCGGTTGGCAGCAGTCGTTCTACAATTACTTGGTCAAGTTGACCGAAGCAACCGCCATGATGTCCGAGTATGAGTTCGAGGACGTGTGGGGCGGCAATACCGCTAACGGTCCCACGATGTCGAAAATGGCCGAGCGTGATGTGTCATACCTCATTGAGTCGCCTTTCCAGGGCAGTGACATTGAGAGCCTTGACAACACCACATCAACGAGTGATCAAGTGTTTATCAACCTGACCTACCGCGACCCGAAACGTCCGTGGCGTGACTTCATATCCTACAACGTGCGCAAGCGCAATCAAGGCACGACATCGGCCAAGCGTCCCATAAAGAACGCCCGCTACAACCTTGCCCGCAAGAGCAAGAATAAGACGACGTATGTTGTTGATGGTGAAACCTACAAAGATGTTTGCATCATCAAGCCGCTGCATACGCGTGAGGAGATTGTCGCAATGGGTTACGATGGTTCGCTGTGGGACGAGGCCGTAGCGCTGTTTGCAAAGAACAAGATCCGCGTCGGTGAGAATACCATCCCAGTGGATGTCATCACTACCAAGGTCGACTTCTCCGACAGCACCAACGCCAACGACTGTGGTGCCTGCAACATGATGAACGCGGCATATCGTGCATTGGGCGGCAAGTTCCTTACACCCGCTCAGCGTTTCTTTAACGGCACCTACACGCTTAATGACATTGTGTTGACGGGCTTGCAGTTGAACCATTCGACTGCCAACCATCCCATTGCCATGTTCCGCGACCCGGACGGTACGGGAGCGAATATCTACTTCTACGCCAAGGGAAACTGGAAGGAGGACAAAGGCGAGCAGGTGGCCCTCGGTTTTAAGGACACCCCGGGCTATAACCTCGGCTGTTTGAACTACCAGGACGAGAGCTTTACCGAGTATTTCGGTCTGCCTGAGGACAACACTATCGAGAAGGTTAAGACCCGCTTCCTTTCCGAAGACCCGTCCGATTTCGACCAGAACCACCCCGTACTGCTGTCCATGTATTGCGGGTCGTCATACAAGTTCATGCGCTGGCAGAACGGCGCGTGGGTGGACACGACAGGCACGATGCGACAGGTGAACGGTAACTGGGTGATCGCTGGTGACGTGCTTAATCCCGTGGACGGCTATGAGCTGTTGGCCTACACCGGCATGGACTGGTTCATGGGCGTATCAAGCATAGCCGACATGATGGCGCCCGTCGAGACTTCCGCGTCGTGGGTGCAGAAGCTTGAGGCGTCAGGCGAAGTCACCGGACCTTATCCCGCATGGACGCAGTTCTTTGAGTGCATGGTTGACAACGACCAGCTGCAGATAGACCTCGCCATGGGCAAGAAGGTGCCCTATAACCTGTACGCCTTCCTGCGCTTCTGCAACTCGTGCGACTATACCAAGGTATCGGGCTTCAAGAGCGTCTGGTACAACCACCTGCGCTACTTTGCCAACCCGAGGGCACTGATGGTCTATGACGGTTTCACCGACTACCTGTTGGCCGTCGACCAGCAGGCAAAGAACATGCAGCCAATGTTCTTCCTCGACGAGGGTCAGAGCGTCATCAATGGCGTGTATCAGAATTCGTGGTGCAACCAGACCTTTAGCGGCTACCAGCCTGCGCTGATTATGTACCCCAACAAGATCTATGATGCCGATGGTCTGCTTGGTAAGGACAACGACGGCGGTGCCACCGTTGACCCCGAGGTAGATCCCAACAAGCCCACCGATATAGCCACTGGTTACAATAACCCCTATGCGGGCTACGGCTCCATCTTGTGGAACAATATCTATCAGCAGCCTGTTGTCTTGGACGATGCTGGAGCAGAGATTTCTATGCAGACCGTCATCGCGGCCCTGCGTTCGGCCCAGTCGACATTTGACGGGCTGACGATGGCCCCGTTCAGTCCAGAGGGTGCAATGCACTTCTTTATGGATATGATTTGCTACAAGTGGCAGAAGACCGTGAGCTCGTATGATGGTGAGCGCAAATTCATCAGCTTCACGCCCACGGCTGATGCCATCTACTTCTATGCACTCCACGGTCTGAGGTTGACGAGCATCCCCGCCATTATCAACACTCGCTTCCGCTTCCGTGACGGCTACTATCGCACTGGCCTTTTCTTCACTGGCGTGTTCAGTGCGCGTATCAACTGCGCCACCGGTGCAGGCATCACCATTAAGGCTGCAAAGACTGGTTATTTCGGTCTCGGTATTGACAGCTCTGGTGACCTGAAGGAGAGCGTTTACCTGGAGGCAGGAGATAGCCACACATTCACTGGCTTTAACCGCACCGACGGCACAAGCATTGAGGGCGCTCTGCTCTATATCTACCAGTGTGACCGCATCTCAGAAATCAATTTCAACGAAATTTCGTTGAGTGATGTGGCCAACTTCAACGTGTTTACACTGGCCGAGAAGATAGAGATTGGTGGAGAAGGCCACACCACCATGGGCATCGGTTCTTACGGTGCGTTGCGCAACCTCAACCTCGGCGAGCTGCCGTTCCTGAAGCACCTCGACATCAGGGACACCGTAATCACCAACGTAAATGCCAGCCGTTGCCCGCGACTGGAGATGTTGCTTGCCGAGGGATCGCAGTTGACTAACCTGTCGCTTGCAGAGACCTCGCCTGTGAGCTCTTTGTCGCTGCCATCCACTGTTACAGACTTGACGATGGTCAACCTTCCCAAGTTGAGTTACCCTGGTGGCCTCAGCTTCGACGGAGGCATGTCTGCCGTGACCAAGCTGATGATTGGCGGCTGTCCACTGATTGACGGCGCCCAGCTGTTGGCCGACATCGTGAATGCTGGTGCCAATATCGGCAAGTTGAGGCTTGCAGACATCAACGTCACCGGGCCCAGCGCCACGCTGCTTGCCCTGATGGCTATGGGTGTGACTGGCCTTGCCGCCGATGGTACCGCATACTCCGAGATTGGGCAGTGCTCTGGCTTGACGGGTGTGTGGGTGATGAGTGACTACATTGACACCGCCGTACTGGCTAACATCAAGCGTTACTTCCCCGAGTTGGACGTGTATAACGCACAGTACACTGGAATGGTCTTTGACGACACAATGACCGACGATGCCAACATGACCAACCTGGAGAACGGCACGAGCGGTGTCAACGGCAACAACAAGTACACTCCGAGCGGCCATATAAGCCTCATCAAGTCGAAGATCCACAGCTACAAGTGCACCTTCGTTCCCGCCAGCGGCAATGATGAGGCCTACATGCAGGCCGAGCAGATAGACGACAGCGACATCAACTATCTGAAGAGCGGCGACTATCTCGATAGGACTGATAGCGACGGACTCGGATACGACATCATGACAAAGCTGCCGCATTTCTGGTACAAGGGCATAAACGACCACCTCAATCAGCGCAAGTATCTGTTCCTATCCGCAGACGATGATATGCCACGCAGTTCAGCCACCACCGTACGCCGGGCCGCGGCGTCTGACATCATCCTTGAAGCCTCGAAGAGCGTTGTAAGTGATGACTTCGCCGTCGGTGACGTGTTTGATGTTGAAAATCTGACGAGTAATGTATCCTACAACACTTGCCGCTTTGATGTCGAGGGCATGAAGCAGGTACGCTGGCCAGGTGTGAGCAGCAGTGCATTGGCATGCCTATTCCTGGACGCTGACGGAAAAGTCATCAGCAAGCTTGTTGCCAACATCACAAACGCCAACAACGACTACGTTGCTGGTGATTACCTGTTTACCAGCGTTCCGGCCGGTGCCAAGTGGTTTGTGTTCACGGCACTTGCAAGTGCCAGTGTCGGCTGCATCGGTGTTGACAGCACGGCCATCGAGGCCATCGAGCCCGACTGGGTCGAGAATGAGCCTTCGTTAGTTGGCACCTATTTTGCCGCCAACATCACCAAGACCGTCACTGTCGGCGGCACACAAAAGACCATTCCCGTGCTTCGCTCACTAAGTGGCAAAGGCATCAGGTGGGGAACTAATTCGGATGGTGCCGCTACTGGTTGGGTGTATGACAGCGACGGCGAACTTGATATCGTGAACAGTGACTCGTCCACCGTGACGAAGTGGAGCTGGATTGACTTCCGCAATGTCGCCAAGATGCGAGGGAAAGGCTACCAGCTCATCGACTACGAACAGCACAAGATATTCGCTATCTTGTGGATGGCGGTGCACGGCCGCAGACATATCGGTGCGGTCATCGGTGCCGCTGGTTTCAACACCGCCACCGGCGGCAGTGACTCCATCCATCTCGGCGACGGAAGCCGCAGGAGCCTCGGCATTGAGGATCCATGGGGTAACGGATGGTGTTGGGTGGACAATGTTGCAGTGAATGTCAGCAGCATCGCTGCCTACTATCGCAATAGGTGCTCCGTGCCTTCTGGTAGCAGCGTTGACAACATCTGGCGTGTCTATGATCCAGTCGCCAAAAGCGAACGTGCGGTGCGCGGCGTATCTGGTTCAACCGAGATTGCCCGCGTTCGCTGGGGCCGTTACTGCGACATGGTTCCGAGTAAGCTGGTTGATAACAGCAGCTATAATACCTACTATTGTGACCAGCAAGAGTACAGCGCATCAACAGGCCGGGTTGTGTCTCGCGGCGGCAGCTATGCGAGCGCGGACGGCGGTCTCGCCTACGTTGGTGCGAACCGCGCTTCGTCGAGCGCGTACGGCTACAGCGGTGCTCGGCTTGCCTTCAGGGGCGTTATCGTTGAGCGTTGACGTGCTCGAAAAAGCGTAGAGTGAGAGCCGCTTGCGGCTGCTCACTCTCCCGAAATGAAAACAGGTGGAGGACTTTTTTGGAGTCCTCTGCTTGTTTTTTTCGTCGGATTGTGTAATTTTGCCTCCCGAAAGGTGGATTGTCCCAACGTAGGCCGGGTTGTGTCTCGCGGCGGCAACAATACGAACGCGAACGGCGGTCTCGCCTACGTTAATGCGAACCGCGCTTCGTCGAACACGAACAGCAACAACGGTGCTCGGCTTAAATTCAAGGCATCCCTCTATGGGTAACAATCGTTCCTCTACAACCGCGACGTGTCGCAACTGCATGAGCGAGGGACATGAGCCTCGGCAAACCTACGATGGAAGTTAATTTCCTCCAGAAGACCGGAACAAAAGAAATTGTGGCATATTGTGAGTAGCGAAAGCGGAAGTGATGAGCCACACGCCTGAAGGCAAAGATGAAGAGATTTGGCAACTTGATAGAACGGATCATCGAGCCGGGCAACATGAGCGTCAGCTTCGATGACGTGATTAGCGACTTGAAGAACAAGTACCGCAAAGAAATACTCCGTGCTCGTAAGGACCAAATCATCGAACGACTGATGGCCGCCATCCGAGACGGCTCTTTTCGTATCACGGCCCTGCATGAGATGCTCGTCACTGACGGTCCCAAGATAAGGACTGTACAGGCTCCGCCAGTCATCCAGCGCATAGGGTGCCACGCCATCATGAATATCGTGGATGAGGTGTGCTACAGGTCGCAGATACCCACAAGTGCCGCATCCATCAAGGGCAGGGGTATGCACTACCTGCACAATATCCTCACCCGTGACATCAGGAACGACCCTGAGGGCACCAGGTATTATTACAAGTGTGACATCAAGAAATTCTTTGAGAGCATCGACCAAGACTTGATGTACGATGTCGTGTGCCGTTACATCAAGGACAAAACCCTGTTGCCGATACTTGAGAACTTCATCCGCGTGACGCCGAATGGCATTATCATAGGTCTGCGTTCGTCTCAGTGCTTCGGAAACATCATACTTGACAGCGTGGACCACTCCATGAAGGAAGTGGCTCGCGTGCGCTATTACTACCGCTACTGCGATGACATTGTCATGCTTCACGGCGACAAGCGGCAGTTGTGGATCTGGCGCGACATGCTGAAAGACCAGCTCGCCGCACTTGGGCTGGAGATAAAGCCTAACGAGTGCGTGCGCCCCGTGAGTGAGGGTATAGACTTCCTCGGCTATATCAGTTTCGGAACCCATTCGCTGGTAAGGAAGCGCACCAAGAAGAAATTCGCCCGCCACATGGCCAAGGTGAAGTCCAGGAAGCGGCGTGTTGCCCTCATTGGATCGTTTAAGGGCATGGCTATACATGGAGACTGTAACCATCTATACGAGACATTAACAGGAAAGAAAATGAAAAAGTTTAGCGAGATGGGCGTGACATACACGCCTGCCGATGGAAAGAAGCGTTTCCCCGGCAAGATGATGCGCCTTGGAGCCATCGTCAATAAAGTTATTGAAGTACACGACTACGAGAGCGGAATAAAAACGAGCCAGGGAGAGGATCGCTACATCGTGAGTTTCCTCGACCCTGCCACAAAAGAGTGGGGCAAGTTCTTTACCGCTTCGGAGGAAATGAAAAACATCCTCGACCAGATCAGGGAAATGGAGAACGGATTTCCTTTTGAAACAACCATAGTCAGTGAGGTTTTCGACGGCAACAAAGTCAAATACAAGTTTTCATAGATTTTGAGATTTCAGTAAAACGATTGGCTCTTGAAAAACTCTCCGTAACTTTGTGCAAACTTAAATTTTTCGATTATGATGCAGAAATGTTACGGCGCAATAGAGCGTTTTGACGGCATCCAGAAGATAGGAGTACGCCGTCACGAGGTGTTTTACGGCTTCGGTGAAGATGAGAATGGCAAATGGCAGTTCCGTGGAACTGTCGAATACAGGCCCACGCTTGATGAAATCAAGGAGATGATCATCAGCGCCATCAACGAGGATGTTGACGAGACCATCCTTAGCGGTTTTGTGTGGACTGCCGTTGATGGCACGCAATATAGGGTTTGGCTGTCGCTTGAGAACCAAACGAACTACAAGGCTATCTATGACCTCGCCGTGCAGATGAACGGCCAGGGCGTACTTCCTGTAACGTTCAAGTTTGGTACTGCAGAGGAGCCAACCTACCATGAGTTTACCACGTTGGAAGAACTTCAGAGCTTCTACCTGCAAGCCATCCAGTTCATTCAGGCCACCTACCAGCGCGGATGGATGGAGAAGGACAGCGTCGATTGGAGTTGCTACGAAAATGTTATTGAGTTGTAGCGTCATAGCGGCGGCTGTCGTGCTGGTTCTCTACCTTGCCATGTATATTGTTAGGCACGGTGTCCCCGAGAGCATCAGCGAGACCTATTACCACGTCGGCAGGCGGTGGACGTTCAGTGCCACCCTTGCCGCCGTGGGCATCTTGCTGTTTGTGCCGTGGGTGAGTGCCGGCCAGCTGGAGTTCTGTGCCTTCCTTGCTTGTGCCTCCGTGCTTTTCGTTGCCGCGTCGCCGCAGTTCCGAGACTCATGGGTGAGCCGCATCCATTACGGAGCCGCCATCGTCATGGGTGCTGCATCGGTGGCATGGCTCATCTTCAACGGCGCCCAGCTACTGCCGTTGGCCGCCTCTTTCCTGATTGCCGCCATCAACCACAAGCGCTGGATGTGGTGGATAGAGTTGGGGATATTCTCCAATGTCATTTTTGCCCTGCTATAAAAATAGCAAAATCCGCAAATCCTTATTACTTACTATTTTACGCGATTTCCGATTTTGAGATTTCAGGAAATCGCTTGCCGTGGGTAAGACCGTCCCTAATTTTGGGGTATGGTTGACAGATATTTGCACATGGGATGTTGTTGCGCTATGGGTTTCGTGCTCATGGTGACCTACCGCATATTCCATCAGCCGCTTTGGTTTTCTGTCACGGTGTGTTTATTGGTCCCGTCACTGATGGGCTTTGTGAAAGAGTGGGATGATAGCCGCGAGCCCGGCAATCGTTGGGACTGGGGTGACATCCGCGACAATGAGATAGGCGTTTCCGTTGGTGTTGCCGTCGGTTGCCTGCTATGGCTGTTATAGGAGGGTTTGCCATGTGTAATATTCCGAAGTTGATATTTGCCTTAATAGGTGGTGCGGTTGGTTGGTTGGTCGAAGAGTTTCAGCCAGCATTCCCGCTGGTCATTGTTGCTATCGTGTTCATTTTGTACGACGCATTCACCGCTTACCAACTCGATAAGCGCGTGCACGTCAAATATCCTGATGAGACGAAGAGGCACGAGGCGAAGTTTACCTCATTCGCTTTCGGTAAGGTGATACGTCACACCATCCCGAAGCGGTTGACGCTCATCTTCCTGGCTTACCTGCTCGAGCATTGGGTGTTCATCCATGTGGCAATCCCGCTGTCCTATGTGGCCACTGGTGTTATCTGCTTTGAACAGCTTTGGTCTATCCTCGAAAACGAGAGCAGTTGCCGCAGTGAGGAGGACGGCCACTTTTACAAGGTGCTGCAAAAAATCATGGTCGATAAGACCGAGAGGCATTTCGATGTCAACCTGCACGACTTCAAAAAGAAACCAGTAAAGAGGATAAGAAAGGAGAACAACTATGAGGACTTTGAGAAAGGGAAGTAAGGGCGAAGATGTCAAGCAGCTCCAGCGTGCTTTGCATCTGTACGAGGACGGCATTTTCGGTCCATTGACCGAGGAGGCCGTTAAGCAGTTCCAAAAGAAGTACGGACTTGTTGCCGACGGCATCGTGGGCAGTAAGACTTGGGATGCCCTTGGACTTGGTGGGCAACTCAACCTAAAGTCAAAACGCACCATCACGGAGATTATCGTACATTGTACCGCATCGCCTGAGGGTGTCCCGATGACAGTTGAGCAAATCAGGAAAATGCACATCAAGGAGAGGGGTTTCAGCGACATCGGATATCATTTCGTTATCTATCTTGACGGCTCTGTTCACGCTGGACGCAACATCAACGTAAGTGGTGCCCACTGCAAAAACCACAATCCGCACAGCATTGGAGTCTGCTATGTCGGAGGTCTGAAGAATATCCCTAACGTGCCGTATAGCAAGCTGCCACCAAAGGACACGCGCACGCAGGCGCAAAAGGACGGCCTGCTGAAGTTACTGAGGGATCTGAAGCGCATGTACCCCAATGCCACCATCCACGGCCACCGGGAATTTGCAAAAAAAGATTGTCCATGCTTTGACGCTAAAAAAGAATACGCAGGGTTATGAGCAGGAAGTTGAGCATCGACGAGAAGATGAACAGGCAGATGCGCAGAGATCGTGCGAGGGTGAACGCGGGTCTAATCATCTTCATCGTGTGTGCGGGCATTGCTATTCTGGCCATTGCCACAGTGTTTGTGCATCATCTCTTAACGTCGCAATACAATTCATTTTAATACTGTCAATGTTATGGTTAACAAGGTAAGCAAGAAACATCTCATTATCTTTGCTGCATCGGCCATCCTGTGCCTCCTGTGCGGCTTTTTGGTTGCGAAAGGTATGTACGACCGTCCCCTGGACGAAAGTGTCTCACGTGACACCGTAACGCTTCACGACACGGTTCCCGAGTATCTTCCCGCACCGAAGGACAGTTTCTTGACCAAGACGGTCATCAAATGGCTGCCGTTGTTCAAGAGCGACACCGTCACCAGTGTGGAATACCTGACGCTGCATGACAGCGTAGCGGTGGAGGTGCCAATCACATCTAAGCACTACGGCGGGAAGAACTACGATGCGTATGTCAGCGGGTTCGAGCCTTCCCTGGACAGCATCTTCGTCTATAATGAGACGCAGCTGATTACCGAGACGATAACGAGAATGAAGCCTCCCAATAAATGGTCGTTGTCTGTCAATGCCGGTATTGATTACGGAACCACATCCAAGTTTTGGCAGCCCTATGCCAGTGGCGAGCTGACGATCAACAATGACAAACGTCTGCAGCTGGGCATAGAAGGAGGCGTCAAGAAGTCTGAGGTAACTAACAACTTCGAGCCGTTTATCGGAGCGAAGGCGAAATGGAAGATATTCTGAATGTGATTTGTTTAGTTATTAGTTGACTACAATTTTACCGAACATGGGGTAATAATATGAGTTATACTTAGGTGGCTGCGTTGTGAAACGTGGCCACTTTTTTGAACTTTTCCACCTTTCGTGAGTAATAAGAGCGGGCGTTCCGTGATGATGAAAAGTGATGATGAGGGACGCTCGTTTTGGGCGTGTCCATGACGGATGCGCCCATTATTTAACGGGTTGAAATTCAGTGAAAAAAGTTTGAAAAAATAGTGATTTTTTTGTGAAAAAATTTGGTGGGGTATAAAATCGTCCCGAAATTTGTAATGTAAACAATGAGTGTTTACAAAGGGCAAGCAGACCCCCTAAAGTGAAAGCAAAACAATCAAAACCAAGCACCTATGGAAGTCAGATTTTCGATTAGGATTTGGAAATTAAAGCTAACGATAATCGTTAAGATTTAATTCCAAGGGGGAGGCCAAAAAGACGGGAGCCTCCCCCGCTTGGTTTTGATTGCCTTGCAAAGTTATGCTATTTCAATGAACTGGCAAAATTTGGAGCGGGGGAACCACCCGCCCGCTCCGTAAGTCAAACCAATATAAACTGAACTTATGAAAGTGCAGCAATATTGATACGGCAAAGGTAGGCATATTTTCCGACTGCGCAATAGCTTGAGCCGAAATTTTTTACCTCAAATTGTCAAGCACCATCCTCACGGCATCGCTCGCCTGCTTTGGGGTGACTGAAATATAGCTGTAAAGTGCTGTACTCACCTTATCGACGCGGTGTCCGAGGATGTAGTCCACGACGCTCTCGCTGACTCCCAGTTGGAAGGCGTGCTGTGCGAACGACTTGCGTGCTGAATAGAAAATCAGGTATTTCAGTCCTGCGATTTCGGCAAGGCTTTTCATGTGCTCCACGAAAAGGTAATGAAGTCTGTTGCGGTTGTGGAAGTCACCGAAAAAGAGGCGGCCGTCACCGCCTTTATATTTGGCGATGATGGGCTTTGCCTCGTCCGGGATAGCGAACTCCACGAACTTGTTCAGCTTCGGTTTGTTCTTTGTCTTTGAGCGGATGTAATGGATATTCCTTTTGCACTCGTTGAAGTCCACCGAGAGTAGGTCAACTACGTTGATGCCTCCCAGGTAGTAAGACAACATGAACACATCGCGGCAAATCTCCACTGAGCGTTTCGGGCATTCCGCGTCGCGGATCCTGCGAACCTCGTCCACCGAGAGCCATGACTGCCTCACCTCCTGAGCCGGCAGGTCGTAACCGATGAATGGGTTATACTGAGGAACGGCATATCGGCACCTTTCGGCGAAGTTGATAAGCACCATAATGAACACGAGCTTGTCACGCCTGGTGTTTGCCGTGTAGCCGCGTTCGAGCATGAATTTGTTGAGTCCTGCGAGCGTGAGGTGGTTGATGCGCTCCAGTAGGGTGTTCTCTTCCATGAACGCCGTAATGCAGCGGTAGTGTCCCCTGTAGCCTTTGCGCGTGCCGTCCGTGATGTTGGCCACCTCCATATATTTCTCATAGACTTCCTTGAAAGTCTTGTGGCGGTTGAACTCGGAGTGTGTGATTGCATAGACCAGTTCGGGGCATGAGAGTCCATCAACGTACTCCAGTTCGTCGATTGCGTTCTGGTACTGCTGGACGAGTTTACGCAATTTTGTGTTCATGTAAGCCGCGTCGCCCCTGCCAACGACGAGTCCGTTCTTGAACTCGCGTACATTATCTATAATTACATTGGTTGGGATGTAGCGTGTTTGGCCGTTATGGGCGATTGAGATTCGGACTTTGTGACGCCCTCCTTTGAGTGCCTTAGTAGGCACGATGACTGTTCTTATAGTTGCCATGATTTTCGACAATAAAACGGTAATAAAATGAGTTAATCGATTGTTTTTTGACATTCGCAGCGGTCCACCGCTGGACGGTTTCTCGATTATTATTACCTCTAAACTCCCGAATTGTTCGGCATTTGTGCGATTTATTGTGAAAACACCTACTAACTTAAAAAAAATTTGTGGTATTATCGCTGCTACGCCTTGAAAATATGGGTGTTTCGTAGGTTTCGAGAAATCGGAGGGACAATAATTCGGTAATTATTGCGTGGGTTCAATGCGTATCGTTATATATTTTAATTAGCAGGTCGTCTTTCTTTGATGACAGCTTGATATTGTCGTCGCTCAACAGCAGTAGCATGTAGTCAACCTCGTAAAGAGACTTGAATTGCAGGAAAAACGGACTAACAAAATTATCATCCGAGTCATCAAAGGCCTTGTGCCTGATACCTGACGTATATTTGCCTTTTGCGTCATGCGCCAAGAATATCTCCAAATCTCCGTCACTCTCTTGTCTAATTCCGTCCCATTTATATGTGACCTTTATAGGGATGTTATCAAAGCCGGTACTTACTTCGCCGTATCCGTTTGCCTCAACCATTTCAACAAGCATCGCCATACCTGGCCTTATCTTGCCCATGATTTCCCTGAATTGAGGAAGATCCTCGGCCTTGACGCATATAGTGCCGACCGTGTAGCCTGATGTTGGGCACTCAATTTCTACCCTCGATAGTTCTTCATTATTGAAGTATGCTTTTAGTTCAAGGTTGCGCTCCACGAGTTTATTGTGGATTGAACCGAGAGAGGCGATTGTTGTTTGAGAACTCAATGAGAGTGCAAACACAGCAAGAAAGGAAAAAAGGATCTGTTTCATATCAATTGACTTGTTTTTTGAGTTGTTCGACCTCAGACTGCAACGATTCAATCAACCTATTCCTTAGGTCAATTGTCTCTTGAAGTGTTTCAATTGTAGAGATGAGTTTTTCTATGCGCTCAGAGTATTTGAGCTGCATTGCCTCTGGCGTATCGCTGTATTTGGAAATGAGCATATCGCCACGATCACGCAGTAACCACTCTCCAGACAACTCACTAAACGCATTGAGCGTAGATAGCACCAAGTCAAGCGACAAGCTACGTTTGCCCAGGAACTGATTATTGACTGTTGTTTGCTCCATTCCAATCGACGCGGCAAAAGTAGCTTTGCTCATGCCGCAATACTCGCGAAAATCATTCAAGCGAGTAAGGATTTCATCTTTTGTTACATTAGCCATAATTCAAAACAAATGTTAAAAATAGGTCAAATGACCAAAATTTTTCGTTTTTTGTTTGGTTAATTAGGTCAAACGACCTACCTTTGCATCAACAAACAAACTAACACCGCAAATATAGTGTATTTGTTTGAAACAACAACAATGTATAACTCAAAAAATTAACCACAATGGAAACTAACATTAAATGCTTTATTGACGGCATCAAACCAACTAATGAAATGAACGAGGACGAGCTGCGCAAATTCTCTGATGCAGCCCGCGATGAAATCAAGCGACTTATTGACATGCAGCACCGAGCTGCCGAGGAGTACAACGCATTGAAGGCCCAACTTGCAGCGGCCAATGAAAAGCTCGCCGCCATCAATGCAGAGAGAGACAACGCGACTAACGAGATCTGCGAGAACAACGAGAAAATCCGTGAACTTGAAAAGTTACTCGCTGATGCGAACGCAAAGTCGGACTCCTCCGGCAAATATCATCTGCAATACTACCGTCAGTGTGAAATCCTCAAGAAGACTCTCAACGCGCTCATTGATAAATATGAAATCAGCAAGGGCGACTACCTCACCGCTCTGACCGAGGGCAACGACATCGACATCGACGGCCTTCTGATATTCCTCTCTAAGTAACCCACTCCGTAAGTCAAACCAAACCAAAGCGACACTGACTATGAAACTCTACAAACTTTCAATCGTGTATAGCGAGCATCACATGACTGAGGATGTTTACAACGACGAGAAGGCAGCCAGGAAGGCACTCGCTGAGGCAGACCGCAATCCCCACGTTTGGGGTGCCAAACTCTACGGCTGCGAGTTCGTGAACGGCAAACTGGAAACGACAAACTGCATTGTGAAAGTG
Organism: uncultured Prevotellaceae bacterium; assembly: GCA_900318205.1. Classification (GTDB taxonomy): domain Bacteria; phylum Bacteroidota; class Bacteroidia; order Bacteroidales; family Muribaculaceae; genus Sodaliphilus. The sequence goes on along the minus strand of ONJS01000018.1, from coordinate 47,587 downwards.
TAGGACAAACCAATTAGATAGCGGCAGTAGCCCGTATAGAGGCACGGAGGAAGCGTGTGACCTGAAATGGGCCAATACACGTGTCGCGGGTTCGACTCCCGCCTGCCGCCCAAAAGTCCGCAAGGACGCCAAAGTAGAGTCCCTTGACATGATGGCAAACCGCTGGAAGTACCGCCAAAGGCGGCAACCCGAGCGATGAGCAGGCAGGAAAGTAGCCTAACCGCCATGACCCCCTCACGGGCGAGCGGTGAACGCAATAAGAGTGACATCCGAGCGAGAGTGAAAGGCCGTGCCTGCGAGAAGTCCAGCTACACAGCTGGCCACGATATGGATGGCGTGAAGTCCATCCATGAGTAATTGACACTTTGATAATTCTACTATGATAGGCTGGTGTAGTCGCCGTGGCTCTCCTGCGATAGGGAGCCAGTCAGTTGGCCAGACCGACGACTAAAGCCCGATCCATACGGACGGACACTTGACGAGCGCAGGTTCGAGCCCTGCCACCGGCCCCAATATTCACCAATTCTTTATAACATGGAAAAGAAGTCAATAGCCCAGACATTGAGAGAACTTGAAATCGGGGGATGCGCGTCTTTCCCCATCGAGCAGGCGGGCAGTGTGAGCACAATCATGTACAGGGACTTGGCGGTTGACCGCTGCAATGGCAAGAAATTCACCACCAAGCAGAACGCACCCACCAAGTCAATCATCGTAACGAGAGTAGCATGAAACAGCCCATTGACACCGCCGCCATCCACCTTGAGAATATCTTTTTGGCGATGGCAAACCAATTTTTTTGCAAGACCACTGCCGCCAAGATTGTGGGAGGCCGTGAGCGCCTCGTGCGCCTTGTTGAGAGCGGCGCAATCAGAGCCGACAAGAAGTCCGTTAAGCAGAACGGGCGCTGGTACTGCAACGCCGCCGACGTGTTGCGTCATTGCAGGAACATGAGAAAATAATGAAGTCAAACCAATAAAACCAAACGACTATGAAAGTATTGAAGCACTTTACCGCTACCGTGTGTTTTTTTCTTGTTTTATGTACTCCTGATGATGCGGAGTCAATAGCTGACCTGTTCCTTTGGCTGTGCATCTGGATCCCTGCAGCTATCATCCTTTACCGCTTCCTGATGGATGAGCAGCAGGGCAAAGCCAGTGACGTCTAACCAGGGCGCCGGCGGGAGCAAGACCCGCGCTGGCACAAAAAGCCCGTGAGGGTGTAATCATAATTCAAAACAATCAAACTAACGCCCGGCTTGCATCGGCCGGGCACTCAACACCGGGCCGCAGCGGATCTGCGGAAAGGATAGTTTTTCTTCATATCATCCAAATTAAAAGTTAATAAAAAAATGGAGTGCCCGCCATTCCTCTGCGTGTGGCGGGCTTATTTGGGGCTACAGGTGTGGGGCTGCAAAATCCACAAATATGTTTGTTTCTCGAAAAGCGGCAGTTTCGCGGCGGTTCGATTCCGCAAGTCCCGCAAGCATTCAAAAGTGCTGATAAAGTAATACTTTTTCATAAGTTTTTTGCCAAGTCGGAGGGGTTACGCCTTATTCACTGGAGATGGATAAGTGCACTGACGATACTGGTTGAAGGCTTTCTTTTTTTAGACTATTTGCTTCATTCCGCTGCCGTTGTGAAGCGGTGGCGGTTTCTGGTCGTGAAGTTCCGACGGATGAACTCCGCAACCTAATGCGGCAATCGCTGGTTCGACTCCAGCCACGACCACAATTCACGTTTTGTTTTCATTGGTATTAGTTTTAAGGTTTATGTTAATGGTATTAGAGGTTAATTACAATTAAATGAAACATTTGTGACCATTACCGCCGTGAGGCGTTGATGGTTTCTCATCACCCGTCCTGCGGGGTACTTGCAGGAAAGGCAGTCACGGTGGGCACGTCGAGGTAGAGAGGCGGCGTGTCTCTGGTTCGATTCCAGAGCTGCCACATCATCACTTAATCATCATCACAATGGAGAATGTAATATTTACTGAGACCCAGTTCGCAGGCACCCGTGCGTATCATTTCGATGCCCGCGAAGACGTGAAGGGCGATCCCTATCTCCAAATCGTTGAAGCCCCTACGCAGGGCAACAATGGAACACGTCACCGCATCTTTATCCACGCCCAGGACCTCCCCAAATTCAAGGACACCATTTGCAGGGTGTTCGAGAAGTGGCAGGAGCAAATCGGGCCAATCGTTACAAAGAGTTAAGGCGTTAAAATGGCGGCACTTGTGTTGCCTGTAATCCGCCAAAACTGACTAACTTTACAGTGAGTTAATTCATAAGTCAAACCAATTAAACTGAATGAACATGGAAGGACAAACCACAACATTCATGAGTGCAGAGATTAACGAGATTTCGGCGGCCCTCTCGGCTTTTCAGTCCGAGTTGAAACAACCTGAGTTAAGCAAGGAAGTGAGCGTCAAGACCCGCACGGGAAGCTCTTACACTTTCAAGTATGCCGACCTGTCAACGTGCGTCAAGGCAGCGGTTCCTACGATGAGCAAGCACGGCCTCGCCGTCACGCAGATCATCAGCAACGGCACGCTTGTAACCATGCTTACCCACAAAAGCGGCCAGTGGTTCAGGAGTGAGATTACCATCGGCCAGCCCAGCGACTACCAGGCACTCGGCTCCGCGATTACCTATCTTAAACGCTATACCTATTGCGCCATCCTCGGCATCGTGGCCGACACCGACGACGACGCCAATGCCGCTTGTGGAAACCAAGCGACATTCAAGGAGCCGACAAGTAAGCGAACGACCAAGAAGGCCACTGGAGCCAATGCCGTTGCTTTTACCGGCGAGGTCTTGAAGCAGGCACTCGCCGACCTTGAAGCCGCAACGAACAATGAGGAGTACACGAACGTATGGCAGAAGTATTCCACCGAGTACCCTGCCATGTGTGCCAAGGGTACCGAGTTCTATGATGCCTGCATCAAGAAAGCTAACGAGTTGCAGCAGTCATGACGAAGTTAGCCTTACCCAAGTCGCCAGTACGCTTTGAGGAAGATCCTCATGGCTACTGGCTTGGCACGAAGCGCCTGAGCGGTATCACTGGCCTCATCCATGCGATACTCAACCTCGGCGTTTACCCTGGTGCCCCCGAGTACGTCAAGCAGGTGGCCATCCCTCGCGCTGGTGCCTACGGGTCAGCCGTGCACAAGTCCATCGAGACCTACGACGAAATCCGCATCAAGCAGACCAAGCACCCGGCAATATGGCATTACACAAGGGACTACGGCACGCAGGTGTTCGGTCCCTTTGACGTTGCCAAAGAGCTGGAGACCTACATCAAGCACCGTGAGGGCTTCGAGCCCATCGCCAACGAGTACACCATCAGCGACAACGCCCAGTATGCATCCAACATTGACAACGTGTGGCGCAAGATCGTGACGCAAGGCACATGGCTTGTCGATACCAAGACCAACAACCTGGACTACTACCCGGGTGGTGTCGCTGGCTTGAAACTCTACCTATCTTGGCAGTTGAGCGTGTATGCCTACCTGTACGAGAAGCAGACGGGCGATAAGGTCGAGGGCCTTGCCGCCAACTGGCTACGTCACGATAAGGGCGAGTTCTGGATCATCGAGCGACAACCTGACGATTTCGTCAAGGCTTTGCTTGAGCACACCAAAGCGACGTGGGTTGATGGCCACTGGGAATATGAGTGGACTGGCGACCCCGAAATGCTGGAAATCATGCGGGGCAACAACCTTCCCGCCGTGCAGGAGCAGTCCGGAGTCGTGTCGCTGGAGGTTATCCATGCAATCACCAACCTGCTCAAGCGACAGCAGGAAATCGACACCCTCATGGACGAGTTCAAGAAGGGACTCAAAGCCTCCATGATCGAGAACGGCATCAAATCCTTTAAGTGCGAGGCATTCAGTGCGACTATCGCCAAAGACAGCCTCGTCACCAGCTTCAACAGCAAGAAGTTCAAAGAAGATCATCCCGACTTGTTCAGCGAGTATTCGACTACAAGTGTCAGGGCTGGAAGTTTCACCCTTAAACTGAATGAGAAAAAATGAGCGTTAACATGGTTTTTCTACTCGGTAACGTGGGCAAAGACCCAGAAGTCCGAGAAGTGCAGGGCACGAAGTTCGCCCAGTTCACATTGGCCACTACTGACCGAGCCTACACCAAGAGCGACGGCACGCAGGTGCCCGAGCGCACGGAGTGGCACAACATAGTCGCATGGAGAGGCATTGCCGACGTATGCGAGCGTTATGTACGCAAAGGCACTAAGGTCCATATCAGGGGCAAGTTGACCACCCGCGCATGGGAGGGACGCGATGGCGTCAAACGCTATCAGACTGAGGTCGTTGTCGATGACATGGAGCTGCTGGGACAGCCGCAACAGGCGTCACAGCATCAGCAGCAAGGCCAACAGCCATATCAGCCCCAGGCGGCACCCCAATATCAGCAGCCGAGGCCAGTGCAGCAGACGCAATCCTATCAGCCCGCGCCCATGCCGGGACAGCAGTACCAGCCGCCAGTGCAGCAACCGCAGTACCAGCCGCCGCAGGCCGCGCCGATGCAGCAACCCCAGACGCCCTACCAAGGCCCTGGAGTGAATGACTTGCCGTTTTCGTGATATGGAAACGACACTGACCAAACGTGACGGGCAGGTGAGCATGGAGAAGTCCTTCGACTTCCTATGCTCCCAGCTCCGCAACGGTGTCTATACCGTCACCATCAAGCGCAAGACCGAGCCACGCACCGTCAGCCAGAACGCGCTCATGTGGATGTGGTTCAAGTGCATGGAAGAGAACACGGGAACTGAAAAACAGGACTGGCACGACTACTACTGCAGTAAGTTCCTGATGCGTGAGACTGAAGTTGGAGGCAGGCGGTTTTCGGTTGTCGGTGGCACGAGCGGAATGAACACCGTGCAGATGTCCAACTTTATGAATAAGGTCCAGGCTGATGCCGCTACTGAATGGGGCATTACACTGCCTCTGCCTGCTGACAGGTATTACCAAGAGTTTGTGCAACATTACAGATACCGTTAATATGAAAAATAGAAGGAATTCCGGAAGTGTTGTAAACCTCAAGCCATACGATATGTGGACTGAAGAGGATTACGAGAATGCGATTCCTGAAGGAACCCGCAGAAATATGGAAGCTGGAGTAAAGAGGTTTCTTGCAAGCCAAAACAAACGATGAGCCTACTCACTGACCAATTGAAGTTGCTTGAAGCAAAGCAAGGGCCAAAGCCAAAAGGCCCCATGCGTCTTAGAGTGTACTACGGGTGGGCCAAGCTCAATAAGGTCGTCAAACGGGAGGCGTTAACCGTCATTTTCCTTAATGACGATCCCGGCCCTCGCTACAACAAAGACGGCTACGATGGTGTGTCACGCTACATCAACGTAGCCTATAGCCGCGTGCAGACTTCAGAGGAAGAGAGTGACCGCGTGCATGCCAATCGAATGTACACTGTATATTCAATCTTCATGGATGATAAGTACGTCCAAGGAAGCCTTGAACGTGCGTTACAGGTCAACTACGACTCCGACCAGTACAACGTCAGCAAGAAAGAGCGTGAACTTATCAGAGAGAAACTCCGTACGGCTTATTTGGCGAGTCACCCAGGCTACCGTGAGCCTCACGGAGTACAGTTATTTATCGATTTTAATTATTGACATCATTATGAACATCACAAGAGCGAAATTGAGCAAAGGCGGCACGTTGGAGGTCGCCTTTGTTGATGATGACGGCAACGACGTTTGCCTCAAAGGCAAAAACCCGGTGCATGAGGATTTCAAAGCGAGACTTAACGACCTCATCCCCTATTTTGCCGAACTTACCGAGCAGCGAGAGGTGCCCATGATTGACTGGGACAACCTCGGCAGCGTCGAGAACGAGGACCTGCTGCACCGCATTTCGGTCACTGGCGTAACCGTCAAGGGTTTCGACCTCGACCAGCAGTGCGTAATCACCGGCAAGCGAACACTCGGCACATCAAAGACCCTCAACCTCAACGCACCCCTTACCGGATTTGACCCCGAGACGGAGCCCTATGAGCGCTGCGAGGATCTGCGTGACGCTGTAAAGGCGCTCATATACGAGGCAGAGCTGTATGTGAGTGAGAAGAAGTGGGCGGTAGTCCAGCATGAGATTGACTTCGACGGCAACCCCGATGACCCGTTTGCAGAGGTTAATGCCGCCAATGAAGTGCCCGTTGGAGAGGCTGTACCCGCATGAGGCCGTTCTTTATAACGGAAACCCCCAACACATTCAAACTCCAGTTTGATTATAACCCACGAATGATTGATGTCGTCAAGCGCATTCCCAGTCAGCCCAAGTGGGATGCGACTGACAGGGCCTGGGTGGTGCAGAAAGTGCACTACTCGTACCCTCCAAACCGCGACGCCCGCTGGTATGTCGAGGCGATGGCGCAATGGTCAGTCCAGATGCGCTATTGCAGCGACATCAAGCGACGCAATGATGCGAGGGACATCACCTACGAGCTGCCGACCCTGTCGGGCATTGATGGCGACCACTACATGCTGCTCGACCCTTACCAGTACCAACTTGAAGGGGTGCAGTATGCCTTGCAGCACAAGCGTTGCATCTTCGGCGATCAGCCAGGCCTCGGAAAGACACTGCAGGCGATTTGTGCAGTCATCAAAGCCCACAAGGAGGCGGCGAAATATGGAGAGACATTACCTACACTCATCATTTGCCCCGCGTCGCTGAAAATCAACTGGCAACGAGAGTTCAAGAAGTTTGCAGGGCGCAACGCCATCATCCTCGACGACACCAACCGTTACAACTGGCACCGTTTCATCGAGATGAAAAAGGCGGACGGCGAGCCGCTTTGCGATGTGTTCATCACCAACTATGAGAGCCTGAAAAAGTTCTTTGTCACTGAGATTAGAGAGCACTCGAAGTTGACGTTGCGGCACATCATCTTTGATGATCGCATTAAGCTGTTCAAGTCGGTAATCATCGACGAAAGTCACAAATGTAAATCGTCAAAGACACAGCAGAGCAAATTCGTCGAGGGTATTTGCCGGGGCAAAAAGTGGGTTTTTGAGTTGACGGGCACTCCAGTAGTCAACAATAACACCGACCTCATCCAGCAGCTCAAGATACTTGACCGTCTGGAGGATTTCGGAGGTTACAAGAGATTTGTCGCCCGGTACTGCGACGGGCCAAAGCAGTCATCCAATATGAAGGAGCTTAATTGGCGGTTGTGGAATTGCTGTTTTTTTCGCAGAGAGAAAAAGTCGGTACTTACACAGCTTCCAGACAAGAGCCGCCAGTATATTGAATGCGATATCACCAACCGCTCAGAATATGACGCTGCAGAGAAAGACGTCATCAAATACCTGCGTACTTACAAGAATGCGGACGACGACAAGGTGCAGCGTGCCATGCGCGGGCAGATCATGGTACAGATGGGAATACTCAAGCAGATAGCCGCAAGGGGTAAAATAAATGCCGTTGCGGATTTCGTTCACGATGTCATTGACGGTGGAGAGAAGCTAATCCTTTTCGCCTACCTCAAGGAAGTCGTGGAGGCGCTTAAAGAGCATTTCCCTGATGCCGTGACGGTGACCGGCAGCGACAACGTGCGTGAGAAGCAGAGAGCCGTTGACAAGTTCCAGAACGACCCTGAAACGAAACTCATAATCCTCAACTACAAGAGCGGCGGCACAGGCTTGACGCTTACCGCCGCAAGTCGTGTGGCGTTCATCGAGTTTCCCTGGACGTACAGCGATTGCGAGCAGGCCGAGGATAGGGCACACCGCAACGGGCAAAAGAACAACGTCAACTGTTATTACTTCCTCGGTAGCAAGACAATCGACCGCTATATGTACAAGGTCATTCAGACCAAGAAGGACATTGCCAACGAGGTCACAGGCACCACCACGCAGATTGACGAGGATATAGTTAACATCACAATGAACTTGTTTAGTGACAGGCTATGACACAAGAGGAGATTTTACAGATAGAGCGCACATATAGCGAGAGCAAGATACAGCACACTTGCGTCTGCTGGTTTCGGCAGACGTTCCCTGATGTTGCGGACCTGCTCTTTGCTGTTCCTAACGGTGGCCGTCGAGACGGCCGTACTGGCGCCATGATGAAGTATGAGGGTGCCGTTAGCGGTGTATCAGACCTCATATTGCTACATCCTCATGGAGGCAAGGCAAGCCTCTGCATAGAGATGAAAGTCCCTAAGCGCAAGGGCAGCAGTGCCGGCTCGCAGAGCGACAACCAAAAGGCCTGGCAGAAACTCGTGGAGGCTCACGGTAGCGTTTACGTTGTATGTCACGGCATCTTTGAGTTTGTCACTGCCCTATGCCTCTATCTGCACATCGACCCCGAACCGTACATCAAGCAAGTCACAGAACGATACGCTAAATACCGATGAGTGACGGATGGATTAAACTACATCGTAAGATGCGGGATTGGCAACATTACCAAAACCCGTCCGTCAGGATGGTGTTTGAGGATCTGTTGTTTGCCGCCAACAGTAAGACGACAAACCGTCATGGCATTGAAATCCTACGAGGCGAAACGACCATATCAATCTCCTCGCTGGAGTACAATACCGGGCTATCCCGTAAGACTGTCATCAATGCGCTGAAGACGCTCGAAAAGACAGGAGAAATCAAGCGCATTAAATATTCCTACGGAGTAAAAACCGTTATACTCAACTTCGCCCGTTATCAGGGCGATTGCGATGAAGGTAGTGTAAATATTCCACCAGTGACTACACCACCTATTACACCAGTGACTACACCAGTAGTTACACCACCAATTCCACCCGAACAAGAATTAAAAGAAAGAGAAGAAAATAATATATTACAAGAAAAAAAGAAAGATAAAAGAAAAAAAGAACCGCCTGAGGGCGTTCTTTTCACACCTCCGCCAAAACCGAGAAAGCCAAAAAGTCAAGATGATTTCGTTCCACCCACCCTCAAGGAGGTTGAGGCGGTATTTCGGCAATCGGCAAACGAGTTGCCGAACTGGCAGGATGAGGCAAGGATTTTCTTTTATCACTACGACGGACTGGGCTGGCGTAACACGCACGGCGTAAAAATCCGTAATTGGGATAGTTTTGCAAACAAATGGATATTCGACAAAATCAATGAAGCCAGAAAGAGTAAGAGACCTCCTAACCAGGGAGTCGGCGACCAGCGACAGCAGGAACGAGACAATCTTGCCCGTGACTACGCAGCAACTATCGCCCGACGTATTGCAGAAGACAAAGCTCGTGCTGAAGAGATACGGAAGCCATGAGCAGTTCATGCAGACGTTCAACCCGGACACGCAGCTGATAGCCGCGAAGAATGAGGAGCGTGCGATTTTTGGCACCGCTCCAACACTGGGACTCATGGCCAAGACCTACGGCGATGGGTTTCCGGCTACGTGGCTCATGCCGCAGATTTTTGACCTCGTCGTGTACTGCAACAGCAAAGGGACGCTCAACGACCGTCAAGCAGAGTTTCTTGCCGAGGTAATCGCCAAAGAGTACGGCCACCTCAAAGCAAGTGAACTGCTGCTTTTCTTTTACCGCTTCAAGACCGGCAAGTATGGCCACTTCTACGGCGTCGTTGACCCGATGCGGATTACCGAGGCTCTGGACGTGTTCGTGGATGAGAGAAATGCCAAGATAGCAGCACTGGAGAGCGCCGAGGCATGGAAAGAGCGTGAGTCACGAGGCGACACCATCAGCCCCGAGGAATGGTGCCGACGTGCAGGCCTGCCAGAGTGCCACACCGCATTCGAGGCATGGCAGATGCGGAACCGCATACAAGACCAGATTGAGGGCGTGTTATGGTTTATCAACATTCTATGGAGGGCGTTGACATGATTAAATGCGTAATCTACTGGAAGAAGTGCGACCCCGAGGCGATAGAGCAGATCCGCAAAAAGTTCAACATCCCTCACTACACCACCATCAACGGCGAAAGCCCCTGCGAGGTGGACGTGGAGCAGATGCAGCTTTTGAAGCAATGCGAGGCACGCGGTTTCCTGTCAATCCGTGACAAAAAATGGTGTAAAAAAGGCGAAGTTTTCGTTTGGTAATCTCGTCAAAATGCACTAACTTTACTGATGTAAATGAGACACATTTACAACATAAGTCAAACCAATTAAAAACCAAAAGAACAATGGAAGTACAAGCAATTCCGATTGGGCACATCCAACCGTCACCGATGAACCCACGCAAGACCTTCGAGCAGGAAGACCTGCAAGAGCTTGCGCAGAGCATCAAGGAGCAGGGACTGTTGCAGCCAATCACAGTAAGACCCATCAACTCATCGGACACTGACCCGTTTGCCGCCAGTCACTACGAGATTGTATGCGGTGAGCGTCGCTACCGCGCCATGTGCATGATTGCCGATGAGGGTTACAAAGTGCCGTGCCTCGTGCGAGTTATGAGTGATGCCGAGGCGTATGATGCCATGATTACCGAGAATCTACAGCGTAAAGATGTAGATCCGGTGGAAGAGGCATTCGCATTCGGCAAACTCAGAGAGCGAGGCGACACCACCGAGGAGATTGCGGCACGTTTCGGAAAGTCGCAACGCTTTGTGAGTGACCGCATCAAACTCAACAGCCTCATCCCCGAGCTGCTGATGATGGTCAAGGACGAAAAGATGGCCATCAGCGCCGCGATGATTGTCTGCAAACTCGATGAGGACGCGCAGCGCAAATTCCTGGAACGCCACCAGAACTATTCCTACATTGGAAAGGAGATGGCGGCGCGCTACCTCAATGAGATTTTCCAGTACATCAGGCAGTCGGCATGGTCCAAGAACGGCCAGGATGACTTTGAGGGCTCATGCGGCATCAAATGCGCCGATTGCCCCCTTAACACCGCGAATACCGGCTGCATCTTCTACGAGATGAAAGCCGATGACGATACTGCACGCTGCATCAGTAAAGTCAAATTCCTTGAGAAAAAGATGTCCTACATGATGAGTGTTGTCGATGCCCATGCAGACAACATCATCAAAGTCGGCGAGCCGCTCGAATATGGAAAGATCGCCATAGTGAGCGACTTTTCGTACTGCTATGATAAAGAGGGCGCCAATCGGTTTGTTGAGCAACTCAAGGCCAAAGGCTATGAGGTATTTGAGCGCGGCAATCTCTTTGCTGGTTACAGCCGCTATAACAATGACGATGAGCGGTTGCAGCAGAAAATCGAGAACCACGAAGTTTGCCGCTGCCTGACTATCGTCTCCTACTATTCCGGCGTTGACATCGAAGAGCGTTGCTATGAGATACGGAAAGACGCCGAGGGTGTTGACAATGCGACAATCCAGGAGGGCGTCACCGCCACCCAGCTGGCCGAGAAGTACAAGAAAGCCAGTGACAAGTGCAAGCAAGAGAAAGAGACTGCCCTTTCCGTCCTTTTCACATACTCCGCGACAACCCTTAGCTCTGCCGAGTTGCAATATTTCGAGATGGTTTCCATCATCGCCTACATGCTGAGGGATTGCTGCTATGAATTCCGCAGCCTACTCATGGGTACTGGTTCAAGGCTTCCAATGGACGCTTATTTTGAATACGTTTCCAGTCACACCGAGGACCATCCCAAAATCATGCGCGAGTGGTTGCGTCATGAGTTGAGTTCTACTGATAGCGGCTACACCATTTACGCATCGAAGGTGAAGGAGTATGTTGCCGAGCGTTGGAACCCTGAAGGACTGGCCAAGGTAGTTGATGAATTCAATACCAACCACGAGAAAAAGACCAAGAAGATAGCCGATAAGCTCGATGCTATGGGCTACACTGTCGAGGGAAAGAAGAAGTAACAGACCATTACATCATCACCATGCGAGTACCGGCACCCAGTCGGCACTCGCTCTTTTATGTATCATCACTATGGACTACTTTGAGTTCCTTGAGACAAAGAAAGTTACCGTCAAAAAGAGCGGTTTCGATGTTGAGGAAAGCGACCTCAATCCTAAGCTGTTCGACTTCCAGCGCTTTTGCGTGCGCAAGATGCTGAAAAACGGCAAGGGCGCAATCTTTGCCGGTTGCGGCAACGGCAAGACACTCATGCAGCTTGAATGGGCGTTGAAAGTTGCAGATCACGAAAACCGTCCCGTCCTTATCCTTGCACCACTTTCGGTGAGCCGTCAGACCATTGCGGAGGGTGAGCGCTTCGGTTACACCGTCAAACTGTATCGGGACATGGACGATGACACCCAGATAGCCATCACCAACTACGAGCAGATAGAAAATATCGACATTGGCAAATTCGTCGGCATTGTCCTTGATGAGAGTTCCATCCTCAAGAATTTCACTGGCCATTACAGGCGGTTGTTGACTGAGCGATTTAAGCGTACCCCCTACAAGCTATGCTGCAGCGCCACACCATCACCCAACGACCTCAATGAGATAGGCAACCATAGCGAGTTCCTGGATGTCTTAGACGCTCAGGACATGCGCTCTAAGTGGTTTGTCCGTGACGAGGGTATGAACAACTACCGCCTGAAAGGTCATGCCAAAGCGGATTTCTACGGCTGGATCGCCTCATGGGCTATCATGTTCGAGAACCCAGCAGATATCGGATTTGTCAAGACTGGCAAGCTGTTCAAGTTGCCCAAACTCAACTATTACGAGCATGTCGTTGAAGTGGCACCCCAGCAGGGGCAGCTATTCGCCACTGGCATCGTCAACGCCACCAACTTCAATGCCGAGTTACGCAACACGATGGACGAGCGTCTGCGTGTCGTCGCCAAACTCGCTGAGGACACTGACGGCCAGGTGCTCATCTGGGTGAAGCAGAACAAAGAAGGCGAGGAATTGCGTAAGCTGTTGCCCGAGGCCGTGGAGGTCAAAGGCAGTGACAGCGACGATCACAAGGAGCGCGCCCTGCTTGACTTTGCCGACGGCAAAATCCGCATCCTCATCAGTAAGGCCAAGATTTGCGGCTATGGCATGAATTTCCAGTCATGCGGCACGCAGATCTTCGCCGCACCTGATTTCTCGTTTGAGGATTTCTACCAGCAAGTGCGCCGCTCCTACCGTTTCGGCCGCAAGGGCGACGTGAACATCCACTTAGTAATCACTGACACAATGAGCAACACAAGAGATATTATTCTGAAAAAGCAGAAGGCGTTTGAGGAAATGCAGCAGGAAATCAATGCCAATATCAACGAGCGCAAGTACGGCCTGCTGAATGACTACGACTACAGGGAGTACCGCGACGATAAGGTTTTCCTGATGAAAGGTGATACCACCATCGAAATCAAGCGTATTCCCGATAACAGCGTGGACTTGATTATTTATTCCCCCCCCTTCAGTTCGTTGTTCACATACTCCAACTATATCCACGACATGGGCAACAACGAAACCCACGAGGATTTCTTCAAGCAATACGCCTTCCTGCTCAGAGAGCTTTACCGCATCCTCAAGCCAGGCAGGCTGATGTGCTGTCACACCAAGGACTTGGGGGTTTACAAGAACTCGTCAGGCTATACCGGCATGTACGATTTCACTGGCGACCACACCCGCCACGTACTTGAAGCGGATTTCAAACTGCACTCCAAAGTTACCATTTGGACCGACCCGGTACTGGAGATGCAACGCACCAAGACGCAGCGCCTGCTGTACAAGCAAGTCACGAGTGACAGCAGCAAGACGGGCATCGGCATGGCCGAGTACATCACCATCTTCAAGAAGTGGGAGGGTGATGAAAAGGACTGGGAGCCGATCACCGCCCTTGACAAGCAGAATTTCCCCTTGGAGACGTGGCAGCGCTGGGCAAGTCCCGTGTGGATGGACATCAAGCGCACTGACGTGCTTAATTCCAATGAGGGTACCGCGATGGGCGACGAGAAACACATTTGCCCGTTGCAGCTCGGCGTCATCGAGCGGCTTGTGCATTTATGGAGCAACCCGGGCGAGGTGGTGTTTACGCCGTTCCTCGGTATCGGCAGCGAAATCTATGAGGCCGTCAAGGCGGACCGCCGCGGCATCGGCTGTGAACTCAAAGACAGCTATTTCGATGTCGCAGTGAAGAATATCAAGAAGGCCGAGTTGGTGGCCAAACAACCTACACTATTTGACTTTTGAACTTATGGAACATATCAGACCGCCCACCGCGCTCCATCAGGAGCCATAGAGAGTGAAGTTAACAGACAACCAATAAAACATAGTCACGACGATGATCAAGTTAAACATCTATGCGATGAAGTCGCACGGACTTTCCATTGCACGTGGTGAGTACCGCGAAGAGAGTTCGCCGATGGTTATTGTCTTGAAGGAAACCCGTGCCTGGTGCAAGCTGCATCAGGCGCAGATGGACAGCAAGGCACAACCCGAGGCGCCGTCACGTTTCGAGGGCTACACCCTGCGAGAGGAGGCTGCCGGCGAGGTGATAGTCTCGATGATGGAGTATCTGCAACATATCGGGTGCTCCGACATTGAGGGACTCGTCAGGCAGATTGTGGAGCAGTAGTGGCCGTGTCGGTTGTTGAGTGATGATGATTAAAGTGATGATGACAACAAATGACACAAACAATCCATATTGCACTGCTGGACTACAACAAGGGCCAGCTGAAGGGTCTGCCAAAGAACCCGAGATTTTTCCGAGACTACCGCTATGAGGCGATGAAAAAGAGCATTGAGGAAAGTCCAGAGATGCTCGAACTCCGGGAACTCATCGTTTTTCCTTACGACAATGGCAGGTACATCGTAGTTTGCGGCAATCTACGCCTGCGTGCCTGCAGGGAGCTCGGATATACCGAGTTGCCGTGCAAGGTGCTTGACGCTAAGACAAAGCCCAAGAAACTGCGTGAGTATGCCACAAAGGACAATGTGAGTTTCGGTGAGACTGACATGGACATCCTGACCAACGAGTGGGACAAGAGCGAGTTGCAGGACTGGGGGATCGAGTTCGCACCTGAAAAGGAGACGGACGAGTTCAAGGAGCGGTTTGACGCCATCACTGACGACACCGCCCTCTATCCTTTAATCCCCAAGTACGACGAAAAGCATGAGCTGTTCATCATCCAGTCTGCAAGCGAGGTCGATAGTAATTGGCTTCGTGAGCGTCTGGGTATGCAGCGCATGAGGTCGTACAAGACAGGTAAAGTGAGCAAATCGAATGTTATTGACATCAAAGACGTACGAAATGCCCTTGAAGATAGTGATCCCCAGCCACAAGCGTCATGACATGGTGCTTTCCAAGCGCCTTGTCGTTGACCCCATCATCTGCGTCCCCGAGAGCCAGGAAGGCGCCTACCGTGAGCACAACCCCGAGTGCGAAATAGTGACCCACCCCGATAGCGTGATAGGTCTTATACCCAAACGCAACTGGATGGCACGGCATTTCGGTGACCTGTTCATGCTTGACGACGATGTCCACGTCGTCAAATGCCTCACAGCCGAAAAGGGCGAGACTGGAGTCATCCGTGACCCCGAGAAAATCACCCACATCATCGAGAGCCTGTACGAGTTGGCGTGTATGCTGGACGTCCATCTGTTCGGCTTCACGTCACGCATCAGTCCCGTGATGTACGACGAGAGCGGTTACTACTCCCTGAGCAAGATGATTACCGGTTGCGCCTACGGTGTCCGCTACGATAAAAACGTATGGTGGAACGAGGAGCTGAAGCTCAAGGAGGACTTTTGGATCAGCTGCTACATGAAGTACAAAGAGCGGCGCATATTGACCGACCTGCGTTACAATTTCTCCCAGAAGGGGACGTTTGTCAATGCCGGTGGCCTTGCCGCCTTCCGCAATCAGGAAGAGGAGCGGCGCTCAATACTTTTCATCAAGAAGCATTTCGGTGACAGTATCGCCTTGAAGGGCCCGACCAACAACGGGAAGGACAAGACCCGCTCGATGGTCCAGTACAACATATCGGCGAAATTCAAATACTAATCGTTACAAAGAGTTAAGGCGTTAAAATGGCGGCTGCTGCGTTGCCTGTCATCCGCCAATTATGCCTAACTTTATGTGTCAAACGAAAGGAGTTGATATGATACTGAGAACAAAGAGTGGATATGATTTCTTTGAGTGCTCGTCGGCGATGCAGAAGGCCATCAGGCGTGCCGACGTGCGAGTTGCTGGTTTCTTTGCCCTGGAGTTGTGGTCCAGCGGCTATCGTGACTATGTTTGGAAGCGTCTATTCACCATCAGCGCCGAAGACTGCTACGGCCTCATCACGCAAGAGATTGAGGCGTTGTGGCAGGGGCACGAACTGGTGAACAAGGGCGCCAAGGAGCCGAAAGGCCGTATATTCGTGAGCAAGGCCGTGCTGTTGCTGTGCGACTGCCGCAAGTGCCGTGACGCCGACCACCTGCAGAACTTCATCTACGACCGTCAGGACGTGGATGTGGAGCGGTGGATCGAGGACGTGAGGGCACAGCCGTTGCCCGTTCCGGATTACACTTTCGACATCCACACCCGCAAGGGCAAGAAGGCGGGCAGGACAAAGGAGGAGTTCTTCAGGGAGGAACTTGAGGCGCTCCACCCGCGTCAGCCCGGACTGTTCGACGATTTGGTTTATTAAAATTCGGCACCGCCTCGACATTGGCGGTGCTGTTTTTTACTGTCTATGGCAAAAGAGATTTATAGCGAGTGGATGCTTTACGCCAAAGCCCATGCGGCGGCAGAGAAGTCTATGGGCATTGAAAAGTGGGTCCAGGTGAGCTACTACATCGACATACCGGAAAAGGAAGATGGTGCGGTATGCCTTCAGTCGCATGGCTCGCAATGGTCGAAGCGTGTTTTCCTGTACGATATGCCCAGGCATCAGTACGACCGCTATTTGTGGGTAATCCGTTGGAGATATGCCAGGCTCGTATGCCAATATCCGAGATGCAATGTCCAGTATTACGTTTGTTTCTATGACAAGACCACTGGACTTGGATTAGGATTTGGTGAGGCGTTGAGTGACCTGACTGCAGCGAAAGCGTTGCTGTCAAGATATAAGAACAGACTGAAAGACTATATCGAAAGTCAGTCAAGTAATATCTTTTTCAACGGCAACGATGACGTTGTAGAGAAATTCAATGCCAAAATAAGGAATACCGAGTTGAAGATCCAGCGCCTTGAGTCGCAAGTCAAAGAGATGGTTGCTGCTCAAAAAGCCGAAAACGCTGACGTCCCATTCTAAAACGTCAGTAAATGTTAAGGTGTAAAAATGGCGGGGAGCGACGATTGCATATCTCGTAAATCTTGGCTAACTTTACAGTAGATAATTCAATAAGTCAAACCAATTATAACCAATAGATTATGAAAGCAACGACACTGCCTACCGAGTTCTACAAGGAACTGTACGACAAGATTGACAATTACGGATTTGAGCCCGATACCGAGGACGATTGCTACTGCAGTATGGACTTCGAGGATCTGCATGGCTTCTACGTTACCCTTGACGCCACCTTTGAAGTCAAGTTCATCGACGACTCCTTTGACCACGCGTTCGGCACCGAGTACGGCTACCACTTCGAGGCCGGCAACCTTGAGGCCATCGAAGCTGTTACCCTCAGCGATGAGGACGGCAACGACGTGAGCGACCTCTTTGACTACGATGCCTTCTTTGAACAGTTCAAGCGCTACGAGGTGAAATTCCTCAGCGGCAAGGTCATCAAGAGCGGTGACACCATCCTTGCCGGCGGCCACTACGTTAACCGCTGGGACGAGATGCAGTTCCTCTACTACGACTCGCTGGCAGAGCGATATATCTGCATTCCTGTAGGAGCGGAAGACACCAAGATAAACCGCCGCTCATTCCCCAAGATAAAGTCAAACCAATAATCAAACTGAAATCATGCTGAACGGTTTTGAAACACAGACCGAGCCGCTGACAGACTACGAGAGGGAAGTCTTACTCCCCTTAGTCGTCACCGGCCTCAAAATCAGAGTCGGCGAATGCCGTGCCATCACCAACAAAAGCATGACGATGACGCTCCATAACAAGGGCTACCTCTTCGTCAGTGACGGCAGGACGCGCAAACTCATCAACCACATCAGGCGTCATGGACTCGTCAAGCGCCTGATAGCGACAAGTAAGGGCTACTATGTGGCCAAAACGCCAACCGAGCTTGAAACGTACATCGACACCCTCAAAGGCCGAGAGATCGCCATCCGTGAGGTGAGGATGTGCATGGAAGAGCAGCTAAAAGAGTGGACCAATGAATGACATCAGGCTACTTTACATTGACTTGTTTTGCGGTGCAGGTGGCACGTCCACTGGTGTTGAGCGCGCGCAGCTCAACGGCGGCAAGTGTGCCAGAGTGATAGCCTGCGTCAACCACGACGCCAACGCCATCGCCTCCCATGCCGCAAACCATCCCTACGCGCTCCACTATACCGAGGACATCCGAACGCTGGAACTTTCGCCGATGGTCAAACACGTCAACGAGTGCCGCGAGCAGTACCCAGACGCCCATGTCGTTTTGTGGGCCTCCCTGGAGTGCACGAATTTCAGCCGCGCAAAGGGCGGCCAACCCCGTGACGCTGACAGCAGGACATTGGCAGAACACCTCTACCGCTACATCGAAGCCATCAATCCCGACTATCTCCAGATAGAGAATGTCGAGGAGTTCATGTGCTGGGGCGACTTAGACCCTGACGGCAAGCCTATCTCAAAGCACAAAGGAAAGTGCTATATGCGGTGGGTGAAGAAAGTCCGCTCATACGGATATGACTTTGACTGTCGCATCCTGAATGCAGCCGACTATGGTGCCTATACCTCACGCAAGCGGTATTTCGGAATCTTTGCACGCAAGGGACTGCCGATTGTATGGCCAGAGCCCACACACAGCAAGGATGATGACAACCTTGACAAGTGGCGACCAGTCCGCGAAGTACTCGACCTTGATAGTGATGGGTCGAGTATTTTCGTAAGAAAGAAACCTCTATGCGAGAAGACCCTTGCAAGGATCTATGCCGGGCTTGTGAAGTTCGTGGCCGGAGGCAAGGACGCATTTCTTGTGAAGTACAACTCATTCAACCGTCAAGGCAATTACAATCCCCCTGGCATTGATGAGCCGTGCCCCACCGTTGCCACACAGAACCGACTCGGACTTGCAAAGGTGCAGTTCCTCAGTAAGCAGTTCAGTGGAGAGCCCTACGATAAAAATATCTCCATCGAGCGGCCAGCTGGAGCGATAACCACCAAAGACCATCACGCATTCATTTCGGCTTACTACGGCAACGGCTTCAACCATTCACTTGACGATCCGGCGCCCACCATTACAACGACTGACCGACTGGCGATGGTTTCGAGTCACTTTTTGGACATGAAATACGGCAATGGAACGCCTGCAAGCGTTGATGAGCCGGCACCCGCAGTAACTACGAACCCAAAGCATAACCTCATTAGCGTTAAGCCTTGGATTATGAACGCTCGATTTAACAATGTCGGTTCATCAGTAGAAGATCCAGCACCAACAATATGTACTGTTGGGCAGATTAGTGTTGCTACTGCTCATTTTCTTATGAACCCTCAATTTGCGAGTGCCGGAGGGTCGGTTGACAAACCCTGCTTTACTCTGATAGCGAGAATGGACAAGATGCCGCCATACCTCATCACCACCGAGGAAGGCATAGGCATTGAGGTCTATGATACTGACAGCCCCATGACTGTCAAGATAAAAGAGTTTATGGCCATGTACTGCATCGTTGACATCAAGATGCGTATGCTCAATATCGGAGAGCTGAAGCGCATTCAGGGTTTCCCAAGTGACTATGTGCTCATCGGCACCCAGGCAGAGCAAAAGAAGTACATCGGAAATGCTGTTGAGGTCAACATGAGCCGAGTGTTGTGCGAGGCCCTTGCATCAAAACTAACAGGCTATGATAGAGAACGACATATTGCGTGATGCCGCCGACTTGTTTGGCGTCACCGTTGAAGCCGTGACCTCTGCGATGCGTCACAGGCAATATGCTGATGCCCGTGCCGTCGTGTGCTACGTCCTATGCTCTATGCGCGGGATGAGCACTACCGAGGTAGGGCGGATGATACACAGGACGCACGCCACGGTGATCTACTACAACCGCAAGGCCGACGACTGGTTGCGTATGCCAATGCTCAACCGTCGAGGAGCGTGTGCCATTCGAGAATTAGAGAACAGATACAAAGACCAAAAACTATGAACGTAAAAGAACTATTCAGCAAGATATTTCGGCGCAAGAACTATGCGTCACCGTACTACGGGAAAGGCAATAAGGCATTGTTCACGATGCCGATGAGTCCAATCCCCATGCAACAACCCGAGCCAAAGCAGGAAAAGAACGTCATAGATCCTGTGGCCCTGCCACCACCGCCAAAGAAATACGAAGATCCGGACTGGGAGCAGCGTCGTTACGAGTTAGTTTCGCGGATCTTGTGCCAGGAACGCCGCAGCGTCATCCTCGGCAAGCTGGATGCGACCCCCAAGCAGCTTGCCCACAACGCCAGAGTGTTGGCTGATGCAGCCATCAAGGAGTTAGTTAACAACCCAATTAAGAGAGACGATGACAAAGGAAGACATAATTCAGATGAGTAGCGGTGTGAGCGAACCTGACCAGGCGACCGAGGCTAAAGCTGCGTTCGTTTGCCTGGTGCTGTTTGTCGCTGCCGTTATCGGCATCGCGGTACTCGCGGCCGTATTCCATGGCATTTCCTCAATACTGTTGAGATGAAACGGAAGGGAAAGCCAAAGCCAGACTATACGATAAGGGGCTGCAATGTTGTGGGTCCCACACTATCGGAGAGAGAAAAACAACTCATTCAAGAGCGGCTTGACTGGCAGAAAGAACATCCCAAGCCGTGGTATTGCAATTCAAAACCAATCTATAACAAAGACAAGCAATGAAGAAGAAAAAACCATTCAAACCCGATACGCTCGCCAGACTGCAGGGCGCACTCAAGGGTGTCAACGGCTACGATGAGACTGCCGTCGTGAAAGGAGGTGGAAAATGACACGGGAACAGCATGAAAAAGCCGACGCTATAGAGACCTCGATACGGCTAATTGGATATAGTATAAGGTTTCTTAAAGAAAGGCTAAACTGTCATTGCCCTATTCTGGATGGCTTTGATGATGACATCGCCAAACAGGCGATAGAAGAGCAACTGAAACGCAATGAAGAAAAGATTGTCAAACTTCAAAAACAATTTGACGAGTTATGAGCAATAAACCAATCCGCCACTGGAAAGTGAGCATCAAGGAAGTTAGCGGAGCCGTCCTCAACACTGAGATGCACGGTCCCTACGAAATTGAGGATGTGAGAGAGCATTTCGGATGCCAAGAGCCCGACGTGCTGTGGTACAGAATTGAGGAAATCAAACCAGATGCAAGATGTTAACCTATGCAATCATCAGGGGCCATGCCGACCTCGTCAAATACTGCGAAAAGCGGTGGGGTGAGAGACCCCGCTTCATCGAGACGATAGGACACGTCAAAGAATGTACTGTCGAACTGCACTACTGGAAGTCGCCGACTGATGACGGCTATCAGGACTACTATCTGCTCTACATGGAGCATCCCAACGGAAAGTATTCATCTAACAATCAAATTTGTGATTTAGCCCGTGAAGCTGTCGAAACTGGTAAAGCTCGCCTGCTCACTGCGTGACGAGAACGAGATGGAGAATGACCCCGATATCTTCATCTTTGACGAGGAGTATAGGGTCTTGCTTGACTTTGATGTGGGTTATGAGCCTGAGCAGTTTGACGGTTTCGACACCGCCTATCCTGCCTGCATTAAACTTTTGCCAGGCCATGAATGACTCTTTGTATAGCCAGGACGCATGGAAAGAGCGGGAACCGCCGAAAGTCAAAGCGCGTTGCCGCTCTTGCAGTTGGCTGAACTGGGACTTTATCACCAGCGAGATTGTGAGCCGTCCGCCAGGAGAGGACTTTTGCGGACTACACGGCCGTACCCCTGTCGATCCTGACGGGCTGCAGCCCAATCTCAACCGTCGTGGCGGTTGCGGATATAACTCCAAGCACCGCCAACTGACCATAGACTTTTTTGACGAAGAAGATAACGAATAAACCAAACAATTAGCACTATGACTTTAGAATTTAACGGCCTTGTGGGATGGGCCATATCATCCCTATGCCTGATTGCAATGTTAGTCGGGCTGCTTGTAATCATTGACTACCTCGTCGTACGTGGCGAAGACGTAATAGAGCGTGCGAGACTGAAAAGTTGCTTGACTGGCGACAAGCTGCGTTTCCTCATCGAGGAAAACTACGGCAAAGAGAACGCCGACACACTCATCAACGCAATCACCGACAACGGCACGACGATGGAGAATTTCACGATGATCATTGACCGAATTAAACCGAGGAACGATGAACCGACCCAGCTTAGAAGAGTTGAACAGCCTGCGTGATGAGTGCCACAAGATTGCCTGCGAGCACGGGTTTGAACGCAAGCAACACTCGGAGCAGCACGCCATGTGTTTAGTCATCAGTGAACTCATGGAAGCGGTAGAGGCCGACAGGAAAGACCGGCACGCCAATCTCAAATCCTTTAATGAAAGTCTTAACGGTTTCACTTGTGAACAGGCCTTTGAAGGTTACGTCAAGGACACAGTGGAGGACGAGATTGCCGACGCAGCCATCCGAATCCTTAGCTACTGCGGCAAGGAGGATCTGCCGTTAGTCAATATCTCGGAACGGTTAAACGAGGCCTATTTCCAAGAAAGAGGAAACAGTAGTGTATTTGCCGAATACAGGCAAATGTCATTCACTGAGGCCATGTACTCCATTGTCGAGGATATCTGTTACAGCACGCCGCAAACAGTGCTTTACCATCTTTTTTTGAGGGCCCACTGGATGGGCTTCGACCTGATGGAGCACATCAAACTCAAGATGGAATACAACCGTACACGCGAATACATGCACGGCAAGAGATACTGAGTTATGGTAACATTTGACGAAATAGTAAGGGTATTGACAAAAAAAATACCTTGTGAAGACAAGAAACGATTCATTGAAAAACATGAATTGTCTGGAAATGACATTATAGATGTCATAAACATTGTAACCATTGAGCGCGACTTCTATAAGCGCAGATGCGAGAAACTTAATTTCAAACTTAAATTACGTCTAAAATAAAGTAACATTATGATTTTAACAACATTCATGGTACTGGTGGCCGTCGTCGCAGTCCTCCAGCTACTGCAAACCAAGCGACAGAACAAGACACTCGAAGAGGTAAAGGCAGAGGTCATCGCCACCCAGATGAACCCCTACGGCTCCACCATCGAGCATGACGAGGAGTATTGGCAGCTGCTGCGTATCGAGACAGCCGCCGAGATGCTTGAGAAATACTTCACCGGCGACAGCGGACTGCCCAACGAGGAGGAACTGGCAAACACAATCCTCCGCTATGTCGATGCACTGATAAGGAAATTGAGGGAGGAAGGGCGATGAGGGTAATGTCTGTCATCGCTTCGGTCATCCTGATATTGGTACCGACAATCAGTTTAATCCAAAGCCTGCGAGAGTTCAAGAAAAGAACCAAGGGCGAACTTGTGGGCCGCAAGGCCTGCATGACGTTCGTCGCCACGTCCCTTGGCACCTGGTCTTTATTCATGGCGTTGCTGTGGCTCGCAGGTGTTTTCAAAAACTTCTGAAGATATGAGTAAATACATTGTTACCGGCAGCGGGGGCTTTATCGGAACGGCCCTCGTTGCTTTCCTCACGGCAAAAGGCCATGAGGTCATCGGCATAGACCGAAAGGACGGCACCGAGGTTGAGGACATCGGCAGCGTGCTTGACACGGCCGACAGTATTGCAGGTGTGTTCCACCTTGCCGCCCAGACGTCAGTGTTCAACACTGACACCGAGCAGATCCGCAAAGACAACATCGACACCTTCATCCGCGTGTGTGCCGAGTGCGCCAACCGCGGCATTCGCCTGGTGTATGCCTCGTCATCCACCGCCGCTCCGGGAAACGCCACGTCGATGTACGGACTTTCCAAACGGTTTGATGAGCAGTACGCCCGCCTCTACCACGATGACGCATGGGGCGTGCGTCTCCACAACGTCTATGGTCCCGATCCGCGTGAGGGGACTCTACTTTGGCATCTCATGAACGACGACGTTGTGGATATCTACAACATGGGCGACAACAAACGCCATTTCACCCACATCGAGGACGCGGTGACTGGTCTCTATCAGGTTATGATAATGCCGCACAATGAATTAAGTTACCAGACGTGGCGGGTCCGCATCCTCAACGTGGCGAACCCCGAGGAGATGACGGTGGCCGACTTCGCACGTGAGGTGAGCGCCCGCAACGGGTGCAAACTGCGCTTCAACGGCGAGGTGCGCCCGCGTGACAATTTCAGACAGAGCGTGGAGGATGGGATTATTTCACTATCTTTGCACTACAAAACCGTGCAGGCAGGATTGGACGCCATTTTAGGCGAGAGGGACGGTATGAAAATCGAAGACGTCAATATTTGTGTATAGATGGAAATCGTCAACACTGAAATAATCCCTCTTGCCAAGATAGTGGGGAACCGAGGGCAGCTGAAGGGGCTGCCCCGGAATCCCCGTACCATCAAGGACGAGAGGTTCGACCTGCTTTGCGAGAGCATAAGGACACAGCCCGACATGCTCTATCTGCGTGAGCTGCTCGTTTACCCGAGCGGCTCAAAGTATGTCGTCATCGGCGGCAACATGAGGCTCAAGGCCATGCGTCACCTCGGCATGGCCGACGCCCCGTGCAAGGTCATCCCGGCAGACACCCCGATGGACCAGGTGCGCCAGATCCTGTTGAAGGACAATTCCAATTTCGGCGAATGGGACACCGAGGAGCTGGCGTTCAACTGGGATGACGGCCTCATCGTTGACTGCGGCATCGACTTCGACACCGACAGCGACTACCAGGAGCAGCAGGAGAAGAAAAAGAAGGCGTGGCAGCGCGGCAAGAAGTCCAGCGGCGCGAAGTCAGACCTCGTGCCGCATTTCGGTTTCCACAAGGCGATGGAACGCGGCTACCTCTCGCTGTTCAACGTGACAAAGGACGGCTATTCAATCTACGACATCAAGGAGAATGACGACAACATGGCCGTTTTCGCTGAGAACGCCGTGGCCTGCGTCAGGCAGCTGGGCATCCGTCACCTCGACGGATGGTGCATCGTTTCCGCTCCCAAGCGCCGCCATAAGGAGCATAACTTCGCCGACGGCTGCTGTGAGGCGCTCGCCGGAATGCTTGGCATACCTTACCATGCGGATCTGATAGTATCGAAGAATAAAAACAGGGTGCATCCCGAGTTTGAGTGGACGCCGCCAGCTGAGCGGTCAATCATCTTTTTTGACGACATCATCACTACGGGATCGACGATGCTGCACTGCAACGCGCTGATGCAGGACTACAACGTCGTCAACATCATGGGCATCAACAACCATTAAACCCTTACGACATGGACAGGCTTACCCATCTTAATCGCATAATTAATGGTGTATCTGGTGCCCTTGCTCTTGCCGTCCCAGATGGCGAGCAGGTAACTGCACTCATTTACTATGCGTTCATTGCGTCGTATGGGTGCGCCTCTGAGGTGTGCCTTATAGTCCGGCCTGAAGATCACCAGCTCAATGCCGTGCGAGCGGGCGAAATCCTCGGCGATGGAATCGACGCCTTTGGCCCCTCCCGTGATGATCACGTCAGGGTCTGCGAAGTTGTCCTTGATAATGCGTGCGATGTTGACTTGTTGGATTGTCCTGCTGCCAACGATAGCGAGTTTAAGTTCCATTATTCAGTTTTTTGGTGGTTTGACTTACTTATTACTTTGCAAATTTCGGTCAAAATCCCAACACTCCAAAGAAAAAAGCGGGAAAAATCATCAAAAACAAAAATAAAAATCGGGGAAAATCAAGATAAGTCACAAAATCGAACAATTTACCGCCCTTTTGGAACGCAAAACGCCATTTTTGGAACACAAAAACGCATTTAACGCACATTTCACGCTTTTTTATGCGCATCAAATAACCTAAATTATACGCACCATCACTATGGCACAAAAAGACAAAAACAAGAGACTCACACCAAAGCAGGAACTGTTCTGCCAGCACTACGTTGACATAGGCATCGCCAGCGAGGCCTACCGCCTCGCATACAACTGCGCCAACCAAAAACCTGCGACGATCTGGAGCAATGCCAGCAGACTACTCGACGATAGCAAGGTTTCAGCAAGGGTCGAGGAGCTGATGGCCGAGCGTGCAGAGCAGTTCAAGGTTGACCGCAAGCGAGTCGAGGAGGTGCTGATGGGCATCATCGACGTTGACCCCTCTGACATGTACTATGTCGATGAGGCGACCGGCAAGACAAAGTTAAAGGCTCCCAACCAGATGCCCAAGCGGATGAGGAAGGCCATCAAGAAGATCAAGAACAAGCGCGGCGAGGTGACTTACGAGTTCAACGGAAAGACCGAGGCGGCGCGCCTGTTGGCATCCATGAACGGTTGGGAGGCACCCAAGGAGGTGAACGTCAACGGCGGCGTGTCGCTTGACGGAAAACGCATCATGGACTTTGGTCTGCCCAAAGATGAGGAATAGCAAAATGTAACACAACTGTATTTTTGGCAAATTGCCAATGAAAACCACCAAAAGTGACGCTTGTGTCAAAAAGGAAGATAAAGCAAAATGTCAAATGAGGTAACATATCGCTTCGATTATCGGATGTTCAACCCGAACGGGTGGCAGCTGCTCAAGTTCCTGCGTCTTCCGTCGGTGCGTTTTATCATCCTTTACGGCGGCAGTTCCTCGGCAAAGTCCTACAGCACCGCCCAGGTGATATTGATTATGACTTTGTTTGACGGAGAAAACACGCTCATCTTCCGCAAGGTCGGTGCCAGCATCGAGAAATCAATCTTTGAGGACTTCCGCGTGTCGTGCAAGCAGCTCAACATGGAGGACTATTTCAAGTTCACAAAGAACAGCATCCGCTGCACCTACAACGGCGCGAAAATCGACTTCACCGGCCTTGATGACAGCGAGAAAATCAAAGGTATATCGAACTACAAGCGCGTGCAGCTTGAAGAGTTCAGCGAGTTCGAGGAGAGCGACTTCAAGCAAATCCGCAAGCGATTAAGGGGCAAGCGCGGCCAGCAGATCATTGGAACTTTCAACCCCATACGGGAAACCCACTGGATAAAGAAGTCATGGCTTGACGGTGAGAAGTGGCATGACGTTCCCATGCGTGTGACCATTGACGGCTGCACAATCCCCGATGAACTTACAGAAGTCAAGTCCCTGCGGATGAACGAGGCAAAGACATTCCTCAACCCTCGCACTGGAGAGATGGAGGAACACGCCCCGGATATCGTGCTGATACAATCCACCTACCTCAATAACTTTTGGGTCGTTGGAAGTCCTGACGGCACTTTCGGCTTCTATGATGAGCAGTGCGTCACAGACTTTGAGAAAGACCGACTCAAAGACCCTGACTACTTCCGCATCTATGCCCTTGGCGAGTGGGGTGTCATACGCACTGGCAGCGAGTTTTTCGGCTCGTTCAATATGGGTGCCCACACCTCGGCCGTGGAATACAACCAGAACTACCCAATACATGTAAGCGTCGATAACAACGTATTGCCATACATCTCCATTTCATTGTGGCAGTATGTCAATGAGGACGGGCACCACATCAGTCAGTTTGACGAGATCTGCGCCGAGAGTCCTGACAACACCGTCAAGCGTGCCGGCAAGCGCCTGGCCGACCGCTTGCGTCAGTTGCGCTATTTCGACAAACTATACCTTCACGGCGATGCCAGCACGAGAGCTGCAAACACCATCGACGACGAAAAGCGGTCATGGCTCGACCTTTTCTTATTCACCCTGGAACGTGAGGGAGTCGAGGTTGTTGACTGCGTTGGCGACAAAAACCCGAGCGTGGCAATGACTGGCGAATTCATCAACGCCATATTAGAGGGTGAAGTGCCAGGCATAGACATCACCATCGGCAAGGACTGCAGCAACTCCATTGAGGACTACCTGAGCGTGCAGAAGGACGCTAACGGCGCTATCCTCAAGACGAAAGTCAAGAATAAGACCACGAACCAGACCTACGAGGAGCACGGCCACCTTTCCGACTGTTTCCGCTATGTGGTGCATGACCTGTTAAGGGAAGAGTTCATATTGTTCTGCAACCGCCGCAAGCGCAATCTCTTCGCCCGTGATGGCGCACTGCACTTCTATAACCCTGCCACATCTGACAAGGCCGATATCTCGCGCCGCATCATCTATATGCTGCCAAACATTAACGGCAAGTTCTGCCTGCTTGAGGGCTGCAAGGTCGGCGACAAGTGGCGTGTGGTCGATGTGGTGTACCATGACAACACCTCGACGGACGAGATTGCCGCCGCCGTCCAGGGGCGCAATGGCGACATGTGCATCGTCGAATGCGGAGATGCCTATTACCAGTTCGTGCGAAAGCTGCGTGTGTATGCAGGTATGCCCGTGAGGGTGTGCGATGAGGAACACGACCCGGCCAGGCGTATTGCCGCGACGAGCGATTACGTCCGTTCCTATGTCCTTTTCAACGAGACGGCCGTCAATGAGAGCGCGGACTATTCCGAGTTCGTCACTCATCTGCTGGACTACAATGCCGATAAGGGGCGCGACATGGAGGCGAGCGTGCTGCTGAGCGGCTTTGTTTCCTATGCCGTGAAAATTTAGGTTTGCTGCACCACGATTCATAATGCGTTAAAGACAAACAAGTTAAGAGGCGTTTTGCCTCTTTTCGTGTTTTTGAGATTTCAAAAAATTGCACCGACCGAAAAAGTATGCGACTACATTTGCACAAAACACTTAACGCATGGGATTATTTGACAAATTCAAGAAGAAGGAGACTGGAGAGAAGCCCGAAGAGTTTCTCCCTGTTGTCAACGCCCCCATAGGCAAGAACAAATACTCCGTCATCACACCCGAGATGATAGAGGGCATCCTGCGTCCTGAATATGCCAGTGACAATTTCCTCACGCTGTTCAGGACTGTTCCCGAGGTGTTCTGGCCGATAGACTTCATCGCCAGCCGCATCGCTGGAGCGAATTTCGTAGTGAAGCGCACGAATGACGATAGCGTGGTGTGGCGTTTGAGCCATCCCGTTAACGGGATCCTGAACAATCCCAACTGCCTCATGGGTTGGTACGAATTTATTTACAACCACTTCGTGTATAAACTCTGCACCGGCAATGCCTATGTGCGTGCCGCGATGGGTGACCACCTCAAGGCCGACGCGCTGAAGTGGAAGTATTGCGACACGTATTGGAACCTGCCGAGTAACAGGGTGGAGATTGAGCGTGCCCGTATTGGCTACTCCATTCCCCTGTTCGGGTGCACTCCAGAAGGCATCGACGACATCATTGCGGGCTACAAGCTCAATTTCGGTGTCAACGCCTGTGAGTTGATACCCTCCTGGCAGGTATGGCACGACCGCGACGGCCTTCCCTCATACGGCGGCCGCATCGGCTTCCTCAAGTCCATGAGCCGACTCGCTCCGTTGCGCAAGCCCATCGGCAACCTCATTGCCGTGTATTCCGCCCGTAACATCATCTACGTCAAGCGCGGCGGTGTCGGATTCATCGTCCAGCAGCAGCAGGACAAAGCGGGCACGGTGGCCATGACCAGCGAGGAGAAGAAGGAGTTTGTCAAGGAACTCACCGAGGACTACGGGTTTGGCGAGGGCCAGTTCCCTTTCGGGGTGTCAAACATTCCCATGACGTTTGTGCGGACTAACCTCTCAATCAGCGAGCTGCAGCCTTTCGACGAGACCCTTGCCGACGCTATCACGATTGCCGGTGCCTACGGCATTCCGAGCGTGCTCGTTCCTCGCAAGGACCAGTCCACGTTCAGCAACCAGGCGACAGCCGAAAAGGCCGTCTATTCGTCGGTAGTCATTCCGTTGGCCAAGCGTTTCTGCAAAGACTTCACCGTATTCCTGCGTATGGAGGAAGGCGGGAGCAAGTATTATCTCGACTGCGATTTCAGCGGCGTTGATTGTCTGCAGGAAGGACTGAAGGAGGCCGAGGAGGTCAAGAAACTCATCAACGAGCGTTGTGCAGATCAGTTCGACAAAGGACTTATCACACTCAACGACTGGCGTGCCCAGATCGGCGAGGCGATGATTGACGAAAACGAATTGCCTCTTGCCGTCAAGCTGAAATGGCAGATGACCGACAAGGAGTTGTCGCAGATTAAGCGAGTATTCAATTCACAAATTACTAACGATAATAACCAACAGGAAGATGGGAAAGAACAACAACCAGAACCCGAAGAAGGAAATGTCGTACAAGAGTAAGTGGTACGGCATCAAGGCAAAGGATGTTGACGAGCAGGAAGGACTTGTAACTGTTGCGGTCAACGGATTCAACATCATCGACGCCCAGGGCGACATCAGCGTCCCCGGCTCGTTCAAAAAGACGTTACAGGAAGGCTTCAAGCGCCTGAAGTGGTTCCTCGACCATGACGTGCACAAGCAGATTGGCGTGCCCGTTGAAGGTCACGAGACCGACACTCACCTTGTCATGACCGGCAGGATTGCCAAGAACACCTCGCTGGGACATGACGTGCTGGAGCTCTACAAGCTGAATGCGGAGTGCGGCCACGAGATGGAGCACTCCATCGGCGTGACTGCCGTCAAGCGTGACGAGGAAAACCCCGCAAAGGTGCTTGAGTGGCGTCTGTATGAATACTCCACCCTCATGGGTTGGGGTGCCAACCCCTCGACGTTCCTTGTGGACATCAAGAGCGCCACCGACGAGCAGGTGCGCCATGCCGTTGAGTACATGCGACAGGCCTTGACCAAGTGCAATCTCACCGACCAGTTAAGCAGGAAATTCGATATGGACTTGACATTAATGTTGAAGGCCCTGAATGGCGGGAACATCGTCACCTGCCCCTATTGCGGCCACCAGTTTGACTTTGACGATGAGCAGCTGCACACGTTCCAGCAGCAGGTGATCGAGAACGCCGGCATGTATATCGGCTGGCTGCGTCAGGACATCGTTGCCGAGCGCGTGCAGGAGATGGAACCCGAAATCCGTGCCGAGGTGATTGCCATCATCGACGCCGTGCTCTCCAAGGAGGGCGGTGTCGAGAACATCACCGAGAAGTCCCTGGAGGATTTCACCAACTACGTCCGCTGCCCCCATTGCTGGGGCAAAGTTTACCAAGCCAACAAACTATTGCAAGACACCCCCGGCGGAGATGGAAAGTCCGAGGAGCCGTCAATCGACACTCCGAAGGACGAAGAACACGACGTCGAGAACAAAGGAGCCGCCGATGATGGCACTCTGCCGTTTTGGGAAGGTCTTCCAAAGTGATAGATTATTTTTAGTAACCTTTCAAAATCAGAAGACAATGACTGAAGAACAGAAGAAAGAACTTGAAGCCCAGCAGAAGGCATTCATGGCTCAGCTTGAGACCAAGATGAACGCCATCGTGAATGAGGCTGTAAAGGGTTTCATCACCCCCGACAAGGTCAAGGAGCAGGTCGAAGATCTGCTCAAGGGCTATGAGGAGAAGTTCGGCAAGAAGAATGACGACGTCGCCGCCCTTGCCGATCAGGTGAAGACCCTCGGCGAGAACATCGCCAAGATGAAGTCAATCGGCTTCACCAACGACCAGATCAACGACTTCGCCAATAAGGTCGATGAGATGATGGAGAGTGAGCAGTACAAGGACTTCATTGCCAACCGCTGCAAGTCCACTGGTCGCTTCACCAACCTCACCATGAAGGATGTGAGCATGACCAACGACTACCAGGGTAACATCCTTATCGCCCAGCAGAGTGACCGCATCGTTTCGCAGGTGGGCCACAACAAGCAGCACCTCAAGGATGTCATCACCACGCTTGATATCGAGCCCGAGCACCTGAGCATTGCCTACACGCAGATTTACCACGTGGACCGCAACGCCCGCTATGTCGCTGAGAACGGCATGCTGCCCGAGAGCTCGTTCAAGGTGAAGGAGGTGACTGCAGGCGTTAACCGCGTCGGCCACTACATCCGCATCTCCAAGCGTATGATGAAGAGCCGTGCCTACGTCCGCTCATTCATCCTCAACCTCATGCCTGAGGCTGTTTACAACGCTATGGACGCGCAGATCCTGTTCGGTGACGGCACTGGTGACAATCCCACTGGCATCACCCGCTATGAGGGTGTACTCCCCGTTGAGAACATCATTGGCACCGCCATCTACACTGGCGCTGCAGGTAGCGTTGCCGGCATCGAGAGCCGCGCCAACGGCACCGGCATCGTGATTGTGCTCAATGGTCCAGTTGACATTATGCGCGACGGTATGCAGATTACCTTCACCGCAAGTGACAACACCATCACCAACAAGACCGCCCTTAACGGCAAGACCTTCGAGGTGATCAAGGAGACCGACACCCGCCTCATCATCGACGGCATCGCCTACGCCGAGGAGGCTCATCCCGAGCTGATTTCGTTCACGCTGAACCACAGCGCGTTCAAGAGCGTTGAGGATCCCAACGGCCAAGACGCTTTGGAGGCCGCCGTTGCCGTTATGACCTATGGCGAGTTCACTCCCACGGCCATTCTGATGAACCCCATCACGCTCTTCCAGATGCAGACCGAGAAGGACACTACCGGCCGTCGCCTCGACTTCGTGCGTGACGCTTTCGGTAATCTCACCGTCGGCGGTGTTCCTGTCATCAGCACCAACGCCATCCCCACCGGGAAGTATTTCCTCGGTGACTTCCGCAATGGCGTGAACCTCGTCACCTACACCGCACTGAACATCGAGTTCGCTGAAGGTGTGACCGAGAAGCTGAAGAACCAGACCGTTTGCATCGCCCAGATGGAGCTGATGATGCCCGTTTACTGTCCTTGGGCGTTCGCCTATGGCAGCGTAGCCGCGTTGAAGACCGCAATCACCAAAGCTGCCTAATCCATGTGCAAGAAGTATATCATCTCAGGCAAAGCCGTAGATAAGGTACTTCGCGAGAACCGCATCCGCATCAGTAGGGGTGACCTCGAAGTCACTCCCTACGATGAGGCTGCTCCCGAGCAGGAGCCCGCTCCCGGTGCGCCCGAAGAGGAACAAAATCAGGAGCAGGAGCAATCCGAGCAGGAACAGCAACAGCAGGAGCCCGCTCCCGAGGTTCCCGAAGTCCCCGTTACCGATGACAAGACCGTCAACGGCGACGATGACAAGGAGTCCGCTCCAAAGCAGGACGCCAAGGATGCAGATCCCGAGGACGACAGCAAGGACGTTACTGCCAATGACGACAGTAAGGACGCTCAATCCAACGCTGATAAAACGCCCAAGAAGTCAAAGAAAAGCGCTAATAAGTAAGAGTAACCATGCTTATTGATGTTTCATATTTCACCAAAGGCCCGAGGCACATAATGAACGCCTCGGACGCTGCCACGCCTGCACAGAACTCGTTAAGCGTCAACAGGGCAATTATGGGTTATGTCGAGCACTACCAGCTCGCTTTCCTCTGCGAGGTGGTAGGTGACACCATGGCCGTCGCGCTTAACGGTTACTTGGCAGACAAGGAGCTGGCCGAAAAAGAGAACCATGATTTTACCGTCAACGCCGACTACGAGGTGCTGCTGGAAAAGCTGCGCGAGTCGTTCGCCGACTACGTATTCTTTTACATCCTCCGCGATTCCAACACGCAGGCCACCGACCGCGGCCTCGTGATCTGGAAGAACGAGAATGAAACGGTGTCGCCCATCAGCCGTCAAGTGGCAATCTGGAATGAAATGGTGAAAAGAAACACCCGCTTCAAGGCATGGGCGGCGTTGCAGTCCGCGGCGCCATACTGCCTTGTCGAGGTATCTGACAACATGACCAAACGCATCAATCCTTTCAACCTATGAGCAGCGAGATTGTTGACATTATCCGCGATGTGGTAGCGCGTGCCTCCGAGGGTCTGGTAATCACCGTTCCCGAGGTGCTTGACCCTGCCACCGTCCCCACGTCCTTTGTCGAAGTCACCAATCCTGAATTGTCCTACGTTTTCGGAAATGCCCGATACTTCAAGGACGATCTTGATGACAAGACAAAGGCGGAGGTGACGAGTGACAGGAAATTCCCGGCGGTCTGCCTGTTTGCTCCAGTCAAGGAGAAACGCAACCAGGAAGACCCCGATACGCACCAGCTATACACCAAGGCCAACGTGTCACTGTTGATAGCGTGCTCAAGCGTCAAGGAGTGGAGCAACGAACAGCGTGAGGTTTATTCGTTCAAGCACATCCTGAGGCCGATTTACGATCGGCTGATGGAGGCGCTGGAGCGAGACCACCGCCTCTACTGGGGCTACGGCAGGAAGATACCGCATGAGTACTCTGAAAACTACTCCTATGGCCGATATGGCGCTTACATCGACACGGCGGGCAACGCCGTCAGTGAGCCCATAGACGCCATCAACATCATGAACTTACAGTTAAAAGTTAACATCAATAATTGTCAACGAAGAAGATGAGAAACATTCGTAATTGCAAACGCGGTTTGCTGAACACCGGCAAGTCGCAGTGTCCGCTCGACCTCTCGCACATCGTAGCTGCGATTGTCGTTGAGGTTGGCATGAACTGGCCCACGGACGCCACCGCATCGTCCATCAGGGAGGCCTGCCATGCAGACCGTCCCAATAGGCTGATGCCCATCATGACGTTTGTTGAGTACGCCAAGGAAGGCGGCGAGGCCCAGGCGAGCGGTCAGGGCTGGGGCGGTGTGCAGGTCAACAGCATCAGCGCACGTACCGACACCTTCACCCTCGACAAGTACTATCCCGACCTTGCCGCGTCGTTGAGCAAGGCGATGAACTTGCCTTTCGAGGTGTTCTATGTCGATGAGAACGATGTTGTCTATGGCCGTCGTGTTGGCGACAACCTCCGTGGTTTCCCCATCACCACGCTTTACGGCAACGCCACGCCTCATCCCACGAGCAGCAACCCGGCCACACTCACCGTGTCGTTCGCGTTCAAGAACGCCCGCGATGCCGTTGAGGAATTCGATTTCGTTGAGCTTGACTTCAACGTGAATGATGCCCTCATGAGCCTTACCGAGGTCGAACTGGTGAATACCGGCACTAACAAGTACAAGATCGTCGAGAAGGTCGGCGGCCTTGACCTGACCTCGAAGTACGCGGCAGTCATCACTACCAACGCGACGTCCGTGCTTAGCGGCATCAGCGCTGCGACCTACGATGATGCTACAGAGACAATGACGCTGACTGTCAGCAACGGAGCGACTCCCGCGCTGAAGGCTCCGTCTGCGCTCTATGACGCCGGCATTGAAGGTATCACGCCATGATTGTCGAGGGAGTCAATTTCGTCGAGTCGGCCTGCGTCCCGATGGGAAAGGAAAACTTCATCTCTGAGTTTTCCGAAGTCTTCTGGCTTGACAGGCCGATTGAGGATCGCAGGAAAATCCTTGCCGACGCGTACGATATGATGTGCCCACCCAAGCAGGGCAAGAAGAAACCCCCGAAAGGGAATTAAACAGTTACCTACGACCGTTGGGCGGTGTGATGCGGATTGCACCGCCCAATTTTATAGATTACTCTTATGGCTACGTTAGATGAGGTTTGCGATGCCGTCAAGCGCTGGGTAGATGGATTTGATGGTAAGTGCCTTGAGTGCATGGAAGGCAATCAGGGCGTGTTTGTGCATCTCATCACCGAGCAGATGTACAGCGGTCTTAAAGGTGACGGCACTTACATCACCCCGTCGTATGACGATGACCCGTTCTTTGAAGAGCCCGGCATGTGGTTCCACGGCAGCGAGCGTTACAAGGCCTGGAAGGGTGAAATAACGCCTCCAGTGTCGAGCACACTCCTTGGATTGCCCCCGCGTCCGTATGACGTTCCGAACCTGTTCATCAACGGCAAGTTCTACAGCGAGATTTATTCGGTGAGCGGTGATAAGCAGATAGAGATTAGGGTAATGGAGAGCGGTGACGGTCCGAGCATCCTCGGCAAATACGGTGACGAGTTGTTCGACATCTGCGGCACCGCTGTAGAGTATTTCAACGAAAAGTACCTCCTGCCACATTTGCAGGAATTCTTTGACGAGTGCGGGTTATGAGCTGTTGGTGCGAGAACAAACAAAGGGCGAGCGAGTACGAGCGAATGAAGTCGCTTGCCAAGAAAGCCGCCATCCTCAACGAGTGCATCATGGAGATGCGGTTGAGGGATGACGGCACCTATTCATTCAACTGCCGCGGTACTGGCGGCAGCGGTAAGATTATAGAGTATGTACACTATCTCTAAAAATATAGCGTTATGGGTATTAAGATAGATGACCTTGTGGCCCCTGAGGCCAAGCAGCAGTTGACGGAATTCATGAACACGATGGAGTCCGTCAAGTCCAGATATGTAAAGATTTGCAAAGAGATGATCGCTGGTGTTAATATAAAGGTTTCAGTCATCGGCGACGTTGAGAGGCTTGACGCGCTCATTAAGGTGCAGTCCCGTGAACTGGTTCAGGCGAGCAGCCAGATGCAGGGAGCCGCCACGAAGCTGAACACCGCATTAGGAAACACCACCAATACCATATCGAGGGCGTTGGCTGAGCAGGAAAAAATCAACCGCCAGTACCGGGAGGCGGCAAAGGTGACGACTGACTGGAAAAACGCCACTGACGCCCAACTCGGCACGATGAGTTCCAATGTGACACGCCTCGTCGAGGTGGAGCAGGAACTGAAGTCACTGAGTGCCCAGATGCGTGAAGTGGAGAAGGCCGAAAAGGACAACAACATAACCCATGAAGCTGCCATCGCACAACTCACTGAACTCAAAAAGAAGTCAGTGGAGCTGAAGATTGAGAAGGGCGAATTGCAGAAAATCGTCAACAATGAGGAAAAGGCAAACCAGGCCACCGAGGGCAGCTACAAGCAGCTCTCTCTTGAGCTTGAACGCATGAAGATGGCCTACAAGGACATGAGCGAAGAGCAAAAGAACAGTGCCGAAGGCCAGCAGCTTTTGACGAATATCGGCGAATTGGATGCCAGGCTGAAAGACCTTGCCTCCGATATGGGAGAGTTTCAAAGGAATGTCGGCAATTACGCCATCGCCGCCCAGGCAGGAGTAAAGGACACTGGCGCCTTGCAGCGAGCACTCGAAACCGAGGCCAAGTCATCGAAGGAGGCTGCAGAGCAGAACGTCGTACTGCGAGACGCTTTGCAGCGCATCCAGTCAGCCGCCCCCAACGCAAAGGACCAGATAGACCAGCTCACCAAAAAGATTGAGCAGAACGAGAAAGTCATGCGCGAGAACCAAAAGGCCAGCACTGGACTCGTTGATCAGATGATGAGGATTGCAGGTATCAATTCCAACCTCGGCAGCTCGTTCACGTCACTTGCGGCCAACGCCTCAAACGGAGGGAATGTGCTCACTGGCTTGACAACAAAAGTCAAGGCATTCGGCCAGACAGCGTTAGGATTGCTGTCTAATCCGTATATGCTCGCTTTCCTCGGCATCGCTGGTGTGGCCGCTGGCTTCAAGTGGTGGTATGACTACAACAAGGGACTGTTGGAAGCAAGCCGTCAAACGAAATTCTTCACCGGATTGACTGGAGATGCCATGAGTGCTGTCCGCGACAAGGCGCAGGCCGTTGCAGATACCTACGGCAAGGACTTCACCCAGACGCTCAAAGCAGCGACGGCCATCAGCCATAACATGGGCGTCACCGCCGACGAAGCGCTCGACCTCATCAACAAGGGATTTGCCGCTGGCGGCGTGAACAGCGAAAACTATCTCAACATCTTGCAGCGTTTCGCCCCAACGATGGAAAAGATGGGACTGTCTGCAGATCAGTTCGTGGCGTTTGCTGGGCAAATCGAGAAGGCCGGTGCAGATACGAGCAAGTCCATGACTGCGATGGGCAAGGCCTCCATGCAGTTGCGCACGATGAATATCAGCACCGCAAACAGCCTCAAGGCCATCGGCATTGATGCCACTCAGATGTCAACCGACATCCAGAAGGGCAAAAAGAGCGTTGTCGAGGCCATGCAGGAAATTGCCCAAAAGCTGCAAGAGACAGGCACCAACAGTCGTGAGACTGCCGCTGTGATGAAAGAGCTTTTCGGTGCACGCGGTGAAAGCCAAATCGGCACTGAGTTCATTGCATTCCTGGCAGATGCAAAGGCAGGCACCGAGGACTTGTTGGGTGCAGAGGATAGTCTGCAGAGGCTTAAAGTCAAGGAGGTCGAAACGCAGACCGAGTTAAACAATGTCGTTGCCTCCCTGTTCGAGATGGGCAATGGCGGATTTTCCAGGATGACAACCAACGCTAAGATATGGATCCAGCAGGGACTCATCAATGCAATCAAGTGGGTTGTTAGAGCCATCAACTATTTCATTGACTGGTATAACGAGAGCTTGCTGTTGCGTGCAGCCGTCAACAATATCATTACGCAATTCAAGGTCATGTGGGAGGTTGTCAAGTTGGTGTGCAACCTCATCATTGACGCATTCAAGAATGTTGGCCGACAAATCAAGGCGTTTGGTGATATAATTGAGGGCATCATCACTTTTGATTCGGATAAGATTAAGCAGGGATGGAAGGATATTACGTCAAGTATGGCGAAGTATATCAAAGAGGGCATTGGAGACATTCGGGCTGCTGGTGAAAACATTGGCCAAGCTTTTACGGATGGTTTCAACAGTACCGCCCGTGGCCACATCGACTACATAGATGTCAATAGTGTTAGCGGAGCCAATACTGACGATGGTTACGGAACCGGAAGCGGTTCAGGAAAGGAGGTTGCAAATCCCACCCATGCAAAAGACCCAGAAGCCGAGAAAGCCCGCAAGGAGGCCGAAAAGGAAGCCGAAAAGCGGCGCCAGCAAGACCTAAAGGCAGAGGAGGCAAGCCTTGAGGCAAGGATGGAATTGATGACCAACTACCACGAGAAGGAGATGGCCAACATCAAACTACAATGGTTGAAGAAGATCAACGCCATCAAGGGCGATGGCGAAAAGGAGAGAGTTGCCCGTATTGAATTGCAGACCGCAATGCAGCACGCACTGGCTGAGGCTGAATACAACTACCAAAAGAAGAAAGATGAAACCAACCTCGCCAATCACCTTGCATCGGTCAAGGAAGGCAGCGAGGAAGAGAAAAATATAAAACTCCAGCAGCTGAAAGCACAACGTGAGGCTGAATTGCGTGAGGCAGAAAGGACTGATGCCGATAAAAGACTCATTAATGACAAGTTCGATAAGCAGGAGCGTGAATTGCTTGAAGCCTACAACAAGAGCCGATTGGAGAAACTCGCAGAGACCGCCGCTACCGAGCAGGTAATCCGCGACAATGCCCTCAAGCAGCAGCTCGTCGCCCTGCAAGAGCAGGAGGCAAAGGAACTTGCCGCCGTTGGCAATAACGAGCAGAAGATTGCCGACATAAAGGACAAGTACCAGCGAAAGAGTGCCGAGTTGCAAGAGCAGTACGCCATCGAGACCGCCAAAGCACAACTCGAATCCGTCAAGAAGCAGCTGACCGCCCTCAATGTTGCTGCAGATCAGGTTGACGCCTTACTCGCTCAGGTCAATGGCGGTGACATTGATAGTGCCGTTTCATTGCTCGAAAAGCAGGGAATGTCTCACGCTGACGCCCTCAACCTCGCAAAGCAGCTTGCAGAGGCACAAATCGACATCGCCGACGCTGAGGCTGATGCGGAAATCGCTGCCATAGAGCGCGTCAACGATGCCGACCAGAAGGCCAGGGACAAACGCATCGCCAACGCTGAAAAGTGGCTGAATGCCGCAACAGACGCCATTGGCAACATCACAAGCCTGGTAACCACGCTCTTTGATGGCGAGATAGCAAAGATTGAGGAGCAGCAGGAGGCCAACCAGGCGCAATACGATGCCCAGATTGCCAACATCGAACAACTTGCCGAGCGTGGAGCCATCACCCAGGAAGAGGCAGAGTTGCGCAAGCGTGAGGCCGAAGCCGCCACCGCCAAGCGTGAAGAGGAACTGGCAAAGAAGAAAGCAAAAGCCGAATACAAGCAGGCAGTGGCCGAAAAAGCAAACAACATCAGTCAAATCGCCATCGCCACCGCCCTCGGCATTATGAAAGCCTCGCCCAACTGGGTAAACATGGCACTGGTAGCCGCTATGGGTGCCATACAGCTTGCCACGGCCATCGCACAGCCCATCAAGGCATACAAGCGAGGCACGGAGTACCACCCGGGAGGCCCCGCAATCGTCGGTGACGGCGGCAAGCGCGAGGTTGTTGAGAGCGACGGCAAATTCTGGTTAACGCCAGATGTCCCCACTATGCTCTACCTCCCCGAGGGCGCAAAGGTGTATGAAGACCGCCGGAAGTTCCTTGAAACTATCGCCAACGAGCCGCCCGTGAACTATGGTGACGTGATTGCTGCATTACCACTGCCCAACATCATGCCACTGATACAAGCGGCCTACCATCCTAACGTGACGGTGAACAACGACTACCGCGACCTGCAACGTGACGTGCGCGAACTCGGCAGGCTGATGCGTGCGATGATCAAGCAGCAGAGCCGCGACGCTGCAAAGGCGAGATATGACCAATACAGACACGAAAGGATATGAAAACGAGACTAAGCGAACTGACCCTTGCAGAGTTCATTGACCTTGAATGCGGCGACTTGTCCGTGCTGAAGGGACGGCACGAGGTAGTCCAGCCAGAGCGTCTTGTCATGGCGCGTGAGGATATCTCCCGTGAGTTCCAGTCCATAGCCAGCCCTGCATCTTACAAGTCCATGATAGTTGACCATGAGAAGAAGTCCAAGCTGCGAGCAAAGTCAGTACTTTTCGGCGCTCTCAAGTCGCTCGTCGGGCTTAAAGCCTTCGATGAGGTCCGGGACTTGATGGCTCAAGCTGGCATTGACTGCTCCCGCTTCGATGACAATAGACTTGCCGTTGAAGTTGAGCAGCGTTTGAATTCCGCCACCTTTGAACTCAAGCGGATGGGCATCGAGGCACCAAACAAGGAAAAGACCACCCCGGACGACATCCGCAAGGGCTACGAGGATATGGTCGCCGACTTGATGATACTTAACAAGATGAGTATCGACATCGAGACCATCCGTGCGAGTGTTTTTGCCTCGATGGTACGCAAGGCCAATGAAATGGCGAAGGCGCTTAACGCAAAATTAAAGAAGAAGTAGTTTTAAGTTGGAATAGTGAATATACTCTGAAGTGCCGTGTTGCAGTGATGCAGCGCGGCATTTTCCATGTTTTGAACTTTTCGGTAATGTTGTGAGTAATAATCGCGTAAAACATCGAGATTATGAAGCACAACGAATCGAAAGAGTTACACCGCATAGCAGTGAGGGTGGCGGTGATTGAGCAGAAATGCGACCTTATATTGGCGCAATTGTCAACCCTCAGGACAAAAGGCAGCATCGACGACCTGATTGACAGGCTGCACCGGCAGGCGCGCTCCATGCGCAAAGAGGCAAGGAGACCGAGGCGATGAACTGCGTCGAGCGAGAAGTGGAGCGGCTCTACCTATGGATTAGAGCCGTTGCGTGCCGCATGGCCTGCGATGAGAGCGACGGCGAGGATCTTGCACACGACACCATAGT
The DNA here is from genome assembly GCA_900318205.1 of uncultured Prevotellaceae bacterium. Classification (GTDB taxonomy): domain Bacteria; phylum Bacteroidota; class Bacteroidia; order Bacteroidales; family Muribaculaceae; genus Sodaliphilus. The sequence continues at coordinate 6,100 of ONJS01000018.1, read as the reverse complement.
CAAGGCGCTGACGAACGCGCGGCGGTTTGACGGGACAAAGGACATTAAGCCGTGGTTAATGGCCATCATGTCGAACACATTCAAAAGCAGGAGGCGCCGTTGCGGTCTCGTTTCGTTTTGTCCCCTGCATGAGGTGTGGTCGGTGTGCGGCCGTGAGGATCCGGCCAGCGCCGAGGCCTTCCGCTCGCTATTGTCGCTCATCAGGACAATGTCGTCAAAGGATGTGAAGATGCGTTCGCTTTTGCTGTATGCGGAGGGCTACGACTACGTGGAGATAGCGGCCAGGACTGGCGCGAATGTAGGCACGGTAAAGAGTCGTATTTATTACGCCCGCAAGCGTCTAAAGTCACTGCTTGAGTCCTAAACGTCAGTAAATGTTAAGGTGTAAAAATGGCGGTCATTCTGTTTGCGTCTATCGTAAATATTGGCTAACTTTACAGTAGATAATTCAATAAGAATTACACTAAAGTCAAACCAATTAAACTGTTAAAGTTATGCAGACCAATTTCAATTTCCGTGTAAGAGTCATGAGTTATGCCCATCACATTTTTGTGAGCGGCGAGTACACCTGGAGCGCAGCTTTGAAGAAAGCCTGGACGCTGTATCGCCTTGCCAAGATGATGAGGCATGGTGTCGTTAAATTCTTCTATGAGAAAGTAGATGGAAGTGCCCGCGTCGCCTACGGCACCCTCTGCAATCTTCCTGCCGGCATCACCTCTGGACGTGGCACCAAGGCGCCCAACTTCGGCGTTATGCGTTACTACGACACCAAGAAGCAGGCATTCCGCAGCTTCAGAGTTGAAAACTTCATCGCCATCGCAATATGAAAGGCGCTATACTGATTAAGAGCGACGCCACCACGGCAGGGGTTTTCCCTGCCAATGGCGCCGACTTCAAGCTGAAAGAGTTGCAGGGCTTTGTCGGTGGTCTCATTGAGATTGTCTATCTGACTGACGATGTCATTATGGTCATTAACGAGGAGGGCAAGGACGCGTTGCCTCTCAATATGATGGCCACCGTCATGGCCAAGGCCCAAAGCGCCATTTTCCCCAGTGATTACATTTGCGGCGACGTCCTGATGTGTCCGAGTGAAATGGTGAAATAAAAAAAAAGTTCATTTTTTTGAAAAAAAGTTGTGAAAATGTTTGGTGGGTGAGAAATCGTCCCGAAATTTGCAGTGTAAACATAAGTCAAACCAATTAAAACCAAAGAATTATGAACGCAATCAAAGTCACAACCACCAGCCAGGAGTCATTCTTCGAGACCAACGACATGGCACTTGCAAAAGAGGCAGCAATGAACTACTCTGAACGTCACAATGTGCCTACATTTGTATGGCGTAAAAAAGCGAGGGCTTGCAGCTATTGGACCCACAGCAACGGTGATGGCACTTTTACGATGTATCGTGGTGCTGGAAGAAAATAAATTAACCAAGCTGCGCTATCGGCTACACGGGCAAACAAGTCAAACCAATAAACTGAACCACTATGACGACTACTGACAATGAATTAGACGTGTTAAACAACATTGACACAGATGCAGTGATGAATGCGGCCCGCCAAAATATCATGGACAAAGTTTTTGAGGGCATCCGCAACGGTTTACTTCCCAATACTTTTGCGATGAAAAATGAAGTAAGGAAAATCAACAAGCAGATCAAGGCCATCAAGTTCGCCGTAAACTTCGCTACCCCTCGTGAGGTCGCAATGGCCTGCAACACGCTTGCCATCCTCGAAGGCCGCAAGGAAGGTTACAAATACTTCATCAGGATTGGCGAAGGAAAGTGATAATCCACTGAAATAAGCGCGCCCTCTGAGTGTAAAATTCAGGGGGCTTGTTTTATGCGTTAAAAAATTAGCATTTCGGCAAAGTGTTGCAATAGTATCAAGAAAATCAAACAATTAACCCTCTTTTCGGCACGTTGCCAAAATTTGAGATTTCAGTAAATCGCCACGGTGCCCTTCTTTTCTCTATAAATTTGCCCAAAACCGACTACGGCAAGGGCATGAAGACGAAACTGCATATCATCGCGGGTGGCACGAGCCACGAGGTATCCGTCACCGACATCAAGAACTGGGACGAGATAGAGTTCACGCTGGAGCGCAAGGACTACAGCGGCGTGATGCGTTCGTTCTCTTCCGAGTTCAAGTTTGTCGGTGCCGCGTTCAGGCTCTTGCGAGATCTCTACCTTGCCGACGGTTTCCTTGCTGATGCTGTTGTCGCAGTGAGCACCAAGAACAACGACTGGACCTATACTGAGCAGTTCCGTTGCCCGCTGGATTTCTCCACCGTGGAGATAGAGACCAAGACACTTACCATCCATGCCATCGACAACACCCTTGCCGGGCTGTTGAAAAGCAAGAAGGGCCAGAAATACGAGCTGCCAGTGTCGGGTTTCAACCTCGACCATGTGACCGTCGAGCGCATGGAGTTCGCCAACAGTGCGAAGTTCACCTTGCCCAACAACTCACAGGAGGCTGGCATCGTTGACGTGCGCTGGGACGAGACGAACTCCACCGTCATCTCCCAGGACTACATCGAGCCGTCGAACGCCAGCAGCGGATATGACGGCACCTCGGAGCAGCGTTTCTTCGCAAACATCGTACAAGCCGGCGCTCCTACGGTGCATATCTTCGTGCAGGCCACCGTGACGTGTTACCTCAACCCCGACTATGCCATGGCCGCTGATACCGACGTGGCGCATCTCAGGTTCTACTACGGCACCGAGGGGACGACAGTGGCCACCGAAGTAGCCACCCTGTTTGACAACGACATCACGATGAAGCGCATCAACGGACTGACGCGCCGCATGTGGATCGGCAGCCGTGCCGGTTCATGGCCTTTGAAGTACGCCACCCTTGCGGACCTGCAGGCGGCAGCGGCGCAGCACACTGACGGGCTCTTCATCGGCATGTTCGGTGTCGTGGGCAGCTATTCCTATTCCGACCAGAACGATGACTACTGGCTACAAAACACCGTCTATGAGTACCGCGGCGGTGTTGACGGATGGGTGAACAGGGGCGCCCCTGCTTTCTACTATCAGGACCGGTACTGCACCGCATCGGCATCCGTCAGCGGCCTCGGTTCCACCAACTACCTCATGCTGGGCCTCGACAACGATATGATATGGCGTGACGCCACACTTGACATGACATGGAGAGACCCAGCCCGCAACAGTTACTCCTACGGTGCCATCCGTCCCATCGAGTTGCTGGAGCAGATTGTCACCAGCATCTCGCCGACGGCCACCGCAAGCATAGCAGCCGACGCCGCAGGGCTGTTGGCAAAGACTTACATCTTCCCCGCAGAGGCGTTGCGCAAGATGGCCAACGCCAAAGTGTATAGCACGTTCCAGCAGTTTTGCGACTGGATGGAAGCCGTATTCGGGTACACCTATCGTGTTGTCGGTAACGAGGTGCAGTTCCTCCACCGCTCGGCGGTATTCTCCACATCGTCCACCAAAGCCATCAGCGAGGTGCGTGGTGTCAAGTACACCGTAGCCGAAGGACTGATATATACCGAGGTCGATGCGGGGTATGCCAAGAAGGAGTACGGCGAAATCAACGGCCGTCTGGAGAAGAACTTCACCAACTACTACGCCACTGGCTACAGTGCCACCGATAAGAAGTTGTCGCTCATCAGCAAGTACAGGGCAGACTCTTACGGCATCGAGTTCACGCTGCGCAAGGGCGAGAAGCAGAGCGACACCACCGATGACAAGAACGACGAGGATGTTTTCTTCGTGTGTGCCGAGGTGGAGAACAGCACGCTCACCTATGCCGCGTCAAAGAACACCGCCTATGCGCCGAGCGTGTGCATCGCCAACAACGTGGGCTTCATCGCCGCCATGGGCAACGGCAAGGCCGTGACGCTAAAGATGACGTCGAGCGACGGAGACAACGCCCTGAGTGATGTCACCATTACCGCCAACACTGCGCTGTTTACTGCCGGTGTGCTGGAGTTCACCACCGATGACATGATACTGCCCGTCGATTGGGACGGCCTCATCAGCATAGACCACAACGGATACCGTTACCGAGGCTTCATCAGCAAGGCCAATGCCCGCTATGGCAGGCAGAGCGGCATGGATTACGAACTCATCATTAAAGACATCACGGAACTATGATACTATCACCATTCAGCCCGATATTCTTTCAGCCGCGCAAGGGCCGCAACGGAGTGCCAAGTTACTACGTCCAGACCTTTGCGCCGACTGACAAGATACAGTTGCAGCTCATCGGCGTGACAGGAGATACGCCGCCAACAACAAAAGTGTATAACGCCTGCGACAATACGGAGTTATACACCATTGACTGGAGCGAGTGGGACATGAACGGCACCGACATGCTATTCTTTGCTACCATCCACTGCCTGAGTAACGGCTACTACTATATCGTAATGGATGGCGTTGGCACCAGTGAGCCGTTCAAAGTCACCGATTGCGAACTGGAGCTACAGCAAACCACACTCATCCAATATGCGATGAAAGACAACCGCCAGCGTGACGATGCGGTATTCCTCATCGACAATATGCCTACTTTCTTTGATTTCCGTGTCCCTGGCGGATTCAAGGATGGTGGTTGGTCTTTCGGTGTGGAGAATGAGCAGTTTGTAACAGATAGTGCCGACATCGTGGAACTCTACGGAATGGACAGCACGTCCAAGTCATTTACCATGGGGGAAGGTGACGGAGTGCCTATTTGGTTTGGCGAACTACTTAACCGCCTTTTGACGTGCAGCTACGTCTATTTTGATGGTGTAAGGTATGCACGAAAAGAGTCCAACGTGCCCGAGGTGACCGCCTTGGATGAGTTGCTGAACTCATTTGTAATCACTCAGGTCGTGCAAAAGGTGACACTACTCAATCCTGTCATCGAGGCGGCTAACCATGTGGCCATCCGTCGCGTTGATGAGGACTACTACCGCAAGTTAGACAGTGAAAATAATATTAACCGGTTAATTTATTGATTTATGACAAGCGAAGAGAAACAAGAGATTATCAATGCGGTACTCTCGGCTCTTGCCACCAACAGCAAGACCATAGCGCAGCTGACGCCAGTCACCGCTTTGAACGATAACGACTCTTTTGAGGTCTCCGGCGGCAAGCGCATTACGTTCTATGTGCTCCGCCAGCTCATTGAGGCCGCGTCGTCACAGGACACATCAGGGCTGTTGGCACTCATCAATGCAAAGGAACTGGTGAGCGCGTCCGTTGTGGCCAGTGATGACGGTGCGACTGTGACGCTGAAGGTCACTAACGCAGGCGGAACAGTGGTGTCATCCACTTTGCCGATTGCGTCAACGACGAAGGCTGGTATCATTACTGCCACTACGTTTAATAAGATCAACTCTGCCTACTCCAAGGCCGAAAACGCCGAGTCGAACGCATCTGCAGCGATGACCAAGGCGACGCAAGTTGAGACGGCGATTACCAACAAGGCCGACTTGCTTAACGGCAAAGCAATGTCGTCGAGGCTTACACCCGGCCAGTGGCCAGAGGTTGTGCTGTACAACGTCGTGCCCATTTCGCCACTCGAACTGGACACTTACAACTGGGATGACATTCCCGTGGGCTCCATCTACCTCGAAGACGGACTGAACAACAACAACGTGCCATATAGAAAGCTGTTCAAGAAGACCAGCGTTGAACAGGTTGGGATTGTTGACATCGGCACACCTCAACCTGGCACCATCTACTGCCACAAGGACACCGGCAACACCTACCGCTGGAATCAGAGTGCCGATAGCGGCCTTGGAGAGTTTGTGCAGATCGGCAGCCTTGGCACCGATGCCGTGCGCTCGTTCTCTGCCGTCATCCCCACGGCGACGGTGGCACAGTCAACCAGTCCCAAGAAGAGCACCGACAGCGACTGTCAGGTGTTCTATGTCACTGCCCTCAATCAGTTCGTGCTCGGCGTGCGTAACTCCCTCATTCCCTCCAACTGGAACCCGCAGGAAGTACAGCCCGCCCACCTGATGGCGCTTAATCCCACACGCTCATCCGCCTCGGTTGTTGCCTACGAGAGGTTCGCCGACGTTATTGTAGCCGATTTGGTGCGCCAGCAGACCCTCATCGAGTATTACACTTTCTTTCTCGACT
>ONJS01000001.1 GCA_900318205.1 uncultured Prevotellaceae bacterium | reverse complement strand
GGAGGAGCGTGAGGAGAAGGAACCGATGATCAAGCGCTACTACGAGGAAGTGCAGCGCGACGCCGTTCGCCGTTGCATCCTCGACGAGCACATCCGTCTCGACGGTCGCAAGACCGACGAGATCCGTCCTATCTACTGCGAGCCCGACTACCTGCCTTATCCCCACGGCTCGGCTCTGTTCAAGCGTGGCGAGACCCAGGCACTGGCAACCGTAACCCTCGGTACCAAGGATGACGAGAAGCTCATCGACGACGTGCTGCGTCATGAGAACGAGCGCTTCCTGTTGCACTACAACTTCCCCGCATTCTCGACCGGTGAGGCACGCGCACCCCGTGGCGTGAGCCGCCGCGAGATCGGTCACGGCAATCTGGCTCATCGCGCCCTCAAGCGCATGATCCCCGAGGATAACCCCTATTGCATCCGCATCGTCAGCGACATCCTCAGCAGCAACGGCTCGTCATCGATGGCTACCGTCTGCGCTGGTTGCATGGCACTGCTCGACGCCGGTATCAAGCTCAAGAAGCCCGTTGCCGGTATCGCTATGGGTCTGATCACCGATGAGGGTAACGTGAAGCACGCCGTGCTGAGCGACATCCTGGGCGATGAGGACCACCTGGGTGACATGGACTTCAAGGTAACGGGTACCGTCGACGGTATCACCGCTACCCAGATGGATATCAAGTGCGACGGTCTGCCCTACGAGATTCTCGAGCAGGCTCTGCACCAGGCCAAGGAAGGCCGTCTCCACATCCTCAACCTCATCAACGAGGCTATTCCCCAGCCCCGTGAGGACTACAAGCCCCACGTTCCCCGCATCGTTACCATGGTCATCGACAAGGAATTCATCGGTGCTGTTATCGGTAAGGGTGGTGAGGTTATCCAGGGTCTCCAGGAAGAGACTGGTACCACCATCAGCATCGAGGAGGTTGACGGCAAGGGAATCGTCGAGATCGCTGCTGCCAACAAGGAGAGCATCGAGGCTGCTGTGGCCCGCATCAAGGCCATCACCGCTGTCCCCGAGGAGGGTCAGGTCTACACCGGTAAGGTGGTCAGCATCCTCGAGTTCGGTGCCTTCGTTGAGTTCATGGCTGGCCGTGACGGTCTGCTGCACATCAGCGAGATCAGCTGGGATCGTCTCGAGAGCATGGAGGCCAGCGGCCTGCACGAGGGTGACGAGGTCACCGTCAAGCTCATCGAGATTGACAAGAAGACCGGCAAGTTCCGCCTGTCGATGCGTGCCCTGCAGGAGAAGCCCGAGGGTTATGACGAGCGTCGCCAGGGTGGTAACCGCGGTCCCCGTCCCAATGGCAATGGCAACAACGGTGGCAACCGTGGTCCCCGTCCCAACGGCCCGCGTCCTGGTGGCAACGGTGGCAACCGCGGTCCCCGTCCCAACGGCCCGCGTCCTGGTGGCAACGGTGGCAACCGCGGTCCCCGTCCCAACGGCCCGCGCCGTCCCCGCCGTGACGACCGTCGCGACGACGAGTAATCCCACCGACAACACATCAGTCAATATAGCAAGCGCCGAGGCTCAACGCCCCGGCGCTCGTTTTCATCCCACCCGCCGTAAGTCATAAAAGGAAGACAATAAATACAATAAGCGCAAATTGGCATCTGCCCTCTCGCAATTAACAGCAACACCTCAAAATCAAATCAAGAGAACCATCCCTATTTTACCTTTTATAAGATATATTCGGTATAATAGCCGAAGAAGTCCAGCACCTCTATAACGGTGTCCAACATCGTGGGGTAGAATAGCCATATCAAAAACATAAAGGAAAAAACGACACTGATGGAAACCAAAGTCTGGCGCCAGAGGGTCCCCCATATCCCGTAACCGAATAATTGCTTATAAGCGACAAAGAAATAGAACATAATCAACAAGTCGTAAGCGGCTGTGCTGAAGTCGGATTTGATAAAATCAAGCGGTATTGTCAATAATGACAGCACGATGGTGAGCGTTTGTAAGAGCACTTGGATGAAGAAACCCTCAGGAAGTGTGTGATGTGGGTTGCGTGGCGAGTGTCTGAAGATGACCCATGTGGGAATGATAGCCAATGCCGACATGACCAGCATGGCCAAACTATAATGTTGCCTGATCCACAACTTATATCCCAGATCTCCCTGTTCCTCCAACGGCAGTTTCAACACTTCGGGAAAAAACCAGAAGTAGACATTCGCATAGATAAAAGCGACGATAAACAGCATCTTGACTGGCGGAAAACTCAACTGCCGCTTGCCACTGATATAGTCTCCGATGAAATAACCCGGGCGATACAGGAGTTGCCAAATAGACATCGGCATCGATCGCGAGCCCAGTCCCCAGACGTCCATCACACCAATGCGGACACTGCGCCACGTTATGCGCCCAAGCTCCGCCTTTTGGGAACAGCGTGGACAATAATTACCGCGATAGCGGTGCCCGCAACATTGGCAGCGATGCTCCTCTTCGCTCACATGACGGAACGGGGGCGTTCGCCGAATCCAGCGCTTAAAGCGCTCAAAATCCCTTTTCAGTGATTGCCGGTTCATTACATCTTGTACTTGAATTTTGGTCAGCACAAAATTAAGCAAAAAAAACTATCAAACACTCCCATCCCTCAAAAACCTGCACGGATTTACTAATTACCATAAGTCCTACGACACATGACGAGCGTCGCGACGACGTACTCACAACATAACAACAAGCGCCGAGGTCCAACGCCTCGGCGCTTGTTCTGCAGTTTTGTTTGTCCCAGTTATTGCTCATGGCAGGGCTTCGTAGTACCTGTCGAGCCACATGTCGCAGTATTCCTTGCGCATGTGGCGGGTCCAGGTCGCCATTTCGCGATGACCCAGCTGGTGCCAGGCTTTGTCGATGCGTTGGCCCAGGGTGACGCCTTCCACTTCCGAGACAAGGTTATCAAAGCTCGTGTAGGCTTCAAAATAGAGCGGGACATCGACCCAGTAGTAATCCATCGCCAATAGTCTTTGGGCTGCCGTTTGCCAAATCCGGATAGCCTTGATGGGGCACCCTGCCGCCATGCAGATGTCGCCCAGGGCCAGCGCCCTCCGCGCCAACTTGCGCGCATTCTTCTCCCGGGCAATCGATGCTTCCTCGTCACGTACAATCTGGTTCAACACTTGGAGATCCTTGATGCGGAGGTCTCCACGGGGTGTGCAGCTGCACACCTTGACAAAATGCTTTCCTTTTGCCATAACAATCTCAATAAGTTAAAGAACGTCAGTTTGTTAACTCACTGGGAATGTTGTATATAAAAAAACACAACAATCCCATGAATGGCTGATTACACAGCCTTATCATGTGATTGTTGTCAAAATTCTGGCCGCAAAGATAGCGATATCTCAATCAAATCGCCAAATATTTTCGCAGCAAAAATTGTGCCATCATCAACTTTTTTGTACTCGTTTCACTCGCAGATTAGAGATTAGTGATTAGTGAGAGACATCCGCGGTGATGCAAATCCCTTAACACCCTTTGGGTGTGTTTGCAATCGATCCTAAAAAACTTAGCGCCTTAGCGTCTTAGCGTGAGATTTTCCGATAAAGAGAGCGGCCACACCAAGGCATAGCCGCTTCACTAATCTCTAATCTGCGAGCTTCGCGAGCATCAACGCGGATGCCCCTCTAAACTCTAAACTCTAACCTCTAAACTGCGAGCGCAGCGAGCATTAATCGTCCATGCCCATGAAGTGGCCCTGGCGGTCGAAGCTCAGCTCCATTCCATTGGAGAGCTCAATCTCATAGCCATAGTGCTCCTTGTGGATTTTGACGATAGGCGTCTGATAGTTGCCCTGTACATAGGTGGCGATAGCCTTAGGGATGAAGGCAGCGGGAACGCCTTTTCCTCTCGATTCAATCGTTTCCCACTGGTTATTGGCATCAAAGTCGAGTTCGGTGCCGTCGTTCAGATAGACGTCATACTCCATGCCGCCATGATCGTGATCGGGCTCAACACCCACTACCGAAGCATTGGGGAAATTCTGCTTGATGAAAGTGGTGATGGGGTCGGGCAATGACTGGGCTGCAGCAGTGGCAGCAGCTTGGGCTTGGGCGGGAGCCTGAGCCATGGTTGAATCTACGGGAGCGGCTTGAGCCGGTTGCTGTTGGGCAGGCACAGCGACTTGCTGTTGCTGATAAGCAGCATCGTTACTATTTCCCGAGCAGGACCATAACGTAAACAGAATTACACCGATCGACAATACTTTAAAATAAATCTTATTCATTTGTTAAGTTATTGATGATTAAGAGGGTGCCTCATGATTTTTTGCCTAACCATTATTGTCAGCCTCGCGGGCAAGAAATTAAGCATTATAAATAAATTATTTTGTTTAATTTCTCGGCCGTTAGGCCGATTAAATGTGTCAAGTGAAGTTTTGCAACAGTCTCACAGTTTTATAGGCATTACTATGACGACACACTCCGCTAATTAATGGTTGCTGATTTGGTTAGTCGTCAATATCGATGACTTGGAATGTGGGGCTGTACTCCACTTCGAGGCCATTGTTGAGCTTCACCTCATAGCCGCGACGATTGCGGTCAAGCTTGAGGATAATGGCACCAGGGAAGGTGGCATTGATGTTGGTCTTGATTTCCTCGGGAATCAGTTCTGTGGGGACAAGCGATGAACGGCAGTCGATCTCTTTCCAGTTGCCTTGCTTGTCAAACTCCACCTTCTCACCGCTGCTGTAACGGATGGCGTAGTCATCCCAATCAACGGTCACCACCAGGGGCACCTTGTCGGCAAAATACTGCTTGAGAAACGTTTGGGCAACCTCAGGCAGCTGGTCGTAGGTGATCACTTGGTCATGGTCGGCTCTGGCGTTGAAACTCACCAGCATAGCGACCAACAGAATGATAGCTTGAATACTTCTTTTCATCTTAGTCAATTGATTTGAATGAATAAACTTTATTTTTCGCGGCAAAGGTACAATATTTTTGGAAAAATCAATAGTTCTGCCTAAAAATCTAGCGGATTGGGATTTTTAGCGTTTTCCCTGATCAAGGACGTTCACATTTCAAACCATTGAAGCACACGTTCCCAAGTATATTCAGTACATATCATGAGTATTATTAGCCCCGCATGACCGTTGCCTCAGCCACAGATAACTCCGGCTTTTCAGCCCTTGCCAAATAGCATGAGGATACCCAAGAACGCGTTTTTTATAGAAGATGATTAGCTATAATAGAAAAAAAGTGTATTTTTGCAGCGACTAAAGTGATATTTATATGAAAAAATTATTTGCTTGTGGCATTTTCGCCTTTTTGATGTTGCTGTCTGGGTGTACCGACAAACCCGTTTTGCCCGCCCAGCTGCCCATGCCCATTACGTCATTCATCCAGCAGAACTTCCCTGGACAGGCCATCTCGTTTGCCCAGAAGGATCTTGAGATTACTGGATGGCAGTATGACGTCGTGCTTGCCGATGGTACCCAGATTGAATTTGACACCGACCAAGTGTGGGACAAGATTCAGAGTACATTGACCAACCCTGTACCCACGGCATTGATCCCCGCACCGATCGTGGCACAAATTCAGGCTCAATTCCCGCAAGCCATGATACTCAAGATTGACAAGGAGAGTTATGGCTATGAGATTGAGCTCGCCAATGGTCTTGAACTCAAGTTCAACAAGCAGGGTGCCCTCATGGAGATGGATGATTAATTGCTCGCTGCGCTCGCAGATTAGTGATTAGAGATTAGTGATTAGTGAAGCATCCGCCTCCTGTCAACTGAAAACTGAAAACTAACAACTGAAAACTAACAACTGAAAACTAACAACTGAAAACTGAATAAAAAAAATGAAGAAAATCAAATTTTTACTGTTGATGGCTATGGTCATGACCATGAGCCTCACGATGAGTGCCGATGATGATGACCGCGTGATCACCTTCGATCAGCTGCCGCAGACTGCACAGGCTTTCCATAAAGCCCATTTCGCCACTAAGGCGCCCCTGTTGGTGACCGCCGACTGGGATGACTATACCATCCGCTATGAGAGCGGTGAGAAGGTGGAGTTTGACCGTTCTGGCAACTGGAAGGACATCGAGTGCTATAACGGCAAGGTGCCCGCTGCTGCCGTCCCCGAACAAATCAGCACCTATGTCACCAGCACCTTTCCTGGCAAGTCAATCATTAAGATTGAGCGCCACCGTAGCGTCTATGAGGTGAAGCTCAACAACGGCATGGAGATTGAGTTCAACCGCCATTTCCAGGTCATCGACACCGACTACGACGATTAATCTTGTATAGGCTTTAGAATTTAGGTGTTGGGTATTAGGTCGCGGATGCTCGCTAAAGCCTAAAACCTGACACCTAAATCCTTAATAAACTCAATGGATTTCAAGGCAGCATATCGACGTTTCAGGCAGTGGCAGCACAACCCGCATGACAACGAGTTTACCTCACTCGACACGCAGCATTGCCACAACTGCGGCCATGACTTCGTGGGCAACTTCTGTCCCTATTGTTCTCAGAAGTCTGGGCTGGGACCCATCACGTGGCGCAGTGTGTGGCGCAGTATCGCCGAGGTCTGGGGTATGCACAACCGCTCGCTGCTCTATTCGGTGGTGCAGCTGTTCCTGCGCCCTGGCTACTTCATCAGCGACTACATCAGCGGCAAGCGCCAGGTGAGTTTCCCGCCTGTCAAGATGCTGGCTATCATCGCCGTGCTTGGTGTGATTGTCGATTTTCTCACGGGTGCCATCCACGGAATGATCCGCGTCAACCCCGAAGAAAAGATGTCCTATATCACTCATGTGTTCTCCTGGCTGAACATTCATCTCAAGGGTGCCTTCCCCCCTCCTAGCGATTTCTTGGACCAAATGTTGAAGTGGCTCAACACCCATCCTGATATCTTGTCCTTGATTATGCTCTCTTTCTTGATTATCCCCAACTATTTTATATTCCGCTTTGCTCCGCGCAACACGCGCCACACCATTCCGCAGGGCTTCTTCATCCAAGTGTTCAGTACGGTCGTGTTTTTGATCTTGAACATGTTCTACGATATTACTTCTATGGGATGGCTCGTGCTCATTTTTGCCCAACTGCTGTTGTTCTTCACTTATAAGCAACTGTTTGGCTATGGCGTGTGGGGAACCTTATGGCGCTTAGTAATGACCTTCGTGTGTGCCTATACCTCATGGTCTGTCCTGTTGAATGCCAACTATGGCATCCATCTCCTGCGCTTGGGTCAAAGCGATGACGCCGGGAGCTATTTCCTCAATGTCCCCATCGCTCTCGTTTTCATCGTCATTATCCTTGGCTTTTGTTACTTCGTCAGCAAACCTCGCCCCGCCAAGCCCAAGTCTTAGTTTAACGGCAGCATTGATGCTCAGCTCGTTCGCTATGTAGAGGCGCAAAATTTTGCGTCTCCAGCCCAGCATTCGTTCCCCCGTGAGTTCAACGAAATTATTGATTGTCAATCAGCGCGTTAGCAACTCCCCCTCTAAGATTAGAGGGGGCTAGGGGGCGTTGATGTCCCAAGAGGAAGTGTTTTGAGTGTAAAACCTACTCAACGCCCCCCAACCTCATCAATGAGAGGGTAGGGGGCGTTGATACATTCTCCAGAGAGTTACCTCTGTTTTCTTACCTTTAAGGTGGTTTTATTCGCCGTTATCGCTGTATTTGATTTTGCTCACGTGTACAAAGCCAATCAGTTGATAATACTCTGATTTGTCAGCACCGACTCTCTTTTCGAGCACGCCCATCCAATTGTTGATGTCATCGGCAAGAACTCCAATAAAGTGACTGTCTTTGGGCAATGTCTTGACGATCTTTGACTTGGTCGTAGCATATTGGCGGACGTTGACTTGCCCGTCGGGGTCGGTGACGGTGCACTCACAGGTGTTTTCAGCAAGCTCACCATCAAGAAAAGCCCTCTCCCAGTGCATGTAGCCGATGTACGGACCCTTTGCGGATTTGCTCACATGATACCAATCCTTGTTGTCACACGGGGTGATGTAGATATAAGCATCATCGATGCTCTCATTCTTTAAGGTAGTGGCAACAGGAGAAGAAGTAGAAGGCTCCTGATAGACATTCAATTGCTTCTCACCATCCTTGTAGGAGAAGAAAAACACACATCGGCCAACCTCTCCCGCCTCAACGGGCTGCTCCATCGCTGCCGATTTCACGGCAACCTCTTCAACTGGCGCTTCCTCTGCAGCTTGCTCCTCCTGTACTTTCTGACCGCATCCAGCAAGTAACAACGCAGCGAGCAGGATTGTCAAACTCATCAAATTCTTCATCATAGGTATTGTTTTTTTAAAATAGTTGATAATTCTTGTAATACCATTTATCTGTCGCAAAGGTAATAGAATTATCACACATAACAAAAAACTCATCATTTTTATGATATTCCATCAGAACAAAAACCCCTCCCCCCCCTTAAAAAAGTACGCGGATGCCATCTAACGCCTAAAATCTAACGCCTAAAATCTAAAGTCTAAAATCTAATGTCTAAAATCTAATGTCTAAAGTCTAAAATCTAAAATCTAATATCTTTTTACTATATTTGTGGCCGAATAACATTCTAAGAATATTAACCTTTTAAAAATTGAAAAATCATGGATAAATCAAGACATCTCTCGCGATCCATGGGCCGGTGGCTCATGGCGCTGCTGTTGGTGATGCTCTCGTCACTGGCGACAAGGGCCGCAGAGGCCTATGCCTGCTACACGTCATCGAACACGACGCTGACGTTCTACTACGACGACCAGCGCAGTACCCGCACGGGCACGACCTATCTTTTGATCGGTAATGCACCTTGGTATGATATCAGGACATCGGTCACAAAGGTAGTATTTGACCCGACATTTGCCGATGCCCGTCCCACATCGGGCTTCTACTGGTTTTATGAGATGACAAATCTCACGACCATCGAGGGCCTAAATTACCTCAACACCGAGAACATGACCAACATGAACGGCATGTTTGCTTACTGTAGCAGCTTGACCAGTATTGACGTGGGGCACTTCAATACCGCTAATTCTGTGAATATGGGCGGCATGTTCTATGGCTGCAGCGGTGTGTCAAGCCTTGACGTGAGTCACTTCAACACCTCCAAGGTCACTAATATGTACGGCATGTTCCAGGATTGCTCTGGTCTGACTACGCTTGACGTGAGTCACTTCAACACCTCCAAGGTCATTACTATGGGCTCCATGTTCCAGAATTGCTCTGGCCTGACGATGCTTGACCTGGGCAGCTTCAACATCAACAAGGTAGAAAACTTGTCTAACATTTTCCGTGGCTGCAGTAACTTGGCTACCATCTATGTGGGTGGCGGTTGGTTCTTGGGTGATGGTACGTACAATGTTGACACCAGCAATATGTTCTATGGTTGCACGAGCCTAGTGGGCGGACAGGGTACGCATTACAACAATAACCCTTCCTCGATGGATTATATCTATGCTGTAGCCGATAACCCTTCAGCGGGAATGCCAGGTTACATGACCGGTAAGTGCTATGTAATTATTGATCCAGACAACACGACATTGACCTTTTACTATGATTATCTGGCAAATACGCGACAAGGTACCGTATATTATCCAGTTTGGTTTACTTATAATCCTGACTGGTATGTGGACGTCAACGCCAAGTATGCCACTCAGGTGGTGTTTGACCCCTCGTTTGCCGAAGTCCGTCCCACATCGACCTTTGGTTGGTTTTATGGAATGAATCACCTCAGTTCCTTGTCAGGCATGGAATATCTCAACACCGAAGATGTGACAAACATGAAAAACATGTTCAGAGACTGTAGTGCCTTGACAAGCCTTGACTTGAGCACCTTCTATACGCCCAATTTGCAAATCATGGATAACATGTTCTATGGCTGCAACCATCTGACGACAATCTATGCCAGTGACTTGTGGACCACACAATCAGTTACTTATGGTAATGACGTGTTCGTTGATTGCTTCAGTCTGGTGGGTGGCAAGGGCACGACCTACAATTACAACAACGCGCATTATGGCTACGCCCATCTTGACGGCGGTCCCAGCGACCCGGGCTACTTCAGTGACGCGAAGGCGCCCAGAGCCTATGCCTGCTACACGCCTGATAACACGACGCTGACGTTCTACTACGACAACCAGCGCAGCACCCGCGAAGGCACTACCTATGACCTGAATGGAGAATTTGAATTACCGGGGTGGATCATGGACTGGTTAGACCTTGAAAACAATCTTCACCCGGCTACACAGGTCGTCTTTGACCCGTCGTTTGCCGACGCCCGTCCCATATCAACCGCATATTGGTTCCTCGGTATGAGAAATCTGCAAAGCTTCTCGGGCCTCAGTTACCTGAACACTTCTGAGGTAACAAACATGACTTCCATGTTTAATAACTGCAGTGGCTTGACGAGCCTTGACCTGAGCAGTTTCAACACTGCCAATGTGGCTTATATGGAGAGTATGTTCCTTCGCTGCTCTGGCTTGACGAGCATTGACCTGAGCAGTTTCAACACCGCCAATGTGGGCGACATGAGCGACATGTTCGAGGACTGCACTGCCTTGACGAGCCTTGACCTGAGCAGTTTCAACACCGCCCGAGCCAGTTTCATACCGTACATGTTCTATAGATGCAGCAATCTGACCACCATTTATGCCGGCAGCGGATGGATCCTGCCAGCCGATGCTTATTCCGAGGGCATGTTCCAGGACTGCACCAGTCTGGTGGGCAGCATGGGCACGAGTTACGATCCCAACCACAAGGATGGCGAGTACGCCCACATCGACGGCGGCCCCAGCGACCCGGGCTACCTCAGCGGGCACAAGGAGGCCTACCTCTGCTTCACGGCAGACAACAGGACGATGACGTTCTACTACGACGACCAGATTAATAACCGGCTGGGCACGATCTATCACCTGAACACTGCAGGTGATCTCCCTGAGTGGTATGTCCAGCTCTTGGACAACAAATGCACCAAGGCGGTGTTTGACCCGTCGTTTGCCGATGCCCGTCCCACATCAACCAAAGCTTGGTTTTATAGGATTGCAGTCGGATCAATCACGGGCATGGAATACCTCAACACCAGCGAAGTGACAGACATGTCTTACATGTTCACTGGCATTAGTCTAGAAAGCCTTGACGTGAGCCATTTCAACACCACCAAGGTAACAAACATGAGGAATATGTTCCATGGCAGCGAATTTTTGACGAGCCTTGACTTGGGCAGTTTCAACACCTCGAATGTGACAGACATGAATTCCATGTTCACGTACTGCCAATCATTGACGAACCTTGACTTGAGCAACTTCAACACTGCAAACGTGACTAACATGAATGACATGTTCAGTAACTGCTCTGGGTTGACGAGTCTTGACCTGAGCAACTTCAACACCGCTAACGTGACCGACATGGGATATATGTTCAATGACTGTAGAAGTTTGACAAGCCTTGACCTGAGCAATTTCAACACGTCGAGCGTGACTATCATGAATGGCATGTTCAGAAACTGCTCTGGTTTGACGAGCCTTGACTTGAGCAACTTCAACACTGCGAACGTGACTACCATGAATGGCATGTTCAGTAACTGCTCTGGGTTGACGAGTCTTGACCTGAGCAACTTCAACACCGCTAACGTGACCGACTTGGGATATATGTTCTATGACAGTAGAAGTTTGACAAGCCTTGACCTGAGCAATTTCAACACGTCGAGCGTGACGAAAATGAGCGGCATGTTCCTGGAGTGCAACAGCCTGGAAACGATCTATGTCGGCGACGGATGGAGCACGGATGCAGTTACTCAATCAGTGGATATGTTCACCAACTGCACGAGCCTGGTCGGCGGCATGGGCACGACCTATGATCCTAACCACGTGGATAAGACCTACGCCCACATCGACGGCGGCCCCTGCGACCCGGGCTATTTCACTGATCCAGCTGTGCCATCAGAACCAGAGGCTTATGCTTGCTTTACTCCGTCTGACTCAACGCTGACGTTCTACTTCGACTCTAGACGACGTTTTCGCTCAGGTACGGCCTATGACTTGAACACGGGTTATGTTCAACCAGATTGGCTACAGCTTGGCACGTCTGTTTCCCATGTAGTGTTTGATGCGTCTTTTGCTGAAGCGCGCCCCACTACGACCTTCTCATGGTTCGAAAGCATGTCCAACCTCGTTTCTATTGCGGGTATGAATTACCTTAATACTGAAGATGTGACAATTATGGCTAGCATGTTCACGGAATGTAGTGCTCTAACAAGCCTTGATGTAAGCCATTTCAACACCGATAAAGTGACTGACATGAACGGTATGTTCATCAGTTGTATCGGCTTGACAAGCCTTGACGTGAGCAACTTCAATACTGAGAATGTAACAGATATGAATAACATGTTCGGTAACTGCCGAGGTTTGACAAGCCTCGATTTGAGCAATTTCACTACCGAAACTGTGAATAATATGCGTTACATGTTCTATTACTGCAACAATTTGACCACTATCTACGTTGGTAATGGTTGGAGCACTGCCTCAGTCACTAATTCTGATAAGATGTTCTATCGTTGCACCAAACTGGTTGGAGGCAATGGTACGACCTATGATTCCAGTCATATTAATGCCGACTATGCCCACATCGACGGCGGTCCCTCCAATCCGGGCTACTTCACGTCGAAACTGGCTTTCGAACCCGGCGACGTGAACGGTGACGGCAAGACGACCATCGCCGACGTGACAGCCTTGATCAGCTCCTTATTGAGCGGTGAACCGACGGCTGGCAGCGGCGACATCAACGGCGACGGCCGAGTCACCATTGCCGACGTATCCCTGCTGATCAACCAGCTCCTGGGATCAGGAAGTTAGGCTTTTGGGACATCCGCATTCTTTGGCCTCACGCTAAGCTGCTAAGTTGATTGAAGAATTTGCTCGCAAGGGACTCGCAAAAAATCAAAGAGAATTTTAATCTTTTGCGATCTCTTGCGAGCAAAAAACTTCGCGTCTTCGCGACTCCGCGTTCTATCCAGAGCGCGGATGCCTCTCTAAACTCTAAACTTTAAACTTTAAACTGCGAGCATCGCGAGCATACCGAACACACAACGGCACCGCTGTGCCTACGATAGTGTACAGCACCCAGAACAGGTCCGTAGTGCTGTGCTCGTGGATGACCATGTGGCAGCCGATTTGTCCCCAGTCCAGCCCGTAGTACCAGATCTTGAGTGCCGACACCAGCTTGAACGAGATGATATGGAACACAAAGATATACAGCGTGTTGTTGCCGCAATAGACCAGGAAACGCTTCACGACGCCCTCGTGGCGGTCGAGCCATGAGGCGATGTGATGCACCATCAGGAAACCGATGACGCCAGTGACGGGTAGGGTAGCGACAGTGCGCAGTTCCACCTTCAGTGCCATACCCTGGAAGCCCAGGACGGCGCCGACTATCAGCAGCCCCAGGTATAGCAATGTCAATGCCCAGTGCTCAGGAATACGGCTCTCGTGGCGCCGATACAGCACACCCAGGCTGAAGAACAGCACGCCCCAAGTGTCACGGATGCCGCCCTGCACGAGGGTAACGATACTCAGGTGGTTAGCCACCTTGAACCAAGCGAACCCCAAGGCCAACACGGCAATCACGATGGGAACCGTGTCGTGGTTCAGCCACTTGTGGCGGTTATAGAGCAGCAGATACAGCACCAGGAACACAATGCTGGCGACAAAGAGTGCCCTGAAGAACCAGAATGCCCCCGCCAGGAACTCGTCATAGCCTGCCATCGAGAACACGATGTGCACCAGGCGTTGGCAGAACTGGTGCCACGTGTAGGGGTGGGTGACGCCGCCCGTCCAGTTGCCGAACTGCTCGTTCATCAACCCGATCTTGAAAAACAGGTTGTGGAACACCAGGAAGAACAGGCTCCACTTGACAAACGGCACATACAGCCCCTTGAACCGCTTCACGCAGAAACTCCACGGGTCGCTCAGGTACTTCTTGTCAAAAAAGTAACCCGCCGCGATAAAGAACACCGGCATGTGGAACAGGTAGATGAACGTCACGAGCAGTGTCGGACCCTCGGCATGCCCGGCACACATCAGGATAATCGCTATCGCCTTGCAGATCGACAGTGTAGTATTATTTCGTTTCACTTAGAACAATTATATAAAGTTTATCGGTAAGTTAGTCCCTCACAAGGTTTGAAGGTGTTTAATAATTTTGTTTAATTTCTCGCCCGCCAGACCGATCATTGTAGTAGGGTGGGGAGAGAAACGAAGGTGTAGCCTTTACGTTTCAGCTCCTTGATGAGCGCGGGCAGTCGGTCGTAGAATTTCTCCGTCCTCCGCTCATCGGTCCCGAAGTGGATCATCAGCAACTGGCCGTTCAGCGTGTGCTCGCGCTCGCAGCGCATGATGCGGTCCCACAGCCACTTGTTGTCGCGATAGGGATTGCCGCCCGTGATACCGGGATAGGTATAGTCCATGCTGCTTAACGTGCCAGGCGAGAAATTCACCAGTTGCAGCCCCATCTCGCGGGCCCAGGCGGCGATGGTGGCGTTGTGCCACTCGTAGGGCGGGATGAAGTAGGGGGCCTCCTGCGGCGTGATGCCAAAATGTGCCAGTTTCTCAAAACTCTTGATCATGTCCTCGCGGAACTGTTCACGTGTCACCAGCAGCGAGTCGCGCTTCTCCCAGGCGCAATACACCAGGTGCCCGTAGCTGTGGCTCCCCACGTAGTGACCGCCATCGACCAGCCGCTGCACCACGTCGGGGTACAGGTCAAAGAAACGGCCTGTAAAGAAGAACGCTCCTTTGATGCCCTGCTTCTTGAGCGTAGTGATGATGCGCTCGGCACCGTCGGCACGGTCATCGGCAGTAAAGACGAGGCAAATCTGCTTCTTGGTCGTGTCGCCACGCACGATGGCGCCCTCGTCCCACATGAACTTGCCGCTCGCATTCTTGCCTTCCATCTCGTAGAACGAGAACGGGAAGGTCAGCGAGGCGGTGCCGTCCATCGTGGGCTCGTTGGTGCTGTAGTCGTGGGTGTTGTCGTGATAGACCACGTCACCAGGCTGGAACAGGTCATAGGTGTTGCCCTCGATGTTGAGCATATCGTCAGCGAGGTTCACTCCCTTGAGGCTGTTGAAGATGGTGGCATACACTGGGCCGTCAACCAAGCCGCCCGTGGGCATACCCACTCGCTCCATCACAAAGTTGCTGTGCGTCGCGTGGGGGTAGGTGCCCCCTCGGGGCAGTTCCACAATCATGCTCGTGCCCCACGGATTGCACCCCAGCAGCCAGTCGCGCAGGGCGGCTTCCGTTTCTATGAACTGGCGGTCGCCTGTCAGTTGGCGGTAGAGGATGCACTGCGTGAGCAGCGCCGTCGTCAGGTTGTTGCTGCACCAGACGCCCGGCACGCCCCACAGGAAGGGGTTGCCTGTCTGCTCGGCACGCTCTTTAACACGCTCGATACCTGCCTTGATATTGCGGATGAACTCGGCTTCAAGTCGCTTGTTGTCTTTGGCCTCCTGCGCCACGCGCACGTGCCCCATGTTCATGAAGGGGTACCACTGGTAGTGCCGTGCGCTGTCGGCACCCATCCACGGTGTGACGGGCTCACGGCGGCCATATTCCACCGCCTGGGTCAGGAACTTCTCGTCGCCCGTCATGCGGTAGAGTTCAATGGCACCCAGTTCCATGTCATCCACCCAGTTGTCTTCCTCGTAGATATAGGGCGACACTACGCTCACCGTCTGCGCATTGCCTGGCTTGTCGATACCCACTTGAAAGGCATCGGCGGCCTTGGCGCGGATTTTGGCGGCAAATTCAGGATAGTAGGGTGCCAATACCTCGGCACCGAGTGCAAAGTCGCTGGCGAACTTGCCCGCTGTGCTGGCGGCTCCCATCGTCGCGTTCATGAACTTGCCGCGCTGCTGCGGCTTGCCGTCAATGTAATAGACGGGACGCCCGTTATTCGGTCCCCAACCATAGTCTGCAGGGTCGTCCTTGGGCAGTTTCATCCCGATGTGATCGCGGTCGTCGGCAATCTGGTTATAGAGTTCCCCCTTGCTGGGATTCATCTTGTCGAGCCACGTCAGTCCCCAGTAGATCTCGTCAATCAGGTCGGGAATGCCGTTGGCGCCCTTCAGACCGTTCGCCTGATAGTGGTCACCGAAGGCGCCTGGGCACTGCTGCCAAGCGAGCATCATCTGGTAAATCGCATTGGCGCTCGTCGTGGTATATTGCAGCAGGTCGGCAGCATCATGCCAGCCGCCGCGCACGTCGATGTGCTGGCCCTCCTTCTCGGGATGGTAGCGCACGTAGGCATCCTTGACGTGGCAGCTGTCGCGCTGGAACGGATTGAACCCGCACCGCTGCTGCCGCATGTAGTTCAGCACAAAGTCGGCTGTGCCTTCCCACACCCGGTTGTTGATGGGAAATACGGGCGACGTGATGTCGCCTGCCACGATGCGGTAGGAACCCTCGGCTTGGAAGTCGCTGAAGTCCAGCCTGCACGTGGTGCCCATTTGCCCCCACGGTCCCATGTCTCGTGTCTTGGTCGAGCGATAGACTGTTTTCCCTGTATAGACGTCAACGAGTTCAAATCCGGTGACCTGAACGGTTTCTTGACTCATGAGTACAGCCACCTTGGCCGCGTCGGGCAGATAACCCAGCTGGTTGATGCGGATCCAGCCTGCAGCCTGGCTGCTGGTGATGCACGTCAGCAGGATGGCAATGATTGTGATTAGCCTGATTTTCATATTTGTCTAAATGTACTTTCGCGTTGAGCAACAAAGGTAGGACTTTTTTTTCAATGCTGCAATAGGGTGGCGGGTATGTGATGAGATCTTTACCCTACTCTAAATGAGTGGTTTTTAAAAGGTTTTTCAACAAATTGTTGCACAATTTAATAAATGTATATACCTTTGCCGATTGTGTTGAAGTGGGTTGCGATAGGAGGACGTGATGCCCTCCTTACAAGACAATAGAATCAGGTTTCACGATAGCGCGTGATGTGCGATGATTGTTGCCTTCGGTGCCTTCCGGATACATCAGTGATGATGAGTTAATCATGTTTAAACCAAAATATTATTGCTACAAAATGATGAAACGTTACTTTTTAGCTGTAGTGTGCTTATTGGTGGCTACTGCCGCTTTCGCGCAGTATACCGAAGCAGGCTTTTACCGTGTGCATAATGTAAACACCGACAGTTACATTTGCATCAAGGGCACAAAGTACAACAAGACCTACCAGCCTGATGCTTTCTGGCCTTGCATCTTGATGATGAACGACTCGGCACAGATCTCTGACCCGGGTTCAATCATCTACATCCCTGGCACCGAGGCTACCAGCCTCCATGCTCAGGGAGTAAGCACCTATTCGCTCACCGGCTTGAAGATGGATGTCGTTCCTTCCGAGGTTTGTGAGAATGACCTGCCCACTTATCTGGCTATCACGACCTATAATAACTATCCTTGCTACTTCCGTGACTTCGGTTTCGGCTTGACGGCTGGATTTGGTGACAAGCCCGAGACCCGCTGGTGGATTGAGCCGGTCAATGCTGGTTCTATCGACACTTCTTTCCTGGGTGTGAAGCCCGTGAACGAGGCTGTTCAGGATGCCGAGGGTTGGTATTGGACTTCGATCTGCTGCGATTATCCCTTCTTGCTGCCTGTTGATGGCGGTGTTGAGGGTGCCTACACGGTTACCGAGGTCAAGATGGGTGAAGATGGTCTCTACTATGCCGAGCCGGTCAAGGTCTTCGGCCAGGGTGAGATTGTCACTGCCGCTACCCCGGTGCTGCTCAAGTGTAAGGCTGCTTATGCCAGTGGCAACAAGGTGGTTCCTGTCGGCGATATTGCCAATCACACCGCCATGCCCATCGTGAACGATCTGCTCATGGGCAACTACTTCAGCAACTTCACCAACCGTTCATCCTACAAGGACGATACCGCTTTCATCGAGTACATCCCCGAGCAGGCAACGCCGGCTACCGACGCTAACCTGGCCCTCGGTGTGGACGCTGACGGCAAGCTGGGCTTCTTCACCCAGACCGAGAATCCCTACATGGCAGCCAATACCGCTTGGCTTTCGGTAGATCTCATGGGCGAAGAACTGCAGGGTGTGACGGCTATTTACCTGGGCGTACCTCCCACGGCAGAGCCCGAACCCGAAGTAGTCAGTGGTGACGTGAATGGTGATGGTGACGTATCTATCAAGGACGTATCTGATCTTATTGCACTGCTGTTGGAAGATTCCGCTGAGGAGGATACCAGAAGCATGAATGCCAAGTTTATTGCTGCCGACCTCAATGGCGACGGCAGACTGACTGTCAAGGATGTGACTCTGCTCATCGAGATGTTGCTGGGTTCAGAAATAACCGATGGCGACGAGCAATAATCATCCCTAAGGGTTAGACAATCTAATTCTAAGAGAATAAACAACGAGGCTTCGCTGGGCTAAATGCTCAGCGAAGCCATTTTTTGTATCACCCTTCCATCTTATGGCGCCCTGCCTGTCCCGTGGGCGGCGGCAAAGCCGCCGTGCCTCTCAAGAGGACGGCAATTCACTGAGCAGTTATCAACTCGCCCCCGTCAAAAGACGAGCAGCCCCGTGATACCTGCAAGGATGATGACCAGGATAGGGTGGACGCGTGTGAAATAGACAATGCAGAACGAGGCGACACAGATTGCGATGGTAATCATGCGCTCACTGTTCAGGTAGCCAAAGTTCTCGCTGTTCATCAGCAGCAAGGCAGCCGAAGCGATCAGCCCCACTACCACGGGCCTGAGGCCCATAAAGGCGCCCTTGATAAACGGGCTCTGGCGGTGACGCTCGATGTAGTGGCTGGCGATGAGTGTGAGGATGAACGGTGGCAGCACAACCGTGAGCGTGGTGACCAGCGACCCTAGCACACTGCCTGTCACCACATAGCCGATATAGGTCGCGCTGTTGATGCCGATAGGCCCGGGCGTCATCTGCGAGATGGCGACGATATCGGTAAACATCTGGCTCGTGATCCATCCCGAGTCAACGACTTCGCGCTGGATGAGCGACAGCATCGCGTAGCCGCCACCAAAGCCGAACAGACCGATTTTCAGATAGGCCCAAATCAGTTTCAGATAGGTCTCAAGCATGGCTGTCCACCTCCTCTCTGTTTACTTCGTCACTTCCGTCATTTCCGTTGCTCTCCTTCATCAAAGACCTCAGATAATAGATGTATCCTCCGATGGCGCCCAGCACGATATAGATGATGGGATTGGAAACATAGGGCAGCTTGCTGTAGATGAGCAGAGCCACTGCCACGGGGATGATGATGGTTTTCCAGTTGATGCCGGCACTCTTGGCGGTAGTGAGCACGGGCGCGATAATCAGGGCGACCACGGCAGGGCGTATACCCTTGAAGATGCGGCTCACAACGGCGTTGTTCTTGATGGTCTCGGGCGTGAGGAAGATGGCGATGGCAAGAATCATCAGGAACGACGGCAGGATGGTGCCGATGGCGGCACAGATACTGCCTTTCACTCCCTTCAGGCGGTCACCGACAACGACGCTGATGTTCACCGCCAGGATGCCCGGCATGGACTGAGCCACTGCCAGCAGGTCAAGAAAATTCTCGAGGTCAATCCACTTGTGTTTCTCCACAATCTCGCGCTGGATGATGCTGATCATCGCCCAGCCGCCACCAAAGGTGAAAGCACCGATTTTGCAGAATGTCAGAAACAGTTGCAGATACAACCCGCTGTTTGATTCTTGCTTCTCACTCAATTGCACAACCTCCTAAAATAAAAGAATAAAAAAATCTCCCCCCCAAAAAACACCTTAAGTCTAACATCTAAGGCCTAACGTCTAAGGTCTAAAATCTACTTCCTCCTCTCCAGCGTGCGCTGAACGTGAATCAACCCATAATTGCTCTTGTTGATTCGGGTGCGCATGAGTGACAGGCTGTCAACATACGCCACGCGTCCACGCTTCATGTCATAGCTCACATAGCCGTAGATGCGGCGCACGAGGCGTGAGGTGTCGCTCTGGATGTCAAGGCTCACCCAACCGTCGCTGTTGGTGCCGCGCGTGATTTGGACGGTGCCACCATCGCTGTAGTCTATATTCAGGCTCACCTTGAAGTCGTTGCCGCCACGCAGTAGCTTGTAGGACAACTGGTAGCGGTCGCCGGGCTGTTTGTTGGCATCAGGTGGGATGTCAAAGGAGATGAAACCGCGGCGGAAACCAGCAGTGAGCATATAGTCGTGTTGTCCTTTCCACAGCTCTACACTATCACCGTTGATGTCGGTTTTCAGGTGCTTCAGGTGCTTGCCGTTGGGACCACCTGCTCTGGGAGTGGTGTTATGGGTCGGTGCTCCGGCGGGACCCGCCATGATGTCTGCGGGTTGGCTGTTGTCCCTCGGGTCAAGCTTGTCATAGCGTTCCTTGAGCTTGTTGACGGCTTTATCGTAGGCCTTGTTATAGTCCTCCATGTTGTGGGCATACCACACCAGCGACGAATCATAATCCTCTTGGGTGATCCCGTGCTTCTTGAAGATGGATTGCTTGATGACCATCATACTGGAGTCACTCTCATACTCCATCTGGTGGCTGTCGATGTAAGCATCGGCGAGTTGCAGGTCAACAATCAGGTCGGCCATCTCGTTGATACTAAGGACACCGCCGGGCGTTCTGCCACAGGAAGGCAGAACCAGCGTCAACGCCAATAAGAGTGATATGTGGAGCAGAATGTTGCGCATCAAGTAACTCTCTTTATTCTTCCTCAGGGCTCATTTCAATAGCCTGATCGGTAGTCGCCGTCAGTTCCTCTCCGCCTTCTCCGTCTTTTCCGTCTTTTCCGTCTTTTCCGTTTTCTCCGTCCTTTTCGTCGCTGGTGCCGCTGGCCAGCCAGCGGGTATAGAACAGGATGAGCACGATGACACTCACGCTCAGCGATGCGTCAGCAACGTTGAAGATGGGCTGGAAGAACACAAAATGGTTCCCGCCGATCCAGGGCATCCAGTCGGGCCAGTTCCACTCACACAGCGGGAAATAGAACATATCCACAACGCGGCCGTTAAACAGGCTCGCATAGCCGCCCTCGGGCGGTAAAAACTGCGCCACTTGAGGCGGCATGGGGCTGTTGAAGATCAGACCGTAGGCAATACAGTCGATGACATTGCCCAGCGCGCCGGCGGTAATCAGCGCGATGCAGGCAACATAACCCTTCGGGATATCAGTGCGGCTTCTCAGTTTCCACAAGTAGTAGATGAAGGCCACCGACGCGATGATACGGAACAAGGTGAGCAGCAGTTTGCTGCCCAGTTCCATACCGAAAGCCATTCCGTTATTCTCGATAAACAGCAGCCTGAACCAGGAGGTAATCATCAATTCCTCGCCGTAGTAGAAGTGGGTCTTGACCCAGATCTTCACAACTTGGTCGATGACGATAACCAGCGCGATGAGCAGCGCTGCAAGTTTGCCGTTAGACAGTTTCATGTGTCAATAACGTCAATATTTCTTTTTGTTCTTGGCTTCGATCTCCTTGCCCTCAATCGATAGGGTGGTGTGGGGAACAGCCTGCAGACGCTCCTTGGGGATGAGCTTTCCCGTGATGCGGCAGACGCCATAGGTCTTGTTCTCGATACGCACCAGGGCACCCTGCAGCTTGCGGATAAACTCCAGCTGGCGTTGCAGCTGTTGGCTCGAGATCTCCTTCTGCTGGGTTGAGGCGCCTTCCTCCATCATCTTGAAGGTGGGATTGGACTCATCCACCATGATGTCGTTCTTGAGCTGCTCGTAGTTCTCCTGGGCCTGTTTGAGCTTGGCCAGGATAAGTTCCTTGAACTCTTGCAGTTCAGCGTCGCTGTATCTTACTTTCTCTTGTTTGTTGTCCATATTCGGGATATGATTGGTGATAATCTGTAATCTTCGGGATTAAGCCTTCTCGACCTTCACGGGAAGCGTCCAGCCGTCCATGTCAAGCTCGACAGCGTCAGCACTGCCAACCTCACCGATGGTGATGCTGTTGGCGAGCACCTGGTGGGCGATATAGTCGCCGTAGGTCTTCACGGCCTCATCGGTGCGCTCGTCAGGAGCGATGGTGACGTTGATCTTGTCGGTGATGTCAAAGTCTTTGCTCTTGCGCACGTTCTGGATGCGGTTCACCAGTTCGCGGGCGATACCTTCGAGGCGCAATGCGTCTGTGACGGTGATGTCGAGGGCGACGGTCAGGTTGCCTTCGTTGGCGACGAGCCAGCCGGGGATATCCTCGCTGATGATTTCCACATCGGCAAGTTCGACAACAGCCTGCTGTCCGTCGAGGTCAACGGTGAATTGGCCGTCTTTCTCAAACTGGGTGATCTCGGCCTGTGACATGCTGGTGATCTTGGCTGCAAGGGCCTTCATCACCTTACCGTACTTCGGGCCTAACTTCTTGAAGTCGGGCTTCACGCGCTTGACAAGGATGCCGGCGTCATTGCCCACGAGCTTGATTTCCTTGACGTTCACCTCGCCCTTGATGAGGTCGGCTACGGCCTCGATGTCGGCACGCTGCTGCTCGTCGAGAACGGGCACCATGATGGCCTGCAGCGGCTGGCGAACCTTCAGGTTCTGCTTGCGGCGCAGCGACAGTACCATCGAGGTGATGTCTTGGGTCGTCTGCATGCGCTGCTCGAGCTGCTTGTCGATGGCGCTCTCGTCACACTTGGGGAAGTTGGCAAGATGTACCGAGTTCTCACTGTGCGTCAGGTCGCGGTACAGGCGGTCGCTATAGAAGGGTGCCACGGGAGCCATGAGCAAGGCCACGGTCTTCAGGCACTGGTACAGCGTCTGATAGGCTGCCAGCTTGTCGGTGGTCATCTCTCCGCCCCAGTAGCGCTTGCGGTTCAGGCGAACATACCAGTTGCTCAAGTGGTCACCTACAAAGGTGCTGATGGCACGGGCTGCCTTGGTGGGCTCGTAGTCTTCCAGGTCGGCCTGTACTTCGGCAATGAGGGAGTTGAGCGACGAGATGATCCAGCGGTCGATCTCGGGACGTTCGTTCAGGGGCACCTGAGGAGCCTCGGGATCAAAGTTGTCCACGTTGGCATACAGGGCAAAGAACGAGTAGGTATTGTAGAGCGTACCGAAGAACTTGCGGGCTACCTCGGTCACGCCTGCCTCGTCAAACTTCAGGTTGTCCCACGGCGATGAGTTGCTGATCATGTACCAGCGCAGCGGGTCGCTGCCGTACTTCTCAATGGCACCGAACGGGTCAACGGCGTTGCCCAGGCGCTTGCTCATCTTGTTGCCGTTCTTGTCGAGAACAAGACCGTTGCTGATGACGTTCTTGTAGGCCACGCTGTCAAATACCATCGTGGCGATGGCGTGCAACGTGAAGAACCAGCCACGGGTCTGGTCAACACCCTCGGCGATGAAGTCGGCAGGGAAGTAGCGACGGCTGTCAACGGCTTCCTTGTTCTCAAACGGGTAGTGCAACTGGGCATAGGGCATCGCACCGCTGTCGAACCATACGTCGATCAGGTCAAGCTCACGTTTCATGGGCTTGCCGGTCTCGCTCACCAGCATGATGTCGTCAACGTAGGGGCGATGGATGTCGATCTTATTGTAGTTCTCCTCGCTGTAGTCACCGGGAACGAAGCCTTTGTCCTTGTAGGGATTGCTCTTCATCACGCCGGCGGCGACAGCCTTCTCGATTTCGTTGTACAGTTCCTCGATGCTGCCGATGCACTTCTCCTCGCCATCCTCGTTGCGCCAGATGGGCAGCGGGGTGCCCCAGTAGCGGCTGCGGCTCAGGTTCCAGTCGTTCAGGTTCTCTAACCACTTGCCGAAGCGGCCCGTACCGGTGTGCTCGGGCTTCCAGTTGATGGTGTGGTTGAGCTCGATCATGCGGTCGCGGCTGGCAGTGTCGCGGATGAACCAGCTGTCCAGCGGGTAGTACAGCACGGGCTTGTCGGTGCGCCAGCAGTGGGGATAGTTGTGGACGTGCTTCTCCATCTTGAAGGCGGTGCCTTCCTGCTTCATGCGGATGCAGATGTAGATGTTCAGGTCCTCGGCCTTGTTGGCTGCGGCCTCGTCAAACTTGCCCCCGACGGTATATTGCGGGTCGTAGGCATTCTTCACCCAGCGGCCTGCATACTCCTTGTAGAGGTCCTCGTTGACGAAGTTCTTCACGAATTCCTCGTCAAGGTCCTCGATGAGGTAGTATTTACCCGTGAGATCCACCATCGGGCGGGTCTCCAGCTTCTTGTTGATCATATACAGGGCGGGGATGCCGGCAGCCTTGGCTACGCGGGCATCGTCGGCACCAAAGGTGGGAGCGATGTGAACGATACCGGTACCGTCCTCGGTGGTAACATAGTCACCGGGGATGACGCGGAAACCGTTGTCGTTGCCCACAACAGCGCCGTCAACCTTGTCAACGGGCTTCACCCAGGGGAACAGCTGGGCATAGCGCATCTCCAGCAGGTCCTGACCCTTAAATTGGGCAATCACCTTCCAGGGAACGACCTTGGCGCCTTCGTTGAACTCCAGCGGCTGGTCCTTGCCGTCGGCCTTGAAGTAGGCATCGACGCGGGCATCGGCGAGCAGGTAGATGGCGGGCTTGCCGTTATAGGGGTTGAAACTCTCGACGGCAACATAGTCGATCTTGTTGCCAACGCACAGGGCGGTGTTGCTGGGCAACGTCCACGGGGTGGTCGTCCAGGCCAGCACATAGGTGTCGTTGAAACCCTCGTCGGCAACCTCGTGGATTTTTTTGATCACGGGATGCTCGTCACCGCTCAGCACATTGAACTGGGCAGTCACGGTCTGGTCCTTCACGTCGCGATAGCAGCCCGGCAGGTTCAGCTCGTGGGAGCTCAGGCCGGTGCCGGCAGCGGGAGAGTAGGGCTGAATGGTGTAACCCTTGTACAGCAGACCCTTGTTGTAGAGCTGCTTCAGCAGCCACCACAGGCTCTCGATGTAGCTGTTCTTGAACGTGATGTAGGGGTTCTGCATGTCAACCCAGTAGCCCATGCGGTGGGTCAGGTCTTCCCACTCGCGGGTGTATTTCATCACCTCCTTGCGGCAGGTGGCGTTATACTCGTCAACCGAGATCTTCTTGCCGATATCTTCCTTGGTGATGCCCAGGGCCTTCTCGACGCCAAGCTCTACGGGCAGACCGTGGGTGTCCCAACCGGCCTTGCGCAGCACCTGGTAGCCCTGCATCGTCTTGTAGCGGCAGAAGATGTCCTTGATGGTCCTGGCCATCACGTGGTGGATGCCCGGCATGCCGTTGGCACTGGGAGGACCCTCATAGAATACATACGACTGCGCGCCGTCGCGCTCACTGATGCTGCGACCAAACACATCTTCCTTGTCCCACTGCTGCAGGACTTCTTTGTTGATATCTGACAGGTTAAAACCGTTGTACTCGTTGAATTTTTTCATTTTTAAATAATGTAACTTCTCAAATTTGGGTGCAAAGGTACAACAATTTTGTGCAAGTAGAGCACAAAAGCCCATAATTTTGACTCATGACCTTTATGCTAAGCAGCGAAGGCGCCAAGAATCATCATTCTCTTAGCGCCTTCGCTGCTTAGTGTGAGCTATTTCGTCAGAATGTAAACACTTGTTGATCAGTTCTTTAGGATTTTCTTACCGTCTTGGATGATGATGCCGCGGGTGTCCTCGGTGGCCTTGATGCCGTCAATACGATAGGCTTGGCTGCTGGTGGCAGGCGTTGAAGGCACAACCTCGGTAACATTCAGGGACTGGCCGGTCTTCTCAATGTACTCAGCCTGGGCCTTGGCCATCTGCTCGCGGAACTCGGGGCTGCCGTGAAGGGCGCATACAGCGATGCTGGCGGCTACACGGCTGGCATCAACGTCGCTCTGCCAGTGGGCACCAACGATCACACGGCTCTCACCGTACATCCAACCACGGGCAAAGATGGTGTCGGCAGCGGCAGGATTCACCTCGGCAAGCAGCAGGGCGGCAGTCCAGCCGCGCATGGTGTGGCCCGAGGGGTAGGAACCTTCACCGGTCAGTTCAGCCTCCTCGTCGGTGAGCATCTTGTCCTGGAAGCGCTCAAAGGGGCGCTGGCGGTGGTAGTAGGCCTTGGGAGCAACGCGCATAGCGTCGGTCGTGGTCATGCTGGTCACCATCAGTTTCCAGATTTCGGGTGTGTTCTCGGGGCTCATATGCAGGCCGAAGGGCACGTCAAACTCAGCCAGCAGGGCCTCGTAGGACCACACGGCGTCACGCTTGGCGATTTCGGCGCGCTCGGGGTCGAGGCGCTGCTGTTTGCCCCATGAAAAACGCATCATGTCGTTGGCAAACTCGGGACTGTCAAATGCAGGGGGAGCAGGCAGGCACTTGATGAGGTCAGGCAGTTCATCTACAGAGAAATAGGGTTGCACCTCGTCCTGTGCATTCAGCATCATGGTGGCCATCAAGGCGGCCATGAAAGTAACAAAATACTTCTTCATAATAAAAATCAATTAAAAAATCTTTTGACCCCGCAAAGGTACACCAAAAAAATCTCTCACAAGACAACAATCAAGAAAAAATGATTCCCTTAGGGTCCCTCTATGCCGCGACTCCCATCGCCCTTGTTCCGTCCCCAGCCACCGTAGCGCCGCTAGTCCCGTCCTCCCGTCCCGGTCCCCGTGCCGCGACTTTGTCGCGGCTATCCCCTGTCCAGTATCCCGTCCCCCCCCTGTCCTGTCCCGTGGGCGGTGGCTCTGCCACCGTCACCACTGTCCCCAAGTTTCACCGTCGTTCACGTTATTTAGTGGGATTTTAATCTTTTTTTAGACGGGAAGGTATTACCTTTGTGCCTGTAAAATAGAACAACTATGTTATTGAACAAGATACTCATGCAGATTCCCGTTGCGTCCCCCGATACCGCAGCGGCCAACAAAATCAAGGAGGCGACCAACGTCGTCACGGCTCACGTGGACTCGCTGGCCAACCAGTTGCACCCCGATTCCATCGCGGCGATGACACCCGATAAGATCGTTGACAAGTTCAAGTACCTCGACCTAGGCAGTCTCGTGACCTCGCTCTCCAGTCAGTTGATTTCCTTGGGCTTACGCATCCTTGCCGCCATCGTGATTTTCTACATCGGCAAGTTCATTATCAACAAGATTTACAGCGTGGTGCGTGCCATCATGATACGCAAGGACTTCGACCGCTCGTTGATCTCGTTCTTGCTGTCATTCATCAGGATTACGCTCCTCTTCCTGCTCATCATCACCGTCATCGGTGTGCTCGGCATCGAGACCAGCTCGTTCATCGCCATCTTTGCCAGTGCCGGTGTTGCCATCGGTATGGCATTGAGCGGCACCCTGCAGAACTTCGCCGGCGGCGTCCTCATCCTCTTGTTGAAGCCCTACAAGGTGGGCGACTACATCGAGTTCGGCGAACTGAAGGGCACCGTTCGTGAAATCCAGATTTTCAACACGGTTATCAACACCTACAACAATGACCGCATCGTCATCCCCAACGGTGGACTTGCCACCGGTTCGCTCAAGAACTTCAGTGCCGAGGCCTACCACCGCGTGGAGTGGCGTGTGGGCATCAGCTATGGTGACAACGTGGACACGGCACGCAAGGTCGCCCTCGATATCCTCGCCGCCGACGCCCGCATCGTTCACACCAATGCCGACGTCAAGGAGGATGAACAGCAGTCCGAAGAAATCCACGAGGAACATGTCGATGCTCCCATGCCCTGGTGGAAACGTCTGTTCCACTGGCAGCGACGCCGCGCCGAGGAATTGCGCGAGGAGCATGAGGCCAAACTCGCCGCCCTCATCCCCAAGCCCAATTACTCGCCCAGTGTCAACGTCGAGAGCCTGGACGACAGCCAGGTAACCCTCATCGTCCGCGCCTGGACCGAAATCCCCAACTACTGGCAGGTCCTCTACGACGTCAATGAGCAGATCTACAAGCAGTTCCCGCAGCATGGCATCCACTTCCCCTTCCCCCAGATGGATGTCCACGTCAATAATTAGTAACGATTCACCCGTTATACCCGTTATTTCCGTTCTATCCGTCCACTCCGTTATTCCCTTGGCAAGAATGAAGAAGATATCCAGGTTATTGTTCGCCGTCATCTTGCTGTCATTGGCTTGGCAGCAGGGTGGGGCACAGGTCATTAACTCCATCGGCGACGAGAACATGAAGGTTCCCCAGGGCATGAAGCCCAAAGAGAAAAAGGCCGAGAGTCCCTACATCGCCGATATCAACACCGATACCCCCTATTACCAGTGCATCGACTCGGCGGACAACTATATCCATCGCCATCAATGGGACATCGCCGAGCAATGGCTCCTCAAGGCCTTCAAGACCGACCCCGACAACCCTGGCAATTCATTGGTGCTCAGCAATATCGCAACCCTGCAACGTTATCAGGGCAAGAGGGCCGAGGCGATTAAGAATTACACCCTCGCCCTTGACATGACGCCCCATGCCGTCACCTTGCTGCTCAATCGTGCCGCCCTCTACGTCGAGATGGACAGCATACAGCGCGCCATCGACGACTATGAGCGTGTCTGCGAACTCGACCTCTATGACACCGAGGCTCGCTACTCCCTCGGCGTCATAGCCTTGGATCGCGGTGACACACGTCATGCCGAGGACTACTTCAACGAGATCAAGCGCATCAACCCCAACTCAGGCCTTTATCACGAGGGCATGGGGCTGTTACACAAGAAGGCCGGCAACCACGCCCGCGCTGTCGAGTTTTTCACCCAGGTCATCAAGGTTCAGCCCAGCGTCCAGCTCTTGGCTCACCGTGCCGATTGTTACCTCGCCATGAAGCGCCTCAACGACGCCGAGGCCGACATCCGCACCGCCCTCGAGATGGCCCCCGATGATGCCTACCTCTACCTCCTCCGTGCCAAGCTGCACAAGCTCCGTTTCCAGCGCGACGAGATGAACAGCGACATCGACACCGCCGTCACCCTAGGCCTCCCCCGCGACATCATCAACACCGCCCTCAACGAGTAACCCCCTCTCCATCCCGTGACGGGAGCCGCGTCCCTCCACGTTCCGTCAGTGTCCCTCTATGCC
This sequence comes from uncultured Prevotellaceae bacterium, assembly GCA_900318205.1. Lineage (GTDB taxonomy): Bacteria > Bacteroidota > Bacteroidia > Bacteroidales > Muribaculaceae > Sodaliphilus. The sequence continues at coordinate 145,100 of ONJS01000001.1, read as the reverse complement.
GCGACTCCTGTCGCGTCCCCTCCGCGTCATCCTCCCGCCCGTTAACTGTCTAATTTTTTGACACTTTTCTCCAAATCGCCCGTTAAATTATGTTAACAGTAACTTTTCCTCTTGATATGGAGTGGAAAACAAAGTTATTTTGTAGGTGCTTTCCAAGCAGCACAAGCAGCATTTTAGCAATATCCTATAATAAAACCATATCCTCATCATGAGACGATTCATTATAACCCTCATTGGCGCCTGCATGACGCTCTCTATCCTGGCGGCAACACCGCGTCTGACCCGTACCCAACTCAAGCAGGTCCAGATGACCAAGGACCATAAACTCCAACCCTCAACGGCAGCAGGCGAGCGCAATTCCCTGTCACTCCAGCAGGTCTTGAAGCAGCGCAACCTCACCCTCGATGACAACAAACTCACCAGCGCCGCCCCGTCTCGCCTATTGACAGTTCATTCGGGTGATAAATTCGCCTCGGTCGACGTCTATGACTTTGACTGGAACGAGAGCACAGCTACCGCCACCGTCATTGACTCTACCATCGCCATGATTGGTAAGAAATGCCACCTTACTTATCAATATGGAGAAACGAGCGGTTGGTTCCTCCAGGATCTGTATGGTGATTATCAAATCCCCATAAATGTTGATGCTTCATCTGGTGTCGTGTCGATTTCGGCTGGCGTAGCATTGGCTCAGTTGATTACTACTGATTATGTTGATACTAAAGACTGGGTCCCGCAACAATACGTATGGACCATATATGCCATGCCGCTCTCTTGGCTGGAAGGCGGTAATGACTATCATGATATTCAGGGCGTAATACATGCCGATGGCTCCATTGAGTTTACCGATGATTTCGGCTTCTTAGTGGAAAAAAGAGATCTGAATTCTGATGGTAGCCCATCTTCATCTTTTTCATGGGGTCTCTCTCCGATTTTCAAAAACCTCATGCTGTATAACCCCAATGCAACCCATTTTTACGAAACAAATGCTTACGAAGTATTCTTAAATGAACTTGTGGTACTCTCTACTGGTTATAGTATTTCTCCTATGGGCAGTGGTGGCTCAGTGCCCAAGCCTATAAAGCCTCGACCTGTCAGCATTAGTAATACAGGTACAACTAAGCCCGTTACTCCGCGTGATTTTACTCCGGCGGGAGGAAACAAGCTTGCCAATCAAGATAATAACGATGCTCAAGTGGTACGCAATGAATCTTCCAATCTCAGGGCTGATCTTAATCCGGTAATTCATGATCATGCCGTACCAATTTATATGTATCAGTTCGATGACACAACTTACATGGTTTATAACCTGTTTAATAAGGATTACTGCTGGAATTACATGAATATCTACCCCGATAGCACTGTCTTGATCCCTGCTCAACCGATGGGTATTGACAACTATGGCAGGGTGCTCTATAACTGCTCGGGATTCCATGCCGAGGCCGATACCTTATTATGGGGCAACAAGGGCACATTCTCTCAGAACAGCATCACGTGGGGAAATGCTTACTTCTGCTACGAAACTAGCACCGAGGACCGTTATAGTATCCAAAGGAAATACCACAATAATAAGATAGAAATAGGCACTGTTTTGAGTGTAGTAGAACTGTCGCCAGCTCCTGAGAACCTGACCGTGACCCCCTCAGCCAAGACTGCCGAAGTGGCTTGGCAAGATTCTCTCAATACGTCATGGAAACTACGCTACAGGCGTTGTCTGGATACCTCTCTTCTTGATTTTAATTGTGACTTGAATGGTGACTATGACGATGTCTTTGCTGAAATAAATCAGGATTGGATCATTTTGGATGAGGACGGTGATAGTTTGACATGGTCTATCAATCCGGTTGATGGTGAAGATCATTGCTTCATGTCTGAATCGTGGGATCAAGAGACAGGATTTGGTCTTGATCCTGACAACTGGTTGATTTCGCCCCTTGTGAACCTGCAGGGGAAACTACGGTTCACAGTTTGGGGAAATGACTCTTATCCTGATAAACTGATGCCATACGTTTGCATTGATGACCCTGAAACTCTTGACGATTTTACACCTCTTGCCATGGACGATATTCTCATGACATCTGATAAGGTCGAATACACCTTCGACCTGTTAGCTTTTACTGGCTTGAAAGGGCACATCGCTTTCCGCCACTATAACAGTCTTGGCCAATCCTTTGTTTGTATCGATGATATCATTTTAGCTGATTGCCCGCTACCCGAATGGACTTATATCTCCGACCTCAGCACAACCAACTGCGCCATCACTGACTTGATGCCCATGACTCCCTACGAGGTCCAGGTGCAGGCCTTCGGTGATGATGCAATTAGTGCATGGACCCAGCCCGTAACCTTTACCACCCTCGCCGACATCCAGACAGGTGACGTGAACGGCGATGGACAAGTAAAGATCAACGACGTCTCTGCCCTCATCAGCTACCTGCTTAACGGCGACACCACGGGAATCAACCTCACTGCTGCCGACTGCAACCACGATGGTGAGATCAAGATCAACGACGTTTCTGTCCTCATCAGTTACCTCCTCTCCGGCTCCTGGTAATCATATCGGCTCCCACTTGAGTGTAGAGATCCCCCCGTTTCGTCAGGGTCCCTCTATGCCGCGACTCCAGTCGCGGCCACTGGCAAGGTGAAGAGGAAACTTAATGACGCTGATAGTTTTCCTCATCAATAGGTGTTGTGTGTTTTCGCGGGTTTTACTACCTTTGCACCCACGATGAGAAAGAAAAAAGATATTCCGGTAATTGAGAATTTTGAGATAACGGGCGTGGCAGCCGAGGGCAAGAGCCTTGGCCGCTGGAACGACCTTGTAGTGTTTGTCCCCTTTGGTGCGCCTGGCGACGTCATCGACCTGAAGATCGACCGCAAGAAGCACAGCTTTGCCGAGGGACACATCGACCGCATGGTCAAGCCCAGTCCCCTGCGTGTGGAGCCCATGTGTGAGCACTTCGGCCTGTGTGGCGGCTGCAAGTGGCAGCATCTGCCCTACGAATACCAGCTGCAGTGCAAACAGCAGCAGGTCGTGGACGCCATGGAGCGCATCGCCAAGGTCCCCATCCCCGCCATCAACCCCATCCTGGGCTCGGCGGTGACGACCCATTATCGCAACAAGCTGGAATTCACTTTCTCCAACAAGTGCTGGCTCACCCGTGAGCAGCTCGACAGTGGGGTAGACTTCCCCGACCGCAATGCCGCCGGCTTCCACATCCCCGGCGCCTTCGACAAGGTGCTCGACATCAAGCGATGCTGGCTCCAGGACGACATCAGCAACGAGATGCGCTTGTTCATCCGTGGGCTTTGTGTCGAGCGCGGTTACTCGTTCTACGACATCCGTGGTCAGCAGGGATTCATCCGCATGACCATGACCCGCACCGCCAGCACTGGCGAGGTGATGGAGGTCATCGTCTTCGGTCAGGACAACCAGGCTGCCATCGACGATGTGATGACTGCCGTGCGTGACCGTTTCCCGCAGATTACCTCGCTCCTTTACGTCGTCAACCTCAAGGTCAACGACTCACTCGCCGACCAGGAGTTCATCACCTTCAGCGGACGCGACTACATCGAGGAAGAAATGGAAGGCCTGCGTTTCCGTGTAGGCCCCAAGTCCTTCTACCAGACCAATTCCCGCCAGGCCTATGAGCTTTACAAGGTCGCACGGCGCATGGCCGGCCTCACGGGCGATGAACTCGTCTATGACCTCTACACCGGCACGGGCACCATTGCCAACTTCGTCGCTCGCCAGGCACGTCAGGTCATCGGCATCGAGTATGTCCCCGAGGCCATCGAGGACGCCAAACTCAACTCCCGCGTCAACAACATCGACAACACCCTCTTCTATGCCGGAGACATGAAAGACGTCCTCACCGACGCCTTCATTGCCGAGCACGGCCGTCCTGAGGTCATGATCATCGACCCGCCCCGTGCCGGTATGCACGAGGACGTCGTCAAGGTCATCCTCAACGCTGAGCCCCAGCGACTTGTCTATGTCAGTTGCAATCCTGCCACCCAGGCCCGTGACATCGCCATGCTCGACGAGAAATACCGTGTTTTGGAAATCCAGCCTGTGGACATGTTCCCACACACCCACCACGTCGAGAACGTCACCCTCCTGGAATTAAAATAAATAGCCCCCTAAAACCTAAAGCCTAACGCCTAACCTACATCTCATTCTTCTCCACGAGGAAGCCGTCGAGCATGTTGATCACCCGTTGTGCGTAGGAAGCGTCACGTTGCGAGTGTGTCACCATCACGATGGTCGTGCCCTCATCGTTCAGTTCTGCCAGCAATTCCATCACTTCCTTGCCGTTCTTCGTGTCCAGATTACCCGTCGGCTCATCGGCAAGAATCAGGTCCGGGTCGCAGACCACAGCCCTCGCGATGGCGACGCGCTGCTGCTGGCCGCCCGACAGCTGGTTCGGGAAATGGTTCATGCGGTGGGACATGTTCACCCGCCGCAGCACCTCCACCACCTTGGCGTGGCGTTTATCGGCTCGCACCCCCATGTACTTCAACGGCAATTCCACGTTCTGCTCAACGTTCAGCTCATCAATCAGGTTAAAACTCTGGAACACAAAGCCGATTTTGCCTTTTCGCAGTGCAGTGCGCTCGCTCTCTTTCATGTTGGCGACTTCCACACCATTCAGCAGGTAGCTCCCCTCGGTGGGATTGTCGAGCAGTCCCATGATATTGAGCAACGTCGTCTTGCCGCAGCCCGACGGACCCATAATGGCAACAAACTCGCCCCGCTCAATCTTCATGTTGATGCTCCCCAGCGCAACAGAATTGATATCGGCATAGCTGTACACTCTCTTAATATTACTGAGTTCTATCATAATCATCTCTTTTAATTTCTAACCTCCTAAAAACCTAACGCCTAACGCCTAAAGTCTAAAGTCTAAAGTCTAACGCCTATTCACTCCTAATACTATTGGACGGATTCTCTCGCGCCGAGCGCCAGCTCTTGATTAACATCGTCCCGAGCATAAGTCCGCCCACCAGCACCAGCGCCAGCGGGAACAGCCACCAGAAGTTAGTCGTGTGCTGCGGAAAATGTCTCAGCGTCAACTCACCGAGCAACCATGCCACAGGAGCCGCAATGGCAAAACTGATGAGGATATACAGCGCATAGCGCCGGCACAGCATATCCACAATCTCGCGTGTCGTTGCACCCATCGCCTTGCGGATGCCGAGTTCCTTGCGGCGGTACTCGGTCTCAAACATCGTCAGGCAGAAAATTCCAATCAGCGTGATAATCAGGCAGATGATGCAGATCATCACCATCAGGTTCATATAACGGAATTCGCTGCTATAAGTTTCAGTTAATACTTGATTGAAGAACTTCGACGGTTTGATCTTATTACCATAGCGGGCTTTGAGCAGGTTGTCAATATGAACTTTGACGGAATCACGGTTGGCATCGTCCTGAAGGCGCACAATCATATTGCCATTGTACGGATATCCCTCTTTATAAACCAAGAAGAATGGCTGGTGTCTGTCGATGCGGGTCGTGCCGTAACGGATGTCATCACAGATGCCCACAACTACTGCGCTGTCGGGCTCCTCATCACTGACTCCCGTAGAAATGACGCTACCAAGTTTGATCCAGCCAAAACGCTTTTGTGTCGCTTCATTAATGATGATGGCGGCGGTGTCTTCGGCTGTAAAGTTACGGCCCTCAACAATGCGGATTCCCATAGCCGTTGGCAGGTTATGGCTGCAGTGCATGAGGGTGTATTTGAATGCGCTGCTGTCGGCTTCCGAACGTGTCCACACAGTGCCATGACCGTCGGTTTTTCCCATCAGGTTGTCCGAGAAGGCAACATCGGCGACTCCGGGCACTTCCTGCTTCAATAAGTCGTACAGCGTATCGTTGTCCGAGTAGCTGTAATCTATGGGAGTCAATTCGGTGGCAATAACCTTGTCCTTGTCATAACCGTATTCCGACTTGGTGATATAGCGGATCTGCATGAACAGGATGCCCACGTAGATGAACATCAGCATTGAGATGAACAACTGGAAACAGGTCAGCAAGCGGCGCAGTTTTTGACCGCGTGGTGTCAGCCCGAAACTGCTTTTCAGCACCATAGCAATCGGGAACGACGTGGCATGGACACTGGGATAATAGCATGCTACAATACCGATAATGATGGCAATGATCAGCATCAGCACCACCAGGGGCCAGTGGCCCAGCAGCGAGAGTCCTCCATCGGCAAGCTTTTGGGACACGGGCAGCATTTGCAGCAAGCCGCACAGCAATATAGCTATCAGACAAGCGAAGAGCGAGATGACAACACCTTCAACTACCATGATGCGTCTCAACGAGCGGCGTGAAGCGCCCAGTACCAGGCGGGTGTTCAAGCTACGCACGCGTATCGGGCTCTCGGCAAGTGTGAAATTCAGGAAATTGATGGCGGCAATCAGGATGACAATCAGGCATGCCAGGATCATAATGTCTTTTAGGCTTCTGAAGCCTTTCCTGCCCGATGAAGTGAAAGATGTGCTCTCAAAGTAACTGTCTTTCAAGGGGACGAATTTGAATTTCGTCTGATTGACCTCTTGGAGAGTAGTCTCTAACTTGTCTTCAAGTCCTTTCTCTTTCAGTCCTTGACTCAGGTGGGCAACGATCGTGTCCTTGTAAGCTGCTGCAAACGCTTTGATGTCCTTGGGAACGCTCTTGAACTTGACAATACATTTGTAGCTGGCACCCAGGTTGAGCGTGTCATAATTGTAGATGTTATAATAGATGCGGTTATACAGTTCACTATTATCGGGAAAATCCTCAAACACACCAACTATTCTGAAAGTATCAACATAATCGTCATCAACAAGTGTCATCTTTTTACCTGCTGCCTTTACGGTGCCGAAATATGCTGTGGCTATTCGCGCAGGAATGATAAAACCATCTTGCTTCTCATTGCTCCATTCAATCTCGCCGTCAAGCACTTTAGGCGAGAAAGTGCTCACTGCCTTGTTGTTGCCTGGGGTGACAGGAAAGGCATAGTCCGTTGTGACTCCTTCTTTTTTAAAATGGCTGGTGTAGGAACTCTCGTTTGAGCTGCCGCCATGCGTCAGCGAGTAGCTCTCAACAATATCTGGAAACCGCTGCAGTGCATCGGCAAACGGACGGCACACAACGTCACTGTACTCGCTCTCGTTATATACAAAGTCGCTCTCCAGGCGGTAAAGCCTGTCGTAGTCCTTGATGCCATGGTTATAGGTCGTCTGGTAGATAATCTGCGTCATCAGCAGGTAAAAAGCGGCGAACGACACAACCAGTCCTATCAGGTTGAGGGCACTCGCCAACTTAAACCGCCGTGCCATATAGAAGATATTTCTGAAAACCTCTCTCATCTCTCTATCCTTGATTGTCCGTTAAAACAAGACCCTCCACTGCACCCGAGGGACTCTAAAATCGCGCCACAAATATAATCAACATTTCCAAGATATTCAAAGCAACCCCTTTTAAAATTCGAGTCTCCCTCCCAATCAATCCTCCTTCATCCCCGTTCCGTCCTTCATCCCCGCCATCCCCCGTCATCCCCGCCATCTCCGTCATCTCCGTCATCCCCGTTATCTCCGTCGTTTCCGCTCCCTCCGTGCTGTCAATGTATTACGAGCTGCCAGCTCGTAAAAACCTCCACCTCCACCCTTAACCGCTGTTAAAAAACATTAATCCACTCCGTTCTGTTGCTAAATTAAGATAATGTTTGTAATTTTGACGCAATTATGTTAAACCTTTGAGGGTCGGCAACTTTTTCTCTTTATCTTTAAGTTGCATTGTGCCTCTTTCAGGGAAACAAAGTATCATGGGTATTACTCAATTATTTAACTCTAAACATATTAAAAATTAAAGGAATGAAGAATCTATTTTTAACTTTCGTGTTTGCTTGCATGACGCTAGCCCTCATGGCTGCAGCACCCAAGCCCGACGTCGCCTCTTCCTCCAAGCCGGCGTCATTGCATCAGTTCTTGCGGCAACGCAACCTCACCCCTAACGACAACCGCCTCACTAAAAAGGCACCAAGTCGCACTCTTGAGGACGATTTGTTAGGCACTCGCATCGTCGTCATGGAGGCCCAGGCCCTCGAGGACATTGACGAGAATAATAGTCCTATCCTGAGCGACACTGTTTACAGCCTCGGCTGGAATAACGAGGTCTTCTCGTGGGAGAATGGCGCCTTTGATGACGAGAATTACAGATACTTCGGTATCGAAGGCTTCTACGGCAAGTATCAGCTCCCTCTCGGCGTCAATGAGGAAACAGGCGATCCCTTTCTCTCCTCTTGCTTCTTGTCCAGCGATACAACTGAGGGTGTTTTTAGAAAAGTATCTGCGACCATGTATCAACGGATAGACACTATTATCAATGTCTGTTTCTACACATTAGACGGTTTCTTCAATGATGATTTTACCGATCTCGTCGGTACTGTCTATGACGATGGGTCAATATTGTTTGATGGACAAGGCTTTTTCTACACCGAGAAAGAGTATATCACTTATCAGAGAAGAGGAGCTAATGGTACTCCCAGCCTCTATTCAAGAGACACTATCGCTCATGTCTCACCTGTGTTAAGCAACATTTATCTGCTTCAGCCCAACGGCATCCATGAGTGTGATATGCAGGAGATTCCGCCATCTTCCTCATCCGATCCTTATCATTTTGTTTTTGATTCTTCCTCGTTTCAAGTCGTTTATTGGGATGATGTGGCAAGCGGCGACCTCGGTGGTGGCGGCACAAGTACCTGTGGTAATGGCGGAATGAAAGATAGACCCATTGGCCCTCGCAACCCGACCAGGTCTTCATTATCCATGCTGCCACAGGGCGATAACGATGGCGCCCCCGCTGTCACAAGGACCATCACAGACGGCTTGCAAATAATTGGGAAATCTAGCTTCGGCAACATCAGTCGTTTAGGTTATACTTTGGAGCCCCTTGGCGGTGGGGGACGTAATCCTGGTCAGCCCATCGGCCCGGGTCGTCCTCGGGGCTCCGATCCTGGCAGCGTTATAAACCGCACGCTTCCCCAAGGCTGTATCAGCACGACAAATGATGATGCATACTCTTGCCAGAATCCCGTCTATATGTTCCAGGTCAATGACTCAACCGTTTTCGTGTACAATCTTTTCGGATTTGGATCGGCCATCAATGCCCTGTTCATTCACGAGGACGGCACCATGACCTTACCTGGTCAGGCCTTGTATTATGATCCTGCCAAGGACGACGACATCTGCAACTACACGCTCGAGGGCGACACACTGACGTTTGGCAATAGTGGACTGGCCACCTCCGATACCATCTCTTGGGGAAGAACAGTTCCCCGTGGTTTAAGCAGTGATTCTTCCATGGCCTATGATTACAACCGCCTGTTCTTCATTGACGGCAGCAAGTTCATCTTGCCAGGAACTCCAGGAACTCTCCTGCGTGGTGACGTCAACAACGACGGCCTCATCAAGGTCAATGACATCACGACCCTGATTGGTCATCTCTTGTCACAAGACTTAGACGACAGTTTTGAGTTCAACTCCCACAACAGCGATACCACCGGTGACGGACAATTAGGAATCAACGATGTCTCAGTCCTGATCAATTATCTGTTAACCAACACCTGGCCCAAATAACCAACAATCAACACGCCGCCTATTCCGCCTTGAAGATTAGGGGGTAGAAGGCGTTGACCACCAGAGGATTGTTGAGGAATAAGAGACAGGCGCTTCCCGCAAGAAGCGCCTGCCTCTTGTTGTAGTATTGCCAGCCTCAGGCTTGCACAAGTCCTCCGTCACCGCCAGTTCTCGCGTCAGGGTCCATCTATGCCGTGACTCCCGTCACGGCCCCCTCCGTGGTTGTCAGTCGTAGTAGCATTGCCAGCCTCTGGTTTGTATAACCGTCCTAAACGCCCCGTTTTAATCCCCCTCAGTCACTTTTTCCCGTTTTTTGATGGAGGTCTCAGGAATTGTTTGTATCTTCGCTGCCACTATGCAGAACTACGGAACAATTTTGGTTATTGACGACAACGAGGCAATTCTCACAGCGTTGAGATACTGCCTGGCTGGTACGTTTGAAAAAGTGATGACGCTCACTTCACCCGAGACTGTTATCTCATTGTTGAATCAGGAAGAGGTGAATATCATCTTGTTGGATATGAACTTCACGCTCGGCGTCAACAGCGGCCAGGACGGACTGCTCTGGCTGCAGGCCATACGCAAGCATCATCCCGAAATCCCTGTCGTGCTCATCACCGCCTATGCCGACGTCTCTCTCGCCGTGCGTGGACTCAAGCGTGGTGCCGCCGACTTCATCACCAAGCCCTGGGACAACGAGGAACTGGTGCGCAAGTTGAAGGATGTGCTCGATGCAGCCGACGAGGTCGCAACCCTCGATGAACTGGAAGCCGAACACATTCGCAAGGCGATAGACCGCTTCCATGGCAACCTCACGCAAGCCGCTGAGGTCCTGGGTATTACACGTCAAACGTTATATAACAAGATGAAGAAACTGCAATGATCAGTCTGTGGACTGCTGTCATTGTCGCTGTCGCGATTGTGGTGCTGCTGGGACTATGGTTCTGGCTGCATCAGCGTTCCCTTGTGAGGCGGGCTCGCATCATGCAGGAGGCGATACGTAACCATGACCTGACCTTCCAGCTGCCCACCAAGTACATGTTCAGCGGCGAGAAGGCGCTTCAGGAAACCCTCAACCAGCTCGGAGAGCACATTCGCGAGCAGGTCAATCTGGGTGAGGTCGAGTCATGGGAAAAACTCACCCGCGTACTTACCCACGAGATCATGAACGCCACCGCACCCATCGCCAGCATCAGCCAGTCGATGCTTCATCATCCCGCAGTAAAGGACTCCGACCTCGAAGAGGGCATCAACGCTATTCACAACACCGTGGTGCACCTCAACTCCTTCGTGGATGGATACCGCAAGTACTCCGCGCTCCAGAAACCCGTGCCCCAGCAAGTGGACCTGACGGCTGTCGTCGGCGAGGTCGAGAAGTTGTTCCAGGACGTGAAATGGCAGAACACCATGCCCGACAGCGTCATCATCAAGACCGACCCCAACCTCTTGAGGCAGATCCTGATCAATCTGGTCAAGAACGCCATCGAAGCCGGTGCCAAGACCATGGGAATCAGCTGTGAACGAGGACCCGAAGGCAAGGTGATGTTCTATATCAGCAACGACGGCGAGATGATTCCACCCGAGGCACGCTCGTCAATCTTTATCCCATTCTTCACCACCAAGCGCAAGGGCAACGGCATCGGCTTGTCCCTCAGCCGCCGTCTGCTCACCATCCAGGGCGGCATGATGTCCCTGCTCGACACCCCCCTCACCACCTTCCACACCACCTTCCTCCTCGAGTTCCCCGCCTGACAATCAATCCCACCTCTTCTCATTTCCCTCTCTCTCAAGCCCCCTTCCTCAAGGTCCCCCGTGCCGTGACTCTGTCACGCCCCCTCCGTTATATCCTTCCCCTCCGTCCTTTCCGTTATCTCCGTTATCTCCGTCCCGTCGCCCCCTGTTGATAACTATTTCCCTATATCTGCTCGCCTTTTAAAATAATTGCAGTAAATTTGCTCGTTAAAACATAACCATAGGTAAAATGAAAGGTAAAAAACGTTTGTTGGCGCTGGCTGTGAGCGCGTTAGCGTTAACGGCAGTAGCAGCCCCCGACTGGCAACCCCAAGTCGATCAGTTGATAGCACAAGGCGAGTTCGCACGTGCCGAGAAATTGATGAAGTCCCTGCCTAAGAAGGTGCGTGTGGCAGATGCCGTGCGCATAGACTCCTTGCGCACCATCATGCAGCGCATCCGCACCGACTTCCGCATCACCCCCGAGGAGGGCGTGAAAATGATCCGCGAGAAAATGCCCGAGGCTACCGATGCCCAAATCCAGCACTGGAAAGATACCCGTGCCCTCGAGGTCATGACCATCGACGGCAAGGAGATGTGGTTCCGCAAGAGCGTGGGCAACCTTTGGCTCCTGGGCAAGGAATTTGCCGCCCAGAACGCTGCCGACAACCACGAGAGCTTCCTCACCCGCCGCAAGTATTACCTTGAGGCGATGCACACCCCTGCCGACGCGAACAACGTCCGCGACTGGCGCCGCATGAACATCACCTTCACCCTCGATGTCGATGCCGATGCCATCCCCGCTGGCGAGACTCTGCGCGTGTGGATGCCTTTCCCCTATGAGAACCTGCGTCAGCGCAACATCCGCCTCGAGAGCAGCAACCGCCCCGTGACCTTCAGCGAGGGCAGCCTGCACCACACGGTTTATATGGAGGCTGTCGCCGAGAAAGGCAAGCCCACCCACTTTGAATACACCTTCTCCTACGATGTGGGAGAGCGCCACTACAGCCAGCAGGACCTTATCGCCATGCTCGAGCCCTACAACAAGAACAGCGAGGTCTATAAGCGCTATACGGGCGATGAGCCGCGTCACGTCATCATCACCGATGAGATGCGCGCCATGGCACGCCGCATTGTCGGCAGCGAGACCAACCCTGTCCTCCAGGCTGCCAAGATCTACGAGTGGATCGGCTACAACCTGCCGTGGGCGGGAGCACGTGAATACAGCACCCTGGCCAACATCCCCCAGTATGTCATCGAGAATAACCACGGTGACTGCGGGCAGGTCGGCTTGCTCTACATCACGCTGGTGCGCTCCCTGGGCATCCCGGCTCGCTGGGAGAGCGGTTGGATGCTGCACCCCGACGAAATCAACTGGCACGACTGGTGCGAGACCTATTTCGAAGGCATCGGCTGGATCCCGACTGACCCCTCCTTCGGCCGCAGTGCCGTCGGTACCACGCTCAACGACTACTATGCCACGGGCATCGACGTGTACCGCATGGCGACCAACGAGGGTGTGGGCGACAAGTTGAGTCCCCCCAAGACCTACATCCGCAGCGAGACGGTCGATTTCCAGCCCGGTGAAGTCGAGTGGCGCAAGGGCAACCTCTTCTATGACAAGTGGGACAGCCATCTGAAAGTCAATTCAATAACTCCGATAAAGAAATGAACATCAAGTCTTTAATCATTGCAATGGTACTGGCTGTGATGAGCATCACAGCCTTCGCGGTAACGCCTGTTGAGGCGCTCAAGGACCTTAAGCAGCGCATCGCTCCCGACAAGCGCACGGCTGTGTGGGATGTCACTGCATCACAGCAGAATGGTAAGTGGGTGCTCTCAGGCACAGTAGGCACTCAGGCCCAGAAAAACGCCATCTTGGCAGCAATGCTCAAGAATGGCTACAGCAGATACACCGACAAGATCACTGTCCTCGAGAACGGCATCCCCGCCACTCGCAAGTGGGCGTTGGTCAAGTTGAGCATCGCCACTTTACGCACCGAGCCTAAGCACAGCGCCGAGATGGCGACACAGGGCATCATGGGCGCTCCGGTCAAAGTCCTCGAGAAGTGTGATGACTGGTACCGTGTCCAGATGGCGGACGATTACATCGCCTATGTCCCCGAGAGCTCTCTTGCTTTCAAGACCGACGCTCAGATGAAGGCTTGGCGCAAGGCAAAACGCTACATCGTCACGACCTACGATTCAAGACTCGTGACCCAGGCTGGTGGCGACGAGACCGTGAGCGATCTGGTGATGGGCAACATCCTGGAATACAAGGCTGCACAAGGCGGATGGCTCAAATTGGTCACCCCCGACGGTAGGGTAGGATGGGTGGCTGCCGCCGATGTGGCAGAACTCTCGCAATGGAGCCAGCAGGGCTTCAGCGCCGACCAGATCGAGAAGACAGCTCGCCGCATGATGGGCTCCGGCTACCTCTGGGGTGGAACAACGACCAAGGTCACCGATTGTTCGGGACTCACCAAGGTCGCTTACCTGAGCAACGGTATCATCCTGCAGCGTGACGCTTCACAGCAGGCGCTCACGGGCAAGATTATGAAAAAGGGGACCGACTGGCGTCAGTATGAGACGGGCGACCTCTTGTTCTTCGGCAACGAGAAGACGGGCCGCGTGACCCACGTGGGTCTCTACCTGCGCGATGGCAAGTACATCCACTGCTCGGGACAGGTCAAGATCAACAGTCTGATTCCCACGGCAAGTGATTATCCCTATCTCTATTCCCCGATCACTGCCAGCCGCATCAAGGGCATGGTAGGCACCAAGGGCATTGTGGCTCTGAAGAATCATCCCTGGTACTTTTAATAAGAGTCCTTCATGTTTTAAAACAGTAAACTCTAATCTTTAAACTCAACAATATGGACCGTAGAAAATTTATCGCTGGAATGGGACTCACGGCTATCGCCGCTGCTTCCCCCGTATCAATCGACGCCGTGGAGCGTGTAGCCAGGAAGGGCCGCCGTCGCCCTGTCCCCCGTGTCAATCAAATACCCAAGACAGGTAAACTGAAACTCTCCTTCTTCCCTTACGAGCTCAAACTGCGCCACGCGTTCAATCTGGCGCGTTACAGCCGCACCACCACCCCCGACGTCCAGGTTACCCTGGAGTATGAAGGCATCAAGGGATATGGCGAGGCTTCAATGCCGCCCTACCTCGGAGAGAGTGTAGAGAGCGTGACCGCCTTCCTCAACAAGCTCGACCTTGACCAGTTCAACGATCCCTTCCGCATCGAGGACATCCTCGACTATGTGGACAAGGTGGACGAGAACAACCGCGCTGCCAAGGCCAGTATTGACATCGCCCTGCACGACCTGCTGGGCAAGATCATGGGCCAGCCCTGGTACAAGATCTGGGGCTACAACCCCGAGAAGACGCCCGTGACCAGTTTCACCATCGGCATCGACACCCCCGAGGTGGTTCGCCAAAAGGTAGAAGAGGCTCGTCCCTACAAACTCATCAAGGCAAAGATGGGTTTGGATCAGGACCAGGCAACAATCAACATCATCAATGAGATGATGCCCGACGTGCCCATCTGCGTGGACTGCAACCAGGGATGGAACGACAAGGAATATGCGCTGGAGATGTGCCACTGGCTCAAGGAGCACAACTGTATTTTCGTTGAGCAGCCCTTCGACAAGACATGGATCGACGAGACAGCTTGGCTGCGTGAGCGCTCTCCGCTGCCCATCATCGCCGACGAGGCCTTCCAGCGTCTGCCCGATATCGTCAAGTTCAAGGGCGTCTATGACGGCATCAATATCAAGCTGATGAAGAGCACTGGCTTGTACGAGGCCCACAAGATGGTGACCCTCGCTCGTGCCCTCGACATGAAGGTGATGATCGGCTGTATGACCGAGACTTCATGTGCCGTGACAGCTGCCGCCAACCTCTCACCCGTCGTGGACTATGCCGACCTGGACGGTAACCTGCTCATCGCCAACGACCGCTTCACCGGCATGACTGTCGAGGACGGCAAAATCACCCTCCACGACCGTCCCGGTCTGGGTATCGAGCTCCTCAAGTAACTGTCTGTCATTGACATTGGCATCGTTCAACTCACGTTAAATAGATATTAAAGAATAACATTTAAAAGATTAACAGCAAAAGCCTGATAGCTGAAAGCTAAAGAAGAATGAACAAACCTTATTGGGGACTTTGGAGTCTCCTCTTGACTGCACTCATTTTCTTTGTGGTCTTGTCGTTTTGGCAGGACGGCATCCGTATTGGCAATTTCGAACTCAAGACGGCGTCGTTCACAACTGATTTGGGTGCCCCCATGAAACATCACAAATCAGCACAAAAGGGTGATGCTGCTACCGATGAGAAATCGGCTGAAAACACTCCGGCCAAGGACTGGCGCGCTCCACTCGATACGACTGCCAAGAACATCCTTTTCATTGGCGACTCGATGCTCGAGGGACTGGCCCCGCGCTTGGCTAAGTACTGCGACAAGAACGGTCACACGCTGGTCGAGGTCATCTGGTACAGCAGCTCCTCCAAGATATGGGGTGAGTCGGGACGCCTGGCTGAACTGATAGCCAAGTATAAGCCCAACTACATCTTCATCTGCCTCGGTGCCAACGAACTGTATGTGCCCGATATCAAACGGGCACGCCGCCACTTTGTCAAGAAGATTTTGGCTGAGATAGGCGACATCCCCTATGTTTGGATTGGACCGCCCAACTGGGACGAGGATACGGGCATCAACGACCTGATTGAACAGGAAGTGGATGATGGCTGTTTCTACTTGAGTGCACACGACCACTTCGAACGTAGCCGCGACGGGGCTCACCCCACGCGCGCTTCGGCACACCTGTGGATGGACCGTGTCGTCAAGTGGATGGCCGATAATTGTGCCCACCCCATTCGCCTGAAGAATCCTGGCGAGGGGGTAGGCAAGGCTTCACACATCATTGTTTATCAACCACCTAAGTAACGCCATGATACTTGATTCAATCGACATATCGCAACTGCTGTCGCTGTTGGCTTTCAACCGTGACGAGCCCATGTTGTTTACCAGTGGACTGTTCTGGGTGCTGTTCCTCATCTTCCTGCCGATTTATGCCCTGCTCAAGTCGCGACGCAAGAAGATGATGCTCTTCGTCATCGCTTTCAGTTTGTATTTCTTCTACAAGTCCAGTGGCGTTTTCTTCCTCCTGTTGGTGGTGATCTCCATCTTCGACTGGTGGGTGGCGCAGTTCATAGAATCCAGTAAAAACCGCACCGAGCGGCGCATCGCCTTGACCGTCTCACTGGTATTCTCGTTGAGCATTCTGCTGTTCTTCAAGTATGGCAACTTCGTGATGTTCAACCTGGACGCGCTCATCGGCGGCAATTTCCAGCCGATGGACCTCATCTTGCCTGTCGGTATCTCGTTCTATACCTTCCGCACCATCAGCTATGTGGTAGATGTCTATCGGGGCAAGATACAGCCGGTCGATGACTACCTTGACCACCTTTTCTTCCTGTCCTATTTCCCCTGCCTTGTGGCGGGCCCCATCGTCCGGTCCTGTGACTTCAATCCGCAGGTGCAGGCCAATAAACCCGCTACGCGCGAGATGATTTATGGTGGTCTGTTCCTCGTCATGATGGGTATCTTGAAGAAGGCGGTTTTTGCCGACTACATCGCCCAGTACAACAACATCGCTTTCGGTAACCCCACGGGCTACACGGGCTTTGAGTTGTTGATGGCGGTGCTTGGCTTCACGATGCAGATCTACTGTGACTTCTCGGGTTACAGCGACATGGCAATCGGTCTGAGCAGCATCATGGGATTTGACCTTGGCATCAACTTCAACTTCCCGTACCGTTCTTTGAATGTCACCGAGTTCTGGCACCGTTGGCACATCTCGCTCTCCACGTGGCTGCGCGACTATGTCTATATCCCCTTGGGCGGCAACCGCAAGGGCAAGGTGCGTCAGCATTTCAACCTCATGGTCACCATGCTCCTCGGCGGACTCTGGCACGGTGCGGCATGGACCTTCGTCGTTTGGGGTGCCGGCCACGGTATCGCCCTCTGTGTCCACAAGTTGTGCAAGCCTTGGCTCGACACCATTGCCAGCACACGCCTCACACGTTTTGCCTCCTGGCTGTTGACCTTCTGTTTCGTGGCATTCCTGTGGATTTTCTTCCGCGCCAGCACCTTCCAGGCTGCAGGACAGATTATCACCAACATTGTCACTGACTTCGAGTGGGCTTACCTGCCTGTCTTCCTGGAACGACGCAGCACCTGGTGCATCATGCTGGCCATCATCTTCGGCTTGCATTTTGTACCCACGCGCATCTGGGACAACCTGCGTGACCGTTTCATTGCCGCCCCCTGGTGGCTCAAGCTCGTCATCTTCATTGTCCTCATCCAGCTCGTCCTCCAGTTTGCCAGCGCCACCGTCCAGCCCTTCCTCTACTCCCAGTTCTAGCCCGGCGTCCCCGTTCAGCATGTTGCGCGGCAGTCCCCGTCCAGTCCCCCGTCCAGCATGTTGCGATGCGTTCCCTGTCCAGCATGTTGCGCGGCGGTCCCCGGTTCAGTATGTTGCGATGCCATCGCAACTCCGCATCCCTCCCCCGTTAAATAAATCTAATATCCCTCAAGGTCTTGCGCTGTTGGGGGATTTTTTGTACCTTTGCGGCTTGGTTACAAGAATATTATCAAAAATATCAATATAAAACAGTACAATGGCAAAACAGGAAGACGTTTTCAAGAAGATCGTTTCGCACGCCAAGGAATATGGCTTTGTGTTCCCTTCAAGTGAGATTTATGACGGCCTCGGCGCAGTGTATGACTATGCACAGAACGGCGTAGAGCTGAAGAACAATATCAAGCGTTACTGGTGGGAGGCGATGACCCTGCTACACGAGAACATCGTGGGCATCGACAGCGCCATCTTCATGCACCCCACCATCTGGAAGGCCTCGGGCCATGTGGATGCGTTCAACGATCCCTTGATCGACAACCGTGACAGCAAGAAGCGCTATCGCGCCGATGTCCTCATCGAGGACGAGATTGCCAAGATCGAGGAGAAGATCAACAAGGAGTGTGAGAAGGCTGCCAAGCGCTTCGGCGACAAGTTCGACGAGGCAATGTTCCGCCAGACCAACCCCCGCGTCCTCGAGAACCAGAAGAAGCGCGACGTCCTGCACGCCCGCTACGAGAAGGCAATGAACGACAACGACCTGGCAGAGTTGAAGCAGATTATCGTTGATTACGAGATCGTGGACCCCGTCAGCGGTACCAAGAACTGGACCGACGTTCGTCAGTTCAACCTCATGTTCAAGACCCAGATGGGTAGCAGTGCCGATGCCACCATGGACGTCTATCTGCGTCCCGAGACGGCTCAGGGTATCTTCGTGAACTTCCTCAATGTCCAGAAGACCGGCCGCATGCGCATCCCCTTCGGTATCGCACAGATTGGTAAGGCCTTCCGCAACGAGATCGTCGCACGTCAGTTCATCTTCCGCATGCGCGAGTTTGAGCAGATGGAGATGCAATTCTTTGTACGTCCCGGCGAGGAACTCAAGTGGTTCGACTACTGGCGTGAGCAGCGCCTGCGCTGGCACAAGGCGCTGGGCCTGGGCGACGAGAAGTACCGCTTCCACGACCACGAGAAGCTCGCTCACTATGCCAATGCCGCCACCGACATCGAGTTCAAGATGCCGTTCGGTTTCAAGGAGGTAGAGGGTATCCACAGCCGCACCGACTTCGACTTGAGCCAGCACGCCAAGTTCTCAGGCAAGAAGATCCAGTACTTCGATGCCGAGCTCAACGAGAGCTACACCCCCTACGTCATCGAGACCTCGATTGGCGTGGACCGCATGTTCCTCTCGGTGATGTGCTCCAGCTACGAGGAGCAGCAGCTTGAGGGCGGCGACACCCGCGTGGTGCTCCACCTGCCCAAGCCCCTGGCTCCCATCAAGTGCGCCATCCTGCCCCTCGTTCGCAAGGACGGCATGCCCGAGAAGGCTCATGAGATCATGAACATGCTGAAGTTTGACTTCGCATGCCACTACGAGGACAAGGACACCGTCGGCAAGCGCTATCGCCGCCAGGATGCCATCGGTACCCCCTATTGCATCACCGTCGATGGCCAGACCCTCGAGGATAACACCGTCACCCTGCGTGACCGTGACACCATGCAGCAGGAGCGCGTCGCCATCGCCGACCTTCCCGCTATCCTCGCCCGCGAGTGCAGCCTCAACAATGTCCTGCGCAAACTGATGTAATAATACAGCTAACGGCTCATCAAAGAAATGAAGAAGTTTTTCTATACCGTAATCATGGCTGCCATGGCTATCACGATGCTCAACTCCTGCTTGGGTAAAGCCGTTGAGGATGAGTACAAGGATTGGCGTCAGAACAACGACGCCTGGTTCCAGCAGCAGGCCGCATCAGGTCAGTACACGATGTATACCGCTCCTTGGGATCCCTCGGCCAAGACGCTCATTCGTTGGCACAACGACACCATGTTGACCAAGGGCAACCTCAAGCCGCTCATCTCATCGACTGTAGATGTGAAGTATCACCTGAGACTCTATAACGGCACGCCTGTGGACTCGTCATATTACATGACCAATCCCGCCGACAGCATCTATCGCTCGATAGTCAGCCAGAATGTTGAAGGTTGGATGATAGCCCTGACGCACATGCATGTCGGCGACAGCTGCACCGTCATCATCCCTTATCAGCAAGGCTACGGCTCAACCAAGAAGTCCGACGAACTCCTGCCTTACAGCAACCTCGTCTTCAACATGAAACTCGTCGACATCTACAAGTACAAAGCCAATTGACATTGACGATTGCTCTACAATAAAAAAAAGCGGGCTACTGGCCCGCTTTTCTTTTATCATTTGTCGTGGTATTCGTGGTATTGCGGACCTGTGGCCCGCTGCCTTCAACTCACCTCAGCGACAACTGGTAGTTATAATACTTCTCGTTACCCGTGATATCCTCGATAACCTTGATGAACGGCGGCATTTCCACCTCGTCGCCTTCCTTCACGCCCTCGAGCTCCAGAATCTGCATGCCCAGCTTCGGCTCGATATAGGTGTCCAGCTCAAAGTAGCGGTTCTTCCACACAAAGCACTTGCGCATTTTGCTGATGGGCTTGTGGTTGGGGTCGGCAAGTTGCAGCAGGTCAACGTATTGCTGCGCGGTGATGCGGCGCTCGGTTTCGATCTGCTTGTCGCTGCTCACGGTCTTCTTGATGGTCTGGAAATATACATAGCTACCCTGCCAGCCGCGTTTACGCACGCGCATCTCGGTGCCTGGTTCGCTCAGCAGATAGGTCTGAGTGATCTCGCTCTCGATATAGTCGGGGAGGTCGCCGGTAACCTCGACGATATACTTGTGCTCCTGCTCGATCGGGCTGGGAACGCCAAGCACGGTCGAAATCTCATTCAGCACGTGGCGCAGCTTGTCGTCAAAGTCCATGTGGTTGCCAATCACACGCAGGTGGGGATGACCGGTCCATGCGCTCAGCACCTTGCGGTCCAGCTCACGTGCCAGCTCCACGTCCTCGCTGCGGAACTTGTTGTTTTCATTGGTATAGAACTGCTCAGCACCAGCGGCGGCGGTCACCATGTGCAGGATGGCCTCGTAGCGGGCGTCGCGCAGTTTCACCGTGTTGGTGCCCATCTCCTCGGTCAATGCCTCCCAAATCTCGGGCGAGACATAGGCGCTGATGTCCATTGTACCGCGGTCGCACACGATCAGGACAGGCTTGCTGCATTGGGCCGCCATCTTGGCAAAGTGATCCTCAAGGGCAAGCTGGATGTTGAGGGTTGACTTCTCAGCCTCAAAGAACAAGGCCTTATTGTTCGTCAGGTAGTTGATGCCGGCACTACTGAACATCGTCGGCACCTCGGGGATGGCAAACACCTGGAATCCCAGACCACTGAAGTGCTCAATGATCCTCGCCATGGCCGTCGTCTTACCGGCGCAAGGTCCACCCGTCAATACAATCTTAGTAATCTTATTGGTAATCTTATCAGTCATTTTCTCGTGATGGGTTGTTATCAATACTGGTTTCTCAAAACAAATCACAAATTTACAACCTTTCTATCACCCCCACAATCTTTCCTTCATAAAAGATGTGAAAATCCCCTCTCTCAACAAGATGAAAAATAGCTGAAAAGCCCCCCGCGCCCTCCGCGTCCGTGTCCCTCTATGCCGTGACTCCCGTCACGGCCCCTCATGCCGCTCTTTTCCCAGTAGCCCAGTCCTGCGACAGGATGATAAGCAGCGACGCCCCCAGTCCATAGTAAACCGCATCGCCCGGCAGCGAAGTGAACTTGGCCACCAGCATCGCAGCGACGCCCACAGGCATCGACAACAGCACCCGGCTCGCCTTAAACCTGCCTGGCATCCACAGGGCAAAGCTCAACGGGAACAGGATAGCCACCGCCCGCAGGCCAAGCGACAGGAACCCCAGGTCATTGATAAACGTGCCGCTAAAGGTAATGGCAACAAGGAAAGCCATCACCAGGATGCCGACAATCGACAGCCGCGTCTGAGTCAGTGGCGATAGGGGAGAGTCCCCCATGCCCAGACGTCGCTTCAGGTTGCCGTACACATCCCTGACCAGGATGGTTGAGGCACCCAGCGACAGCCCGCTGCCGCACCCCAGGATATTGATCAGCATGGTACCCAGCAGCAATCCGCCTAACCATGCTGGCAGGTGCTCCAGCACAAATACGGGAAACGCCAGCGCCGAGCTGTCCATCACCCCGATACCAGTCGGAATGGTTTCGCCGCACTGCTTCATCATGGCAAGCTCATCGGCGGTGATATAGTGTCCGCGCATATACAGTCCCACCAGGGTACATGCCGCGCCGATGATGGGCATGAACAGCGAGCACAACACGGCACCACGCCGCGCTTTCCGCGTCGATGCCGCCGACCAGATGCACTGGGCATAGGTCTGCGTGGAAACGACACCCAGCACGAGCGACAGACACCCGCCCATGTCCTTAAAGAATCCGCGGGCAAACGGGCTCCCGTAGCGCTCATGCACGCTCGCCACGTCGCTCAGCCCGTTATGGCTGGCGAGGGTAGGGGACTGGTAGATGCTGTCGATGCCGTCTCGCAATCCTGCAAAACCGCCCGCGATGCGCCACACGACGACGCCCGCCACAAGGGAGCTGACATACAGCAGTATCAGTTTCACGATGCCTCCGGCGCCGGCGCTGCGGATACCGCCAAACAGCACCAGCAGCATGATTAGCACGGCGCTCGCCACCGCAGCCCACACCAGATGGATGCCCAACAGGCTCGTGATCATCGCCGACGATGACAGCACCTGGGACACGATGCTGATGAAGATACCTACGAGAAACAGTATCGAGCCGATGGTTTCGGCCTTGTGCCCGTATTCCCGGCTTACCACTTCAAGCAACGTCGTGCAGCCGCTGCGACGCAACGTCCCGGCATAGCACAGACCTAAAATCAGTGAACCCAAACCGGCTCCGATGGTGAACCACCAGGCCGACACGCCATAGTAGAACGCCAGCTGAGCAGTGCCTATAGTGCTTTGCCCACCGGCAAGCGTGCCCAGCAACGCACCACACACCATCCAGCTGCCGCTTGTGCCGCCGGTGGTGAAGCTTTGCGCGTCTTTGACATGGCGCCCCGATAGCCAACTCACTGTGACAATCAGGATGACCGTCAGCACGACGCCTATAATATGGACAATCGATACCATAAAACGACTTTTTGTATTTTCTTTAAGGTTTTCGCGCTGCAAAGGTAATCAAAATCTCTGAATGATGTACCGGGGGAATAAATACCCTTTTCAGATAACTTTTTGACGCTTTCGTTGACAAAAGTGCACCGTTTCTGGAAAAATTGGAGCATTGTTAATAAATAATGTGGTCCAAATGTTTGTTTCTTGTGGTTTTTAGATGTAATTTTGTAGGTTGAAAGTTGCGTCTCGCATTGGACGCACGATAGCAATGGTAAAATAATTAAATAAGTATTTTCAATATGATGAGATTAACTACTCTTTTTTCGTTGTGTTTATTCTCAATGGCTCTCGCTTTTGCCGGACCTCGGCACTACTCGAGCAACATTGAGGGTGACGTGAATGCTGACGGTGATGTCAACATTGCCGACATCAACGTGGTGACCGACGCAATCCTGTCCAATCTGCACGACAGCAAGTGTGACGTCAACGAGGACGGTGACATTAACATCGCTGACCTCAACTATCTGATCGACCTGATTCTCACCGGTCCCGTCAAGCCGACGGTTGAGACTGGTATGTACATGGGCGTGATCGGTTACAACCAGACCTTGATGACCAAGGAAATCTCCTTCCTTGACTCCACGACGGTTTCCGATTTCAATGATTTCATTGATGGCCGACTCTACTCCCAGCAGGGACGTCTGCTGTACTACTCGGTGGATAATGCGCTCGATATGCTCAATAAGGCCAAGTATCCCCAGAACCTCCAGAATGTTGCTATCGTTACTGTCACCAAGGGTCTCGATCAGGGCTCATTGATGATGACCGACAAGTATGACACCGAGGCTGAGTATGCACAGGCACTGAGTGACCGCATCGCCGACCAGCGTGTCTATGGACATGCCATCAAGGCCTATACGGTTGGTCTGCTCAACCCGACCATCAAGGACGAGGAGCAGTTCCGTGCTAACCTCTATGCTTTGGCTAGCGATTCTACCAAGGCGATGGAAGTCAACAACGTGTCTGAGGTAATTGCCAGCTTCCAGGATATCGCCGATGACCTGGTGGCACACAACATGTCCGAGAATTTGACGCTCGTCTTCCCCGGTGTGGGTACGGGTACACGCATCCGCTTCACCCTTGACGATGTCAACGAGGAGACGGTGGCCGATTCTAAGATCTACATCGAGGGTACCTTCTCGCTCAAGACCCGCAGCTTGACCGACATTACCTATCACGGCATGACCTGCAATGCTGGTGACAGCGTTGCTGCTTCAAGCGTTGACGGTATGTTCGTTTCACTGCTGTTCAATGGCATCCAGCTCTATAACGATGAACGCATCAATAAGGATATGATTCAGGAGTGGTACTGGGTTGACAGCCAGGAGGATTGGGCACTCAGCACCGAGTTCTCAACTTATCGCATCCCCGAGGTAGAGAGCACCTATTCCAGCGCACTGGTAATGCTCCTGCTCGACTGCAGCTCTGTACTCGAAGACAACTTCGGCGAGCTCAAGCACGCTGCCAAGACCTTCATCGAGCGTATGGAGAACTACACCGCAGCTCCCGATACCATCCCCGGTCTCTACACCGTCAATGGCGTTTCGTTCCAGATGGTAGAAGTTGAGGGTGGCACCTTCAAGATGGGTGTGGACAGTGTAGCCTATGAGACTGGTCTGGCCAACATCGATGAGCTGCCCGCTCACGAGGTGACTGTTTCTACCTTCTCGATTGCCGAGACCGAGGTGACTCAGGAATTGTGGCAGGCTGTGATGGACACCAACCCCAGCAACTTTACCGACGATCCTCAGCGTCCTGTTGAGAACGTAAGCTGGGAGGACTGCCAGGAGTTCATTAACCGTCTGAATGCACTCACTGGAATGAACTTCCGTCTGCCCACCGAGGCTGAGTGGGAATATGCCGCTAATGGTGGCAACATGGGTACTGGAACACTCTATTCCGGTAGCGAGGACATCAGCAATGTCGCTTGGTACTACAGCAACAGTTATGTTGTAGGTAGCGGCAGCCCCGACTACGGTACGCACGCCGTGGCTACCAAGGAGGCCAACGAACTCGGTCTCTTTGACATGACGGGTAACGTCTTCGAGTGGTGCAGCGACTGGTATGGCACTTACAATGAAGAGCCTCAGACCGATCCCGTTGGCCCCGAAGCTGGTATCCAGCGCGTTGTCCGTGGTGGTAGCTGGATCAGCACGAGCCGTGACAGCCGCAACACCTCGCGCAACGGTGAGGCTCCTGCCAACCGTGGCTTCAACATCGGCTTGCGTCTCGCCCTCTAATCGAGGCCGTTGACTGAGATACAAGTTTGCGCCCGATGATGACATCCCTGTCTCATCGGGCGCAACTTTTATTGGCGATTATGTGTTTTTGTACTATCTTTGTACCTTGTTGATAAAAACCGATTGAATCATGCTGCTCATCGTTGCCGTTGCATTGTTGCCCGTGTTTATACTGGGCTGGTGGATCTACCGCAAGGACTCCTTGCGCCCTGAGCCGTTGAGAATGCTCTACAAGGCGTTCTTCTATGGCGTGTTGTCCACCGGCATCTCCCTGTTGATTTCTACTTTGATGGGCTCTGTCGGGCTGTTTGTCTATGACCTGGGAACCTTCAAGGGCGCAGTCTCCACGGCACTGCTTGCTGCCGCCGTCCCCGAGGAGATTGCCAAGCTGACGATGCTATGGCTCTTCCTGCGCAAGAATCCTTATTATGACGAGTATTTTGATGGCATCGTCTATGCGGCGTGTGTCGGTTTGGGATTTGCTGGTGCCGAGAACATCCTCTATCTTCTCCAGAGCGAGGACTGGATGGTTACGGGCATCATGCGTGGATTGTCGGCTGTGCCGGCCCATTTCTCTATGGCGTGTGCCATGGGCTATTTCTATAGCAAGCGCCACTTCGGCGACCGCAGCCCTCTCACGATGGTATGCATCCTTGCCGTGCCCATCATCTTCCACTGGGTTTGGGATGCACTCGCTTTCAGCGAAGTAGTCAATCCCGCCTGGTCTGTGCCCATCAGCATCCTCTTCGTTGTTCTGATATTCTACCTCTACAAGAGCACCATGCGACGCATCAACGCACTGCACAAGCGCGATCAGGCTCGCATGACGCCTCCTCCCTTCCCGGGAGAGCATCCATCCTCCAGCAACACCCCCCTGCCGCCTCCACTGCAATAAAAACGACAACACTCCCTGGGCCTCATCCCCCCAGGGAGTGTTTAAAATAATACCTCTCAATTACTCCTATAGCCCCTATAATAACTATAGTCACTATAGCCTAAAACCTAGAGCTTCTTCACCAGCCTCTCATACTCCGGGTTACCCTCGCGCAGCAGGCGGTCGTAGCGCTCCCGGTCGTTCAGCACTTCGATAGCGGCTTTCAGGTCGCGGTTACGATGGTTGATGATGACGTTATAGGCACTCGAGTCGCCATACACGCCTCGTGCGATAAGACCTTTGATGATGTCCTTCAGCAACTGCTCGCTCTGGCGATACTTCTCCTCGTCATATTTGATGCTGTCTTGCTCACCCATGGCGATAAAGTCGCGCATCATCTCATCAGTCACCACAAAACCGTTATCAAAGTCCTTCAGCGTCTTGTATTGCTTGGAAATCGGCTTGCGGTTCTTGTCCACGTACTTGATGGTGTACTGGTTGATGATACCCTTGGCGCTCAGGTCGCGGTAGTAGGTGCTGTATTCGGTGGTGTCGATGGGGACATACACATCGGGCATCACACCGCCGCCACCATAGATCGTGCGGCCATTGAGTCGCGTGGTGTAGCGCAGCGAGTCGTTAAACTGGATGCTGTCCAGGCAGTAGTATTCACCCTCGTTGGCGCGGTCAAGCAACTCGTGCTCGTAGGCCTTCTTGTCGCCACGGTGATAGGGCTTCTGGATGCAGCGTCCGCTCGGCGTGTAGTAGCGTGCCACCGTCAGGCGCATCATTGAGCCGTCTTCAAACTTGAACGGCCGTTGTACCAGACCTTTACCGAAGGTCCTGCGACCCACAACCACGGCGCGGTCCCAGTCCTGCATGGCGCCGGCAAAAATCTCTGCTGCCGAGGCCGAGTACTGGTTGACGATCACCACCATGTGGAGGTCTTTATAATCGCCCCAGCCGTTAGCGTTGGCCTCGTTGCGGGGCGAGTTGTCACCCTCGGTATAGACCATCAGCTGGCCGCGCTCCAGGAACTCGTTGCACATGTCGATAGCGGCATTCAGGTAGCCGCCGCCGTTGTCGCTCAGGTCCATCACGAGCTGGGTCATGCCCTGCTTGCTCAGCTCTTTCAGCGCCTCCATCATCTCCTCGTGAGTCTTGGCACCAAAGCGCGAGATACGCAGGTAGCCCGTACGTTCGTCAAGCATGTACTTAGCGTCGATGCTATGAACGGGAATGTTGTCGCGGGTGATGCGGAAGGTGATCAGTTCCTTCACACCAGGACGTTTCACCTTGATGGTGACATTAGTCCCCTTCTTGCCGCGAAGGCGTTTCTGGATATCGCTGTTCTTCATCTTCACGCCAGCGATAGTCGTGTCGTTCACATAGATGATGCGGTCTCCGGCAAGCACACCCACGCGCTCGCTCGGGCCGCCAGGAACGGTCTGGATGACATAGAGCGTGTCGTTGCTCATGTTGAACTGGATGCCGACGCCGCTGAACTCACCCTGCAGCGGTTCCTCCAGCTCCTTTGTCTCCTTGGCGTCGGTATAGGAAGAGTGGGGGTCAAGGCTCTCAAGCATGCCCCTGATGGCATCCTCGATGAGTTTATCCTCGTTGACCGAGTCAACATACAGGCTGTTGATGGCATATTCCGCATTCAGCAGTTTCTGCATTGCCTGAGGCATCGCCCTCTGAGCCGTCATCGTGAATGACAGCACAGCCCCCATAGTCACAACAAATAATATCTTCTTCATTCTTAAATATTAATCTTTCAATAAATCCCCCCTATAATTCCTATAGTCACTATAGCCACTATAGTCACTATAACTCACTCCTCACTCCCAGCTCCTCCAGCTTCACTCCCTTCGGCAGATAGGCGCTCACGTCTTGCCCATACTTGAACAGTTCCCTCACGATACTGCTGCTGATGTGGCTGTCCTCGGGTAGGGTATACAGCAGGATGGTCTCGATGCCGCTCAGGTCGCGGTTCACCTCAGCAAGGTGTTTCTCGTTCTCGAAGTCTTGAATCAGGCGCACGCCACGCACTATAAACTGTGCTCCAACCTCCTTGGCGATGTCAACGGTCATGCCGGTGTAGGTGACAACCTCCACCTGGGGGTCATTCTTGAAAACGCGCTCAATCCATGTCTTGCGCTGCTCCATCGTCATAAACGAACGCTTGTCGGCATTCACTCCGATGGCGATGACAAACCGGTCGAACATCGGCAACGCACGCCTCACGATTGATTCATGGCCACGGGTGAACGGGTCAAATGATCCCGGGAATATCGCTACGCGTTTTCTCTCATTCTCAATGCACTGTGATGTCTTCATCGTCTTCGTTAACTAAGTTGTCAATAATGAATCCCTGGCGCTCCATGGTGTTCTTGCCCATGAAGAAGGCGAGCATCTGCTTCACCGAGTCTTCCTTGCGCAGCTGCACGCGGTCAAGACGCATATCAGGACCGATGAAGTCCTTGAACTCGTCAGGCGAAATCTCTCCAAGACCTTTGAATCGGGTGATCTCGGCGTTCTCGCCCAGTTTGTTCAACGCCGTCAGCCGCTCCTCGTCGCTGTAGCAATAGTAGGTTTCTACTTTCTGGGGCTTGGCCTCGCGTTTGGTGGTGCGGTTCTTGCGCTTGGCGTCTTTCTTGTTAAGCACGCGGAACAGCGGCGTCTGCAGGATGTACAGGTGGCCTGTCTTGATCAGTTCGGGGCAGAACTGCAGGAAGTAGGTCAACAGCAGCAGGCGGATGTGCATACCGTCAACATCGGCATCGGTGGCGATGATGACCTTGTTGTAACGCAGGCCTTCAATGCCGTCCTCGATGTTGAGTGCCGACTGCAGCATGGCAAACTCCGTATTGACGATAACCTTCTTGGGGTCGAGACCGTAGGTGTTCAACGGCTTACCACGCAGCGAAAAGACGGCTTGCGTCTCCACGTCGCGGATCTTGGTGATGGATCCGCTTGCGCTCAGACCCTCAGTAATGAAGATGCTGGTCTCGTCGCGACGGTCATTGTCCTTCGGGGCTCGTGAGTCGTTGAAGTGGATGCGGCAGTCACGCAACTTGTCGTTGTGAAGGGTAGCCTTCTTGACGTTCTCGCGCACCTGTTTGCTCACGCCGGCGATGGCCTTGCGTTCGCGCTCGTTATCCTGGATTTTCTTCAGCAGCACCTCGGCGGTCTCTGGCGACTTGTGTAGGTAGTTGTCCAGTTCGCGCTTGATGAAGTCGTTGATATACTTGTAGATGGTGGGACCGTCTTTCCACATGATGCTGCTGCCCAACTTGATCTTGGTCTGGGACTCAAACACGGGTTCTTCGACCTTGATGCTGATGGCAGCGACGATACCGTTGCGGATGTCACTGTACTCGAAGTTCTTGCCGTAGAACTCTTTGATGGTCCTCGACAACGCCTCGCGGAAGGCGCTCTGGTGAGTGCCGCCCTGAGTCGTGTGCTGGCCGTTGACAAACGAGTAGAACTCCTCGCCCAACTGGGCGGCATGGGTGATTACCACCTCGATGTCATCGCCCGTGAAGTGCATCAGCGGGTACAGGGGGTCGTTGGTCATGTTCTCCTTCACTAGGTCGCTAAGACCGTTCCGCGAGTGGTACTTCTTGCCGTTGAACATGAGCGTCAGACCCGTGTTCAGGTAAGAGTAGTTCTTGATCATCTGCTCGATGATGTCCTCGCGGA
This sequence comes from uncultured Prevotellaceae bacterium, assembly GCA_900318205.1. Taxonomy (GTDB): domain Bacteria; phylum Bacteroidota; class Bacteroidia; order Bacteroidales; family Muribaculaceae; genus Sodaliphilus. Next base: position 115,167 of record ONJS01000001.1, on the reverse strand, counting down.
AGGCATAGTTCTTGAAGATGCTCGCATCGGGGGTGAAGCGCACCAGGGTACCGTTTTCCTCGCCTTCCTGGGCAGCGATGATGCCGCTCTCTTCCTTGGCGACGCCCTCGTGATAGGTCACCGATGAGCACTGGCCGTCGCGCACGCTACGGATGTAGAACTCCGTGGACAAGGCATTCACTGCCTTGATACCCACACCGTTCAGACCCACCGACCGCTTATAGGTCTGTGTGTCATACTTCGCTCCGGTATTCATCTTCGACGATGCGGCCTTGACCTGGTCCAGGGGGATGCCGCGGCCATAGTCACGGATGCTCACCGTACCATCGGCCACGTCGATGTCAATCGTGGGCTTGGCATAACCCGTGTTAAACTCGTCGATACTGTTGTCGATGACTTCCTTGATGAGGACATACACGCCATCATCGTTCTGGGAACCGTCGCCCAACTTGCCGATGTACATACCAGGGCGCTGGCGGATGTGCTCACGAGGTGAGAGAGTCACCAGGCGGTCATAACCGCCAAAGTCGCTCGCTCCCGTCTGCTGCTGTGCAGCATCCGCAGCGGTCTCTTCTATGATTGGATTCTGCTTGTCTTGTGACATTCTTATTCTAAATTCAGCGTTTTTAACTTGCAAAGTTACAAAAAATCCCGCAATTCCCGTGCCACCCATCCCCCACAATAAGTTTTATTAACGAAAACCCCCACCTCCCATCCCCCTCATCTCAGGGTCCCTCTATGCCGTGACTCCCGTCACGGCCCTCCCATCATTCCCCATCACTCCCCATCACTCCCCATCACCTCCTATCCTTCCCCATCCCTAAAAAATCAAGGTGCTCACCTTTCCCTCAGGGAAAGTCAAGCACCTTGACCATAACTTCTTAATAGTCTTCTCTCTCCTTACAGCTTCGCAGCGATAGCAGCGGCGATAGCCTGCATCTCCTCGGCGGGAAGGCTCAACTTCGGGCCACCGAAGGACATATCCTTCTCGCTCTGCAAGGGAACGAGGTGGATGTGGCAATGGGGCACCTCAAGACCCAGCACACCGATTCCGATGCGCTTGCAGGGAACGGCCTGCTCCAGTGCCATGGCCACTTTGCGGGCAAATGCCCACAGGCCGGCATACTCTTCCTCATCGAGGTCAAACATATAGTTCACCTCGTGCTTGGGGATTACCAGGGTGTGACCCTTGGCCATCGGATTGATGTCGAGGAAGGCAAAGTAACGGTCGTCCTCGGCCACCTTGTAACTAGGAATCTCGCCAGCGGCGATTTTACTGAATATCGTTGCCATAATGCTGATTATACTTCAATTTTCAGGATTTCAAACTTCATCAGGCCGGCAGGGGCATGAACCTCAACCTTGTCGCCAACCTTGTGGCCCAGCAGACCTTTGGCAATAGGAGTAGTGATCGAGATCTTACCCTCGCGCAGGTTCGCTTCGGTCTCGGTAACAATGGTATAGGTCATGGTGGCCTTGTTCTTCAGGTTCTTGATGGTAACCTTGGTCAGTAACTGCACCTCATCGGTACTGATCTTACTCTCGTCGATGATGCGGGCCGATGCGATCAGGCTCTTCAATTCTGCAATCTTAGCCTCGAGCATTCCTTGACGCTCTTTGGCGGCATCATATTCTGCGTTCTCTGAAAGGTCGCCCTTGTCACGCGCCTCGACAATGGCACGAACAACCTCGGGACGTTCCACGTTCTCAAGATGGGAAAGTTCCGCCATCTTTTTGTCGTAACCTTCCTGTGTCATGTAAGTAATAGCCATGCTAAATACTGTGTCTTTTAAATTTTTAAAGTCTCAAAAAATGAGAAGAATCTCAACTATTTGCTGGTGAGATCCCTCGCTGTTATTATGGTTTCAACGCTGCAAAGATAAATATAATTTTAATTCAAGCCACCACATTGTTAATAAAATCGCGCTTTTTTTAATAAAATTAACCGATGTTGATGGCATTGCTATGGTTTTCGGTGCGATTATATTGCAATTAGCGACGCCACAGGGCGATAACCTGTCGGCCAGCAAAGGCAACACTCACGACAGTGATTACGGCGGCAATGACAATCTGCCCTGTTTCCATGGCAAGCAGGACCGAGCACGACACAGCCATCGTCCACAGCATGTTATAGAAACTGGCTCGCGACAAGGTCAGGCGGTATGACTTGAAATAGACGCCGGCGACAATCAGCGTGTAGAGGAGATACGATACCAGGAACGCGATACCCAGGCCCGTGAGGCCCCACCACTTGAAGAAGGCGATGTTCAGCACCAGGTTGATGATTGCGCTGGCGACTTCGGTCCACAGGTACGTCTTGCCGTCGCCCTTGGCAAGGATGGTAAACGCCAGGCACCACGACAGCGTGCGCAGCACGGTTCCCACCATGCCCCATGACACATAGGGTAGGATGCTGTAGTATTCGGGGGAGTAGAGCAGCCACACCACAAACTCCCTCAGCAGGATGAACAGTGCTACAATCGGGGCCATGATGGTGATGGCTACGTTGATCTCTTGCGACACATAGGCGCGCAGCCTCTTGCGGCTCTCAACCACCTTCGCTAGGCGAGGGTAGTACTCCATGCCTAGCGCGGTGAGTATCAGTCCCGTATATTTGTTGATGAGTGTATAACCCGCTTGATACAGTCCCACCTCTCCTGTGCCGGCATGGATGTTGAGCCACGCTCCGAACGCATAGGTCGCCAGCTGGCTGGCAAAGTTGCCTAACGTCATGAAAATGCCCAGTCTCACGAATCCCTTGCCGATGTCAAACGTCTCACGTGAGGTGACCTCGGCTGTCGCATACTCGCGGTTCCTGAACACCCAGGCAAAGGCGGCAAGCGCAAAGGCATAAGCCAGAATCGATGGCACGATGCTACGTTCGCGCAGCAGGTAGAACAGCGGCACCGATACCGCAAGACCCACGATAGTGCCCCACAGCGTCACGCTGGCAAGGCGTTTCAGGCGTGCAGTACCTTGCAGCACGGCATATTCGCCATTGGTCAACGCCTGTAGCAGCACGGCGATGCTCAGGGCGACAAATCCCCAAATGTGTTCCGTGTCGCCAAATGTAGCCTTACTCAAGACTGGCGCCAGCGACAAGGTTAGCAAGGCTCCTGCAAGACCCAGCCACATCGACCACTTGCGCACCACGGTAATCATCCGTGACACCAGTTTGGGGTCGCGTTCTTCCATGGCTTGTGAAATGTCGCGCACACTGCTTGAGCGGATGCCTAGGTTGGTACCAGTGGAAATCATCTCCAGGGCATTGTTGAACAGGCCGAACAGACCGGTACCCACGGGACCTATCCACATGGCGACCAGCTTGGTGCGGACAATAGAGCACAGGATGCCCATCACCTGGACTCCTCCGAACAGGCCCATTGCTTTCATCGCCATTCGTGATATGTTACCCTGCTTACCGGCCATCACATCTTCACATTATAATAAATAAGGCTCTAAATGTTGACTTCCATCACATGATAGGCAATGCCCCTTCCGCCCAGGCGGCACTTCTGCCGCACGAGGCCCTCATTCAGGTAGCGCCCATGATCCTCATTGCTGATACCGAAGTCAAAGTAGCGGTAGCCTTGCTGTGTGCTCTCCTTGATGAGATGATCAAACAGCAGCGTCAAAGCATTGCTGTCTTTACCGCGAGGCGATGCACCGATGTATTGGCAGTGCGCGACGGGTTGGGAATAGTACATCACCACGCCTGCCAGCAATTCGCCGTCGAGGGTGGCGGTATAGAGTCTGATGTTCTCGGGGAAACGTCCGTGCAACAGTTTGATCTCATCAAGCGTGTGCACTGGTCGTGTGCCGTACCGTTCGTCAAGCAGCGACGACAGCAGATGCCAGTAAACTTCCCAGTCATCGCTCGCGCCGACTTTGATGCCGGCTTTGCGGGCGGCATTGGCGCCGCTCTTGTTGCCGCGGTCCAGCGGTATCGGGCATGTCAGGTCGATGGTTGTCGAGATGTTGGTCTCGATGAGCGATGCCCCGTGACGGAACAGCGCATACAGGTCCTCCTCGCAAGGGTAACGGTGATAGATATGTGGCACGGGTTTATAGACAAACCGCTGGATGCCGTTCTCACGCATCCAGGCGATGGCGGCATCCATCACCTCGACCATCACCGTCGTGTCAAAGTGCTTCAGTGGCACAATCCACGCGCCGTAGGTCAAGCCGCGGTGTGACCACAGCGTGTCCCCATCGATGTTGGCAGGCAGCAGCGCACACATTTTCCCGTCGCGCAGGGCCACAAGTGAGCAGTCAGTGAAACGGTCGCTGTGATAATCCATATATCCGCGCTCATGCAGGAACGTCCCGTTACGGCTGTTCCTCACCATCTCGTTCCACTGGCCCGCCATCGAGCCATCATATTTCACAATCTCTATCATCTTCTCCAATTAAAAAATTGAGTTCCCGTCCAATCCGTTTTACCCGTGATATCCGTTCAACCCGTTATTTCCGTGATATCCGTGATATCCGTCAACTCCTCAAGAATAAAACGCAAATTTAGCAATAAAAGTATTATCTTTGCCCAAAATTAAAATAAATCACATGAATCTTAAAAGATTACCACTACTTCCGCGCGTTATCATCGCCATTATCCTTGGTGTCATTTGCGGTCTGTTTTTCCCTGAATGGGCAGTAAGGTGCTTCGTTACTTTCAACAGCATCTTCAGTCATTTCCTGTCGTTCCTCATCCCGCTCATCATCGTGGGACTGGTAACCCCGGCCATCGCCGATATCGGAAAAGGGGCAGGCAAGTTGCTCCTCATCACGGCGCTGATTGCCTATGGCGACACCATCTTCTCGGGTTTCCTGAGTTATTTCACCAGTGTCGGTATCTTCCCGTCGCTCATCGACCGCGCACAGGCTGCCGAGGCTGTCGCTACAGCCAAGGAACTGCAGCCTTTCTTTACCATCGAGATACCGCCCCTGCTCGACGTGATGAGTGCCTTGATTACGGCATTCGTCATGGGCTTGGGTATTGCCTTCTTTGAATCGTCCAACCTCAAGAAGGCTTTCGACGAGTTCCGCGACATCATTGCCAAGACCATCGAGGTGGCCCTCATTCCCATCCTGCCCTTATACATCTTCTCCATTTTCATCAACATGTCGTACTCGGGGCAGGCATGGCGCATTATCCAGGTTTTCATCGCCATCATCGGCGTCATCTTCCTGATGCACATCTTTTTGCTGGTTTTCCAGTATTGCATTGCGGGCCTCATCTCTCATCGCAATCCTTTCAAGGCGTTGTACAATATGCTCCCCGCCTATTTCACGGCTCTGGGTACCTCTTCCTCGGCGGCAACCATCCCGGTTACCCTTCGTCAGGTGAAGTGCAACGGTGTCAGTGCAGGCATCGGAGGATTTGTCGTGCCTCTTTGTGCGACGATACACTTGTCGGGTAGTGCTATGAAGATTACCGCCTGTGCTGTCGCCTTGCTCATCATGCAGGGAGGGACCATCGATTTGGCGCATTTTGCTGGCTTTATCCTCATGCTCGGCGTGATGATGGTGGCGGCACCCGGAGTACCGGGAGGCGCTATCATGGCAGCGCTCGGCGTACTGCAGTCCATCCTGGGCTTCACTCCTGAGCAGCAGGCGATAATGATTGCCCTTTATATTACCATGGACAGTTTCGGCACCGCCTGCAATGTGACGGGCGACGGTGCTATTGCTCTCATCGTGGACCGAATTTACACAGGAAACGCTCCTTCCCCTGTGGAATCCGTAGATCAAGATATGTGATTTCTTCCTGAAAAGCCCTTTACAAGGCTTTTAGGCTGAAATCTGAAGTTTTTTTAAAAAAAAGTATGAAAAAATTTTGTATGTGAGAAAATGATATTAACTTTGTAGCGCATAAAAGGGAAAAATCAATTTTGATTTATCAAAGAGTTTCGGATTAACTTACTGTCGTGATTGATAGAATGGTTAATCCATTTTTTTTGCCCCTCCCCCAAAACTTCCCCTATTGTTCCCATCACCTCTTATCATTTCTTATCACCCCCTATCACCCCCTATCACCCCCCATCACTCCCCATCCCTCCCCCTTAAAAATCATTTCATACATTAATCCCACCACTTCATCCAATACGTTTCATTTTCTTTGGATAGCCCCCATCGACCGTCATAACTTTGCATCATCAAACAAATAATAACCACTAAAAAACTTACAGTTATGACAACCAAGACTTCTAACATGGACAACGTCCTCAACGTGAACTTCAACAACAGTGTAAAACAATCAGTAAAGCGCATGGCTTGGACTTCGATGCTCACCGTGGCATTGATGCTGATATCCATCCCGGCAGTAGCACAGGTGCATCTGGGCGTCAAGGGTGGCGTCAAACTTGAGAACGCTCGCATGGGCAGCGACGTCATTGACAGCGACAACCGCATCGGCAGTTCACTCGGTGTGGTCATGGACGTGAATATCCCCATCATCGGGCTGGGGGTGGAGACCGGTGCGATGTTTACCAGGCGCTCCTTCGGTGACAATGGACGCAAACTCCATTCAATCGATATCCCCGTGAATGCTCGTTATCGTTTCTCGTTGCCGCTGGTCGAGAAGGTCGTTGCTCCCTTTGCTTTTACAGGACCCGAGGTCTCCTTCAGGATGAATACGGGTGCTTGGGGTGATACAGCCGATGGCAGCTCGTTGAAGGGCAATACAAGTCTCTCTTGGAACATCGGTGCCGGCGTCGACCTGATCAAGCACGTGCGTGTCGCCGCTGCCTACAACATCTCCTTATCCAAGGAAAAAATCTACCGCGACAACTCCTGGAGCCTCACCGCCGCCTACATGTTCTAGCCCCTCATGTCAGGGTCCCTCTATGCCGTGACTCCCGTCACGGCCCCCCATCACTCCTCATCCCTCCCCATCCCTCCCCATTATCTCCCCCTTAAAAAACCAGGAGCGCCAGCTATCAAGCCGGCGCTCCTCTATTCATCCACCCAATCCTTGCAGTTACTTGGCAAGGATAATGTCAAGCAATGCGTTGACGTCGGCGATGTTCACCTCGCCGTCACCGTTCACGTCAGCAGGCTTGCTGAACGTGTTGCTCAGGATGTGGTCGATAACGGCATTGACGTCGGCGATGTTCACCTCGCCGTCACCGTTCACGTCACCAGGCTTCTCTACGGGCTGGGGACCCGGCTCAACGTACGTCGCGCCGCAGACACCATAAGCCTCTACACCCTCAACGGCAAAGCCGATGGTCGTCGGCATCGTGCCGTCTTCGTTGGCCTTGGCGGGCAGGCACTTGATACCGCTCTTGTGCAACGGGTTGTTGGGGTCAAGGGCCACACTGTTGCGAATCGACTGGTCATCGCTGGCAGGTGCGATATAGCTCCAGTAGATGTACTCGCCGTCGCTGTTGATTTGGGCCACATTGGCAATCTCACCGCTGTCCTCATTGCCCTCAACCTTGATGGGGGAGTCGTCGATGAGTTCGCAGTCGGCAATGCGCAGGTTTTCATTGCCTGCAACATCAGCGCCGGTCTCCAGATTCTCGATCTTGCTCAGGGCGATGCGGTAGATGCCGGGAACGCAACCATAGGGGTCACTCTGTACCTGCATGTACAGGTAGCCGTTCTCCTCGTCAAGGTAGAAGGTCTTGATGATGGCGTCCTTGAACAGGGCATTGTAGTGTTTGGGCTTGCCTTGGCCGCCATCGGGATAGATGTCGTTCTTCTTGAATCGCAGCAGGCACAGGCCGTTGAACTTCTTACTCATCCAGAAGATGCCGTGCTTGTCCTGGGTGAAGCCACCGGTGATGGAGCCCCAACTGATCTCGTCATTGTAGTAGGGCAGCCACTGGTTCTGCAGCAGGAAGGGCTGCTGGCCATACAAACCTGTGGTGTCGGCGTTCAGCTCGTGGATACCCACGTTGCGGTCGCTGATGTAGATCTTGTTCTCGTTCTCGTCGATGAACATGGTGAACGGGTCCTCACTGGGTGCGTAACCCACATTATTCAGGACGGTCACGCGGTAGAAGATACCGTTGGTGTTGTTCACGTAGAATAGCTCACCGTCACCCAGCGGCTGGTTGGGATCCTGATAGGTGAAGTGGTCACCGGCAACGGCGACATACACGCGGTTCTTGTAGCTCTGCAACGTGAAGGCGTGCTTGCCGGCGTTGAAGTTGGTGTTCACGATGTTGCCGTCTTCGTCCTTGTACATCAGGTCGCCGCTGGTCGTGGCGAAGTACAGGCCGGTCGGGCAACCCAGCGTCGAGCCTTCACCCGAGATGCTCTCGTCGGCTACGATATTCAGGTAGCGCCACTGGTTGGCGCTCTTGAAGGCGTTAACCGACTCGGGAGCAACCTTACAGATGACGTTGCTCTGGCTCTCGTTAAACACGCCGGCGGCAAGGGCGGGCGTGTTGACATTGAGCACGCGCAGCTCCTGGATGGTAGCGGGAACCGATCCGGGCTCCATGTAGTTCACGTTGGCGGGAATTTCCATGCTGTTGAGAGCAGTGCAGCCCTCAAAGCAGTTGCGCATCATGTTGGTCGTGGTAGTGGGCAGCGTGACACTGGTCAGTTGCTGGCAACCGGCACACAGGCCTTGAGGTATCTCATTGCGGCCCTCAGCGATGACAATCTCCTTGAGCGCCGAGCCCGCAAACACGTTCTGTCCGACGGTAACGTTGCTCTCAAGCGTATAGGAGTCGATGTCGCTGTAGGCAAAGCCATAGTTGCCGATATTACTCAGAGCAGGCAGGTCAACACTTGTAAACGGGGCATAAGCAAGACCGTAATTGTCGATGTTGGTCACAGTAGCGTTGCTGTAGCTGTTGCCGATTTCACCCTCATGGGCACTCACGAGCAGGCGGGTGCCGCTGGCATTGAGCAGCACGCCATTGTCGAGCTTGAAGCTGGTGTTGCCATCAGCAAGGGTGATGTTGGCAAGCGTGGCGATGGGAGCAAACGCACCCGAGCCGATGCTGGTAACGCTGGCTGGAATGATGACGTGCTCTATCTGGGTGTTGGCAAAGGCTTGAGTGCCAACTGCGGTCAGCTGTTCAGGAAGCATAATCTCACCATTAAGCTGAGTGTTCTCAAAGGCACTTTGACCGATTGACGTCAGTGCGGTGGGGAAGTGGAAACTCGTCAGACCCGTGTTGTAGAACGCGGTGATGCCGATGCTGGTCACGTCTTCACCCATGGTCACGCTACGCAGGTTGCGGCAGCCGTTGAAGGTGCTCTGCTCGATGGTCGTCACGGCAGCGGGAATATCGATGCCGGTCAGTGACGTACAGCTGGCAAAGGCGCTGTTGCCGATGCCGGTCACCTTGTTTCCTTCCTCAAAGGTTACCGTCTCCAGTGCCGTGCAGCCCTGGAACGTGGTGCCCTGGATGGTGGTCGTCTCGCCGCCGATAACCAGCGTCTTGAGCGCGCCCATATTGTGGAACGGCTGCTCGTTGTTCAGGTAGGCGCTGGCATCCACGTTACGGCCCATATAGATATACTCGATGCTGTTGATGGCGACACGTGCTTCGGCATTGGCACCAAAGGCGGTCACCTTCATCACAACAGCGTTCTCGCCCTCAGCAATGATAAAGCGTTTCAGGTTCGGGCAGTTCGCAAACTCCTCGCTCACGGGCTTGCTCCAGCCGGGAACAATCGTGACTTCCTCAAGTCGCGTACAGCCGTTGAACACGCCGGTGCCGATGTTGGTCGCTGTGATGGGGATGGGGCTCGCCAGCAATGAGGTACAGCCCTTGAAGCAGTTGCGGCCGATAGTAACACATGTTGCAGGCAGCTGCAACGAGGTCAGGTCCCTACAGTCGAGAAACGAATTGGCTGCAGTTCCCACCACTGTGTACTCGGTGCCTTCATAGGAAATCTTCTCAGGGATCACGATGTCACCGCTGTAGAAAAGCGTGTCGGCAGGTGTGTCGGCAGTGGCTTTGATGATGGTGTACTTGGCAATCGTCGCAGTGCCATCATTCTTGGTTGTGTAGTTGATGCCGTCAACCGTGATGTTAGCGGCATGCACGGCTGTTGCTGTGGCAACGCAGCACGCAACCAGCAGCAAGAGCCTCAACCATTTCTTGTGAGTAAAAATTTTGTTCATTTGCGATAAGTTTTAATGATTAATATTTAATGTGATGAGTCAATTCAATCTGTTGATTTCAACCCACAAATATAAACAATTATTCTATAAGTCAACCACATTCCCTCCATTTTTTTATCTCTCCATCCTCATCCCCCTCTTTTTCCGTCATCCCCCCATCTCTCTTTCCATCAGTGTCCCACTATGCCGTGACTCCCGTCACGGCTCCCTCAGTCGTCATTACTTTCTGTTGTAGTAGTGCAAGCCTCAGGCTTGTACAAGTCCTCTTGTCACGCCCCCTCATCCTCCCTTTCGTCGTCGTTGTCCCGTGGGCGGCGGCTCTGCCGCCGTCCCATAGCAATAACAATTCCCGCCACGATACTCATCGCAGCGGGAATTCAAGATCTTTAAGTAAGCAATGCTTATTTTACTTGAGATCCAGGTCAGTACCGGGTTTGAACTTAACCACCTTCCTTGCGGGGATAGTGATTTTCTCCTTGGTGGCGGGGTTAATGCCCTGACGTGCTTCCTTCTTGACTACCATAAAGGTACCAAAGCCGATAAGAGCAACCTTATCATCCTTCTTCAAAGCGCCTGCGATTGACATGAGAGTTGCATCCAGGGCAGCCTTGGCCTGAACCTTAGTCAGATTGGTTTTCTCAGCAATTGCTTGTACTAATTCAGTCTTGTTCATAGTGTAAAATAATTATTAAAAAAAGTTATGTGAATAAAATGAATTGTAGTTTTGTTGTCGCAAATATAAGTATAACAACGGTTTCAGCAAAAAAAAACTAAAAAAAAATGATAATTTTTCGCTAAAAATGGCGCTTTTAGGCTTTTTTGCATTGAAAATAGCTGCAAATAGGGACTTTTTCTTTACTTTTGTGCCATAAAAAATTAAGAACTAATGCAATACAACAATCGGTCGTTTTTGTCTTCGATAGCGCCTGTTACAAGGCATCTGCTCATGATTAACATACTGTTGTGGCTCGCCACAATAGTGTTCATGCGCATCAATGGCCCGGACCTGATGCAATGGCTCGGACTTCATTTTTGGAGAGGTTCTGAGTTTAAGGTTTGGCAACCCCTCACCCACATGTTCATGCACGATACACAAAACTTCACCCATATCTTCTTCAACATGTTCATGTTGTGGATGTTCGGCAGCCTGCTCGAGCGGGTGCTCGGCTCCAAGCGATTTCTCTTTTATTACCTCGCTTGTGGCATCGGTGCCGCTCTCATTCAGGAGCTCATTTGGGAATTTACGTGGCATAGCGTGCTGATGAACTGCGTGACAGGGCCCGCTGGCACCACCGTCAACGATGTGATCAATGCCGCCAACGCGGGAATGACCAACTTCACGATGGATGATTTCTTCAACGGCTATCTGGGAGGAGGACTCAGGGCAGTGGGTGCATCGGGCGCCATCTTCGGTGTCCTGTTGGCATTCGGTATGATTTTCCCCAATCTGCCGATGCTTATCTTCTTTATTCCTGTTCCCATCAAGGCCAAGTGGGTTGTCCTCGGTAATGGACTGCTCGAACTCTTCTTCGGTATCACAGGCCACCAGCCCGGTGTAGCTCATTTTGTTCATCTGGGAGGCATGCTCATCGGCATTCTCATTATATTGTATTGGAGATACAACGGCACGTTACGCAAGAGCAATGACTTTTATTGATGATATTAAGCGCAGCTACCTCCAGGGGTCGATGTTGTTGAGGATTATCTTCATCAACATCGGGATCTTTATTTTGCTTAACCTGGTGGTGATTGTGGCCATGCTATTCAATGTCAATGGACATGGATGGGTATCATGGACTGAACTGCCCGGCGATTGGTCGCTCCTCATCAGGCGCCCGTGGACCCTCGTCACCTATATGTTTGTCCATTACAACTTCTTGCACATCCTGTTCAACATGCTGTGGCTCTATTGGCTGGGACGCATCTTCATGGAGTTCTTCTCTCCCAAGCAGCTCACGGGACTATACCTGCTCGGCGGCTGGGGTGGGGCAGCGCTCTTTCTGCTCGCCACCTGTCTGTTGCCCTATTTTACGAGCCAACCCGTTACTTTTTATTTGTACGGTGCATCGGCATCGGTAGTGGCGATAGTGGTCGCCACGGCTGTCTATGCCCCCGATTACAAGATAGGCTTGTTGTTTCTGGGTGAAGTCTCCATCAAGTGGATTGCACTTGTCACGGTACTCATCTCGCTGTTCAGCCTGGACGGCGGTAATGCCGGCGGCAATATTGCTCACCTGGGTGGTGCCATCGTGGGTGCATGGTTCGCGCTTCGCATCAAGCGCGGGCGGGACATCACCCGCCCTCTCAATGCGGTGATTGATGCCTGCTTCGGGCTCTTCAATGGCCGCTCTTTCAAGATGCCTACATTCAAACGCTCTACTGGTTCCGCCAAGCAGGGCAGTGCCAAGCAGAATGGGGCACAGCAGCCCAACAGCAATAACCGTCCTGCCGACTCGGTAAGTGAGGAGGAACTGGATACGATATTAAAGAAAATCAAAGTCGCTGGATATGACGCGCTTTCCGATGAGGAGAAAGACAAACTCTTCAAGGTCTCGAGGCGCCGTTCGCCTTAATTGGTCTAATAGATTGAACGATGGCATACAGGTATAATTCAAATCACCAGGACAACAATCGCCCCAAGAAGCGTTTGAGGCGCTTCTTCGGGATTGTGGCCGTTCTAATGGCGGTATTGCTCGTCCTGTGCGCTTATGCCGGTAAATTCAACCCCGAGAAGTTCTTCCCGGCACCATTCCTTACGCTGGCTTACATGCCCATGCTCTTGCTCTCTGCGCTGGTACTGGTCATCGCGCTCATCTGCAGGCGCTTCAAGGTTGCCTTGATGCTGATACTGGCTTTTCTCGCTACGTGGCCCGTATTCTCCATGTATGTGCCCCTCAACCACCTGAAGGGCACTCATCACGAGCCCGTCGATTCTACGCAGGTCATCAAGGTGATGACCTATAACGTCCTCTCTTTCAACTACAACGATCCCACCGTCCAGGGTAAAGACTCCAAGTCGATGAAACTGATCCTCGATGCCGACCCCGATGTCGTGATGTTGCAGGAAGGCGGTGCTGCAGGTGTGTCCTGGATGGAGATTCCGTCCCTGCAACCTTATATCGAGAGAATCAAGACCCAGTTCCCCTATACCTATAGCAGTGCCGAGGGCTTGAACTTGCTGTCCAAGTTCCCGTTCACTACCATGACACTGGGAGAGCCGCAATACACCCGCACGGTCTTGGGCTATAATCGTGAGACGGACTATTATCTGGCAAGAGCCTATGACGTCCAGTTGCCCACTGGAAAGCAGCTTCGATTTATTGATTTCCGCCTTCAGTCCTATCACCTCAACTTCGGCAAGAACATGAATATCCGCATCTCTCCCGATGTCAAGCCGGTTCCCTTGGAGCGCATGAAACGTGCCTTCTCGCTGCGTTCTGGCCATGCCCAGACCATCAGAAAGGCCATCGACGAGTCTCCCCGCAATGTCATCATTTGCGGTGACATGAACGATGTGACCTCCTCCAACGTCTATCGCATCATCAAGGGCGACGACATGACCGATGCCTGGGCACAGGTGGGCCATGGCTATGCCTACACCTTCAACCGTCACCACCTGCCATTCCGCATCGACCACATCCTCTATCGTGGCGACCTACAGGCCCTTGACGCCCAGCGCCTCAAGGGCGGCAGCAGTGACCACTACCCATTATTGGTCACCTTCGACCTCAACCCAACTGAAAACTGACAACTGACAACTGAAAACTGACAACTAACAACTTATAACTAACAACTAAAAAAATGAAGAAGCTTTTATTAACCATTCTCGCCCTCACGGCAATCATGTTCGTGAGCTGCGATCAGAAAAAGTCATCTGAGAACAATCCGTTTATGTCGGAGTACGCCAACGAGTACGGCATCCCGCCGTTTGACAAAATCACCTACGCTGACTACGAACCTGCCGTTGATGCCGGTATCGAGCAGCAGAACGCCGAGATTGATTCCATCATCAAGAACACGGCCGAGCCCAACTTCGAGAACACCATCCTGGCACTGGACAACAGCGGCCGCATCCTGGACAAGGTGTCTAGAGTATTTAACGCATTGAGCAGCAGCGACAATACCCCCGAGATGCAGAAGCTCTCCGAGGTGCTGCTTCCCAAGCTGACTGCCCAGAGCGACGGCATGTACATGAACGCCGGCCTCTTTGACAAGGTAAAGGCCGTTTATGACAACGCCGACAAGTTGGGTCTCGATCCCATCCAGAAGCGCCTCACCGAGAAGTACTACAAGGAGTTCGTACGCAATGGCGCCCTCCTCACCGATGCCCAGAAGGACAGCCTCAAGGCCATCAACACCAAGCTGGGTAAGTACAAACTCAGTTTCGGTAACAATGTGATGCACGACATGGACAACTGCGTCTTCTTCATCGAGAAGGAAGAGGACCTCAAGGGTCTGCCCCAGGGCATCATCGACAATGCCGCCAAGCTTGCTGCCGACAAGGGCAAGAAGGGCCAGTGGGCATTCACCGCTACCGCTTCGACCCGTCTGGCTGTCCTGACCTACGCCGACAGCCGCGACCTGCGCCGCAAGATGTACGAGACCTACACCACCACCGCCAGCCATGGCGACAAGTGGGACAACAGCGAGAACATCCGCAACATCCTGCTCCTCCGTCAGCAGAAGGCCAACCTCCTCGGCTTCAATACCTATGCCGACTATGCCGTTGACCCCTACATGGCCAAGACGCCCAAGGCTGCCGAGGACCTGCTGATGTCGCTCTTCCGCCCCGCCATCAAGAAGGTGGACGAGGAGGTTGCCGATATGCAGAAGTATGCTGCCGCTCATGGTGACACCGCCCAGTTCGAGGCTTGCGACTATTACTACTATGCCGAGAAGGTAAAGAAGGACAAGTTCAACTTCAGCGAGGACGACGTTCGTCCCTATTTCGTACTTGACAGCGTGGTGAAGAACGGTATCTTCTTTGCCGCCAACAAGCTCTACGGCCTCACCTTCGAGGAAATGCCCGATGCTCCCAAGTATCATCCCGAGGTTAAGGTCTATGACGTGAAGGATGCCGAGGGCAAGCACCTCGCCGTCTTCATGACCGACTACCTGCCCCGTCCCGTCAAGGCTCAGGGCGCTTGGATGGAAGCCATGCAGGAGGCCTACAACTATGGTGGCGAGAACATCCGTCCCATCATCTACAATGTAGCAAGCATGACGCCTCCCTCAGGCGACACCCCCTCGCTGCTCACCTGGGATGAGGTACAGACTGTCTTCCACGAGTTTGGTCACGCCCTCCACGGCATGTTGACCCGCGTGCAGTATCGTGGCCTGGCCGGTACCAATACCGACCGTGACCTCGTCGAGATGCCCTCACAGATCAACGAGCACTGGGCATTTGAACCCGAAGTACTGAAAAACTACGCCCGTCACTACAAGACCGGTGAGGTGATCCCCGACAGCCTCGTAAAGAAGCTGAACGAGACCGCTCAGTTCAACATGGGCTTCATGACCACCGAGCTCGTCGGTGCCGCTCTGCTGGATATGTACTGGCACAAGAAGGCTTGGACCCCCGAGGAGGTTAAGGCTATCGACGTCAAGGCCTTTGAGCAGGAGGTGAAGACCCAGATCAACATGCCCGCCCTCGTCGAGTTCCGCTATCGCAGCCCCTACTTCAAGCACATCTTCGCCGACGACCAGTATGCCTGCGGTTACTATACCTATCTGTGGTCACAGGTTCTCGAGGCCGACGGTTACATGGCATTTGAGAAAGCTGGTTGCTTCGATAAGGCTACTGCCGATGCCTTCCGCGCTCTCCTTGAGGCTGGCGACACCGAGGATCCCATGGTACTCTACAAGAAGTTCCGTGGCCAGGCGCCCACTTCCGACGCTCTCCTCCGCAACCGCGGCCTGAAGTAATCAATCATCCATTTCAACTAACAATAATCGGGACCTGCAACCGCAAGGTCCCGATTATTGTATTTTCCCTCAATGTCTCAGCCCCTAGGGGGCTCTCTGTTCCGCGGCTTCTGCCACGCTTCGTCACTTCTTCAGCAACAGATTGGTGAGGCTGGCGACGTCTTGAATAGTCACAATGCCATCCCTGTTCACGTCTCCTGTGCCGAGGATGAGTTCCTCGTTCATCAGCATGTTGATGAGCGCGGTCATGTCATCGATGTCCACAACACCGTTGTGGTCCACGTCACCTTTCCTGGCAAAATCAACGTTTGGAACCTCGATATAAAGGCTCAGCAGGTCACCCTCGCAATGGGCATCCAACACATAATTGCCACCCGAGGTAAAGGGGATGGCTTCTTTATAGAGGTGCCACTTGTTCCATATGCCATCTTCAAAAAACTTGATGCGATAATAGATGTCGTCACCGTAAAGTGACGTCAACTCGACGTCGTAACCCCTTTCTCCATTGGGACTCAAGGTGATGCCTGGAGCAAACGTCATCCCGAGGTAATTGACCTTGAAGGTGGCCTTCAGCGTAGAGCTGTTATCTTTACCTATGCTTTCGGCATGCGTCTCAATGACATAGATGCCAGGCGTGGAGAATGTAATGACGTCATCAAACTCGCGCCATTTTGTCCATAATCCGTCTCCTTCACCATTCTCGTCGAGCTTTCCCCAGCGGATATGGGCTTGGCCCTCACGGGGAATGGGCGTGACATCATAGGCCATCACCATCTGGTCCATATCGATTCGCGGCATGACGATCATGCCTGGTGCGGCGGTGTGGAAAATCAGTTCGGCATTAGGATCATAACCATTGTTAATACTGTTCTCGCTCAGTAATGCGGCTTCTGCCGACAGTGTCAACAGTGCGACTGCAACAAACGTAAAAAAACTTTTCATAATTCTATTGGAAATAACATCATTCTATTGAGGCCGCAAAATTACAAAAATATGCAATACTAACCACTCTTTTTCACCCTTATTATCAAATCCTAGCCGATTTGGGCGGAACAAGCCCCCATTAATGGCTCATTCCGCCAATCATAAAAACCTTCGTATCAGTTCTTTGCCCCTCGCAAGAGCCGCAGCGAGTTCAGCACGCACAGCAACGCCACGCCCACGTCGGCAAACACCGCCTCCCACAGGTTGGCGATACCTAGCACACCCAGTACCATCACCAGCACCTTCACCCCGATGGCAAAGGCGATGTTTTGGGTAACGATGCGGCGCGTGCGGCGCCCTAAGGTTACGGCTTCTGCCACGCGCGACGGCTGGTCCGTTTGGATAACCACGTCGGCGGTCTCCACCGCCATGTCGCTCCCAAGGCCTCCCATCGCGATGCCCACGTCGCTCAACGCCAGCACCGGCGCGTCGTTGATGCCGTCGCCCACAAACGCCACCTGACTTCCGTCCTGCTTGATGCGCTCGATGTGCGCCGCCTTATCCTGTGGCAGCAGGTCGCCATGGGCCTGTTTGATACCTATCTGGTGTGCCACCTGTTCGGCGAGCGCTTGCTTGTCACCCGACAGCATCACCGTCTCAATGCCTTGCTGATTCAAGCCTCCGATGGCTTGCGCAGCGTCCTCCTTTGGCTTGTCGCTCAACACGATATGCCCTGTATAACGTCCCTCGATAGCCACAGCGACCATCGTCCCTACGACAGCCTTTAACTCATCGGGAAAGACAACGCCCTCGCGTTCCAGCAACCGCAGTGTGCCCACTAGCCACTTCTTGCCGTCAACCACTGCACTCAACCCATATCCGGCAATATTCTTCAGGTCCATGACCTGCACCAGTGCAGCAGGGCGGTGGTCGGTGATGGCACGGGCGATGGGGTGGGGGCTATCCTGCTCGATGGCGGCGACAGTGGCGACTTGCTCATCGCTCAGCCCTTCTACCTTGCTCACTGCAAATGTCCCCGTCGTCAACGTCCCCGTTTTGTCAAACACCACCGTATCGACCTGAGCGATGGCGTCAAGATAATTGCTTCCTTTAAACAGGATACCCCGCCGTGACGCGGCGCCGATGCCGGCAAAGTAACTCAACGGGATGCTGATGACCAGAGCACATGGGCAGGAAATCACCAGAAATACGAGCGCACGATGCAGCCACTGGGCAAATTCATACCTGAACGATAGCTCCACCAGCGAATACACCCACGGCAGCGCAACCACCAACACGGCAAGCCCCACCACGATGGGCGTATAAACTCTTGCAAAACGCCTGATAAACAGCTCTGCGGGCGATTTCCGCTCGCTAGCTTCCTCCACGAGGTGCAGGATGCGTGACACGGCACTTTCGCTGGCAGGACGCACCGCTTGGAGTCGCACGATGCTCTCGCTGGCAATCATGCCCGCCAGCACCTCCTCGCCTGTCTCAATGACGCGCGGCACGCTTTCGCCCGTCAACGCTGCCGTGTCAAATGCTGCCGCCTCGCCTGTCAACCTTCCGTCGATAGGCACGCGTTCACCTGGCTTCACTTCTACGATATCACCCACCTTGACGTCGGCAGGGGCAACTGTTTTCCGTTGGTCTCCCTCGACAATCACTGCATGGTCGGGTCTGAAGGCTATCAGCGACTTGATGTTACCGCGGGCACGGCTCACGGCACAATCCTGCAGCATCTCGCCGATGCAGTACAGTGCCATCACCGCCACCGCCTCGGGATACTCCCCGATGGCAAATGCGCCGATGCTGGCGACACTCATCAGCAGGAACTCGCTGAAGATTTCCCCCTCGCGGGCTTTTTCGATGGCCTCGCGCAGCACGCCCAGTCCCGTCGGCAGCCATGCGGTAAGATACCACAAGGCCCTGACCCATGTGCTATGGAACCACTGTACGTCCATGGCGCTCATGGTCATCCCTATCGCCAGCATTGCCAGCGACAGTGCGGGTTTCCACCAGCTCATCTCCTCTTCCTCGCCATGCTCATGGCTATCGTTACAGCAGGCACAACCATGACTGTGGCTATTGTGCTCGTGCGAGCAGCAATCGCCATGATGTTCCGCCTCACTGTTGTGGCAATATGACTCGTGATGATCCTCGTGTATCATATCTCTGTCCCAGTTTTAATGATTTTTCTGGCGACAAAGTTACACACAATCCCATGCAACCCGGTTGCAAAGTAAAAATCCCCCCTATCTCTGCTCTCTATTGTTTCTATAGCTACTATAGCTACTATAGTCACTATAGTCACTATAGTCACTATCCCCGCTATCAGTAGAGCACCCGCGCCACTCTAGCCGACCCCCTTTTCCCCGAGGCAATCCTGCTAAACAGTCGCTTCGTCACAGGCCCGACAAGCCATCGCCAGCGGCGACTGTTGCCATAGCTCTCCTGCAGGGCGTGATAGGCCTGGCGGCACAGCGGCTTTGACAGCTCGCTGCATCCCTCGCGCTCATATTGCGCTGCCAGCACCATGCGTCGATACTCCAGCAGTCGTTCATAGCGCAGTTTATAGGCGGGCTTGAGTTGTGAGCACCGCACCTCGGTCTTCATGATATCGATAACGTGTTCCCACTGGCCATGGCGGCTGTGGAACTCGGTGCCCGTAATGGAATCGGCACCGTTGTGGTTGATGATGACGCGTGATTTCCCACCCAGATAAGCCACATGTGGCCTGGCGAGCAGCAACCTCATTCCCAGTTCCCAGTCGTTCCAGCCCGGCAGGTTGATGTTCCATCCGTCGGTCGCGGCAAAGAACTCCCGCCTCACGGCATAGCGCTGCGTGGCGAGCTGTGCATGGAGGATATGCTGGGCAAACAGGTCGCGTTTGTGGAACGGGGCAGGGCGCTGGCTTCCGTCGGGGAAGATGAGCGTCGATTTGGCACTGATGAGGTCCAACGGTTGCCCTTTGGCTTTAGCCTTCTCGATCACCTTGACGTACGATGACACCAGCCCTTCCTCCATCAGGTCGTCGCTGTCAAAGAACAGTACCCACTCTCCCGTGGCATGCTCAAAACCGCGGTTACGGGCAGCACCGGCGGTGTGGTGGCTCTCCTGGGTAATCACCACGTTGAAACCATCGCCGGGATGTTCCTTCTTGAAGGTCTCGAGCACCTGTAGCGTGTTATCGGTGCTGTCATTGTCCACCAGCACCACCTGTAGCGGGCGATGTGTCTGGGCAACAACACTCTGCAGCGTGGCGGGGACCACGTCGGCGCGGTTATAGACGGGTATAATGATGGAGACTTCCATATTCTTCTCGGGGGTAAAGGTACTGCTTTTTTTGATTAAGTGCAAAAAATGTCCTACTTTTGTCCCCGCAATGAAGATATTATTCGCTGGTGACGCCAGCAACCTCCATAATTGCCTCGCCCAGCAGTTGCGTCTGATGGGGCATGAGGCAACGGTGGCTTCCGACGGTTCGCGTTGGATGAACACACACCGTGACATCAACTTGTTGAGACGCCCGGGCAAACTGGGTGCCCTCCGATACCTCATGGCAATCAAACGTGCTTTGCCGCTGATGGCGGGCTATGACATCGTCGAGATAGCATCGCCTATCTTCCTGCGCTTGAAACCGCACCGCATCGCACGCATCTTTGATTACCTCAAGGCACACAACACACGCATGGTGCTTTCGGCACTGGCGACCGATGTGGTCTATTACGATGCCTGCCACGACGGGCACACATTCCGCTATAGCGACTACATGCTGGGCGATGAGCCGTCTCCTTACGTCGGTTCGGCAGAATACATCGCCAACCAGCAAGACAACTGGCACCAGCCGTTCATGCGGGAGCACAGCGACCACATCCTGGCCGGTATCGACGGTGCCGTGGCTTGTCTATATGAGTACTATGCGGCCTATCGCCCGGTACTCGGCGACCGTGTGGCCTATGGTGGCATTCCCATCGACACCGAGTCTCTGGAATTTCGCCCGCTCACCGAGGTGCCTGACAAGGTGCGCCTCTTCATCGGCATTCAGCGCGATCGCCATGTCGTCAAGGGCACCGATCGCATGCTGGCGGCAATGAAACGTGTCCATGACCGATATCCCGGCATTACCGAGCTCGAAGTGGTAGAGAACCTCCCCTATGATGAATACACGCGCCGCATGCGCGACTCTCACGTTATCCTCGACCAGCTTTACAGCTATACACCGGGTACCAATGCCCTCATCGCCATGGCACAGGGACTGGTAGCCGTTTCGGGTGCCGAGCCGGAGTATTATGACCTCATCGGGGAGAAAGCCAACATGCCCATCATCAACGTCTCGCCGATGGTCGAGGGAGATATCGACCACAAGCTCTCATGGCTCGTCGAGCACCGCGACCAACTCCCCCAGATGGCTCGTGCCAGCCGTGCCTTCGTTGAGAAGCACAATGCCGCCCCCGTCGTCGCTCAGCGCTACCTCGACTTCTGGAAAACCCTCTTCTAGCAGACGATAACCAGTAGAAAAATAATTGTCGAGAAGGTTTCAACCCCTCTCGACAATTTTTATATCTATAGCCTCTATAATTACTATAGTCACTATAGCTACTATAGCCACTATTCTTTAGAAATATTTCGCTACAGCAGCTTTCAGCCTTGTCGCGTCTTCCACGCGTTCCACAATCTCACCGCCGCGGATGATAAACGTCGTGGGAATACCGTTCACGTTATAGGTGCCCACGTTCTGGGACTGGATGCTCATCGGGTCAAACACGGTAATCCAGGGCAGGTTCTTGGCGGCTTCACGCCACACCACGTTATCCTGGTCCAGGCTCACCTGAAAGATCTCAAGACCCCTGCTGTGATAACTCTGATAGATGTCATTGAGCAGCTTGTTGAGTTGAGGTGACACATCGGTGCCGTAGGCAGTGAAGTCCAACAATACCACGCGGTTGTCGGCAGCGACCTGCGACAGCTTGTATTCCTTGCCGTTGTAGTCTTGAAGTTTGATGTCGATAATGCTGGCAACGTCGGCAAATACGGTGTCCGACGGGGCGCTCATCGAGCGACGGCGACGCTGACCGTCGAGCAGCACGTGCACGAGGTAGTCAGTGCGGGGGTCGTTGGGACGGAAGGAGTTGAACGAGTTGGCAACAGCGCCGATGATGCGCAGGTCGTTATCGTTCAGCGGGTCAAACAGCGGCTTGCCGTCAATGTACTTGTTGATGGTGTAATAGGCAACGATGCCACTGGGGTCAACGACAATCTGGCGGGCAAGCTCGTCTTTCCAGGCCTGAAGCTGGGCTTCAGTAGCCTTGCCGCCGGCATAACGCATCGCCTCTTTGTCGATTTTCATCACCTGTTCAGCGTGTTCGCTGCCCGTGACAGTATAGTCTCTCGAGAAATTAGGCAGCTTGGAGTTGATGGTCAAGTGGTCAAGGCTGTCGATGGGGAAGCAGATGGACTGGTCTCCCATGCGCAGTTGGTAGATGCAGGGATACTCAGGTGCTTCGGCACTGACGCTGAACTTGCCGTCCTTGCCCACCTTGATGCTGTCGAGGATGAACCACTCGCCGTTGCTGGATTGTTCAAGCAGCATGGTCGTGTCACTGGCACCATCGATGGTACCGTCGATATGGAATTTGTTGCCGTTGCATGCCGTCAGGGCGACGAGGGCAACCATCATCAAGAATAACTTCTTCATTTGTAGTATACCTTATGATTTTCAAAAAAACTGCGCGAAATTACACCATTTTTTCCACATAGCCAAATCCCAGCCTAAAAACAACACCCCCACCATCATCATTCCCCAGTACTCAGCCCCCCAGTAGTCCCTGTCAATGACCGTTAAGTCCATGCCCGTCCGTGCTGTCAGTGTATTACGAGCTGCCAGCTCGTAATTGATGTTAGATTGCGCCCCCGTCCTGTAGTCGTCAGCTCTGCCTCCGTCCTCCCAGTTTTTCCCAGTTTCTCCCAGCGCTCCCATTCCTCCCATCCCCCCTACAACACAAAATGAAAAGACTCGCCATCACGGCGAGTCTTTTCAATCTTGTACTCTAAATCTTTACCTTATGAAAAAAATTATTACCCAAAAATGCGGTGCAAAATTACACCTATTTTTCATACCGCAAAGAAAAATCAACGTTAAAAAATCATAAAAATACAAAGTTTTTCGCTTACTTGCTCAGTATCAGGTCAATAAGACAAGTAACATCTCCGATGGTAATTTCTCCATCATAATTGATGTCGGTAGTGGCAAAGCTCGCGCTGCCAGTGTTATCACCCAGCAGGACGCTAACCAGTTCGGTGACATCGGCAATATTGACCTCACCATCCATGTTCACGTCTCCCAGGAGATAGCCGTATTGGTCGGTCACGTCGGCAACCGTGTACTTGTTGGTCGTCGAGGTAATCTCCAGGTAGATGTCCTTCTTGATGCCGGTCACATCCACGCTCTGATGCTGGTTGTCGCCCTGGTTGAGTACGACGCTGAATTGGTAATCCTCGCTATTGACGTTGAAGGTGCGGTAGTAGAACTTCTGACCTTGAATGGTCTTGGTGGCGCTGACCTGTACACCGGGCCAACTGTCGCTGATGGCGCCTGTGCTGTCCCAGGCATAGATCCACACGCTGCTCCAGTTGTTGGGCGATACGGTCGGGTCTTTGACATAGACGGTCGCGGTATAGGGCACAAAGCCGTGGAAGATGTACTCCCGCTGCACGATGTTGCGCACCTTGCCCTCATACAGCACACCGGCGGTCAGCACGGTGTTGTCGGTGAAGGTGAGCGTCACATGGCCCGTGGCTTGGGCGCTGTTTGCAGTGGGCATCGTGCCGTCGGTGGTATAGACGATGACGGCATCGCTCTCGCTGGCGGTGATGGTGACACTCATGCTGCCTTCATATTGGCCGCTGGGCTTGTCGATGGTAAGGGTGGGGGCGGGGGAGGTGTAGTTGGTCACCTCGTGGTGCCAGGTGCCATCGATGTAATAGCCGTGGTTGCGGAAGGTCAGGTCGCTGGTCTGCTGGCCGTCGGTGACAAAGATGATGCCCGTCGGGGTATCGGTATTGGTGCCGTTGTAGATCCATTTCCATATCTTCCTTGTGCCGTCGCTGGTAGTGCCCATCAGGGTCATCGATTGGCCGGGCCAACTGCCGCCGGTGAAGTTGCTGCTGCTGTTCCATATCCAGGTAGTGACTCTGCTCACACTGGTGCTGGTCTCGAGGAATACGCTCATGTCATCTTCCTCGCAACTGGGCTCATAGACTTCGACAGGGGTGACGGGCGATGTGCCGTTGCCCTCGCCGTCGTTGCTCGATAACTCTTCCTCGGTGCCGTCATAGCTCAGCACGGTGCCGGTGTTGGCGCTGCTGGTGTACAGGTAGGGACCGTCTTCGCCGATCTTTCCCGGGGCGGGCGTGAGCGATGTCGAGAGGACATAAATCCTCATGTTGCCCTTGCCGCTGCATGCGGTGGTGGTCAGCGTGCCGTTGGTCACGGTTTTGACGTCGCCGGTGATGCAGTCGGTATAGGTGCCGTTGAGCACGCCGGTAAAGGTAGCGGGACCGTTGATGGTCACCAGCGCATAGCTGTCGGTCGTGCCGTCGGTGTAACGGCGCTTGAAGGCGTAGCCGCCGGTCGAACTGCAGCCGCTGGTGCTGTACTGGCCCTTGCGAAGGGCGGGAACGGCTTGGCGGATGCGGTTCAGTCGCTGCAGGTGCTTGACAAGGGGTTTGCTCAGCGTGGCGGCAAGGTTGCCGGTGGCTCCGCTGGCAACGCCAAAGTCACTAGCGGTCACCTGGCCCTTGATGTAGCCGCCGTAGTAGGCTCGGCCGCTGTCCTTGAGGGATCCGTTGCCGCCGGGATCGATGGTCTTGCCGGCCTTGAACTCGACCTCGCTGCCGTAGTATAGACACGGGATGCCGCGGAAGGTGAACATCAGCGACAGGTTCTCGGCCCATTGGGCGGTACCCTCGTTGAAACGGATGTTGTCGTTAGGGCCGGGACTGTAGTCGTGGCTATCGACATAGACGACGTTATAGGTAGCATCGTTATAGTATTTGTCTCCGTTGATGGCGAGGTTCCACACGCTGCCGATGTTATGGAAGGAGTAGTGCACGGGGAAGTCGATGACGTTCAACCCCGAAGCGCGGCTCACGTCGGGCGTGTGATAACTGTTACCGTTGAGCACTGCGTTGCTCGACGTTGGCATGGCACTGCTGGTTTCCGTATTATTGTCGTTATACATCTGCTGGCAGGAACCGATGTTGGCGAGTGTGCTCAGGTCGGTGCTCTCATAGATGGCTACGCCGTCCCAGTAGCTGGCGTCGTTGTTCCAGCTGTAGTCCTTGTTCTCGGTCCAGGTGTAGAAATAGGGCGACAAGGCGGGCTGGTTGCGGTAGGTGACGCTGCCCTGAAAACGGGCACACACCTCGGTATAGAGGAAGAAGTCGGCCTGGTTCAGGCGCTTGTTCTTGTACTGTTCTCCCAGGGCTTTGAAGGCGGGAATGTAGATCTTGTTGAAGGTCAGTCGCGAGATGTGGCCGCCCGTGTCGATGCGGAAACCATCCACGCCCATCTTGATGAATGTGCCGTAGCAGTCGATGAGGTACTCGGCAACGGCGGGATTTTCGGTGTTCAGGTCAACGCAGTCGCCGGCAATCTGGGCCCACCACCGTGTGTTGTCGTCCCAGTTGAACTGCCCGAAGTGATGCCAGTAGTTGTGGTTATCGTGGTTCTGGTTGTCGGTATTCTTCATCTGCTTCAGGCGGTGGTCATACTGCTGACCTGAGGGCAGATCGTTGTAGTTGGTCGGCAGTTTGCCGCCCACCGAGTCGGTAGTGTAGGGCTTCATGCACTCATCAATCTTGAACTGGTTGGCGTTCCAGTCGCGGGTGAAGAGTTTGCACAGGTGCTCCTCGCCGAAGTTCCCCGTGTGGTTCAACACGATGTCGAGAATGACCTTCATCCCGCGGGCGTGAGCCTCGTCGATGAGCGTCTGGAAGGTGGTGTCACCGCTCTCGTACCGGTGGTCAACACGCGAGAAATTCCGTGCATGGTAGCCATGGTAGTCCAGACCCGAGGCGTTCTCAACGATAGGCGTTACCCACACCGCTGTGAAGCCGAGAGCCTTGATATAATCCAATTTGTCAATCAGGCCTTTGAAGTCACCGCGCCAGCACGGGTCCCCGTGGTTGGCATTGGCGCCGTCCCAGCATTGCGCGTTGTTACTCGGGTCGCCGTCATAAAAGCGCGTCGTGATCACAAAGTAGATGCTCTCGTCACGAAAGTCATCCCTCGGCCCCACAAACGACGCCCACACCTGCTGCCCGCATGTCATAGCCAGCAACAGCACCGCAATCAACTTAAAATAATTCCTCATCTTCTCCGCATGATAATAGTTAACAATTCTGCTCCAAAAATACCCAAAATATAACCAATCCACCCACTTCCCCCACAATTTTCCACCCCTCACCCCCATGCAATCGTTTGCACCTATCCCTTCCCTCGTCATCATTGTCCCGTGGGCAGCGCCTCCCCCTCCATCCCTTCCGTCATTTCCGTCATTTCCGTCATTTCCGTTATATCCGTCATTTCCGTTATATCCGTCCTCCCAGTCCTCCTCGTCCCGTATTGCGTGTTGTCAACGCGCACCTCCCGTTCCCTCCGTGCTGTCAAGTTATTACGCCCCGCCAGCTAGTAAAGATCTTCTGCTTTTTGACATGGACAACCGCCTCCCCATCCCTTATCTTTGTCCATCTTTTATCATTATCTAAATAGTATATCACCATGAAAATTTACCACTACATCCACGACAACAGCGTTGACGAATGCGCATCCGACAACCCCTGGAAAGACTGTCTCTTCACTGCCGAGTCAGTACTTAACGACTATGACATCAAGCCCCTCGTTTCCATCAATGGGCTGCCCATCATCCGCCAGCACCAGAGCACCTACATCACTGGCAAGGAAACTTGCCACGCCCATCACTACGCCAAGATGATAGCCACCGCCATCCTCTCTGGTGAGTACTCCGCTGTTCCCGGTCTCATCGTCCACGACGCCGTTCCTGTTCGCGGCTCCAATGCAGCCACACCCAGGTCCGTGCTCTGGATTGACACCATCAACGGCCCCCACACCTGCGCCCATCATTACAATGAAATGCTTCAACGCTTCCAGGCCGACAACGGAGAGTTCAACCTTATCTGTTTGGACCTTCTCGGTGTCTTTAGGTATGACTTCTATGATGTCATCAACACGATTAGCGAGTGTATTAGGAAATTCCGCCCTTCTCTCGTTGTCGTCGACGACATCGACCACTTCATGCCCCAATGTGGCATCAACGTAGCGTCCCGTTTCAACCGCATCGTCCGTGACACCCTCAACCACACCGAGACGGCCTTCCTTTTCATTGGCTATAACAATCTCAACAAGAGAGCGTCAACTACAGGAGACCTCGGCAGGATTCTCTTCCCGTGCTCTAACAACATCTTTTCCGTCACTACCCAGAACGACATGTCCAAGGTAAGGCTCATCAAGGGCACCAGCTGTAGTGCCCCCGATACAGCTTTCCACTTCACAATAGGCAGCGACAACATGCCTCAAGCGGCATCTGGCGAGGCGATGTCGCCATCCGCAGGTAAGCACAATATTGACCAGACCACCCTCCGCGACATCATGGAGGCCGTCATCAAGCCAGGAGAATCCATTTCTCCCGACAATCTTCTCATCAAGCTCAACGAGCGCCGTCAGCAGCTCAACCGCATCGACCGTTCCCGCTCCCTCATCGCCCAGGCCCTCAGCCTTGATATCATCAAGAAAAGCAACGATACCCATCACTACTTCCTCACTCCTTCTCAGCCAGTTGAGGTAGTGCAAGCCATTGGCTTGTACACCCCCAATGGCTTCGCCAGTCCCAATGATGCATCGCCTAACACCCAATCAATCAACGATAAAGACACAAGCGTTAACAATATTTAACACTTCCGCCCCTCCTTTCCCATAACACCTCCGTCCCTTTCCGTAGCGACAAGGAACTACAACCAGCCACCTCTATATGATGATAGCCAGTATTGTCCCGTGGGCAGCGGCTCCGCCGCTGTCTCCTCCGTCATTTCCGTTATCTCCTCCGTCATTTCCGTTATCTCCGTTATCTCCGCCATCCCCGTCCCGTATTGCGCGTTGTCAACGCGCACCTCCCGTTCCCTCAGTGCTGTCAAGTTATTACGCCCCGCCAGCTCGTAAAAAAATTGTATTCATTGCTTCTATACATTATTCTTGCTGTTGTCTGAAAAAGTAGTACCTTTGCGCTGAAAATCAATACTATTAATTAATTATAGAATTATGAAGAAGAATCTACTTAACCTCATGCTGCTGCTTATTGCCTTGACAGGCCTGCAGGCAACGGCGGCAATCCCTAGTGGCTACTACAACACGGCCCTGGGCAAAAGCGACCGTGATCTGATGCTCTCACTGCACCAGAAAATCCACGGCCATTACGAGATCTTTTACAGGAATTTGTGGCCGAAGTTCCAGACAACTGACTGCGAGAACAACATCATCATTGACCGTTATTCTACCACGCAGTACACCTATCAGACTGGCCAGTGTGGTACTTATAGCGGCATCGGCGACTGCTATAACCGCGAACACTCGGTACCCAATAGCTGGTGGGGCGGAGGAAAGGAAGATACCGACACGATGTACTCCGACTTGTTCCATATCTATCCTGTGGACGGATGGGTAAATGCCGAACGCGGTAACTATCCCTTCGGTGACTGTGCCAACGGCTCGGCGAGGGGTACCGGTAAGCTGGGACGTTGCTCCCACAGCGGCTATACAGGCACGGTGTTTGAGGTCGCCGATGAATACAAGGGTGACTTCGCGCGTACTTATTTCTATATGGTGGTGCGCTACATGCACCAAGTGGGTACCTGGACTCAGGGAGAAGGTAGTGTCGTGTTCACTAACAGCAGTTACAAGCACCTGACTCCGTGGGCCATCAGCCAGCTGCTGGAATGGCACCGCAACGACCCTGTGAGCACACTCGAGTCGAAGCGCAACGAGGCGGTCTATGGCATTCAGCACAACCGCAACCCCTTCATCGATCATCCCGAACTGGCAGAGTTCCTCTGGGGTGACAGGGTAGGGACTCCTTGGACGGGTAGCACCTCTACCGATCCAGTCATTTCGTCGCCCTCCAACGGCTCTACCATTAATGTGGGCACCAACACGGGCAATGGCGTGAGCAAGGAAATCACTGTCAAGGGTGTCTATCTGACCAAATCGGTCACCGTATCTGTTACGGGAACAGGCTTCAGCGTGACGCCGACGACCCTTACGGCGGCTGCCGTCAACGCTGGTACGACCATTACCGTGACCTATAACGGCACAGCAGCCAATGCGACCGGCCGCTTGACCATCACCAGCTCTGAGGTCACCAGCAACGTCACCTTGACGGCTACCTATAACACAGGTGGCGGCAGTGGCGGTACCGAGACCATCGAGACCTGGGAAGGCTGCACGGGATACGGTGCTTACACGACGACTTTCATCCAGGGTGCCGCCTTTGCTTGGAACACCAATAACGTCGGCATCTGGTCGGGCGATCCTAACGCTAACGGCTCGCTGAGCTGCCGCTTCGGCAAGAATGCTGATTCCTATATTGAGATGGCCGAGGACGTCACCGAAGGTGCCAGCAAGGTAACCTTCTTTGCCGCTAAATATGGCAGCGATGCGACGGCAACGGTACAGCTGCAATACAGCACCAATGGCGGCAGCACCTGGACCACCGTGGGCACTTGCCAACCTAATGCCACCTGGCAGCAGTATATCTTCAACCTGGATGTGACGGGCAATGTGCGCTTCAAGATTGCTCAGACCTCAGGCTCTCGCCTGAACATCGACGATATCGCCATCACCAGCAATCCGGGCACTGTTGTGATCAATCCTATGATTGACATCACCGCCATCGACGCAATGGAAGCCGTGCAGGGTGAACCTTCGACCGTGGTGCGTGGTACGGTGAGCGGCGTGGAGAACAGTGAAAACATCACCTTGATGGTTCAGGGTAACTTTGAAATCAGTTTGGATCGTACCACATGGGGACGTTATATCTTAATGGATCCGACGGGTGAGGTCTTCTATGTGCGCCTGGCAGATACCGGCACCGTGGGCGAATTTGATGGCACGCTTACTGCCAGGACATCACAGCTCAGCGCTCATGCAGATGTCCATGGAACCGTGACACCCAAGACTGCCACTCAGGGTGACGTGAATATGGATGGCAAGTGCACTATCGCCGATGTGACCGTCTTGATCAACTATCTGTTGAGCGGCTCACCTGAGGGCGTTGATGTCGTTGCTGCCAATGTCAACGGCGACGATAAGGTCAATATCTCGGATGTAACGGCTCTGATTAATCTCTTGCTCACGGGCTCCAGCAAAATGATGACTGGCTGGGACGCCTATCCTGCCGAGGGTGGCATCCTGGTAGTCAATTTCACAAATGAGCCTCTTGAGGTGTACAACTTTGACGGAGATCTCCGTGCTGTGGTGGTTGGCAACGTGAAGGTGAAACTGCCTACTGGCATCTATGTAGTAGCCAGTGATAACGATTCACGCAAGGTAGTTGTGAAGTAATCAATTTGCTAAAATACTAATAATGAAGCGGTTGCATGAAATTTCATGCAACCGCTTCATTATTTAATGCGCTATAAATCAGCTACTTACCGATGCAGTGATACTCAAATCCTGCCAATCGCAATTCCTCTCCGTCGAGGATGTTTCGACCGTCGAGAATGAGTCTTCCGTGCATTTTGGCCAGCAAAGTGTCGGTGTTGGGAATGCGGAATTCCTTCCATTCAGTCACAAGCATCAAGGCATCAGCGCCTTCAGCAGCTTCATACATATTCTGGCAATAAATGACCTTATCTCCAACACGACGACGGCATTCGTCCATAGCTACAGGGTCATAGACCTTTACCGTAACTCCAGCCTTAATCAGCAGGTCGATAAGGATCAATGAGGGAGCTTCGCGCATATCATCAGTCTCGGGCTTGAAAGCCAATCCCCACATGGCGACAGTTTTACCACGCAACTGACTCTCATCATTGCCGTAGTACTTCACAATCTTCTGGTACAAAACCAGCTTCTGGTCATTGTTGACTTCTTCTACAGCCTGAAGCACCCTCAGGTTATAACCATTGTCAGCAGCGGTCTTGATCAGCGCTTTCACGTCCTTAGGGAAGCAAGAACCACCATAGCCGCAACCGGCATAGAGGAACTTCTTGCCAATTCTCGTATCGCTACCGATTCCCTTACGGACCATATTGACATCAGCTCCCACGAGTTCGCACAGGTTGGCGATATCATTCATGAAGCTGATGCGAGTAGCAAGCATCGAGTTAGCGGCATACTTGATCATCTCGGCCGAAGGTATATCAGTGAAGATAAGACGGTCACTAACGATCATGAAAGGCTTGTACAATCGAGCCATGAGCTTGCGGGCACGTTCGCTGTCAACGCCGACAACGACACGGTCGGGGCTCATGAAGTCTTTGACGGCATTACCTTCCTTGAGGAACTCAGGATTGCTGGCAACATCAAAGTTGATATCTACACCACGGGCTTTCAATTCCTCTTCAATCACGGCTTTTACCTTGCCCGCAGTACCCACAGGGACAGTGCTCTTGGTCACTACCACGATGTAACGGTTCAGGTACTTGCCGATGGTTCGAGCAACGTCGAGCACATACTTCAAGTCGGCACTTCCATCCTCGTCAGGAGGGGTACCTACAGCACTGAAGACGATATCCACATGATTAAGCACATCCTTGAGGCTGGTGGAGAAACGCAGCCTGCCGGATTTCATGTTCTTATGGACTAAACTCTCCAGACCGGGTTCATAGATGGGTATCTTACCCTGGTTGAGCGCTTCAATCTTGCGCTCATCCACGTCAATACATGTCACATGGACACCCATTTCGCTGAAACAGGTGCCCGTGACTAGTCCGACGTATCCGGTTCCTACAACTGCAATGTTCATTGCCGGGGAACGGAATTAGACATTGTTCTTATTGATCTCTTTGGGAGAATCATCAACATAGTAACCTCCGCTTTCACCGCCGTAGCCATAGCCGTAACCGTAACCATAGCCGTAACCGTAACCCTTACCGTAACCGTAAGCGTAAGAGTAGTTGTAGCGGGTCTTGCTCACCTTGATGTCGTTAACCAGGATGGTGAGGTTTTTGATCTTGTTCTCCTCGGCCAAACGCTCCAATTCATACATGTACTGCTGCTCAACTCGACCATCACGTACAACATAGATGGTGAGGTCGGCATGTCGGTTCACAACAGCAGCATCAGCAATCAGGTTGTAGGGCACGGTATCGAGGATGACGAAGTCATACTCCTTTTTGAGCTGTGCGATCATATTCTCCATGTGCTCGCTCAAGAGCAGTGCGGTGGGGTTGGGAGGAATGGCACCAACACTGATGATGTCAAATCCCTCGTGCAACGGACCACGATGGATAATCTTATTCAGGTCAGTCTCTTTTCCTGAGAGATAAGAAGATGCACCCTTACCGTCCTGTACACCAACATACTCAGAGAACTTACCTTTACGCAAGTCAAGGTCGACTACGATAACCTTCTTATTGACATAGGTGTAGGACAGAGCCAAATTCACAGCAACGAAACTCTTACCTTCACCAGACATGGTCGAGGTGAACTGGATGACTGTTGCTTCGCCATTCGGCTTGTTCTGGTTGGTAACGAAGTCCAGGTTGTTTCTGACTATTCGGAATGCCTCGTTCATGCGGTCATTGGATGTCTCATTAACCACAATCTCGCCGGTAACATTGGACTTCTTGGCCGGTAGCTCTCCGAGGATGGGAATATCACAAACTTCCTCAATTTCCCTTCGTGTGTGAATGGTCTTGTCAAGTGAGAAGTACCAGAATACACCGTAAAGTACGATAGCAGGCAGTAACAGACCGATGATCATACCGGTGAGTACGATACGCGTCAGAGGTGCTGAAACGGGTGCTCCATTGGGAATAGCCGGTTCCATAACCTTGGCGTTGGGCTCGGTGATAGCCATCTGGAGCGCATTCTCCTCACGCTTGTTGAGAAGATAGAGGTAGAGCTGCTCCTTGATCTTCTGCTGACGAGTAACCTCGGTGATAGCCTTCTCGTGTGCGGGGTTGGCTAACATGTTGCTCTGTGCCTGGTTCTGGAGCCTTTGAGCCTGGCTCTGTCTGGTGCGCAGGGTAGCAATGTAGCCGTCCAAACTGGCGAGAATGGTCTTCTTCTGTGTAGCGAGTGAAGTGCTGAGCTCTTTCATGACAGGGTTCTCGGCGCTTGAAGTCGCAGAAATCTTTTGGTAGTCCTGCATGGCCTCATTGTACTTTGAGATCTGATCAATTATACCAGAGTTGCTCATGCCGGTATTTACGGGGATGAGTTCGCCAGGACCCATGCTTGAAATGAAATTGCGGATTTGAGCGGCCAGATTAATCTCGAGGTTGTTGTTCTCGGTCTCATCAATTTGGCGCATGGCATTTGCTGAGTTACCCAGCATAATGGAGTTTGCTGAGTTGGCAGTCAGAATTGCCACTTCATTATCCACATCTCCTAAGTCCTTAGACAGCTCGGCAACACGCTCAACAATGAAAGCCTCGGTGCTGCGGGCTACCTGGTTCATGTCGTTGATACCCTCCTGGTTGTAAGCAATGACCAGGGCATTCAAGATATCGGCACACAACTGGGGATTCTCACCACGAATGGCAAGGTTAAGGACATCACTGTGTTGATCGGCATTCTCAACTACGAGAGATCCTGAAAGTGATCTTGCGGTAGAGTTGGGATTGCTGATGTTGATGATGAGGTTGAAGTCATTGGGATAATCGTTGAAATGTTCCGTTTTGGCAAATGCAACAGGACCATAGTCGGTATTCACCTTGCTGCCAAAATGGGCTTTCTTCCATTGTCCGCCATTCACTTGGAATTCAAATTCCTCTTCACTCTTAGGTATAAGATTGATAGTGAACCCGCTAGTTACTTCTTTTAGCGGAGTAACTGTAACAGGAGTATTCTTGTAAATGTTTACGTCACGCAAGAACATGTGGCCATAGTACTGAACATTAAGTCCAAGAGAGTTCACCACAATTTCCATCACGCGTGATGACTTGAGTTTGTACGGCTCATTGGGAATGTAATTCACGGTGTTGAGTCCCAAGTCGCTGAATGTCATGGATGGTGTTCCTTGTGCACTGTCCTTAGACCTGATAAGGATTTTAGAATGGGCGACATAGAACTGTGGCATGGTCTTGCCGTAAAGGTAAGCGATACATCCGCAAACCAGAACTGACAGTACGAACCAATACCAGTTATAGGCGCAAGCCATGAACAGGCGATCCCATTTTACACCAGTGCGCGCACGTTTTTTCTTTTTCTCTAATGCGGCCGCTTTTGCGACCAGATCTTCTTGAGCTATTTGTTGCATGATAAGCTAAATTTATTCTATCTTGTACAATGAATAACGGCCAGGTGCGTCACACTGTGATGCCCCTTGCGCATAAATCGCTGCAAATTTAGTGCAAATCGGCTTAAATGACAAAAGATACTTCAATAAAAATTATTAATATCGATGT
Source organism: uncultured Prevotellaceae bacterium (assembly GCA_900318205.1). Taxonomy (GTDB): domain Bacteria; phylum Bacteroidota; class Bacteroidia; order Bacteroidales; family Muribaculaceae; genus Sodaliphilus. The sequence goes on along the minus strand of ONJS01000001.1, from coordinate 80,576 downwards.
TTAATGATTGTTGGTGCCTAAAATAACAGGGTGGCTGCATTTTTGCAGTCACCCTGTATGGTTAGTTGATTGAGATATCGGAATTAATCAATCTCCTCGTCGGCGGGATAACCACCCATCTCGCGGACGGCGTTCTTCAGCATAACATACTGCTGGAAGAGGTGGTTAACGGGGACCTCATCCTTGGTGTAGTCGTGCATCGGGCTCTTGAGGAAGAAGCTCAGGAAGCGCTGAGTGCCATAGCGACCGGCACGGCGTGCCAGGTCGATGAGCAGACACAGGTCGAGGCACAAGGGAGCTGCCAGGATGGAGTCACGGCACAGGAAGTTGATCTTGATCTGCATGGGATAGCCCATCCAGCCGAAAATATCGATATTGTCCCAACCCTCCTTATTGTCGTTGCGGGGAGGATAGTAGTTGATGCGAACCTTGTGGTAGTACTCGCTGTACAGGTCGGGCTGATCTTCAGCAACGAGGATAGACTCGAGGGTCGAAAGCTTGCTGACCTCCTTGGTGCGGAAGTTGGCGGGCTCATCGAGCACGAGGCCGTCGCGGTTGCCGAGGATGTTGGTTGAGAACCAGCCACTCAGACCCAACATACGAGTGCCGATGATGGGAGCGAAACCGCTCTTCACCAGGGTCTGGCCAGTCTTGAAGTCCTTGCCGGCGATGGGCATTTGGGTCTTCTCTGCCATTTCCCACATAGCGGGGATGTCAACAGTGGTGTTGGGAGCACCCATGATGAAGGGGCAACCCTCTGCCAGAGCGGCATAAGCGTAGCACATTGAGGGAGCGACTTTGTCAACGACATTGTCCTTCATGGCCTGCTCCAGGGCTGCCATGGTGCCATGATACTTCATGTCGGGCTCGACATAAATCTCGGTCGAAGCTGCCCAAAGCACAACAACGCGGTCAACACCGGTTTCCTTCTTGAAGTTGCGGATGTCCTCGCGTACCTGCTCGGTCATGTCCCAACGATCCTTGCACTGCTTCACGTTGTCACCGTCCAGACGCTTTGCATAGTTCTTGTCAAAGGCAGCCTTCATGGGCTTGATCTTCAACAACTCGTCCTTAACGGGCTCAATGTCCTTCTCCTTCAATACCTCAGCATTGATGGCGCTCTCATAAGCGTTAGCGGGGAAGACGTCCCAAGCGGCGAACACGAGGTCGTCCAAGCTGGGCATCGACACGATTTCGTTATAGTGCAAATACTTCTTGTCCTCGCCTTTTCCAATGCGAATCTTGTCATACTGTGTCATGCTGCCAACAGGCTTTGCAAGACCCTTACGGGCCATCATAACACCAGTCATGAACGTGGTGCTCACGGCACCCAATCCTACTACCATGATACCTAACTTGCCGGTAGCGGGCTTAGCGATTTCTTTTGCCATAAATTATTACAGTTTAATGTTCTAATGTTGATTTCTTATTAATGTGTAACATAGCCGTTAAAAGGCTATTTTTTGTTTCCAGTCAATTTTCCTCTTGCGAAAAACGTCGCTAAATTACTGCCTTTTTTTGAATTGAAATCTAAAAGAATATGAAAATTGAGTTTCAAATCGTTAAAATTTCGCCATAATATATAAAAACAATAAAAATCACCCAATTTTGCACCCTAAAGTGTTAATAAAACATAATGCTACGTGTGGCGGTAAAACGCCAAAAATGCTGTTTTTTGATTGTGTTTTGAACGGTTGTGGCTCTCGCAACACTTTTTTAGATTCTGGAAGCGAGAGTTTTGCTATCCGTTAAGGAAGGACTCGGCGGTGATGATGTCTCCCGCATGATCAACGTCTACAATTTTGTCAATACTGTAAGCCTGGAGTTTGTACCCCGCTTCAACAAGGGCTCTCTGGAAGTTGCGCATTCTGCTGATTCCTTGTTCGATGCATTGGTCGAGTACAGCGAATGCTTGATTGGTCATTGCATATACGCCGCCTGAGACGTACTTGGCACCATCCCATCTTTTGTCACGGAAAGCCGTGATGTTCATCATTTCATCAACGTCGACCCACAGCGGCTTTTCATCATCTACAAACGGTGTAACGGCCCACATGCCGTCATGGCTCTCGTCGGCCTCAAAGGAATCGATGTATCCCTTGAAGTCCTGTTCTCTGAAGATTGTGTCTACTGTGGTCAAGCAGAATTTCCCCTCGGGAATCACTCGACTCAGGTGCCAAAAACTGTGCATGGAACTTGGCGTTGTTTTTACTACGAGGTTGAGAGGAATAGGAAGTTTAAGACTTTCTAGATACTCACGTACCTCAGTCATGTGCTCGTTAACGATAATGCTAATGCTCTGGGCATTGCAGCGTAGCATGATGTTGATGAGTCTCCCGATCATCGGTTCGCCTTGTAGTTCAACGAGGGGCTTGGGCTTAGCAACGCCTTCTTGTGCCAGTCGTGATCCTTCACCGGCGGCTATGATTGCATAGTTCATGATTTCTTATATTATAATGTGTTGATGTGTCGTCTTATATCGGATAGTTATGCCTCAATATAATCAAGCACCTGGGAAATGCGGGTGATGGTGTTGGGGTGGGTCAGTAGGTCTTCTTTTTCGGTCCATCCCTTTCCTTTCAGCCATAGGACATGACAGCCAAGCGCTTCGGAGGGTTGAATGTCTTTGTTTAGGCTGTCTCCAACGACAATAACTTCGTCCGGTCGTAACTCTAAAGCGTCAACGCCAAGTCTAAATAGGGTGGGGTTGGGCTTGCGTACTCCCACCACAGCGCTCTCGATAATACCCTTGAACAAATGGCGGATGCCGTAGTCGCGCAGCACTTCGTCGATGTTGCCGTAAAAATTGCTGACAAGCATCATCGGGTAGCGCTCATACAGCTTTTCCAAAATGGGTTTTGCTTCGTTGATGCAAGACCGAGCGGCATTGTCGCAGTAGGTGGCTATGCTATCTATCCATGACAATCGGGTGGAGTCGTCTGGTTGCTCGGGCAGGAAGCTGATTTCAAGTTCGACTTTTTTACGCAAAAGGGTGAGGAAATTGTCCTGAGGAAGAATGATTCTCTCACGAGCCAATGCACGTTCCCCCTCGACATAGGCGTTGCGGAAGGTCTCTTTGTCAATGGGTACGCCAGCCTGCTGGTAGCCATTCCACAGCACTTCGCTCCAATGTACGCCGCGGCTGTCAAGAGTGCCACCGTAATCAAAGATGATGCCTTTTATCTCCATAGTGGGTGATGCTAAATTATTCGCCCTTGGTCAAATCAAGTTTCACATTGTCGCGGCCTCTATCCTGGAACAGTTTGGGCAGCGGGTTTTGGCGCGCTTCGTCAAAAGCTATGCGGTGGCGATATACATCGATGGCCATGTAGATAGCATGGCGCATTGAGGACTCATTTGCTATGCCTTGGCCAGCGATATCATAGCCTGTTCCGTGATCAGGACTGGTGCGAACGATGGGCAGTCCTGCTGTAAAGTTGACGCCTTCGTCCATGGCTATTGTTTTGAAGGGAGCAAGACCTTGGTCATGATACATGGCGAGCACACCATCAAAACGGCGGTAATGGCGAGCGCCGAAGAATCCGTCGGCAGCGTATGGGCCGAAGCATTGTATTTTGTCTTCATCAACCGCCTGCTGTATGGCGGGGATTATGATGTCGTTCTCTTCGTTGCCGAGCATTCCGTTCTCTCCGCCATGAGGGTTCAGGGCCAAGGCTGCGATGCGCGGGCAACTGATATTAAAGTCTCGTTTCAACGATGCGTCAAGCTGTTGAAGTTTCTCGCGGATTCCTTCGATAGTAAGGGCTGGAGATACCTTTGTCAAGGGCAAATGTGTGGTTGCTAGGGCTATGCGCAGGTTGGCTGTGCACAGGATCATTAATGCCTTGCTTCCATCCCCAACAGCGCTTTGCAGGTACTCGGTGTGTCCTGTAAAGTGGAATTGTTCACTTTGGATATTGTCTTTGCTGATGGGCGCGGTCACAAGCACGTCAATCAGGCCGGATTTAAGATCCTTGACGGCTGCTTCCAGTGACAGGAATGATGCCAATCCTGCCTGCTGGCTGGGGTGACCCAGTTCGATCTTAATATCCTGGTCTATGCACTCCACAAGGTTTGGCATGTTGTCCTTGATGTTCTGTGCGCTTTTGGTGTGGTTGATTTGGAACCCAGGCAGGTTGCAAGCATTGCGGTGGTAGCTCACTACCTTGCTTGAGCCATAGATAATGGGAATGCATAGGTCCATCATTTCGGGAATGCCAATGGCCTTCATGACCACTTCGATTCCAATTCCATTGGTATCACCGATGGTGATTCCCACTTTCAGTCGTTTATTATATTCGCTCATTTTGTCTATTCTGTGGTTGTTTATCCAAATAATAGATGCAAAAGTACTATAAAATTTTGTCTGAGTGGTAATAACTGGTAGAGTTTTTATCTGTTTTTGGTTGACTGAGTGTTTTGAACTTCGGGTTTTGAGGTTCTTATCATGAAGACGGCTGTGCGAGTTTGCCTGTTGGCGCAATGGCGCAAACAGGAGCAGGAACGTTAGTAACCAGGATGATCCACAATTTAGGACGTTTTTGGCGGCAGCGTTGGTGGCTTGGTTGATGTCTGGTGATTCTTTATAAATATACTTGATAGCTTGGACCTCTTGGTGTCGTGAACTCATGGTGACGATGGCTGCTTCAAGCGTAAAATGCTTGTTCTGCCTCCTTGTTGGTTTCCGTTGATAATGAACTTGTGTTTTGTTCTGGTTTTTCCCTGTTCTAGTTTCCTGGGCACGTGTTTATATTAAGTATTTAAGCTATTGAATATCAGTAACATATGATAATAAATATAGCATAATAAGACCTTGTTTTTATTGTTGTGAGAGCAAAGCTTAATAAGTTGAATTTTCTAAAGAATAGGTGGATTGAGATTCAGGACGCAACGGCAAAATCATCAATTGTGTATTAAAAAAATCCAGGCTATGCTGGGGCGCTTTGTGAGTAATAGCGGGATTAATATTTTGAATATATGTATATTTTTTACTTGTTAGATTTTGTGGTATTTCTGTTTGTTTTTGGTGGGTGTTGTCTTTGCTGTTTCCCCCAGTCGAACATTCGTGGCTTTTTGATGACAGCAAACTTGCGTATCTCGAGAAAATGCAGTAATTTTGCAATTTAAATGTTTACGCAACATGCGTGCGTGCACGCGATGAGTGAAACGATTAACAAGACATACAACAGGTAACTTGCTGTAAATGACTACTGTGATAGTGTCACCAGCTTTGCCCGCTCTCCATAGGTCCACCGTCTCCCCGAGACTCGGTGACCCTTGTTGTTTTGTTGACGGTGTTGATCGTTCTTTGATTAGGAGTTTATAATAATAAAGCAAGAATGCGAGATGCCGACTGGGTTATAAGCATGCTAATAGTGTTTGTCTTTTCTCGTTGAGGGCTTTTGATTAATAATTTGTTGATTAACTGTAAGATATGGATTTGAATAAAGTGAAGAAGCTGATTGTGGATCTTGATGATACCATATCAGTGACCGAGAATGGCGATTATGTCCACAGTAAACCGATTCAGAAGACAATAGACTTGTTGAAGAAATATCAGGAAGATGGTTTCCAGATAATAATTCACTCAAGTCGTCAAATGCGAACGTATGAGGCTAACGTGGGCAAAATCAATATCTACACTTTGCCAAATATTATTAATTGGCTTCAGAGCAATAATGTGCCCTTTGATGAGGTTATCGTCGGAAAACCTTGGTGTGGATTTGAGGGTTTCTACATTGACGATAAGAGTATCCGCCCCTCGGAATTTCACAACATGAGTTACGAGGAAATCAAAGAGATGCTCAAGAAAGAAAAAGAATACACTCATTCTTTGGTATGATACTGATTACGTCAGCAGCATACATTAACCCGAGTCTAGCTTCGGAGTTAGGCAAATTGCCACCGTGTATGCTTCCGGTTCAGAATCGGAGGCTCTACCTGCATCAAATTTCACTTTTTGAGGGATCAGGGGAAGCCGTATATATATCACTACCTGCTTCCTATGAGATTTCTTCCCATGATAGTAAGCTGTTGTCTGCTCATCATGTTGACGTAGTAAAAGTACCTGATAATCTATCACTTGGACAGTCAATTGTCTATAGCCTGAATAGTATTGGGAGATTTGATGAGGATGTATATATATTGCATGGGGACACATTGTTTGGCAACCTGACGATGGAACCAGATTGTTATGTTGTTGCCAAAGCCGAAGACAACTATTCATGGGCCGAAGCTGATGAAATGACAGAAACTGTCTATGCTGGATTCTTTGCTTTTTCATCCCCCTTGTTGTTGATTAAGTCAATTACGGAAAAGAACAATGACTTCATAGCAGGGGTTAACCTGTATAGGCAAAAGAGACAATTGAAAAGAGTTTTGAGTGATAGTTGGATGGATTTTGGCTTAGTAAATACCTATTATCGTTCAATTTCAAATCTTACGACTCAGCGTGCATTTAATTCGATGCATATTGATCGCTTTTCAATTAAAAAATCCAGTCTTGACGCAAACAAGATGATAGCTGAGTCAAATTGGATCCAGTCTCTACCAAAAGATTTACGTCATTATGCACCTGCCATATGGGACAGCGGCGTTGCTGAGGGCGTTGGCTTTTATGAGATGGAGTATTACTACTTGAGCTCATTGGCCAATCTGTTTGTGTTTTGTCGCCACCCACAGTTTGTATTGAATGACATTTTAGGCGCATGTCAAGCATTCATATCTGATGTGGCAAGATATCGTCCTTCGGATGAAGACGTTGTCAGGCAGATAGCTAATAGCAATAATGAACTGTTCTTGCCCAAAACGATTAAACGTCTTGAGCAGTATGCAAACAAGATGGGCGTTTCGCTTGATGAGCCTTGGTGCATCAACGGGGTACTGACTCCATCGTTGTGTGAAATTGCCATTGAGACAGGCGCAATGATAGCCAGTGATAAGACAGAATTTGTTACCTTGATGCATGGGGATTTCTGCTTTAGTAATATTCTATATGACTTTAAGTCGAAGAGCATTAAGGTTATAGACCCTCGAGGCATTGATAATAATGGCAACCTGTCCATCTATGGTGACTTGAGATACGATGTTGGTAAATTGGCGCATTCGATTATAGGTCTCTATGATTTTATCATAGCTGGGCTGTTTGAATATTCTGAGAATGCACCCTATGACGTCAAATTGACATTTGAAATAAATGATGGCATTAAGGCCGCACAGGAATCATTCCAAAAAATGACTTTTGCCGGATGGAATATAGAGGAATTGAACGTGTATCCAATCTTGGTGCACTTGTTTCTCTCTATGTTGCCACTACACAGTGATAATGTAGAAAGGCAGAAGGCTATGCTGGCTAATGCGTTAAGATTATATATCGCATTAAAATCTAAAGAACAATGACGATTATCATTCCTATGGCGGGATTAAGTTCCCGATTTACCAAAGCAGGTTATGTATTGCCTAAATACATGCTGTATGTTAAGAACCGAAGCATGTTCAATATAGCTGTATCAAGCTTTGAAAAATATTTTAATAGTTGCAAGTTCGTCTTCGTGGCAAGGGATGTGTTTGACACAAAGACCTTCATTGTTCGCGAGTGTGAACAGATGGGAATAAAAGATTTTGAGGTTGTCATTTTGCCTGCACCTACACAGGGCCAGGCAGAAACCGTTCTTGAGGGAATCAAGCGATCCCAGATCGCTCCAGATGAACCGTTGCTCATCTTCAACATTGACACATTCAGACCTGGCTACACTTTCCCTGAACAGATTAAACAATGGGATGGCTACTTGGAAGTTTTCGAGGGTAGTGGAAAGAATTGGTCTTATGCCCGCACCGAGTCAGAGAACTCGACGTTGGTAGCGGAGACTGCCGAGAAAAAGGAAATATCGAAATACTGTTCAACTGGTTTGTATTACTTTGGCAGTACAAGTTTGTTTGAAAAGGCTTATGAGTTAAACCAAATGCATCCGATGAATGGAAAAATGGAGCTCTATGTGGCACCGCTGTACAATCATCTAATTGCATTGTCTTATAAGATTCATATTCATGTTATTGGGCGTGATGAAGTGATTTTCTCGGGAGTTCCTGATGAGTATGAGCAAATCTTAAAAGATGTTTTTAAATAAGGACGAGTGTTCCTATAGTCAATTATCTTAATCTTATGAGAATTGTATTTGTTAATCTTCACGGAAACGAGTTTCTTGTAAAGACGCTCAATAAGTATATTTTCAAGCAGTCGGTTGCTATCAAGCATAAGTATTTTCTTGATTACTTGATTTCGAGAGATGATGTGGAGGTGTGCTCTTTCATCAATAAGCGTGGTTTATCTCTTTCATATACAACCCGTAACCGTTTTCTGCAATCGTTCCGATTTTTGGAACATCGCATCACGATGAAAAAGAATGGTATTCCTCTTGATAAAATAAAGGTTTTGAAGAGAGAGGAAGATATACGTCATGATGATATCGTCATTATGTATCAGATATCAGGTCCACAATTTGAGTTTGACAAGCGTCCTGATGCGATGATTGCTGTCAGTCAACTTCATTTTACAGTTGGGACTGCTCCTGCTATTGAACGGTTGGATCCTGATCTGATGTTCAATGAGAGCAATATGCAGAAGCGTTTTGTTGGCTTTAATGAATACTTTGGCTGGTTCCACAAGGAGTATATGGTAATACCTTTTGTGTTCGCTAATAGATTCAAGGTGGTGAAGCCCTTCGCTGAGCGTCAGAACAAGGCCGTTTCTGTTGGCACGATTACTTATCCAGGTTACCTTGTCAAGTACTATGGTCATGATTGCCTACAACCGGCTCGCAAGCAGGTTTATGATCATGCAAAGGAATTGACTCCTTGGGTGGACTGTTTTAACAGTGATTATCTTGAGGATGATAAAGCATCCAAGGCTTCAGCAAGTGACAATAAACTGGTCAGGATTTTTAAACGATTGAATGACAAGTTCTTCACTGGGCATCAGAAGAAGTACTATTCCTTTGATATGGTTGAGAAATTCAACGATTACAAGATGTGTGTCGTTGGTGAGGAAATAACAGGATTGCCTGGTATTGGATTTGTTGAGGGCATGGCTTGCGGATGTGCCTATTTAGGTCAAACTGTTGGCTACTATGAAGACTATGGCATGAAAGAAGGGGTGCACTACATCGGTTATGATGGAACCCTGGATGACTTAAAGGCCAAAATTAGTTATTACCAGCAGCCTGAGCACCAAGAGGAACTTGAGATGATTGCAAAGGCAGGGTGTGAATTCGTTCGATCGCACTTTAATGGTCCAGCTGCTGCAGAATCGTTGTTGAACAATTTGCTGGCTGCTCAACGCCGTTGGCTTGAAGAACATCCCGGTAAATAAAGCCTTGATTATGGTATCGATACTTGTGCCGGTATATAATTCAGCTCCCTATCTGCAGAAGTGTGTGGGATCAATCGCTGGTCAGAGTTATACTGACTTGCAGATTGTCCTCATTAATGATGGCTCAACCGATGATTCGTGGGACATCATGCAGGAGTTGGCAAGACAAGACAAACGCATTGAAATATACAGCCAGCCCAATTGTGGGGTAGCTGCAACAAGAAACCGTTTGCTTGAGAAAGTACGCGGTGATTTTGTCCTTTTTGTTGATAGCGATGACTGGATTGAACCGAACACTATTGAAATCTTATTACAAGAGCAGGAAAAGGAGGACTATGATATAGTCGCCTTCCAGTTGACATCCCCTAAACCACACGATGAACACTATAACAGGGAAGAGGTTGTCAAAAGGTTTCTGGAACATAACGTTTTTCGTGGCTCATTGTGTGACAAATTGGTGAAAGCTGATTTATATAATGGTTTGAGAATTGATCAAACTGTTAGCTATGGTGAGGATGCTTTGCTAGTTTGGCAGGTATTACAACGGGTCAATAAAGTTAGTGTCTTGGGCAAAGTACTTTATTACTATCGAGTAAATGATGACAGTTTGTCTCATCAGAGCTTTAATGGCAAGAAATTTACTGCATATACTACATGGGACTATATTTCTCGCGATACAAAGGAATTATGGCCTCAATACAGTGATATAGCTAGAGCGCGTTTTGCCTGTGAGATGGCTCAAATATTAAGATCAGGAGCCATGGCTGGCTACAAATATGATAATAGTGTGAGATTATTACAAGAGGAAGTTCGGCGTGATGGCTTCTTAATTAGAAAGACAGGACTTTCTACATTTAAAATGAGTCTTTTGGCTTACCTTGTTTCCCATAGTTATTGGCTGTCTTGCCGTTTGTCAAGATATTTGAGATAAAAGGTATAGAGTATCAGTTGCTTTAACTATAATAGCAAAAACTAATTGTTTTTATGCAACCAATTGAATTTATAGCCTATTACTACTATAGTACAGTATATTTTTTCTTTTTTTTACTATTGTGCTGGATAACCACATTGTACTATCTGGGGTCTAATACCCAAAAGATATTGCATTCCAAAGGTAGTGCATCACAGCCGGTGGCGGTCTTGGTCACTATTTTGGTATCCTTTTATATTGGATTAAGACAGCCTTGGGCAAGGGACTTTGGTGATTCTTGGGGGTATTGGGCCCATTATAATCATGCTACTGAATATATGCCCATTAATCTTAGAACAGAGTGGTTGTGGCATAATCTTGGATACTTCTGTAAGTCAACTTTGGGAATGAATTCCCATGAGTTCTTTGTTCTCGTGGCATTAATGTATTTTGGGGGTATGCTTATTTGCACTGCTATATTAATGCGTAATAACCTCTGGATTGTAATGCTTATGTTTTTTACTGCGTTCCAAACATATACATATTCTGTAAATGGAGTTCGTAATGGTTTGGCTTGTAGTTTTGTACTAGTTGGAATCGCAATTATTGCCTATGATAAAACCAAGGTGATTCTGGGTGCAATTTTAATGTTATTGGCATTATGTATTCATAGATCTACTATGTTGCCATCGGCAATGGCCATAGGGTCATTGTATTTTATTAAGGACACGAAATTGGCTCTTAGGTTATGGTATGCTTCAATTGTTTTATCGTTAGTGGCTGGTCCTGCATTTGAAGCTTTCTTTGCTTCGCTAGGATTTGATGATCGTTTTTCCGCTTATCAGATGGGTCAATATAGTGAAGGTAGAGCCAGCGGATTCTCTCATATGGGATTTCGTTGGGATTTTCTTCTGTATAGTTCTTTCCCCGTTATTATGATATGGTATGTAACCCAATACCGCAAGTTTACTAGTCGAGAGTTTAGTCTTTTAGCTAATACATACTTATTATGTAATGCTTTCTGGATTCTTGTCATAAGGGCATCTTACTCGAATAGGTTCGCTTATCTTTCATGGTTCATATATCCAGCCGTAATAGCATATCCATTGATGCGTATGAATTTGTGGAAGGATCAAGATCGTAAGACTTCAATCATATTTTTCTTGTATACTGGCTTTACATTTTTCATGTTCTTTGTATATTACTTTGGAACAACTGGATTCAGAGGCTTTGATCAATATTGGTGGAGGGAGGATTAAAGGTTTACCTGTTTATTTATGATTTTTTAGAGCAATTGTTCTTGATTGAAAACCTGTATGATTCAGAGAGCCCCAATAGTAAGCATTATCGTTCCATTATATAATCAGGAACGTTATCTTGAGCATTGCTTGCATTCCATCTGTAATCAGTCCTATCATAACCTTGAGGTGATTGTTGTGAATGATGGCTCTACAGATCATAGTCTATCTGTTGCGGAATCTTGGGCTGAAAAGGATCATAGAATCAAGTTACTAAATAAGTCTAATGAGGGGGTGACAATGGCGCGACGTGATGGGTTGCTGCAAGCAACTGGAGAGTATGTCGCCTTTGTGGATAGTGATGATTTGCTGCCTCCACATTCAGTTGAAATACTAGTAAAACACATGGTGGAGTTTGATGTTGACCTGGTTATTGGTGCTGTGGTTAAAAAACTGGGCTTTATCAAACGTCGCCATGTGGATGATATTTATACTTTTCCTGTTCATCAAAAGATAAGTCAGCCGGAATTATTTGATGAGTATTTTGTTGGGTTTTATCAAAATGATGTGTTCCCAGTCACCATGTGGGGGCGTCTTTATCATAAAGCCGCTATTGATAAGGCTATTAGGGAAACAGAATTATTTGATAAAGATGTGGACCGGATGGGAGAGGATCAGCTATTTAATCTGAAACTGTTCCCTTATCTTCGTTACATGTACCGGACTGACGAGATAGTATATGAATATCGTTTTGGTGGCGGGACAACACGTTTTAACCCATATTTTCCTCAGTTGTTTGTCTCTTCGGATAAGCGCCTTGAACTGCTTGATAGGTTTCATTACACTCTAGGTTATCAGCCATTGTTTGAAGAGTATATCGCCTGTATTTACTTTTATGCATCACAATTGATTTTTGATAATCGTGCCGACAAAGAAGGAGTGGTTGAGTTCTTCAAACAAGAGATGGAACATCGTGAAGTGGCGCAAAGACTGATGGCGTTTTACAATAAGCCGGATTCTGAGAGTGAGCCTTTGAGACTTTTTCTTGAACGGGACTTTGAGGGGATGTATCAATATGCGTCGAATGAGGGCAACAAGATGTTTGGCTCGATTAAGTTCAAGACAAAGAAAATGTTGTTGCAGATAATTGAGCATTTTTGCTGATTTGGTTTTAAAATAGCAAGTCATTTGACTTAGTAGTGAAAATGAATCCATTGGTAAGTATCATAGTTCCATTATATAATCAAGAGCGCTATCTTGATGCTTGTCTGCATTCTATTAGTCGTCAGTCTTATAAAAATCTTGAAGTTATTGTGGTGAATGATGGTTCCACTGATAATAGTTCTTCGATGGCCAAAGAATGGAGTAAGAAGGATCAACGTATTCGCGTTGTTGACAAGTGCAATGAGGGTGCTACTAAGGCGCGTCTTTATGGCTTTGGGTTGGCTAACGGTGATTATGTGGCATTTGTAGATAGCGATGATTTGTTGCCCGAGGATTCCATCTCTATTTTGGCAAATGAGATGAAAGAAAAAAATGTGGACCTTGTCATAGGCTCAATAACCAAGAAATTGGGCTTTTTCAAAAAGAGACACATCGATAGATGTTTTTCATTTCCTTACAATCAGGTGGTATCGCAGCCTGAATTGTTTGACAAATACTATTTAGGCTTTTTTAAGAACGATATTTTACCTGTGTCGATGTGCGCCCGTTTGTATCGAAAAAATGTCATTGACCATGCTTTGCAAGAGACTAGTTTGTATGACAAGGAAATTACATTAATGGGTGAGGATCAATTCTTTAATGTAAAATTGTTTCCTTATTTGCACTCAGTGTATCGTATAGATAAAACGGTCTATATTTATCGATTTGGTGGAGGGACAACATATTTTAATCCTCGCTTTACGCAACTGTTTACTTTGTCAGATAAACGTTTGAAACTGCTTGACCAGTATAACTACAATGAAGGATATGGCTACTTGTTTGACGAGTATGTAGCATGTCTTTTTTATCATGCGTCAAGACTGATTTTCTGTAATGTGACTGATAAGGACGGAGTCATTGATTTCTTTAAAAAGGAAATTAATCATCGAGAACTGATGCCTCGATTGGTGGAATATTATACTGAAAAAGGAATAAAGAATCAACAGGTACAATCATTGATTAACCGTGATTATGAGGGCATGTATAAATGTGCATTAGATCTTGTGGAGCAACGAAAACGGTCACTCAAAATGAGAATTAGATCTTATGCGATTACAGTTTTGTCCCAATGGTCTTAAATTTGATGATATATGAATGAAATATCTCAACATAAAGTAAGCATTCTAATACCGTTGTATAATCAAGAGCGGTATTTTGAAAAATGCATTCATTCTATATGCCAACAAACCTATAAGAATATTGAAGTTATTGTCATTGATGATGGCTCAACCGACAAGAGTCCTCAAATTGCTGATAGATGGGCGTCAAATGATCGTCGTATCAAAGTGATACATAAGAAGAATGAGGGCGCTTCTAAAGCTCGCTATGATGGCTATCGCATGACTACTGGCGAGTTCCTTATACCTGTAGATAGCGATGACTATCTTCCCCAAAATGCAATTGAATTATTGGTTGACTATATGACTTCGAAGAATGTTGATGTAGTCCTCGGTTCGATGACTCAAGTGATTGGGTTTATTAGACGAAGTCATTATACCGATATAGGTAGTTTCCCATATCATCATGTGGTGGAGCAGCCTGAACTGTTTGATAGGTATTATCTGAACTTTTTTGGTGTGGGTTATTTTCCAATAATGATGTGCGGCAATCTTTTTAGGAAAAGTGCTGTTGACAAAGCAATGCACAACACCCGTTTATGTTGTAATGAGATACCTTTTGTTGGGGAAGATCACTATGCGTTCATGAAGTTGTTCCCGTTTGTTAATTCCATGTATCGCACGAATGAGACAACTTATTATTATCGATGTGGGGGCTCTTCTTCTGACCGTTTTAGTCCTACGTACCCATCATTGTTTTTCTTGTCAGATGAGCGTTTGAAATTGCTGGATCAGTATCAGTTAAAAGAAGGATATCGTCCTTTGTTTGAAGAATATGCCAATACGGTATTTTATCATGCTCAGCAATTGCTGATGTATAAAAAAGCCGATAAAGAGGGTGTTATTGCCTTTTTAAAAGAAGAACTCTCCAAGAGAGCTGTTGCCCAACGTATGAGGGAATTCTTTATCGAGCATAGAACTCAGAATAATAGGTTGTTGTTAATCCTTAATTCTGATTATGAGGGTATTTATAATAGTGTTGAGCAATCAATAAAAAATTTAGGTTTTAAATATAGGTGTAAAAAACTGATATTGCGACTGATGGATTTATGGAGTTGATTTTGATATGAAGCCAATAGGAATAGCAGAGAAAGAACAGCCAAAAGTCAGCGTAATTGTCCCGCTTTATAATCAGAAGCGGTATCTAGAAACATGTATCCGTTCCATCACAAATCAATCATACAAGAATCTGGAAATTATCATAGTAAATGATGGATCTACAGATGATAGCCTGGCGAGAGCTAATAAACTAGCAGAGGGTGATCGCCGGATAATAGTATGCGATAAACAGAATGAGGGTACTTCTTTTGCACGCAGGGACGGTTATCTTCTCTCAACAGGTGATTATATTACATTTGTCGATAATGATGATTTGTTGCCTGTCCGTTCAATCGAGATAATGGTTCATCTCATTGAAGAGAAGAATCTGGATATGGTTCTAGGCGGTATCAGTCGAAAATTAGGTTTTATTGTGAAAAAGCAAGAATATGGAACTTTCCCTCTAAATGAGATAGTAAAGTCTCCACGGTTGTTCAATGATTATTATCTTGGTTTCTTCAAGAATTCAATATTCCCTATTTCTATTTGGGGGCGTTTATATAGAAAGAGTATTATTGACGAGGCGTACAAAGCCACGGAATTGTTTTCAGATGAGATGCCTTGTATGGCAGGAGATGAGTATTTTAATCTGAAAATCTTTCCCTATCTGAAGTCTGTCTATAGAACAGATGAAATCGTGTATTGTTATCGCCTTGGGGGAACGGTGGACCATTTTAACCGTTTTTTCCCTGAAACGTTTGTTTTATCAGATAAGCGGCTAGAGTTGCTTGACCACTATGGTTATGAAAAGGGGTATCGGCCGTTATTTGTGGAGTATGTGAATATGGTGTATTATCATGCTATGCAGTTGTTGCAGTACAAGCAGGGTGATAAAGATGATGTGATAGCGTTTTTTAAAGATGAACTAAAGAGAAGGTCTATTGTGCCTCGTCTGATTGATTATTTTGAGAAGAATAAAACAGATGATCAGGGTATTATTTTATTCATGAATCATGACTATGAGGCTATGCATTTATATGCTTACAAGCTAATGCGAGAGCTATGTGGAGGGTTAAGGTATAAAGCCGTGAGGTTGGCATTGAACATAATTGAAAAACTGGCTTGAAGACAAGAGAGTTGTCATTAGCATCGCTCTTTTTCTTGAAATGACTTTTTTATGCGGATTCTTCATGTTATAACATCGCTGGATACTGGAGGAGCTGAACGCTTGATGGTTGATCTGTTGCCAAAACTCATCGAGAAGGGAAACCAAGTTGAGTTACTTCTGTTTAATGGCTTGATGACACCATTTAGGAAAGAATTGGAGCAATATGGTGTTTCTGTTTATGAATTGTTTCACAGTGCCCGTAAAGGTAGAGCTTCGGGCGTTTATAATCCGCTGAACATTTTAAGACTGCGTAAATATTTACGCGAATATGACATAATTCATACTCACAACACGGCATGTCAGTTATTTGTCCCGATTGCAAAGTGCCTGTCGGGATCAAGTGTAAAGTTAGTCACTACAGAACATAGTTCTACAAGCCGCAGAAGAGCTATTCGGTGGTTGCGTCCTTTTGATAAATGGGTGTATCGTCGGTATGAAAAGATTGTGTGTATTGGGGACTCCACACTTAATGGTTTAGTGAGTTATTTGGGAAGAGATTGTAACGCGTGTGTAATATATAATGGCGTTGATACAGCTCGATTCGTTCGGCCAATAAAAGATATTTCTCATCAAAGCCAATATCTGGTTACAATGGTGGCAGGATTTAGATTTGAGAAGGATCATGAAACCGTGATTAAAGCCTTTAAGCATTTGCCAGATAATTACTTTTTGCAATTTGTCGGAGATGGTGCGCGACTGCCTCAAATGAAGTCTTTGAGTAAAGAACTTGGAGTTGAGAGTAGGGTCGCTTTTCTTGGAAAAAGAATGGATGTTCCTGACGTTTTGGAAAAAAGTGATGTTGTAGTATTGTCATCACATTGGGAAGGACTATCTCTGTCGAGTATTGAGGGCATGGCATCAGGACGGCCGTTTGTTGCCAGTGATGTAGATGGACTGCGTGATGTTGTCAGTGGGGCAGGGGTGCTATTCCCTCATGGAGATGATAAGGCACTTGCTGAATCTATTCAACAGTTATGCGAGAATCCATCCTATTATACAGAAGTTGCTCAAGCCTGCCAGAGCCGGGCAAAGGAATATGATATCAGCGTAATGGCAGACAAGTATGATCAATTGTATAAGGAATTGATGCTAAAGAAATAAGAGAATTATGCGGATCCTTCATGTGATTACTTCTCTATATACGGGTGGGGCGGAACGCTTGATGGTCGATTTGCTTCCATTGCTCAGAAATGGAGGCCAGAATCAGGTTGATTTGTTGCTCATCAATGGGGTTGACACACCGTTTAAGAAGAAACTTGAGGATGAAGGAATAAAGATATTTGCTCTCCAAAACACGAATGATGTTTATCATCCTCGTGTTATTTCAAGGATGCGTCGTTTTTTCGGAAATGAAAAATATGATGTCATTCACACTCACAATACTGCAACACAATTGTATGTCCCGCTATCTCGCTTGTTCTTGTCCAAAAAGGGCAAGTTGGTAACGACGGAGCATAGCACCAATAGCAGACGACGTTCTCTGTGGTGGTTCAAGCCGATTGATAAGTGGATGTATAGTCGTTATGATGCAATTGTGTGTATCGCTGAAAAGTGTAGAATCATTTTAGAGGAGTATATAGGCCATCAAGATACGATTGCGATTATCAATAATGGAGTAGATGTCAAACGCTTTTTACATCCAATAAAAGATATTTCGCAGCAAGATTCTTTTATTATTACCATGGTTGCGGCATTGAGGGTTGAAAAAGATCATGAGACCTTGCTCAAAGCTGTTAAGCTGCTGCCAAATAAGTATAGATTACGCATTGTGGGTGGAGGCCCCCGAGAAGTAGCCGACTCTGTTAAAGCAAGATGTCATGAGTTGAACCTTGATGACCGTGTTGACTTCATGGGATTGTGTATGGATGTGCCAAATATCCTGGAGCAGAGTGACGTTGTTGTTTTGTCGTCACATTGGGAGGGACTATCTTTATCAAGCATTGAGGGCATGGCATCTGGAAGGCCGTTTATTGCAAGCGATGTAGATGGCTTACGTGAAATGGTGAACGGAGCAGGAGTTTTGTTCGCTCATGGGGATGAGAAGGAGTTGGCTGAGAAGATACAATGGTTGTGTGAGCATCCAGATGAATATCGTGAGGTTGCAGAGCGATGCCAGGATAAAGCCCGTCAGTATGATATTTCGGTAACTGCTGACAAGTATCTTGAATTATACGAGAAATTGTTAAGCAAATCGTCAAAGTGATTCTTGATTGAGGGCAAGGCTGCAGACATCTTCTAGAACTAAATTTTTTAAATGGCTACATTAACAGTTTTTACTCCGGCATATAATAGGGCACACACTATAGGGCGCACTTATGAGAGCTTGTGCCGGCAGACCTGCAAAGATTTTGAGTGGCTTGTCGTTGATGACGGCAGCTCCGATAATACGCGTGAATTGGTTGAGGGTTGGATTGCCGAGGGCAAGATTCCTATCCGTTACATCTATCAGCAGAATCAGGGGATGCATGGTGCGCACAATACTGCCTACCGCAATATCAACACACCCTTGAATACCTGTATTGATAGCGACGATTACATGCCCGATGATGCGGTTGAGAAAATCCTGAACTGTTGGCAACAGCATGGCAGTGATAAAGTGTCAGGTCTTGTTGGCCTTGACGTGACCGAAGACGGCAGCCTGATTGGTACAAAGTTTCCTCCAGGCATGGAAAAGACTACGCTTCAAGGTTTTTATGAAGCTGGCGGAAGTGGTGACAAGAAACTGGTTTACCGCACTGAGGTCATCAAGCGTTATCCCGAGTATCCCTTGTTCGAAGGAGAACGTTATGTCGGTCTTGCATACAAATATATGCTGATTGACCAGGATTATGAGCTGATAACGCTGAACGAGCCATTGGTCATTGTCGAATACCAGCAGGACGGTTCCAGCTTTAATATGTATAAGCAGTATTGGAACAATCCTCGGGGCTCTGCGTTCTATCGGATTACAGAGATGCAGACGACACATAGCTTAAAGCGCAAACTGATGGTTTGTACCCATTATGTTTCGAGCAGCATCATCTGCCGCAATTGGAGATTTCTACAAGAGAGCCCAGAGAAACTGCTGACATTATTGTGTATTCCCAGCGGATTGGCACTCTACTTGCTGATTAGGCACAAAGTGAAACACAATTCATTGATGAAGTTTAACAAACGGATAAAAGAGAATTCCTGATGATAAGGGTTTTGGAAATCATGCCATTGGCACATTCGGCGATGGAATTCATCGGCGACCAACTGTCGTACTTCAAGGAACAGGGGGGCTATGAGATGCATTTGATATCTACTCCTGCCGATGGTATTTATGAATTCGCTGAACGAGAGGGGACTGCTTATTATCCTATGGTTATCCCTCGGACGATAGAGCCACTTCAAGATATCAAGAACATGTGGCGGATATTCCGGTATGTCCGTAAACATAAGATTGATGTTGTTATCGGCCACCAATCCAAAGGCATCTTATATGGTATGCTGCCTAGTAAGCTGGGAGGCGCAAAGTACCGTGTGGTCCTGGCTCATGGCGTACTTGAGGACACAATGACTGGATTGAAGCAGAAAATCTTTGCTACCGAAAACAAGATTATGTCTTCTTTTGCCACTCATGTGCTTTGCGTCAGTCCTTCGGTGATGAGAAGAAGGGTTGAACTCGGCATTGACAAGCCTGAGAGGCAGCGTATTCTAGGCAAAGGCACCTGCAATGGCGTTGATGCATTGAATAAGTTCAATCCGCAAAAAGTTCCGGCATCAATCACTGAATCCATTCGGGATAAGTATGGCTTGAAGAAAGATGTCTTTGTCGTGGGTTTCTGCGGTAGGCTTGTCAGGGACAAAGGCGTGACAGAGTTGGCAGGCGCTTTAAAACTGTTGAAGGATCGTTATCCTGAATTACCTGTGAAACTTTTTGTCATCGGAAATCTGGAGAAGCGAGATGCCCTTCCTGACGAAACAGTCAATTTCCTGAAAGAGTCAAAAGATGTAATATTTACTGGTCGAGTTGACTATTCTGAGATTCAGAATTACTATACCGTCATGGACGCTTTTGTCCTGCCGTCATATCGAGAAGGCTTCCCAACTGTGGTATTGGAGGCCTCGGCTATGGCTCTACCGCTCATTGTATCGCGGTCGACGGGATGTATTGATTCCATCATTGAGAATCAGACTGGCGTTTATTGTGACATTACCCCCGAATCTATTGCTGAAGCGGTGATGACTTTTGCGGACAAGGAAAAAGCTTATCGTTTCGGTCAGGCAGGCCGTCAATTTGTTCTTGAGAATTTTGAGCACACTAAGGTTAAAGCCTTAATGCTTGATTTATTGAATGACATCACTTCAAAACGAGATTAATATGTCTCAAACGATTTCCGTCAAACTCACACACGAGATAAGCGAGGAGCTATGGCAACAGATTGTTGATGGCTTCAATGAGTCATTTGATTCACAGGTGACGGTTGATGGCATGCGAAACGGGTGGTATGTGTCTAACCCTTGGGGTTATGCATATCATGCTCTGGTTTTAGACCCCAATGATGAACTCATGGCCTTCAATACGTTCACGCCCATGCGCTATGACAACGGCATGAATGTCGTTGTCAGCGGAAGCACCTTCGTCCGCAAGAAATTCCGTAAAAATGTGATGCTCATGGCCTTGATGTTTAATGCATTGAGAAAGCGAGTGGCAGAGGATGGCTTCGATATTCAGGTCGGGGTGCCTAACCATAATTCAGTCAAGTACGCGCTCAAGATCAACAAGGAGAAATTGATCGGGGATTTGGCCTATTATGTTCTGCCGATTACATTATCTAAAACTTTGGGAAAGCGTTTGCCTGGCTTTGTTGATACATTATGGCGAGGAGCTATAGGCGTGCATCTTGCATTCAATAGCTTGGTGTCTTCGGTTTTCAATACCAAAGAAAAAAAGCGTTTTTTCTCTTGCGACGTAAGTGATGAGTCGTTCAATAAACGTTTCAGCAGTCCTGCCTATAAAAAGGTAGAGTTGGGAAATACACGGTTTTCTTACCGGGTATATCATGAGGATGGCAAGCTTGTTGCTTACCTGATGGATTGTCGCGACAATGGCGTGAAGACCTTTAAGTCGCTGGTGCGGGCTTGCCGCTATATCAAAAAACACGAAGCGGTGGATGCTGTCTTGTACGTAGGTTTCATGCACATGAAGCAGAGCCTGCTTATAAGGCTTCCTCGCAAAATGGTGCCAAAGAGGCTCCCCTTGGTTTATTACATCATGGATGATAAAAACTGTAAAGGCAAAGATATAGAAGATCCCGAAAATTGGAGTTTTTCTCTCATGTCATTTGATGTGAGATAGCATAACAGATATCAATAACTAACAATTAAAAATATTTTTGAAAATGGAACTTAATGATTTTGTAAGCAAATTTGCAAATTTGTTTGAAGAGACTGATCCTGCCAGTATTACTCCCGACACTGTTTACTCCCAGCTTGAGGAATGGGATTCAGTAATGGTGCTCTTATTGGTTTCTATGGTTGACGAGGAGTACGGTGTCATCGTTGACGTGGAAGAAATGAGCGAAACTGAGACAGTGAAAGATCTGTTTGAGTATGTGAAGTCCCTTCGTTGATAGATTTTGAAGAGGATTTAAGATATTCAAGCAGAAGTGTATAGGAACAGCTCAAGAACTTGAAAAAGATGAAAAAGGCATATATCAAACATATGGCCTATTATCTGCCGGAAAGGATTATGACTAACGATGATATCGTTAAGGTTTTTTCCGAAAAAGCAGTTGAGAAAATCTCGGAGAACGTAGGTATAAAACAACGTCATCTTACGGCACCGGGTGAGACTGCGTCAGATATGGCTTTGAAAGCGGCAAACAATCTTTTTGAAGAGAGTGGTTTTGATCGCGGAGCTATTGACTTTGTTGTACTCTGCACGCAGTGTGCTGACTACTTCATGCCGTCAACAGCCTGCGTTCTTCAAAACCGCTTAGGTTTGAGAAAGGACATAGGCGCCTTTGACATTGACTTGGGGTGCTCAGGTTATGTCTATGGCCTGGCAATAGCAAAAGGTCTTATCCTTGGAGGCTTGGCCACCAATGTGCTGTTATTGACAGCCGATAACGTCACGCGCTATCTCCATCCGCAGGATAAGGGTAACCAGACCCTCTTCGGTGATGCAGCAACTGCGACTATCGTTTCGACCGAGGGAAGTGCAGAGATTATGGACTTTGTACTTGGTACCGATGGCGCAGGGGCAAATAACCTCATTGTCAAGTCAGGTGCATCAAGGATGCCTGAACGTCAGAATGACCTTACATTTGACAAGAATGGCAGTCCCGTTTCATCAGACCACATGTACATGAATGGTGCGCAGATATTTGTGTTCACTCAGCGCATTGTTCCCAAGTTGGTCAAGGATGTGTTAGCCAAGAACAATCTTAACCAAGAAGATATTGATTTGTTTGTATTTCATCAGGCTAACCGGTTCATGCTTGATTTCCTGAGGAAGAAATTAGGCGTTCCTGAAGATCGTTTCTGTATCTACCTGGAAAACGTGGGCAATACGGCATCCAACACTATTCCAATCAGCCTGATAGAGGCTAAGAAAGAGAATAGGGTAAAAGGCAAAGTCATGTTGTGTGGCTTTGGTGTGGGTTACTCTTGGGCAGGTGTTGTCCTGAATGTGGAGTGACAAAGAGGTATAGAAGAGAATCTAGGAGTTATTTGATTTGTTTTCCCAAAGAGAATTATTAGAGAATGGAACTTAACGATTTTATAAGCAAATTTGCAAATCTGTTTGAAGAAACTGATCCGGCTACGATTACCGCTGATACTGTTTACTCCCAGCTCGAAGAGTGGGATTCGGTGATGGTGCTTTTATTGGTTTCGATGGTTGACGAAGAGTACGGTGTCATTGTGGACGTTGAAGAAATGAGCGAAACTGAAACGGTGAAAGATCTGTTTGAGTACGTGAAGTCTCTTCGCTGATAGCTTTGATACGTGTGTATACATTAGTGTATAGAATTGGACAAAGAGCTTGAAGCAGATGAAAAAAGCATATATTAAGCATGTGGCTTATTGCTTGCCTGAGAGCGTTGTCACTAATGAGGCGATTGTCCGTGACTTTCCCGAGTGGTCGGTTGAAAAGATTACCGAGAAAGTGGGCGTGAAGCAGCGCCATGTCGCAGCCGAAGGTGAGACAGCAACTGACCTTGCTGAAAAAGCGGCCAACCGGTTAATCGAGGAGAACAACATAGACAGGGCTTCCATTGATTTTGTGATCCTGTGTACCCAAAGCCCTGATTATTTCCTGCCGACATCAGCTTGTCTGCTGCAGGATCGTCTGGGCTTGAGAGAAGGCATTGGAGCCTTTGACTTCAACCTTGGCTGTTCGGGTTTTGTCTATGGCTTGGCTATTGCCAAAGGCTTGATAACTGGCGGAATTGCTGAAAACGTCTTGTTGTTGACATCAGAGACGTACAACAAGTACCTCCATCCCAAAGATAAGGGAAATCGCACGATATTTGGAGATGCTGCATCGGCCACATTGGTATCAACCGAAGGTTTTGCCGAAATAGGCGATTTTGCACTTGGTACCAATGGCAAGGGCGCCAACAACTTGATTGTCAGGTCTGGCGCATCAAGGATGCCCGAGAAGCAGAACGATGTCACTTTTGACAAGAACGGAAACCCGGTATCGTCTGATCACCTGTACATGAACGGGGCTCAGATCTACGTATTCACCCAAAGGAATGTCCCCAAGGTTGTCAACGAAGTTCTTGAAAAGAATCACTTGAGCAAAGAGGATATTGATCTGTTTGTCCTGCACCAGGCTAACCAGTACATGCTCGACTTTCTGAGGAAGAAAATGGGCATTCCCGAGGAGCGTTTCTTCATGTTCATGGAGAATGTGGGTAATACGGTTTCAAGCAGTATTCCCGTTTGCCTGGTCGAGGCACAGAAGGAACAGCGCATAAAAGGCAATGTCCTGTTGTGTGGCTTCGGTGTCGGTTATTCTTGGGGTGCCGTGGTGCTGAAAACCAACTGATGCGCGTCATATGAATATTTTGTCCTTTGACATAGAGGAGTGGTTCATTGAGCAGGTCTATAACGGTGGCCGAAAGGAACGCTATGAGGTGTTTGACCGCTATCTCGGTGAGATTCTTGACTTGCTTGATGAGCGCCATATGCAGGCGACCTTTTTCATCGTCGGCAAGATGGCAAAGGACTTCCCCGAGGTGGTTAAGCGCATTCATCAGCGGGGGCAAGATATTGGTTGTCATTCCAATATCCATACCTGGCTTAACAAGATGACTCCCGAAGAAGCCCTTGAAGATACGCGCCAGGCTGTCGATGCATTACAAGATTGCATTGGTAGCAAGGTGAAAAGTTATCGTGCTCCAGCATTCTCAATCGGGCATAATAACAAGTGGGCGTTTGACATATTGGCTCAGTGCGGTATTGAGAATGATGCTTCGGTGTTTCCTGCGTTAAGGGATTTTGGTGGATTCCCCGATTTCGGACACCAGCAACCGACGTTGATTGAGACCTCAAGTGGAGCCATCAAGGAGTTTCCCATTGTGATGGCTCATCTGCTGGGCAAGGATATTGCATTCTCGGGTGGCGGATATTTCCGCTTCTTCCCCTTGTGGTTCGTGAGCCGGCAGATGAATAGCAATGACTACAACATTTGCTATTTCCATATTGGTGACCTGATTCCGTCAAGTAAGAAGGTGATGACTAGGCAAGAGTACGAGGAATACTTCAAAGAGCCTGGTACCTTGATAAACCGCTATAAGCGACACATGAAATCAAACATAGGCAAGAAAACGGCATTTGCAAGGATGAGCCGACTGATTCGTTCGCGTGAGTTCCTGTCGATTGCCCAAGCCCAAGATCGGATTGATTGGGCACATTGTCCAGTAATGAAAATTTGATAGTAATAGTGTTGCTAAGCAATAGAAAAGCGAAATCCAAATGCCAATGAAACACTTGTATAGGGATTATATTAAACGAGCTTTAGGTTTTATCATATCACTTGTGGCACTGGTGTGTTTGTCACCTCTGTTACTTGTGGTGACAATATGGCTGCACTTTGCTAATAAGGGAGCAGGCGCCTTTTTTGTCCAGGAACGTCCTGGAAAGGATGCCAAGATTTTCAAGATCATCAAATTCAAGACGATGACCGATGAGCGGGATGCTGAGGGCAATTTGCTGCCTGATGAAGACCGCCTCACCCGTGTTGGTAAGTTTGTTCGCTCAACAAGTATAGACGAACTGCCACAGTTGATAAATGTTTTGAAAGGAGATATGGCCCTCATCGGTCCTAGACCTTTGTTGGTGAGGTATTTGCCCTTGTACAGTCCTGAGCAAGCTCGCCGTCATGAGGTGCGCCCCGGAATAACTGGTTGGGCGCAGTGCCATGGCCGTAATACCGTTTCTTGGGAAGATAAATTCAAGCTTGATGTGTGGTATGTTGATCACTGCACCTTGATGACGGATTTGAAAATACTGTTTATCTCTATCCGTAAAGTCCTTATACATGATGGGATTTCTCAAGAAGGTCAGGCAACGATGAAAGAGTTTACTGGCAATTAATGTTGTTGCAATATGTATAAGAATTGCTTCAAAAGATTAATTGATTTTACCTTGGCTTTAGTTGGGCTGATTTGTGTCAGCCCGATATTGTTGGTTGTCACGGTTTTGCTTCATTTTGCCAATAAGGGAGCCGGCGCTTTCTTTTTTCAAGAGCGTCCCGGTCTCAATGGTAAAGTTTTTAAGATTGTCAAGTTTAAAACCATGACTGACGAACGAGATGCCGATGGGGAACTCTTGCCAGACGCTCAGAGATTTACAAAGATAGGCCGTTATGTTCGCTCAACGTCTATAGATGAATTGCCACAGCTAGTTAACGTGTTAAAGGGTGAAATGTCCTTGATAGGACCAAGGCCATTGCTCGTTCAATACTTGCCACTGTATTCCAAGGAGCAATTCCGCCGTCATGAAGTCCGCCCTGGCATTACTGGATGGGCTCAGGTGAACGGTAGGAATCATTGCAAGCTCAGCAAAAAATTTGAGTATGACGTTTGGTACGTTGACCATTGTACATTCATGACCGATATAAAGATAATCTACATGACTATAGCTAACGTATTCAGAGGGAAAGATGTTGGCGAAGGTTCTAACGACATGGAGCAAGTCGATGATCTCCATTTCGCAGAAAGATTATTGCTAAATAAAAAAGATAATAGTAACAAGCACTAAAAAAGTAGAGATATGAATATCTATTATGGAAAAGTCAAATTAAGGGCTCTTGAGCCTGAAGATATGGAGCCACTACGTGCTACTGTTAATGATCCGGAAATGGAGAAAATGGTGGTTGGTTGGAGCTTCCCCATTTCAAAACAACAGCAGGCTGATTGGTATGCACGATCCATGAATAATCAGAACAGTCACAGGTTTGCTATAGAATTTGAAGGCAAGTTTGTGGGTATTTCTACACTAACGGATATCGATTGGAAAAACCGAAGCGCCTTTCACGGCGTCAAGTTGACCCAAGATGCCCCAAAGGGTCAAGGAATCGGTTTTGATGCGGTTGTGGCTGTAATGAAGTATGCCTTTGAAGAGCTTCAATTAAACAGATTGTATGGTGGCATTCTTGAATATAATGTACCGTCACAGAAGTTGTATGCCAAGTGCGGTTGGGTAGAAGAGGGACGCTACCGTCAATGTGTATTCAAAGAGAATGCCTACTACGATGAGATACCAGTTGCGATACTCAGGTCAGAGTATTTTGAGTGGAAGAAATTAAAAGGCATCCAATAAAAGGATAAATGAAGGAATTTGGTTCCGATTTTCATTATTTGCCCATTCAGGACAGTTCGGTTAGAACAATAGCTGAATATTATCCTGATGCGGCATATTATGCGGTTGGGAGGCATGCTTTGATAGATTTGTACAAGAAAGCCGGCTGGAATAGTTTGTGGGTGCCGGAGTATTTCTGTCATGTTGTCCTCGCTTCGTTGGAGAAAGCCGGAATCAAATTGAAATTTTACCAGGACACGCCATTGGCTGATGAGCGTGATCGAGTCTTGTCTTTGCCCTATGAAAAGGGTGACGCATTGTTGAGAGTCAATTATTTTGGCCTCAGGTCCAGAAGATACAATGACGAAATTCCAGTCCCGGTTATAGAAGATCATACTCATGATCTGATTGGTGACTGGGCTATCAATAGTGATGCTGACTGGTGTATAGCATCGTTAAGAAAAACGCTTCCACTTGCCGAAGGGGGTATATTGTGGTCACCCAAGGGTAATAAGTTGCAAGATGGGCTGGCTTTGACACTTGAGAATGCCCAATTGGCTAGCATAAGATGGGAAGCCATGAAGAAAAAGTCTTTGTACCTTGAGGACGAGATTGATGACAAGAATGAGTTTCGTCCTGATATGCTCTCAACCGAGGAGCAGATCGACGGAATATCTGTTTCGGCAATAGATGACGAATCATTAAGCTATATCAAGCAGTTTGATATCGACAGGTGGTATGGCTTGAAAAGAGAGAATAGAGAGATTCTCAAGAACTTACAGTTCAAACATGTGGCTGTACTTGAGCCAGAAAACTCAAAATGTACCCCGTTCTCGTTGACGTTGTTGTTTGATACAGCAACGATGCGGAATGATTTTAGGAAGTATTTGATTGATCAAAGTGTTTATCCTGCTATACTATGGGATATTCCTCAATCTTATAGTTCTGACGCGATAGATTTCTCCAAACGGATGTTATCTATACATTGCGATGCAAGGTATAGTAAAGAAGAGATGATACAATTAAGACATATCATTGCCGGTTTCCGGTTCTAAGTTATGATAAAATTAATACAATTCAAGCAAAAGGAGGATTGGGATAGAGTAGTAGCCTCATTCAGCAACCATGATGTGTATTATTCACACGGGTATGTTGAGGGCTTCATGCTACATGGTGACGGAGAACCCCTTCTGATATATTATGAGTCGGATTCAATGAAGGGTATGTATGTTGCCATGCGCCGAGATCTGTCTATGCTGCCATGGACTACAGGTAAAATCCAGTCTGGCAGATGGTATGATCTGGCTACTCCTTATGGCTATGGTGGATGGATATTTGAAGGAGAAGTGAATGCTCAGGATATGAGTTTGTTCTATGCTGAGTACAAGGACTTTATGCTCAACAACAATTATGTGAGCAATTTTGTCCGCTATAGCCCTGTATTGAAGAATGCGGAATCCATGAGCCATGTGAGCCGAGTCATTGATTTGGGCAAGACTATCGCCATGGACCTCAGCAGTAAGGAGCTGATTTGGCAAAACATCAAGAGCAAGAACCGCAACATGATCCGTAAGGCGCTCAAGAATGGAGTGACTATTGAGCATAGCAAGCCTACGAAGGAGCTGATGTCCACGTTTAAGCTGATTTATGATGACACCATGAGAAATGATAATGCAATTGACTATTATTTCTTCGAGGAGTCATTCTATCAGTCGATCATTGATAGCCTTAGCGATAAGACTGAGGTGTTCTACGCTTTGTTTGACGGAAAGATCATAGCAATTTCCATCATTCTTTACAGTGGTGATATGATGCATTACCATTTGTCGGGAACGGTGACGGAATACCGCAAGTTTGCACCGACCAATTTGCTGCTGTATGAGGCTGCATTGTGGGGCTGCAAGCAGGGTTTCAAGGTCTTTCATCTGGGTGGTGGTGTCGGCTCAGGAGAGGATAATCTGTATAAGTTTAAGGCCGCATTTAACAGGAACAGTGATTATCAGTTCTCAATCGGGCAGGAGATCTTCAACTTGGGCATGTACAACCAATTGATTGATTGGCGAAAAGAAAAGGAACCCGCATTTGCCTGTGATGCTTCATTTTTCCCTGCCTATCGTCAAAGTGTAGATCAAAACTTTGTTAATCCTGTTATTGAGGCGAAGTCAAAGAAGATCGCGATTTATGGGGCTGGTGGATTTGGACGTGAGGTAGCCGGCGGTATCCTCCGTATCAATAAGGAACATGCTCAAAAGTGGGAGATCATCGGATTCTTTGATGACAACATACCCGTAGGGACAAAAGTGTCTCATTATGGTAAGATATTAGGCGGGAAGGATGCCTTGAATGCGATAGAAGAACCGCTTGCGCTGGCTATTGCCGTGGGTGACCCCAAGACACGAAAGCTTATCCGTGATAGCATCACCAATCCCAACATCAGTTATCCCAATATCATCGCTCCCTCGTTCAGGGTTCTTGATCCTGAAACGTTCAAGATTGGATGCGGGAACATCATTCAGGATAATTGCAGCGTGACATGTGATGTCACAATTGGTGATTTTAATGTGTTTAATGGATCCAATGTCGTTGGACACGATGATGTGATAGGTAGTTTTAATGTATTGATGCCTAGCGTGCATTTGTCGGGTGCCGTGACTATTGGGGATTGCAACCTTTTCGGTGTGGACAGCATCGTATTGCAGCAGATTAAGATCGGAAACAATGTTACACTTGGCGCCGGCAGTGTATTGATGACTAAGCCGAAGGAAGGTTGTACCTATATCGGTGTGCCGGCCAAAAAGTTTGATTTTAAATAATATTTCAAGATAGATGGAAGCAAATAGTTTTAATCCATTTTCCCTAGAGGGGAAAACCATATTGGTCACAGGTGCCTCGTCAGGTATTGGTCAGGTTGCAGCTGTATATTGTTCCCGAATGGGAGCCCGTGTTGTTCTCACCGCTCGTAACCAATATCGGCTTCAGAAGACCTTTGATGAGCTGGCTCCCGTAGAAGGTGGCCATTGTCAATTCCTTGCCGACTTGACCAGTGACGATGACGTGAATCGCTTGTTGGGTGAATTGCCGGCCCTTGATGGAGCTGTGTTGTGTGCAGGAAATTCAGTTACCTTGCCGCTGCAATTCGGGACCCGAGACAGGTTTGACGTCATGTTTGAGGTCAATTTCTTCTCTCCTGTAGAGTTGATGCGCCTCATGTACAAGAAGAAAATACTCAAAAAGGGGGCATCGGTGGTACTGATGGCCTCTATTGGCGGAACCCACAGTTATATGCCTGGAAACGGCGTGTATGGTGCGTCAAAGGCTGCCTTGAACAGCGTGATGAAGTATGCGGCTCGCGAGTATGCAGCTCGCAAGGTGCGTGTCAACAGCATCTGTCCAGGCATGGTTGATACGCCATTGATTCATCGAGGCGTTATTACCGATGAGCAGCTTGCTGAGGATGCCAAGAAGTATCCATTAGGTCGATATGGCCGTCCAGAAGACATTGCAAGTGGTGTTGTCTATCTGCTCAGTGATGCGTCAAGCTGGCTTACAGGTCATGATCTGGTCATTGATGGCGGCTTCTCGATATAGTTTTAAAAACTTTTTTTGGTTGTTTTTAAAATTGTGTGTACTTTTGCCTGCCATTATCGATAATGATAAAAGGTTGGAATCTAACGATTGGAATTCTAAATGACTATGAATATAGAAGAGTTTATTGAAAACTTTGCCGCTCAGTTTGATGAGACGGACCCCGAAACGATTGTAGCGGACACCAAATTCAAGGAACTTGATGAGTGGTCGTCGTTGACTGCATTGTCAATTATTGCAATGGTTGACGATGAGTACGATGTCATTATCAAGGGAAATGATATTCTCAAAGCAGAGACCATTCAGGATTTGTTTGAGATCGTACAAAAGAAGAAACTTAAATAATATTTTCACTACAAGTGATGGAATCACGGGTAAAGGAAATCATTGCCCGGGTCTTGAATGTGGACCTTGCCAAAATTACCGATTCCCTGTCTTCGGGCGATATACCTGAGTGGGACTCAGTCGGTAATCTTGCGATAATCAATACCATTGAGCAGGAACTTGAAGTCGAGTTCCCGCTTGAGGACCTTTTTGACCTGACTTCTGTCGAATCAATCGTCAAAGAAGTTAACCAGCTCCTACATGCTTAGAACGCCCCACAGCACTCTGCTGTGTGACATTTTCAATCATGCGACTGCCACCCCCGACAAGATTGCGCTTGTTGAGGGTGACGCTAGGACTACATACTCACAGCTGGTGTCAAGGATAGAGGCATGTGCCTCGTTCATGCAATCGCTCGGATTGTGTGCTGGAGACCGTATCCTGTTGTCAGCACAGAAAGAGCCTGAATTCATCTACATCTATTTCGCCGCCCATCTGCTGGGCGTGGTCAATGTGGTGGTGGACTCATCGGCTCCCCGTGAACGGCTGGACTATATTTTGGGCATTGTCAAGCCCACGGTCTGCTTTGGCGACAGTAAAGGCGATGGAAGTTGCCGCAGTATCCCCTTCGATGCTATTCCCCTTGATGATGCCGCCGAAGTCCACCTGGAATTGCCGCACCTTGAAGCGACAGATGTTGCCGATGTGATGTTTACTACCGGCACGACAGGGGCGCCGAAGGGCGTTTGCCTCTCTCATGCCAATATCTCGGGCTCCGCAAGTAACACCAATGGCTTTATTGGCACCTGTGCCGACGATGTGGAAGCACTGGCGTTGCCGCTGAGCCATTCTTTCGGTCTGGGGCGGTTGCGCTGTGTCCTGTCGGTAGGGGCTACTCTTGTCTTGGTGAGCAATTTTGCCAATCTCAAGTCGTTCTTTACAGTTCTTGATCAGGAGCATGTGACGGGATTCGGGATGGTGCCTGCCGTGTGGCAATACATCAAGCGCCTCAGTGGCAGGCGCATCGCCAAGTTTGCTGATCAATTGCGGTATATCGAAATAGGCAGTGCCGCCATGCCGATTGAGGACAAGCTGCTGCTAATGGACCTTTTCCCCAAGACACGACTGTGTATGCACTATGGTCTCACTGAGGCATCGCGTGCATTGTTCAGTGAATTCCATGCCAATGCGTCCAACCTTGGAAGCGTTGGGCGACCGGCTTCTTCCCAGGTTGAAGTCCAGGTTCTGGGTGAAGACGGTCAACGGCTTGCCGCTGGCGTTGATGGCGAAATCTGTGTGCGCGGCAATATGGTTTGTCGGTCCTATTATCTGGCTAAAGATAATGATGACGCCTTCTATGGCGATTGGTTCCGGACAGGGGATTGGGGACATTGTGACGAGAATGGTGACTTCTATCTGACTGGCCGCAAAAAGGAACTCATCAACGTGGGCGGCGAGAAAGTAAGTCCCGCTGCCATCGAGGATGCCATTCTTTCGTTGGGGGTAAAGGATTGTGCCTGTGTTGCCGTTAGCGACCCTAACGGTGTGCTGGGTGAGGTGCCCAAAGCCTACCTTGTGAAAGGAGATACTTCTATAGAAATTGACGACATCAAGAGCCGTTTGGCTCAACTGTTGCCGCCCCATGAGATTCCCGTGGTGTGGGAATGGATAGACCAAATTCCCCGAACCCAATCGGGCAAAATCCAACGATTAAAACTCAAGCAATAACAATACAACATTATAAAAGCTATGTCACAGCTAACTGTCAATAACGTCCGCATTGTGGGTATGAGCGCCTGTGTTCCAGCAACGGTTGAGGAAAATCTCACCCTGCCTATCTACAAGGACGAGAACGATGCGTTGAAAGTGATCGCCTCGACAGGCATAGAACGTCATCGTAAGGTCGAGAAGGGTACTACCGCCTCGGATTTGACTGTCAAGGCCGTCGAGAAGTTACTCTCAGACATGGGGTGGCAACCTGAGGACGTGGACATCTTCGCCTATGTGTGCACCTCCAGGGACTATATCGCTCCCCAAACTGCATGTGTCTTGCAGGACCGTCTCAAGTTGCGTAGCGACTGCTGTGTGTTTGACCTGCCGTTCGGCTGCTCGGGGTGGGTTTACGGCATGAGTATCGTTTCATCGCTGATGTCACATGGAACCCTCAAGCGTGCCATCCTGGTGGCTGCCGAGACTAATACCCAGAACCGCAACCAACGCGATACTGCCGTGCGCCCCTTGTTTGGTGACGCCGCTACAGCAACGGCTCTGGAATATGATCCAGAGCATAGTCGTCCTATGAATTTCATGTATGGAGTTGACGGTAGTGGCTTTGATGCCGTGTGGGCACCATACGGCGGCATGCGTAATCCTGTCACCGTTGAGGCGCTTGAGGAGAAAGAGGTGTCCCCTGGCGTTTTCAGGCGTGGTGTTGACATGATTGTGAACGGTATGGACGTGTTTGGCTTTGCCATCAAGCAACCGCCCCGTTCTCTGAAGGAATTGATCGCCACGTTTAATATCGATGTTGAAACCGTTGACTTGCTGCTCCTGCATCAGGCCAATAAGTTCATTGATGAGAAGATACGCAAGGCCATCAAGATACCACCCGAGAAGACCCCCTATTGCCTTGAAGACTACGGCAATGTCACCAGCGCATCCATTCCCTTGACCATGGTGTCGCGGTGCCGCGAGAAATTGTCGGGCAGCGCTGAGAACCACTGTATTGCGTGTGGCTTCGGTGTGGGTCTTGCATGGGCAAGCATGGAGTTTTATGCCAGTGATGTTAAGGTCAGTGACATGGTTATTTATTAGTTCGATAAAATCATTATGGATAAATATATTAATAACAACAAGGAGTTTTATTGGGGTGACTGGTACTTCAAGGATCACGTGATGGCGCCAGACTTCAACTATAAAGCGCACAAGAAAGAGCTTTCTCCCTATTTCCAACAACACGGCTTTAAGGTGTCGATGATGTTTGACGACTACTATTCGCGGATAAATGGAGTGCACAGCGATAAGTATTTGTCAATGGACGTGTATTACTTTTTTGTGATACCGGCTCTTAACCGTCATGACTTTATCACACCTTATTTGGATAAGAATATTTACAGTGAACTGTTTCCTGATGTTCGTCAACCGAAGACGGTGGTCAAGAATATGCACGGACACTTCTACTGTAATGGAGAGGAAGTCTCTCTTGACCAAGCTATCGACATCGTTTCTGATACAGGAGGAGAACTGATGATCAAGCCTACTGTAGAGACTTGCAACGGTGACGGCGTGGAACAGATTCTTGATTTTGGCAAAGATTCTCTTCGTGCCCTTTTTGCACGTTATAACTTCAATTTTATCGTACAAGAGAAGGCTCGCCAGCATGCTGATGTCCAGCGGGTTAATCCCACATCGTTGAACACGATGCGTCTATATACCTATCGCAATCTTAAAGGTGAGGTCGTGTTCCTGTATCCTTACTCTATGTTACGGTATGGTGGTAAGGGTGCTGTCAAGGACAATACATCTATGGGTGGCGGAACGTGCCTGATAGACCGTGACGGTAGGGTAGATGATAGGGTATTCCGTTTCAAGAGCATGGAGGTCTCGTCCCTCAAGAAGGAAACCGGGACCGAAGGTCTTATCATACCAAACTACCAGAAGGTTATTGCCACCTTGCAAAGGATGCATAAACGTTTGCCCTATTTTGATTTTGTGGGGTGGGATGTGACTATTGACCCCGATGGTGAGCCCTTGTTTATTGAGTTCAATCTTGTGCCCGCTATCGAGGGCCCCCAGATTATGTCTGGGCCCATGTTTGGAGAATATTTGGATGAAGTCGTTGAGCGCGCTACTCGGGTAGAGTGTTCGAGGGTCCAGACCAATAAGAAGGTCTTTGACCGAGACTCCCATTTCTATCTCCACATGCAATGAGGATTGTGTAACCAACAGTAAATATAAAGATAACAGAAGAGAGCGTGGAAATCCGTCAGGTAGTCAATTCGCTATACAGGTCCTGCAGCTATGTCATCACTCATGATGACGAGGCATGGTTGGTGGATTGTGGCGATGTGGAACCATTGCTCCATCTTATCGGGAAGAGTACCTTGCGCGGCGTTATGCTCACGCATGGGCATTATGACCACATTTATGGATTGAATCTACTGTTGACGATGTATCCGTCAATGGCAATTCTCACCAACGAAGCCGGTAAGGTGGAACTGCTGAACGATAAAAGGAACTTTTCCAGGTATATCAACGACCCCTTTATCCTGCAATTGCCAGAAAAGATCACGCTGGTTGAGGATCGCCAGGGGATTGACTTGTTTGATGGTATCCAGGCAGAACCCGTTTTCACTCCAGGTCACAGCCCGTCGTGTGTGACTTGGGTTATCGGGGATGCTGTTTTCACGGGTGACAGTTATATCCCTGGAGTGAAGACTGTAACCAATTTCCCGTTGTCGAACCGCGCCCAATCGGCGTCCAGTGAGATAATCATAAAAGACCTGATTTCACATCGTGATGTGTATCCAGGTCATGCACCAGAATTGTAAAAAACTAAACAATATAGAAGATTATGGCTAATAATAAGGTTTTGCTCTGTCTTGCCCACATGAGCGGACAGGAGATGAAGTATATTCAGGAGGCGTTTGACACCAATTGGGTTGTGCCCCTCGGCCCCAATGTGAATGCATTTGAGAAGGACTTAGAGGCATTGTGTGAGCAGGGTAAGCATGTCGTGGTCCTCAGCTCAGGCACTGCCGCTATCCATTTGGCGCTTGTCAACCTGGGCGTCGGTCGTGGCGACGAGGTGATCTGCCAGTCAATGACATTCTCGGCAAGCGCTAATCCCATAGTTTATCAGGGAGCAACGCCAGTGTTTGTTGACAGTGAGGCCGATTCCTGGAACATGGATCCCAATTTGCTCGAGGAGGCCATCAAAGACCGTATCGCCAAGACCGGCCGAAAGCCTAAAGCTATCATTCCGGTCTATCTGTACGGAATGCCGGGCATGATTGATGAAATCATGGAAATTGCCAAGCGTTATGAAATCCCTGTTGTTGAGGATTCGGCCGAAGCGTTCGGTTCACGTTACAGGGGCCAGTTGTGCGGTACGTTTGGCGATTACGGTATCATGAGTTTCAATGGTAACAAGATGATTACCACCAGCGGAGGCGGTGGCCTGATTTGCCCTGATGAGGCGACCAAAAAGAAGATCATGTTCTATGCCACCCAATCCCGTGAGCCCATGCCTTACTACCTGCACAAGGAAATCGGTTATAATTACCGCATGAGCAACATCTGTGCCGGTATCGGCCGTGGACAGATGACCGTGCTTGATGAACATCTGGCTCATCACAGGCATCTGTGTGACCGCTATGTTGAATTGTTTGCTGATGTAGAAGGTATTACCGTTCATCTCAATCCCGATGAACGCTACGACAGCAATTACTGGCTCAATACGATCCTGATTGACCCCGCCAAGACCGGTACGGACTACGAGACGGTGCGCCAGCATCTTGAGTCATGTGATATCGAGTCTCGCCCGCTGTGGAAACCCATGCACACCCAACCAGTATTTGCTGGTGCTCCTGCCTATGTCAACGGTATCAGCGAGCAGTTGTTCTCGATGGGCTTGTGCCTTCCCAGTGGTCCCTGTGTGAGTGACAGTGATGTTGAGCGTGTGGCCAATGAGATTATCTCTTGCTGCAAGCGCTAATGTTTTAAAAACCAAAAGGATAATACTATATGAAAATAGTTGTTTACGGCGCCGGAGGATTCGGAAAGGAAGTTGCCTGCTTGATCAAGAGAATAAATGCCAATGGAGGCGACTGGCAACTGATCGGATTCTTGGATGACACCAAACCGGCAGGCACTGCTGTTTCCCATTATGGTACGGTGCTTGGAGGCATGAATATGCTTCTCCAGGTCGATGAACCCATGGCTGTTGCCTTTGCCATCAATGAGAATAAGACTGTTCGCCGCATCCGTGAGAAGATTACCAATGAACACATCTCTTTCCCCAACCTCATAGACCCATCCACCTTCTATGTAGACAAGGAGTCTGTAACTATAGGTGAGGGCAATATCATCCAGAACGGCTGTATGATATCGTGTGATGTCAAGATTGGAAATTTCAATTTGATTAATGACCATGTGGTGATCGGGCATGACAACATCATCGGTGATTACAACGGATTGATGCCTGGAGCGCACCTTTCGGGAGGAATTACCATCGGGAACGGAAATCTGTTGGGCGTTGCCAGTGTGGTGCTGCAAGGATTGACCATCGGCAATGGCGTGACATTGGGCGCCAACAGTGTACTGATGACACAAGCTCGTGACAACAGTACTTATATTGGTGTTCAAGCCAAGCGATTTGATTTTTGACACACACATTGACCCATCGTTTTTGAGGTCTTTTTGAGTGTATGAATTGAGCGAAATGGATTGAAAGGCGTAAATTCCTTTAAAATAGCGTGTAGGATTTGATTTTTTTATGTAATTTTGCGGGCTGTAAAAATATTTAAGGTGTTTTTACGTTATAAGTGTGATGAATCTTGATCAATTCATAGAGAACTTTGCTGATCTGTTTGATGAAACAGATCCAGATACTATACAGGCCAGCACTCGATTCAAGGAGTTGGAGGAATGGTCTTCGCTCCTCGCATTGTCGGTTATCGCAATGATTGACGAGGAATATGACGTTGAATTCCGCGGCGATGACATCCGTGGCAGCAATACTGTCGAGGATTTGTATAAAATCGTCGAGACCAGAGTAGAAGAGTTGGATTGAAGTGACCGTCTAATGCAATGACATACTGCCCAGAGTGTTCTGTCGGCAGGTTGTCTTTGTTTTATTTTTATCCCAACACAAATTAAAGTCTGTCTTTATGGCAACAATTAAATTTCATGGGGTGGGTATCAAGGCGATGAGCGCCTGTGTACCCCCTGATGTCGTCTATAACAAGGACTTGGGGTACCTTATCCCAGAGGAAGAAATAGAGAAGGTTATTGATAATATCGGCGTTGTGGAAAGACGCATTGCCGCCGATGATGTCACTGCTAGTGACTTGTGTTATAAGGCCGCGTGCCAGCTGATGGCCGATAACGACATCGATCCTGCAAGTATCGATGTGCTGCTGTTCATGAGCCAGACGCCCGATTACAGGATTCCTGCTACCTCTTGTCTGTTGCAACATCGGCTGGGTTTGCCCCGTGAGACGATGTGCATGGATATCTCCTTGGGCTGCTCGGGCTACCTGTATGCGCTGAGTACCGCTTTTGCCTATGCCTCGATGGAGGGTGAGAACCGGGTTCTCTTGCTTGATGGCGAGACATTCTCCAAGATTGTCAACCGCCGTGACAAGGTGGACTGGCCGCTCTATGGCGACGCTGGTACGGCAACGCTTATCGAGAAGGGTGACTATGGTGACTCGACCTTCATGCTTTATACCGACGGCAGCGGCTTGGAGGCGCTCAAGATTCACGCAGGCATGCGTAATCCGATAACCGCAGAGTCCCTTGTGGAACGAGAACAGGAAGACGGCAACATCCGTAACGACCTTGAGGTGTTCATGGATGGCATGGACGTGTTCAACTTTGCCATTAGCAAGGTGCCCAAAAGCATCAAGCAGTTGCTCAAAACAACAGAGCAGACTATTGATGATGTGGATTATCTGGTTTTCCATCAAGCCAACCTGTTCATGATGGACTTCTTTGTCAAGAAGTTGAAGGCCGATCCGTCACGCGTTCCCCATTGCATCCAGAAGTATGGCAACACGAGCAGCACCTCGGTGCCGCTGACCATATCCAGTGAGTTGGCTGGAAAACTTGAAGGCACTCACAATGTCATCTTGAGTGCTTTCGGAGCTGGTCTGAGTTGGGGCGCTGCAATGATGCAGATGCGTGATTGCAAAGTGTCTCCCGTCATTGAGTATTGATTTACATGGACTCATTGCTCACTTTTCACCACGTCGGTATCGCTTGCCGCGATATCTCTAAGAGCTCCAAGTTCTATACCTTAATGGGCTATCAGGCAGGTCCTGTCACCGATGATCCCATCCAGCATGTGCGTGTCTGCTTCCTGGAAAAGGACGGAGCACCACGCCTGGAGTTGTTGGAGCCCCTTGACGAACAAAGTCCAGTGGCACGAACACTCTCCACATCAGGAGTGAGCCCTTATCATATCTGCTATGAAGTGGCTGACATCACAGCAGCCATTGAAGCCCTGCGCGGTCAGCGTTTCCTGCTGGTGAACGGTCCTGTCCCCGCGTGTGCAATGGGTGACAAGCGGATTGCTTTCATGTATCAAAAGAATACCGGCCTCATCGAATTGGTTGAAAACCCCATGTGATGGGTGAATTGCTGCTGACATACATCGTTCCTGTATATAACACCGAACGTTATTTGTCGAAGTGCCTTGGTTCAATTGTCAGTCAAGGACTTGGCGATGATGAATACGAGGTGCTGGTGGTGGACGACGGCTCAAGTGATGGCAGTGCCGCGGCTGTTGAGGCGTTTGCTTCGGCTCATCCTCAAGTGCGGCTGATTCGTCAGCAGAACCAAGGGGTTAGTGCTGCCCGCAACCATGCGTTGGGCGAGGCTCGTGGACGATATGTGCAGTTTGTTGACAGTGACGACTATCTAGAGGAAGGCGTCATGTCGCAACTCCTGCATCGCGCCATAGATGAGCAACTTGAAGTGCTCTTGTTCAATTACAAGAGCGTGGACGTTGAAGGCGTTCCTGCCCCCGCGTCAAAACAAGGTGACCAATATGATTCGACGCCAGTGATGACAGGTGTCGATTATCTGGCGGGGCACGCGATGACGCCCTATGTGTGGCGTTACCTCATTAACCGCAACTTTTTTGAAAAGGGTTGTGCCTACCTGGGGGACGATAAAGGGTGGCGGTTTGATACATCGCTGATTGTCTGTGAGGACGGGGCATTGATTTCCCGTTTCATGTTGGCTGCCAATCGAGTAGCCCATGACGGCACGGCTGCCTACTGCTATGTTAATCGCAGTGACAGCGCCATGCACAATCCTGATTTGGACCACATCCGCCGCCGTTTGTTTAGCCAGGTTGATTCTGCCGCAACAATTGATGCCGCGATGCACCGCCATGAGTCGCAACATGGCAAGCGCGGTCTTGCGAGCGTGGCAGGCTTGAGGAATGTCTATCTGTTTTTTGCCATGACCAAGTCATTGACCAGCGGTTGTGTCAAAGAGGTGTTGCAGCACATTCGTCAAGCCGGGTTGTATCCTTTCCCGTGTGTGGGGGCTGAGGCCAACTATTACGGTAAGAAATGGAAGATTATCCACACCCTGATGATGCATCCACGCCTGTGGTCATTGTTGAGTAAAGTATATCAGCTGAAAAAGAAATAAGATGAAGACGTTTGTCTTTCGTAATCAGACGATTGAGCCCTTCTTGGGAAGTGACGGCATGACCTATTCGGGTTATGACGACATTAGTCTTGTGCCCGATGATGTGGACCGCTACATCTGGTTCTATCAAGTGCCTGTCAATGCCGACAGTGTCCAGTTGTCGGAGGAGGTGTCCTCTTTTGTGGACAAGCTTGACCTGGTGCTGAATCGTGCCGAGGCCAGTAAGCCTTTTGTCATCTTCTCACTCGTTAACCTGTTCCCGTTGAGGCTCACGGGTGATGAGACGGCAGTTGCCGATGCAGTTGCCGCGTTCAATCGCCATGCCATGCAGTTGTCTATTGAGCGCAGCAATGTCAAGTGGGTGGATTTCAGTGAGTTCACATCACGATATGATGCATCGACACTTGTCAACTGGAAATTCTATCTCATGTCCCAGATGATGTTGAATCCCAAGTTGGCCAACGATTTCCAAGGCTGGTGGAAACATCTTGACGAAGAGATGGCTTTGTCCCGCAAGAAGTGTCTGGTGCTGGATTTGGACAACACCTTGTGGGGTGGGGTGCTCGGTGAAGACGGCATCGACGGCATCAAGCTCGGCGGAGACTATCCAGGAAAGGCCTATTCCTACTGGCAGCAGTCACTGTTGCAGTTGTCCCGCAATGGCGTGATTCTGACCGTGTGCAGCAAGAATAACGAGGCCGATGTGGTTGAAGCCTGGGAAAAGAATCCCCACATGATACTGCGCGGTGAGCATTTCAGTGCCCTGCGCATCAATTGGCGTGACAAGGCGACCAACTTGCGCGAATTGGCTGATGAATTGAACATCGGTCTTGACAGTATGGTCTTTCTTGATGACAATCCGTCGGAGCGCGAACTGGTCAAGCAGATGCTGCCCGAGGTCACTGTCCCTGATTTCCCCGATAAGCCCTATCAATTGATGCCTTTCTTTAAGCAACTGGTAGAGCGTTACTTCCGTATCTATCGGGTGACAGAAGAGGATCGTGCCAAGACCCAGCAGTACCGTGCCAACGCTATGCGCCAGGCCGAAATGGGACGTTTTGCTGATATGGAGAGTTACCTCTATAGTCTCGACATGCAGTTGGAGATTATCCCCGCCGATGAGCACAACCTGCCGCGCATAGCCCAGATGACCCAGAAGACCAACCAGTTCAACCTCACCACCAAGCGTTATACCGAGGTCGAGGTGAAACAGCGTCTTGAGGACGGATGGCACATTTATTGCATGAGTGTGAGTGACCGCTTCGGCGACAATGGCATCACGGGAACCATCTTTTTGGAGCCGGTTGATGATATTACGGTTCATATTGACACGTTGCTGCTGAGTTGCCGCATTCTGGGCAAGGGTATAGAGGAGGCATTTGTCAAGACGGTGCTCAATCTCCTGCGTCTGGACGGTTATCGCCATGTGACAGCCGCCTACCTGCCCACCGCCAAGAATGGCCAGACAGCCGATTTCTATGACCGCATGGGAATGACTTGCATTGCAACCGAAATTGACGGGACCAAGCGATATGATTTGGCTCTGGACCACGTCTATGAGATACATAACTATTATAATATCAGAGTGCTATGAGTTTTGAAGAAACTGTTTTAGATATCATGCGTCAGGCTTTTGAAATTGATGAGATTTCTACTGACGTGTCACAGAAGAACTGCTCCAAGTGGGACTCGTTGCATCACTTGACGTTGGCAAGCGAGCTGGAGGAGCATTTTGACATTGAGTTGGAGCCCGAGGAGATTGCCGAGATGACCGACTTCTCGCGCGTTGTCGCCATGCTGAAGTCGAAACTGTAGGACCTGAATCAGGCATCCGGTTGTGACAAGTGGAGAAGCAGCGCATCGCTTATATCGACTTCATGAAATGTCTGTGCATCATGCTCATCGTGATGTACCACATTGACCATGAGTTCTTCAACTATCTGGCTCCACACCTGAATGATGCCTTGCAGGCTTTCCGCCTGCCGATGTACTATTTCATCTCGGGCATCTTCTTTAAGCTTTATAGCGGTTATGCCGATTTCACGCGGCGCAAGGTGAATAATATCCTTGTGCCGTTTGTTTTTTTCGTGGTGTTCGCCTTTGCCGTGCGCCTGCTGGAGTATGGCTTCCGCCAGTTGGTGGGTGCCGAGCCCATTGAGGTGAGACTCACGCAACTTGTCGAGCCGTTCTATCTGCGCTATTGGGAAAACACCACTCCGTTGTGGTTCCTGCTGAGCCTGTTCTGGGTCAATGTCATCTTCTATGCCATGCAACGGTGGATCAAGCCGTTGTGGGGCATCTTGCTGGCGACGGTAGCGTTGTCGGTCGTGGGCTATGAGTTGGGTGTCAACAAGATTGAGTTGCCGCTCATGCTGGATACCTCGCTGGTGGCATTGCCTTATTTTGTGTTGGGGTGGGGCGTTAAGCGCATCGGGGCAGTCGCTCCGACGAAGTGGGACCGCTGGGGCATACTGGCTTTGATTGCCGTTGCGATGCCCATCTACTGGCTGAGTGATTTCATGAACCTGCATTTTCAGGTTTTGCCGTCCTATTGGCAGTTGTATGTCTTGCCGTTTGTCGCCATATTGGCGTTGTTCTGGGCATGCAAGCCGCTGCCTCACATTCCGCTTTTCTGCTATTACGGGCGTTATTCGCTCATCATTTTAGGAACCCACCCCCTGATATTGCAGCCCGTCCGTTTCCTGCTCCTGCGTCAAGGCATGGAGAGCGGCGTGGAATTGACACTGATTGTTTTTGTTGTGACCATGTTGGTCGAGTTGCCGCTAATCTGGCTGCTCAAGACCTGGGCTCCACGTTTCACTGCCCAGGAACCCTTCTTTAAACCCGGTTGGAAATTGCGTTAATCAACATCCCATGAAGTACATCATCCATCTGTTGGCCATCGTATTGGCCTTTGTGTTACTGTTGTCGGCTTATGGCGGTCGTGTGGATCCGGTCGTGTGGACCTTGCCGTCGATGCTGACCCTGGCGTTGCCTGTCGTGTTGCTCTGTGTCATTGTGGCGATGGTCTTGCTGGCCATCTTCAAGCAATGGCGTGCTGTCGTCGTTCTGCTGGGTGCCTTGTTGCTGTCCTGGCCCACAAT
This sequence comes from uncultured Prevotellaceae bacterium, assembly GCA_900318205.1. GTDB lineage: Bacteria > Bacteroidota > Bacteroidia > Bacteroidales > Muribaculaceae > Sodaliphilus. Next base: position 37,355 of record ONJS01000001.1, on the reverse strand, counting down.
AAGGCTGATTTCCCCGTTCAATATCGGCCAACCCAAAGCCGATACTGAGAAGACCCAGCTGAAGGTCTTGACGATGAATGTTACGGAGTTTAACTGGCAAAAGGGAAACGAACCCAGCGAGAACATGCGTTATATCCTTGACCAGGATGCCGATATCGTGGTCATTCAGGAAGGACTGGTCTATTTCTCGTTTGAGAACCTGAGCACAGTCAAGCCGATGCTCAAGGAGCTGTATAAAAAATACCCCTATCGTAAGAAGGAATTTTATGATGTGGGCATTATCTCCAAATATCCGTTTACCGAGGTGAAATCGGAGGTATTGTCACAGGATACACTGAATTATTTCATCAAGGCCTGGGATGTTGATGCGCCTGGTGGAGAATTGCGGGTTGTGAATATGCACCTGAGTTCATTGCGGTTCACCGCCAATGACAGCCAGGTCATCGAGTCGATGAATGTGCCATCAGACCGCAAGCGGCGCATCAAGTCGGTGGCCCAGAAGTTGGGCAATGGCTTCATTTCCCATTCCCGTCAAGCCAAGGCGGTGCGTCAATTGCTGGATGAGACCAGTGGTGACGTGCTGGTAATGGGTGACATGAACGACACACCGGGTTCGTTTACCTATCGCACGGTTTGTGGAGAGGACCTGCACGATGCGTGGGCCGATACAGGCTTTGGCCCCATATACACCTTTCATGCCCATCATCTGTATGTCAAGATTGACCACATTTTCTATAGAGGGGACATGAAGGTGTTGTCTTGCCGCCGTGATAAAGAAGGCGAGAGTGACCACTATCCTTTGGTAGCGGTATTTGAGCGGTAACACACTAAAAGCCCCGCTTTCCCGTTCTTATATTATAGGATTAAAAATATCAAGCAGAATGACGAAAGCAAGATTTATATTACTGATGACGGGTGCCTTGTTGGCGCTGGCATCACTGCTCTCATCTTGTATTGAAGACGGGTTCACCACTGCGTCAACCGACGTGCTGTCGTTTGATACTGACACTATCGCATTTGACACGGTGATCACGTTGCAGGGGACTGCGACCAAGCAGATGGTGGTCTACAACAAGAGCAAGAAGCAGATCAACATCTCATCCATCAAGGTGGCTGGACAGGCCGCCAAGGGGCATTTCCACCTCAATGTTGACGGCATCCGCGGTGACGAGTTCCAGAATGTGGAAATCCGTGGCAACGACTCCATCTACATCTTTATCGAGGCCAAGCTCGACGAGATGGAGCAGGATGCGCCCACTCTGCTGGAGGACTACCTGGTGTTTGTGACTAATGGAATGACGCAGAAGGTGTTGCTTAGTGCCTGGGGACAGGATGTGATCCGCATCAAGGGCGATACCATCTCAAATGATATGCGTTTCACGGCAGATAAACCTTATCTGATCTATGACACAATGTTTGTGGCACCGGGTGTGACGTTGACGCTTGACGAAGGAACGACGCTGCTGTTCCATGATAAGGCAGCCATGCGTTGCGCTGGCCGCATGCTCGCCAACGGCACGGCTTCACAGCCCATCACCTTCCGTGGCGACCGCCTGGATCACATTGTCGGTGAGAACAGTTTTGACATGATGTCTGGACAGTGGGGTGGTGTTATTTTCACGCCGCCCACAATGGGCAATGTGCTGAAACACGTCATCATGAAGGGCAGCAGCATCGGTATGCACTGTAGCGCTTATGGCGATACCGTTAACTGTGCACTCAAGCTCGTTAACTGTGTGCTGACCAATTCGTCCTCGACCTGCCTGGCAACGGCGACCTGCTATGTCGAGGCCATTGGCACCGAGTTCAGTGACGCAGCCGAAGAAGTGACCTACTTTGCTGGCGGCAAGGTAATGGCGAGCCAGTGTACGTTTGCCAACTACTATCTGTTTGGCGTGCCTTCGGCGCCCATCGTCAATGTCTTTGATGTAGAGTATTCCAATGGCACCATAGGCAAAATCAAGGCCTACTTTGATAATTGTATCCTGTATGGCCTTGGTGATGTTGCCGAAATCAATGAGGGCAATCTGGCCAATTTCAATGTCTATATGCGCTATTGCCTGTTCAAGAGCCCGGGCAATAATGACGCTCACTTCATCAATTGCGTTTGGGAAGGCGACCCGCAATTCCTGACTGTGCGCGATGACTACCTGTTTGACTACCGCTTGGGTAACGAGAGCGACGCCATCGGCAAGGGCAATCCTGACCTGTGTCCCAGCGAGGCCCGTTATGACCGCTACGGCAACGACCGTTTGGCCAAGGGCGCGGTGGACTTGGGCGCCTATGTTTGGACTTATGTTCCAGATGATGAAGAGGAATGAATTTTATAGCGATTAGCTTTTTACCTTTAGCCATTAGCTGCCAGCTAGTGGCTATTAGGTTTTTATATGATAACTGAAAAGAAGGTATATATGAAAAGGATTTTATTTCTTGTGATGCTGGTTATGGGATTGGCCAGTTGTGTAACGGCTCAGGACAATGCTGGGCCGCGTATGCCCAAGCATGAGTTCCGTGGGGCGTGGATGCACATCATCGGGCAGAAGCAGTATGCCCAGATGACGCCCGAGCAGACCCGTAAGTACCTCGTTGAACAACTTGACCTGCTGCAGCGTGCCAACTGTAACGCCATCATCTGGCAAATCCGTCCGCAGGCCGACGCCGCCTACAAGAGCGACCTGGAGCCTTGGACCCGATGGCTCACGGGTGAGCCGGGCAAAGCACCCAATCCCGTGTGGGACCCGTTGCAGTTCATGATTGATGAGTCGCACAAGCGCGGTATGGAACTCCACGCGTGGATTAACCCCTATCGCGTGACCAGCAGCGAGGAAGACAAGCCCGCACCCGGTCACATCTATTATGAGCATCCCGAGTGGTTCCTGAAGTATGCCGACGGCAAGCTGTATTTTGACCCAGGCCTGCCCGAGAGCCGTGACTTTATCGATACGGTGGTCAGGGACATCCTCACGCGCTATGACATCGACGCTCTGCACATGGATGACTATTTTTATCCCTATCCTGTTGCGGGCGCAGAGTTCCCCGACACGACATCCTATAACGAATATGGCATCGGGTGGGACAAGAATGACTGGCGCCGCCACAATGTCGATTTGCTCATCGAGCAGTTGCACAATACCATCATGGAGGTGAAGCCCTGGGTGCGCTTCGGCATCAGCCCCTTCGGCATCTGGCGTAACAAGGCCAATGATCCCGACGGCAGCGAGACCAACGGTCTGCAGTGCTATGACGCGCTCTATGCCGACTGCCCCAAGTGGACCGCCGAGGGGTGGGTGGACTATATGGTGCCTCAGCTCTATTGGGAACTGGAGCACGAGCGCGCCAGCGATCTCGTGTTGATGCACTGGTGGAACGACCATGCCAACGGCCGCCACATGTATTACGGTCAGGCCGTCAACAACGTGATGTCTCATCAGGACATCGCCGATGAGGGTGGCGACCCCACCAATCCCACTCAGCTTGACCACAAGATGAGGCTGCAACGTGCCATGGACGACGTGCATGGCGTGACCTGGTGGCCCGGTTATAGCATCACGAGCAACTTCAAGGGTGTGCTTGACTCATTGGAGAGCAAGCAGACTTGCCGTCCTGCGCTCATTCCTGCCTATACCTGGTTGGACAACGAGAAGCCTCACCGTGTGCAGGACCTCAATATCAAGAAAGTGGGCGGCAAGAAATGCCTTGTTTGGCGGGCACATAAGACCGACGACCTGATGCAGCAGGCCGTGCGCTACGTCATTTATCGCTTCCCCAAGGGCAAGAAAGGCAGTCTCGATAATGCCGATAACATCCTCGCCATCACTGGCGAGACGAGCTTCGTGCTGCCTGACGAGGGTAAAGGCAAGTGGCAATATGCCGTCACCGCCCTCGACCGCTGCTGGAACGAGAGCGACCCCGCCTGGAAATAATCTAATCCAGACAATAAAAGGACTATTTTTGACAACATTTAGTATAAGCGACAGCCGCCCCACTCACGGGACGGCTGTCGTCTTGTATTGTTCACTAATCTCTAATCCCTAATCCCTAATCAACATCGCTCATTTGTTAGAACAAATGGGCAATGTTCTCAGTCATCATCTTCACGCTCATGGCCAGGAGGATGATGCCGAAGAACTTGCGCGAGAACATCATGCCGCCCTCGCCCAGCAGTTTCTGGATTTTGCCGGTGCTCTTGATGACCAGGAAGACCCATACCATGTTGATGGCCAGTCCGATGAAGATGTTCACATCGTCATACATCGCCTTGAGCGAGATGAGCGTCGTCAGCACGCCGGCGCCCGCAATCAGTGGGAACACCATCGGCACCATGGTGGCACCCTTGTTGGGCGTGTTGTTCTTGAAAATCTCTACGTCAAGGATCATTTCCAGTGCCATCAGGAACATCAGGAAACCGCCTGCCGTGGCAAACGAATGGATATCGCAGTTGAAGATGCGCAGCAACCAATGGCCGCCATAGTAGAAGCCCACCATCAGCAGGGTAGAGTAGAGGGTGGCTTTAACGGCATCCACATGTCGCCCCTTTTCCCTCAACTGCAGGATGATGGGTATCGAGCCCACGATGTCGATAATACTCAGCAATACCAGTGTTGCACTCAGAATCTGTGTAAAGTTGATTGTTCCCATAATCGGAGGTTTTGTTATTACGCTGCAAAGGTACGAAATAGTTTTCAGTTGTCAGTTTTCAGTTGTCGGTTTTCAGTTGTTAGTTTTCAGTCGTCAGTTTTGGCTGTTTCCTGATGTCATGAGTGATGAAATCGACGCTTCTTGCCCTCTCAGAATTGGCGCTAAAATCCGAATGACCCTCAAATGGCCTTTTTCTTTTTCGAATATTTGAAAACCAAATATTTAGCCAACAAAGATAACCATCAAATGCAGGCCATTTTTCGTTTTTTCGCTATAATTCTGCCAGTGAGAGAAATCCTATTTTCAACCGAAAAACAACCATTCCAACATCACCTCAACTCATAAGCGGCTGATTTGTTCCTCAGGCAATTCACCCGCTGTCTATTGAAGTTAAATAGTAAAAACCGCTAAGCTGTTTTGCAGTTTGGTGGTTTTTTAGTACCTTTGCCATTTAAATGAGATTAGAACTGTAATAATATAACCAAAAACAATGAGCGAGAAAGAGAATACACTGGCTACGAAATACGACCCTAAAGAGGTCGAGGACAAGTGGTATAAGTATTGGGAATCGCACGAGCTGTTCAAGAGCGTGCCCGATGAGCGTGAACCCTATTGCATCGTGATTCCGCCCCCCAATGTGACGGGTGTGCTGCACATGGGCCACATGCTCAACAACACTATCCAGGACATCCTCATCCGCCGCGCGCGCATGGAGGGCAAGAACGCCCTGTGGGTGCCCGGAACCGACCACGCATCCATCGCTACTGAGGCCAAGGTGGTGAAACGCCTTGCCGAGCAGGGTATCCGCAAGCGTGACCTCACGCGCAACGAGTTCCTCAAGCATGCTTGGGACTGGACGCATGAGCACGGCGGCATTATCCTGCAGCAGTTGCGCAAACTGGGCGCTTCCTGTGACTGGAGCCGCACCGCCTTCACGATGGACGAGACGCGCAGCAAGAGCGTGTTGAAGGTCTTTGTGGACCTCTATGACAAGGGCTACATCTACCGTGGTCTGCGCATGGTGAACTGGGACCCCAAGGCCCAGACAGCCTTGAGCAACGAGGAGGTTATCTATAAGGAGGAGAAGAGCCACCTGTATTACCTCAAGTACTATGTGGACGGTCTGCAGACCCTCGAGAACGAGGAGCAGCTGCGTGCCGAGGGCAACATCATCCACAAGGATGAGAAGGGCTACTATGCCGTCGTTGCCACCACACGTCCCGAGACCATCATGGGCGATACCGCCATGTGTATCAACCCCAAAGATCCCAAGAACCAGTGGCTCAAGGGCCGCAAGGTCATTGTTCCTCTGGTGGGCCGTGTCATCAACGTGATTGAGGACCGTTATGTCGAGATAGAGTTCGGTACCGGTTGCTTGAAGGTGACCCCCGCACACGACCCCAACGACTACATCCTGGGTAAGACCCACAACCTGGAAACCATCGACATCTTCAATGCCGATGCCACCATCAGCGAGCAGTCGCCGCTGTACGTCGGCATGGACCGCATGGAGTGCCGCAAGGTGATTGTTGTGGATTTGAAGAATGCCGGTCTGGTGGAGAAGATCGAGGACTATGACAACAAGGTGGGCTACAGCGAGCGCAACAGCGACACCGCCGTAGAGCCGCGCCTGTGTATGCAGTGGTTCTTGAAGATGAAGCACTTTGCCGAAATCGCTCTGCCCTGTGTGATGAACGACGAACTCAAGTTCCACCCCTCCAAGTATAAAAACATTTACAAGGTATGGCTCGAGGGCATCCAGGACTGGTGCATCTCGCGTCAGTTGTGGTGGGGACACCGCATTCCCGCCTACTTCCTGCCCACCGATGACGAGGAGAAGGAAGTTTATGTAGTTGCCCTGAACGAGGAAGAGGCCCTTGAGAAGGCCCGCAAGATCCCCGGCTACGAGAATATTGAGGCCAGCCAGTTGCGCCACGACGAGGACGCCCTCGACACGTGGTTCAGCTCATGGCTGTGGCCCATCTCGCTGTTCGACGGCATCAACAACCCCGGCAACGAGGAGATCAAGTACTACTATCCCACCAATGACCTGGTGACCGCTCCGGACATCATCTTCTTCTGGGTAGCACGTATGATCATGGCGGGTTATGAATACATGGGTGACCTGCCCTTCCGCAACGTCTATTTCACTGGCGTTGTGCGCGACAAGTTGGGCCGCAAGATGTCCAAGTCGCTCGGTAATTCGCCCGACCCGCTGAAGCTCATCGAGCATTTCGGTGCCGACGGTGTGCGCATGGGTCTGATGCTGGCTGCTCCCGCCGGCAACGACATCCTGTATGATGACTCATTGTGTGAGCAGGGCCGTAACTTCAACAACAAGATCTGGAACGCTTTCCGTCTCGTCAAGGGCTGGGAGGTAGCCGATGTCGAACAGCCCGAGGCCAGCCGCCAGGCTGTAGAGTGGTTCCGTCATCAGCTCAACGATGCCTTGGCAACCGTCAAGGATCACTTCTCGAAGTTCCGCCTGAGCGACGCTATGATGGTGCTCTACCGTCTGTTCTGGGAAGAGTTCTCGGCTTGGTATCTCGAGGCCGTGAAGCCCGCCTTCGGTCAGCCGATGGATCGTGCCACGATGAAGGCCACGCTCGAGTTCTTCGACATGTTGCTGCGTCTGCTGCATCCGTTCATGCCGTTTATCACCGAGGAGCTGTGGCAGCACCTCGACGAGCGCAAGGATGGCGAGAGCATCATGTATGCCCGCATCCCCGAGCCCGAACAGGCCGACCAGGCACTGCTCAAGGCTATGGCCGATGTCAAGGAGATCGTGGGTGGCGTGCGTAACGTCCGCAAGCAGAAGAACCTGCCCAACAAGGAGCAGTTGACGCTGCAGGCCGTCGGTGGCTTGAACAACCCGCTGGAGGCCATCATCATCAAGCTCGCCGGACTCGAGAAGATCGAGGCCGTGACCGAGAAGGATCCCACGGCAGCCGCCTTTATGGTGGGCACCGCCGAGTTTGCCGTGCCTGTTGCCGGCAGCATCGATGTCGAGGAGGAGATCAAGAAACTCGAGGCTGACCTCGAGTACACCCGCGGCTTCCTTGCCAGCGTCGATAAGAAGCTGAGCAACGAGCGCTTCGTCGCCAACGCCCCCGAGGCCGTTGTCGCCAACGAGCGTAAGAAGAAAGCCGATGCCGAGAGCAAGATTGCCACGATGGAGCAAGCCCTCCAGGCATTGAAGAAGTAAAGTAAAAAATTGCGTCCCTTGCGGGGCGCAATTTTTGATTAGTGATTAGTGATTAGAGATTAGTGAAATTTTATAGATATGGAGAATACGATTTTGAAACCTGGGGTGCCTGTGGCACTGTGCAGTGACCATGCTGGATTTCCCGTGAAAGAGGCCGTGAAGCGTTGGCTTGAAGGGCAGGGTATTGCCTGCAAGGACTTCGGTACCTACAACGAGGACAGCTGTGACTATCCTGATTTTGCCCATCCCTGCGCTCTGGCTGTAGAGCAGGGCGAGTGCTATCCCGGCATCGCCGTGTGTGGCAGTGGTGAGGGTATCAACATCACCTTGAACAAGCATCAGGGCATCCGTTCAGCGCTGTGCTGGCGTCTGGCAGTCGCACGTTTGGCCCGTCAGCACAACGATGCCAACGTCTTGGCTATGCCTGGCCGCTTCGTTACCGACGAGGAGGCTATCGCTATGGTCGAGGCCTTCCTGACGACACCTTATGAGGGTGGCCGTCACCAGCGCCGCATCGACAAGATCCCCGTGAAGTAGGCGCGAAGAATTGTGTCTGCTAACGGGTTGAGTTACAACCTTATATCGGTATCATCAACGCCCTTTTGCCGCATTAATCTTGAGGGGGGACTGCTATAGCAAGCAGGGCTGATGCCATTTTGGCGTCAGTCCTGCTTGATGTAGTTACCAAGATGCAACCCTGGAGACGTAAAATTTTGCGTCTCTACAGGGCGGATGGGTTGAGTATCAACACGTTAATTCGTTGCACTTGCTTTACTTGATGATGACCTTACGGGAGCGGGAGTCGCTCGTGACGATGTAGGTGCCCTTGGACAAGGGAATGGAGGCAGAGGCTGATACCTTTGCTACCAAACTGGCGTCGAGGTCATAGACTTCGAGCGTTACGCCCATCGGGTTGATGACTTTGATGGCGTCCACATCAGGCAGGGCGTTCCACATTATCTGGGCAGGACTGCCGTTGAGCAGTAAACTGATGAGTGCCGTCACGTCACTAATACTGATTTTGGTGTCCTCGTTCACATCGGCAGCCACATCATCAAAAGGATCGGGGTTGCCGCCCAAGAGGTAATTGATGAGGGTGGTCACATCGGAAATGCTCAGTTTGCCGTCGCAGTTCACGTCACCGATGCGCACCGAAGGCGGGACTTCGTGAGGCATTACCTCGCCTTCCACGTCAGCATAGGCGGTCACTACGCCCGTGGTGGCAGTGATGGTGCCTTCATAAAAACCATCCTCGCTGGTGTCAGCCAAGCGCACGTAGAAAGTCTCGCCACTGGCATCGAGTGTGAGCGTCGTTGCCCACGTTTGCTGGTCAAGGCTTAACTCGAAATTCTCGTTCACCGTGACCGTCACGGGCTGGTCATTGTCCTCGGTGATGACAGTAACTTCGCTGATGGAAGATTCACCGTCAAGTTCAGCAGTCAAGCTCTCAATAGCGCCGCTGAAATAGATGTGTGGATCGTGTTGAACGGGTGGCGCGGCATAGACAGCGATGTCGTCGATGTTCACGCGAGCGCCAGCCGTCTGCTGGAATTTGAAGCGCACGTTGTCGGTCACGTTGAGGCCATAGGTGTATTGCGTGAGCGTGTGAGTCAGTGCCAACTCCGTGAGCGGGGTCCAGGTGGAGCCAGCGTCGGTGCTGTAGAGCACTTGAATGGTGGCGTCGGCCTCGGTTGTGCCATAGGTGGCGGCATAGAACGAGATGCCTGATGTGCCGGTGACGTCCTGAATCATCTCAATAGAAGAAGTTGATGTCTTGCCGAATCGGCAGCCGATACTGCCGTTCCAGTGGTCATAGGTCTGTGCGAAAATACCCGCATTGGTGAAGTACCACCTGAAGGCGGCACCTTGCACTTCTTTCACCCAATAGCCGCCGCTCTCGCAGCCTTCCCAATCCTCGACAACACTGTCACCAGTCGGCGTGATGGGGTCATCGGGGTTGATGGGGTCCTCGCCAGGTTGCTGCTTGCCTGCCGTGAGGTTGCAGGTTCGGCTGACCTCGCTGCTGGAGATGGTGAGTGTGCCCGTGGCGCTCTCGGCCGTTCCGCTATAGGTCACGGTAATGGTGGTACCATTGTTCACAGCGTTGGCAGTTAGGGTAGTGGGCGTGACGCTGAAGTTCTCGCCGCTGACGGTCACGTTAATGTTTGCACTCAGGTTGGCGCCCTTGACCGTGATGGTCTTGCTCACGCTATTATCCTCAAGGGTGATGATGCCCACGTTGATGTTCTCGCCGTTGGCAGGCTGGGTGAGGACGGGTGTGGTGACTACCGTACCGTCGCCGGTCCACGGCTGACCCTGCCTGTTGCCCCAGATGTGCTCTGCCAGCTCTGGATGGTCGATGAAGGGGTTGCGGTTGCCCTGCCATGCGTGAGCATAGCAGTTGCGCGTCGTCTCCTTCTCGCTCACGGGGTCCAGTCGGTGCCATTCCATCAGCAGTCCGATGGCGTAGGTCGTGAACACGGGATAGCTGTTGCCCGCAAAGAAGGCGCTGCCGCCGGATTTGGTCCAGCCGCTGATGACATCGTTGTAGCATGCCGCCATGTAGAAATAGGCACGAGCGAAATCGCCCTTGTACTCGTCGTCGGGCTCAAAGACGACTCCAGAATACCCGGCATGTGTGCTGGTGCCCTTGCGCCCCTTGGCGACATACTGGCCATTGGTCAGGCGGGTACCGCCCTCGCACACGCCGTAGGGGTAGTTGGAGCGCTGGTTGTTGACGTAACCGTCGGTAGGTACAATATTGAAGATGTCGCTGTACTGTGGCAGCTTGCTGCCTCCCCACCAGCTCTTGGGGACACTGTGCTCGCGGTTGATGCAGTCACCGATGGCGCTGTAGCTGCCGCACTTGTTGCTGTAAGTGTACTTGTCGTAAGTGCTGTACATGTCGATGTAATAGCCCCGTTCATCGGTATCGGTGTCCGCATAGGCGTCCCACAGGCCGTCATAGCCGATGTTGGTGTGGCTGGTGATGATGTTGTACAGTGCCGTGAGCAGCGCTTGGTCGCTCTTGTTCAGGGCATTGGCATAGTAGTCGCTCGGACATGGCTTGGGATCCTTGGCATTTGCTACACAAGCAAATACCAAGAGAGAGAAGGTCAAAAAGAATTTCTTCATGAATGGTAGTTATTAGTTGTTAATGGTAGTATGCTGGGTATATAAAGAAGCAGCCCTTGGGAAATCTTTATCTTATTTTTCTCAAAGACTGCTTCTGTGTAAGGTCAAAAATTGGCTGGCTTATTTAGCGAGGACGATGTCGGCGACGGAATTGAAGTCGGCGATGGTGATTTCGCCATCCATGTTCACGTCAGCGCGGCTGAGGGTATCATCGTCGGCCGTACCGCCGAGAATCAGATCGACGACGGCGTTCATGTCGGCGATATTAACCTCGCCGTCATTGTTGACATCGCCAATCAGCGGTGATGGTTCAACTTTGCGGCCAAAGATCGTGATGTCGTCGATGTTGACACGTGTGCCCGAGGTCTGCACGATGCGGAAGCGGACATTGCCCTCCAAGGGTATATCCATGGTGTAGTGCTGCAAGCCGCCTCTTGTGACAGTGAAACTGGCCAGCTCGTTCCAAGAAGAACCCTTGTTGGTACTGAAATCAACACGCAAGTCAGCATTGGCATCACTACCATAGCTTGCAGCCCAAAGACCGATGGCGCTTGTGCCACCTTCTATATCCTCGGCCATAGTGATGGAGCTGGCGTTGGTCTTACCGAAGCGGCAGACGAGTTCGCCATGCCTGTTGGTATCGCCCCAGATGCCGGCATCGATGAAGTCCCAGATCCACTGGTGTCCCTCAACCCATTGAGTCCAGTAGCCGCCGGACGTGCAGCCTTCCCAGTCCTCCATGATGCTGTCACCCAGCACTACGGGAGGATCGGGGTCATCGCCTTGCTTGACAGCGGTCGCTGTGACGGTGAAGGTTACAGATACCTCGCTGTTGCTTAAGGTGATGATGTCGCTGAAAGTGCCCAAGTCATCTGCCGTGAATCCAATGACAAACGAGGTGCCGCTGTTGACCTCGCTTGGGGTGAAGTAGGTCTTGTCCACATAGAAGTATTCATTGCCATCCATCGACAGGACGAGATTCTTTGTGAGGCCTTCGCCCTTGACGGTGATGGTGTATTCCATGGGGTTGCCCTCGACGGTCTCGCCGAGATCGATCAACGAACCGTTCACAGGTGTCGTGATATTGGCTGTAACTTCTTGATCACTGCCGCTCCAAGGCTTGCCCTGCATGTTACCCCAGATGAACTCTGCCAGTTCGGGGTGGTCGATGAAGGGGTTGCGGTTGCCCTGGATACCATAGATGGCCTCGTTGCGCTTCTTTTCCTTCTCGCTGACGGGGTCCAGGCGGGTCCATTCCATGAGCATGTTGATGGTCCAAGTTGAGAACGCCTTGTACTTGTTGGCGCCGTAGTTGAGTTGCTCACTGCCGGGCCAGCTGGGCAGCTCGTTCTTGTAGCAAGTGGCCATATAGAAGTAAGTGCGCGCAAGGTCGCCCTTGTACTCGTCGTCGGGCTCAAAGACAGTGCCCGTGTATCCCGGGTAGGTGCTCTTGCCCAACTTGCCCTTGGCGACATAGCTGCCGTTAGACAAGCGTGTGCCGTTGGCGCAGACGCCGTAAGGGTGGTTGCCTCGCTGACTGTTCACATGGATGTCGGTCGGGTAAACGTGAAAGACATCGGTGTTCATGGGTGGGACAGCTCCGCCGAACCAACTGCGGGGAAAACTGTGCTCGCGGTTATAACCTTGACCGATAGTCTTGGCTGATGAGCCGTTGTCGCTGGGTCTGTAACGGCAGTTGCTGTAGATGTCGATGATGTAGCCTTGGTCGTCAACATCGGCTATGGCAAAGGCATTGAGCAGACCGCTGCTATAGGATACCTCGTGGTGGTTGCGGATGATGTTCCTCAGGGCCAGCATCAAGGATTCGTCACTCTTGCCCAGGGCACTGTTGTAATAGTTGACAGGAGCATCTGCCAGTGCCGACTGGATGGCGAAGATGGCCAATGCCAGCAATAAGGTGATTCTTGTGGACTTGTACATATCGGTGAAGGTTAATGAATCGTGTGGTTGCTTATTTCTTGTCCTTTTTGGTTCGCGGCTCCTTGTCGTCCTTCTTGTTGCGGACTTGTCCGGCTAGCTGGCCACAGGCTGCGGCAATGTCCTCGCCACGGCTGCGACGGATGGTGCAGGTCACGCCCTTGCTGTTGAGGTAGTCGCGGAAGTAGGTCATGCGCTCGTCGCTGCTCGTGCGCAGTTTCTCGATGCCGGGAATCGGGTGGAAACGGATGAGGTTGACGCGCACATGCTCGTTGGGCAGCAATTCGCGCAGCTTCTCGGCATGCTGGATGTCATCGTTGAACCACTGCCAGCAGATGTATTCCACCGACAGGCGGCGCTGGTGGGCAAAGTCGTAGTTGCCCAGCATTTCCATCACCTGGTCGATGGGGTAGAGGCGCTCGATAGGCATCATTGAGGAACGTTCCTCCTGAACGGCATTGTGGACGCTCACGGCGATGTGGACGCTGGTCTGCTCGCACAGGATCTTGAGCTCCGGCTTCTTGCCGACGGTGGAGACGGTGACGCGCTTGGGACTCCATGCCAAGCCCCAAGGCTCGGTGAGGATGGAGATGACACGCAGCACCTCCTCGATGTTGTCAAGGGGTTCGCCCATGCCCATGAACACGACATTGGTCAGCTTGTCGCTGTCGGGAATGCTCAGCACCTGGTTGATGATCTGGTTGGAGGTGAGGTTACCGTGGAAACCCTGCTTGCCGGTCATGCAGAAGTAGCAGTTCATGCGGCATCCTTTCTGTGACGAGATGCAGAGCGTGGCACGGTCGTCCTCGGGGATATAGACCGCCTCGACGGCATGTCCGCCACCGGCATCAAAGAGGTATTTTACTGTGCCGTCGTCACTGGCAGCTGCCTGGCTGGGCGGGTACAGGCCCACGCAGTAGCGGCTTGCCAGCAGTTCGCGGTTGGCCTTGGAGATGTTGAGCATCTGCTCAAAGTCGTTGACACGTTTCTGATAAATCCACTGTGCCAGCTGTTTAGCCACAAAACGTGGCATACCCAATGCGGTAACCGCATCTTGCATGTCCTCAAGTGTCATGCCAGCCATCGGCTGCAAAGTCTTGTCGTTGCTCATGATAGTATGGTTTAAATGCTGTTCAACCTGCAAAGGTAGTATTTTTTAGTGAATAGTTAATAGTTAAGATAATAGTTTATTGCATCTGCCTTCATGTGGAGGGAGAAATGGGTCGGAATAAAGGGGCCGCCACAAAGTGGCGGCACGGGGGACCGTGCCGCTGCGGTGGAAATTATCTTTGTAATAGGGAATTAGGGGTTGATGGGTTGGCCAAGCATTTGGCGCAAGTGGGTCTCGAGGATGTGGAAACCGGGGGCGACCATGCCGCCGTGACCGTGGCCGTCAAGCTCGTAGAGATAGGTCTGCTGGTGGCCGGCGAGTTTCATCATGCGGGCGAGGTACTGGTTCTCGTCGTAGCGGCCGTAGAGTTCCAACTCGCGATCGCCGCAGATGAGCACCAACGGAGGACAGTCGCCGCGCACCCAGTAGAGCGGCGCATATTCGTCGATGGTGGGCTGCAGGGGCGGTATGCCCTGCATCTTGCGCACGTTGTAGTGGGTGATGGCCTGGCCGCTGAAGGGGGCATACATCATCACGTCGTCGGCATCGATGGCATAGGCCGCCAGCCACTTTTTGTCGAGGCACAGCATCATGGAGATGTAGCCGCCTGCCGAGTGACCTGTCACGACAATCTTGCGCGGGTCGCCGCCATAGTCGGCGATATGAGTGAACACCCATGCCACCGCCTCGGCGGCATCATCAAGGATTTCCCTGACGGTCACCCGTGGCAAGAGCCTGTAGTTGACGCCGACAACGACGAGGTCCTTCTCTTTGAGTTGTGCCGGAATTTCCTTGTTGCCGCCTTCCAGGCCTCCGCCATGGAACCAGACCACGACGGGGCGGTTAGCGCCTCCCTCGGGGTGGTAGATGTCCAGTTTCAGCCGCTCGAGCGAGTAGGCGTCGTTCTTGACGGTATAGGGGATGTCATTGACCTGCTGGTAGCCTTGGGCCATCACAGTAACCGATGTCATGATCAGGACTAACAATACTAGAGTTTTGGCTATTGTATTCATAACGATTGTGTTTTTTGTTAAATGAGGGTGAGCCAAAAAGCTATTTGACTCACCCTCCAATGCGGATGAGACGCAAGATTTTGCGTCTCTACAAATCTAAAATCTTACTTCATGTAGGTGTAGCGGTAGTCAGTGGGGGGCACGAGGGTCTCCTTGATGACGCGCGGGATGATCCAGCGGATGAGGTTGAACTCACCACCGGCCTTGTCGTTGGTACCGCTGGCACGAGCACCGCCGAAGGGCTGCATACCCACAACGGCGCCGGTCGGCTTGTCGTTGATGTAGAAGTTGCCGGCAGCATAGCAGAGCTTGTCGGTGAGCTTCTCGACCTCGAGGCGGTCACGGCCCCAAACGGCACCGGTCAGACCATAAGGCGAGGTCTCGTCACACAGACGGGCGGTCTCGTTGACCTTGTCGTCGTCGTAGGGGTAAACCGTCAGCACGGGGCCGAAGATTTCCTCTTCCATCGACTTGAAGCGAGGATTGGTGGTCTCGATCACGGTGGGCTCAACAAACCAGCCTTTCTTCTTGTCACACTTGCCACCGATGACAATCTTGGCATCGTCAGCCTCCTTGGCATAGTCGATATAACTCTTGCACTTGTCGAACGAAGCCTCGTCGATGACAGCGTTGATGAAGTTCATAGGATCCTTGACGTCGCCCATCTTCACCTCCTTGCACATGGCCTTGATGTCCTTGAGCACGTCGGGCCACAGGCTCTTGGGAATGTACATGCGGGAAGCTGCCGAGCACTTTTGTCCCTGGAACTCAAAGGCACCGCAGAATGCAGCGGTAGCCACGGCCTTCTTGTCGGCGCTGGGGTGAACGAAGATGAAGTCCTTGCCGCCGGTCTCGCCCACGAGGCGGGGGTAGGAGATGTACTTGTCCACGTTCAGGCTGGCCTGTTTCCACAGGCTCTTGAAGGTGGCGGTGCTGCCGGTGAAGTGGATGCCGCTGAAGTACTTGCTGCTGGTGGCTACCTCGCCGATGAGGGCGCCGCTACCGGGCAGGAAGTTGATGACGCCGTCGGGCAGACCAGCTTCCTTGTAGAGCTGCATCAGGTAGTAGTTGCTCAGCAGGGCGGTGGTGGAGGGTTTCCACAGTGCCACGTTACCCATGAGGACGGGAGTCATGCACAGGTTGCTGGCAATCGAGGTGAAGTTGAACGGGGTAACAGCCAGGATAAAGCCCTCGAGGGGACGATACTCGGTGTGGTTGAGTTGGCCGACGCCATCCTTGGGCTGCATGCCGTAGATCTTGCTGGCATAGTGCACGTTGTAGCGGTAGAAGTCGATGGTCTCGCAAGCCGAGTCGATTTCGGCCTGATAGAAGTTCTTGCTCTGGCCGAGCATCGTGGCGGCATTCATGATGGGACGATACTTGGTGGCGAGGAGCTCAGCCATCTTCATGACGATAGCGGCGCGGGTGGTCCAGGGAGTGCGGCTCCACTCTTTCCAAGCCTTCATGGCAGCGTCGATGGCCATCTTGATCTCCTTCTTGGTCACCTTGTGGTAGGTGGCGAGAACGTGCTTGTGGTCGTGGGGGCAGGTAACGGTACCCGTGTCACCGGTGCGGATTTCCTTGCCGCCGATGATGATGGGGATGTCCACGACGATATTGCTCTGGCGCTCGAGTTCAGCCTCGAGGGCAACGCGCTCGGGCGAACCGGGCATATAGGCCTTCACCGGCTCATTGGCGGGAAGGGGGAAGTTGATAACAGCGTTATTCATTTTTAGTTGTCAGTTTTTAGTTTTTAGTTGTCAGTTTTTTTTGAGGGAGTATAAATCTCTATAAACATCAAGTGTCGCAAGCCACATGGGCTTGCGACACTTGAATATGGAATTATCCGAACATCTGTTCGAAGGTCTTCTTGATGATTGCGATGGCTTCCATGAGCTCTTCCTTGGTGATGCACAAGGGGGGAGCGAAGCGGATGATATGGTCGTGGGTGGGCTTGGCGAGCAGGCCATTATCACGCAGCTTGAGGCAGATGTCCCAAGCGGTCTTGCCCTCGACGGGCTTGGTGACGATAGCGTTCAACAGACCGCGGCCGCGCACTTGCACGATGAACGGAGAGTGAATCTTCTCGATCTCCTCGCGGAAGATCTTACCCATCTTCTCGGCGTTCTGGACGAGCTTCTCGTCCTTAACCACCTTAAGGGCCTCAACAGCCACGCGTGCAGCGAGGGGGAAGCCGCCGAAGGTCGAGCCGTGCTCGCCGGGCTTCACGTTGAGCATGATGTCGTCGTCGGCCAAGCAAGCCGAAACGGGCAGCACACCACCACCGAGGGCCTTACCCAGGATCACGATGTCGGGGCGGATGCCGTCGTGCTGTGAGCACAGCATCTTACCCGTACGGGCGATACCGGTCTGTACCTCATCGGCGATGAAGAGCACGTTGTGCTGGTGGCAGAGGTCGAAGCATTTCTTCAGGTAGCCGTCATCGGGAACGAAGACACCAGCCTCGCCCTGGATAGGCTCGGCGATGAAGGCGGCAACTTCCTTGCCATGCTCCTTGAGGGCCTTCTCGAGTGCATCAGCATCATTGTAGGGGATGCGGATGAAACCGGGGGTCAGGGGACCGTAGTTGGCATAGCTGTCGGGGTCGTTGCTCATGGTGATCACGGTCACGGTGCGTCCGTGGAAGTTGCCCTCGCAGCAGATGATCTTTACCTTGTCGTTGTCGATGCCTTTCTTGACAACACCCCAGCGGCGGGCGAGCTTCAGGGCGGTCTCAACGCCCTCGGCACCAGTATTCATGGGCAGCACTTTGTCATAGCCAAAGTAGGAGTGCATGAACTTCTCATACTCGCAGAAAGCCTCGTTGTAGAAAGCGCGTGAGGTCAGACACAGCTTGTTGGTCTGATCCTTGAGAGCCTTGACGATGCGGGGATGGCAGTGACCCTGGTTGACTGCGGAGTAGGCTGAGAGGAAGTCGAAGTACTTCTTGCCCTCCACGTCCCAGACGTAGATGCCCTTACCCTTCTTCAATACGACGGGCAGCGGATGATAGTTGTGGGCGCCGTAGCGCTCTTCCATTGCGATGTAACTCTTGGTTTTTGCGCCCAGAGGATTGGGCTTGCTCATGTCCTTCTTAGCTGTTTTAGCTGTTGGTTTCTTCATTGGTTAAGTTGATTGTAATTAAGTTGTTAATGTTAAAGTAGCATTTTGGTTGCAAATATAATTTATAAATATGAAAAACGGTTGTGTTTCACATAATTTAACGCAAATATGTTATTAACAAAAGACCGTCCTGCCGGTATTGTGCAGGGCGGTCGTGATGTCGGTGTCAAGCGATGACACTATAAGGTCATTGCTGGCTTTCTTCTTCTTCAGCGTCGGCAGCTGCAGCGCGGTGTTTTGAGCGTCGTTCTTTCTTTGACGTCTCGCTGCTGCTGGTGTCTTTTTCTTCTTTAAGGTCAATTTCGTTACGGTCTTTGTCGATGACCTTGTACTGGAGGTAGTTGAGTGACTGGTCGGGCAGGATGCGGAATTTGCGCTTGAATTCCCTGCGCCATTTCCAGTATTCGCTCACAATCCCTTTCTTGAGATAGGCATCGACAAACGGATGGACATACATAATGAAGCTGTTCACTTTGAGCGTGTTGACAAGGTAATCAATCTTGTCTTTCAGCATATCGGTAAAAAGCAGTGAAGGTTGAACTTCTCCTTTTCCTCCACAGGAGGGGCAGGTCTCGGCGGTTGCAATGTCGAGGGCAGGGCGTACTCGTTGTCTTGTGATCTGCATCAGTCCGAATTTGCTCAGTGGCAGGATGTTGTGTCGTGCACGGTCTTTCTGCATCACTTCTCGCATGTGCTTGTAGAGTTCGGTACGATGCTCGGCCTTAGCCATATCAATGAAGTCGATCACGATGATGCCGCCCATATCTCTCAGGCGCAGTTGCCTGGCAATCTCGTCGGCTGCGAGCAAGTTCACGTTCAATGCGTTGCTCTCCTGGTCGGTACTGGTTCTCGACCTGTTGCCCGAGTTGACATCGATGACATGAAGAGCTTCGGTGCTTTCTACGATTATGTATGCGCCCGATTTGAAGGATACCGTCTTTCCGAACGACGATTTAATCTGCTTGGTGATGCCGAACTTGTCAAAAATCGGCATGTCGTCGCTGTAAAGTTTGACGATATCGCTGCGCTCGGGGGCTATCTGGGTCACATAGTCACTGATTTGCTCATACACCTCGGCATTGTTGACTTGTATGCTCTCGAACTCGGGATTGAAGATGTCCCTGATTTCGCCGACGGCACGGCTTTCTTCCTCATAGACGAGTGAGGGTGGTGTGGCCTGTTGCAGTTTTGCTATGGTGTCGTCCCATGCTTTGAGCAGAACACGAAGCTCGTTGTTGAGTTCGGCGGCCCGTTTGTTTTCGGCAGAAGTGCGCACGATGACCCCGAAGTTCTTGGGTTTCATGCTCTCGATGAGTCGGCGCAATCTTGTTTTCTCGGCGTGGTCCTTGATTTTTTGTGAAACCGAGATGCGGTCATTGAATGGGCTGAGCACGAGGAAACGTCCTGTGAAGGTGATTTCGGTGGTCAACCTGGGCCCCTTGGTCGAGATGGGCTCTTTAGCGATCTGCACCAGCAGTTCCTGTCCCTGAGTGAGCACGTCTGAAACACTGCCGTGTTTGTTTGTGTCGGGCTGGTTCTTGACTTTGCTGATGCTTATTGGCCGTTTGTTGGGATTCTCCCGTACCGTCTTGATGTATTGAGCGAAGGTGTTGAACTGTGACCCCAAATCAAGGTAATGAAGGAATGCGTCCTTGGGATGTCCGACGTTAACAAACGCGGCGTTGAGTCCCGGCATGAGTTTCTTTACCTTGGCGAGGTAGATGTTGCCCACAGCATAGGAGGCATCTCTTGTCTCCCGCTGCAAAGACACGAGTCGGCCATCTTCGAGTAAAGCCGTTGTCATGTCTCTGGGCGTAACGTCAACTACTAATTCACTTCTCATCGTAGAATGGTGAGTGAAAAAACAATAAAAAGAAATGGTTTATATATTATTATTAAAATGTGATATATAAAACTGCAGTGTGCTGGCGGCTGGTTGTTGTGTGTCCCGCTGGACACGTTGCCGCACGGCATTGCGAGGATAGGGGAGCAAGTGAGGAATGGCAGCTTGGCTGTAGCCCTCTTGAATAAAACAGGAGCAAACCAATTGACGTGATGAGGCTTCCTGGTGCGGATCAAGTCCGCAATCGTCAGGTCACTCATCGAGCGCGCCAATTCGTTTGTTCCTGCTATTCACAGTCGTCACTGGTTGACTACGCGATTACTTCTTGTTTTTGTGACGGTTCTTGCGCAGTCTTTTTTTGCGCTTGTGCGTTGCCATCTTGTGGCCTTTGCGTTTCTTTCCGTTAGGCATATCAGTAAAATGTTAATTGTGAATTATGTGATGCTGTCAACAACGTGAGGATTACTTCACCTGGTCCATGAACACCTTAGCAGGCTTGAAAGCCGGGATCTTGTGCTCGGGGATGATGATGACAGTGTTCTTGCTGATATTGCGGGCGGTCTTCTGCGAGCGGGTCTTCACGATGAAGCTGCCAAAACCACGCAGGTAAACATTCTCGCCATTAGCGAGAGAATCCTTAACGGCGTCCATGAATTTTTCAACAGTTTCCAAAACCGATGCTTTGTCAAGTCCGGTGGAACTAGCAATCTCTCTTACGATTTCTGCTTTAGTCATTGTAGTATCTTTTTAATTTAATGTTTTGAAAAAATTAAATAATATGTTTCTCTAAATGCTTGAAAGATAGGTACTTGCTGAGTGCGTTTTGACTTGTGCAGACAAATAAAAAGCGCCCAGAAAATGAGCCCCTATCGATTTTGCGCCTGCAAAAATAGTCCTTTTTTTTCAATTAGGCACTAATAATCAGCATTTTTTAAAAAATTTTTTTGTTTTTCACCTGTTTTGATATTTTTGCCTCTATGTGAAAAAAAGTTGCCCTCAAGATGATTTTTATTTTTAGATGATTAGTGGTGATGTTTTGGAGAAAATGGATTAATTTTGCGGCCAGTTATGGAACAAGAACAGAAATTGAAGATAGAAGAAGACATCGTCAAGATGTTGAAGACGGTCTATGACCCTGAGTTGCCCGTTGACGTTTACAGCCTGGGGCTGATCTACAAGATAGACCTTAATGATGATGGTCATGTGGACATCGACATGACGCTGACTGCTCCGAACTGCCCGATTGCCGACTTTATCTTTGAGGACGTGAGGCAGAAGGTGGAGAGCGTTGACGGCGTGACCAGCGCGACGGTCAATCTGGTGTTTGAGCCGGAGTGGGACCCGCGCATGATGACCGAGGAGGCTAAGCTTGAGCTTGGCATGATGTGATTTTTTTAAGTGAGGGGTTAGGAGTTAGAAGTTAGAAGTTGGCATCCGCTCGCATCTGGCGGCTAACGTCTTGATATTCAATGAAGGGCAAGAATACATATTTTATATCAGACCTGCATCTGGGGGCGAAGTACATGAACGATCCGCTTGAGCGTGAACGTCGCGTATGCCGTTTTCTGGAGAGCATCAGGGAGGATGTCGCTGAGCTGTATCTGCTGGGCGATATTCTGGACTATTGGTACGAATATAAGTATGTTGTGCCGAGGGGCTACATCCGCTTCCTGGGTAAACTTGCTGAACTGGCCGATGACGGTGTGAAAATCACGTGGGTGGTGGGTAATCATGACGTGTGGCTGTTTGACTACTTGCGCGACCAGATCGGACTGACGGTTCTCACGGGGTACACCGAGGTGGTGACCCAGGGGAAACGCATCGTGATTTCGCATGGCGACGATGTGGGTGTGCAGCCGGTGATGTATCGCTTCACGCGCTGGTGCTTCCATAACCGGGTGTGCCAGTGGCTGTATGCCTCGATCCATCCCCGCTGGACTTATCCCATCGCCACGGCGTGGTCGAACGAAAACCGTACGAAGCGTTCCCCTGACAAGTTAAGGGCCATCTCGCATCGTGCCGCCGAGCGCCTGCTGGACTTCTCGCGTGAGTATCATGTGTCGCATCCTGATGTTGAGGCCTTTGTCTATGGTCACCTCCACATCGCTCAAATCAACGAGCAGGACGGTGTTCCTCCTGTGATCTTTCTAGGTGACTGGATCACGTTGTGCACCTATGTTGTGCTGGATGCTGACGGCAATTTTGAGCTTCGGCATTACGAGGAATAAGGCCTGAACAGGCGATTAGAATTGTTTAACGGTTATTCTTAATAAAGTTTAAATAGACTATTTATCTTGCTGAAAGATAGCTATTTCAAAAATCAAGAAAATCGGGAAAATTCGATGAAATCAGTGCGCATTTGTAAAAGTATGCTGTAAAACATAAAAGAATTGTGTTCATGGTTCAAAAATTGGCTATACATTTGCGCCATAAACCTGAAACAATCTTTTTTACCTTAGAAATTTTACCTATTTGAAACCTAAAAAGGAATTTTAAGCCGAGGCTTAAGGTTCCTTTTTAAATTTTTATACGCCAAATCTAAAATCCTGCATACTATTGCCGAAAAAGTAGTACCTTTGTCGCGTTTTTGTTGAAACATGTATAAACCATCAAATCTAAAAGTATTAGATGAAAAAGATTGTACAACCTTGTGTTTTATTATTGTGTCTTTTTGCCATGATGGCTGCTCCGTTCCAGGCGGTGGCCGATGATAACTACATGCGTGGTGACGCCGATGGGGATAATCAGGTGACGATTAAGGACGTAACAGTGTTGATCAATTATCTCTTGACAGGTGAATGGACTAGTGATCCGGAGCCTGAGGAGAAGCCCGAAGTGAAGTACTACGATATCTATGATATGGTGTCTTTCAAGATGGTCAAGGTTAAGGGTGGCACGTTTACCATGGGCGCTGCCAACGAGCAAGACACCTGTGCGCTCGACAACGAGAAACCGGCTCATGAGGTGACATTATCCGATTATTGGATCGGTGAATTTGAGGTAACCCAGGAAATGTGGGTCGCCCTAATGATGGATAATCCCAGTTGGCATTCTAGTCGCAATGGCTTTGTTGAAGACCTGCGGCGACCCGTCGAAAAAGTCTCATGGGATGAATGTCAAAGTTTCATCGCTGGTCTGAATTCCCTTTTGGGTACCAACTTTCGTCTGCCCACCGAGGCTGAGTGGGAATTTGCGGCACGCGGCGGCAACAAGAGCAAGGGCTACCTGTATGCTGGCAGCGACAATGTTGACGAGGTGGCTTGGTATAATTTGACAGAACCAAATGGTGAATACTTCTCGACACAAACGGTTCGCACCAAACAGCCTAACGAGTTGGGCCTTTATGACATGAGCGGCAATGTGATGGAGTGGTGCCAGGATTGGTATAAGCCTTATACTGGCGAGGCCCAGACCAACCCGACAGGCCCGATTGTAGGTACTGACCATGTTTATCGTGGCGGTGGCTGGACGACAGGTGCCGACAAATGCCGTGTTACTTACCGCTATGGTTCCAACAAAAAGGCCAATGGCATCGGATTCAGACTGGCCATGTCTGCCGAGTAACCGCTCAGTGACATCAATACATAATTAAAATTAAAAAAGGAATTTTAAGCCGAGGCTTAAGGTTCCTTTTTAATTTTTCTCACTAACTTTGTGGCCTCAAATGAGAAAACTTAAATGAAGACGGTAGTGATCATAGTGGCTGGCGGCAGTGGGACGCGGTTTGGGGCAGAGGTTCCCAAGCAGTTCCTCGTGCTGGGTGGCAAGCCGATCCTGATGCGCACGATAGCGGCCTTTGAAGAGGCGCTGAGTGGTGCGGATCACGAGCTTGTCGTGACCTTACCTGCCGACCAGTTTGGGCTGTGGCACGAACTGTGTGACCAATATGCTTTCTCGGTGCAACATCGTGTGGTAGCGGGTGGCAAGACCCGCTGGCATAGCGTGAAGAATGCGCTTGACAGCATCGACGATCCTGCTGGCATTGACGTGATTGCCGTGCACGACGGCGTGAGGCCGTTGGCTTCGCTGGGTCTCATCGGCCGAGTCCTTGATGAGGCGCGACACAGCGGTGCCGCTATTCCTGTCGTTATGCTGAATGACTCGGTGCGTCAGGTCATGGGCGAGACGAGCCATGCGCTGGACCGCTCGTCGCTGCGTGCCGTGCAGACACCGCAGGCGTTTGGAGCACGGTTGCTGCTGGAGGCTTATTCCCGGCCTTTTGAGCCGACGTTTACCGATGATGCCTCGGTTGTTGAGCGTGCCGGGCACAGTGTTGCCCTTGTGGAGGGCGACCCGAAGAATCTGAAAATTACCCGTCCCATGGATTTGGCCCTTGCCGAATATCTGCTGAATCAAGATGCCTGACCTGCGTCATACTGACATACAGTACCTGCACGGCGTGGGACCGAAGCGTGCCGAGTTGCTCAAGAAGGAATTGGGCATCTCGACCTACTATGACCTGCTGTATTACTTCCCCTTCCGTTACATCGACCGTAGCGTCGTTAATCATGTGCGAGACCTGCGTGGTGACGAGGCTGCCGTTCAGTTGCGGGGCCGATTCTTGACGTTCACCGCAGCGGGCGAGGGACGCAAGCGCCGTCTGCAAGCGTTGTTCACCGATGGAACGGGGACGATTGAGGTCGTCTGGTTCAACCGAGTCGCCTCGATTCAAAAGACCTATAACACGTCAACCCAATACATCCTCTACGGCAAGCCGTCGATGTTCAATAACCACCTGAACATCGTCCATCCCGAGATTGACATTGCCGGTCAAGAGAACGTGATGCAAGGGCTGCAGGGCGTGTATAACCTGACCGAAGTGCTGCGCAACCGTTCCTTTACCTCAAGAGCGATCCACAAACTCGTGGTCAATCTGCTCAACACACCTGGCGTGCTGCATATCGATGAGACGTTGCCACCCGAGCTGATGCAACGTTATCACTTGATGCCGCTGTCCGAGGCTTTGCGCAACATCCATCTGCCCGTTGACCAACATTCGTTGCAACAGGCGCAGTTCCGCCTCAAGTTTGAGGAACTCTTTTTCCTGGAACTCAATATCCTGCATTATATCAAGGGTAGCACCCGCCGCCTGGTGGGACACGTGTTCAGCCGCGTGGGTGCCTATTTCCATGACTTCTACAATAATGTGTTGCAATTCCCGCTCACCGGGGCCCAGAAACGCGTTATCCGCGAGATGCGGCAAGACATGGGCAGCGGCAAGCAGATGAACCGTCTCTTGCAGGGTGATGTGGGCAGCGGCAAGACGATTGTCGCCTTTATGACGGCATTGATAGCGCTGGACAACGGCTATCAGGCGTGTATCATGGCACCGACCGAGATTCTTGCAGGGCAGCACTTGGAAACCATCAAACCGATGGCCGATGCCATCGGCGTGAAGGTGGCGCTGTTGACCGGCTCGACGCGCAAAAAGGAGCGCACCGTCATCCATGAGGCGTTGTTGAGCGGTGAGTTGCAGATTCTCATCGGCACTCATGCCCTGATTGAGGACACGGTGCAGTTCCACAACCTGGGACTTGCCGTCATTGACGAGCAGCACCGCTTCGGTGTAGCACAGCGTGCCCGCCTGTGGAGCAAGAACCGCACCGCTCCTCCCCATGTGCTGGTGATGACCGCGACGCCCATCCCAAGGACGCTGGCGATGACGGTCTATGGCGACCTCGACGTGTCGATTATCGACGAGCTGCCGCCGGGCCGCAAACCCGTGACAACGGTGCTCAAGCATGAGCCCGACCGTTTCAAGATGTATCAGTTTGTCGGGTCTCAACTGCGAGAGGGGCGTCAGGCCTATATCGTCTATCCCCTCATTGAGGAGAATGAGAAACTTGACCTGCATGCCCTGGAGCAGGGCTATGAGCAGGTGTGTGACGTGTTCCCGCATTATAACGTGGCGATGGTGCACGGCCGCATGAAGCCTGCCGAGAAGGATCATCAGATGATGCTGTTCGCGACGGGTAAGGCCCATATCCTCGTAGCAACCACCGTCATCGAAGTGGGTGTGAATGTGCCCAACGCGTCGGTCATGGTCATTGAGGATGCCGAGCGCTTCGGGCTGTCACAGCTGCATCAATTGCGCGGCAGGGTGGGGCGTGGTGCCGACCAGAGTTACTGTATCCTCATGGCTCGCAGCGACCTGGGGCGTGATACGCGTCACCGCTTGCAGGTGATGACCCAGACCAACGACGGCTTTGTTGTCGCCGAGGAGGACATGAAACTGCGCGGACCCGGCGACATGGAGGGAACCCAGCAGAGCGGTATCGCCTTCAATCTGCACATTGCCAACCTTGCCCAGGACGGCCAGATTGTTCAAATGGCCCGCATCGCTGCAGAAGATTATCTGCGTGTTGATCCGCGCCTGGAAACGCCTTGGGGCGTCAAGTTGGCTGCTCACATCAAGGAGATTTTTGACAAGCAGGTTAACTGGGGTCTCATCAGTTAAATGATTGGAATTATCAATAAGTATAATAGTATCATGTTTTTTTTATTGTAAAAACTAGTCAATATGAATAATCATTTTTTGAAATGGGGCATTATTGCATGCATTATAGCAATTATGTTACCGTCCTATACCGCTGAAGCGCAGAGTGTTTATCCCGATGTGAATGGTGACGGGAAAGCTGCCATCTCGGATGTATCGAGCCTGATCAGCTACTTGCTGTCCAATGAGGGGTCGGCCGAGGGCTTTGACCTGTCGAGCCGCGGTCGCATTTCTGCCAAGGACTATGGTGCAGTGGGGGACGGTGTGACTGATGATACCGAGGCGCTGGAGAAAGCCTTTGACGCCGCTGCAGAGATGCATGTGTCGCTCTACATTCCCGCTGGCACCTATCTGATCCGTCGTCCGATGCCCTTGAAGAGTGGCATGGAGGTTTATGGTGACGGTGTATCGACGATCATCAGGAAGAAAGCTGCTGCGTGGCACAAACTGACTGAGGTGCTCACTGTTGATACCAATGTCGCTACCCTTGACGGTATTGACGGCTATGAGGTGGGCGACGCAATGTACGTGAGTGATTACTACAATAATTACACTAACGGTAGCGGGTCGGCCCGTGACTGCTCCTATGGCGTGATTACTGCCATTGACTCGGTCAACAACAAAGTCACCTTTGAGAGTTCGCTGAATCATGTCGGTAACCATTACGGTGCTGTGAAAAATCATCCGGTCAATTGCGTGTTGAGCACCTCCTATGCTGTATTCCGTTCCTGGTCCAAGGATGAGTGCATCGGTGTCTATATCCATGACCTTTGTATCGACGGAAACCGTCAGACCAATGAGCCGATGAGCTGGTGCAACGGTTGCATCCATTTTGATCCGTACTCAAATTCTGCCAGGTTGAATGTGGCTTATAATTCGCATACCTATAACCACATCATTACAAACTGCAAGATCATCAATTCCTCGTTTGACGGCATCAGTGACCAAGGCGAGGGCAACCTCATCGTGAAGGATTGCGTGATCGAGAACAGCGCGATGCACGGTATCCACATGGGAACCTTCTTCAGCAATGCGATTCTTGCCACCAATACGTTGACGGGAAACACCGTGCGTGGTGCAGGTATCTTCTTCTGCCAGGGTGTTAACAATGTCATTGTTGACGGCAACAAGATCAACCTGTTCCATCATGGATGCAGTGACGAGGAGTTTGGCACAGCCGGAACTTATAACATCATCAGGAACAACCAGTTCAGCAATATCACGAGCTATGTGTTTGATTTCTTGAAGGCAACGTCAAGTGATAAAGGCGGCGGCCTGATGATTTCGAACAACAAAGTTTCGGGACTGAAGTCTTCTTTGTTTGCAGGCAAGTATCTTGATGACGTGGTGCTGACCAAGAATACGGTCTCAAGCGTGACCTCGGCGCCGAGTGAATTGGTCAAGGTGACCAGTTCCAATGATGTGATTATCGTAGGCAATACGCTGCCGTCGGGGATCAGCGTCACGACTCCTGTGAACTCGACCGGCACGACCAACCTGATCAGCGTTTCCAATTCCTGGGATTGATAAAAGTTGGCGCTGGTCAATCATGCCATGATCATGAAGATGTAATTGTGGCATCACATATAAGGAGTGTTGATGCTATTGGCAATAACCTTCAATAGCATCAACACTTCCTCTTTTAAGTAAAGGAGGGGTTTCATGGATGTAATCCTCAAAAGGCAAATTTTGGAATTGAAACTGTTTGCATTTGTGAATTTTTTATTTCTCTGAATTTCAGTGTATTGTGTCGCTTTGTTTAGAATTGGAAACCAAACTTTACACTTTTTAGCACAATTATTGCCTCCCCTTATAAAATAAAAGTGTAATTTTGGGCGTTCTTAAAAACAAATAGACTTAGAAAATTACCAGAAATGAATATAAAACGATTATATTTCGCCTTGACGGCGATAACCCTTTTTGCGCTTAGCATATCGGCTCAGAATATGCAATCGGCTTCAAACTTCAGCAAGATGCATAGCAACTTGCTTGCTAAGCAGAACCGCGTAAAGGACCAGATTCGTGTCCAGGAAGCCCAGAAATATGCCGCTGACCTGTATGAGGAATGTGAGCCCGAACCTGATATCTACACCGAAGGCTGGGAGAGCAACCTCGTCAACTGCTATAAGGACGCCAACGTACCTAACACCAAGGTGCTTGACGTTCGTCATTATGTCATGCCCATCAAGGGTAACTACGTGACCAGCCACTACGGCTATCGTCCCCAGTTCGGCCGCACCCACAAGGGTATTGACCTGCGTGCTGCCGTGGGTGACACCGTTTACTCCGCCTTCTCGGGCCGCGTTCGTCTGACCCGCTTTGAGCGTGGTGGATACGGTTTTTATGTGATTGTGCGTCACGAGAACGGTCTGGAGACTGTTTATGGCCACCTTTCCCGTTTCCTTGTGAAGCCTGACCAGTATGTCAAGGCAGGACAGCCCATTGCACTGAGTGGCAATACCGGTCGCAGCACGGGTCCTCACCTGCACTTCGAGACCCGCTTCATGGGTTATGCCATCAACCCGGAGGCCATCTTTGACTTTGCAAACCGTTGCACCCACACCGACAGCTATACCTTCTCCAAGAGCAATTACACCAAGGCTCGCGACTATGCGCCCAGCAAGCGTTATGCCGCCGCTAAGAAAAGTGTAGCTCCTGAAGAGAAAGAGACTGCCAACAAGAGCCGCAACAACAAGAAGGAGCAGCCTCAGGTAACTGCCAGCACCCGCAAGTCCACTAAGGAGAGCCGCGAGAAGAGCCGTTCGACCTACAAGGTGCAGAAGGGTGACAACCTGGGAAAGATCGCATCCCGCAACGGTACGACTGTAGAGCAGCTCAAGAAACTCAACGGTCTGACCAGCAATACCATCGAAGAGGGCAAGGTTCTGAAGGTGAAATAAAACGTCAATAACACATACGCGATAAAAAACGACAAGCGCAACAATTTTGTTGCGCTTGTCGTTTTACTCTTATTATGGTTGCTGTCTTATCGCTTTGGCTCCATCAGGTAGCGGTAAACGGCAGTGAACTGCCGCCTGAAGCGGTCCTGGAACTTGTCGAGTTTCCTGTCGAAGGTGAGCTTGTCGGTCTGGGAAGATATTTTGGTCACTCGGTTGCGGGTGATGCGCTGGATGTCATAGGTGCTCATGGAGTAATGGCATGTCACGTAGTACTCGTTGCGGTAGCGGAAGTGGCGCTTGGCAATGTCATCACGCGTGAGGTCTCGGTCGGTTTTCAGTACAACGCGATCTCCGCCGCGCAATACGAGAGTCAGACTATCGCCTTGCGAGACATGAAGCAAACCTTCCTGATAAGTGACCTCGAGCGAAAACGTCACCATCCCGATGTCGTTGACAGTAGCCGAAACGGCAAACAGTGCGGCATGAAAATAGTCATCGTACATTACTTCCTGTTTGGAACACACATAGCGAGTGCCGTCGCTCCGATAATGGTCAACACTCACCTGTGCCGCAAGCGGTGTTACACCCGCTAACAGCATCACCAAGGCAATCCAGATGACTCTCTTGTCAATCACGCCTCAGGGCTTGTTACCCCAGCCTTTGCTTAACAAATTCGACGATGAATTGTGCGGTGCCCTCAATGCCTAACAGGCTGGAATCGATACATAGGTCATAACTGTCGGCATGGCCCCATAACTTGTCGGTATAGAAATTATAGTACTCGGCGCGCAGTTTGTTGATCTTGTCGCTGCGTTTCTCGGCTGCTTCCCGTGTGTCACAGTCACCCCGTGCTATGATGCGCTTGGTGCGGTCGTCGATCGGGGCATGGAGAAACACGCTGATTACAGGGCAATAGTCACGTAGCACATAGTCGGCCGTACGTCCCACAATGACGCAAGACTTGCGGTCAACAAGGTCTCTCATGACTTGGCACTGGGCTTTATAGATGGAATCATCGCTCATGGGGATCTCACCTCCAAAAGTTGAGCCTGCCATGGCCAGGTTCAGCGGCCACAGACTGGGAAAAAACTTGGGGGTGCGCTCGTCGGCAGCCTCAAACATCTCGGGGTGGATGCCGCTAGCCTTGGATGCTTCGAGCAGCAACTGCTTGTCAAAGTAGTTGATGTCGAGCAACTGGGCTACTCGTTGGCCCACCTCACGGCCACCGCAGCCGAACTGGCGTCCGATGGCGATTACATAATTCCGGTTGTTTTTAGGGTTCTCGTCCATTGTTTTTATTGTGTTTTTGGTTCTGCTCTGGTTTATGGGAATGCTTCGCGATCCTCGTCGGGGTTCTCGTTGATGATAACCGTGAGCCACTTCAGCCCCATGCCGGGTCGCCAGCTGCCGATGACGTTGGTGGGGTAGTTGGGTGTCTTGAAATCCACAAACTCGAACTCCTGCACGAACTTCACCTTGCCCTGACGTTTGAAGGTCTGATCCAGTAATGCGCCGTTGGTCTTACCTGTGAGCACCACGAAGTGGTAACGATTGTGGTCAATAACCCCATAGTAGATGGAAGCGTCTTTTCTGCCACGTGTGACGATATCATCACTCTGCACTGCGATAGCCACCTCGCCATCGGTCCTGGGTTCCATCATCAGCACAAAGGTGCGGTTCTGGTAATCCTCCTGGGCGATGGTGTCCATCATGCTGGTGATGGCGTCGGTGAGCCCAGCGTCGGCCTTCTTGTTGAATACCAGCCGCTTGGTCTCGACGGATATGGTTTTCTCGGGCAGACTGTTGCGCTGTCCCGTAGTGAGTTGTCGGGTGACGATAATCTCGTCATCCTTGCCCCACATGCTTCCTGCCGTGAGCAAGACGGCAGCCAATGCTATGAGTACACGTTTCATTTTCATTGTTTCAACCTGCTAAATTACACATATTTTTAGACAAGCAAGCAAGTAAATCGTTTATTTTAAAAAAAGTTTAAATTCGTTATTCTTGGTGTTAGGATTATTTTCTATATTTGCGGGTATAAAGATTGTTGCTGCCGAGGAAGGTGGCCATAACCGAAATGATGATAGATAACAGATTAATTACCAACTAATTGTTTAGGCTTATGAAAAAGATTTACACATTAATGACTTTGGCCTTGTTGTCATCGTTGGGCTTGATGGCCCAGGGATGGCCTTCGGAGTATGGAGGCGTCGTGCTACAGGGCTTTTTCTGGGATAGTTTCCGTCCTGCTGATGGCCATTCAAACCAGACGATGGCCACCATGTATGGTGCTGGATGGGGCGAAAATGATGAGTGGTATGTGCCCGTCACTAACTGGGTCGAGTTGCTGAACCAGAAGGACAATATCGCTCCCTATATCGACCTGCTGTGGCTGCCGCAAAGCGGTGCCACCGTGTGCTCGGACAAGACTGTTTTCACCACCGAAGGCGAAGCGTGGCGTGCCGGGCATAACGGAACGTGGGTGTGCACCCGATGGGGTGATATCATCAACAACCCGGATTGCATGGGCTTTGTTCCCGTGTTCTACCTTGACCATAACCGTGGAGAGACCTATGAAGTCAACGGCACGACCTGGGCACCCAAGAGCTACTTCGGTACCGAGAGTGAACTCATCAACCTGATTAGTGCCTACAAGGCTGCAGGAACAGGTGCCATGGAGGATGTGGTCGCTAACCATAAGGGTGGATTGAGCACCTGGAGTGGACAGGAATTTGCTGCCGACTTCGTCGATGAAGTCAACGTCATCGGTCCGACTACAGGCAAGACCTACAGCATACAATGGGACTGGGACGAGAACGGCAAATGCGTTGACCTGTGCTGCGATGATGAGAGCGGATTGGGTAGTGGTAACTATGACTGCGGCGGTGATGCCGGCAAGGGACCATGGGCCCGTGACATTGACCATCACAATCCCGCTACGCAACAGAAGGTGCTTACCTACCTGCGCTACCTGAAGGATGAGTTGGGTTATGTCGGTTTCCGCTACGATTACGCACGTGGCTTTGAGCCGAAACACTTCGCTTACTATAATGCCCAGGTTCGTCCCACGTTCTCGGTGGGTGAATTCTGGGGCACTTCCGGTGATATCATGTCGTGGATTAAGGGTGTATATGACGAGGGCGGTTTCCAGAGTGCCGCATTTGACTTCCCCTTGCAGGAGCAGATCCGTCAGGCTTTCAATGACGATAGCGGTCATAGTTTCCGCGCGCTCAAGTATGAAGGCCTCATCTGGGACTACCGTTTCAAACGCTATGCGGTGACCTTCATCGATAACCACGATACGTTCAAAGACCTGCCGACCGATGCCAGCAACAGCAACTATATGCATCGTGTCAACCATCAGATTATCGAGGCCAACTGCTTTATCCTGGCGATGCCGGGCACGCCGTGCCTATTCTATCCCCATTTCATGCACCCCCAGTGGCATGAAATCATCGTGCGCCTCATCAAGGCCCGCCGCACTGCTGGCATCACCAACGAGAGTACCGTATGGTCACCTGAGGACATCGGTTCCTACAGTATCGCTTGGCGTGTGACCGGCGAGAATGGTGAACTGTACCTGCAGTTGGGTGATGAAGCCGTGAACATGGGCGTTCCCAGCGGCTTTACCCAGGTGTGGTGTAATGATCAGGGAACATGCCGCTTGAGCATCACTTCCTCGCTTGCCGATCAGGTTGACAGTAACGTCAAGCAGGATCTTGTTTATGGCTATCCCGTCATCAGCAAGAGCAGTGGCAACTTTAGCGCCCCTGTCGAGGTGAAAGTGAAGCCGTCATCAGAGGGCACCGTGCTGGTTTATACTACCGACGGCAAGGCTCCAGGAGCCTACAGCGCACAAATTACCGATACGGCAGGCATTGAACTGTCGTTTGACAAGACTACGACCCTCAAGGTGGGTGTGCTGGCCAACGGTCAGGTGCGTCCCAACAGCATTGTGACCCGTGACTATCTGGTGGACAATGCTGCCGATGATGGAAAGATTAGAATCTATGTGAAATATGACGGTGGCAACCGTCCCTATCTGTATGCCTTTGATGATCAGGCGAACTCTTTCACGGGTCCCTTCCCCGGATGGCAGCTTGACGAGGCCAACAGTGTGATTGTGGGTGGTGTGAGATGGCTGCACGCTACGGTTGATGCCAGCAAGATCAACATCATCTTGAGTTACGGCAGCGGTGCGACCCAGACCGCCGACATCAATGGTATCACGAGCGATGCCTTCTTCAGCTTCTCGGATGGCATAGCCTATGATCTGACATCGACCTATATGCCTGCGCTCTATAACCCGACGGTTTCGGTTGACTTGGCAACGGGTGATTATACGGGCGCTACTGCCGCTCACCTCACCGCCAGCAACAGTGAGGCAGTGATTGTCTATACTATTGACGGCACTGAGCCCTCGGCAACCAATGGCACTCAAGTCACCTATCAGGGTACAGTGATACTCTCAACTGGGGGCAAGCATGTATTGCGTGCCGGTATCCTTCGCGATGGTCGTGTGATTAATCAGGTGGCCCGTACTTACTATATCACCGAGAACGATGTGGTTAATATCTATGTTGCATCCGATATTGAACCTTACATCTATGCATGGGAGGTAATCAATGGTGAAAATGTCGCTGCTGCAGAATGGCCTGGCGTTAGACTGACCGAGAAGAATGAAGGGGGCTGGTACCACTATTCACAGGAGGCTCCGTCGCTCAACGTTATCTTCAACAACGGCAACGGATCACAGACATCGAATATTGAAGGCTTGACTCCCGGTGACCATTACTTCACCTATGACGGCTACTCGGGCTATACTAAGGTTGGGACTGGTGAGACGACGTTGCCATCGTGCGCCATCAGCCTGGGTGATGATGTGTTCTACTGCTACTTTGAGAACAGTACACACTATGCCAACCCGTGTGCATGGGTCACTGACAATACGTCTATCTATACCGGCAGCAGTTGGCCTGGCGTAACGCTGGCTACGCCTGTCGGGGTGGCTGCAAACGGTAATCAGGTTTATCGTTGGGTTTATGAGGGCAATCTCACCACGATGCCTTCGACCGTGATCTTCAGTGATAACGGTAATCAAGCTACACAGACTGCCGACTTTGAATTCGTCAATGGTGGCTACTATAATGCTGGCGGCCTGCTTGGCGTTGTCAAGGATAATGTGATGACGCTTGCCGATATCGTCAGCAAGGGCGAGGTAGGTAGGGAGTATGTTGTTGCCAACGACTTGACTGGTGTCTGGCTAAATCCTAAGGGCCAGTGGCTGTGGGTAAAAGACGATAATGGCGATGCCGTTAATCCCAGCTGCAACACACAGTCGCTGCCAGTACCCTCGACCGCAGGCGTGGATTATGACCAGAGCAACTGGGCGCAGTTGATTCTTAAAGAGCCTGTCGCATCGAGTGATGCTATCCAGGGCAGCCTGTTGATGGGTCAGACCCTGATGGGTGTACTCACTGACCGTGACAATCCCACGATTGAGTTGCGTGCTAATCCCGTCCCTGCAGCGACAGCATCCTATGCGCCCAACACATTCATGCCTGCTAACTTTGTGGAGCAGCCCGAGTACTTCATGGTCGAGCCCAAGCCGCAGGAGTATGTGAACATCGAGTGGGCCATCTGCCGCGAACAACTCAATGACAGCACCTTTGTGATGGCTATGCCCAAGAGCGGTGATGACGCCAATGTCGAGAATCTGTCTGGAGCATTCCTGGCGACTATCAAGAAGGGCTATTGGGAGGACACGCCGACCTTCAACCCTGCAAGCTCAATCCGTGTGAATTATGGATACGCCATGACGGGTGTCGTCAGGGCAGTCGGCGGAAATCAGTATCTGCTGGCAGGCTTAAGTCCCGATGATCCCGCTCATTCGCCAGTGAGCGACAAGTGGGAGCTTTACATCATCAGCGCAACCGAGACGATGGCTCCCTTCGAGCTCGGTGATGTGAACCATGATGGAAAGATCAACATTGCCGACGTGTCGGCACTGATCAACTATCTGCTGACCGACGGCAGCCTTGCTCCCGTTGAGGCCGACGTGAATATTGACGGCAAGGTCAACATAGCAGATGTATCAGTTCTGATTAACCTTCTGCTGAAGGGCGAATGAAACCGTAATTGAATTCATTATCCAGGCAGGCGACCCCAAACGGGCCGCCTGTCCTGCCTCTATGGGGCATATCAAATACGAAAAACCGACATTATATAATATATATTGTGGCGAATAAGCCTAAAATAACTTGATGAGCGGTTTTCTTGATTGACTTTTTTTGTACTTTTGTACTCTGAACCAACTAAAAAAAGTCAACGATGAAAAAGATATTCTTCATGCTTGTCCTGCTGCTTGTAGCGTGCGCCCCTCGTCAGGCCTCGCAACAAGTGGCGCATGCCGCAACAACCGTACAGATGCGTTTCCACTGTGATGGCGATACTACGCTCGTCAACGAACTGCTGATGAAAGGGCATCAGAGCGGCATTAACGATGCCAACGGCCTGGTTGAATTCTATGCGCGCCAACTGCTCGGGACGCCTTATGTGGCCCACACGCTTGAAGCCGACAAGGAAGTGCTCACCATCAATATCCACGAGCTGGACTGCCTTACCTTTATCGAGACCCTCTATGCCCTGACACGTGCCACACTCAATCAGCGGTACTCATGGCGCGACTATGCTTCCTATATTGAGAACGTGCGTTACCGTGGTGGCGAGATGGGGGATTATTCCAGCCGCATCCACTACATCAGCGAGTGGATTATCGACAACAACGTGCGCGGCAATCTTGTTGAGATCACCTCAGAGTTGCCTCATGCCGACTATATGATCAAGAACATCGACTACATGTCGCACCATCCGGAACAATACCAGCAGCTGAAGAATGATAGCGCTATGGTTGAAAAGATCAGGCGTTACGAGTTGCGCCAACACCGTTTCCCATACCTCAAGCGCTCGTGGCTCAACGACAAGGGCGTGAAGTCGATGCTGCGCTCGGGTGATTTTATCACGCTGGTGACAAAGATTGAAGGTCTTGATGTCTCACACAACGGTATCGTCATCGTTGACGAGAAGGGTGACCCCTATCTGCTGGACGCTTCTATGTCGGGTGGCAAGGTGATGCTCGAGCCACAACCGTTGTTCAAGTTCCTGGAACGCTCCAAGACCAACATCGGCGTGCGCGTCTTCCGCATGTTGCCGTAATCGCATCAATTTTTAACGACTACAGGAGTGATGACAGCGGGTCTGTTGTCACTCCCTGTTTTTTTTCTCTGTTTTTTTCTCTTTTTTTTGCCCTGTTTTGCGTTGACTCAATCATCGGTTTTTACCTCAAAAATCGCCAAAAAATGGCCTTTCAAAGAAAAAGTTGAAATTTTTTGAAAAAATTTTTATTTTCTTATCTCGTTGTTGTTCAATTAATTGAGTTGAATTTTGGCAAAACTGTTAATAACTTCAATAAAAAAAGTTGCTAAAAAATTTGCCAGTTTCAAAAATGGCAGTACCTTTGCACCGCTTTTCGCCACTGGTGTGGCGCTAAACAATAGCTCTTTGACATGTTTGCAGCAACGAGTAGTACAAGAGAACAAGGGACAATGTAACAGTTGTCTCCGTCGATTCCAAGTCATTTAAGACGATGTACAACAGGCAGTAAGATACGAGATTCAACCTGAATTTAGAGGCCGGGAAATAAACTGGTGACTTCGGTCAACTTCGGTCAAGTGTTGCGTTTTCATTTAATTCTTGAAAGAGAAAAGACAAAATACAACAACGAAGAGTTTGATCCTGGCTCAGGATGAACGCTAGCGACAGGCTTAACACATGCAAGTCGAGGGGCAGCGCGGAGGTAGCAATACCTTTGGCGGCGACCGGCGCACTGGTGAGTAACACGTATGCGACCTGCCCCGGACAGGGGGATAAACCCGGGAAACTGGGCCTAATACC
>ONJS01000034.1 GCA_900318205.1 uncultured Prevotellaceae bacterium | reverse complement strand
CACAGCCGCAGTGACTTATTCCAAAGATATGTTCCATAACACCACCAGCCTGGTGGGCGGCATGGGCACGGTATATAACGAATCCAACCCGACGGACAAGACCTACGCCCACATCGACGACGGCCCCAGCAACCCGGGCTATTTCACTGCTTCGGGTACCGTGGCCTATGTTTGCTACACGCCGGAGAACACGACATTATCTTTCTACTACGACAACAAGATTGGCAGTCGCCCGGGCGGTATCTACACCATCGAGGGGCACGAGCCAGGTATACCCATGTGGCATTGGGATTATCCTTATGTGACCAAGGCAGTCATTGACCCCTCGTTTGCTGATTACCGCCCGACGAGCACCAATGGGTGGTTTTATGATATGCCATATCTTAAGTCTATCACGGGCATACAATACCTGAACACGATTGAGGTTACCGATATGTGTGATATGTTCGATGGCTGCAGTTCATTGCCAAGCATTGACTTGAGCGGTTTCAACACCGCCAACGTGGATAGAATGTTCGGTATGTTCGAAAATTGTCATAGCCTGACACGCCTTGACTTGGGCACTTTCAACACGGCCAAGGTGAATCAAATGACACGCATGTTTGCAAACTGTGATCATTTGAAGACCATCTATGTGGGTGATGAATGGAGCAATGCTTCGTTGTTATATTCAGGTCGCATGTTCGCTGGCTGTAACAGCCTGGTTGGTGGCCAGGGCACGACCTTCCATGACGGTCATGTTGATGGCGGCTACGCCCACATCGACGGAGGCCCGAGCAATCCCGGCTACCTCACCAAGAGGCCTGCCTATACCCGCGGTGACGTGAATGATGACCTCGACATCACCATCACCGACGTAACCGCCCTGATTGACTACCTGCTGAAGGGTGACGCCTCGGTCATCAATCTTGCCGCTGCCGACTGCGACCTGGATGGCAAAGTTAACATTTCGGATGTGACCTGCCTCATCAGCTTCCTGCTGAATGGCGCCTGGCCCGAACCGGTTTACACCGTTGTCGGCACCGCCAACCTGTTTGAAAGCGAGTGGGATCTCAACGACGAGCGCAACAACATGACTAAGGGTGCTGATGGCATCTACCGTTTAAACAAGGCCGGTTGGTTCCCGGAGGGTACCGAAATCTATTTCAAGATCGTCACTAATCACTCTTATGCCTACTCATGGCCCGCCGAAAGTAGGCTCATTTACATTTACGAGACTGGTGCCTTCAGCATTGACATCATTTTCGATCCCAATGCTCCCGACAATCAGAAGATTAACATTGATATGAACAAGATTTTCTAAGCGAGAGAAAGGTATAAAAAGGGCGGCATGTGCTGTCCCACCCGAGACAGGAGGTACTGCCTCAAAAACATGAAATGACCGGCTGCCCACGCAGCCGGCCGTTTTTTGTTGAGTGATGCTGGTCTTTTCATCCGTTTGTTCGTTCGTACAAAAGGGCACATGATGGTGACGCTGACTTGGCTTGTTTCTCACTTATCACACACGCTTAGACGAATAAATGGATAGACGAAAAGGTTACTGTTCATTGTTTTTTGATTATTTTTGGTAAATAGCTAACTTTGCAGATGGAAAGACATATTACTGATTAATACAAGAAACATGAAGAAAGCGTTACAATCTTTAGTTTTGCTGCTGGCCCTCCTGATGGTGCCTGTTGCAGCCAATGCCGATGCTCGCTTGGTAACACTCAATACCGAGGTGGGCGACTTGGACAACAACAACGCGGTTACCATTGCCGACGTGTCAGTCCTGATCAATTACCTGCTGACTGGTGATGTCTCGAGCGTCAACCTGGCTGCATCCGACTGCAACCAGGACGGTGATGTGAAAATCAACGACGTGACGGCCCTCATCGACTACCTGCTGAGCGGCAACTGGCCTTGGGTCGTGCCTGAGGTTGAAATTTTTACCGTCAATGGCGTGACTTTCAACATGGTATTGGTTGAGGGCGGCACCTTCACGATGGGTGCATCAGAGGATGATGAGGATGCTTCCTACAATGAGAAACCAGCCCACGAGGTGACGCTGTCGAGTTACAGTATCGGTGAGACCGAGGTGACGCAGGAGCTGTGGCTGGCCGTGATGGGCAGCAACCCGAGCAGGTTCACTGGCGACCTTACCCGTCCTGTGGAGTGTATTGATTGGAACGACTGTCAATCATTCATTATCAATTTGAACCAGTTGACAGGCAAAACCTTCCGCTTGTCCACCGAGGCAGAATGGGAGTTTGCAGCCCGTGGCGGCAATAAGAGCGAGGGCTACAAGTATGCTGGCGGTAACGACTTGAATGAAGTAGCATGGTATAGAGGCAATTCGAGCAGCAAGACCCATCAAGTAGCCACCAAGGCTCCTAATGAGTTGGGATTGTATGACATGTCGGGTAACGTCTTTGAGTGGTGCAGTGACTGGTATGACAGCTATACTGACACCGAAGGCCAGACGAATCCCCAAGGTCCATCTTCGGGCTCTACACGCATATCCCGTGGCGGCAGCTGGGACACCACGGCTGAATACTGCCGCTCGTCGTTCCGCCTTAGCCGCTCGTCGTCAAGCTTGAATCGTGCCCTGGGGCTGCGTCTCGCTCTCTAGCTCTACTCATCGGTTCATCCGTTCGTTCACTATTATATATAAATATGAACGAACGGATGAACGAATAAAAAGGTTGTGTCATCGCAAGTTTTGACACAAACCTATTCTAATCATATATATTCTCTCTCAACACAACGTTTTAATTCATTCGCTTATCCGTTCATTCGCTCGTACGAATGGATGCGTCATCTGCTCATTCGTTCATCCGTTCGTACAAATGAGCACGTGACTGTGACCTGGCTTGTTTCTCACTTTCTTACATACGCATGAATGAACGAACGGACGGACGGATAGGTGTCGGTCTCTATTTCTTTTTTTTCTGTTCCTGGGGTAAGGACCTTGGTTTATTGTTGAAAATGAGTTTTCAGGAATGATGTGTTTTTTATTGGTTTCCTGTTATAACTGTATCGGCATCAGCTAATTGGATGAAATGATGAGATAAGGGGATTACTTTAAGGGCCTGTAATAGGCGAGGGCTACTTTTGGGCACTCACATTAATCCTACTTGTTTTCCTCGGATACCAGTGGTTTTTTGATGATTTTTACTAATTTTGTGGCAAATTAGAAAATTCACGTGTAAAAATGCTTGTAATATGAAGAATTCGTTACTTTTTCGGTTGTTTGTCTTGGTGCCGGCCATGATGTGTGCCCTTGGCGCCAGCGCCCAAGAGGCCTATGCCTGGTATTCGCCGGGGGCCAATTCGCTGACGTTCTGCTACGACAACGAGCGCAGTATCTGTGTGGGCACGACCTATGACTTGAACGATGGCGCCACCGAGCCCGGTTGGATAACCGATGGCAACGGTGCCTATGTAAAGCATGTTGCCTTTCACCACTCGTTCGCCGATGTTCGCCCGACGTCGACCTACCACTGGTTCTACGAAATGCGTAACCTTGAATCCGTCAATGGGATGAGGTACCTGAACACCAGTGAGGTGACGCGCATGGATTATATGTTCCATGCCTGCTATAAATTGACGAGCATTGACTTGAGTTATTTCAACACGAGCAATGTGACAAGCATGTCTGGCATGTTCTCGCGTTGCTCCGGTTTGACGGTGCTTGACTTGAGCACTTTCAACACGGCCAATGTGGAAACCATGGATTATATGTTCAATGGTTGTGCCAATATGACCACCATCTATGTCGGTACCGAATGGAGTACTGCGGCTGTGACCAGATCTACAGACATGTTCTATAACTGCACCAGCCTGTTGGGTGGCAAGGGTACCCCCTACGATGCCAACCATGTGGATAAGGCGTATGCCCACCTCGACGGTGAAGGTGGCTTCCCGGGCTACTTGAGCAATATCGTTCCTGGACCCTATGCCTGCTTCACAACGGCGGACAAGACGCTGACGTTCTACTACGATAACCAGCGCAATACGCGTCTGGGCAAGACCTATGACCTGAACGAGGGAAAAAACAATGCTGGTTGGAGAGATGATGGCACCAACAATATAGTGTCCAAGGTTGTGTTTGACCCGTCGTTCGCCGAGGCACGCCCGACGACCACCTACGGTTGGTTTTACGGCATGCAGTGGATGAAATCCATCGAGGGCCTGGAGTATCTGAACACCAGTGAGGTGACCCTTATGAATTACATGTTCTATGACTGCAGTGACTTGACGAGCATTGACTTGAGTCATTTCAACACCGACAAGGTGGCACACATGCCTGGCTTGTTCTCCTACTGCCAGAAACTGAAGAGCCTTGACTTGAGCACCTTCAACACCGCCAATGTGGAAACCATGGATTATATGTTCTCCATGTGTGTCAATCTGCAAACCATCTATGTCGGCAGCGGATGGAGCACAGCGGCTGTGGACTATACCGAGGATGTGTTCTATGGCTGTATAGACCTGGTGGGTGGCAAGGGCACGACCTATACCAGGGACCACATTGGATCAGAATACGCCCACATCGACGGCGGTGAGAGCAACCCGGGCTACTTGAGCGATATTAATCCTGCGCCCTATGCCTGCTACACGGCCGAGGATGCGACGCTGGTATTCTACTACGATAACGTGCGCGGTCCTCGCCCGGGCAAGACCTACGACCTGAACACCGAAAACAACGAAACCGCTTGGCGCGCCGATGGCATCAGTGCCAATGTGTCCAAGGTGGTGTTTGACCCGTCGTTCGATGAGGCCCGCCCGACGACCACCTACGCTTGGTTTCGCGGTATGACGTTGCTTCGACCCATCGAGGGCATGGAGTATTTGAACACCAGTGAGGTGACCAGTATGAAGCACATGTTCTATAACTGCAATGAATTGAGGAGCCTTGACTTGAGCCATTTCAACACAGCCAAGGTGACAGACATGTCGGGCATGTTCTCTCTCTGCGTATACTT
Organism: uncultured Prevotellaceae bacterium; assembly: GCA_900318205.1. GTDB lineage: Bacteria > Bacteroidota > Bacteroidia > Bacteroidales > Muribaculaceae > Sodaliphilus. The sequence goes on along the minus strand of ONJS01000034.1, from coordinate 16,712 downwards.
GACGAGCCTTGACTTGAGTACCTTCAACACCGCCAATGTAGAGGCCATGGATTCTATGTTCCATGCCTGTGTCAGTCTGAAAACCATCTATGTGGGCGACGGATGGAGCACAGCGGCTGTGACCGAATCCGAGAGAATGTTCAATGACTGTATTGACCTGGCGGGTGACAAAGGCACGAGTTACGACCGCAACCACATCGACAAAGAATACGCCCACATCGACGGCGGCACCAGCGACCCGGGCTACTTGAGCTATGTCGCGCCCCAGGCCTATGCCTGCTTCACGGCCGAGAATACGACGCTGACGTTCTACTACGACTACTATCGCACTAGCCGTAGCCGAACGGGCACGACCTACAGCTTGAACGATGGCGCTGTCGAACCCGGTTGGGCTAGCGATGGAACTAATGCCAAAGTGACCCAGGTGGCTTTCGATCCGTCGTTTGCCGAAGTCCGCCCCTTGTTCACCTGCTACTGGTTCTACGAGATGAGGAAGCTTGAATCCATCACCGGGATGGACTACCTGAACACCAGCGAGGTGACGCGTATGGATGCCATGTTCAACCGCTGCTATAAATTGACGAGCCTGGATTTGAGCAGTTTCAACACCTCCAATGTGACGGATTTGGGTGAGATGTTCCGGGGCTGCAGTGCACTGCGGACTATCTACGTGGGAGATGGTTGGCAGTTAAGTGACATGGCTCAAGCGATTTCCAGAAATGTGTTCGATGGCTGCACCAGCCTGGTGGGCGGTCAGGGCACGGCCTACGATGCCGCCCATGTGGATGCTGACTATGCCCACATTGACGGCGGCGCCAGCAACCCGGGCTACTTCAGCGAGAAGCCTGACTTTATCAGGGGCGACGTGGACGGTGACGGAAATGTGACCATTGACGATGTGACGGCCTTGATCAATCTGCTGCTCTCGGGCAACGCTTCAATGCCTGTTGCCGACTGCAACCAGGACGGCAGCATCAACATCGGCGACGTGACGGCCCTCATCAACTATCTGCTCTCGGGACAGTGGTAGGCTTTAGGTTTTAGGGGGCATCTGCCCTGTAGAGACGCAAAATCTTGCGTCTCCCGTGCAGCAACAATAGCCCCGCGCAAAGGCGCAAAGAATTTCTTGAAGACAAGAAGGGCAATAAATGCAATTTATTGATAATCAATAAATAAGTCCATATTTGTCCTTCTTGTCTTTTTTGTCTTCAAATCGTTGCGGCAGTCGCCATCAGTTGCCGCTTCTCAGGCCGCCGACTAGGTCGTCATTCTCGACGGTCTTTTCGATCTGCTTGACACTCGTTTTGCTGGAGCCGAAGGCGTAGCTTAACGAGAGTTGCACATTGCGCTGGTTGAAGTGGCCCACGCCGTGATTTACATAGTCGCCTTGAGTGATGTAGCCCTTTGACACTTCATACTTGTGCAGGATTGAGTTGGCGCTCAAGCGCACGGTCAGGCGGTCATCTTTAAGGAAGGAGCGTGACAGCCCTAACATGATGGTGGGATTGGGTATGGTGCTGTAGCCATACACATGACGCAGGTCGTGGCCGATTTCATACCACATGCAGGTGGCTGTCGCACGTAACTTCCATGGCAATTGCTGAGCGAGTTGGGCGTATAGGTTGCCGCCCCAGCCGCTGTTGGTCAAGTCCTGTGAGGGATTGCGGTAGCGCTTGTAGCATAGTTCCCCGTTCATGTAGAAAGTGGTCTTGGATGTCATCATCCACTGCACAAAGCCACCCACGCCAGCCATCAGATAATGGCAGTCATTGCTGTTGGTCAAGTGTACAACGTCGTCATGGACCGTGCGGTAAGTGCCGATGAGGTTGCGGGTGATGGTTACCGTGGGCTTGATATTGAAGGTCAAGCGGTTGCCCGTGTGCTGGAAGTTGAGGCTCAACATATTGTTGCGGGCGCTTGACAGGTGCGGATTGCCATATTCTATCGTCGTGGTGTAGCGCCTGACTGCGGGGTTGAGATACTGAATGCCTGGACGGTTGAGGCTCGTCGCCCACGACAGGCGCAGGCTGTTGAACGGCGATAGTTGCCAGTGCACACTTGCCGAAGGCACCAAGTCATGCAGGTCGCGTCCGAAAGGTTCCCCATCGCCATTGGGATAACTGGCGCGGAAGTGGCTGTACTCATAGCGCAAGCCGCCGCGAAGGGTGAAATCGCCCACCTTGTAGCGCCATGAGGCATAGGCGGCCCCCACATGCATGTCGTGCTTGAAGCGGGTGTCCGTGTCCAATTCAGCAGCGCTGTTATACTGCATGCGGTTGTGGCTCTTGTTTAGGCGCAGGATGTACTTGCCGCCCACCTCCAGCAGGTGATGCCCCCATAGCGGCAGTTGGTAGTCGAGTTGCCACGTGTGCTCGATAAAGCGTTCCTTGCCCCACTTGCTGTAGGCTGTGTAGTCAAACGGCGGATTGACCAAGTTGATGAGCGAGTCATACTGCTCCTCGTGCTGGCCCGTGGTTGAGAACATGTAGGAGGCGGTCAGGACTTCGTCCTTGCGACTGGTGCGGTGTTCCCAATCGGCACGGCCGTTCCACGACATGAAGCCATACTGCGGCAGGTTAAACGGGTTATCATAGGACGTGATCAACAGCCCTGCCGCGTCATGATACTCGATGTGGCTGTCACCGTAGATGTTCAGCCCGTAGCGGTAACCACCAAAAGATGCAGTAATCAGGTTCAGCGAATCGATTTCCAGGCTGGCGTTCAGGCTAAGGTTATAAACCCAAGCGGGTTGCTTGTTGCGATAGCGGTTATACATCGTGGTGCCCGTGTCCTTATAGGTCGTCCATGTCTCGTCCTCACCGGCAAACTGGCGATGTGTCTGTTTCTGGTAAAATGCTGTTGCCCCAAGGGTGAATTTACCCGCTCTGGCAGCGACGTAGGCACTCGCATTGGGTGAACCGAAGGTGTTGATCGAGGCCGACACTGTGCCGTTGACACCCTCGATGCGAATGCCTTCGACAGTGACGATGTTCAGGATGGTTGTGGCTCCCTCGGCATCATAGCGGGCGCCAGGCTCTGTAATGACCTCGATGCGCTTGATGGTGCTGGCAGGCATGGCACGCAGCACTTCCTTGGGATTGGACGATAGGGCAGGGTCGGGGTGACCGTTCTTGTAAATCTTGAAACTGCTGCTGCCGTTGACGCGCACATTATCTTGACCGTCAACGCTCACTAGCGGCACGCGCCGCAGCACATCGAGCACAGTGCTTGTGCGCGCCTCGGGGTCGGCCTGCACATTATAACTCACGCGGTCATCCAGCGTCTTGACCAACTGGCGCATGGTCACCACTTCCACGTCCTTTAACTGCAATGTGTCGCCCCACTCAGCGGCGATGCTGTCTTGTAGATTGGCATCTTGTGCCATGCCACTGGCTGTAGCCATCACGACTACCATAACCATTACAATCTTCACCATTGTATTCATAAATCATTAGTTATTAATTTTTCGGTCGCAAAATTATCCTCAATCCCCGTCACACGCGCCCCAATGCGACTTACCAAGTCTTAACTAAAAACTTATTTAGTCTTAACGGAGTAGAAGACTAATGGGTAAAATGTGTATTTTTGCGGGTGATGAACGTGAAGTTGAAATATATTGCTGTGCTGGTGATTGTGGCGCTATTGGGTGTCGCTGCCTATCAAGCCTATTGGCTAGAACAACTGCACTTCACCATCGGCGAGCAGATGGACAACGACATCCGGGAGGCCATGCGTGTCGCCGACCTCAAGGAAGTCTTTCTGCGCCTCAAGAGCATTGAGGACAAAGGTCCTCACGGCACGATGGACGTGAGAGCCGGCATCGGCGAGGATGGAAGCATCACCGCCAAAGCCGTCACGACCACCCAAGTCACACTTGACGGGGAAAAACTGGAACAGAAAACGGTTGAAGTCCTGCGTTCAAGTCCTCAGCCCGAGAGTGACAGCACGGCCGGCGACGAAGCCTTCATGCAGATGCTTGAAGAGCAGATATCGGTCACCGAATTGGCTTCAATGATTCAGCAGGGTCTGCATCTGGGTGTGGACCGTTTTGAGGGTACCAGATATGAGAAGTATGACTCCCTGCTGACGGCAGGCTTGCAGCAACTGGGTTTGAGCGGGAACCATCAGTTGATGTGCATCAAGGCCGACACGGTCTTTAACTATATGACGACAGGATATGTCCCCAGTAAAAACGCACGACATTATGTCTATAACTGGATGGATTACGGCCGCTATGAACTCACGATCGAACCTACGACGGGGCTGGTCTGGCGTGAGATGGCTGGCATCTTGACGGCCTCGGGGCTCATCGTGCTGTTGCTGGGATTGGCATTCTATTTCCTGATCAAGACCATCCTCAAGCAGCGCACGCTCGACGAAATGAAGACCGACTTCACCAACAACATCACCCACGAGCTGAAAACGCCCATCGCCGTTGCCTATGCCGCAAACGATGCGTTGCTCAACTTCAGTGAGCAGACCGATGAAGCCAAGCGGCGCCATTATCTGACCCTGTGCCGGCAGCAATTGGAACGGTTGAGCGGGATGGTCGAACAGATTCTCTCGATGAGTATGGAACGCCGCCGTCAGTTCAAACTCAACATTGAAACGGTGGATTTCGCCCAATTGCTGCAACCCATCATTGAGCAACAACAGCTCAAGTCCGATAAACCCGTTACTATTACGACGCACATCGACCCTGAAGGCTTGACCCTGCAGGCCGACCGCGCCCACTTGAGCAACATCCTGAATAACCTCATTGACAACGCTATCAAGTATTCCCCTGGCGAGGCACAGGTTGAGATTTCCGCCACGCCTTCTGCCATCAGTGTAACAGATCATGGTATGGGCATCGCTGCTGACAAGTTGCCGCACATCTACGACAAGTTCTACCGCATTCCCACGGGAGACCTGCACGACGTCAAGGGCTACGGACTAGGCCTGTTTTATGTCAAAACGATGGTTGAGAAACATGGCTGGAGCATCGATGCATCAAGCACTAAGGGGAAGGGCACGTCTATTACAATCCTGTTGATATGAGCGAGAAGACCATTCACATACTGCTCGCCGAGGACGAGCGCACCCTGGCAATGATTATCAAGGACACCCTCGATGGTCAAGGGTTCAGTGTTACCGTTGCCAGCGATGGCGAAGAAGCCTTGCAACTCTATGCCGCCCAACGGCCTGACGTGCTGGTGGCCGACGTGATGATGCCACGGCTTGACGGCTTTGAGTTGGTGCGTCGCATCCGCAAGAATGACCAGACTATGCCCGTCATCTTCCTGACTGCCCGCTCGGCGGTCAACGATGTGGTACACGGCTTTGAGATGGGTGCCAATGACTACTTGAAGAAGCCTTTCGGAATGCAGGAGCTCATCGTTCGCATCAAGGCGTTGCTGGGCAGGGCTTGTACTGTAGCACCTCCACCCGAACAAGTCACCCGTTTTACCATCGGGCAATATCTCTTTGACGCAGTTGTCCAGCGGTTGACACATGTGCCCACGGGAGCCCGTGCCGAACTCTCCTACCGCGAGAGCGAGATCCTGAGGCACTTGTGCCTGCATCCCAGCGAGGTCGTAACGTCCCAGTCACTCCTGCTCGAACTTTGGGGTGACGACAGTTTTTTCAACAACAAGAGCCTGCATGTGTTTATCACCAAGTTGCGCCACCGCTTAGCTCTGGATCAGAGTTTGCGCATTGTCAACGTGCGTGGTATCGGTTACAAACTGATTAATGGAGATTGAGCTTTACTTCGCGGCTGCTTGGCGGACGCGTTGTTCCCAGGGGTAGGGCGCTTGCTCCTCGCCCTGGACAGTGACCGCCATGCCGACGTAGGCGAAGTGCTCCTTCAAGGTGATGATGTCCTTGTCTAACAGGCGGATGCAGCCTTCACTGGCACGTCCGGGAACCGATTTCTCATTATTGGTACTGCCATGGATGCCGATGCCTCGGTGTCCGGGCGTTTCCAGCCTGAGGAACCAGTGGCCATAGGCCCTGATGTTGCCCCGCCCGTCATGGAAATTGTGTTTCCACTTGGATGAATTCTGGATCATCGTGATTTTAAAAGGCCTGCCGTCGGGGGATTCTGGTGTGCGCATGTCGCCACGTCTCATCTTGTTGCCCTTGTTCTTGCCCATGCAGCATGGAAACTGTGCCATGAGGATGGTGTCGCCCGCTGAATTACGGTCATAGACACTCAACGTCAGGTTCTTCTTGGAGATGACAATCCAGGCGGTGCCGCTAGGTTGGGCTGGCATCGGCGGGAACTGGACAGCGGCTGTGGCGTCGGTGCCGAGGGCCTCCATGTTGCTCCCGATGCTGGATTGTGACATTACGCACAGGGGCAGCATCGCCATGATATACAGTATAATGATAAATCTATTGAGCATAGTTCGTCGTTTTTTGTCGTGAGGCAAAAGTAGTGGATTCTTCTCACATGCACAAAATCACACGAAAAAAAAGTCCACTTGTACATCCTTCGCAGTAAGAAGGTGTCAGTGGACTTAATGTGTGTAACTAATAAAAACTATAAACTTTGGTTATGAAAATGTAACTGATGCGTTTTTCATGGCTACGAAATTAGTTTGTTTTATTCCGAACAATCAAATTAATTATACAAAGGGGTGTTTTTTATAGACAAATCGGTGTGATTGTGCCTTGAGCGCGACTTTTTATGTTTTCAATCGGTTGCACTGCACATTTTTAAGAAAAGCATACTTATTTTTTTGAGATGCGCAGAAAAAACACTAATTTTGCACCCGTAAATGATATCAGTATTGAGTTACAAACCAATAGTTTATAATTATTATGTATATTGAAGAAATTCATGCCAGAGAGATTCTGGATTCACGTGGCAATCCTACAGTAGAAGTTGAAGTAACCCTTGAGAGTGGTGACATGGGCCGTGCATCGGTGCCCAGTGGTGCATCAACGGGTGAGAATGAGGCCCTTGAGTTGCGTGACGGCGACAAGAACCGTTACGGTGGCAAGGGTGTCCTGAAGGCTGTTCAGAATGTCAACGAGATTATCGCCCCCGAGATTGAGGGTATGGATGCCTTTGACCAGCGCGCCATTGATATGGCGATGATCAAGCTCGATGGCACTCCCACCAAGAGCAAGCTCGGTGCTAACGCCATCCTGGGCGTTTCGCTCGCCGTGGCTCACGCTGCAGCTAACTACTTCGGCATGCCCCTGTATCGTTACATCGGTGGTACCAACGCCCACGTGTTGCCCGTCCCCATGATGAACATCATCAATGGCGGTGCACACAGCGACGCCCCCATCGCATTCCAGGAGTTCATGATCCGTCCCGTTGGCGCCAAGACCGAGCGCGAGGCCGTTCGCATGGGTGCTGAGGTATTCCACGCCCTGGCCAAGTTGCTCAAGAAGCGTGGCCTGAGCACTGCCGTTGGTGACGAGGGTGGTTTCGCTCCCGCACTCGATGGCATTGAGGACGCTCTGGACAGCATCGTTCAAGCCATCAAGGACGCCGGCTACAAGCCTGGTGACGATGTGAAGATCGCTATGGACTGCGCAGCCAGCGAGTTCGCTGTAATTGAGGACGGCAAGTACTTCTACGACTATCGTCAGCTCAAGAGCGGTCAGCCCAAGGATCCTAAGGGCCGCAAGCTCAGCGACGACGAGCAGATCAACTATCTTGAGGAGCTCATCACCAAGTATCCCATCGACTCGATCGAGGACGGTCTTGACGAGAACGACTGGGAAGGCTGGAAGAAGCTCACCGAGAAGATCGGTGGCCGCTGCCAGCTCGTGGGTGACGACCTGTTCGTGACCAACGTGAAGTTCCTGGAGAAGGGCATCAAGATGGGTGCTGCCAACTCTATCCTGATCAAGGTGAACCAGATCGGCTCCCTGACCGAGACTCTCGACGCTATCGAGATGGCACATCGCCACGGCTACACCACCGTGACCAGCCACCGCAGCGGTGAGACCGAGGACACCACCATCGCCGACATCGCCGTAGCCACCAACAGCGGTCAGATCAAGACCGGTTCGCTCTCGCGTACCGACCGCATGGCCAAGTACAACCAGCTCATCCGCATCGAGGAGGAACTCGACGAGGCTGCTGAGTACGGCTACCGCAAGCTCATCTAATCCCTCGGGATCAGAGTAAAGTGAAATTTTTCGGGACCGCCACACCGTGGGCTGGTCCCGATTTTTTTGCCCGAAGGGTTCGCTGCCGGTTGAGTTTTTTGGCGCGTGGTTTTAAACTTTATGGCGGTTTTTGAATCTTATAGTTCGTGACGGCATGATGGCCGTGTGATGGCCAGCGTAAAAAAATCACATCAAATCGTGCGTCGGGATTAAAAAAAATAGTTACTTTTGTGACGTAATCTAGAATTAATTGAATATGAAGAAAGTTTTATTTTCACTCATTGCCCTGATGTCGGTCATGACCGTCCAGGCTCAATCCATTTGTGCCACTTGGCGCACCATGCAGCCCATTGTTGAAACTGCTGAGGATGGTTCGATGACGATTCAGAACGTGCTCTACACCTTTAATGAGGATGGGACCTATTCCTATGTTGACGAGTTCACCATGTCCTCTGAGCCCGCTCCCACGATGGCTCTTGAGATTGCTACCTGCATTGAAGTGAAAGGTACTTACACGCTTGAGGGAGATCAGCTGACAATGACTAATGACATGAAGACCTATAAGGCAGAAATACTTAGTATCTCAATGAATGGTAAGGTGGCTGACAATCCCATGGTTTCAGGACGTGTCAAGAGCATGCTCAATAGTCAAGAGTTTAAAGCACAGTTTGACTCTGTTGAAACCAACACCATCAAGGTAAGCGACTCTACGCTTGAAATGAAAGATGGTGAGCAGACGTGGATGTTTACTCGCTTTGCTACCATCAATAACTAGTATCCATACTCACAAAATATCTGACGCATTATGAAGAAGATCTTATTTTCACTCATTGCCCTGATGTCGGTCATGACCGTCCAGGCTCAATCCATTTGTGCCACTTGGCGCACCATGCAACCTGTTGTGATTACTGATGCCGATGGCTCGTTCTCGGCCCAGAATGTGACTTACACTTTCTACGAAGACGGTACATACAGCTTTGCCGATGAGCTGACCCAAGCCACCCAGCCTGCTAAGACGATGGCTCTGGAGGTAGCTACCAACATTGAGTTGAAGGGTACCTATAAGCTCGAGGGCGACCAGTTGACGCTCACCCCTAACATGGACACCTATAAAACTGAGTTGCTCAATATTTCGATGAATGGTCATGTGACAGAGGATGCCAACATCAAAGCACAGGTCACCCAGATGCTCAATAGCGACGAGTTCAAGTCACAGTTTGCCGAGGTTCAGACCAATACCGTTAAGGTAGGCGACTCCATGCTCGAGATGAAGGTTGGTGACCAGACACTCACTTTTGTACGCTTTGCCACCATCAGGAACTAAACTAGACAAATAGTAGATATCAAATCCCGCAGGCCCGATAGAGGCTTGCGGGATTTTTATGTGTTGCGCCGATGACTTTAGTGACAGGGGCGGGGTTAGAGGTTGAAGATGTTGCGGACAATCCACCAGGCAAAAAAGAGAACGACATAGGCCTTGAGGGTGATGGGATGGAACGCCAAACGCTTAAGGCCGTCGAGGCGATGCCCGAAGTTGTACCACGACACCAGCACCGCTACCAGTGCATAAGGTATCGAGAGGATAAAGAAATAGTTGTAAGATAGTGCTTGCCCGAGGTGGCCGTGGACCAGGGCGTTCAATGCGCGCTGTGACCCGCACGCAGGACATTGTGTCCCCGTGAGCAGGTGCCAGGGGCATTGTATGGGATGGCCCTTTAACGAAGGATTGACAAAGTAATAGATAATGCCCAGCAGTACCAGAATAACAGGCAATGCATAGGGCATTATTTTGTCAACCTTGTTGAGCATGATCAGTTAAAATAACCATCGGCATATGCGGCAGAGAAGCCGAGCACCACGACTAACAGGATGTAAAGCACAATAACTATGGCCGAAATGATAGCACCCCACATGGCGTAGTTCTTAGCTTTTTTGGAAGCATCTTCTGCACCGGCAAAGTCTCCTGAATTATACAGGCCGTCAACCTTGGATGAGTAGATGATCGAGACGATGCCTAAGGGCAGACAACACAAAATGGTGCACAGAATAGCCCATACCAGGTAGTTGTCAGGCTTCATGGGACGTTGTCCCTGGGCATAGTTCGGCTGATAATAAGACTGCTGCTGATACTGTGGTTGCTGATACTGCTGTTGCTGATACTGCTGTTGCTGTTGTTGTTCGTTCTGAAACTGATTCTCCATAATAGTGAAAGTTATTATGATGTTGTATATCTAATAATAGTGTACATACATGAGGTCACAAAATTAAGAAAATTCTGCGACTTGTCAAGAAGTAAGTGTGTCCTTTATACAGGTGTCTGCTGAAAGTCAATAAGCAGCGCCTAACGTTCCGAAAACGCCGGCTACGACTTCAAGAAGAAGGCAAAGGACGACAATGATAACACAAGAGATGGCTGCCCACATGGCGAACTTCTTGGCTTTGTTGGCCGAATCTTGGGCTCCTGCGTAGTCACCGGCATTGTACTGGCCATCCACCTTAGAGGAATAGACAATTGAAACAATGCCCAGAGGCAGGCAGCAGAAGATGGTGCTCAAAATAGCCCATACCAGATGGTTGTCGGGCTTGGGAGGACGTTGACCTTGAGCGTAATTGGGCTGATAAGGCTGTTGATTCTGATTCTCCATAATCGTAAAAGATAATGTTAATGTTTAAATAGCGTAATGCTTTAAGTCACAAAATTACAAAAATATTGTGACTTGCCATTAGGATTGTGCGTTTTTTTAGGGATTGGGTAACTTATGAATAATGGTGAGACCGTCGCGCAGGGGGACGATGACCTTCTCGACGCGCGGGTCCTGCTTGACGCGGTCGTTAAAGGCGAGGATGCCGCGTGTCTGGGCATCACGCTGGGCCTTTTGATCCACCACCTTTCCTGCCCACAGGGTATTGTCGGCGATGATGAAGCCTCCCGGGTTCAGGTATTCCATTACCAGGTCATAGTATTCGACATATTGGCGCTTGTTGGCGTCAATAAACACGAGGTCATAATGCTCGCCCAGTGCAGGGACGATGTCGCGGGCATCGCCGATGTGGAGCCTCACGCGCTTGCTGTAAGGTGACATTGCCAGGTGTTCGCGGATGAAGTCTTCCTGCTCGTCATTGATTTCGATGGTATCGATGCAGCAGTCATCATTGGCAAGGCCCTCGGCGAGGCATAGTGCCGAGTAGCCGCTGAAGGTGCCCAGTTCCAGCACACGGCGGGGATGGATCATGCGCGTCAGCATCTTAAGGAGGCGTCCCTGCAGATGCCCCGAGCACATGTGCCAATAATAGTTCTGCACATGCGTGTCATGATCGATGCGCTCCAGCACCTCAGGTTCTTCATCGATATGCCCCAAAATATACTCCTCTAACTCCTCACTCATAAAGACAAATTGTTTTATAATTCCTGATTGTCATTTGTCTGAGGTGGCTGTGTGGGAAGACAAGAAAGACAATAAGGACAAAATAAATGATTATCGATATTGGTGAATGGCATGCCCATCTACAGCAATTATTTCATTTGTCTCTTTGTCATAAAAATATCGCTCGACTTTGACAAGTTTTGAAGCGAAATTGACAAGAATACCGCATGGATGTTTAAGTAAACGCATGTAGTTATAAAGCTGAGAACGCATGTTGTTGTTTAAGTCTTCAGTGGCTTTACATTCCACGATAATGTCTCCTTTACATAAGAAATCCACGCGATAGCTAGCTTGCATTGCCTTGCCATGATATGATGGGTGAAAGGACATTTCTCGATTAAACGGGATTTCTTGCTCTTCTAGTTGCATTTGAAGCCCCTCCTGGTAGCAGAACTCGTTGAGGCCTGCGCCAAGTTCCTTGTGGACCTCATAGATTGCACCTACTACATCGAACATGTGCTTCTTAAGAGTTTGAATATCTACCATAAACAGTATTAATAAATTGTATTTCTTGTCTTTCTTGTCTTCTAATTATAGTTGTCTGAAAAAGAATGGAGGGCGAGGCGGTAGCTGTCGAGGCCAAAGCCGGCGATGATACCCTTGCAAACGGGAGACAAGAGAGACTTGTGGCGGAAAGGCTCACGGCTGTAGATGTTGCTGATGTGAACCTCGACCACGGGGGCGGTGATGGCAGCGACGGCATCGGCGATGGCGACCGACGTGTGGGTGTAGCCACCGGCATTCAGGATGATGCCGCAGTCGTCAAAACCCACCTGCTGCAAGCGGTCCACAATCTCCCCCTCGATGTTGCTCTGATAGACGTCGATCGTGTGCTGCGGATAGCGCTCAATCAGTTCCTGCAGGTACTGGTCGAGGGAGCGGTTGCCATAGACCTCGGGCTCGCGTTTGCCCACTAGGTTCAGGTTGGGACCGTTGATGATGTGGATAACCATATTACTTCTTGAAGTAGTACAGGAACGAGGCGATGCCTTGCAGGGCGGGCTTGCGTTGACCCTCGATCTCCATCTTGAAGTCGATCTCGGCCTTGCAGATGCCGCGCAGGTCGGCGATGTTGGCAAGCTTCGTCACGAGGCGAACGCGGCTGCCGGTGATGACGGGCTGGCCGAAGCGCATCTTGTCCATGCCGTAGTTGACTTGCATCTCCAGGTTGTTCACCTCGATAATCTGGTTCCACAGGTGGGGAATCAGCGACATGGTGAGGTAGCCGTGGGCGATGGTGCTGTGGTAAGCACTTTCGGCCTTGGCACGCTCCACGTCCACATGGATCCATTGGTGGTCGAGCGTAGCGTCGGCAAACATGTTGATACGGTCCTGATCGACGGTGAGCCATTCGCTGACACCGAGTTCCTCGCCCAGATGCGAGGCAAATTCTTCGTATGAATTGATGGTAAGCATATCTTTTTTAGTTAATAGTTAATAGATAATAGTAGATAGTTAACTCCTAACTTCTCACTTCTAACTTCTCACTTCTAACTTCTCACTTCTAACTTCTCACTTCTCACTTCTAACTCCTAACTCCTCACTCTTTAATCGTCTGCGCATGATGAGTGCAGTCACCATGCTGGTCAACAGGCCCACAGCGGCAACGAGGGCGAGGGTGATGATTACATCGGTCCATTGCACCTCAACGGGATAGGCATTGATAATCATGTTAGCCGGGTCTCCGCTGAGGCGTAGCCAACCGAATTGCTGCTGGCACAGGCACAAGATGATGCCGATGACTACTCCAGTGATGGCTCCTGCCAGGGTGATGAGCCACCCCTGCAGGACAAAGATGCGGGAAATCTGCCGGTCATTGGCGCCCAGGGCACGCAACGTGGCGATGCTGTCATCTTTCTCGATGATGAGCAGTGACAGTGTGCTGATGACGTTGAACGTGGCAATGACGAGGATGAATGCCAGCAGCAGGAAGGCCATCCACTTCTCGATATTTACCAGGCGATAGGCTTCACGCTGTTGCATCAGGCGGTTCTGCACCTGATAACTGCTGCCCAAGAGTTTCCCGATGGCGTGCATCACCTGTTGCTCGTTTGCTCCAGAGTCAAGCTTTACTTCAATCTGTGTGGCCTCGGTCTCATAGTCAAACAGCTCTTGCGCCACATCCAGCGGCACATAGATGAGGTCAGCGTCATAACTGTTCTGCTGCAACTGGAAGATGCCCGACACGAACAGCGAGTCTTGCCTGAACGCACCCATCGGGTTGGCGATGTTGACATGGCCTTGGCGCTGGGGAGCGTAGAGATAGACCATGCCGAGAGATTCGGGCCGCACCATCAGTCTGACGGCGGGTCCGGCTCCCACGACAATGTATCTTGACACCTGGTCACGCAGTTTCCACTCGCCGTCAACGATGACCGAGTCGATGTCATTCAAGGTGTTGTAATTGTCGGGCACACCCTTGAGGCGTACGGGCATCTGGTACTGGGCATAGATAGCCAGTGCCTGGTCCAGAATGACGGGCACGGCACGCTCCACGCCAGGGATATTATTGACAACGTCGATGACGCTGTCGGCATCGTTGATCGTCTTGCCCATGGTGGCGGTGATGGCCACCTGTGGGTCAAGCATCGCAAGCTTGCCCATGATGAGTCCACGGAAACCGTTGAACACGCTCAGTACACAGATGAGTGCGGCAGTGGCCACCACGACACCGCACACGGCGACGATCGAGATGATATTGACTGCCTGATGCCCCTTCTTGGACACCAGGTAGCGCCACGCTATCTTCAACGGCAGATTCATTTTTTAGGCTTTAGGCTCCTGATCGTCCTCTTTGGGTTTGTCCTTGGCGAGGAGCTGGTCGATGTGGTCGATGTAGTCAAGGGAGTCGTCGATGTGGAACTTCAGTTCCGGGCAACGGCGCAACTGGTAGCGCGTCTGCTGCGCCAACTCATGGCGGATGCTGCGCTCGCTCTTGTTGATATTCTCCATGATGGCTTGGGCGTTCTCGCTGGGGAAGATGCTCAGGCGCACATTGGCCACACTCAGGTCGGGCGAGACGCGCACGCTGCTCACGCTCACGAGCGTGCCGCGTGTCTTGGCGGTCTCACGGCGGAAAATTTCGCTCAGCTCTTTCTGCACCAGGCGGCTGATTTTCTGTTGTCTTGTTGTATCCATTGTATTGTTTTTTATCGTTTTGCGGGTGCAAAGGTACAACTTTTTCTAGAAACTCTAGATATTCTATAGCATCTAGAAACTCCAGAACCAAAGAAAGAGGAACCGGGGATTGCCGCAGCAAGTCCTCGGTTCCTCTTATGTCAGGCACCACTCATGTGGTGCTAATCAGTCTGGATTACTCCTCGGGGAGCATGACAACCTCAACCTTGTTGCCGGCGCTCAAGAGCTGGCGGGCAAAGGCGGCGATGCTTTCGGGAGTCTGGGCATTAACGATGTCCAGGATGCCGGTGTGACCATCGTAGCCAGAGAACAGGTAGTTTTGGATCGTCCTCAACCAGTAGCTGTTCTCCTTGAAGTTGGTGGTCATATCCTTAACGAAGAGTTCCTTGATCTCCTTCAGGGTGGTCGGGTCGATGGACTTGCCAGCCTCGATCATCTCCTCGTTCATGATCTTCAGGGCGATGTCAGCCTTCTCGGGCTTCATGGGGCAGTAGCCCATGACAGCGGTGAAGAAGTTGCTGCCCTCGTAGGTGGACCAGCCACGTGCACTTGCCGAGTAGGCAGCGCTCTCATCCTCACGGATCTTCTGCAGGTAGAGCTTGCTCAGTACCTGACCCAGGATGTTGGCCTTGATCTGGTTCTCGAGGGTGTAAGGCGTCTTGGTGTCATACCAGTAGATCTGGGCCATAGCCTTGGGCGTCTCGCTCTTGCGGGTGAAGTGGGTGATAGTCTGGCCCACGGGGTGAGATTCACAATCCACGTAGTTGGACTTCTTACCCTTCTTGGCGGGCAGGCTAGCGATGTACTGCTCAATGTAAGGACGGATCACAGCCTCGTCAAATGCACCGACGAAGATGAAGGTGTAGTTGGCAGCATTAGCGGTGCGCTCCTTGGCGATTTGCAGCATACGGTCATAGTTCACTTCCTTGAGTGCTTCAACCGTGAAGGGCTTGTCGCGCCAGTTGTGGTTGGCGAGGATGTAGGATACAGAATCACTGAAGACGTTCTCGGGATCAAGATCTCTGTTCTTGAGAGCGTTCTCAAGCTGGCTCATTACCTGGTTGAAGCTCTTCTCGTCCTTGTTGATGGCGGTGAAGTTGAGGTAGGTGAGTTGGAACAAGGTCTCCAGATCCTTTACGGTGGAGTTACCGGCTACCACGTCCCTGTAAGTGTCCATGCTGAGACTTACGTTAGCCTGCTTGCCGGCCATGGCCTTTTCGAGCTCGGTGTTGGAGAAGTTACCCAGACCGCTCATCATTACGGCATAGGGCATCAGACCGGTGTTGGCCCAATCCTTCTCGCCATAGAGCGATGAGCCACCACGCTGGAAGGCGCTCATTCTGATCTCGTTCTCCTTGAAATCGGTCTTCTTGAGGATAACGCGGGCACCATTGCTCAGTTCCAGTTCCTTGTAACCGAGGGTGGTGTTCTCCTTCTCCTTGGTGATCTTGCCGGGCTTGGGCAGCTTGGCAATCAGGGGCTCCTGCTTCACGTTGTCCACGTAGGCCTCAACATTGGCGTTCAGACCGGCATCGACAGCAGCCTTCAGACCCTCGGGAGTGGGATAGACAGCGCCGTCCTTCTCCTGGTTGAAGTTCATCACAACGAGGTTCTTGCCATCGGTGGTGATGAGCTCGGGCAGCAGCTCGTTGATGGCCTCCACGGGAATCATGGGAGCAATCTGGTTCATGATCTGGTATTCCTGCTCGATAGAGGGCATGGGCTCGTTGTCAAGGTAGTTGCGGTAGTACTGGGCAGCAAGACGTCCGTTGTAGATCTTGTTGCGCTCGTTGTACTGCTTCTCGAGCTGGCTCAGGTATTCTTCCTTAGCGCGGGCATACTCGGTAGCGGTAAAGCCGTGCTTGGCGGCACGCATAGCCTCGGTAGCCAGGGCCTGGGTAGCGGCCTCGGTCTGGCCCTCCTTGGGAGTGCCTACAAGGGTGAAGGCATCCTTGGTGTTGGCGAACAGGTAGTTGCCGTCATAGGCATAACCCTGCAGGAAGGGGCAGTCGGCCTCCTGGGCAGCTTCGCTCA
>ONJS01000015.1 GCA_900318205.1 uncultured Prevotellaceae bacterium | reverse complement strand
GCCTTTCTCATAGGCGTCCCAATCGAAATCGGCGATTGGAGAATTTTTTAATTCTTCGCTCATTTAAATTGTTAATAATAAGTTAGTTAAACAGCCTTTTCGGACTCGTTCCCGAAAAGCGCGACTGCAAAGGTACTACAAATTTCCTGATCCACAAGCAAAAACGCCACAAATTTCTAAAAAACAACTGTTTTTTTAAGAACAACTGAAAAATCTGAAAAATCTGAGGTCTGCCGCATACACGCTGCGGGGCTAATGTCATTGAATCTAACAGTTTACTGATCGCACGACTAATTGCCCCTGGATTGTATTTTAGCGTGATAATTCAGAAAAACTTTTATCCTTTTGTGAGCAGATTCCATGCTCTGTTATTACAGAGGGTAATTGAGGCAGAATATTTTGGGGTGGAGAGGGATAGAAAATGCCCGAGGGCTACGGGAGTCCTCGGGCACCAATTATTAACTTTTAAAAACTTGATATTACTATAAACAGAAACGCGCTTATAGCTTTTTTTCTTTATTTGATGACCTTGGTGGCGGTGCGGGTGCCGTCGGTATAGGTGGTCACCTGGATAGTCATACCATTGGGCTGAGCCATCTCCTGGCCTGCCAGGTTGAAGTAACGCACGCCGGCAATCTGCTTGCCAGCATTGAGTTCGTCAACACCAGTGTCGGGATAAACCTCGAGGTAAACGATGTCGCTGGCATTCTTCTCGCCATCAACAGTGTAGTAGGCCTGGATGCCGACGCGATGACTAAAGAACGGAGCCTCGTCGTAATAGAGGTAGCAGCTATACTGAGAGATGTTCCAGCTGAAGCCAAAGATTGATGACGGAATCTCGGTGGCGTCCTCGGTAAAGTCATCGGGATAGTCACTGGCCCTGAAGGTGTAGATCTGGTCATCGTCGGTGAAGACGCTGAAGCTCAGGTAATACATATCAAGGGGATTGCCATCAATATCGGTGGTCGGGAGGCTATAGGAGAAATAGCCGTAAGAGTCACCATACTCGGCATAGTCATACCAGTAGTTGGCCTCGGGATTGGCGGGGATAGCAGGCTCGGGATGAGCGGCATTGACATAGACAATGTCGCTAGCGTTCTTCACGCCGTTGACGGTGTAATATACCTGGATACCAATGCGGTTCTCAAACAGGGGATCATCGCTGTGGATGGTGCCGTAGAAGCTCACCTGGGTGGGCGTGAAGTTCCAGTAGTTGGACCACAGGGAATAAGGAACCTCGGTAATATCCACGTCAATGCTACCATAGGAATTGGCATCAAAGGTATAAATCTGGTCATCGTCGGTGAAGATACTGTAGCTGATGAATTCCTGCTCCAGGATGTTGCCGTCAACATCGGTCGTCGGGAGCACGAAGTTGAGGTAGGTATTACCATCGGTTCTACCCATATCATACCATGCCACTCCGGTGGGGTTGGCAGGAACGGCGGGCGACAAGTTCACCTCGGTACCGTAAGCCTGACCAGGATAGGCATACTCCAGACAGGTCATGTTGGAACCGTCGCTGAAGTGTCCAATCATACCAGTAGCATTGTAGTAGTCGGGGAACTCTGCATTGGGATCACCCTTGCTGCCGATCAGATAGAGTTTATCTCCATCAATCTTGAACTGGATGGCATCAACATCTTCGATGAAGTACTCATACATATAAGCTCCATTCTCGTTCTGATAGATGATACTATGACCCCACCACAGCTGGACGCCGAGGTCGCCAGACTCATTGTACATCAGATACTGGCCAACAGGCACAGTGATGATTCCCGTTTCGGGATCAAAGTCACCATAGACCCAGGTGTTAAACGACTTGTTCCACCACAGCGGATTCTGGATATATACCTTGCCGTCGGTACCAAAGACAAGATTCATCTTGTCGGTAAACGTGGAGGACTGTACGCCGAAGTAACCAGTGAAGATGGACATACCGGCACGGTTATAGGTAACCACCTCGCCTTCGGGCTGATCATAGATTACAGTGGGAATAATGGAGGTCTCGGTGCGGGTGAGCTCGGTGTCCCACTCCAGGCAGCCGCCGAATGAGCCGTCATCACTCCAGTGGCAAGACAGACCGTAGGCGTTCCAGCGGTCCATGTCCTGACCTGTCGATTGTGAGCCCTCGGTGCCCTGCAGGGTGATGACATCCCCATCAATGACATAAACGGCCTCGGTGACACTATTATCGGCAGTAAACGTAATAGCGGGATTACCATCAACATCGGTTAGTGAAGTGGAACCCATGCACAACACGATATCTGCATCGTAGTAGTCATTCCTGTAGATGGACTGCCCCATCGGCACGGTGATGGTTGTGCCATCCTCGCTCAGGGTACCCTGTACCCAACTGGTACCATAGTTGATGCTGCAGTTGAACAGGATATTCTTCATGTACACGACATTATCCTCGGCAAAAACGACGTCCATCTTGCCGCTCTGCACATCAAGTCCCAACTGATCATTGTTGGCAAAAATACCCTGGCCACCAGTGCGTTTGTAAGTTCTCAACTCACCCTCGGGCATGGTGGTGATGACACCCAGTCGCTGATGAGATTGAAGGGCAACAGCATCATCCTGAGAAATGGCAGGCTTAACAACTTGATTACTCTTGACATGACGATAGTTAGCATTCTGCAAACGCATCATGTCAGCCTGAGCACTGAACGACAGTGTCAGAACAGTTAGCAGTAATAGTAATTTCTTCATAACAATAAATATAAAAGGTTAGTACAATGAATTATCGGTTATTTCAGAGAAAAACAAAAAACATCAATCCCTATTTACAGTAAGAGTTCTAATTCCAATCTGCAAATATACATTAAAAAATATAAAAAGTGTACAAGTTTCGCACAAAATTTTGCACGAAACTTGACTTATATTACCTTTGCTGATAAATAATAACGAAAATAAACATCACATATATGACAAAAAAGGAATTGAGACAACAGATCAAGCAGCTGAAAGGGATGACCCCTGTTGCACTGCGTGAGGTGGAGGCCGATATGGTGTTCAACACAATCAAGGCGATGCCAATCTGGCAACAGGCACAGCACATCCTATGCTACTGGTCGCTCCCCGACGAGCTGCCAACCCATGAGACGGTGAACCAATGGCTGGCTGCCGGCAAGAACATCTATTTGCCGCGCGTGGTGGGCGATGATCTGGAAATCGTGCCCTATCACGGTGCACAAAGCCTGGACGACAACAATAAGTTCCACATCGGGGAGCCCGTGGGCGAGCCCGTTGATGCCTCCTGCCTGGAACTCATCATCGTGCCTGCTGTGGCACTCGATGCCAAGCGCAACCGCCTGGGTCGCGGCAAGGGGTTCTATGACCGCCTGCTGAGCACAACCAAGTGCCCCACCATCGGTGTGGTGTGCGACTTCCAATTTGTTGACGAGGTTCCCGTCGAACCGCATGACCGTCCACTCGACTGCGTCGTGACCAGCGACACTGTCATCGCCATGGAAGAGAAGCGGGACTTATTCCAATGAAATAACGAGACGGTGTCTCGTCGCATTGAGCAACACACATGAACTGTCGAAAAGCGATATTACTCACCTTGTTCACCTTGCTGTCATTGACGGCATGGGCGCGGGAAAAGGAGTTACCGGTTGATCCGGAATTGAGGATCGGACGGCTGGAGAACGGTATGACCTATTACATCCGTCACAACGAGCAACCCAAAGGGCGTGCCGAGTTCTGGCTGGTACAGAAGACCGGTTCCCTTGTCGAGGAGGAATACGAGCGAGGCATGGCCCACTTCATCGAGCACGTCGCCTTTCAGGGAACGCGCAATTTCCCAGGCATCAAAATGGTGGACATCCTGCAGAACAATGGCGTGTCCTACGGCCGCGATATCAATGCCTCGACCAGCTTTGACGACACACGTTTCCAGATTTCCAATGTCCCCACCGATCGTGTTGCCCTGCTTGACACTGTGCTGCTGATGCTGAAGGAGTTGGCATGTGACCTCAACTTCGACGACCGTGCCATCGAGGAGGAACGCGGTGTGGTTCAAGAGGAATGGCGCATGCATGCCGACCAGCAGATGCGCTTGTACGAGAACACGTTGCCCATCCTGCTGTCGGGCAGCCGTTATGCCTACCGCATCCCCATCGGCGACATGAGCGTCATCCGCAACCTCACACGTGACCAACTCATCTCTTTCTACGACCGCTGGTACTGTCCCCAGCGGCAGGCTGTGGTCATCATCGGTGACTTTGATGCCGACCGCATGGAGAAGATGGTCAAGCAAACCATGGGCACTATCCCCAAGAGTGATAATGAAGATCCTGACAACAAACTCAGTTTTATTCCCGACCACAATGGCGTGACCTATGCCTTGCACACCGACCCCGAGGCTTCAAGCACCATGATTTACCTGATGTTTGAACACAGTCAGGTGCCCAAGGAAGAACGCAACACGACGTCTTGCCTGCGCCACAACGTCGTCTCGACACTCGTGCAGGAAATGCTCAATGAACGGCTTGACGAGGCGACACGCACCCAAGCGTCACCGCTTGACTACACTATGGTCTATGACCGCAGGTTCCTGATTACCAATTCGCGTGATGCCCTCACACTGGCAGCGATGACCAAGGAAGGACGTTCCATGGAGGCCCTTGACACGCTCATCACCCAGGCTGCACGCGCGATGCAACACGGTTTCACCCCAAGTGAGATGGAACGTGCCCAACGCAAAATCATTTCAGTTTATGCCGACTACAGTGCCGAGGCGAACAACCGCACCAGTCGCCAGTATGCTGACGAATACATCGACCACTACGAAAACGGCAGCTACATCCCCGGTGTGGTTGCCGAGGCAAAAATGTTCATTGAAGAGATGCAACGTGTCAGTCTGGACGAAGTGAATGCCTACCTGCGCTCCATCACAGGAAAGGACAACGTGAGTGTGCTGATTTCGGGGCCACAATCACTCTCGGGCCACAGCCTCTACCCCACTTCACGCGACGTGATTGCCCACTTCGGCCGCATCATCAACTCGCCTCAGTCGCCCTATATCGACATGGCGGCAGGTCATCAACTGCTGGAAACCGAGCCCATCCAGGGAGGTATCATCAACGAGACCTATGAACCCGAGACAGGTATCACCACGATGACTCTGGTCAACGGTGCTACCGTGAGACTAAAACCAACGACATTCAAGAACAACGAGGTGCTGTTCAACGCCTTCAGCCTGGGCGGCGAGTGGGCTTACGGTGACACAGCCGACATCAATGTACGCCTCATGGAGCAGGTCATTGAGGAATGTGCACTGGGCGGTCACACCATCAATCAGCTCAATAGAATAATGAGCGGGCGCCAGCTGGGCATCTCATTCATCCTCAACGACCCTAATGAACAACTGACCGGCGGCTGCCAGAGTGCCGACCTTGAGACCCTGCTGCAACTGTGCTACCTCTATTTCACCGACGTGAGCCTTGACGAGGAAGCCTTCATGAGTCTCAAGACGCGCCTGCGCTCCCAGCTATCCCAATCCAGCTACAATCCCAAGATGATCTACAGCGACTCTATCGGCAGCACGCTCTACCGGGGCAACCCCATGTACCGCAATATCCGCCCCGAGGAGGTGGATCAACTTGACGGCCAGCGGGTATTGGAACTCTATCGCCGGCGTGTGGCTAATGCCGGAGACTACACATTCTCCCTTGTGGGGGCTTTTACTGTCGATGAGGTGAGGCCGTTTATCAAGAAATATCTGGCCTCCCTGCCCGACAACGGCGAGCGCGAGACCTATGGCAGCGGCTATCTTCCCGAGATGGCGACAGGCATGGTGGACAACTTCTTTGAAGTCAACATGCAGAGCCCCAAGTCATCCATCTATGTGAGCATCATGGGCGACAAGAAATACAGCTTTGATGATGAATTTATGATGGACCTTGTGGGCGAGGCTGTGGGCACCGCCTTGCTGACCTTTCTGCGACATGAGAAACACGGCACCTATGATGTAGGGGCCGACGGCAATTTATCCATCTACCATAACCGCTGGATGATCAACTATGAGTTTGAGACCAGCACGGCCGACAGGGACAGTATGCTCGTGTATGCCGACTATGCCGTCAACGCCATCTTCTACAGTGGCGTGAGCGAAGACTTGTTCAATAAAATGAAGGAACGTGTAGGCCGCGAACACGAGAGCGCCCTGCAGACCAACACCTACTGGATGCGTGCCCTGCAGAACCGAGCCCTGGGCATCGACATCGTGGGCGGCTTTGACAACATCTATTCAACGCTCACCGAGGAACGCCTGAACAAGTACATCACTGCCCTCAGGCCACACACGCGGCTTCGAATCGTCATGAATTAGACTTTAGACTTTAGGCTTTAGACATTAGACCTTAGACTTTAGACTTTAGACCTTTGCTTCACTAATCTCTAATCACTAATCTGCGAGCGCAGCGAGCATATCAAAACGGTTTGCGGTACTTGTTGTTGGGGTCCTCGTCAAGGATGCTCAAGTAGCTGACGAAGCGGCTGTATGCTATATCGCCGCTTTCCACGGCAGCGAGGACGGCACAGCCCGGCTCGTGGGTATGGGTGCAGTTGTTGAAGCGGCAGTCATCGGAAATCCTAAAGATTTCAGGAAAATAGTGTGACACCTCGGCTCGTTCAAAATCAATTGTACCAAAGGCCTTGACACCTGGGGTGTCAATGATTGCTCCACCGCCAGGCAGATCCAGCAACTCGCTGAAGGTAGTCGTGTGCATTCCCGTGTGATGAGTCTGGCTCACATCACCCACCTTGACATGGGCATCGGGAATAAGCAGATTGATGATGGACGATTTGCCCACACCGCTATTGCCCGAGAGCAGAGACATTTTTCCTGACAATAATGCTTTTAACTCATCGGTTCCTTCACCTGTAGCAGCCGACATGGCGACGACAGGATAACCGATAGACTCATACATACTTTTTAGTTCTTCAAGATACTGGCGCGACTCCTCGGTGATGAGCAGGTCCACCTTGTTGAAGGCGAGTACGGCAGGCACCTGATAGGCTTCGGCAGTCGCCAAGAAACGGTCGATAAAGGTCGTGCTCGTCTCGGGATGGATAATTGTGGCGACAAGAACAGCCTGATCCAGGTTGGAAGCGATAATCTGAAATTCCTTGGAGAGGTTGCTGGCACGGCGAATGATGTAGTTCTTGCGCGGCTCGATGGCACCCACGACAGGGGCGTCGCCACCCTTGTCCTCTACCTGCACCATGTCACCCACGGCGACAGGATTGGTACAGCGCAGGCCCTTAAGGCGCAGCACGCCACGCATCTTACAGTTCACCGTGTTACCGTCTTCAAGACGTACGGTAACCCAACTGCCGGTATTCTTTATGACTAGTCCTTTCATTGTTTTATGCGAGCTGCGCTCGCAGTTTAGAGTTTAGTGTTTAAAGTTTAAAGAGGCATCCGCGATGATGCGAGCTGCGCTCGCAGTTTAGAGTTTAATGTTTAGTGAGGCATCCGCATTCTGACAACTGACAACTAAAAACAGAGAACTGAGAACTGGAAACTCTCAATCCCATGCGTCCAGGTCGTCGGCTATCTCGGGGAGGTCACTACGGTGGAAGACTGGATTCTTGATGCCGTTACGCCGCTGAGTGCGGTAGTTTTTCAGCAGCTTGAAGGGGTATTTACACAGGAAAGCCAAAGCGATCAAGTTACACAGGGTAACGAGTGCCATGAAGAGGTCTCCCATGTTCCACACAAACTCAAAACTTGCCACGGCTCCCAGAAAAACGAAGGCGCCACCCGAGAGGATGCGGAATACTGTGAGCACCCATTTTTTGTCGGTCAGGAAGCGGATGTTGGCCTCACCATAGTAATAGTTGCCGATGATGCTGCTGAAGGCGAACAGGAAAAGGGCGATGGCGACAAAAATCGTTCCCCAACTGCCCACCTGCGACTCAAGAGATGCCTGCGTGAGCTGGATGCCTTCAAGCCCCTCGATATTGTAAACGCCACTGACGAGCACCACAAATGCTGTACAGCTGCACACGAGCAGCGTGTCGGTGAACACACCGAGGGCCTGGATGAGACCTTGCTTGACGGGATGAGTGACGTCGGCAGTTGCCGCCACATTGGGGGCACTACCCTCGCCTGCCTCATTACTGAACAAGCCACGTTTGATGCCGACCATGATGGTCATGCCCAGACCTCCGCCAGCCACCTGCTCAAAGCCGAAGGCACTCTTTACAATCAACCGCAACACTTGAGGTATCATGTCGATGTTCATGATGACGACAACCAGAGCCAGGATGAAATAGCCGATGGCCATGATGGGCACCATGACACTGCTCACACGGGCAATGCGGTGAATGCCACCAAAAGCGATAAACAACGCTATCGCTGTGATGATGCATCCCACCACCAGCGGATCGAAGCCGAAGGCCTTATTCAGTGCCCCGCAGATGGCATTGCTCTGGATGGAGTTATAGGAAAGACCGAAGGTCAGCGTGATGAGCACGGCAAACAGTCCCGCCATCCACTTGTTGTGCATGCCACGGCTGATGTAATAGGCCGGACCTCCGATGAAAGAGTCACTTGACGGACGCTTGAACAGCTGCGCCAGCGTGGCTTCGACAAAGGCGGTCGCCGAACCGAACAACGCGATTAGCCACATCCAGAAGATGGCACCGGGACCACCCACGGCAATGGCTGTCGCTACACCAGCCAGGTTACCCGTTCCCACACGCGTCGCCATCGATACCGCAAAGGCCTGGAACGAAGAGATTTGTTTCGCTCCACCCTTGGAAGACGAGTCCACAAGCTGACGGAACATGTCGCCCAGCATAGTGAATTGAACAAAGCCGGTACGTATCGTGAAATACAAACCGCACAAAATGAGGGCGCCTATCAGCAGATAGGCCCACAGGACATCATTGATCTGCGTTATCGCAGTATTTAGCGCATCAAGGTTGAGCGTCATACCTATTGTTTTGAAATTTGACCCTAAAGATACTGCTTTTTCTCGAAACTGATAGTTTTTTATTGTAAATTTGCTAAAGAATGAGTATATTTGCGACTTAAATCCGCGAAAAGATATGAAACAGTACAATCTCTTCTTGATATTAGCCACTGTGGTGGCGCTTGGCGCCACGTCTCAAGTGATGAACCGCCCCATCGGGCAGTATCCGGGCAATCCCAGTGAATACTACGGGCCGACCCTTGTGCAAGACAACGCCTATCGCAACCTTGCCCTGCATCGCACAGTCTATCAGTCCTCGTCATGGGACTACAACCTCACGTCACAACTGCTGACCGACGGCATCATCGATGAACGGGAGCCCGCCTGGCTCAATGTGTCCACCCCCGAGGGACCGCTGCCGCCTCACAAGCGCGAAGCCTGCATCGACGGCAACGAGTGGACCTGCAACATCCTGATGGGCGGGAACACCTGGCTGCAATATGACTGGGAGGGCATGAACGTCGATATCGATGAGGTGGAGATGGTGTGCAGCATGGCCTACAGCGACAACGAGCCTCAAGGATTCTGCCTCAGGCTGCTCACCTCCAAGGACGGACGTTATTGGGAGGTTTCAGACGAATGGCAGGGCGACACCTTGCCGGGTACCGCCTCCCGCCGAAGAGTCCATAGCGATCCTAACAAGAATAGCGGCGACGACCTGTTGCCGACGCGCAATATCGACCATACCTTCCACTTGAAGAAGGGTTCCATCACTCACATGCGTCTTGAACTGCTCACGCCCGCTGCAGTCCACTGGACAATCACCGAACTGAAGATGAGCAAGAACAACGCGCGTGCCCGAGGAGTGTTGCCGTCAGAGCACTTCACCAGCGCCTGGCGAAGTCTGAGTGGACATGACGAATGGGTGACTGTTGACTTGGGTGCAAGCGCCAACATCGACAAGATTGTACTCCATTGGGCAGAGAAAGCATTCCTGTACAATGTCAAGGTCAGCAACGACAATCAGAACTGGCAATCCATCGTCAGCAACGAACAGTCCAAGAAAAATGTATCTACCTTTAACCTGAAGGAGCAGCTGCCGGCAAGATATGTGAGGGTGAACATGTCAAAAGGCAGCCAGCCCTATAGCCTGCACGAAATCGAGGTGTGGGGAACGGGAGGATTGATGGCCCAAGACCATGCCCCAGGTGGCTGGCAAGACGGCCGATGGCTGCTCAATGGCGGCGACTGGAGGCTGCAACGGGCATCACATCCGCTCAGCCCCGGATTAAAAGCCACGGTACCGGCTACCGTGCTGTCGAGTTATGTCAATGCTGGGAACCTGCCCGACATGAATCACGACGATAACCTGATGATGTCATCAGAATCCTTCTTCGATGGCGATTTCATCTACACGCGTTCATTTGATCTGCCCAGCGAATGTAAAGGCAAACGCATCATGCTCCACCTCGACGGCATCAACTGGAAGGCCGAAGTGAGGCTCAACAGACAGCTGCTGGGTCTCATCGAGGGAGCCTTCAAACGTGGGGTATTTGATATCACCCCCTACGTTAAACAGAGCGACAATAAACTGAAAATAAGAATCATTGCCAATGCCAACCCTGGCGGCGTAAAGGTCAAGACCGAAAAGAATACCGACTTCAACGGCGGTATCCTCGGTGCCGACAATCCCACGTTCCATGCTACCATCGGTTGGGACTGGATTTCGACCATTCGCGGACGTGACATCGGCATCTGGGACGATGTGTATCTCACGACTGCGGGCGATGTAACGGTGAGCGACCCCGTTGTGACGACCACACTTGGCGTGAACGATACCCTTGCCACGATGACGCCTGCCGTACTACTCACCAACCAGGCTGACCACCCTGTGAGCGGCACCCTGCACGGGCATATCGGTGACATCAGTTTTGAGAAGTCGGTGACTCTTGCCGCTGGCAAGACGATAGAGGAATCATTCAATCCCGATGAATTCCCGCAGCTCAAGAACCAGCGGATGCGCCTGTGGTGGCCCAACGGCTACGGCGAGCCCTACCTGTATGACGCCGGATTCTCCTTCTCCATCAATGGCCAGGAGAGCGATGCCATCAACTACAAGGCTGGCATCCGCGAGGTGAAAACCACCGAGAAGGACACCTGGTTGAGGATCTACATCAACCACCGCCGCCTGGTGCCCAAGGGCGGCAACTGGGCCTTCAGCGAGAACAACCTGAATTATCGTGAGCGTGAATATGACGCTGCCGTTCGCCACCACAAGGAGATGAACTACAACATGATCCGCAACTGGGTGGGCATGACGGGCGACAAAGAGTTCTATGAGGCTTGCGACCGTTACGGCTTGATGGTTTGGCAGGACTTCTGGCTGGCTAACCCCGCCGACGGTCCCGACCCCGACAACGAGGCGATGTTTATGGACAATGCCCGTGACCTGGTGCTTAAAATCCGCAATCATCCCAGCATTGGCATCTACTGCGGCCGTAACGAGGGCTATCCGCCCAAGACGCTCGACGAGGGTCTGCGGCAAGCGGTAGCCACACTGCACCCGGGATTGGATTATATTTCCAGTTCGGCTGACGATGGCGTGAGTGGCCACGGTCCCTATTGGGCAATCAGCGCCAAGGAGTATTTTGAAAAACAGACAGGCAAGCTGCACACCGAGCGTGGCATGCCCAATGTGATGACCTACGAGGGCCTGAGCCGCACACTCGATGCCGACCACTTGTGGCCGCAGAATCTCTACTGGGGACGCCACGACTTCACAATGGAGGGAGCCCAGCGGGGAGCCTCGTTCAACCAACTGATTGCCGATGACTTCGGCATGCCGGCCTCTGCCGAGGAGTTCTGTGAATGGGCTCAGTGGATCAACTACGAGGGTTACCGTGCCATGTATGAGGGCGGTAATAAGAATGCGATGGGACTGCTCATCTGGATGAGCCATCCCTGCTGGCCGTCGATGGTTTGGCAGACCTATGACTACTACTTGGAGCCGACGGCTGCCTACTATGGCGTGAAGCATGCCTGCGAGCCCTTGCACGTGCAGTGGAACCCGATTACCAATCAGGTGGAGGTCATCAACCACTCGGCTGGTCATCAGACTGGTACGGTCACAGTGACAGCCTATGGCATCGACGGGGAACTCATCTGGAGCAAGTCCATGCCCTATGATCTGCAGGAAGACAACCATTTTGACGCCATGTCGGTTGAGGTGCCGCAGCACTTCGTGGGAGTCTATTTCCTGAGACTGACGCTTGCTGACAAGAACGGCAAGATGATCTCTCAGAATGACTATGTCCAGAGTCTTGGCGTAGATCATCGCAAGCAGCTGCGCTCCATGCCCGAGGCAGCAGTTTCGTCAACCGTAAATATTAAAGGCACCCACGCCAATGTCACGCTACTCAACTACGGCAACACGCCCGCGGTAATGCTGCGCCTGAATCTCAAGGGTAGCGACGGCGAACAAATTCTGCCCGTCATCTACAGTGACAATTACCTGCATCTGATGCCTAGCGAGAGCCGCACCATCGACATTGAGTGGAAAGCCGAAGATGCCCGTGGCACAGCACCTATCATTGAAATCACCGGCACCAATGTGTCAAAAACTACCATTAAATTATGATGAAACGTTCCTTATTGCTGCTGACAGCCATCGCCTGGATGACCATGACCATCCATGCAGCAAACAAATACCCTTACAAGGATGCCACCCTTCCTATTGAACAACGCGTAGAAGACCTGCTCTCGCGCATGACCCTGGAGGAAAAGGCTGGACAATTGGTCTGCCTTATGGGATGGGATTCCTATCAGATCAACGGTAAACGGGTAAACGTCAGCGAGAAGTTCATCGAAGAACAAAACGACCTATATGCGGGAATGTACTGGGCGGTGTTCCGTGCTGACCCCTGGACCCGCAAAACGCTTGCCAACGGACTCAATCCCGCATTGGCAGCACAGGCCGCCAATGCCATGCAACGCTATGCCATCGAGCAAACGCGATTGGGCATACCGCTCTTCATTGCCGAGGAAGCGCCTCATGGACACATGGCAATCGGGGCAACCGTATTCCCGACTGGCTTGGGTATGGCAGCCACATGGTCAACCGACCTCATGCAACTGGCGGGCTCCGTCATCGGCAAAGAAATCAGGCTACAGGGCGGGCACATCAGTTATGGACCCGTATTGGACCTGAGCCGCGAGCCCCGTTGGTCCCGTGTGGAGGAAACGTTGGGCGAGGATCCTTACTTGAGCGGCGAGATGGGTGCTGCCATGGTTAAGGGACTGGGGGGCGGCAACCTGAGCCAGCCCTACTCAACCATCGCCACACTGAAGCATTTCATCGCCTATGGAACGACCGAAGGCGGCCAGAACGGAGCACGTTCCATCGTTGGACCCAGGGAACTGAAACAACAGTTTCTTCCACCCTTCAAGCGAGTCATCGATGCAGGAGCCTTATCGGTAATGACCTCTTATAATTCGCTCGACGGTGTGCCCTGCACTGCCAACCGCCAATTGCTGACCGATGTGTTGAGGGGCGATTGGGGATTTAACCGAGGCTTTGTCGTGAGTGACCTGTTCAGCATCGACGGTATCCGTGGCACGCATCACACGGCTTCATCATCTGAAGACGCCGCTGTCCAAGCCCTGCTGGCAGGAGTGGATGTTGACCTGGGCGGTAACTGCTTTTCCAAGCTCGTGAAGGCAGTGAAGGCGGGTAAAGTTAGCGAAGAAGCTGTCAACCAAGCCGTGAGACGTGTACTGCGCCTGAAATTTGAATTAGGATTGTTTGAGCATCCCTATGTTGACAGCAAGACTGCAGCAAGAGAAGTCAATAACAACTATGCCATTGCCACGGCATGGCGGGCTGCCCTGGAATCCATCACCCTGCTCAAGAACGACGGCATTCTGCCATTGAGCAAGGACAAGACCGTCGCCGTCATCGGTCCCAATGCCGACAACATCTACAATATGTTGGGTGACTATACTGCCCCGCAACCCGACATTAAGATCATGACCGCCTATCGTGGCATCAAGGCCGTGGTAGGCGAGCAGCGCTGTCTCTATGCCAAGGGGTGCGCCATCCGCGACACGATGGATACCGACATCCCTGGGGCTGTGGCTGTTGCCCGACAAGCCGATGTAATCATCGCTGTGGTCGGCGGCTCATCAGCAAGGGATTTCAAGACAACCTATGAGGAGACCGGTGCCGCCACTGCCGTACAGCAGTTTGTCAGCGACATGGAGTGTGGCGAGGGCTTTGACCGTGCCACGCTGGACCTGCTGGGAAGGCAGACCGAATTGCTCAAGGCATTAAAAGCCACGGGCAAACCGCTCGTCGTGGTCTATATTGAGGGACGTCCATTGAATAAGAATTGGGCAGCCGAGAATGCCAACGCCCTACTCACCGCATACTATCCCGGCGAACAAGGCGGCAACGCCATAGCCGATGTCATCTTTGGCGACTACAATCCTGCCGGCAGACTGCCCGTCAGCGTACCGCGCCATGTGGGACAACTGCCCGTCTATTACAACCGTCCGCTACCCACTGCCCACGACTACGTGGAGATGGGTGCAAAGCCACTATACCCCTTTGGCTACGGACTGAGTTACACGACATTCCAGTACTCGGGGCTGACGATTACCAAGAGCAGTGACGGTGGCTACGACGTGACCTTTGAAGTGACCAACACTGGCTCAAGGCAAGGCGAGGAGGTGGTGCAGCTCTACCTGCACCAGCGATTGGCGTCTGTCGTCCAGCCTGAACGGACACTCAAGGCTTTCGAACGTATTTCGCTCAATGCCGGTGAGGTGCGTACTGTGACCTTGCATCTCAACCGCGATGATCTTGCCATCGTCGACGCCAAAATGCAATGGACCGTTGAACCGGGCACTTATGATGTATGGGTAGGTGCATCAAGCGAAGACATCCGCCTGGAGGGAGAAATTTGATGCTCGCGGTGCTCGCAGTTTAGAGTTTATATGCTCGCGGTGCTCGCAGTTTAGAGTTTAGAGTTTAATGTTTAATGAGGCATCCGCTTTCTAGCAACTGACAACTGACAACTGAAAACTGACAACTGAAAACTGACAACTGACAACTGACAACTGAAAACTGAAAACTGAAAACTGAAAACTGAAAACTGAAAACTTATTTCCACTTCTTGGGGGAGACGCCGACGGCTTCCTTGAAGTACTTGCCGAAGAAGGACTGGTTGGGGAAATTCAGTTCGTCCGCTACCTGCTGGACGGTGTATCGTCCGCTGCGCAGCATCGTCTTGGCGTCGAGAATGACATAATCCTTGATCCACTGCGAAGGATGACGCCCCGTCTGCTCATAGATGATATGGGACATATACTTGAGCGAGAGACAAAGTTGGCTGGCATAGAAGCTCAGTTCCCTGTGGGTGCGGTAATTGTCGGCGACACACTGCAGGAACCGCGCCACAATCTCGTCGCGGCGTGAACTCTTGGGCGCCAATTCGGGCTGATCGTCTGCAGTCTGCAGGATGATGTTTGCCATCAAAGCAAGGCAGCTGAAGGCTATAGCCTCCCTGTTGGCGGCAAACGCCGGATCGCTCAAGATCTTGCGCAACAGCTGATAGACCGTGCGCATCATGTCAAGGTGCTGCGGCATCAGGCGCACCAGCACCGCCTGCAAGGCATAGAGCCTGTGGACATTGTGCTGGGTCGAATTATTGGGACCCGACAGCTCTGACTGGGAAAAGGAAATGAAGATAACACGCGAATCGGTTTCATAGACGACATTCTCGACAATGGTGCCCTCGGTGGTAATCAGGCAAGTATTCTCGGTGGCAACGAACTCGCGGAAGTTCACGCTGAAGCGTACCGATCCCTTGATCACAACCACCATGCATGCTGCCGAGAGCTTCATGGGAAACCGCTTGGCATTATCGTTGAGGCTGTCGTCACGCATCGGCTGCCCCTCCAGATTATCCGTGACCAGGAGTTTGCTGCCAAGCGTCAAAGTCCTGCCGTCGTTCTCCAACATCGACAGGTCCATCGTCCATACCGGGTTATGTTTCATATCCTTATTGATTATTGTTGATGCAAATATAGGTATTATAGAACAAAAAATTAGAATAATTCACCTTATTTTATCAAAAATGGTGCGTTTTTAACCAAAATATACGTCCTAAAGCCTTATCTCGTGAGGGATGAAGCATGAAATAAATCGGCATGAACGTGCAATGCGGTATCGAATAAATGAGTACTTTTGCGCCGCAAAAACGAAAACCAGTCAAAATCAAAGATAAATGTTACACCTGCACCAATTCTACACCATCGGGCTATTGATCATAGCCAATATCTTCATGACCTTCGCCTGGTACGGTCACCTGAAACTGCAACAAATCAACGTCGTCACGAGCAATACCCCACTCTATATTATCATCCTCCTGTCATGGCTGCTGGCGTTGCCCGAATACTGCTGCCAGATTCCCGCCAACCGCATCGGCTTTGACGGCAACGGCGGACCGTTCAACATCATGCAGCTGAAGGTGATTCAGGAAGTCATCTCGCTGACGGTATTCACCGTATTTGTCACGGTCTATTTCAACGGAGAGACGCTGCACTGGAATCACCTGGCAGCCTTCGTCTGCCTGGTCATGGCGGTGTTCTTTGTGTTTTACAAGTGATGCGAGCTGTGCGAGCATAGCTCGCAGATTAGTGATTAGAGGTTAGTGATTAGTGAAGCTAACGTCTAATGTCTAACGTCTAATGTCTAACGTCTAATGTCTAACGTCTAATGTCTAACGTCTAAAGTCTAAAATCTAACGTCTATGTAAGGAACAGGGCGGTGACTAGGGTGATGTGCTTGGAGAGGGAGCCGTCTTTACTCCATTCCAGATGGAGGTCCAGCAGGTCGCGTGTCATGGCTTCGATGTCAAAACCGACGGACTCCAGCGAGTGGCGCATGAGTTCGGGATGGCGACAAGGCTTGCCCTCGGGACGGGTGCAACCCTCGGGACACAACACACAGCGAAAGGTGAAGCAGCGGCTGCCCGGCGTCTCTCGCTCCATCCCATACAGGCGCGGCAGCAACGTCTTCCACACTTCTTCCATCGCTTGCTTGCCAACTGCTATGGCCTGCTCGGGAGACTTGCAGGCGGCACGCGTCGGCTCGTCAAACTCAATGATTGTCGCCATCAGCCTCACCGTCTTGAAGCCGTCGCTCACGGTGCGCGCATCAAAATCAAACGGCGGACAGTTCCACGCCTTGCCATAGCCGGGGCACTGCAGGCAATACTCCCTGATGCGTTCCACATCACGGTAACGGCTGATAAACTCATCAGCAGCAATCGTCACCTCTTTGCTAGTCACTGTATAATTCATGGATGCAAAATTAACCTTTACCTGTAAAACCCGCAAATCAAAGGACATAAAAAAGATTTAGCTGCTAGCCAACACATGCCGGCTAACAGCTAAATGCCTATCAGAAAAAGTTTACTTAAGGTAAACCTTCTTGTTGCCAATCAGGAAGAGGCCCTTCAAGCCCTCAAGGCTGGTGGCTTGGCGGCGTACCAGACGACCATCGATGGTGTACACGTCCACGGGCTGACCATCTACGGCAAGTTCGCTGATGCCGCTATGGATGTCTATCGTAGCCGTTGCCGGGGCAGACTCCCTGCCGCCCTCATAGACTGCCGTCACTGCAAACGAGTGCTGACCGTCGGTCAAGCCTGTAGCAGGCAACTCATAGGTCGTTTCAGGAGTACTGCCAACCAACTCGCCATCCACATAGATGTTGTATGCCACGGGAGCGATTGCGGCACGCTCATAGGTGACGTCATCCAACAGGAGACCAAAGATGTCTTGTGACGAGTGGCGGATGGCAAAGCGCTTAGTGCCCTCGGGAAGCGTGAAGGTGTACTCGGTCCAGTCGGTGGCATCGAGCCATATCTCATCAAGCGAGACAAAGCTGTCGATATCGTCATCGGAGGTCGAATAGAGCACCTCAAAACTCTCATAGCCATAGTCGGGTGTAATCACGCGGGCGAAGAAACTAATTTCCTGCTCATTGCCCATCAACTCGGGCGAAATCAGCCAATGGTCAGTGCCAGGAATGGGATCACCGTCGGACACACAAACGGACAACAGCAACTGGTTGCCACTGTGAGGCTCATAGACCGAACCCACCTCAACGGGGAAGTCCTCATACATGGAATTGAAGGGCATCCATGCCATGGGCTCACCCAGGTTGGGGACCTCGAAGCCCGAGAAGCTATAGCACATCAACCCGTTGCCGTCATAGAGCGACCAATCACCGAAGGCTCCAGTATGCTGTGTGGCAGTGATACCACCCAGGCTGAACTCGGGGAATACCTCAGAATCCTCAAAGTCCTCGGTCACACGCATCGCGCCATTGGTATCGGGAGCCGTCCATGAGAGCGCCAGGTCGCTGGCTGACATCTTCTCGACAACCAGGTCGGTGGGAGCAGGCAGAGCGGGCTCAACAATGGTGATATAGGCTTGAGCCTCATTGTTGGCGAGTTGCTGGTCCATTTCATAGACTACGCGAGCAACAATCTCGACATCACCGGCCTCATCGAGTACCGAAGTCGGGAAGTCAACCTGCTGAGTCCAAGACTTGAAGGAAGGCAGCGTCTGGTTGGGCGTCACATCCAGCAACTGCTTGTCACCAGCCATGAGCACTACATTGAAGCCGTTAGCTGCATCTTCGCCCTCATTGGTCACGGTAACCGTCATCGAAGCCGTGTTACCAGCAACCACACTTGAGGGAGCATCAACTGCTACTGACAGGTCATGCTGATACAAGTCGGCGATATGGATATTGTCAACCAGGAGCACGTCGCCCATAGTAATCAGTTCACCCTCCCAATGGTCAATCTCGGAAGCGTTTACATACTCTGCCACGAGGCCAAAGCGAGCATAACGACCGCCTTGCAGAGCCGTCAGGGGCACCTTCACCTGTGTGAAGGAATTTCCAACCGAGACGTTTTCCTGAAGGACGGTAAATTCGCCGTCATCAACACTGCCGATAATTGTCAGATCTTGGATGTTAGGACTGGCGACATCAAAGACAAGCGTCGGGTTAGCAAGACCCTCAAGGTCAAGTTTACCAGAGTTGAATAACACCACACCTTCTTCCTCGGAGAGCAGCGCCATTGACGAGCCATCATCATCACTAGACTGAGCCGAAATCATGACCGTTCCGTTGGTCTCCCAGAAGTAATGCAGTTCATCATCAGTGAAGCTCTCGACAAGTGGCAACTCGTAGGGAGCACCCACCAGCAGACCAGTCGTTGTAGTCATACCGTCATACTCGGCGTTAGCCTCATTCTTGGTCTCTACAATCCAGTATTCCACATGCTGTTCACCCTCGTTGGTGTCGAAGGGCACGTCATAGGCGTCAGCATCGGTGAGCGTGGCGAGCAGTTCATTTTTCTCGATAGAGTAATCAGTCCATCCTTGTTCGATAAATGTGCTCCAAACGAGATAGTTGACCGTAGCAGGATTTACCGGGCCACCGTTCTCACCGGTAGTGCTCACCTTGTCCCAGTTCAGCGCAACGATGTCACCACCATCGGCGGCAGTGAGGTTCTCGACAGCACACGGCACATCAGGACCGACATAGACGGTCACCTTTTCACTCTTCAAGCCCTTGCCCGACTCATTGTACGGGATAGCCTGATAAGTGTGGTCTCCGACGTAATCAGGTTCGTCAACATAGACCACGGTCGCACCCGAAACGACGTCCTCAACGCAGCCCACAACGGTGCCGTCACGCAGGATGTCGATACGTGCCAAGTTAGAAGTCAACGGCGAACCATCGACGGCAACAGTGGGAGCAGTTACCGAAACATCGGCACGCAATGCAGCCTGCTCGTCGGCAACAACGCTGATGGCGGGTGCTGCAGGAGCCGTGGGCTCGGCACCAAAGTCAATGCTGATGTATTTCACCATGAGGCGATACTTGTCGGCATCGCTGATGGCATGAACAGCCAGGTAATACTTGCCAGCCTCGTTTACCGAGAACATACCCTCGTATTCCTCGCCCATGTCTTCATAGGTGGTGACATCGGTGGGCTCAATGATCGTAGTAGTCAAGGCCTCAGCAGTGGGTTCGGTTCCCAGCAACACCTCAAAACGCTCATCAATTCCCGAATTATAGGCATTGACAATTACAGAGTAATTCTTGCCTGCCTCAAGTTGCACAGGAAGCATGACAAGGTAGTCATCGGCAGCATTGTCTGGACTGTAATTGTA
The DNA here is from genome assembly GCA_900318205.1 of uncultured Prevotellaceae bacterium. Taxonomy (GTDB): domain Bacteria; phylum Bacteroidota; class Bacteroidia; order Bacteroidales; family Muribaculaceae; genus Sodaliphilus. The sequence continues at coordinate 52,939 of ONJS01000015.1, read as the reverse complement.
ATTGGTATGGTAAGTATCATCCCAATTCCATGTGCAGCCGTCCTCGTTGGCATCAATCACCGTGAAAATGTCAAAGGTTTCGGGCTGCGTCAAATCGGCGGTATAAGGCACATCAAGCGTGGCAATGAGTTTCATGGCCACAATCTCGCTCTTGTCGCCGGCGCCCTTCTCGTTATAGGCAACAGCATAGTACTTGTGCAGGCCCAGAGTCAGGTCATCACCGTTGTCCACCCAAGTCAACGCTGCGCCAGGCGCCACGTCCTCGAAGGTGTGGATTACCTGGTCGTCGCGCACGAGCTCAACCTTGTCCAGATTGCCGGACAGGGGTTCGCCATTGCGTTTTACCACAGGAGCCGTTAAATTGAGGGTGACCTCAAGTTGCTCCTCGGTCTGGACAGCTGTTAAGTCGGTGGGAGCAGCAGGGGCCTCCATATCAAAGACGTCAACCATCACATTGTCCACAAAGAGCTTGTTCATGTCGGCTGGCGAGATGACATGGAAACCGATGTAATAAGTGCCCGTCTCGCTCACAACAATACTGGCTTCCAACTCCTGGGGTTCCTCCCAGAGGACGTCGGTAGGCTCAACAACCTGGATGGTCATGCCCTCGGGGGTGGCATCGCTGCCAGCCATCACCTCGATGCGCTCGTCATATCCCTTGTTCCAAGTGTCAAACGTCAAGCGGTACTGCTTACCAGCCTCAAAGTGGAAAGCAGGCGAAATCAGCCAGTCGTCGGCATCCAAGGCGCTATTGTAGGTGTATCGTGCAAACCAGTTCTCGTCACTGGTATAGGCGAAATCCCAAGTAAGATTGTCACCATTGGCGTCAATGATAGTGAATGCCTCTTGCTCATCCTGAGTCTGGAAGGTGTTCAGGTAAGGATAATCCGTAATAACTACGCCATAATCGCCAAGCGCTGCCCCGGCACGTTGTGGAGCGTTCTTCGCTCTCTGGCTGGGCCTAGCGGCAGGTTGATGGGCCGTCTTCTTGGCGGCGGTTTCCTTTTTGTCATTCAAGGCTTCTTGAGCCTTGGTTTTCTCTACGACATCCCGCTTTCTGTCGGCAGTTGTCTGCACAGTCGCCACATCTTTTTGTGAGGCGACGTCAATCATCTTGGAGGGTTGATTCTTGATTTTCCTCAAACCGTCATGAGTGGTCCTTGCCATTCTGGTGGTCAAGTCCACAGACTGCTGAGGTGAATCTTGCGCCCTCACCTGAGATGGCAACAGCAAGAGCATTGCCACAGCAAGCAAAAACAATGTTTTCTTCCCCATAATGTTGATTATTGATTGTAAAATAAAAACTTACGCTAGAATTTTTGCTCGCAAATATACACAATATTCATCATTTTGCAAACAATAGAATCAAGAATGTTATTGCTGTTAAGTGAAAAAAAGCCATCGGTATATAAACTAAGGGAGGCCCTATTCGGGTCTCCCTTAATCAATCATCGCAATAGAAATATTGCTTAAATCATTTTATTTCTGCTCGGCTGCAGGGGCGGCTGCGGGGGCAGGTGCAGCAGCGGCCTTGGCAGCAGCGATGCTGTCCTGTTCGGCCTTGTACTGTTTGGCGGCCTCGCTGTCGGGTTTCAGCCAAGTGTCGAGCCAGCGGAAGAACTCACGCTGCCACAGGATGCTGTTCTGCGGCTTGAGGATCCAGTGGTTCTCGTCGGGGAAGAGCAGCAGACGTGCGGGCAGACCCTTGATCTTGGCGGCATTGAATGCCTGGCAAGCCTGGGTGAAGACGATGCGGTAATCAAGTTCGCCTGCGGTACACATGATGGGGGTATCCCAGTTCTGAACATAGTTCTTGGGGTTGGCCTGGGTGTAGGAACGCTGTGCGGTAGCATTGCCCTTGTCCCAGAAGGCACCACCCAGATCCCACTGTACGAACCACATCTCCTCGGTCTCGAGGTACTGGGCCTCGAGGTTGAAGATACCGGCATGAGCCAGGAAGCAAGCGAAGCGCTTGTTGTGGTTACCAGCGAGGAAGTAAACCGAGTAGCCGCCGTAGCTGGCACCCACTGCACCGATGTGCTCGCCATCGATGTAAGGCTCCTTCTTCATGTAATCGACTGCAGCGAGGTAGTCACGCATGTTCTGGCCGCCGTAATCGCCACTGATCTGGGCGTTCCACTCGGTACCGAAACCGGGCAAGCCGCGACGGTTGGGCAGAATCACGATATAGCCGTTGCTGGCCATGATGCGCATGTTCCAGCGATAGCTCCAGAACTGGCTAACAGGAGACTGCGGTCCACCCTCGCAGAAGAGGATAGCGGGATACTTCTTGGTGGGGTCGAAGTTGGGCGGGTAGCATACCCAAGTGGTCATCAGCTTGCCATCGGTGGTGGGCACCATGCGCTTCTCGATGCCGATGGGATCAACCTGGGCAAGCATCTCGTCGTTGACGTGGGTGAGCTGAACGGGCTCCTTGCCGGGCTCGATGCTGTAGATCTCGTTGGGCGTCTGGTAGCTGTGCTGGCAGGTGATGACTTTGCCACCCTCGGCAAATGCCAGACCGTCGTAGTCACACACGCCCATAGCGATGGTATCCACCTTCTGGGTAGCGACATCCATGCGGAAGATGGGCTGCACGCCCTGGAACGGGCAGATGAAATAGATAGCCTTCTCGTCGGGTGACCAGGCGATAGCATCAACGCTGTAGTCCCAGTCGGCGGTCAGGTCCTTCTTGTTACCGGCCGCATCCATGAAGAAGATACGGTTCTTGTCAGCCTCGTAGCCATCGTGCTCCATCGAGAGCCAAGCCATCTCACCCTTGGTGTTGATGATGGGATAGGTATCATAGCCCATCATGCCCTGGGTGAGGTTCTCGGTCTTGCCGGTCTCGAGGTTATACTTGTAAAGGTCGCTGTTGGTCGAGAAAGCATAGTCCTTGCCAGTCTTCTTGCGGCAGACATAGACGAGCGACTTGCTGTCGGGGGTCCATGCCAGGGACTCGATGCCGCCCCAAGGCTTCATCGGTGACTCGTAGGGCTCGCCCTCGAGCACGTCCTTGACATTACCGGCCTTGCTGCCGTCGAAGTCAGCAACAAAGGGGTGAGGAATGGTGGTTACCCACTCGTCCCAGTGCTTGTACATCATGTCATCATAGAGCTTGCCTGTGGTCTTGTCCAGGTCAGGATAAGTATCCTGAACGGTCTTGCCATACTTCACCTGTGCAATCATGACCACGCGCTTCTCATCGGGCGAGAAGACAAAGCCCTCGATGCCCTCGTCGATATTGCTCACGCAGCTGCGGCCACCGCCATCGGCGTTCATCACCCACAGCTGGGGGCACTTGGCCTCACCGTCCTCGGTGTAGATAAAGGCAATCTTCTTGCCGCCGTCGATCCACACATAGTTGCTCTCGCTCTTGGGCGTGTTGGTAATCTGGCGGGCGTTCTTGCCATCGATGTCCATCACCCACAGGTCGCAGTTGCCCTTGTTGGTGGCGATGTCATAATAGGTCACGCCGTAGAGGATCTTCTTGCCGTCGGGCGACACCTGGGGACCGCCCACGCGACCCAACTGATTGAGGAATTCGGGAGTGAACGCTTTCTTTTCCATGTTACCGGAAGTTTTCTCGGTGGCAGGAGCCTGACCGGGAGCCGATTCCTGCTTGGAGCAGGTCGAGGAGCTCAACAGGGCCAACACCGCAACCGACATTGCTGTTAACTTAAAAAATTTCTTCATTGTTTTACTGTTAATGTATTATCGTTAAAATTTGGTTTTCCAGTTGTTTCAAACTGCAAATTTAGCAATATTTGACAATAAATAGTGGTTTAGGGCACCAAAATCTTCTTGCTGGACTCATTTTCTTCCTGATTTATCCAGTAAAAGCAGTCAAAATTAATTGTTTTTGGATAAAACAAACCAAATCGGTTGCCTGTTCCAAAAAAAATACCTAGCTTTGAGGCAACAATCAAAATGACAACATGATGAAAAAAGCCATCTTTTCACTGATTACCATGGTGGGCTGCCTGACGATAACGGCAAGCGCACAATGCGGAATGACAAGACCGGTCAATCGGCCAACAGTACAAAACGAGTGGGTCAATCCCAGAATCGGCACAGGCGGGCACGGACACGTGTTCCTCGGGGCCAACGTTCCCTTCGGCTACGTGCAGTTGGGACCCACCGAGCCCTCGCGTGGCTGGGACTGGTGCTCAGGCTACCATGACAGCGACTCGGTGCTCATCGGCTTCGGTCACCAGCACCTGAGCGGTACCGGCATCGGCGACCTGGGCGACATCGCCCTGCTGCCGGTAACCAGTCGGGAACAGCGACAGGTAATCTTCAGCCACGAGGACGAGACCATCAAACCCGGATACTACGAGATCTCCCTGCGCCAAGACGGAGCCAAGTATGTGAACGTAGAATTGACGGCCACCCAGCGCACGGGTATGCATCGCTACGTCTTCAGCAACAGTCAAGACAGCGTACTGCTGCTGCTCGACCTAAGGCAAGGTATCGGCTGGGACACGCCCAAACAGATGATGATGCGGCAGACGTCACCGCGACAGATTGTCGGCTACCGCCATTCCGTGGGTTGGGCACGGGACCAGAAGGTATTCTTTGTCATGGAGTTCAGGCAGGATGTGAAATTGGAGCAACTGAATGGCGACACCACGGGTATCATTTCGGCCCAGAACATTCCTGCTACACCGTTTATGGTCAAGGTGGGTTTATCGGCAGTGAGCATCGAGAATGCCATCGAGAATCTCGCCGCCGAGAACCCAGACTGGAACTTCAATGATGTTGCACGCGATGCCTGGAGGGCATGGAACGACGAACTGAGCAAAATCTCCATCACCACCGACAATGATGATGACCGCACGATATTCTACACTGCACTCTACCACACGATGGTGGCGCCGTCGGTCTTCAATGACGTGAACGGGCAGTACCGTGGTGCCGACGGCAAGGTGTATCAGGGAGATTTCACCAACTACACTACCCTATCCCTCTGGGATACTTACCGCGCCGCCCATCCGCTGCAGACGCTCATCCACCGCGAGAAGCAGCGCGACATGGCACAGACCTTCCTACACATCTTTGAGCAGCAGGGCAAACTGCCCGTATGGCACCTGATGGGCAACGAGACCGACTGTATGGTGGGCAATCCCGGCGCGCCCGTACTGGCCGACCTGGTGCTGAAAGGCTTTGACGTGGATGCCAAGGCTGCCCTCAAGGCGATGAGCACCAGCGCCATGCTCGACGAGCGTTCCATGGGCCTGTTGAAGCAGTATGGCTATATCCCCTATGACCTGGAACCCGACAAGGAGACCGTGGCACGCGGACTGGAATATGCCCTTGCCGACTGGTGCATCGCCCAAGTAGCAAAAAAAGTCGGAGACCAGGAGACCTACAACTATTTCAACCAACGCAGCAAGTCCTACGAGAAATACTTTGACAAGCAGAGCCACTTCATGCGTGGAAAGGATTCGCAGGGCAATTTCCGTGACCTGAAAGACTTTGACCCGCTCTCGACCAAACACCGCAACGACGATTACTGCGAGGGCAATGCCTGGCAATACACCTGGCTCGTGCCGCATGACGTGCACGGACTGGTAAAACTGTTCGGTAGCGAGAAGGCGTTTATCCAGAAACTTGACTCGCTGTTTACCGTAGAGGGCGACCTGGGAGAAGAAGCCTCGCCTGACGTGAGCGGCCTCATCGGTCAGTATGCCCACGGCAACGAGCCCAGCCACCACATCATCTATATGTACAATTACGTGGGACAGCCGTGGAAAGCGGCACGACTCATCCGCCAAGTGTTGCGGGAAATGTATCGCAACGACTTTGACGGCTTGTCAGGCAACGAGGATGTAGGACAGATGTCGGCATGGTATGTCCTGTCGTCCATTGGCCTCTATCAGGAAGAACCCGCAGGCGGCAAATACATCATCGGCTCGCCACTGTTCAACGAGACCAACATCGACGTGGGCGACGGCAAGACGTTTACCGTAAAGGCTGTAAACAACAGCGACGAGAACATCTACGTCCAGAGCGCAACGCTCAACGGCAAGCGCTATGACAAGAGTTACATCGACTACCGCGACATCATCGCTGGCGGTACGCTGGAACTTGTCATGGGACCCAAGCCCTCGAAGTGGGGCACGGCCAAGAAAAACCGCCCGTAACAACGTTTACAAGCCAAAGGCTTCTGCACAATAAGATCAACGCCCCCATTCCCCTCTAATCTTAGAGGGGAGTTGTTAATACATTGATTTACAGCAATAACTTTACTAGGCTTGCACTACATTGACAAGCGGGGGCAGAAGAATGGCGCCTTGAGAACTGCGAGTTGTCCCCAAGGCGCCAGTTTATTCAGTCACGTTACAGCTGCAGTGCCATTACAAGGCGAGGCGCAGTCCCTGGTCTTTCCATCTGGAATTGGGATCGTCGCCCCAGCGGCGTGCAATGCGGCAATTGTCGCTGCCGTAATCGATGCTGCCGCCGCGAATGATGCGTCCGTTGCCCGTAAGTACCCCGGTGGGGTTATACTGATGGTCGGCGGATGGGTAAGGATTGCCGTCGGAGAAATCCAAGCAGTACTCATACACATTGCCACTCATGTCGTAGATGCCCAATTCGTTGGGTGCCTTGGAACCCACGGGATGGGTCGTGCCTGCGGCGTTGGCATTATACCAAGCGACGTCGTCGAGGGTATTGCTACCGGCATACATGTTGCCCCTGGTCTTCTTGCCGCCGCGGGCAGCATATTCCCACTCTGCCTCGGTAGGCATACGGAAGGTCATGCCCGTCATCTGGTTCAGTTTAGTGATGAACTGCTGGCAGTCGTTCCAGGACACCATCTCGACGGGAAGGTTGGGGTCACTGGTGAAATTGCTGGGATTGCTGCCCATCACGGCATTCCATAGCGCCTGGGTCACCTCGGTCTGCCCCAAGCAGTAGTCCGACAGGGTAACAAGATGGACAGGCTTCTCGGCAGCCGTCGTGCTATTGCCCTGATTGCGTGTGGCACCCATGGCAAAAGTGCCTCCCTCGACTGCCATCATCTTGAATGTCACGCCGCCCACGTTGAACGTCATGTTTCTGTTCAATATCAAGGCGGGCTCGACATCTCCCAGCAGGTTGTTGATCAGAATGGTCACGTCCTGGATACTCTGAGTGCCATCGGCATTGACATCGGCAGCGGGTCCACCAGGCGTCCCATTCAGCAACATGCCAATCAGCTCGGTGACGTCACTGATGCTCACTTGGCCATCGAGGTTCACATCGCCCCTCATCAGTGCAGGCTGGGTGCCCTGCATGAATTTATACTCGATGTAATCGCCGGGAATCTCAAACCTGACGACGGCCTCGCGGTAAGCCGTTCCACTGGGAAGTGCCGTCGCCGACACATTGGCACGGACGCCATGGAAGCCTGTACTGTTAGTAATGTCTATAAGACTGATGTTCAACCAACTGGGCAAGGTTTCGCTAGCATTGCAGGTAATGCGCCAGTCACCCCCAGCCGATGGGCAAGAAGTCGTGAACCTGAGGCCCGAGGTAGAGGTGCCGTCAAGCCAGGTCTTCTGCAAGTAGCCACCAGCAGCAGGGAACAGGTATTGCCCGTCCTCTTGCTCTTTAGTAAAGGTGATGTAGGGGTTATCGATGTCGATAAAAATGGTGAAACCAGTCATCATCGTACCGGTTGAAAAGAAGTTGTTCAGACCAGCCCAGATATAGTGATCAAAACTGCCATCTTCATCGGTAACACCGTACTTGAAGTAAGCGAGCTCACCGTAGCCCTCATCGACCTGGTCGTCAAGTGAAACGTAAGTATGGAAATCCACCAAGTTTTCCATTCCAGGACTGTTATAATCCTCGATGGTCACAAGGATGGGATAGTCAATGATCGGAGTAAATTCAGCGCCATCTTCTCCATACAAGGTGAAAGTGATCAGGCCTTCGGTCTCTTCAGCGGTAGTAGGCGTCAACAAGGCCTCGCCTGTACAAACCAGTTCGCCAGGCACTTCGGGCAAAGTTACAGACTCTTCACCATAATCGGGAATATCTGCCAGCTTATATACCTTACAGGTCATCGTGACATCGGCTTTAACATTATAATTATCAACCATTAGATATACATGATTGAGTTGATAGGGGTGCTGAGGCTTCTCAAATGCCTGACCCATGCCATCGATGTGGGACGCATTCTTACCGAACCACCAACCCATCTCATTGTCGCCCCATGGTTCAGCGCCAGAATACGTAGTATACAGGTAGGGCTCCTGATTACCAAAACGCCCACTAAAGACGGACGTTTTGCTTGAACATAAGGGAATCACTCCACTGCCACTGTTGTCAAAAATCGAGTTATAAAGATTATTGAATGTGGTGTTATTGTCAGCAGCAACCACTATACCTTGATACTTTATAGTCTGTCCCGGGTTATCATAATCTTTTAAGAAATTGCAATATTGGTACATTTCTGACACCACACCATCATCATCTAATCGCCCGCCATAAGCAACAAATTCAGGAGCCGTCCACCAGCTATTTTGCGGCAAACTATAGTAAAGTTCTGATTGATAATCGATATAACGATCAACCCCAGTGCTATTTTCAGAATATAAATTCCAAGCATAATTGGTTGATTCGCTTGAGTTTTCGGCTGAACCAAGCCAATAGTATTCGGCGTATGGTTTTGCTATGAAGAAGGGTTTGTTATAAATTGATAATACGCCATCAACAATGGACACAGCAGAACTGAACATACCAGCAGGACGACGGTAATAGGGTCTAATCGCGGTTGCCCGGCTTGGAGCTTTAGATACTCTAGAGACGGGAGAAAACACGTCGGACATCTTCTTTTCCTGAATCGTGGAAATCTCAGAGATTCTCACTCTGCGAGCCTGGGGACAGAGAGTCGCCGGGACAGGTGCGACAGTCGGACTATGTGAGGTTTTAGCCCGGTTTTCTACCACAGTGCTGGGATTTTCACCCTCGGCAATACACACTGTCTTGTTTTTCATCTGAGCGCCTGCCGTTGACACAACTAGGGCAACGGCAGCAAGTAGTAAGATTTTTTTCATAAACGATAATGATTAAAGGTTAATAAATATAATCTGATAATTTTGACGCAAATATATATAAAAAACAACAATTTTATGTAATTTTGCCCTTGATTTTTCTTTTCTAATTCATTTTTAGGATAATTATCTTTACATATTCACTAAAACCCGATATTTTAACATCATCATGAAGCGAGTCTTACCTATCATCATCTTACAATTCTGGGCAGCAGCCGTGTTTGCAGCTGGCCTTGAGCCCGTGGACTATGTCAACCCGCTGGTGGGGACACAATCGAATTTCGAACTGTCAACGGGTAACACCTACCCTGCCATCGCCATGCCGTGGGGCATGAACTTCTGGGTGCCGCAGACGGGTAAAAACGGCGACGGTTGGCAATATACTTACACCGCCAACAAGATACGCGGTTTCAAGCAGACACATCAGCCAAGCCCGTGGATCAACGACTACGGCCAGTTCTCGCTGATGCCCACCGTGGGTGAGCCCGTGTGGGACGAGAATGAGCGCGCCAGCTGGTTCTCGCACAAGGCCGAGACGGCAACCCCCTATTATTATAAGGTCTATCTTGCCGACTATGACGTAATGGCCGAGGTGGCGCCGACCGAACGTGCCGCCATCCTGTGTTTTACTTTTCCCGAGACCGACCAGGCCAACGTCGTAATTGATGCCTTTGACAAAGGCTCTATGATTGAAATCCTGCCCAAGGAACAGTGCGTCAGGGGTTATACGACCCGCAATAGCGGAGGCGTGCCTGAGGGCTTCAAGAATTACTTTGTCATCAAGTTTGATAAGCCATTTACCGCTTTCTACACCGTTGATGACAGCAACCTGAAACGTGGAGGGCGAGTCGTGGAATGCGACCATGCCGGAGCCATCTTATCCTTCAAGACCCGTCGTGGCGAGTCCGTCAATGCCAGAGTAGCATCATCATTTATCAGCCCTGAACAAGCCCTGCTCAACTTGCGGGAGCTGGGCAATGATGGCTTGGAGACCGTCAAAGAAAAAGGGCGCCAACGCTGGAATAAGGTGCTGGGGCGCATCCAGGTCGAGGACGACAACGTGGACCACCTGCGCACCTTCTACTCATGCCTGTACCGCTCGGTGCTGTTTCCCCGCAGTTTCTATGAGATTGATGCCAGCGGGAATCCCGTTCACTATAGCCCCTACAATGGCAAGGTGCTGCCAGGCCGCATGTTTACCGACACAGGATTCTGGGATACCTTCCGTGCCCTGATGCCGTTTGTCAACCTCATGTACCCCAAAATGGGCTCATGGATGCAAGAGGGACTGGTGAACACGTGGCTCGAGAGTGGCTTCCTGCCCGAGTGGGCGAGCCCGGGACACCGCAACTGCATGGTGGGCAACAACAGCGCCTCGGTGGTTGCCGATGCCTACCTCAAGGGCTTGCGCGGCTATGACATCGACAAACTGTGGGAAGCCGTTGTGCATGGCACGACCGCTGTGCATCCCGACGTCAAGTCCACTGGACGCCTGGGCTATGAGTACTACAATGAGATGGGTTATGTCCCCTATGATGTCGGCATCAAGGAGAGTGTGGCAAGGACGCTGGAATATGCTTATGACGACTGGTGCATCTACCGTCTGGGCAAGGCCTTGGGTAAACCTGAGAAAGAGATTAAGGTTTTTGCCGACCGTGCGATGAATTATCGCAACGTGTTTGACCCCGAGACCAAACTGATGCGAGGCCGCCTCCATGACAAGAGCTTCCAGTCACCCTTCAGCCCGTTGAAGTGGGGCGACGCTTTCACCGAGGGCAACAGTTGGCATTACACATGGAGCGTGTTCCACGACCCGCAGGGCCTCATCAACCTGATGGGCGGCAAAAAGACGTTCTGTGCAATGCTGGACTCGGTATTTGCCGTGCCTCCCATCTTTGACGACAGTTATTACGGTTTCACCATCCACGAGATACGCGAGATGCAGATCATGAATTTGGGCAACTATGCCCACGGCAATCAGCCCATTCAGCACATGATCTACCTGTACAACTACGGTGGCGAGCCATGGAAAGCCCAGTACTGGCTCCATCAAGTGATGGACCGCATGTACAGCGCCACGCCCGATGGCTACTGCGGTGACGAGGACAACGGGCAGACCTCGGCGTGGTATGTGTTCACGGCACTGGGCTTCTATCCCGTGTGCCCCGGCAGCAACCAGTATGTCATCGGCTCACCCTACTTCGGCAGAGTCACGCTGCACCTCGAGAACGGCAAGCAAGTGAACATCACGCGAGAGGGCAAGGGCTGTTACATACAGCAGATGAAGGTTAACGGCAAAGACTATTCCCGCAACTACCTTGAGCACGAGCAGCTCCTGAAGGGCGGCAGCATCCGTTTCGTCATGGGTGAACAACCCAACATGAAACGCGGCACCAGCGACAAGGATGTACCCTACTCGTTTTCGAGATAGATAATAGATATTAGACGTTAGACGTTAGATATTTGATATTAGATATTAGACGTTAGACTTTAGACGTTAGATATTAGACGGATAGGCGTTAGGCTTGAGGGAGTGGATACAACCTAAAGCCTAACGCCTAAAGTCTAAAGCCTATATAATCAGAGCTTTGTAATAAGGTCCTTGAGCAACGTGAAGGTCTCCTGAGGAGCGTCGGTCCAGAAGTCAAGGTACTGACGGGTATTGTCGTGGCTGGCACCGGGAGAGTCGCTGATGACCCTCAGCGCCATAAACGGCACGCTGCACAGGTGGCAAACCTGGGCGATGGCACCCGACTCCATATCTACGGCGAGGACTTCAGGGAAATTACCCTTGATGCGATCTACCGCCTCTATCGTGTCGATGAACTGGTCACCCGAGCAGATCAGGCCCTTGTGGATGTCGTCACGATCGGGCAGCAGGCTCAGCAACTTGGAAGCGCCTTCAAAATAGAGAGGTAAACCCTGGACACGTCCCAATTCACTCTCGGGACCGCACCACACGTCATGATAGGCCACACGTGCTCCTGCCACCACGTCCATCACCTTGACCGACGGGTCGGCTCCACCGGCGACACCGCTATTGATAACAAAGTTAGGGTCAAAATTATTGACCAGCATAAGCGTGCCCATTGAGGCATTGACCTTGCCGATGCCACACTGCATCACCATCACATCATGCCTGCCTACCGTGCCACGGTAAAACTCAAAGCCACTCATACGGCTCTCCTCGCTATTGTGGAGTAAGGGCAAGAGCAGATCCAGCTCCTTGCGCATCGCTACGATAATACCAATTCTCATCTTTCTGTTTTTTTCTGTTTTTCCAAATGATATGTATTCCTGCCACAAAATTACAATAAAGTTTCTAGTCTCTAGTCCTTTGCCATTAGTTTTTATATCTTTGCAGCATGAAAGAGTTGATCAATATCCTGCATGAAGAGAATCTGACGCTTGTCGTGAAGAGCGCTGACGGGTCCCTGCACAGATTCACACAGCGAGGCGTGAAAGACCTATTGACGCTGGTTCAAGAAAGTCCCGACGTGCTAAAGGGCGCCACCGTTGCCGACAAGGCTGTGGGAAAGGCTGCGGCAAGCTGCATGATCGTGGGCAGTGTGAAACGTGTCCATGCCGACGTGATGAGCGAACCTGCCATGGCTTTGCTGCAAGCTCACGGCGTCGATGCTGAATACTCCACCCTGGTTCACCACATCATCAACCGCAACGGGGACGACTGGTGCCCACTGGAACGGCTCAGTTACCACGAGACTGAACCCAGCGTCATCATCAACAAAATCATCGATTTCTTCAAACAATGAGCTGCGTTCTATCAATGAGAACATAACCGCCCTGGGTGCGGGAAATTAAAACAAATAAATTATAAATAATAGGAATTAAACTGAGGCAGAAGCCTCACTAATCTCTAATCACCAACCTGCGAGCGCAGCGAGCGCCCAAGCGGATGCCCCTCTAAACTCTAAACCCTAAACTCTAAACTGCGAGCATAGCAAGCATCTAGAAAGGATATCCGATGGCAAGGTGGAAAGCAAATGCTTTCTTGAAGGAGGGGATGTTGAAATAGCCCGACTTACCCGTATCGTAGGGGGCATGTATGCCGATACCCAGGTCGGCGCGAACGACAAGCATCGACATGTCGAAGCGCAGTCCCACACCAGTTCCCAACGCCAGTTCATTAAAGAAATTCTTGAACTTGAAGACGCCTCCAGGACGATTCTCGTCTTCCTTGAGCAGCCAGATGTTGCCGGCATCCAGGAACACCGCACCCTTGAAGTAACCCAAGATGGGGAAACGGTACTCGACATTGGCCTCAAACTTCATGGTACCCGTCTGGTCTAAGTAGTAACGGCGGGTCTGAGTCGTATCTTCGGGATCGGGAGTGAAATGATAGCTGCCGGGACCTATCGTGCGCACGTCAAAGGCGCGAATCGAGTTGGAACCACCGACGTAGAATTGTTCCCTGTAAGGCAACTCGCTGCTGTTACCATAGGCATGTGCCAAGCCTAAATACATCCTGGTCGCCAAGGTAGATACCGAGCCGAGTTGGCGTGTCCAAACGACCTGACCTTGTCCTTTCACAAACTGGGAGAAGGGCGTGCCCAGCAGCTCCTTGGTCCCCTTGACACCACACAGCGACCAGATGCCTGATGCGATATTTCCCGCCTCGGCAAAGCTGGCCGTGAGCATAATATGGTCAATCGGCGTGATGTCGCGTTCGTAGGTGTAGGTATATTCTATCTTGGGAATAAAGACGCTCCTGAAACTCTGCTCCAGGGCGGGATTCTTGGCCATATCTTCCTCAAATTTCGCGCTCTTGCTCAACAGGCGGTTATAGGTGAGCTTGAAGGGCGTGAGCACATGGCTGGAATAGCGGTTGGCATGCCATTCCCATGTGGCGGCAACCGACAGCTGCGACATCTTGAAGTAGTTGGGACGGTTCATCAGGTCGGCGCTCAAGGAGAAGCGGGTCCAATTGGTGTAACGCCTGGAGGGATAGAGGAACTTGGGAGCCAGCAGGCGCGGGAAATCCAGCTTGGACTCAATACCGAACTCATAGGAGTTGAATTCACCTCCCTTAACACCTTTACCACCCGTCTGCCACTCATAGTCGCCAAAGATGTCGACCGAGAACTTCTCGCCCGCTCCAAAGGCGTTCTTGTGGGTAGCGCCGATCTCGACACCGGGTCCCAGGTAACTGTTGCTCTTGGACTTGCCACGCATCTCAAAGGTCACTTCCCAGGGCTTATCCAGCTGGCAGTAGATGGCCAGATCGAGCAGTCCTTCACCCTCGGGGGTGACCGTGTCGAGCGGATTGACCTGGATGTCCACCGTGCTGAAGATGCCCAATCGCGAGAGGGCAACCTGGGTGCGGTCGATACTGTTGACCCTGAAGAGCCTTCCCTTGCGGGCACGGATGTTGCTGGGTATCACATGGTCCTTGATATAGACCGGTTCATACTTGATGAGGGTGCAACGGTCATCATAGATGGTATCGGGCTCTCCCACTCCATCATCGTTGACAACAGTCGCCACGATATCGTTGGTGCGATAACGCATCCTGGCAATGTTGGGAATATCGTTGGCCTCAATCATGCGCAGGTGGATGATGCCCTTCTCCTGGACACTGTCGGCCAGATACTGGATGTATTCAGGCCTGAAGAAGTAATAGCCGCGGTTGCGGACAAAGTTGGTGATATCAATGCGGACGGCACTCAGCGAGTCCAGGCAATAACGGCTGCCCGTCTTCAGGTACTGGTTCACACGTGCCAGCGAGTCCACCATCTGCACCAGCGGATCCTGCCCGTTGATATACTCGACATTGCCGATGGTGTAAGGCGGATTGACCGTCACGTCATAGGATATCTTGGCCTTCTTGGGGTTATCACTCGGGAGGATATCATAGCTTGCCGACGAAGTGAAGTAGCCGTTGTTGTGCAGGATGGTGTTGATCATGTCAACACGAGCCTTGGGATTGACCCGCTTGATGAGCACAGGCTTGGCGGCAAAATGCTTGTACAGCCAACCCTTGAAGCCCGTGGCATCCTCATCGATGTTGTTATAGATCATCAGTCCGATGGGGAACGGAGTGCGGTAATAGGGCGAATAGAGCGGGTTGTTGGGCTTCACGTTGATGGCAGTGAAGATATCGGCTTTCACGCCCTCGTCAAGCTTGACCTTGTCCTCGTGATACTTGAGGTGCTTCACACCCGTGTAGAGCACTTCACCCTCCTTCAACTTGCTGGTTGTGGAGCAGGATGCCGACAGCAGCATGAGTGCCAAGGTCAGCACGAAGCCGATACAGGTCTTAATCTTCATTGCTCTCATCATCTTTTTTAAGGGTTACTGTTGGTTTGTCGATGTCCTGGCTATCCAGGGGCACAGTAAATGTCTTTTCCGCCTCCTCGCTCATGGCATCGATGGCATTCTCCTGCAGCTTGAGCTGGGCCTTGCGTGCCTTTTCCAGCGAGTCTCTCAACAGGTACTCACGCGAGTGCTTGAAGGTGAACAGGTTTTTCAAGTTGGTGAGTTTGCGCTTGAGCACGTAGGCCACACCGGTCTCGACCACCCTATCCTCAAGGACGGTCCCATAGTTCATGTGGCGGAACAGTTTCAGGTAGCGGCTGCCGACATCGTTGAGGTAGTATTCCAGCGAGACGTCATTGAACAGATTGCTGGCAACATTATTATTGGTGGTAACACCCTCCTCGTTGGTTGCATCGGGACTGAACTCACCGCCCACGACAATCTTGAAGCGGTCGTTGAACAGGGTCTTGGCAAGGCGGTAACTGTAGCTGGTCCTAACGCCGCTCCTGGCTCCCTCGTACTGGTTGATACCGAACGAGAGGTCAATGCCGGGAAGGGTCTGTGCTGCCCACGCGTTGAGTTTGGACTGCAGGAACGAGAACAGTGCCGATGAAGCCATCGTACCGTTGAAGATACCGACGCTGTTGGTGCCCAGGTAGGTGTTGTTGAGCAAGAGGTTGATCGCCGTCTGGGAGCGCTGCTGCTCGCTCATCGACTGCAACTCATTCTGCACGCCCAGCGAGCCCTCGCAATTCACGTCAAAGCTCAAGTCAATGTTGTTGAGCGTGCCGCCCACCTTGGCATCAATGACGAATTCCACGGGGTCTTTTTCACCCTGGACGCTGGTCTTCTGCCGCTCGGTGCCCGTCAGGTTGAGCTGCGGGTTAAGCATCTCGCCGTTCCATGTGATGGTGCTTCCGCTGTTGATGTCAAAAACCTTCTGCGAGAGCAAGGGCGGCTTGTAGCGCACGTTTCCGCTGGAAACGGTATAGACACCGGTGAGGTTATCACGACCGGCAAAGTCGAGCCAATATTTCAGCCTGCCGCTGCCGTCAATCGTGGCGCGGTTCTGTCCGTCCTCCGACAGGTAAGCGTTAATCTTGGCGCCCTGCTGCACATCCAGGTTGACCAGGATGCTGGTGGCGCTGCTGCCCTTGCCCGTGATGAGGATGGTCTGTCCCTCCTGGGGGTGGTTGAAGTCGGTAAAGGTCACCATATTCTCGTCAACCGTGGTCGAGAGTTGCGAGATATCGTCCATCATGACATAGGTGATATTGGAACCCGAAAGCAAGGTGGCATCGGCACGGACGCTCATCACGTTGCCACGGCTCTTGACGGTGGCGTTGATGTCAGCCAAGCCCTTGCCGAAGATTTGCGTCACCTCGTCCTGCTTGCTGTCCATGAACTGAGCCTCGCGTCCATTGGCCTTGAGGTCGATGACCATGTTATCCAGATCCCGCAGGTCAACGATACCGTTCAGGTAAACGGGACTGCGGTTAGAGCCCGTAAGCCTGTAGTCGTTGAAGGTGATAACATTGTCCTCAATCGGGACGCGGTCGCTGGCAAACATCAACGAGCTGCCATAGCGCGGCAAGTTGACCGTCGCCGAGTCGGCAACGAAGTAGCCGTTCACGTGCGGGTTATCCATCGAGCCGCTGACGGTCATGGTACCCAGCGCATAGCCTTCCAGCCAGATGTAGCTGCCGGGGATGAAGGCATTGGCACGCTCCAGCGGGAAGCGGTTGAAGGCGGCCTCGATATTCAGCGGCGACTCGGCGTTGGCATCGTTCAACGAGCCGCGCAGGGTCATCGCATTCTTGCCGTCAAGGACGAGGTCGGCGGTTATGTTGGTCGTCGCGGTGGCCGGGTCAAGGTCAAAGTCGGCGGTCAAGGTCACGTCGCCCTCATGCTTGCCGTTATAGACAAAGTTCTTGATGTCGACGGTGCCGTCACCGTCGGCATTGACACCATCCCAATTCACGTCAAAGTTGGCGTTGACCACGCCGCTGGTCTTGTCCAGCGTGGGCACGATGCGGGTCCATTCCTCGAGTTTGAGGTTCTCGATATTGAGCTGAATGTTTTCCTTGTTCTCACCCGGCAGGAGCGTGGTCAGCAATTCCAGGCTGCTGCTGTCGCTGCGCATCTGCAGGTTGGCGTCGATCAAGCGGGTGCGGTAATCCACATTCAGGTAATTGTCGTCGTTGAAGGTCCAGTGACGGTAGCCGATGACGGGATCCTTGCCGAACAGGCGCATCCTCACCTCGTCGTCGGTCAAGCGGGCGTTGCAGCCCAGGCGGTAACCTGTCTCGCGCTTGATATTCTGCTGATGCAGCATGAAGTCAATGGCAGGACCCTTGATGCCGCCCTCGATATCGACGGTGGCAAACTCGTCCCACGTGCCCGGTCGGTTGCCCATGTGGGCATTGAAGGCGAGGTACTTGTTGTCCAATTCGTGGGCAAAGACGGTGACGGTGTCGATGTTGGTCTGGCCGATGCTCATACCATAGGCACGTCCGTCGATAAAGATGCTGCTGTCGCGGCTGACCTCGCAGCTGATGTGGCGGAAGTCCATCTCCTTCTGCTGCAGGTAACGCTGCACGATACCGTCAGCGCCCATGTGCATGTCAAAGTCAAAGCGGGGCATGGGCTCCTTCAGCCGCTCGATGTCTATCCATCGTTCATTGTACTGGCGCTGGAACTCGGTGGCGGTCTTCTTAAAGCCCTCGATCAACGGCATCATGCCGCTGGGGGCATTGAGGTGGGCATAGTTGTCCTCGTTCTCAAACACGAAGCAGGTCTGCCACGGCGTGCTATGCAGCATGGCGCGGGCTTCGTCGGCAACGAGGTAGTTGCTGTCCAAGTGCCAATCCAGGTCGCGCAGGGTGAGGTCGGCATCCCACTGCTGGGTGCGCAGGTTGATGTCGCCAGTGGCATGGAGCTTGGTGGTGCCGTTGCACGTGCCGTCATACATGCCCAGACGGTTGAGGTCCAGGTCACGCACGTCGCCGTCGGCAGTAAAGACGTAATGGTCGTCGCAGATGGTGCCGTGGGCATTGACGTCCAGGTCAGCACCCTTGTTGGCACTGGAGGCATAGACGTCGGCATAGCCGCCGCGCAGCTTACCACGTGCCTTGAGGTTACCGTAGCGATTGCCGTTGTAGCGCACGCTGGCGAGGTTGACGGTGGCGTCGGTCCAAGTCGAGCCGCAGTCGGTGAAGTCAAAGCCGTGGCCGCGGGCATTGATGCTACCCGTCAGGTTGTTGACATCATAGTCGGGCAAGAAGGACTTGACGGGGAAGTTGTTGAACGCGGCATCCACATCATAGTCCTCACGGCACACGTCATAGTAGCCGTTGCCGCGCAGCGTGCCACCGCCTGTCGAGACACGCAGGTTGCGGGCCACCCATCGGCAGCCTTCCTTGCCCAGCTTGCCGCTCATCTTCATGGGCGGCAGCTTTACGTCCTTCAGGCCGAGCATCTTGTTCAGCACGCTGGGGTCACGCAGGTCCACCTCGGTGTCCAGGTCGGCCTTCATGCGGTCCATATCGGTGGGATTGTAGATGGTGCCTTTGCCCTTGATGCGTCCCACACCGGGCACGTCGGCATCCAGCGAGTGGATGTCGAGGCGCTTGTCGTTGCCACGCGCTTTGGCCTTAATCTTGACGGGCTTGTTGTGGGGGATATCCTTCAGGGCTTTGCGGGCCTCGGGGACGATCTTCTCGACCTCGTTGAGGTCAATCTTGCTGTCGGTGTCGATCGAGGCTTTGCCGTTGGGCTTGCCGTCGAGCATGTCCTGATCGACGTGGGCATCCATCTTGATGTCGCTGCCCTTTGTCTTGAGTTTCACGTCGTTGAGGTCCAGGCCGTTCTTGTTCTTGTTGACGGTGCCGCTGGCATCCTTGACCTGTAGGCCGCTGCGCTCCTTGCCGCTCAGGTGCTTGACGGGCACCTTCAGGTTGTCGCCGTCATACTCAAAGTCGTCGATGGCGGCATTGACGTCTTCCACCTCGATGTTGTCGGTGTCGAGCGTAGTGCCGGGCTTGTTGGGTTTCTTGCCCGTCTGGGCATAGCGTCCCTTGCTGTCGTTGAGGCGCACCTTGCCCGCCTTGACCTTCCAAGGCTTGTCCTCGCCGTCGGCCTTAGGCTCCTGCTTGGGCATTGGATGGTCCTTGCTGTATTGCTTGGCGTCCTTCTCACTGGGGTGCTCATAGTTGACATCGGCCTTATCGACATTGAGTTCATCGACATCAACGGTCTGGTTGCCGGTATCGACCTTCACATTCTTGGCATCGGCATGGCCCACCTTGGCATCCAGCTTATCGAAGGTGGGCTTCATGTCCATCTTGAAGTCCACGTCATCGGCCGATACCTTGTCGGCATTGACTCTCCAGGGCTTGCTGGGTTCCTTCTTGGGTTCGGGTTTCTTTTTCTCGGGCTTATAGCTCATCTTGGCCTTGCCACCCTTTAGCGCAGCATTGCCCACGTCCACCTTGTTTTGGTTCAGGTCAACCTTGGCTTTGTCGATTTTGGCATCATCCAGGTCCACGTCCAGGTCCATCGAGCCGTCGTCGGTCTTGATCTGACTCTTGGCACCCTTGAGCGAGGCGTTATCCACCTCTACCTGCTTGTCAAGCAAGGGACCGGGCTTGACGTTGCCCTTCACCTCGTCGGCCTTGAACAGCGTGTCGCCATTCTGGTCGATGACCTGCACATCGGTGGCAGTGACGTCGAGCGGGAATCTCACGCGCACGTCACCCACGCTGATGTCCATGCCCGTCTTCTTGCTGGCATACTCGGCAGCCGCATCGGCAAGCTTGTTCTGAACCCAAGGAATATACAGGGCAAACGGCAGCGCTGCCACCATGCCCAACATGCCAGCCGACGCCCACTTAGCGAGCTTACTGAACATATTTCCCTTTTTGCCAAACATCTCGACTGCCTCGGTTTTAACCTGCAAATATACAAAACTTTTGTGAACAACAAGCAATTTTCCGTTTTTTCCGCCCACGCACGGCCGCGCCTGAAATAATCTCACGCTAAGCCGCCAAGTCGCTAAGTTATTAAAGTTTGCTCGCAAGTGCTCGCAAGGAAAATAAATCTATTGCGAGCCTCTTGCGAGCAATAATATACGACTTTGCGGCTTAGCGACTTAGCGTGGATTTACGCGCTTGTGGCAGAAAACAAAGGGACAACTGTCGTTTGAACAGTTGTCCCTTGTTGTCTATGGGTTGTCTCGGTTGTCTGAGAAAAGATCTTTCTGCTAAAATTAGAACCACTTGAGGTAGGCGAAGTCCTGGCGGTGGGGCAGCAGGTCGTTCCAGGGGAAGGCGCGATAGGCATAGCGGAAGACGCCGTTCTCGCGGAAGGGAACGCGGCAGTTATAGGTCAAGATGTTGCCATCCTCGGCTACCACGTCAAACAATGCCTTGCGGTAGAAGTTAGTCTTGCCGTCCTCCTCCTTATAGACAACGAGCTCGAGCTTGACGTCACGTCCCAGCCCTGCGGTGTCGAGGCGCATGGTCACGTTGATGTCGGCAGTACCTGCCGAAATGGCTTCGCGGTTGCCCATGATATCGCCGACGAGCTGCACATCGTCCCAATGCTTGGTCACATTCTCCTTCCAAGCGACAATCTGCTTGGCGAGAGCGTATTTGTTCTTGATGAGCGAGTGGGCACGCTCGGCCTGCGGGCAGTAGAACTTCTGGAAATAGTCCCTCATCATGCGCGACATGGTGTAGTTGGGCGCAATGTGAACCATCGAGTTCTTGATGTACTGGATCCACTCGGGGCTGTAGCCCTTGCTGTTCTTGGCGAAATACAGGGGGATAATCTCGTTCTCGAGCATCGAGTAGATGGTAGCCGAGTCGAGACGGTCCTGCTGGGCCTGGTCGGTATAGGTGCGCTTGCTGGTCAATGCCCAGCCGGCACCCTCGCGATAACCCTCATACCACCAGCCGTCGAGCACCGAGAAGTTGAGCAGACCGTTCATCTCGGCCTTCTCGCCCGAGGTACCCGAGGCCTCCATGGGACGCGTCGGGGTGTTGAGCCAGACGTCGACACCAGTGATGAGGCGCTTGGAGAGCGTCATGTCGTAGTTCTCGAGGAAGATGATCTTGCCCAGGAACTCGGGCATCTTGCTGATTTCGATGATGCGCTTGATCAGACCCTGACCGGCACCGTCGGCGGGATGGGCCTTACCGGCAAAGATGAACTGCACGGGGTAACGCTCGTCGTTGACAATCTTCTTGAGACGCTCCAGGTCGTTGAAGATGAGGTGGGCACGCTTATAGGTGGCAAAACGGCGGGCGAAGCCGATGAGCAGTGCATCGGGATTGATCTTGTCCACGATATTGGCAATGCGTGTGGGGTCACCCTGGTTCTTGAGCCAGCTCTCCTTGAAGTCGCGCTTGACGAAGCGGATGAACTTCTGCTTCAACATCATGCGCATCTCCCAAATCTTCTCGTCGGGGACATTCAACAGGGGAGCCCATGCCGACTCCAGCTCCTGATGCTCGAGGAAATCATCGCCCAGCACCTCGCGGTAGAATACCTTCCACTCGCTGGCAGCCCAGGTGGGCATGTGGACGCCGTTGGTGACATAACCCACGTGAGACTCCTCGGGGGCATAGCCCTTCCACAGGCCAGAGAACATGCGCTTGCTCACCTCGCCATGGAGCCAGCTCACGCCGTTGCTCTCCTGGGTGGTGTTCAAGGCGAAGGTGCTCATGCAGAAACGCTCGTCGCTACCAGGATTCTCGCGACCCATGTCCATGAGCTCCTGCCAAGAGATGCCCAGGCGCTCGGGATAGCCGCCCATGTACTTGCCGAAGAGTTCCTCGTCAAAGTAGTCGTGGCCGGCGGGAACGGGGGTGTGAACAGTATAGAGCGAGGTGGCACGCACGACCTCAAGGGCCTCGTTAAAGGTCAGACCATCTTCCTGCACGCAGTCCACGAGACGCTGCAGGTTGAGCAATGCGGCATGGCCCTCGTTGCAATGGTAGATGTCGGCCTTGATGCCCAAACGCTTGAGCAGCAGCACGCCACCGATGCCCAGCAGGTATTCCTGCTTGATGCGGTTCTCCCAGTCGCCACCATAGAGCTTGTGGGTAATCTCGCGGTCATAGTCGCTGTTGCGGTCCAGGTCGGTGTCAAGCAGATAGAGGGTGACACGGCCCACGTTGGCCTTCCACACGTTGGCATAGATGGTGCGGCCGGGATAAGGCACCTCGTGCACGAGCTGCTGTCCGTTCTCGTCGAGCACGGGCTCGATGGGCAGCTGGTCGAAGTTCTGAGCCTCATAGTTGGCAATCTGCTGACCATCCATCGAGAGGGTCTGGGTGAAGTAACCATAGCGATAGAGGAAACCAACAGAGGTCATCCTCACACAACGGTCGCTGGCTTCCTTCACATAGTCACCAGCGAGGATACCCAAGCCACCCGAATAAATCTTGATGGCATTGCACAGGCCGTACTCCATGCTGAAGTAGGCAATCGACGGCAGGTCGCTGCGCAGGGGCTTCTTCATGTATTCCTTATAGAGCTCATAGGTGCTGTCGATGCGGGCCAGCATCTTGGAATCGGCCTGGATGGCTTCGATTTTCTCGTTGGACAGACGCTGCAGCATCTTCACGGGGTTCTCGCTCGTGGCACGCCAGGTGTCGCGGTCCAGGTCATGGAACAGGGTCTTGCCCTCGGTATTCCACGCCCACCACAGGTTGCGTGACAGTTCATTGAGCTTGTTGAGTTTGCCCGGAAGTTCGGACTTAACAGTAATGCTCCTCCACTGAGGATCATTGGTGTTGCTGACTTTAAATTTCATAATTGGATTTTGTAGTTATGATGTTTTGTTTGTTTTGTTCGTTACTCTGTTCTTCATGCGCTGGGCAGCCCTGTCGATGGCATGGCTATAGGCCTCGTCATAGCTGGCGATGAAGTTGTCCCACGAAGCGGCCTTGCTGGTCGTGCGGTTGGCATTGCGGATAGCGCGATTGTCCTTGTCGCTCATCACATACAGGTTCATCAGGCTCATCGCGATAGCCCTGAAGGTCTCGTCGTAGTTGCTGTCGGTGCGGTGGAGCACCTTCACGCCATAGCGGTCGGAGTCATCACCGAAACGGTCAAGCACCCACTGGCCAAAGCCTGCCAGGTCGGTTGTGATGGTGGGAACACCAAAGGCGGCACTCTCGAGCGGAGTGTAACCCCAGGGCTCATAGTAGGACGGGAACACCGCGGCATCAAGGCCTGCCAGCAGATCATAGTAAGCCATGTTGAAGATGCCGTCGTTACCGTTCAGGTAGCAAGGCACGTCAATGACGGTCACTTTGTCTTGAGGCTCGTTGTGGAAGCCCAGAGCATTGATGCGGTTATAGATGGGATCGCTGTCCTGGTTGTGGAGGTGATGGGTGATAACCGGGTCGAACAGGCGCTGAGGGCTGTCGGCATGCAGGTTCTCAATCAGGTCGGTACGAGGCACCTTCATCCAGGCGGGCACAAGTACCAAGGCAACCACCTTGCGCTCCTTGCTCGACACAAATCGGAGCGAATTGCGCAGCGATGAAACGGCATCCAGATAAACGTCGATGCCCTTGTTGCGCATCTCAAGGCGACCCGAGGTGGCGACGATCAGCGTATCATCGGCGTAGGATTGTCCCGTGAGACAAGACGCCACTTTCAGGATTTGCTGGCGTGCGGCATTACGCTTGGCAGTGAACTTGGCGCCCTTGGGCACATAGTTCTGTTCAAAGCCGTTGGGCGTTACCATGGGATAACGCTCCAATAGCTGGCGGCACTCCCGGGCAGTGACATCGCTCACCGTCGTGAAGGAATCAGCAGCATGGGCAGCAGCCTTCTCGAGAGAGTGCTTGGACTGCATGTTGAGCTCTACTGCCATCTGATCGCCATTGTATCCCTGCATATAGTCATACAGCGGCTTGCCGTTGCCGCAGATGCTGCGGCCGATACTTGTGGCATGGGTCGTGAAAACGGTGGCTACCTGCGGCAGATGGGTCTTGACATAAAGCAGTCCCATTCCCGTCGTCCACTCATCAAAGTGGGCCACCACCTTCAATTTGGAGTCATTCTTCCACTTGACGATGCTCTCAATGACAATGGCAGCGGCATAGGCGAACATACAGGACTCGTCATAGTCGCCATAGGCATGAAGCGAATCCACACGGTAGTTGCTCCACATCTCGGAATACAGGGCATTCTTGTAGGTGTAGAGCGAGCCGAAACTCACCAGCACTGCAATGGGTTTGCCGGGAATATCCCAGCGCCCTAACCTGACGTGCATCCCCTCGGGCAACTGAGCCTGGCGCAACCATGAGGCAAGCGGAGTGCGTGTCTCGATAAAGGTCGGAGACGGGTTATCCTCGGTCCACAGGTCGGGTCCGATAAATATCAGGTTATCCTTATATCGTTTATGGAGTGTCTTGGCCTTGGTGGACAATACGGCATAGATGCCTCCCACCTTGTTGCAGACCTCCCAACTGGTTTCAAACAGTAAGTCCAACATAACTTGATAGTTAAATATTGAAAATTTGGGCGCAAAGGTACAAAAAAATCCTCAATTTTTCACCAAATAAGACACATTTTAAACCAATAATCATGACAAAACCCTATCAATCAACCCTTTAAGAGAAACCGCAAAATGATGGAAAATGCCCGCCATCACGTTGATTATCAACAAGATGGCAGGCAATGCAATCGTTTACTCAACAATCTTTAGTAATTGCGGGCAAAAATCACGCGACGCTTGCTGGGCTTGCCGGTATAGATGCACTTGCCCTCCTCCTCGGGAGCATCCAGGGGGATGCAGCGGATGGTCGCCTTGGTCTCTTCCTTGATTTTGTCTTCGGTCTCGCTGGTACCGTCCCAGTGGGCGAGGATGAAGCCACCCTTCTCGATCTGCTCCTTGAACTCGTCCCAGGTGTCAACCTTGTAGGTCATGCGCTCACGCTGGTTCAGAGCCTTGGTGTAGATATTCTGCTGGATTTCCTCAAGCAGCTCCTTGACGCGGTTCTCGATTCCTGCAAGCTGCTCGCTGCTCTTCTCGAGCGTGTCGCGGCGCATTACCTCGACGGTACCGGCCTCGATATCGCGGGCACCGAGCACGAGACGCACGGGAACACCCTTCAGCTCATAGTCGGCAAACTTGAAGCCCGGACGCTTGTTGTCGGCGTTGTCATACTTCACCGAGATGCCCATACCGCGCAGGTTCTTGACGATGGGATCAACCACCTTGTTGATTTCGTCAAGCTGGTCGTTGGTCTTATAGACAGGAACGATAACCACCTGGATGGGAGCCAGATGCGGAGGCAGAACGAGGCCGTTATCGTCGCTGTGGGTCATGATGAGGGCACCCATCAGGCGGGTCGATACACCCCACGAGGTAGCCCATACATCCTGCAGCTTGTTCTCCTTGTCGATGAACTTCACGTCGAAGGCCTTGGCAAAGTTCTGGCCCAGGAAGTGGCTGGTACCCGACTGCAGGGCCTTACCATCCTGCATCATCGCCTCGATGGTGTAGGTCTCGAGGGCGCCGGCAAAGCGCTCGTTGGCGGTCTTGATACCCTTGATAACGGGCAATGCCATATATTTCTCGGCAAACTCGGCATAGACGTTCAGCATCTCAATAGCCTTGGCCTCGGCTTCCTCCTTGGTAGCGTGGGCGGTGTGACCCTCCTGCCACAGGAACTCGGCGGTGCGTAGGAACATGCGTGTGCGCATTTCCCAACGGAATACGTTGGCCCACTGGTTGATGAGCAACGGCAGGTCACGATAGCTGTTGATCCAGTTGCGATAGGTGTTCCAGATGATGGTCTCGCTGGTGGGACGGATAACCAGTTCCTCCTCCAGACGGGCCGAGGGATCGACAACGACACCCTTGCCACCGGGATCATTCATCAGACGATAGTGGGTGACTACGGCACATTCCTTGGCAAAGCCTTCCACGTGGTCGGCTTCACGGCTCAGGAACGACTTGGGGATGAGCAAGGGGAAATAGGCGTTCTGCACGCCGGTGGCCTTGAACATGTCATCCAGCTGGCGCTGCATCTTTTCCCAGATGGCATAGCCATAGGGCTTGATGACCATACAGCCGCGCACTGCCGACTGCTCGGCGAGGTCGGCCTTCACTACCAGTTCATTATACCATTGAGAGTAATTGTCAGCTCTCTTCGTTAAATCCTTTAATTCTTTTGCCATTATATTATATTGTTACACGTTATTTCTTGATTGTCAGCCCAGGGGGTTAATTCTTGGCGATGTGGCTGATGTTGATGGTGCCCTTCTTGGCCTGCTGCAGCATCGTCTTCTCGGGGACAAGATAAATCTCCAGACGGCGGTTGCGCTTGCGGTTCTCGACAGAATTGTTGTCCACGATGGGGTCGGTATCACCCAGGGCATAGGGGACAACATAGTCCACGCTGCCGTTCTCGTCAAACCAGTCAAAGATGGCATTGACACGCTGGCGCGTGAGGTTGAGGGTATAAAACTCGCTACCCGTATTATCGCTGTGCATGACCAGCAGCAGCTTGTAGAAGCCCGGATTCTTGATCATCCTCAAGAACGGTTTGAGCCTTTCCTCTCCCACCCTGTTCAACACCGTATCGTTGGCGTCAAACAGCTGGCTAGCGGGAATGGTGATGACGATGACCTCGTCGTCACGCATGATTTCCACGTCATAGTTTGACTTCTTGAAAGCCACTGCCATATCATATTGGAATTCCTGAATCTTGTCGGCATGCTTCTCGTTCTTGATTTCGGGCAAGAGGAGGTTCTCGTCCAGCGAGAGTTCATAGATGTCATAGTCGTCCTTGGCATTGAGCGGTTGCTGCCCTGCCAGGAACAGCATTGCCAATGTCATCAGTATGATATGTGTTGCACGTCGCATATTGTCGTTACTGCATTTATTGTTAGTCATTCAGGTCAAGGAGTCCTTGAGGCAAGTCCATGACCATCAATCGCTTGTCAATATCAAATTCTACAATCAGATCGTCGCTAGCGGGCACCATGAGTTCGGAATCGCCGCGCTCCACGATGAAGATAGCATTCTCGGTCTGCTCGTCAACATCGATAATCTCTCCCACCCTGGTTCCATCACTGTCCTGCAGCTCAAAGCCGATGAAATAGTCCAGCGGATAGCCGTCGGCATCAACATCTTCACTGGCAGAACTGAAGTCACGCTTGAGGGCATAAATCTCACGGTTCACCAGCTTGGATGCCTCATGCTCATTGCCGATACCATCAATGGTGAGCAATACCGTCTCGGCAGACTTCGGACGGCAGGCATTGATAAAGAAGGGCACAAAGATGCCGTCAATATCACTGACCAGGCACGTGAGGGTCTGCAACACGTCAATGTCCACATCGACAGTCGCCGAAATTTCGCCAGCGACGCCATGCGGCTTGTTGTAATGGCCTATTGCTATGAGTTCCTCTCGTTGTATCATTTTTTCAGTTGTCAGTTGGCAGTTTTCAGTCGTCAGTTGTCAGTCGTCAGTTTTCAGTTGTCAGGATGCGGATGCCTCTCTAAACACTAAACTCTAAACTCTAAACTGCGAGCAAAGCGAGCATAAACTACTTCTTCTTTTTCTTCTTGCCGGTAGGCTGAGCGGGTTTCACCACCTGGTACTCATGCAGATGATGAGTCTCGGGGTCGAGGTTGATCACGCCATGGCTGTAGTAGGCCAGGTCCTTGAAGATCTTGGCATCGTCCACATCCTCGTTGTTGATTTGGAAGATGAGCTTCTTCATGTGGTTGGCAAGCAGCATCACCAGGGCATCACGCTCCTCACCCTCGGGGTACTCGGCTGCACGGGCAATCATGCGCTCGATGTTCTTGCCATAGTGGCGGAACTTGATGGGCTGCAGCTCGTAGCTGATGGGCTCTGGCTTGGTCTCAAGGTTTTCTTCCCTGATGATGTCATCAAATGGGAAGTCCACATCGAGCTGGAAACCGCTCATGATCATGAGGTGGTCCCACAGTTTGTGCAGATAATCGGTCTCGGCACGCAGCTGAGGGAACATGTTCGCCATGTTCTGCACGATGGTGTAAGCGCAGTGGGTGCGCTCATCGCGATCCTCAATGGTGAGGCAGTAGTCCACCATCTGTTGAATGTTGCGCCCATATTCGGGCAGCACCAGGGTCTTGAGTTGTGAATTATATGTCAGCATATTCTGCGTTTTTAATTGTCTTTTGTCAGCTTGCAGTTTTCAGTTTTCAGTTGGCAGTTGGCAGTTGTCAGTTGGCAGGATGCGGATGCCTCATTAAACATTAAACTCTAAACTCTAAACTGCGAGCGAAGCGAGCATCTAAACATGAAACTGCGAGCGAAGCGAGCATCAAAGCGGGTTCTTGGGCTTTGTGGCCTGGAACTCTTTGAGATAGAGCGGCGTGCTGTAGGCTACATCGATAAACTCGCCAGCACGATAGGCTTTCTCAGCAAGAGCCAGCATATCGACAGCCACCGGCTTGATGCCCTCGATAAAGCGCACTCCGTCACGACTGAGCACCTGACGCGCCTTGTCGCTACCGTTACCCATCAGCACCAACGTATAGCCCTGCTCAAGCTGCGACGCGAACGAGTGTTCGTCAAGAATCATGGCTTGAGGCTCCACGACGGCTTCGAGGGCAGGTGTATAGGCAGCGGTATAGACCTCCATGCGGCGTGCATCAATCATCGGCACGTAGAGCACCTTGTCTTCCTCAATGAAGTGGTTGAACATCGTGCTCACTGTCATCAACTGCAAGGTATTCACCCCGATGAGGGGCACCTGCAGACCGAAGGCAAGCCCTTTGGCCTCGCTCAAGCCGATGCGCAGTCCTGTATAGGAACCGGGACCGATGCTCACGGCAATGGCATCCAGTTTCAACTCGCGTGAGCGGGCATAATCCAGCATCTCCTTCACATACTGGCTCAACAGCGTAGCATGGGTCTGACCCTCGTAATTCTCACGATGGTCAAGCACCTGTCCCTCGCTGGTCAAAGCCACCGAGCACACGTCGGTTGAAGTCTCTATGTGTAGGATATTCGCCACTTACTCTATCTAAAAAACGTGCAAAGTTACAAAAAATTATTGACATGGCTGTCAAGTCAAACAACTTTAACAACCAGTAACAACACCAACGCCCTCTCTACCATGAGACTAGCAAGGTATCATCCCGCCTATTCAACAAGCCAATAAATGATTGAAATTCAGTGCGTTTTCTTAAAAATAATCCTTCTGTCAATCAAAAAAATATGGCGGGAAACCAGGGATTGTAAGTTCCCTTTCCCGCCATTGATCAATTACAGATATACTGTGATATAAAAATCACAATGCCAAGCGCAAGCCAAGTAACGAGGATGATGTATCAGGAGTGCCAGCCGTACGGCATGATACACGGCAATAAATCGGTTCCAAATACCAGCAACCGCCACGATACACCCGATAAGTTCCCGAAGTAGGACCTTGAGGATTGGTTTGTGCTGCCGATGGGTATTCTTCCCAATAAGTGTCACACCATTCAAACACATTCCCGCTCATATCGTACAATCCCAATTCGTTGGGAGCTTTAATGCCGACTTCCATAGAGAACGATGATATAGCGTTATCCTTATACCAAGCCACGCTAGCGATGTCATCACTGCCGGCATACACGTAATCATGACCTTTGACACCTCCTCGGGCGGCAAATTCCCATTCGGCTTCAGTGGGAAGGCGGAATTGTTTACCGGTCAGAGCGTTCAACGCAGCAATAAACTGCTGACAGTCATCCCAGCTGACCTGATTGACGGGTAATGTAACGCCAGGAATTACACCCGGGTTATTGCCCATGACCGCCTGCCACAGTTCCTGAGTCACTTCGGTCTTACCCATATAATAAGATGAGAGCGTCACCTGATGAACAGGAAACTCATCGGAGTAGGCTTCATCAGCAAGGTTGCCTGTTGCGCCCATGGAGAAAGTTCCACCTTCGACCTTCACCATATCAAAGGACACACCGTTTACCGTATAAGTCTCCACCACACCAGCATCAACCGTATTCAACAATCTACTGATCATGTCTGAAACGTCACTGATGGTCACCTTGCCATCATGATTGACGTCACCGATACGTTGTGAAGCAGGCTGGTTGGAACTCAGCAGCAGATTAATCAAAGCGCTGACATCCGAAATGCTTAATTTACCATCACCATTGACATCGGAACACTCGGGCATGATGCCAAAGACTGCCCTATGGCTCTGAGTGTAATCGCTCGTAGATGGAGTGAAAGCCGAAAGTTGGAAGAAGCCGTCATAGTCGCCACTCCAGCCCCAATTGACATGAAAACTGCCATTGCGATAACCATCGACAATGAACGAGTGGCCACCGCTGCTGCCGTTATTGCCAGAATAGGGCAAGGGGCGCCCCTGGGACAACTCATCGTAAAGCATCTGAGCCCACGTGTCATCATCATAGTATTCCCTTGAAACTATATAGGACGAAGCCGTCCTGTCATAGCCGAAATAATGTCCAAGGACATAAGGTATCAACTCAATGTAGGCGCCACTGCCACTCAACCCGTATTCCATACACAAGGCCTGGCCACAATAGCGCATCAAGGTGGCAACTGCTGTTTTGTTGGCTGTCGTATATGAACCACTATAAGAGTTCAACATGTTTTGCCAGTCAAATGTTGTTGCAGGCAATGCCGGTACACTCAGCCCACCCATTGTGGTGACATAAGCCGGGATGGGAAGACATTCGCTCGTGGGGTACTGATAATAATTCATCACCTGAGCCAAAGCCGTTGCCGTGCACCCAGTAAACGGATATTTGTTAGAAATCTTAGGGCATTGCGTGTTGTAGGGAGAGCCCTGGTCCCAGGTGGAAGAGATGAGAGGATCAATATTGGATAAAGCCGTTAACCTCTCGGCACGTTTTCCATTCCTTGTCTCCAGTGAGGGATGCTGTTGCAGATACTCGATTTGAGATCCGTATTCGTCAAGCCAAGCTCGCACATTGCAAGGCAAAGCATCCATGTCGATAGTTCCGGTCAAATTATATCCCAGAACCTGCTCGGCACGATCATCGGCTGCCACAATCACCCAGCCACCGTTATGTTCGTCGGCAAACACATAGAAGACAGGCACGGCAGGACTCAATGACGAGAAACGGGTGTAGGACAACGAGACATCGGTCATGGAGGCGTTCAATCTTTTACCGTCTTGCTGATGCGACAAGAATTCGTTGGCAATGGCGCGGGCACCATCCACATCAACACCACCTGCGTGTGCTGCAAATAAGCTACCGGCGACTGCAAGAGCCGCGACAATCAATCTCATCCAACTTTTCATTAGTTATTGTTTTTAAAGTGTATAGTCAATCTCAAACCTTACAGGGCAGCGATAAGGGCATCTACATCGGTGGGAAGCGTTGCCCAGCTGGAGACGAAACGGCAATTCATCATATCACCGACAGGGAACCACTGCTCAAAGACAAAGTCTTTCTCCAGACGCGCTATCGTCTCGCTGTCAAGCAGGACAAACTGTTGGTTTGTCGGGGAATTGCTGTACATCTTATAACCCTTGCTGACGAAGGCGTCACGCAGTCGCATCGCCTGTTCGACGGCATGGCGGGCAATCTTGAAGTACAGGTCGTCGGTCATCAACGTGTCAAACTGGATGCCCAGCAAACGGCCCTTGGCCATCAAGGCACCATGCTGCTTGACGATGGTAAAGAAATGGGCAGGTGCGTTGTGGTGCGGGAAGACAACCGCCTCGCCACATAACGCGCCGCACTTGGTGCCACCCAGATAGAACACGTCGCACAGGCTAGCCAACTGTTGAATGGTCACATCACAGTCCTCGGCCATGAGACCGTAGCCCAAGCGGGCACCGTCGATAAACAACGGCAACTCATAATGCTTGCAGACGTCATAGATTGCCTCAAGCTCGGCACGGGTGTAGATTGTGCCCATCTCGGTGGCAAAGGTGATATAGACCATGCCTGGGAAGACCATATGTTCGTAGGCAATATCGCCGTAGAACGCTTCGAGCCACTCACGCAGCTCGCCAGCATCCATCTTGCCGTCGTGGGAAGGAAGAGCCAGCACCTTGTGGCCACCAAATTCAATGGCACCCGACTCGTGGACATTGATGTGGCCCGTCTCTACCGACAGCACACCATGATAGGAATGCAGCATCGAATCGATGACGGTGGCGTTAGTCTGCGTGCCGCCCACAAGGAAGAACACGTCGGCGTCAGGCTTGCCGCAGGCAGTGCGGATTTTTTCTTTGGCAGCAGTGCAGAATTCATCCAGGCCATAGCCCGTTGCACGCTCGTCGTTGGTCTCTATCAGCCGCCTGAGGATGGCCTCGTGGCAACCGTTGTTGTAATCACTCTCAAATGAAATCATAATTAGTTGTCAGTTTTCAGTTGTTAGTTTTTAGTTTTCAGTTGTCAGTTTTCAGAAAGCGGATGCTTCACTAATCACTAATCACTAATCACTAATCTGCGAGCAACGCTCGCATCAATTATCCCTGCAAAGGTAGTTCAAAAAAGGGGAAAAAACACTATCTTTGCAGCATGAAAGAGAAGAAAAAGGCAATTATCTACCAACTCATGCCGCGATGGTTCACCAACTGCAGCGAAAACTGCACACCTAACGGCAACATCCGCCAGAATGGCTGTGGTAAGTTCAACGACATTGACGAGAAGTGCTTGAAGTCCATCAAGTCACTGGGTGCAACCCACGTGTGGTACACGGGCATCATCGAGCACGCTACCGCCACC
Source organism: uncultured Prevotellaceae bacterium (assembly GCA_900318205.1). Lineage (GTDB taxonomy): Bacteria > Bacteroidota > Bacteroidia > Bacteroidales > Muribaculaceae > Sodaliphilus. Next base: position 19,858 of record ONJS01000015.1, on the reverse strand, counting down.
GACTATTCCCGTTACGGCATCACCCCCTGTAATCCCCATGTGGTCAAGGGCAAGGCTGGTTCACCGTACGCCATCCGCGACTACTACGACGTCTGCCCTGACTTTGCCGTCAAGGTGAAGAATCGCATGGCTGAGTTTGAAGCGCTGGTCGATCGCACCCATCGTGTAGGCCTCAAGGTCATCATCGATTTTGTGCCCAATCACGTGGCACGCGAGTATGAGAGCGATGCCAAGCCCGCCGGCATTCAGGACCTGGGAGAAGGTGACAATCCCATGATGTTCTTTGACCCCAGGAACAACTTCTTCTACCTCACAGGACAGGAATTTGCTCCTCACGGTGTGGATTTAGGACAAGGTGAGAATGCCTACCGCGAATTTCCAGCACGCGCCACCGGCAATGACTGCTATACCGCCTCGCCCAACCGCGACGACTGGTATGAGACCGTCAAACTCAATTATGGCATTGACCCGTGGAACGGCAGCACCCATTTCTCCCCCATCCCACCCACATGGGAAAAGATGCTCGACATCCTCATGTTCTGGGCTGCAAAAGGCATTGACGGCTTCCGTTGCGACATGGCGCACATGGTGCCGGTAGCCTTCTGGCACTGGGCGATTGCACAGGTCAAGTCCCGGTATCCAGCTATCGTCTTCATTGCCGAGATTTATGACGTATTCCTATACCGCAGCTATATTTTTGACGGTGGCTTTGACTACCTGTATGACAAGGTGACGCTCTACGACACCCTGCGTGGCATCCTGTGCAACGGTTGGCCAGCCAGCGACCTGAGCCGCTGCTGGCAGACGGTAGAGGGCATCGGGGACCACATGCTCAATTTCCTCGAGAACCACGATGAGCAACGCATTGCCTCACGGCAGTTCTGCGGCAACCCGTGGATAGCGTTACCTGCGCTGGTCGTGAGCGCAACCATGTCGCGTTGCCCGTTCATGCTCTATGCAGGGCAGGAACTGGGAGAGCCCGCAGACGATGCTGAGGGCTACAGCGGCAAGGACGGGCGCACCACCATCTTTGACTATTGGAGCGTCCCCACCCTGCGCCGCTGGCACCACGGCAAGCCGACTACCGACGAGCGCCGCTTGCGCACGCTTTATCGCAAGATTCTGCACTTGTGCAACAGCGAGAAGACCTTGTCCCGAGGTGAATTCTTCGACCTGATGTATGTCAACCAGGACACGCTTGACACAAGGATGCAGTATGCCTACCTGCGCCACTGTGATGGAGAAATGGCACTGATTGTCGCCAACTTCAGCGATCAGTCTGTATCCACCGCCGTTCGCATTCCTCAACACGCCCTTGATTGTGCCCACATGCCACAAGGCAAGTACATTTGCACCGAACTGCTCACAGCAACGGATGTTGAAACGGCCCTTCAAGGAGATAGCACATTCCCGATATCTCTCGGGGCCCATTCCGCTGCTATCTGGCGATTCAAAAAGGGTTGATAGCTCAACTGTTCTTGCTGATTTTCAATAGCAAATCATGATTTTTTTCAATAATCTTGTTTTTATTGAATAATTTTACTTACTTTTGCAGCCTAAGAAAGTCTTATTACCTTTAACTATAAACTTTTTATCTTTAATCAAATGAAAATGAAGAAATTACTTTCAGCAGGTGCTATTGCAGCACTCGCTTTGTTTGGTTTAAATGCCAACGCAGGTATCATCGATGCCAATGCAGCACGCATGACAGCCAGGAACTTCATCAACGAACGCGTTAACACCCAGGGCACATTCAAGTCTTCAGCAAGTGTTGCCGACATCAAGTTGGTTCACAGCGAGGCTTCGAGCGTCGAGGGCAATGCCTACTATGTATTCAATGTCCAGGGTGGCGGTTGGGTCATCGTTGCCGGTTATGATCACGCCAGGCAAGTGCTCGCTTATAGCAACAAGGGCTACATCGACATGAAAAACATGCCGGACAACATGAAAGGACAGCTCAACGTGTACAAGGAGCAGATTGAGGCCATGCAGAACTACAAGGGCAAAGATTACACGGTAAAGGCTCCCATGCGTGTAAACCCTGTTGCTCCGATGCTCAAGACCAATTGGGGTCAGCAGGAACCCATGAACCGCTTGTGCCCGATGTCAGGAACCGAACGCACCTCAGTGGGTTGCGGTCCCCTTGCCATGGCCCAGGTCATCTACTACTGGAAATATCCCAATCAAATCCAATCACTTCCTGGATATTCCATCTCTTGGAGCCAGTCTGTGCCTACTCTTCCCGAAACCACGTTTGACTACAACCTGATACTTGATGCCTATACTGCTATCAACCCTTCAACAGGCAATCCCTATTACTTGCCTTATACTGATGAGCAGGCCGATGAAGTAGCAAAGTTGTGCCGCTATGCAGGTCAAGCTTGCAAAGCCCGCTATGGCAATTCAGGCACCTCGACAGGTACTTACACTTACGATCAGCGCGATGCTTTTAAGACCTTCGGTTACAATGACAACATCCAGCTGATTGGCTATGATCCTTCTTATTACTGTGACAACAGCAATAAATACACCGAACAGGCATGGAAAGAGCTCATCTATTCTGAGCTCGAAGCCGGTCATCCCATTCCCTATCACAATTCAGACTTCGACATGGGACATGCCTGGGTACTTGACGGTGTCGATGCCGATGGCAAGTTCCACATGAACTGGGGCTTCTTTGAACGATTCGATGGCTGGTTTGAGTTTGGTGCCTTCGGTTTCTATCCTTATGGCAATGATGAGTACTGGGACTTCAGCTGCAGCAACAGCATGGGCAATGAGATGGTCATCAATGTATACCCCTATGAGGGTTATGTAATTCCCACTGATGAGCCCGAGTTCGTCCGTGGTGATATTGACGGCAATGGCGAGGTGAAAATTGCAGATGTTTCTCTTCTGATCAACTATCTGCTTAGCGAAGATGCCACTGGCGTCGACCTGAATGCCGCCGACTGTGACGAGAGTGGTGACATCAAGATTGCTGACGTATCAGCTTTAATCAGCTACCTGCTCAGCGGCACATGGTAATACACTAGAAGATAGACTTTCTATCATACCTTTAAGGCGGGTGCCAGAGTCATGGCATCCGCCTTTAGTTTTACCGGACTGCAACAAAAAAAAGATAAATGGTAATTGTTTAGGAAAAAATCATTATCTTTGCAGGTTATAAAGAAAGTAAAGAATTGAGTGCTATGACGACAGGCAATTTAATCCGATTTGCGTGCATCCTGCTCCTGTGGGTGGGACTATGCTGGTTGTTGCTCACCAGAGCAGCAAAGATTGACTTCATGGTGATTTTCACCATCGTTGCGTCTGGCATTATCGTGTTTGTACCGCTGTACAAAAAATATGTAAGAAAAAAAGACTGATACATGACCACAAAACCTTATATACAAGAACATTGTCCACTATTGGCACAAATCGACAGTCCTGCCGACCTGAGAAAGCTCAGTGTTGACCAACTGCCGCAGGTGTGCCACGAACTGCGACAATACATGATACACGAACTGTCAAGCAATCCAGGCCACTTTGCATCAAGCATGGGTGCCGTGGAGATTGTGGTGGCACTGCACTATGTATTCAACACACCCGACGACCGTCTGGTGTGGGACGTGGGGCACCAGGCCTATGCCCACAAAATCCTGACGGGACGCCGCGACCAGTTTGACGATAACCGCAAGCTAGACGGCTTGAGCGGTTTCCCCAACCCTGCCGAAAGTGAATATGACACCTTCACCGCCGGTCACGCCTCCAACTCAATCTCGGCTGCCCTGGGCATGGCGATTGCCGCCGAACTGCAGCAGAACCATGAGCGCAAGGTCGTCGCCGTCATCGGTGATGCAAGCATCAGCGGTGGCCTGGCCTTTGAAGGCATCAACAATGCCGCCACCAATCCCAATAACCTGATTATTGTCCTCAACGACAACGATATGGCGATTGACGCCAATGTGGGTGCCCTGAGTGGTTACATGAGCGACCTGCACACGTCACGCCGCTACAACAGGCTGCGCTATAAGACCTATCAGTTCCTGCGCCGCCACAATGTCATCAACGACAACCGCAAGGGACTGATCATGCGCTTCAGCAACGCGTTGAAGTCGTTGTTCTCGGGTCAGCAGAACATTTTTGAGGGTTTGAATATCCGTTACTTCGGCCTGTATGACGGTCATGACGTGAAACGACTGGTTAAGGTGTTCCGAGAGATTAAGGATATGACCGGTCCCAAATTGGTGCATGTGCGTACCGTTAAGGGCAAAGGCTTTGCCGCTGCCGAGGCCGATCCCGCCACGTGGCATGCTCCTGGCAAATTTGACGAGGAGACCGGTGAACGCGTCAAGGGCGGCAAAGGCGGTCCCATCAAGTACCAGGACGTCTTCGGCAAAACGCTCGTGGAACTGGCTGAGAAGAATGACAAAATCGTCGGCATCACGGCGGCTATGCCCAGCGGCACCTCGATGTCACTGATGCTGGAGGCGATGCCTACTCGTGCCTTTGACGTGGGCATCAGCGAGGGGCATGCGGTGACCTTTGCTGGCGGCCTCGCCAAGGACGGGATGCACCCCTTCTGTGCCATCTACAGCACCTTCCTGCAACGCGGCTACGACTCCATCATCCATGATGTCGCCATTCAGGGATTGCCAGTGACCTTCTGCATCGACCGCGGCGGCATCGTCGGCGAGGACGGTGTAACCCACCATGGCCTGTTTGATCTGGCCTACCTGCGCTGCATTCCCGGTATGGTCGTCGCATCGCCGTTGAACGAGCATGACCTGCGCAACCTGATGTTCACCGCCCAACAGGACGGCATGGGACCGTTTGCCATCCGCTACCCGCGCGGCAAGGGCGTCATTGCCGACTGGCACAACGAGATGCAGGTATTGCCTGTGGGACAAGGAAGATGCATGAGCGAAGGTAACGGTGTTGCTGTGCTGAGCATCGGTCACATCGGTAACGAGGTGATTGAGGTGGTCAACCGACTTGCCGAACGCGGCATCAAGGTGGGCCACTATGACATGATCTACCTCAAGCCCATCGATGAGAAAATCCTGGAGGAAGCCACCAGCCGTTACCATAGCCTAATCACCATAGAGGACGGCACTGTAGTGGGTGGACTGGGATCGGCTGTCGCAGAGTGGATGACACGTCACCACAAGACCAACCGATTGAGGATGCTGGGCGTGCAGGACGAGTTCGTACACCAGGGCACAGTCGCCGAGCTCTATGAGCGATGCGGCATGGATGCCCAGTCGCTCGAAGCCGCCATCAACGAGGAATTAGAAGCGGCTACCAAGCCCTAATCCTCATGACTAGAAGAATAAAGACTTTAACCAAATAAAGAGACAATGAGAATCGTTATTGCCGGCGCAGGAGAAGTCGGGACCCATCTTGCCAAGATGCTCAGTAATGAGGAGCAGGACATCATCGTCATGGATGTAGAGAACAGGAAGCTCGAGCCCCTGGAGAACTACAACCTGCTCACCCATCAGGGTAGCGCCATCTCCTTCAGCGACTTGAATGCCATCAAGACTGGTGTATGTGACCTGTTCATCGCTGTGACCAAGAGTGAGGCACGCAACATCCTGGCTTGCTCCATGGCCAAAAAACTCGGTGCCAAGAGGACCGTGGCCCGACTCGACAATGACGAGTTCTTTAACCCCAAATGGCGCGACCACATCAACTACCTGGGTATCGACCACCTTATCTACCCCGAGATGCTCGCCGCCAAGGAAATCGCCAGCGCGCTGAAACGCACTTGGGCCAGAAACTGGTTTGAGCTGTTTGATGGTGAGTTGATTGTTGTGGGCGTAAAGATCCGCAACAACGCGCGCATCGTCAACCAGATGCTCAAGGATGTGTCCAACATCAGCCACTACCTGCACGTGTCGGCCATCAAACGCAACCGCGAGATCATCATTCCTCGAGGCGATGACCGTGTGCTGGAGAATGACATTATATATATAGCTACCACACGCGACCACATCGATGAGGTACGCGATGCCTGCGGCAAGGTGCAGACGCCTGTCGACAATGTGCTCATCGTGGGTGGCAACGACATTGCCGAACAGCTTATCAAGCGACTGGGCAAGACGATTGACATCAAAATCATCGAGGAGGACCTGAACCGCTGTGATGAGTTGTCACAACGCTATCCCAACTGCAAGATCGTGCAGGGTAACTTCAGAGATACCGAGCTGAGCGAAGAGGAAAGCGTGAGCAACTATGACGCCTTCATTGCACTGGGAGAAAACAGCGCTGTCAACATGATGGCATGCATGATTGCCAAAACCAACGGCGTGCCCAAGACCATCGCCCAAGTCGAGGACATCCAGTTCATCAACGAGGCAGAGGCCCTCAACATCGGCACCATTGTCAACAAGAAACTGCTGGCATCAAGCCGCATCTATCAGATCATGATTGACGCCGACGAGGACAACGCCCGTTGCCTGGCACTTGCCGATGCCGAGGTAGCCGAAGTGATTGTCCAGGAAGGCGACCGCGTGACCAGATCGGACGTTAAGGACCTGAAACTGAGCCGCGACTTCACCATTGCCGGCCTCGTGCGTGACGGCCAGGGACAACTCGTTGACGGCAACACACGCATCCAGGCGGGTGACCACGTCGTGGTCTTCTGCCTGCAAGGTGCCATCCATAAACTCGACAAATATTTTTCATAAGGATATGCCCAGGCGCAAGAATCAAGATATCAATTTTGCCATCGTTCTGAGAATGCAAGGCTGGCTGCTGCTCATCGAGGCGGCCTTTATGCTCCTGCCCCTTGCCGTGTCATGGGGATACAACGAGCCAACGGCTTTGCGCGCCTTCATTTACAGCACATTGATCACTGCCGGCGCGGGATTCGCCATGGCATTCGGCATCAAGCCCCACAGTTCATCGATGCACAAGCGTGAAGGCCTGATGCTCACCGCCATTATTTGGGTATTCTTCTCACTATTCGGCATGTTGCCCTATCTGTTTTCCAATACATTTGACAACGTGACCGACGCCTTCTTTGAGACAATGGCAGGCTTCACCACTACGGGATCGAGCGTAATCCGCTATGTGGAGGAGATACCTCATGGGGTGCTCTTCTGGCGCGCAATGACCCAGTGGATCGGAGGCATGGGAATCATCCTGTTCACGCTTGCCGTCATCCCCATGCTGAACCAGAAAGGCGGTATCGCCCTGTTCAATGCCGAGGTGACAGGCATCACCCACGAACGCCTGCGTCCCCGAGTAAGCCAGACGGCCAAAGACCTGTGGCTCATCTATATAGGCCTGACCGCCCTGCTGACGGCACTGCTCTATTTGGGCCCCATGGACTGGTTTGATGCAGTGTGCCACGCGATGACGACGACTTCTACGGGCGGCTATTCGACCAAGAATATCGGCCTCGACTACTGGCAATCAAGCTATGTGTTTATCGTGGTCATCATCTTTATGTTCATCGGCGGTATCAGTTTCTCATTGATTGTGGCCACCATGCGCGGCAACTTCAAATTCATCAAGAATAACAATACCTTCAGATGGTACTGGATGACGACGCTGATTACCACGGTGGGTATCTTCGTGTATATGATATACATGGGTTTCCTCGATAATCACAGCGACCGCTTCATATATGGCGCTTTCGATACGCTTTCGGCCATTACCTCGACGGGATTCTCCACCTTTGATTATGAAAACAGCGGAGAGTTTGTCACCGTCATCCTGATGGTGATGATGTTCTTCGGCGGCATGGCGGGCTCCACGTCAGGTGGCGCCAAGATGGACCGCCTGATTGTACTCCTGAAAAACACCGCCAACGAGTTTTATCGCCTGCTGCACACCAACTCGGTGCGCGCGGTCCACATCGACGGCAAGCCCATTCCGAACCACGTCGTAAGCAAGGTGAATACATTCTTCACGGTCTATATCCTTATTATTATGGTGGTGGCGTTGTATTTGACCTTCTACGGAATACCCGTGTTTGACGCAATGTACACCTCGATGTCGGCCATCAGCAACGTGGGCATCGGCTACGGCGTGACTGGTTCCAATGGCTCCTGGGTTGCCCTGCATCCTGGCGCCAAGTGGGTGCTCGCCTTCGAGATGATGGTAGGCCGTCTGGAACTGTTCACCGTCCTCGTCATCTTCACCCGCTCCTTCTGGAAAAAAGACTAGCAACGAGGCACTGGCCATCAAACGTAGCCAATGCCTTCAACTCAATGACCTTGCCCGCCTCATCTGCGGACAGGACTAATTATTACTCTATAACAAAACTACGGGGGTAGTAGTCGCTGTAGAAGCGACCGTCGGTTGCGGTGAACTTCAGTACGCAATAGTTGGGGTCGGTGACGCCTCCTGGATAGTATTGGGTATCACCATCCCGCCAAATCATCTCTTTGCTAGCAGCATCGGTCAGCACCTCCATGGTGCCGCGCAGCATCATACCCTTGAAGCCGTCGGCATCGCAGAAATAAATGGATGCCTTGGGGTTAGCCTTGTAATGTGCTACACGCAGGGAGAAGGTGTTGGTGGTGAAGTAAAAGACCTTGATGCCCTCACGCACACGAGGCGACAGCATTGCCTTGGTGCAAGGGAAGCCTTCCTCGTCCACCGAGGAGATGAAGGTGACGGGCAACGTGTCGGCCATCTTGGCAATCAGGTCTTTAACGCCCACAAGGGCAGGATTTTCCGGCATAGCCTCATTGATCGTCATTTCCTTGCGCCAGCGCTTCAAGTGAGGGAAATACATCTTCATCTGGCCAATGTATTCCTCCCTTGTAATGGGTTGCGGCAGGCCCTTGTTGACCTCGTCCACAAACTGGGCACAATGCTCTATCATCTCGTCCATTGTGCAGTCCTGCAAGAACTTGCCATCCTTGTAGCAATAGATGCAGTAGTCCTCGTTCTTGCTGCCGTCGGCATTGGTGCCGAGGAGTTCTTCGGTGAGCGGCATTCCGCAGCTCTGACAAAATTTCTGTTCCATATTCATTATTAGTTTATTCAAGCAAAATTACAGACAGTCATAGAAACTTCCAAATAACTACATGTTTTTTATCGTCGTTTGCAGTTCATCCAGGAAACGTGCGGCATGACCACCGTCCATCTGTGCATGATGGAACTGGAACGAGATGGGCAGTGTAACTTTTAGCCACTTCTTACGGTATCGGCCCCACATCACCATCGGATTGCAGAACTTGTCGGTGTACTGGTTGACGATGCTGTCGAGGTCAGTCGCCGTCATGGCCGATGTTCCTATCACCATGGCATCATCTACAAAGGTGCTCTGACACGAACTGCTTGCCAACTGAGTCAACGCCGTATAGTCCCTGTTGAATTTCTCCAGGTCATCACAATAAGGGACATCGCTAGAGTTGATGCCCCCATTGCAGTTATTCACTATCACATTGATGGCTAAGCTGTCATACTTGTACAGTTTCCCGTTCTGGGGCAACATGTAAAACTCCTCAATCGGTAATGCCGCTTTGCCAATACACCAGCACAGGAGCATGTTGAATTTGAGCCCGCGCCGCCGACTTTCCTTATACAGCCGAGTCACGTCGAAGGTCTTGATGAGCGTCACCATCGGCATGGGCGAGTTCATCCACAACTCGAATGCCACCGCCCGACTGGTATCCTTTGGATTGATTTCCTGTTTCATATCCTCGGTTGCTATACCAGTTGTCCGGGCAAGTGAAGCTTCACCTTCACGGGGAATGTCGCTTCATAGGCTTCAAAGGCCTCGGGGTTCTCGTCGGCGACGAAGTAGCCCTTGGGTGGGCCGTAGGTGGCCTCGGTGATGCCCTTGCTTTTCAGCCAGCCGGGGATGAGTTCCTGGGCGAGGAAATAAGGCACCTCGGCATCGCGTGGCTCGGCATGATAATGGATACCCAGTTTGCTGGCCAGGTCAAAGCCGGCATGGCGATAGAAGTTGATGTTGCCCTCCATGCACAGGAAGCCGATGCCCAGCTCACGGGCTTTCTCCAAGGCATAGTTCAGCAGTTTCAGGCCATAACCTTGACGCTTATAGTCAGGGTGTATGCTGATGGGTCCGAAGGTCCAAGAGGGCACCCTAGTACCGTCGTCGAGGACGAGTTCGGCCCACGAAAACATGATGTGGCCGATGATCTTGCCATCCTCCTCCATCACCAAGTCGAGCTCGGGGACGAAATCAGGATTGTTGCGGTACTGGTTGAGCACATAATGCTCGGTGCAGCCGGGACGATAGACGTTCCAAAAGGCCTCGCGGGTAAGGTTCTCCACCTCACGGTAATCACTTGGTTGTTCTAATCTTATCTTCATTGTTTTCTATTTAATTGATGTTAGGGTCCTTAAAGTCTTTAAGGTCTTTAAAGTCCTTAACGACCCTAACTGCTGAATATTACATTCTCGCCTTCTGTTTCTCACCGGCACCGGTGCCACGATACTTGCTGCCGGCACTGTTGAACTTCCAGGTGAGGTCGATCATAAACGTGCGGCGGGCAGGGTTGCTGGTGGTCAACTCGCGCGGGCCGAAGATGGTAGCCCCAGCCTTGCTGGTGTTGAACAGGTCCATGCAGCGCGCGTCAACAGTCAGTGAGCCCAGGTGCTGCAGGCTGATATCCTTCTGCACTCCGATGCCGCTATAGAACCTGCTCTTGGTGATGCGGAAGTTGTCGTAGTCACCTCGCGATGTCCATTGCACCATGGCATTCAGGCGCCAGTCGTGCGGCAACTCGATGTCGTTATTCCACGTCAAGCCCAGATACGGGTGGTTCAACGTAAGGATGGAACCGTCGGCAGTCGGCGTCTTGTAGTTCTGGAAGATTGCAATCGCCGTCCATGTGGGATGCCAGCAGCCAAACACGGGCCTCAACGACGGAATGACGGTCAGTCGGTTATAACTCTCCTTGCTGTTGATGGGATGCACGAGGCTGATGAGCGGATCATCGGACCCAGGATAAGGCTCGGTGGACATCGTCTCAGAGTCCTTGATGCGTGCGTAGTTCAGCGACAGGTTCATCCACTTGTAGGCGGCATTGAATACCAGGCTGTGGGTGTAGGTGGGCTTCAGGTAGGGATTGCCGCTCTGATAGCTGTAACGGTTGATATAAACGGTCGAGCTGGTGAGGCTGCTGTAGGCAGGGCGCTGGATGTCGCGGCGGTAGGATAGCGACAGCTGCACCTTGCCGACGGGAGCCGACACCACAAAGGTGGGGAACCAGTCGCCATAGTCACGGCACACCTCATCTTCACACTCATTGAAGTTGTAGTAGTCGTTCTTCAGGTGCTCGTAGCGCAGCCCCACCTGGGCGAATACCAGGCCGAAGCGACGTCCAAACTCCACAAATGCTGCCGTCGACGACTCGTTGATCTCGTTGTCGGTGGCCTTGACGGGTACACTTGCCGTGGCCGAGAACGAGTAGGCATCGGTGCGGTGGTTGTGAGAGTATTCACCGCCCACCGAAAGGTTGCCCTGCCAAACGGGATAACTTAGGATGAGCTTCGATGCCCAGAAATTGTTTCGGCTGCTGGTGTTGCTCTCGATGCTGCGGCTGACGGTGACGCCGTCCAGGACGGTTGTCTCATTGGTGCTGCCCGGCGTCTCGGTGCGGTCAAACAGGCCATCCACGTTGAGGTCAATGCCCAGGGAACCCACCTTGCCGTTGTAATAGGCATTGAAAATGTGCTTGCTGAAACGGTCGTGCTGCTCAACGTCGCTCACCGAGCGCTCGGTAAAGAGACCATTCACATAGCTATCGGTGATGAATTGGTCACGAAAGTCGGCGCTAGGGTGTCGGTCATATTTGTAAAAGGCGCCAAAGCTGTGGTTATCGTTGACCACATAATTCACCTGAAGTTGGGGCGACAGGCCTTTCCAGATGTTCTTACCATTCTGCGTGACAAGCCCCTCGACCCTGTCAGGGCCTATAAAATGAGACAACTGGTTTTCCTGCAGCATCTTGGCGTGTCCATAGCGGCCCGCCCAAAACGAGGCGGTGATGTCCAGTCCACCCGTGCGGTAGTTCACATCCAGGTTGTTGGTAATCGTGTGGCCATACTGGTACATGCCCGTCAGGTTGTCTTGGAAACTGAAGCCGTCGCCCTGCGCCTTCTTGAGTGTGATGCGCACAACGGCCTTGGTCGAGGCAGCATAGCGGGCGCCTGGGTTCTGGATGACATCGACGTGCTGGATCTGGTCGCTGCGCAGGCGCGACAACTCGCTCACGTCCTGCACCTTGCGGCCGTTGATATACACCTCGGCCTCGCCGCGTCCCAGCACCGTCACGGCGCCATCGCGCTTGGCCTCTAGCGAGGGAACTCGAGCCAAAGCGTCTGCCACGGTACCGGCCTTCTCAAGGATAGTCCCTTCGACGGTCGTGCGCATGGCTTCGCCCTTGACGCGGGTCTTGGGCAACTGGCTCTTCACTACCACCTCACTGAGCAGCAAGGCGTCCTCTTTCATCTGAATGGTCAGCCCTTGAGCGACATTCAGGTATTGCGTCTGATAACCGATGCACGACACCTTGATCAGGGCACCGTTATCACGAGTTACTATCTGGAACTTGCCCTGGTCGTCGGTCATTGCACCTTGCACGAATGCTGAATCGGGCAACGACAGCAACACCACATTTACAAATGGCATCGGTTCACCCTTTTCATCAACTACCACACCGCCCACATCAGGCGTCTTGGCTGTAGCGCTAACTGCCAGCGCCAGCACAGCCATCATGGCTAACAATCTGAAACTCATCTTTTTCATATCCTTAATTTATAGTATTACTTAATATTTTTTCAATTCTTTACTCATTTACCCTTTGACGGTCACACCGCCCAAAAAGTTACTTGCCGTGATGTGAAGGGTACGGGCACCCTGGTCAATACACTTCCCGGTCTCATCGCTGACGCCGCCAATAAAACTATGGCTCTTGACAATCACATTAATATTGTTGGGCACCAACAGTTCCACTCCACCGAGAAACGTATGGATGTCGATTTCCTCATCCTCGCTGATGACCGCGTTGCGCAAGTCCAGCCGCAAGCCGCCACAGAAGGCATCCAACCGGGCGCCATGGAACGTCTCGCCCTGATAGACATACTCATCGGCTCCTAAACGCACGGCGCAACAGATGCGCTTGCCGTCCTCGCCCTGTGGTACAGGTCGATGCAGCCACTGAGACGGATTGTGGTTGAAGCCATAGATGACGAGTTCTGCCCCTATATAGAGAAGGAGAAGAGGGCCGAAATACTGAGTCCAGGAATGCTCCCAGTTCAGATGGAAAACGCCCCACATGTCTGCCAGCTTGAGCAAGGCAGCCACGATGAAAATAATTCCGATAATTGTTCTGCGTGTCATAACTTATTTTTTTGTGATTCATTTTATACCTCTTTTTTGCCTTGACACCAGTCAGCAAGTCGCCGACTTTGTTTTTGGCTGCAGCAAAATAACTGCCAATTCCCCCGCCCCACAAGTTTCTGGGATATTCTGCAGGTTTATGTGATGAATGGCAGTCAAAAGTGGGATAAATCGCATATTTGTGATGAATGGTTTGGTCATTCCACCGAATAACACTACTTTTGACACCCAAATGAGCCAAGGACAAAAAGACACGATTACAACCCGCATCGTCAGCATCGTTTTTACGGTACTGGCGCTTGCGATTTTCAAGCCTTTTGGTCTGGATGCCTGGCAATGGATGGCGTGGGTACATCTGCTGGCAATGGGTCTTATGGGTATCATATCCTGTACCGTGACTGAGTGTATCCTGAAGTATGTCCTTAAGAAACCCAGGTCCTACGATCACGGGGTTGATTACATCATTCGCCGCAACCTGTTGTTCCAACTCATCAACACCCCACTGGTCTCGCTGCTGATTTGTCTATACCGCCATTTCGCCATGAGTGCCATGGTACCAGGCAACGTGCTCTCCTGGAGCAACTTCTTTGAGACACTGTTGATTATCGCTTTCTGCTCCTTTGCCATCGGTCTCTACTGGCGGTTTAAGTTCCGCAGCAGGTATCTTGCCGCTGAACTGGAAGAAACCCGCCTGCTGAACGAACAGTTGCAACTTCTGCAACAAGAGGAGACACGCCGCAGCACCACCCAATCCCATGAGAACCAAGCCGTTGCCGCTGACGAGCCCAGCCATGTCTCAATTCCTGCCGAAGAAACTGTCCAAGACACAGTGAGTCCAGAGAGAATGCCTTCGACAGTCGTCCTCAGGGGCAATACCAGTGAGACCACTACAGTACATATCCCCAACCTATTATATATAGAGGCTGTGGGGAACTACGTTAAAATCTATCAGTTGCGCGACGGGCAAGTGCACAATGATATGCTGCGAGCCACGTCCAAGCAGATGGAAGAAGACTTAAGTTCCTATCCGATGATTGTCAGGTGCCATCGCGCATTTCTGGTCAACCTGCAACAGGTGGAACGCATCATTTCACAAGCAGGCACGATGCAACTGCTCATTAAGCACTGCAACGAGTCACTTCCCGTCTCTCGCAGCAACATGGCACAAGTCAAGGAAACAATCAAGAAGGAAATCCAAGGGTAGAAATCTTGACGCGGGAAGGCAAATTTTGGTGCTAAATTCCCCTAAAAAAGTAGTGAAAAAATTTTTTTGAAAAAAAGTGTTGTGTTTGCGTTTGTAAACCAATTTTATTTTGTAATTTTACACCCCCAAAAGTAATACGATAGCAAGATGAGTAAGAATAAAAGCACAAGGAATAGACAAATAACTGATAATGAGGAGTTTTACAACCCTGATATCAGTGCTGTAAAGAAGTCAGAGGACTACCTCAAGAAACTTGAAGCTGCCGAAGCGATTGAAAATGAAAAAGTGACCAAGTGGCAACGTTTCATGGCGTTCTTCCAAAACGGGAACTTCAAGTTTGTGACCGGAATCATCCTGGTCTTTATCGGTATCTACCTATTGATTTCGTTCCTGTCGTTCTTCCTGTCGGCAGGAATGAGCGACCAAGACCGCATTGCCAACTACTCGATGATCGAGAACGCTCAGGTTCCCGATCAGATACGCAATACCGGTGCTGCTGTCGGTGCTGCGATGAGTGATTTCTTCATCTCAAGCGGTGTCGGCGTTGCTGCGTTCATTATCGTCCTGTGGTTCATCACGATCGGTATGAGGATGATCCGCAAGAAGAAAACCCATTTCTTCTCCTATTCCTTCGTGTGCCTGTTCAGCATCTTCACGTTCTCGATGGTTGTCGGTGCTGCTACCTATTTCATGAAACCCATCACTTTCTTCCCGCTGGGCGGCTACTTCGGCTTTTACGCCAACAAGTGGCTGATCGGGTTAATGGGCCTCTATGGCATGATCGGTGTGAACCTCATCATCTTCATGCTGTGGGTATTCCTGACCTATCAGACTTTTGCTGCACTCTATCAACAGCTGCAGCAGGAAATTGAGAAGAAACGCATCCGCAGCAAGGAGGAGTCCGAGAAGGTGGTCAACCAACCCGGAGAATCCACCTTTTTGGGCAGCGAGCAGCAAGTGATTGTCGATAAAGATTTGAAAGACAATGATTCTGCCGAGAATCCTTCACCCATATCCAGGGTGCGCACCCGCAGGGTAAAAAACAGTCCTAATGATGGCGTTGACAACGGTGAGACTGCTCGCTTGAAGCCCATCACGGCAAGTAACGACGTGAGCAACCCTCACGACCCGACAGGTGAATACCGCCACTATCACTTCCCCACCCTTGACCTGCTTCAAGACATCCGCATGAATCCTAACAGTGTGGACAAGCGGGAACAGGACGAGAACAAGGAGCGCATCCGTGACACCCTGAGCAAATATGGCATTGAAATCAAGGAAATCATGGTGCATGTGGGCCCCACGGTCACCTTGTTTGAAATCGTGCCGCAGGACGGCGTGCGCGTCAACAAGATTCGCGGTCTGGAGGATGACATCGCCCTGAGCCTTGCAGCCCTGGGTATCCGCATTATCGCCCCCATGCCCGGCAAGGGAACCATCGGTATCGAGGTACCCAACCGCGATCCGCAGGTGGTACCCATGCGCGAGGTGCTGGGTTCCAAAGCCTTCCAGGAGAGTCGTGCCAAGTTGCCCATGTGCCTGGGCTGCACGGTGAGCAACGAGGTATTTATCGCCGACCTGACCAAGATGCCTCACCTGCTGGTTGCCGGTGCCACCGGTAAAGGTAAATCGGTGGGACTGAATGCCATCATCACATCGCTGCTCTACAAGAAAGGTCCCTCGGAGCTGAAGTTCGTCCTTGTGGATCCCAAACGCGTGGAGTTCAGCGTATATGCTGACCTGGAGAAGTATTTCTTTGCCAAGGCTCCTGGCGAGGAGAAAGCCATTATCACCGATACCGACCGCGTCATCAAGACACTCAACTGCCTCGTGCAGGAAATGGAGAACCGTTACAAGGTGTTTGAGGAAGTGCGTGTACGCAACGTGAGCGACTACAACGAGATGTGGCGCCGTGAACTGCGCGAGGTGCGTGACGAGCATGGCGAGAAGAAGTATCAATACATGCCTTACATCGTGGGCATCATTGACGAGTTCAGTGATATGATTATGACAGCCGGCAAGGAGGTAGAGACTCCGCTGGTGCGCATCGCCCAGAAAGCCCGCGCCGTCGGCATCCACATGATTATCGCCACCCAGCGTCCGTCGTCCAAGGTTATCACCGGTCTGATCAAGGGTAACTTCCCTGGCCGTATCGCCTTTGCCGTTGCCCAGCGCATTGATAGCCAGATTATTATCGACCGTTCTGGCGCCCAGCAACTCATTGGTCGCGGTGACATGCTGTTCCAGATTGATGGTGAACTGACGCGCCTGCAGTGCCCGTTTGTTGATACTCCTGACATCGTACGCATCAGTGACTTCATCAAGGAGCAGGAAGACAAAGACCGTGACATCAACCACGAGGAACCTTACATGCTGCCCGAGTATGTGGGCAAGGATGAGGGCGGTGGCAGTGACGCCAACGTGGGCAACGTCAAGGACCGTGACCCGCTGTTCGAGGAGGCCGTGCGATTTGTTGTCATGGGCAACACCGCCAGCACGTCATCGCTGCAACGTCGTTACGAGATCGGCTACAACCGAGCCGGTCGCCTGATGGACCAGATGGAGCACGCTGGCATCGTGGGACCCGCCCAGGGTAGCAAGCCGCGTCAGGTGCTCGTCAGCCCGATGGACATCGACCAACTGTTCTCGTGAGAATCATCATCAAGTGCCAGCCCCCTGAGGGGTTGGCATCATTTTTGCAACCTAGAGTACCCGGAGAATCCAGATATTCTAGAAAGACAATCATTAATTGATAATTAGTTAAATCATGAAGAGAATATTTATTGCCATCATCACTACACTGGCCACTCTCACGGCAATGGCCCAGACGCCGAGTGCTATGCTCGACAAGTGTGTTGCCGCCCTCAATTCCCTTGGCAGCGTGACAGCCAACTACAGCGTTACCACAGCCCAGGGCACCAGCAAGGGCAACATTGCCATGCAGGGCTCCAAGTTCCGTGTCATTTCGCCCGAAGCCAAATGCTGGTATGACGGCAAGACACAATGGTCATGGTCTCCTGTTACCAGTGAGGTGAACATTACCTCCCCCACCCCCGATGACCTGCAGCTGACCAACCCCATTGCTGCAGCACAACACTTTAAGGCCAACTTCAACATGAAAAAAGCCAAGGCCAAGACTGCCAACACCTACGTCATCAAACTCACTCCTAAAAAGAAGAAAGATGCCGTCAAGACATTGTGGCTCTACTTTGATGAGAAAACGTCGTTGTTGCGCACCGCCCGCTTTGAGATGAACGACAAGTCGGTCTATACTGTAAAGATTACCGACTACAAGCACAAGTCACTGCCTGCCAGCACTTTCACGTTTGACAAGGCCCAAGTACCCGCTGGCACCCAAGTTGTGGACCTGCGGTAAACATTGAGGAATCTGGTATTGACGTCCTAGTTCTGACTACTGAACCACAATTGTATTTATCATGCTACACTACTTGATCGGACCGGCTGTGGGAGCCGTCATTGGTTATATCACTAATGATCTTGCCATCCGCATGTTGTTCAGGCCGCATCAGGCCAAATACATCATGGGTGTTCACGTGCCATTTACCCCAGGCATCATTCCCAAGGAGAAAGCACGCATGGCAGGAGCCATTGGCAAAGCCGTGAGTGAGAACCTGATGAACCGTGAGGTGCTGGAAAAGAGTCTGCTCAGCGATGAGATGCTTACCAAGATCGGTCAAGCTATTGATGAATTCGTCACGACCCAAAGCACCAATAATGAGACCATCGAGGAGTTTGCCCGTCACTACCTGTCAGAGGATGACATCACTGCCATGCGCAAGAACGTGACCGACGGCGTCGTCAAGATGGTAACCGCCAAACTGCAGGACAGCAACATGGGAGGCAGCATCGCCCACATGGCAACACAACATGTCATGGAGAAGACCCGCAACAGCCTGGCAGGGAGGCTTGGTGCCGAAATGATCCTCCAGCCCATTGCCCAACTGATTGAAGGAGTTCTTGCCAAACACATCAACGAAATCCTGCGGAACAACTCCCAACAGATGGTCCAAGACCTGGTTGTGAAGGAAAGCGACGACCTGATGGGCATGACAATGAGCCAACTCACCGCCGGGCACGACGAGCAGGTTGCTCAACTCAAGAGCGGCATCATGAGTGCCTATCGCGTCATTATTACCGAGCACCTGCCGCGCATCCTCCAGGACATCGACATCAGCGGCATCATCGAGCAACGCATCAACGACATGGAAATGGCCGAAGCCGAAGCTATCATCCTAGACGTGATGAAGAAAGAACTGCGTGCCATTATATGGCTCGGTGCCCTGCTAGGAAGCATCATGGGAACCTTGACCACCATCCTATAAAATGGTTTTTGTGACATATTTATAAGAAAAGCAAAGTTCCTTAGGCTTTAGCTGAAAATAGTAGAGACGCTTGCATCAGGCGTCTCTACTTTTCTCATGATCATATATGATATTTGACGTTTGCTGCTATCTTCCCGGTATCGTTTATAAACTGCGGTCCTCTTACTGAAAATCATTATAAATAATTTGCTACATCGTAAAAATGTTGTATTTTTGCAGTATAATATGGAATTTGAAATTTGAAATTTTGAGTTTTTTATTTATATGTTTAACTTTTAATTTTTTATGTCAATGAAGACTAAATTATTACTTTTAGCTTTAGCTGCTGCTTTTTCAATGCAGGCAAATGCTGATCAGGCATTCCGTCACACTGACAATGTAATGGCTTCAACTCCCACCATTACCCGTGGCACCATCAACGCCAGTGAGATTCCCGCTGGTATGGCTCTTGTTTCACTGGAAGCCCACGACGTTTGGGGAGATGGCACTGGTTATCAGATGCTGCTCGATGCTGATGCCGTAGCTTATGGCACCGACATTCCCGAGACTGGTGCTTTGGCCTTGTATTCCAGTGTTTCTGATGAAGTGTATGCAGGATTTGAGTACAAGATTCCCGAGAACGCTGATGGTTCACTCTACACCGAGAACGTCGTTTATGATGGTGTTGTCAGCATCCTGATTCCTGCTGGCACCTATGACTGGTGCATCACTAATCCCGAGCCTGGTTTTGCTATGTGGATTGCTTCTGACTTTGGCGTGATCCCCGGCCGCTCTGACGACTACCAGTTTGAAGAAGGTAAAGAGTACCACTTCAGCGTTTACATGACTGAATATGGCTACGATGGTGTAGATGTGGAGATCATCGATGGCACTCCCGTAACTCCTCCCGTTGATCCCACCGAGAAGACTGGTGCTCCCGTATTCAACGGCTACACCACCGACGGTATCCACGCTTACTTTGTTGAGATCCTTCCCACCGATGAGGGCAGCGTA
>ONJS01000019.1 GCA_900318205.1 uncultured Prevotellaceae bacterium | reverse complement strand
ATTTCAACAATGTCAATGAGCTCTATGGTTCAAGTGAACCGAGTTTATTTGAAAATTTTAGTTATTAACCGTCCACAATTTTTAGTGGACAGCAATGATTATATATATAAAACGAAAAACAGCATGTTATCGCAAGCTTTAACATGATGATTATTTCTTTATACTATTCTACCGACAACGACGGTAGAGTAAAAATAGTTTTTTCTAATTTTCTTTTTTTTCTACGCATACGCGTGTGGAAAGAAAAATCTGGATTATTCCCATATATCAAACGAAAAGCAATCACCCATCAGTGCGTACGCACGGACGAACGGATGAACGAATGAACGAATGAAAACTGTTGTTGAGATAGAGATCATATATGATTAGAATGGGTTTGTGTCAAAACTTGCGATGACACAACCTTTCTGTCCGTTCATCCGTTCGTTCATATTTATATATAATAGCGAACGAACGGATGAATCTGTGAAGTCATCTCTATAGTTTTGACCAATAATTTCCATATAGAATACTCAACTATGACAGATAGAAAATTCTAAAATTCTCATTTTTCTCTTTTTTCTACGCACGCGTGTGGAAAGAAAAAATCACACGAACATGTGAAACGAACGAGCTATGTAGAGACGCAAAATTTTGCGTCTCCAGGAAAGACAGATAGCGTCGCCTACCGGAAGACGCAAAATTTTGCGTCTCTACAGGCAACCCGCACATGCGCGCAAAGAAAAATATTATGCTCGCGTTGCTCGCAGTTTAAAGTTTAGAGTTTAGTGTTTAATGAGCATCCGCGCACTTGAACGGCTAAAGCCGTGCATAAGGGATAATGGAGAATGGTTAATGAAAGCATCCGCGGTTATGCGAGCGTTGCTCGCAGTTTAGTGTTTAGTGTTTAATGAGCATCCGCACACTTGAACAGCTAAAGCTGTGCATAAGGGATAATGGAGAATGGTTAATGAAAGCATCCGCGTTCCGGTCAAACGGAACGCGGATGTTGAGTTGTTTAAGTTGTTGTTAATGTCAAGAGTGCGGATGCCACTCTAAACACTAAACTCTAAACTTTAAACTGCGAGCGCAGCGAGCTTACCATGCGAACATGGGATAGTCCTTCATCATGGCGTTGACCTTGCCACGAACGGCGGCGATTACTGCCTCGTCCTCGGGAGCGCGGAGCACGGTGTCGATGAGCTCGACGATGTCGCCCATCTTGTCCTCCTTGAGGCCACGGGTGGTGATGGCGGGAGTACCCAGACGCAGACCGCTGGTCTGGAAGGCGCTGCGGTCGTCGAAGGGAACCATGTTCTTGTTGACGGTGATGTCGGCAGCAACGAGGGCAGCCTCGGCAACCTTACCGGTCAACTCGGGATACTTGGTGCGCAGGTCAACCAGCATGCAGTGGTTGTCGGTACCACCGGAGCAGATCTTGTAACCCTTGTCGATGAGGGCCTGGGCCATAGCGGCAGCGTTGGTGCGTACCTGGATGGCATAGTCCTTGAAGGAGGGCTGGAGGATCTCGCCGAAGGCGACAGCCTTAGCGGCAATCACGTGCTCGAGGGGACCGCCCTGCACGCCGGGGAAGACGGCGCTGTCAAGCAGCGACGACATCTTGCGGATGACGCCCTTCTTGGTGGTCTTGCCCCAGGGGTTGTCGAAGTCCTTACCCAGCAGGATGATACCGCCACGGGGACCGCGCAGGGTCTTGTGGGTGGTGCTGGTAACGATGTGAGCATACTTCAAGGGGTTTTTGAGCAGACCTGCGGCGATGAGGCCGGCGGGGTGTGCCATGTCGATCATGAGCAGTGCGCCCACGCTGTCGGCAATCTTGCGCATGCGCTCGTAGTCCCACTCGCGGCTGTAGGCGCTGGCGCCACCGACGATGAGCTTGGGACGCTCGCGCTGTGCCACCTCTTCCATCTGGTCATAGTCTACCAGGTTGGTGTCGGGGGTTACGTTATATTCACAAGCTTGGAACATCAAGCCAGAGAAGTTAACGGGGCTACCGTGTGAGAGGTGACCGCCATGAGCCAGGTTCAGACCCATAAACTTGTCGCCGGGCTTGAGGCAAGCCATGAAGACTGCCATGTTGGCCTGAGCACCCGAGTGGGGCTGTACGTTAACGTACTCGGCGTCGAAGATCTGTTTCAGACGCTCGATGGCGACGTTCTCGCTCTCGTCAACGCACTGGCAACCGCCGTAGTAGCGGTGTCCGGGATAACCCTCGGCATACTTGTTGGTGAGGCAGCTGCCCATGGCCTGCATGACCTGGTCGCTCACGAAGTTCTCACTGGCGATGAGCTCAATGCCGTGTTGCTGACGCTGATGTTCACGCTCGATGATGTCAAAAATCACTTTGTCTCGTTCCATTGATTTTTTTGTTAAATGGTTAATGGTTAAAGTTTTAATGTTTAAAGATATTTCAGTCTTTTGTTTTCGGTTTCTTGCGGACTGACCAGCCGAAGTGTCCCAATTCCTCACCCAGGGCGTAGTAGTGGCCGTGGCAGTAGGTAATCAGGTCGGCAGCCTTGAGGTCGAGGGCTCCGGTCTCGGGGTCGATGTAGCGGTCGTCGGCAATGACGTTCATCACCTCGCCGATGAACATGTCGTGGGTGCCCAGGCGCACGATGTCGCGCACACGGCACTCGATGCTGACGGGTGCCTCCTCGATGTAAGGGGCGGCAACGGTCTCGCCCTTGAGGGGCGTGAGGTGCATCTCGCGCCACTTGTCGTAGTCACGGCCAGAACGCACACCACACCAGTCGGTGGCTCGTGCCATCGCCCGGTTGGTGAGGTTGAGTGTGAAGGCCATGTTGCGCTCCACGATGCCGTGGCTGTGACGCTCGGGCCGGATTGACACATAACACAGCGCCGGATCGCTGCAGATGGTTCCCGTCCATGCCGCCGTGAAGACGTTATATTCCTCGGGCGACGCCCCACAACTGACCAGCAGTGCGGGCAGCGGGTATATCATGGTTCCAGGTCTCCAGTTCTGTTTCATGCTACAGTCTCAATTCAAGGTGCAAAAGTAGGTATTTTTTCCTTAACACAGGTGTTTTTAGGGAAAAATTTCAGCAGTTTCTTGACTGTTAATAACTTTCTTGTCGAGTATGGTGGACAAGGGCTGGAAATTGCTTAATTTTGTCGTTTGTAAAACAACCCATCATTGACCGAACCGTGCACATCGTCATAGCAGGAAATATTGGTAGCGGCAAATCCACTCTGGCCGAGATGCTAGCCAAGCATTACGGCTGGGAACCCTTTATGGAGCCTGTTGTGGACAACCCCTACCTGAGCGACTATTACAAGGACATCAAGCGCTGGTCGTTTGCCCTTGAGGTATTCTTCCTGAAGCAGCGCTTCAAGGACATCCTGGGCATCAATGCCAGCGACAAGACCATCATCCAGGACCGCAGCATCTTTGAGGGCGTGTATATCTTCACCGCCAACAACCATGACATGGGCAACATGGATGACCGCGACTTTGAGACCTACATGGAACTGTTTGAGCAGATGATGACCATCGTGCGCCTGCCCGACCTGATGATCTATCTGCGCTCCAGCGTGCCCCACCTGGTGGACAACATCCACAAGCGCGGCCGCGACTACGAGCAGACCATGCCGTTGCAATACTTATCCAACCTCAACGACCGCTATGAGGAGTTTGTGATGAAGACCTACAAGGGCCGCAAACTCGTCATTGACGTCGATGACATAGACTACAAGAACCGTCCTGAGGACTTTGCCGCCATCGTCGATAAGATTGACGCGACGATGTTCGGCATCTTCGGACCGCTGGACTAAGGGCCTTAAGGACTTTAAGGACATTAAAGACATTAAGGTCATTAAGGTCTTGTCAACTAAAAACTTAGAACTAAAAAACTTAAAACTAAAATAATATGCATATAGCAGTAGCAGGAAACATCGGCAGCGGCAAGACCACCTTGACCAAGCTGCTCGCCAAACACTACGGTTGGAGCCCGCGGTTTGAGCCCGTGGACAACAACCCGTATCTGGAGGATTTCTATGCCGACATGGCTCGCTGGTCATTCAACCTGCAGATTTACTTCCTGAACAAGCGCTTCAAGGAAGTGGTGGAGATTTCCAAGAGCGACATCGACATCATTCAGGACCGCACCATCTATGAGGACGCGTGCATCTTTGCTCCCAACCTGCACGGCCAGGGCCTGATGAGCGACCGCGACTTCAACAACTACAAGGACCTGTTTGAACTGATGATGTCGCTGGTGAAGATGCCCGACCTGATGATCTACATCCGCTCGACCATCCCCAACCTGGTGCAGCAGATCCAGAAACGCGGTCGCGATTATGAGCAGACGATGCGCCTGGACTACCTGGAGGGCCTGAACAAGCGCTATGAAGACTGGATTGCCGACTACAAGGGCAACCTGGTAATCATCAACGGCGATGAAGTGAAGTTCGGCGACAGCCCCGAGGCGTTCCAACTCGTGTGCGACAAAATTGATGCCAACCTGTATGGCATCTTCTCACCCTTCAACCAGCAACGATAAGCCAAGTGAAAACCGCTGGCCAATGGAGCAGATCACCTCTGTTCCATTGGCCACTTGTTATTTTACGAAGGTACCTTGATGCTGCGCCATCATGAGCCTCTAGTTATTTAATCGGCCTGACGGCCGAGAAATTAAACAAAATTATAAATAAAATTAAAATAAAATTTTTGTTTAATTTCTCCGTGCGTAGCACGGATATATAACTGGCGAGAATTATGGCACAGCGGCAAGGGCAGCATCTTGGCCATGCCTGACGGAGACGCAAGATTTTGCGTCTCTACAAAGGCTTCATTGGGTCCTTATTAGCATGGGTTTAAAAAACACACAATTTAGAGTTTTTAAGTTAAGAAATTGATGTATAACCAAAATGATTGAGTATATTTGCAACCGATTTTCAGTAATCTGAGTAATCATTTAATCACAACCGTCAAGAAATCAGTTGATTAGCCTATTAATAATTCAATACTGACATTATTCAAGTATCACCCAAATACATCGACACATTCATGAAAAAGATCCTGTTTTTCACTGTAATGCTGTTTACCGCTATGCAGGTTGCAGCAAGCGATGTCAATGCGTCAGCAGCCCAATCGGCTGCCATGCGGTTCCTCACCAATGCTGCCAGCACGGGACGACGTTCGGCTCCCGCCTCACCTAGCGGCATCAGGCTGGTGCATGCCGAAGCCAACTCAGCCAACGCCGATCAGGCCGTTTACTATATCTTCAACACCCGCGACACCTATGTCATCATCGCCGGTGATGACCGTGCCGAGGAGGTGCTTGCCTACGGTGACGGCCCGATTGACATGACCGACCTGCCCAGCAACATGCGCTACTGGCTTGACTGCTACAAGCAGGATATGGAATACCTGCAGGCGCATCCCAAGCTGGAGGTGGAGCGCTCCCTGCACAAGGCGGCACCACGCCCCTCGGCCAGCGTCGAGCCGCTGCTCACCGCCATGTGGAACCAGGAATACCCTTATTACAACCAGTGCCCCGTCAGTATGGGAGCACGTTGCCTGACCGGTTGTGCCGCCACATCACTGTCGATGATCTTCTACTACTGGAAGTATCCCACCGAGCCCACGCCCACGATTCCTGCCTATACGACCAGAACCCTGCAAATGCACCTCGGCGAGTTGCAGCCCATCACCTTTGATTGGGACAACATGCTGGACAGCTACCGCGGCAACCCCAACTCGCAGCAGATCAATGCCATGGCGTGGCTGATGCGCTATGTGGGCCAAGCCGAAAGCATGGACTACGGCACTGGCAGCAGCGGCACCTATGGCTGGAACATCATGCAAGCGGTACAACTGTTCGGCTATGACAGCGATGCGAAATATGTTTACAAGAGCAGCTACAGCGACCAGGGGTGGAACGAACTGTTGAAGGCCGAACTCCAATCGGCAAGACCTATCGAGTTCTGCGCCTACGGGGGCATGTCGGGCCACGCCTTCAATGTTGACGGCTATGATGCGTTCACCGACCGCTACCACATCAACTGGGGATGGGGCGGCTCGGCCAACGGCTATTTCGCGCTCAACGCCTTCAAGGGCGGCGGCACGACCTACAAAAACGACCAGCAGATGATCATCGGCTTGGAACCGCCTGCCACAAAGCCCACCATCAGAACCGATCGTCGCCGATTGAGCTTGTCCTCATTTGTTGACAAGACCAAGACCGCCAACTTCATCTTGAAGGGCAAACTGCTCAATGACGATGTCAAGCTCACGCTGAACGACCCGACAGGAGCCTACAGATTGAACGTGAGCCAGGTCAGCAAGAGCGATCTCGATCGAGGGAAACAAGTCACTGTGACCTTCACGCCCGACCATGTGGCCGACTTCATGGACGCCACCATCACCCTGAGTAGCCAGGGCGCCGAGGACGTGACCATCTACCTCGATGGCACGGGCGTGCTCGAGACCCATGACCCCGTCATGACGGTTGCCGAAAATGCCGACAACTCCTCCATCAACCTTCAATGGGAAGACAATACCCCGGAAATCAATGTGACAAGTTATCGCATCGAGGTGGGACTTGTCCCCTTCCACGAGTCACGCATCAAGCAAGACTTCAATATGGAGTATGACGGCAACAGCAACACCGACTGGTCTTCAAGCCTTGACGAAATCACCGACGTGGCAGGATGGACCGGCTACAAGGTGTATCGCAGCAACGGCTACCTCATCCTGGGCAGCGCGACCAAGAGGGGCTGGATTGAAACGCCGGCCCTGGACATGCGTGGCAACAACAACCTGCTGACCGTTAAGGTTTCGGCCATGAGCACGAGCAGTGAGATTGCCGTGCCCCTCAAGCTTTCCTGCGGTGCCAGCGACACCACCATCATCGTCTATAACGAGAATACCGAGCAATGCGTGCTGATGCCTTGCCCGGCAAGTACCGCAGCGACAGTGCGACTCGAGAACAGCCTCTCGGGCAAGCGCGTGCTCGTGAGCAGCCTTGAGGTGCTTGCGGGCGACGACTATACGCCCATCGACCTGAGCAGGATGTCCTACGTCGAGGGAATCACCGACCTGTCCTACCAGCTTGCCGATATGAATCCGGGGTTCTACGGTCTGCGCGTTCAGGCTGTCTATACCGACGGCAGCGTCTCGCAATGGAGCAACCGCATGTTTGTCAACCTCGACTGGAGACATGGCGACGTGAACCGTGACTACGAGGTGAATATCGCCGATGTCAATACCATCATCGACGTCATCACCCGCGACACCAATGAGGTTGCCGTAAGCGCAAGCGACGTGAACGGCGACGGAGAAGTCAATATCGCCGACGTCAATGCCCTTATCGACCTGATTCTGGGGATGTAACAAAACTGGGCCCAACGCATGATCGGCTTGGCAGCCGAGAAATCATGCATAGTTTTTTAGATAAAAAAATTAGCAAAATGAAACATCAATCATTTTGCTAATTTTTGTTCTTATTGGGCTAGACGTCAGCCGATGAGGATGAGGTCAAGCAGGGCGTTGACGTCGGCGATGTTGACCTCGCTATCACCATTGACGTCGCCAGCAGGCAGGGCGATACCCGTCAGAATCATGTCGATGACGGCGTTCACGTCGGCAATGTTCACCTCGCCGTCGGCATTGACGTCGCCTGTCACAGTGGTGGTTTCGCGATAGACGAATGAGATGATGGGGCCATAGGCGGTGGTGCGGCTGTTGCCGTCAAAGTCAAGGTAACTGGTCTTGCAGCGGGCATAATAGGTGGTGCCGTCCTGCATGAGTTTGCTGTTGACCTTGATTTCCTCGGCAGGCAGTGTGGTTTCATACTGGCCGTTCTTCAGCGTCTCGATGAAACGGGCACGTCCCCAGGTCGTCGCGCTGTTGGAAATCTCAACGACATAGGACGTGGCCCACTCCTGAGGCTTGAGCGTCACGTGCTGGCCCTTGTAGAGCACACCGCCGTCAACGGGCACGACAAATCGGGCGGCTGCATGAGCCACCGAAAAGAATACGGTGTTACTGGTCATCGTCTCACCATCAACAGTGAGGATGACGCGCAGGAAATAGGTATTGCCCGGCTCCAGCAAGTCCTCAGGAATCTCCAATGAGCCCGTTGCCGACTTGCCAGTATAAATCACAGAGGTGAACATATCATCGGTGGCGACCTCAAGTGTTGCCTCCTCGCTGCTGCCACAGGTGTACCATGTGGCGGTCACGGGGACGTCCAGGTCCTGGCTGCCATTGGCAGGAGCAGTAATGGTGAGCAGCATGGGGCAGAAAGCACGCACCTCGCTCACGCCGCTGTAGCAACTGTCGGCACACGACTGGACACGCCAATACTGCGGCTCGCCATGAGTGAGCTTGCTGAACAGCAACGCGCTGGCAACGGTATCGGTCACAGTGACGCGCTCCAACACATGGGAGAAGTCACGTGAGTTGCCCAGTTCAACGACGTAACGTTGAGCGCCGTCCACCTTGTGCCACATGAACTTGAAAGGCGCATCACATCTGTCAGCATCCTCAGGGCTGATAAGCACGGGGTTGTCGAGCTGGTCGAGCTCCACGGTCAGGAAAGCGGGTGACCACTCGTTGCCCACACGGTCGAGGACACTCACAGCGAACTGGTAGCCCTGGCGATACTGCTCGGGAATCTCAAACGAGGGCTCATAGGTCATGCCCAGCAGGTATTCAATCTGGCCGGTGAACGTATTCTTGTTCATCGTGATGGGGAAGGCATAGACCGTGTAGCGCACGTTGTCATAGCCGTCCCAGCTGAGCTGGTCGCTCACGCGTTCCAGGTTCTGCACCTCACCGGGATTGTAACCTTCCTTCCAGGGCATGGCAGGGGGCAGAGCAGGACGGGTGAAAACGGTATTTTTCAAGTAGTGCCCTAACGGGTTCCTGTTGAGGGCATACAGGTACTTGCAGGAGTAGAAGATGGCGCCAGGGGCATCGTCCAGGGAAGTAGTACGGTTGAACTCCACCTCATCGGCATACTCCTTATACTGCACCGGACCCGACGAACTGGTCAAGCCTGAAATAGACGATGAGATAAAGACCTGACGACCAAAGTGAGCAGCCATCTTGCCCCACCACTCTGTGATCAGTCCGTAGTCATTGGTACTGTGGCCAAAGGGCCAATAAACCTGAGGCGACATGTAATCAATGCTCTTTGCCGCATACCATGCCAACGGGTCGCTGAAGATGCTGTTGTATTGCCAGTCACTGCCAGCGGGACAAGGCTCCACGCCATACTTGCCAGCCACCGACGAACTCGAAGCAGCGACACCGGCGGGCGAGATGCCGTAGCGCACCTCGGGACGCGTTTCCTGAATCATGTCATAGACAGCCTTTACCATGCGGTTAACATTGTCGCGGCGCCAGTCGCCAAACGAGAGATCGCTGCCTGATGCCTGCCACTCGCCGTAATCCTGGGCAGTGGCGTCGGCAGGGATGCCGCTAGGATAGAAATAGTCGTCATAAAGGATACCGTCCACATCATAGTTGGTGATGATTTCCTTGCAGACGGCTACAATGCGGTCGATGGTGCGCTGCTGCCCCGGGTCGAGGATCACGGTGGAACCATAAGTGAGCAACCAGCCGTCCTCTTTAAGTTCCTGGTCGTAGGGCGTATTCCAGTTGGAGCCCGTGCTCCAACGGTAAGGATTCACCCAAGCGTGGCACTCCATGCCGCGCTTGTGGCAACCCTCAACGACGTACTGCAAGGGATCAAAGCCCGGATCGGCTCCACGGGTGCCCGTCAAGTAGCTGGACCAGGGTTCGATGCTTGACTGATACATCGCGTCACACATCGAGCGCACCTGAAAATTGACCGCATTGAAGCGGTTGACCTGCAACGAGTCGAGCAGACGGTCCATCTCTGCCTTCTGCCTAGTGGCACCGGCACCTTGGGAAGGCCAGTCAAGACACCACACGGTGGCAATCCAAGCCGAGCGGAATTCACGTTTGGGCTGACTGTAGGCCCAAGCCTGTACCATCATGCCCGACAGCAATAGAGCAGCCATCAGGGTAAAGGAAAATCGTTTCATATCCTAAAGATTTGTAGTTAATTCTTAAAAATCGTTTATCAGCTGCAAAGTTAACACAAAAAAGCGCAACGACAAACGATTGCGCCATTATTTAACACAAGAATACCCTGATGGGGACTTCACTTTACATTGACAGACAACGGGGTCCGCGACCGGAGTCGCGGCACAGGAAACCTTGCTGGAGAGGGAAAATCCTAATCAATCAAAGACGGTCGAAGGGGATGCGGGCAAGGAGGTCACCGAAGCGGTTGGCTCCTTCCTGCAACTGGCCTTCCACCATCTTGCGCAGGAAGAAGGGCAGCTGAAGCTGAAGCTCGGCAGTGCTCATGGTGGTGTCATCGGGCTGCGGCTCCAGATTGATGACCATGTTGATGGGGACAGGCGACTGAGAGGCGGTATAGACGACACGCTGGCCTTCGATGCTCTGCTCACGGTCCAATGAGAGCGACACCTCGCCCATCGGAGACTGAATGGAGATGGAGCCCTCGCTGAACTTGACGGTATCGAGATGCTGGCGGGCCTCACCCTCAATCTTGTCGGCATGCTCATCGATGAGGTTCTTGATGAGTGAGGGATTGGTGAGTTTACTGTAGATGGTGGCTGCGCTACATGCGATAGCGTGAGGACTGCTCTTGAAAGATTCCATTATACTGTCGTAGTTTTGAGTTTAATGTTTAAAGTTGAACGGGGAGGATCTCCAATCGTCAATCGACGGCATTGATGCCCATGGGAGTCCAGTTCTCGGGGTCACTGTGCCATTGACGC
Source organism: uncultured Prevotellaceae bacterium (assembly GCA_900318205.1). Taxonomy (GTDB): domain Bacteria; phylum Bacteroidota; class Bacteroidia; order Bacteroidales; family Muribaculaceae; genus Sodaliphilus. The sequence goes on along the minus strand of ONJS01000019.1, from coordinate 51,472 downwards.
AGGGCCTCGGCATCGGTGTCTGAAATCACAGCATTGTCGGTAGCCACATCGAGCATTGTCTCAAAATTGGTCAAGGTGACAATGGGCAGTTTGGCACGACGCAGGGCTTTGGCTGCCATCGAGAACTGATAGTCAAAGATGACGACAACACCCAGGACTATGCCGCCGGCGTCGCGCACCGTGTTGAGACACTTCATGCAGTTGTTACCTGTCGAGAGTTGGTCCTCGATAAGGACGACCTTCTGGCCGGGCTTGATGTCTCCCTCGATGAGGTTTTCCAAGCCGTGGTCCTTGGGGGTTGAACGCACATAGACAAAAGGCATGGCCAAGGAATCTGCCACCAGCGCACCGTGGGCGATGGCGCCCGTGGCGATACCGGCAATGACATCGGCGTCACCGAAGTTCTCCATAATGAGCCTTGCCATTTCCACCTTGATGAGGTTGCGCACCTCGGGGTAGGACAGCGTCATCCTCAAGTCGGTATAAATGGGAGAAGACCATCCCGTAGCCCACGTGAAAGGACTGTCGGGCTGTAGTTTTATGGCACTGATTTGCACTAGTTTTTGTGCAAGGAGCGTATCTAATTTCATCATCTGTGATCAATAAAGGTTAAATAGACGGGCGAAATTAGCAATTTTCTTGCGGTTAAGCGATAAATCGTTCAATAATTTGTCAAAAAACTTGTTAAAACGGCACAAGAGCCCCCTTGAAACCTTCCAAAACCACACCATAATCAAGAAAATCGATGATTTTTTCCTCCAAAGAAAGAATCTTTTTCTTTACCCCGACTGGCATATAAATCGGGAATTATATCTATATTTGCAAAAGAAATCAAAACTATTACAGCAGATGGAATCATTGAAAACCGGTATCGTCCTGGAAGGCGGTGGCATGCGCGACATGTACACCTGCGGCATCCTAGACGTGCTCATGGAAAACCGTATCTATGTTGACGGCATGGTGGGCGTGTCGGCAGGAATCGCCTTCGGCTGCAACTACAAGTCACGCCAGGCGGGTCGCGCGTTGCGCTATAACGTGCGCTTTTCCCGCGACAAGCGATACAGCGGCATCATGTCGCTCTTGAAGACCGGCAACTACTATAACGCCTACTTCGCCTACAGGCTTGTGCCGACACACTATGACGTGTTTGACTACAACGTGTTTGAAGAAACAGCAATGGAATGCTATGCCGTGTGCTTTGACGTGAAGAGCGGCGAGGGCGTCTATCAACAGCTCACCCATGTGGATAAGGAGTTTTTTGAATGGATACGCGCCTCGGCATCGATGCCTGTGGTGGCACAACCTGTCGAGGTGGGCGGGCGCCTGTTACTCGACGGCGGCCTTGCCGACTCCATCCCACTGGAATTCATGATGAACAAGGGCTACAAGCGCAATATCGTCGTCCTCACCCGAGAGGAAGGATTTCGCAAGACAGCTGAGCGCGGCATGTGGCTGATGAAACCGCTGCTGCGCAAGTGGCCAAAAGTCATTGAAGCGTTGAAGAAACGCCCGGCGCACTACAACATGCAGCTGCAGCAGGTGCGTGAGCAGGAACGTGCCGGCAACGCCTTTGTATTCCGTCCTTCCAAGCCGCTGAACATCAGCAGGACGTCGCACGACGCTGCCGAGATGAACCGCGTGTATCAACAAGGACGCGAAGAAGCCCTGCAACGCCTCGACGAACTGAAACGCTTCCTTGCCAACGAAGACCAAAAAGCGCCCTCAACCCCTGCAGATGAGTAATCCCAAACAGCCACTCACTCCAGAGCAGGCCATGAACCGTGCTGCCGCCCTGTGTGCCCGCTGTGAGCAGGCACCTGGCGATATCCTTGAAAAACTGGGCAAATGGGGGCTCTCCCCTACCGATGCCGCCCAAGTGCTGCGACAGCTCACTGAGCAGGGATTTATCAGCGAAGAACGATTTGCCAAGGCATTTGTCAAAGACAAATTCAAGTTCAATGGTTGGGGAAGAATCAAAATCGCACACCAGTTGCGACAGAAAGGCATCCCAAGCGAAACCATCGCCGAGGCAATGACCGCCATTGATGATGAAACCTACCACCAGCGGCTCGTGGAACTGCTACGCGCCAAATGGCGCACCGTCCAAGGGCGCGATCCCCGCTCTGCCTGGGCGGCAATGATGCGATTTGCTGCCTCGCGCGGTTTTGAGAGTTCAATTGCCGGAGAGTGCGTCAAGCAAGTGACCCGACTCGATGTGGAAGACGATTAAACAATGGCTGGGTGCCGCTGCCGACGTAGCGTTGCCGCGCATCTGCCCCGTGTGCGGGCAGTCGCTTGACGGCGATGAGCAATGGCTATGCCGCAAGTGTCTTGCCGCACTACCCCGCACCCGCTATGAAGAAGTTGATTTCAACAACATGGAACAGCACTTTGCCGGCAAGGTGCCCATCGAACGGGCAACGGCCTATTTCTTCTATGAGAAAGGATCGCCCTACGCCAGCATCCTACATGACGTCAAATACCGTGGAGTTCCTCGCATGGGCCAATGGCTCACCACACGTGCCGTGGGTGACATGGCGAAGAGCCATTTCTTTGACGGCATCGATGTCGTGACCGCAGTGCCGCTGCATCGCAGCAAGCTCGCGCATCGTGGATACAACCAGAGTGAATACCTTGCCCGTGGCATAGCCGATGCCCTCGATATCAACTATATAGAAGCATTGAAGGCTATCCGCCCCCACTCTACCCAAACCCACAAGGGAGCCATGGAACGCTGGCAGAACATTCAGGGCAACTACGCCCTGAACGAAAAAGTCGCCAGCCAGCTGGCCGGCAAACACATCCTGCTCGTCGATGACGTCATCACGACGGGATCTACCCTCACCGTGTGCGCGGCTCTGCTGAAATCGATTCCAGGCACGACCGTCTCACTGTTCACGCTTGCTGCCGCCCGCCTCGAATAGTCTTCTTTTCCTAAAAAGATAATTCTCAACAAACAAAGAGGATGTGCCAGAATTATGACACACCCTCTTAGTCTATGCTCTGAAATCTTTCTTTTTCTAGAAATCTTCTTTTTCCTTAGCAAGATTGCGATAAGCAAGCTTGCCCTCAAGGTATTCCTGTGTAGCAATCAGAGTGGGCTTGGGGAGCTTTTCGTAATACTTCGAGATCTCGATCTGCTCACGGTTCTCGCTGATTTCCTCAAGGTTGTCGTTGAGGGTCGCAAACTCCTGGAGTTTCTTCTCAAGGTCGGACTTCATCTCGGCGGCAATCTGGTTGGCACGCTTGCTGATGATGCAAACGGTCTCATAGATGTTGCCTGTGGGTTCAGCCATCTCAATGATGTCATGCACCGTGGTGGTGAGTGGCGCGTTAGTCTTCTTGTAATCCATGTTTCTGCTATATAATTAATGTGTTGTTATTTCCGTTTACTGATCAATTGCCGTTGACATACTTGTTGGCAATCTTGAAGATGTTGTCGGCTTCCTTGCGCGACTTGCTCTCGGGATAATCGTTGATGAACGAGTAATACTCATCGATCACCGTGCGGAAACGGTCTATCTTCTTCTCCTCAACGCTCTCGACAGCCTCGCGATAGCGTGCCTTGAGGACGAGCATCTCAAGATCCTCTTTGTACTTGCTGTAAGGATAGGACTTGATGGCGTTCTGTGCCGTGATGACAGCGCTCTCGTAGTTGTTACCCATGTAATTACCCAGGTTGTAATAGAGCGTGGCGTTCTGCAACTCCTTCAGGACCAATTTGTCTTGCAGCTCAAAGACGGCACTCTGTGCGATAGAAGCCTTTTCGCTCTTGGGGAAGTAGTCGAGAAATGCCTGCAACTCCTCCATGGCACGGATGGTCTCGGACTGGTCCAACTGAGCCTCAGGCGAGTCGAGGTAGAAGCCATAGCCTGCATAGAAACGGGCCAACTCGGCATACTGGCCGCGAGGATAACGCTGGTAGTACTGCTTGAAGTAAGAACCCGCACTGATGTAGTCCTTGTTCTCGTAATAGCTCAGTCCCAGCAGATAGAGGGACTCCTCGGCATGAGGCGTGCCACGGAACAGCGGCACCAAGTCGGTGAGGATGGTATAGGCCTGAGCATAACGCTTGTTTTCAAACGCCTTTTTGGCATAAGCGTACTTGTACTCCAGGTCACTGCTTTTCATCACCTTGTTGTACTCGCCACAAGCCGCCAAAATGCAGGCCATCGCCAATATTATTGTCAGTCTCTTAATCATTGAAAAACCGTTCTTGCGCAATTAGCCCGCAAAATTAGTCATTTTTTCTAATATGTACAACTCTTGAACGCAAATCCCTGAATTATTTCGCAAAATTTAACGGAAAAGACTGAGATAACGGAAATAATGGGAGGAGCAGAGATGATGAAGCAATTATCTGAAAAAGGGAACGAGAAGTGAAAGATTTAGAAAAAAGCAGTATATTTGTGGGTTAAAACAACATTAAAACTAAATCAGATTATGAAGATTGGAGATAAGATTCCTGAATTCCTGGGACTTGACCAGAATGGTAACGAAGTGAAGGCCAGCGACTTTGCCGGCAAGAAACTCATCATTTACTTCTACCCGAAAGATAATACCCCCGGCTGTACGGCCGAGGCATGCAGCCTGGCTACAGGCTACGGGGCTCTGAAACGTGCCGGCTTTGCCCTGTTGGGCGTCAGCAAGGACAGCGCGGCAAGCCATCAGAAGTTTGCCGACAAATACAGTCTGCCCTTCCCGCTGATTGCCGACGTGGACACGACACTGAACCAGGCATTCGGCGTGTGGCGTGAGAAGAAGATGGCGGGCCGCACCTATATGGGCACGGTGCGCACCACTTTTATCATCGATGAGCAGGGCATCGTCAAGCACATCATCGAGAAAGTGAATACCAAGGACAGTGCGAATCAAATTCTTGAACTCGGCATCTAATTGATGTCGAGCTAATTAGAGATTAGTGATTTGAGAAGAGATGAAAAAGATAGTTTTGACATTTGCAATGCTGGTGCTTGCCATAGGTGCCAGTGCATTGACGCTTGAAGAGTGTGTATTGCGCGGCAACTCGCCCCGCGGCATCGGAGCGATGCAGCCGTCCAAGAGCGATGGCCGCTATTTTTACCGCCTGAGCGATGACGGCAACACCATCAACCGCATCAGCTATGCCAAGGGTGACGAGAGCGTGCTGGTGGATACCAGCAATGAGTTGGTCACCGGCTGGGACGACTTTGAGGTGACCGCCGACGGTGCCTATGTGCTGCTGTGGAATAATTCACAGGAAATCTACCGCTACAGCTTCAGTGCCGACTATTATGTCTATGACCTGAAGAACAAGACGATGAAATCCTTGAGCGATGGCGGCGGTGAGGAAATCGCCACCCTGTCGCCCGACGGTAAGCGCGTAGCCTATGTCAAGGGTAACAACGTGTTCGTGCGCAACCTGGTTGACGGCACCACCGTGCAAGTGACCCGCGACGGCGAGAAGAACAAGATCATCTATGGCGTGCCCGACTGGGTGTATCAGGAGGAACTGGGTATGCTCAACACGCTCAACTGGTCAAGCGACAGCCGCTCGCTGGCCTTCCTGCGCTGGGACGAGAGCCAGGTGAAGATGGCGTCGATGGTCATCTATCAAGGCACCTGCAACCCCAAGGACGAGTATGCGCTCTATCCTGGCCGCTACGACTTCAAGTATCCTGTTGCCGGCGAGAAGAATTCCATTGTTAGCGTGCATTGCTATGACGTTGTTGACGGCACTTTCAAGAAACTCAATGTGCCGCTGGACGAGGAGGACTACGTCTGCCACATCACCTTCAGCCCAGACCCGCAACGCCTGATGGTACAACGCCTGAACCGCCACCAGAACGACCTGCGCATCTATGCCGTCAACCCCATGACGGGTGACGCCAAGCAGGTGTATCATGAGACATCCGACACCTGGGTGGATGCCGAAACGAGCCAGCAGGTGCAATATGAGGACAAATTCTTTGTCATCCCCAGCGAACGCTCGGGCTACATGCAGCTTTACCAATATGACCTGGACGGCAACCTGATGCGCCAGCTGACCAACGACAACGACCGCATCATCTCGCAGTTCTACGGCTATGACAAGGTCACCAAGCGCTTCTACTACCAGGCCTCGTGCGGCCCGCTGAACCGCGTTGTCGAGTACGTCGATGCCAAGGGCAAGGTGACGCGTCTGGCACCCTCGACCGTTGACGGCCAGGGCACGGCATCGGCCATTTTCAACGGCGATTTCACCTATTACGTGGGCCGCTACAGCGACGCCACGACGCCCGATCAATACCGCATCTATGACCGCAAGGGCAAGCGCGTGCGCGACCTGCAGCTGAACGAGGAATATGCCCGCCGCTATACTGCCGTCGATGTTCCCAAGAAGGAGTTCTTCACGATGGAACATGACGGTTATACCCTGAATGGCTACATGATCAAGCCTGTGGATTTTGACCCGAACAAAAAGTATCCTGTCATCATGGAGCATTATAACGGCCCCGGCTCACAGGAAGTGCTCAACAAGTGGCGCATGGGTTGGGAGCAGTACTTTGCCAGCGAGGGCTATATCGTGTGTGAAGTCGATAGCCGTGGCACTGGATTCCGTGGCAAGGCATTTGAGTCGGTAACCTATCTGAACCTGGGTAAATATGAGACCGAGGACGCTGTTGCTGCAGCCAAGTATATGGCAGAGCAGCCTTGGGTAGATGGCGACCACATCGGCATCATGGGATGGAGCTACGGTGGCTTCCAGACGCTGATGGCGATGAGCGAACCGGGCAGCAACTATGCCTGTGGCGTGAGCATTGCTCCCGTGACGACCTGGCGCTTCTATGACAGCATCTACACCGAGCGCTACATGCGCACGCCTCAAGAGAACCCCGAGGGCTACAGCAACTTCCCGCTGAACCGCGCCGAGAACCTGAACGGCAGGGTGCTGATCATGTTCGGCAGCGCCGATGATAACGTGCACATTGTCAACTCGATGCAGTATGTCTCCAAGTTGGTGGACATGAACCGCACCTGCGACATGATGGTATTCCCCAACATGAACCACAGCATCCGCGACTGCTCGGCCCGCTACGTGGTTTACAAGCGTGCCCTTGAGTTCTACAACCAGTACCTGAAGTGATTAACAGTTAATAGTACCTATAGTGGCTATAGTGGCTATAGTGGCTATAGGTACTATAAAACCAAAAACAGATGGATTACAGGGATGTATTCTTTGTCATAACGGGGCCGACGGCGACGGGCAAGACGGCGCGGGCGGTGCATCTGGCCAAGGCTATCGACGGTGAGATCATCAGCGCCGACTCAAGGCAGATCTACCGCGGCATGGACATCGGCACGGGCAAGGACCTGGCCGAATATGACGGTGTGCCCTATCACCTCATCGACATCCGTCCTGCTGGCTATCGCTACAGCCTCTACGAGTTCCTGGAGGACTTTGAGCGCGTCTATGACGATATCCGTGGGCGAGGTAAATCCGTCATCATGTGTGGTGGCACTGGGATGTATGTCGAGACCGTCGTCAAAGGCATCAAACTGCCGCCCGTACCCCGCAACGAGGAATTGCGGGCCGAGCTGGCGGGCAAGTCGCTGGAGGAACTGACGGCACTGTTGAAGACGATGAAGACCCTGCGCAACAACAGCGACATCGATACCGTGGCACGCGCCACACGCGCCATCGAAATCTGCCGCTACTATGAACTTCATCCCGAATTGAAAGCCCTCACCGAACCCCACCCGATGGAGAACGCGCTGGTCATCGGCGTGGAGGTGGACCGCGACACGCGGCGCGAACGCATCAGCCGCCGCCTGCGGGCACGTCTCGACGAAGGCATGGTAGATGAAGTGCGCCGACTCATCAACGACGAAGAAATAGACCCCGAAGACCTCATCTACTACGGCCTGGAATATAAATTCGTCACCCAATACGTCATCGGCCAACTGAGTGAGGAAGAAATGTTCCGCCAACTCGAAATCGCCATCCACCAGTTCGCCAAGCGCCAGATGACCTGGTTCCGTGGCATGGAAAAACGCGGCACCCCCATCCACTGGCTCTCCAGCACCCTTCCCCCCGACGACTTCACCCAGCAGGTCCTCACCCTCGCCACAACCCTGCCAAACAACAAGGACAACCAATAAGCCAATAAGGACAAAATAGATTTTGTTTCCGAAATGATTTAAAAATGCATCATTTCGGAAACAAAACCATTGTTATTCTACAAATCAACCTGCGTTAATACTCAGCCAAGTGAAGTATGTTCACTCCGATTGCTTTTTCTTCTTGATGTATTCTTCGCGGGCGTGGCGGAGGCGGCGTTGACGCTCGGCCTCGCGGCGTCGTCGGCGCTTCTCGGCGTCCTCTTGACGGTATGCGAAATCGTTGTCAGCCATTTCTTTATTTATCTTGGTAATGTCCCTTTGCTGTTAAAGCAAGTACCTTTACAACATCATCAAACACATCATAAATCAAGCGATCCTTCTTTGTGATGCGTCTTGAGTATGTAATGTTATTCCCGCTCTGGAGTGGTTCGGGATGGCCAGTGCCTTCCCTTGGGTGCACTTGAAACTCACCCAACATCTTCGCTACTTTTGTGAAGGCAGCTGGATTGGATTTCTTAAACTGGGCTATCTCCTTTTGGGCCACTTTGGAAATCTCAAGTATATACATGGTCCCACTATAGAGATTCTAAGAATGTTTTCAATTCTGCGGGGTTATTGATTGTTGCCGTCTCACCTGTGTTGAACTCTTCACGGGCTTGAGTGATTTTCCTTTGGGTCTCATCGTCCAAACGGCTCTCTATTGACACTCTATTGAGCAAAAACAATTCCTTGCCACGGCAAATAAGAATTGACACTCCCTGCGCTGCCAAATCCAAGAATTTCTTTTGATTCTGGCGGAATTCTGTCGTTGTTAATTCTATCGTATCCATATTTTGTGCAAAAGACTTACAAATTTTGTACAAAATTAGTACAAAAATTTGAGCAAGCAAAGTTTTCCTTGATATTCTTATCAAAAAATATTTAAGAAAGTATTATTCCTTGTGGAAGGTGTCGCTGAAAAGGGTGCGGTTCATGATGGAGCGTCCCAGGGTCAACTCGTCGGTATATTCGATCTCGTTGCCGACGCTAACGCCGCGAGCGAGAATGGTGATTTTCACGTCAGGGTAAGGTGCCAGGCGACGGAAAATGTAGAAATTGGTCGTGTCGCCCTCCATCGTCGCGCTCAGGGCGAGGATGACTTCCTTGATGCCGCCAGCCTTGACGCGCTCTTCAAGGCTATCCACCTCGATGTCGCCGGGGCCGATGCCATCCATGGGCGAGATGAGTCCGCCCAGGACATGATAAAGGCCATTGTGCTGATGGGTGTTCTCAATGCTCATCACGTCCTTGACGTTCTCGACTACACAGATAGTCGAGGCGTCGCGTGAGGGGTTGCTGCAGATGGGGCACACCTCGGTCTCACTGATGTTGTGGCACACCTTGCAATAGCGAATCTCGCGCCGCAATTTGATGATGGCTTCGCCGAAGTTGACCGCTTCTTTCTCGTCTTGTTTCAATAGGTGCAGGACGAGGCGGAGCGCCGTCTTGCGCCCGATTCCCGGCAGCTTGGCAAACTCGCTGACCGCCGTTTCCAATAAACGTGAAGCAAATTCCTGTTCCATGTTCGGTTTCAGTTGTCTGTTTTCAGTTGTCAGTCCCAAACGGATATCGCAGAAAACTGAAACATGAAAACTAATGACTAATTCAAGCGACAAAGGTAGTGTTTTTAGCACTTAGGGGCAAATTTTTGAGGTTTTCAGTGACTATTGTCGGTATTTTTTGTAACTTTGCGACAAAGTAACAAATTCAGGTCCCCGACTTGAAGTTTAAATCATGTTGGCTCTATGAACAGATTTGTTGAACTGATACCCAAACAAACCGCCAAATATGGTGAGCGCGAGGCCCTTCGCTTCCGTGATTATGAGACGCAAGTGTGGTCATCATTGACTTGGAAAGGCTTCAGCGAACAGATAGACCGTGCTGCGGGCGCGTTGCTTGTCAACGGTGTTGAGGAACAAGGCCGCGTGTGCCTGTTCACCCAGAACTGCCCCGAGATCCTGATTACCCACTTCGGAGCATTCTATAACCGCGCCATCCCTGTGCCCATCTATGCCACAAGCAGTAAGGACGAGGCCGCCTACATCGTCAAAGACTCGGGCGCTACCATCCTGTTTACCGGCGACCAGGGCCAGTATGACATCGCGCGGCAAATCATCGACGACTGCCCCACCCTCAAATTCATCGTCACCCTGCATCCCAGCGTAGTGCGCCAGCCCGACGACAAGTCCACGCTGACGTGGGAAGAGTTCCTGCGTACCGGCGACAAACTGGGCAAAGATGTGACCAAGGAACTGGAGCGACGCAAACAGTCCGGCGTTGAAAGCGACATCATGTACCTGATTTACACGTCAGGCACTACCGGTGTTCCCAAAGGCGTAATGCTCATGCACAGCAACATGAACGCCGCCATGGACGCCCACGTGGAGCGCTTTGATACCATCATCGATGACAACACCGATGTTTCCTTGAGCTTCCTGCCCTTCAGCCATGTGTTTGAGTTAGGATGGACTATGGTGTGCCTGACCTGCGGAATCCGAGTCGCCATCAACTACAATCCCAAGGAAATCCAGCGTGCCGTCAAGGAGGTTCAGCCCAACTACATGTGCAGCGTGCCGCGATTCTGGGAAAAAGTATATACGGCCGTCAATGACAACCTGGCCAGTGCCAAGCCCGTGGTGCGCATGATGGTCAAGCAAGCCATCCGCGTGGGTAAGACCAGGAACATGAAATATACCCGTGTGGGCAAGAAAGCGCCTGCCATCATCGAGCGCCAGTACCAATACTTTGAAAAGAAAGTCTTTAAGAAATTGCGCGGCGCCATCGGCGTGACCGACGGCAAGATGTTCCCCACTGCGGGCGCTATGCTCAGTGACAACATCACCGAGTTCCTGCATGCCGTGGGCATCAACATCACCATCGGCTACGGCTTGAGCGAGACTAACGCATCAGTAAGCTTCTTCAAACCCGGCGAATGGACGCTGGGCACCATCGGTATGCCGATTTCGAGTATCGAGGTGAAAATCGGTGACAAGAACGAGATTCTCGTCAAGGGTCCCACGGTGATGAAAGGCTACTATAACAAACCCGAAGAGACCGCCGAGGCCATCGATGCCGACGGGTGGTTCCACACCGGAGACTGCGGTGAAATCGCCCCGACCGGCGAACTCATCCTCACCGAACGCCTCAAGGACTTGTTCAAGACGAGCAACGGCAAATACATTGCTCCACAGGTGCTTGAGACCCTGTTGGGCCAGGACAAGTTCATCGAACAGGTGACCATCATCGGCGACGGCCGCAAGTATGTGTCGGCACTCATCGTTCCCGACTTTGAGGAACTGAAGGCATACGCCGACAAGAAGCACATCGAGTATCATTCCATCGAGAAACTGGTGAATAGCCCCGAGATCCACAAAATGATGGAAGAGCGCATCAACAATTACCAGAAAGATCTTGCCAGCTATGAGCAGATCAAACGCTTCGTGCTGCTGCCCAAGGCATTTACCATGGAAAGCGGCGAGTTGACCAACACGCTGAAAATCAAGCGTGCCGTCATCAACAAGCGCTACAGGCCGCTGATTGACGCGATGTATGCCGCCGACTATCGCAAGAAGAACAAATCAGCCGACAAATCGACTGATGAGTAGAGATTAATGATTAGAGATTAGTGAGATTTCAATTAGTCCGACGTGAGCTGGACGTTAACATAACAAATGATTACACAAGAACAACTCAAGGAACTGCAACAACGTAAAGATGACCTCAAACGCTATCTTGACATCGACGGCAAGAAGATTGAGGTCGAGGAAGAAGAACTGCGTACCCACGTGCCTGACTTCTGGCAAGACCAGAAAGCCGCCGAGGCACAGATGAAGAAAATCAAGTCACTACGCAACTGGATCAACGGCTGCGAGGAAGTGGAGCTTGCCGTTGACGAGGTAGCCACAGGTTTTGACTTCGTCAAGGAAGGGCTCGTCGAGGAAAGTGAAGTTGATGCCCTCTACAGCAAAGCTCTGACGATGCTCGAAAAACTCGAGCTGCGCAACATGCTGCGCCATGACGAGGACAAGATGGACGCGATATTAAAAATCAACTCGGGCGCCGGTGGCACCGAGAGCCAGGACTGGGCATCGATGCTGATGCGCATGTATCTGCGCTGGTGTGAGCGCCACGGCTACAAAACCGCTATTGAGCACCTCATCGACGGTGATGAGGCAGGTATCAAGAGCGTGACCATCAGTATCGAGGGTGACTTTGCCTATGGCTACCTGAAGAGCGAGAACGGCGTGCACCGCCTAGTGCGCGTATCGCCCTATAATGCCCAGGGCAAGCGCATGACCTCGTTCGCCTCGGTCTTTGTGACCCCGCTGGTCGATGACACCATCGAGATCACCCTTGACCCGGCGAGAATCTCGTGGGACACCTTCCGCAGCGGCGGTGCCGGTGGCCAGAACGTGAACAAGGTGGAATCGGGTGTGCGTGTGCGCTATCAGTACAAGGATCCCTATACTGGCGAGGAAGAAGAAATCCTCGTTGAGAACACCGAGACGCGCGACCAGCCCAAGAACCGCGAGAACGCCCTGCGCAACCTGCGCTCCATCCTCTATAACAAGGAGTTGGAACACCGTCGCGAGGAGCAGCGCAAGGTTGAGGACAGCAAGAAGAAGATTGAATGGGGCAGCCAGATACGCAGCTACGTCTTTGACGATCGCCGCGTGAAGGACCACCGCACCAACCACCAGACAAGCGATGTGGGCGGCGTGATGGACGGTGACCTGGACGACTTCATCAAGGCCTACCTGATGGAATTTGCCGAGAGTTAGGCTTTCGGCATTAGGTTTTTGGCTTTAGGAGAACATCCGCTCTCATTGCCATATGATAAGGCACTTAGATATATATTTCAAGTAAAAAAACGTTTTAGTTCTTTCAAAGATCATGAACGAGAAATTCACCATCGTTAAAGTCAGCGGCAAGATTGTCGAGAATGCCGATGAGTTGCGCACCTTTGTCAAGGCATTTGCTGCCATCAAAGGGAAAAAGATGCTCATCTTCAGTGGCAACATGATGGCCCAGGAAATCGGTAACAAAATGGGCATCAAGACCAAACTCATTGACGACCGCCCCGTGGTGGATGCCGGTACGCTCAAACTGCTCACCATGGTCTATGGTGGACTGGTGAGCCGTCTGTTCGTATCGCTGCTACAAGGTAATAAGGTCAACGCCCTGGGTGTCACCGGTGCCGACATGAACCTCATCACTAGCGTCAAGCTGTCTAACAGCCAGCTAGGTGACACGGGCCAAGTGCGCCACGTCAACACCGAGGGCATCGCACGCCTGCTGGACAACGGCATCGTGCCCGTGCTGGCTCCTATCACGCACGACGGTCGAGGCAACCTGCTGTTCAACGAGACCGACGCCCTGGCTGCCGAGATTGCACGTGCCCTTGCACTGCGCTATGACATCACACTCATCTATTGCTTCAAGGAAAAAGGTGTGTTGCTCAACCACTACGACCCGGACAGTGTTGTCGCCAACCTGCGCCGCTCGCAGTATAAGGCCCTGCGCGACATGGACATCATCAAGGACTGGTTTGTCAATAAGCTGGACAACGCCTACACAGCGCTCGAACACGGTGTGAAGGACGTCTATATCACCTGCCCGTCACAACTGGGCGACCCTGAGAAGGGAACGCATATCCAAAGCTGACCCTACAGTTGGCACGGGATTTGCATCGTTACCCAAGAACTATTTTAAAAACACTAAATTCTATACTTTAACTCAATGAAAGTTGCTATTGTTGGCGCCAGCGGCGCAGTGGGACAGGAATTCATGCGTGTCCTCGATGAACAGAATTTTCCCGTGACTGAACTTGTCCTCTTTGGATCGGAACGCAGTGCCGGACGCATTTTCACGTTCCGCGGCAAGGACTATGTGGTGAAGCTCCTGCAGCACAATGATGACTTCAAGGACATCGACATTGCCTTTGTGGCTATGGGTGCAGGACCCGCCCGTGAGTTTGCCCCGACCATCACCAAGCACGGCTGCATCATGATTGACAACAGCAGTGCCTTCCGCATGGACGAGGACGTGCCTCTGGTTGTGCCCGAGGTGAACGGCGAGGATGCCCTCAATACACCGCGCAACATTATCGCCAACCCCAACTGCTCGACCATCATCATGGTCGTGGCGCTCAAGCCGCTCGACGACCTGTCACACATCAAGAATGTTCAGGTAGCGACCTATCAGGCAGCCAGCGGTGCCGGTATGGAGGCGATGTATGAACTCGCACTGCAGACCAGCGAAATCGCCGTAGGCAAGGAGGAACTGACCGTGCGCCACTTCCAGCACGAGCTCGCCTATAACGTCATCCCCCACATCGACATCTTCCAGGACAACGACTACACCCGTGAGGAGATGAAGATGGTTAAGGAGACCTGCAAAATTATGCACAGCGACATCCGCGTGAGCGCCACTTGCGTGCGCGTGCCCGTCATGCGCGCCCACAGCGAGGCCGTATGGATCGAATGCGAGAAGCCTATCACCCCCGAGGAGGCCCGTGCCGCCCTGCAGCTCGCTCCCGGCATTGTCGTTGTTGATGACCCGCGCAACAACCGCTACCCGATGCCCATCGACTGCTCGGGCAAGGATCCCGTCTATGTGGGCCGCATCCGCGAGGACACCAGCAGCGACAACGGTCTGACCTTCTGGCTCTGTGGCGACCAGATCAAGAAAGGCGCCGCCCTCAACGCCGTCCAAATCGGCCAATACCTCATCGCCCACAAGAAAAAATAAGTCTTAGCTACAACAAATAGAGTAGTATGAATTTTTAACAATCGGTGGCTGCTAAATGTATGGAATAGCGGGTGTCGATTGTTTTTTGTTGGTGATGTTGCGGTTTTAGTTATATCGCGCGCGATATAATGTTAAATAAGTTTAAATGTTTGGATATATCGCTTGCGATATAAAACAAATACTGTACCTTTGCATCGTGAACGATAGAAACAACATTTAATAACGCATATAAAAGAATAAGGTATGGAAACTATTTATGATTTCAAAGCTCTGTCGAGCAAGAGTAAAGAGATTGATTTTTCAGAGTTTAAGGGTAAAGTTCTGCTGATTGTGAATACAGCCAGCAAGTGCGGTTTTACTCCCCAATTTGCAGGACTGGAGGAACTGAACCAGAAGTATAAGGACAAGGGATTGGTCATCATCGGCTTCCCCTGCAACCAGTTTAAGGAGCAGGATCCCGGCACCGACGGAGAAATTGAGGAATTCTGCCAGATAAACTACGGCGTGACGTTCCAGATCATGAAAAAGACCGATGTGAACGGTCCCGCAGCAGAGCCCATCTTTGAATACCTGAAGGCTCAGGCTCCTACCGAGGAGTACCACGGCATCAAGGCCAAGGGCGCCGCTCTGCTTTTCAAGACAATCAGCAATAGTGTGGAGAAGGACAGCGACATCAAGTGGAATTTCACCAAGTTCCTGATTTCGAAGGACGGCCAGACCATCAAGCGTTACGCCCCCACTACCGAGCCCAAAGACTTTGAGAAGGACGTGGAAGCCATGCTCGCCTAGTCAAGAGTTATGCACGCTGAATTACAAATAGACAATCAGATCTGCTTCCGCCTCTACACCGCGGCGAGGCTGGTCACTCAGGCCTATACACCGATGCTGACGGAACTGGGCATCACCTATCCGCAGTACCTGGTGCTGATGGTGCTCTGGGAAAAGGACTGCCAGCCCGTGAACGACATTGCCCACCGCCTGCTGCTGGAGACGAACACCGTCACTCCCCTACTCCAACGCATGGAGAAACTTGGCATTGTCAGCCGCATGAAGGGTAAAGAGGACAAACGTCAGCACATTGTCAGCCTGACCGAAAAAGGCAAGCAAATGGAGGGAAAGGCCCTGGAGCTTATACCTACAGGCATGGGCAAGCAACTCACGACCTATCCGCTGAAACTGGAGGACTACCAACTGCTTGCCCAGGAATTAGACGCTATTATCAACACATTAAAGAAATAACTCTTATGAAGAAAATCATGACTATCTGCCTGTTGGCAGTCGCAAGTGTGCTGGGTGTATCTGCACAGGGTATCTATGACATCACCGTTAAGGATGATTTGGGTAAAGACGTTTCACTCGCCGACTACAAGGGTAAAGTCTTACTGATCGTGAACACCGCCACGCGTTGCGGCTTCACGCCCCAATATGATGAACTGGAGGCGCTCTATGAGAAGTACCATGCCGACGGGCTTGAGATACTGGACTTCCCCTGCAACCAGTTTGGAGAGCAGGCTCCAGGTACCATCAAGGAGATCCACCAGTTCTGCACAGCCAACTTCAACATCAAGTTCCCGCAGTTCGACAAGATTGATGTAAACGGAGCCAATGAGTCACCCCTTTTCACCTATCTGAAGGCCAAGAAGGGCTTTGGTGGCTTTGACCTCAACGACCAGAGGGGCAGGTTCATGGACGAGATGCTCCGCAAACAGGACGCCGACTACGACAAGAAGAGCGACATCAAGTGGAACTTCACCAAATTCCTTGTTTCCCGCGATGGCCGCGTCGTGAAGCGCTACGAGCCCACGGACAAGATGTCTGACGTTGATATTGATATCCAGTTGGAAGTGAATCCCGTGTTGAGCAATATGATGGCGCGTCGTTCTATTCGCAAGTATCTTGACAAACCCGTAGAGCACGAGAAACTGGAGGTGATCGTCCGTGCCGGCATCAATGCGCCGAGCGGCATGAACCGCCAGCCGTGGATCATCCGCGTCGTGGAAGACCAAAAGCTGATTGCTGATGTGACAGAGGTTTACAAGCGTAACAATCCCGAGCAGGTGAAGCGCGACAAGGACTTCAAGAACATGTTCCGCAATGCGCCCAACCTGATCTGCGTCTGCACGCCTGCCGAAGGCGGTGCTCTTGATGCCGGCTTGCTGGGCGAGAACATGATGCTGGCAGCGCAGTCCATGGGACTCGGCACCTGCTGCCTGGGCGGTCCCGTCCGCTTCCTGAACTCGAACGCCGAAGCCAAATTCTTCCTTGACCGTCTCGACATCCCCGAGGGCTATAAACTGAACTACATCCTCGCCATCGGCTATCCCGACGAGCAGCCCGACGCCAAGCCTCGCGATGCGTCTAAAGTGAAGTATATCAAATAAGCATATAGACATGAAGAGTTTCAAATCAAGTGCGTGGATGCTTCCACAACCTGTGCTGATTATCGGCACCTACGATAAAGACGGCAGACCCAACGCGATGAACGCTGCATGGGGTGGCCAGTGGGATATGAACGAAATCATGATTTCCCTGGGTTCTCATGCCACGACCGATAACCTCAAGGACAATGCGGAACTCACTGTCACTTTTGCCACATTAGGGACAATGCTGGCAGCAGACTACGTGGGCATCGTGAGCGGCCGAAATACGCCCGACAAGATGGAAAAGACCGGGTGGACCATCGAGAAGGCTCCCAACGTGAATGCCCCCGTGTTCAAGGAGTTCCCAATGACCCTGGAATGTAGAGTGAAAGAGAAAATCGATGAGGAAGAAACGGGCTATTATCTTGTCGCCGAAATTGTCAACATCCTCTGTGATGAGAAGTTCCTGGCTGCAGACGGCAAGCCCGATGTGGAGAAAATGGAACTGATCACCTTCGATCCCGTTCACCACACCTACATCCAACTGGGCAAGACGGTCG
The DNA here is from genome assembly GCA_900318205.1 of uncultured Prevotellaceae bacterium. GTDB lineage: Bacteria > Bacteroidota > Bacteroidia > Bacteroidales > Muribaculaceae > Sodaliphilus. The sequence goes on along the minus strand of ONJS01000019.1, from coordinate 33,681 downwards.
GCAAAGCATTTGCTGACGGTGCCCAATTAAAGTGATCATCGCAGGTCAAGACAACTTTTTATCGGGATGAACAAAATTGTCAGCCTTCTCAAGGCCCTGATGCCGATGATCGCGGCGGCATACGGCACAGCGATCATCTATGTCACAGCACTGCCCATAGGCGGTAACTCGCTGGCGTTCGGCGGCGAGTTACTGTCGTGGCTGCTCACATTGGCGGGAATCGGGCTGACACTATTTCTCGTTCAACGGGTAGAACCGAAGTTGTTCCCGGCTGCCCAGCAGTTTCACATCAAGCGGCCAACACCCCTCGTCATTGTTGGGTTGCTGTTAATCGCTCCGCTCTGGTTCGTCGCAAAGGAATATATCGTATATGGCCTCACGTGGCTCTTTCAGTCCGTGCAGATGGAGCCGCTGACCTACACGACTCCAGAACTGCGTGAGGACCTGCTGTCGAGTGTTCATGCCGTGCTGTTGGCACCAATACTCGAAGAACTGTGCTTCAGGCAAATGGCCATATCACCTTTCCGACGTCGGAGGGCACAGGTAATGGTCTGTGTGGTGATGGCCATCTTGTTTGGGATGCTCCATGTGCGCAACTTCCTTGGAGCTTCTATTGATGCGCTGTTCTACGGGATGATATTCATTATGTCGAGAAACATCTGGAATAGCGTGGCTCTCCATGCTGGCTGCAACCTGACTGTAACGTTGCTTGCCGTTTATTGCTGGCTGGGTCTTGGAGACTTGCAGACGGCGAAAACACCGATGATTATTCTGACTGACGCCAAATTTGTAGTCGCCAGCATTGTCTTGTTCATAGCGGGTGTTCTACTGATTTATACAAATAGAAGAAAAACTATAGGATGAAGCACCTTTCTCTGAAAGAAGCCATATTGAACCTGTGGCATAAGTTGAAGACATGGCTGCAGTCACTCTCGTTCAGGACTGGAGTCATCGTGCTGTTGTGCTGCATCCCGTTCTATATCCTGTCGTTTGCCCAAATGCTGCTGCCAATCAGCGTTACCGCCAAGGGCATATTATGGACTGTCCTATTCGGCTTGGCAAAGACTTGCCAATATGGGGGCCTGACAATCCTAGGCGTAGAGGGCTATAAGCGTCTCAAGAACAAGCTCAAACGTAAAGATAATAATAGTGACGACTGATACTGTCGCCACCATGTGAGAGTGAGAATATTGCGGACTCAGTGCTCTAGGTGAGATAGCTGAGTTCGTAAACCAATCGGGGGCTGTGGCACTTGGGGCAGAACAGCGGGTCGTCGTTGCCTTTCAGGAAGGGTTCTTCTTTCTTCCTGATGACTGTGCCGCACTCGGGGCAGACGAAGTCCTCGGTCGATTCACCGAAAGCATGATACTCCTCGCCCTCGTTATGCTCTACCACAAACGCGTGGCAATGAGGACATTGCCTGCCTATATCACAGGATGAAATGCCATGAACGAAGCTGATAATGTCCTCATGATGGCCGCACTCCTTACACCGGATGGTGCCTGCGCCGCCCATGTGAGAAAAACACAGATACTCTTCATCGGGCCCTAAACCTAATTGTTCCTTTAACTTGTTCTCGTCATCCATATCTGATCCTTTCTTTATTGATTCAACGTATTTTCATTTTGATTCATTATCGTTATGAGTGTTCCTACATGTAGGAAGTGTCGAGGCTATCGGTTGGGGGAACCTCGAAGCGGGTGCCGGTGGACTGGTGGATGCGGCGGCGCACCTTATCGCTCATACCGGGACGGGTGAGGCGAGGTCGGAAACCGCTGGAGTTGCGCAGGTACTGGCCATTCTCCTCCTGACGGATGACACCGTCGTTATACTTCACAATCATGTGATAAGCCATCTGGCGCCATCGCGCCACCATCTGGTCGCCCACCTCGCAGCCGTAGTCGGTCAGCAGGGCAATAGCGGCGTTGCGGTCGGTGTTCATCAATTCAAGTGCCCGTGCCTCGACTGCAGCCTGGCGGTCAAAGTAGCTGGCCTGTAGCGAGTCGCGCACCTGCTGGAGTTCGGGATAGAGGAGGCTCCATCGGGGATAAACCATATTGCTGACCCAGTTGCACACCCAGTAGGCGCTCTCATCGCTGAAAGTGTAGGCGTCGGCCTTGGGGTCATTGTAGCAGTGCGGCACACGGTCGGCACAGCAATAGACGGGCGTATAGGCCACCATACCGCTGTCGTCGTTGCCCCACCAGATGACGCCGCCCACCTCGCGCGGCATGAAACCGCGCAACTGGCACACCCAAGTAAAGGCAGTGTGCGTCGTTGCCACCGACCGCTCGTGGAACATGGTCGTGCCATCGTCGTTATAGCGGGACGGCTGCGGACGGAAGGGGCTGTCATAGATTCCTGCGCCCGGATCGTCGTCCATGGCAAACTCGGTGCCCTCGAAACGGTCACGCAGGCAATCGATGACGTCGCCCACACTGACGGGCTTATCGGGGATAATCCACATGGGTAACGGCTCCACCTCGCTCATGGGCAACTTGCCTTCCACATAAGGCAGATAGCGGTCCATCCCCGTGGTCAGATGGCGGTATATCGCCCACACGCGCGAGTCACCCAACCGACGGCCACCGAAGGTGGGCGGGTTGTAGGCGTCACAGAAACTGAACTCGCTGTCCTTGCCCTTGAAGTAGCCACGCTCGCGAGCAAACTTGATGCAGTTGGGCGAAATCATCACATTCTTTTTATCTTTCAGGTCCACACGGCGAATGCGGCTCTGGTTGGCATGAGCCATCACAGCATTGTCGGGCACGCGCACGGCAATCCAGACCACGCTCTTGCTGCCCGGTCCACAGCCCGACATCTCAAGAATCCATGCCTCATTGGGGTCGCACACCGTGAACGACTCGCCCGAGCTGCAGAAGCCGTACTCCTCGGCCAGACTTGTCATCACATTGATGGCCTCACGTGCCGTGCGAGCCCGCTGCAATCCCAGATCCATGAGCGAACCATAGTCAATGGTACCTTCACTGTCAATCAGTTCCTCGCGCCCCTCGAAGGTCGTCTCGGCTATCGCCACCTGCCACTCGTTGATGTTGCCCGTGACCAGGTAGGTCACCGGTGCCTCGGGAATCTCCCCGTGATAGACCCGCGAGTCGCGGTCATATATCTTGCGCATCGTTCCGGCAGGGTGCCTGCCCGCCTCGTAGCGGTACATCTTGTGGCACGCACCCCAAGAGTCGATGTTGTAGGTACACATCACCGAGCCGTCGGCACTCGCCTTCTTCCCCACCAAGATACTCGTGCAGGCCTCGCCCTGTGCCAGACCCAGCACAGCAACCATCAGCAATAACAATAATCTCTTCATGATTCCAATACTTACATTTGTTTGACTACAAAGATACACTTTTTTCCCGAAAAACTGTGTCTTTTGAGCCACTTACTAAATCTAATTGGCTTTGGAGATTAAAATGGCAAAATGAATGCTGGCTGAGAGATGGGACATGTCGCTAAGCGCGGGATGATTTACCCAATAATCTCTTTGATTGATGATTGCCATTCACTAAATCTTGAGAATAATTGCTTGCATACTTCAAGAATTCTTGCGAAATTTGCGAACTGGAACAAAGAAACATGAGTCAATTACTGTCATTTAGCCACTATAACAATGAAAAAATTCAAAACCATCCTGATTGCAGCGATAGTCGCCCTGTCGGCTTTCCTGCCGAGTGCTGCCCAAATGAATAATGCACTCACCTTGACGAGCCCCAACGGGGAGCTGGTCTTGAAATTTGCCCTGGTGAACGGAGTTCCCAACTATTCGCTTGACTTTAACGGCCAGGCGGTCATCCTGCCTTCACAACTCGGTTTCGAGCTCAGGGGAGGCTACCAGTTGAACAAGGATTTTGTCCTCATCGACAAGCAGACCTCTACATTTGACGAGACATGGGAACCGGTATGGGGCGAAGAAGCCACCATCCGTAACCACTACAATGAGTTGCTGGTAAAATTGCAGCAGCCTGCAGAAAAGGATGGCGAGAAACCAGTTGCCATGCATGTGCGCTTCCGCGTCTATGACGACGGCATTGGCTTCCGCTACGAGTTCCCCATGGAGAATGCGTTGACCTATTTCATGATCAAGGAAGAGTTGACGCAGTTTGCCCTCACGGGCGACCACATTGCCTGGTGGATTCCCGGCGACTACTCCACGCAGGAGTTCAGGCCCACCCGTTCGCGCCTGTCGCAGGTGCGCGAGTTGACGCCCAAGGCACGCGTGGGCTGCGGATGGCCTAATACTGCCTTCTCTCCCACCGGCGTCCAGACCGCGCTGCAGATGAAAACCGACCAAGGTCTCTACATCAACATCCACGAGGCCGCCGTGCTCGACTATCCCACGACCAACCTTGACCTGGACGACAAGAACTTCGTGCTGCGCACTTGGCTCACCCCCGATGCCGAGGGCGTGAAAGGCCGCATGCAGGCCCCGTGCAAGACGCCTTGGCGCTCAATCATGGTGTGCCGCAGCGCTACCGAGGTGCTCGCCTCGCGCCTCGTGCTCAACCTCAATGACCCTTGCGCCATCAAGGACGTGTCTTGGATCCACCCCACCAAGTACATGGGTGTGTGGTGGGAAATGATCAGCGGCAAGAGCCAGTGGTCCTACACCAACGACTACCCCTCGGTTCAGTTGGGCAAAACCGACTATGCCCATTCCAAGCCTCACGGCAAGCACGGTGCCAACAACGAGAACGTGCGTCGCTACATCGACTTTGCCGCCGAGAACGGCTTTGACGCCCTGCTCATCGAGGGCTGGAACGAAGGCTGGGAAGACTGGTACGGCAAGCAGAAGGATTTCGTCTTTGACTTCATCACCCCCTACCCCGACTTTGACCTGCCCGCTCTCAACGCCTATGCCCACCAAAAAGGCATCCGCCTGATCATGCACCACGAGAGTTCCTCATCGACGGTGAACTACGAGCGCTGGATGGAGCAGGCCTACACCCTGATGAACAAGTACGGCTATGACGCCGTCAAGAGCGGCTATGTGGGCAGAATCATCCCCTACGGCGAGTACCACTACAGCCAGCCCCTGATCAACCACTACCACTATGCCGTCACCGAGGCCGCCAAGCACCACGTTATGGTCAATGCCCACGAGGCCGTGCGTCCCACGGGATTGTGCCGCACCTGGCCCAACATGATCGGTAACGAGAGCGCTATGGGTAATGAGTTCCGCGCCGGCATTGATCCGGGCCAGACGGCAGTATATCCCTTCACCCGCCTGCAGGGTGGTCCCATGGACTTCACCCCCGGCATCTTCGAGATGGACCTGGAGAAAGTCAGCGGCTGGGCCGACAAGATGCGTCACACCATCTGCAACCAGTTGGGACTCTATGTCACCTTCTACTCCCCGCTGCAGATGGCTGCCGACCTGCCTGAGAACTACGCCCGCTTCATGGACGCCTTCCAGTTCATCAAGGACGTCGCCGTGGATTGGGACAAGAGCATCTACCTGATGGCCGAGCCTGGTGAGTATATGGTTACTGCACGTCATCCCAAGATGTCCACAATCAACAAGGCATCGGAGGGCGTCGCCAAACTGCCCGACGGTAAGAAGGATGTGGTGAACGGTGTGACCAAATTTATCTATGCCCTGCCCGACGGAGCCACCGCTGCCGACCTCAAGACCGCCAAGCCACACGATGTGTGGTACGTGGGCGGTATCAACGGCGAGGATGCCCGCGAAGTGTCCTTCAAACTCGACTTCCTGAAGCCCGGCGTGAAGTATGAGGCCACCATCTATGCCGACGCCAAGAACGCCGACTATGAGACCAACCCGCAGGCCTACACCATCACCCGCAAGAAGGTCACAGCCAAGACCGTCATGAAGCTGCGTATGGCACGCTCTGGCGGTTTCGGCATCACCATCCGCGAACTGTAACATCGTCACTCCTGCCGACAACGTATAAATAATGAAGCACAACCGACTTGTTTACAGTCGGTTGCGCTCCATTATGGTAATCTTCAACACTCAAAATGGCCTGCAATCTATTGCAGGTTTCGGTAATTGTCTCTAACTTTGCAGCAAATCATAGACCTAAAACTATCTATAACATTATAACATAAATAAAAGAAACTGAAATTGGAATTGATTATGAAAAGAATTGGATTATCCTTGATGATGATACTGACTTGTGTGATGGCTTTTGCACAGGAAGAAGTAGTTGACAATCTCCAAGTTGGAAAAACGCTCAAGTTTCAAGGCAAGAAATTTGAGCTCAAGTGGTCTCAACATCCCATTGAGCCTTATTATATTCAGGAATGGCTGCCCAAGGGGGAGACGTTTGACAATTATGAGCAGATGTTGACGGTTTCGCTGGCCTTCTCTGAGGCATTAACAGTTCGTGATGCTGTTGAGGCCAAGGTCCAGGAACTTGAAGAGCGCAAGAAGTCAGACAAATGCTGCAATTATCTCGTCTATGAGAGAGACGGAGAGTATGTCCTTGATTTCTTGGTAAGCGATGGGGCGGACGGCAAGCTGAATCTGGTAGAGGTTGACATCCATCACTACAAACCTGTAACCGTCAATGGCAAGAAAGCAGTACAACTCAATTTCTATTCGCGCAGGGCATACGGTGACGACATCATCCCCTTCTTGGAATCCCTCAAGGATAAAAAAGAAGGCTGGATCTCCGAACTGACACAGATGAAGATCGTCTGTAAAATGAGATAGCATCACAATTATGTAAGAAGTAAACAAAACTGCACTATGAAACATCTTCTGTTATTTGCAACCCTCATCTTAGGCGCATTTGCGATGCATGCGACTGATGAGGCAGAATACGAGACTTATCGTATCACTTGGAGTGAAATCAGCGCCCTGGTGGAAAACAATCCTGACAGCATTAAATCCTTGATAGACCGTGCTGCACTGGGCGATACCACCTTGAGGACAAAAGAGCTATTGGTGGCTTATATGGGTAAATCTTACTTCGGAGCTTCACCTTTTAGCGAGAGTCGCGACGCTAGATCCGCTTTGAACGAAGATAAAGTCGACAGTGCAATGGTCTTGATAGAACAGGCTATAAAGCGCAATCCGTTGTCGCTGTCCAACAATTATTACTATGTCGTTTGCGCCCTGACCCAAAATCCACAAATTGCTGATTACCAACCCATGCAGCAGGACGAAAATCTGAAGCTTGCTATTGCGAGGTTTAATCTGCTGCTGGAAGCCATTTATTATAGCGGCAACGGGTCGCAGGAGTATCCTTACAAGGTGACATGTGTGGATGATGAGTATACCATTATGAGTCAAGGTTTGGATTTGCCCCGCCCAACGAACCAGTCATTGACAAAGGACGGCCATGACATGTTCAAATTGCCTCCTCATTCTTTAACACGATATACAGGCCTGGAAATCCACTTTGACGCAACACGCATCCTGCAGTTAGAACAGAATCTCTTTAATCCCAATTGATACTATGAAACGATTGATTTTGACACTCATATTGAATTTGTGCTTGGCTGGTGTGACCATGACTGTATGGTCACAGAACCTGATGTTAAGCCAAGAGGAATCCGAGGACGAACTTGCGGTGGTGGGTTACTTCTGCAAGAACGACACGATGACCTACAGGCAGACGCACAACAAGTACAAGATTCAAGGGAACGATACCACAGTCAGCGAGTCCTATGTGGAGGAGTTCATGATAGTGGTAACTGACTCGACCAGCGACGGTTACAAGATGAAGTACATTCCGCTGAGCTTCACCCTCCATGATGCCGACACGGTCACCAACCTGATGACTAATGCCATGAGCCAGTTGATGCTGTCGGTCGAGTGCGAGTTCACAACCGATGAGACGGGACAACTCAAGAGCATCACCAACTGGCGTAAGATACGCGACCAACTCAAGAAGGGTGTAAAGACCACATGCGACACGCTGTACAGCACTATTCCTGACCTGGACAGCATCATGCCTCGAAAATCGCTGGAAAACATCCTATTGCTCCATTTCTCAACCCAGGAGGGCATCCGCGACTCATACGAGGAATTGGACGATCTCTTCGGTCTGCACGGCTCCGTCTTTGACCTCGGTGAGAAGGAAATTGAGGAAGTTGATGCCGAGGGAGAAGGTTATCCCCAGCATATATCCGCCAAGGTTGGCTACACCACCATCGAGGACGAGGAAGAAGACTTTGACGGCGATTACGCCATCTCAACGCAAACAACAACGACTATTCCTGTCGAGGACTTGATGGATTTTGGCTTCGGTGCACTGTCAATGCTAGTGAGCGACATGGCTAACGACAGCCTGGAAGCGGTGCGCGACCAGATTGTTGATTCGCTGAAAATCGCGAAGCCCAATGGTGCCGAAGTCATTGTCAAAGAGTATTACGGATTTTTCTTGAACGGATGGCCTAAAGAATGCTACTACGAGAAAGCGGTTGACCTAGGAATCCGTCAGAACATCGAAACCCGATATATCGAGTGGATCTCCCGCAATTGGAACATCTACGTCCGCGACGAAGAATCAGCCGAAATATAAATGCACCACGATACATTATGAAACATTTATTATCACTCATTCTGCTGTTGCCGATGCTTTGTGTGGCTCAACCCGATCGGACAGCAGGCAGCAAGTTGCCCAGTCAAGACGAACTGGCAGTCATCAATGACAGCATCTTGCAAGAGGGCCAGTGGCTTTACATCTACCAGAAATTATCATGGATGACATCTGATCTGTTTGCTGAGCATGCTACTGCAGATTTGTCGAGTGTCGATGGTTCGGCCACGCAACTGGATGACAACGGCAATCTCACCCTTTTTTATTACTCTCAAGATAGTGTGATGTTCAGTTGCACCCTTGACATAAATGACTTCAGCCTGTCATGGGATGATACAGTACGACCAATGGCCGAAGATGAACGCAATGCAGCTCACATTAGATCCAGCATATTTAACCACATCCTAGAGACCTATGGAGACAGCATCTACACCATTCAAGATGGATTGACATGCATTGACCTGATTTGTCTTGACACAAATAGAATCAGAGTGTATCTGCTGACGAGAACAACCCTCGATGGAGTAATACCATTCGGAAACGATTGTTATGTGGATATTGACATCGATAGCAACTTGATAGAATTTCATCGTTTCCATCATTCTTACATACCTATTGACATCAGACAGACAGGCGATGACACGCAGGCCGTGGAAGTGATACATTCACACACTGTAGACAATCCGTTTTTCACGCCCACTGATATCTGTAATGCATTGCTCTATGCACGCGACCTCTTTGAGATGAAATCGGTTAGTGTTTTATCCACCGCATTTGACCCGCCTGTCATCATGAGATTCAATATGGATGATATGTCCATCACTGTAAATGAAATGAAAACCAATTAAGAGAAAAGCAATGTAAATTCTCATTGATCAATACTGACCATAATACTTTTACATATCAGTTTTAAGCCTCGGAAACGCAGTGTGTTCCGAGGTTTTTTTCATTGGTAAGGAGAGAAACGCCCGCGGCTGCGATTGCTCCTTGCTTTGTCTTTGATTTTGCCTCACGGTGTAAGCCGCTTGGTCATGCCTAGCGATTGGAGGGTGTTGAAAAATTCCGGCTTATCCTCTTTTCAGTTAGTGGTTCTGCAGATAAACATTTGAAGCATGACCTAACCGATTTTGGGGATAGCCAAGGTTTAATTTCATCTTTTTTAGCGATTTCAAAATCATCACCGCCAAGGTAATTTTGCAGCCGATAAACTAACTCTATTATGATCAATAAAATTTTATATTCATCTTTGACGCTACTGTTGTTGGGCACGTTGAATGTAAATGCTGACAACCTGTTGGAGAAAAAAACGGCTGATGACAATGCTGCAACTACCGAACAGGTTGAATCAACAAAGCATCGCCTGACAATAGGCGGTTATGGCGAGGCTGTGGCCAGCCGCATGTTCTACAGCAACAACTACAAGCGCTACACCAATGCCGACTTATACAAGAACGACAAGGGCTACGGCCAGTTCGACCTGCCCCACGTGGTCATCTATATGGGCTACGACTTCGGTAAGGGATGGTCCTTGGGGACTGAGATTGAGTTTGAGCATGGTGGTACCGAGAGCGCCGTAGAGATTGAAGAGGAAGAGACCGGCGAATATGAGTCGGAAATCGAGCGTGGCGGCGAGGTCGCCCTGGAGCAATTCTGGCTGCAGAAATCCTTCGCCCCGGCGTTGAACCTGCGCATGGGCCACATGGTTGTGCCCGTGGGCGGCACCAACAATGCCCACCTGCCTACCGAATTCTTTACCGTCTATCGTCCCGAGGGCGAGAACACCATCCTGCCCTGTACATGGCATGAGACGGGTGTGAGCCTGTGGGGCAAGGCTGGCGACTGGCGTTATGAAGCCATGTTCCTGGCTGGTCTGGATGCCGACCGATTTGGCAACAAGGGTTGGATTCATGACGGATCGGGAAGCCCCTACGAGTTCAAGATGGCGACAGCCTATGCTGGAGCCATACGCATCGACAACTACAGCATCAAGGGCCTGCGCTTGAGTGTGAGTGGCTATCTTGGCAACAGTGCCAATAACACGCTCAATGCCACCGGCAAATACAAGGGCCTGCACGGCACTGTGGCCATCGGTGCATTTGACTTCCTGTACAATGACCACAACTTCATTGCCCGCGGCAACTTTGACTACGGCCACTTGAGCAATTCACTCGAAATCACATCAGCCAACATGTCCACCCGCGCCGATTCGCCTTCGCCCAAGACCAACATCGGCGAGGCTGCCATTGCCCTGGGAATCGAGGCCGGTTACGACATCTTCTCGCAGATTGCTTCGATGCGCGAACGCGAACAGCGCTTCTACGTCTTCGGCCGCTATGACTACTATGACTCAATGTACAAGACCGTCAAGAACATGACCGATGAGAAAATGTGGCAACGCCAAAAGGTCACCGCAGGCGTGAACTACTACCCTATCCCACAGATTGCTATCAAGGGAGAGTACAGTTACCGTATCCTGTCATTGCAGTACAACAACGAGCCGACAGTGAGTCTGGGCATCTGCTACAGCGGTCTGTTCCACATCTGATTATAATTAATAAAAACTATAAACAAACAACATCTAACAATGAAAGCAATTAATCTACTCAAGAAATCGCTCTTGATTGCTGTGTTAGCAACCATGAGCATCAGTTTCACCTCGTGCGGTAATGACAACAATGAGCCCGATCCAAGCCAGCTTGACAGCAAAAAGACCGCCATTATCACCCAATATGTGAACGGCGTGGTTATTCCGACCTACAAGTCACTGGCTGACGAAGCCAACGAGCTGGCAACACTTTGCCAACAGTTGCGCGAGAATCCCACGCAGAGCAAGGTGCAGGAGTGCTGCAACAAGTGGATCAGCGCCCGCAAGTACTGGGAACTGAGCGAGGCATTTCTGTTCGGTGCTGCCGCCGATTACAATATCGACCCGCACATCGACTCGTGGCCTCTGCAGAAGTCACAACTTGACAATATCTTGAACAACAACGCCCTTATTGAGGCCCTTGATGAGGAGGGTGCCGGCGCCGACGCCTTTGCCACGCTGGGCTATGGCCTGCTGGGATTCCACGCTGTTGAGTATGTGCTGTTCCGTGACGGCGCAGCCCGCAACGTGGACGACATCAGCGAGCGTGAACTCATCTACAACGCCGCAGTGGCCGAGGATCTGGCAAATCAGACCGTACGTCTTGAGGCTTCATGGGCCGGCATGAGCAACATCAGCAGCGCCAAGCGTGCCCAACTTGAGGACTATGAGTTGGAACCCACATTCAACTATGGTGAAAATATGATTGATGCCGGCAAGGCAGGCAATAGCCTGTATAAGACTCAACTCGCAGCCATGGAGCAAATCCTGACTGGTGCCAGCGACATCAGCGACGAGGTGGGTAACACCAAGATTACCGACCCTGTGAACTCGGGTAATGTGCTTGACGTCGAATCGTGGTACAGCTGGAACTCAATTGCCGACTTCACAGACAACATCCGCAGCGTGCGCAACGCCTACTTTGGCTCGCTCGACGGCTCGGTCAACAACAATTCGATGGCCGCCTATATGAATAAGGTGAACGCCACACTCGACGGCAATGTGCGCACTGCCATCGACAATGCCCTCAAAGAGGTGTCCAATATGCCCGCCCCCTTCCGCAACCACCTGAGCAAGAGTGAGACCCAGAAGGCCGTTGACGCTTGCAACAATTTGCTCGATGCCCTCGATGCAGCTATCGAAGCAATAGAATAATTAACCACATAAATCTACAAGTCATGAAGAAAAAATGGATCTTTTTAGCCTTGACGGCTATCGCGTTGACATCTTGCCATGACGATAAAAACAATGGCGGCAGCGAGGTAGTGCCAGAATTGCCCGACTACTATTACGCTGGCGGCAAACTGGGAACTACGAGCAACGTTACAGCGTCGGCCTATGAGCAAGAAACCGAAGCCATCAACAAGCAGGGTCTGCTGGCATCGTTCAAGCGCGGCGAACGCATTTTTGAGTCGCCCTTTGACATCGATGATGATGAGTCAACCCCGATGCGCGGTCTGGGCCCGTTGTGGGTGCGTGACGCCTGCATCACCTGTCACCCCAGCTATGGCCATGGTGCACGGCAATTGAACTACAATTCCAATGTGCAAGGCAACGGTTACCTGCTCGTCCTGACTGACGAGAACGACACCTATCTGTCGTCGCTGACCGGTATGCCGCAGACCAATGCACAGAAACCCTTTAAGGCTCCTATTGACGAGAAGCAGATTGTCATCGACTGGAAGGAGTACACCGACGAATGGGGCAACCGCTTCCCCGACGGAGAAACTTATAGCCTGATCTATCCCGAGGTTACCATCCCGCAGAGCGCATTCTACGTGCCGCTGCAAGTCGGTGGAAAAGACATTGACTACAGCCAGTTGCGCGTGCGCCTGGAAAGCACCATCGGACTCTACGGTACCGGACTGCTCGACGCTATCGACGAGAAGGACATCCGAGCCCAATATGAGGCTGAGCAAGCCGCTGGCGTGAGTCTGAATCCTGTTATCTGGAACGGCAGTGACTTTATCTATTATACCAACAACGTACAAGGCGACGGCACCAAGTATGTGCGCCGTTACACCTATGCGTTGTCGCGTGCCAACCTGCAGGACGGTGCGGGAGCCAACGCCATCTGGAACATCACCAACGTGACCCGCAGCGACCGTCGTTACCACTACATGACGGCGGCCTATGCTACCGTTGCCAGCAAGGATCCTGAGGTGCAGGCCGACTTCTACAAGTACTTCCCCAAACAGAACGTGACGGGTGATCCCGAGACCGATATCTACAACTACCTGATGAGTAAAACCCTCGATGTAGAAATGACTGACCAGGAGTACATCGACCTCATGGCATGGCACCGTGGACTCGCTGTTCCTGCCGCCCGCAACGTGAACAGCACCGAATTCCAGCGTGGCAAGGAGTTGTTCACCGAGATTGGCTGCGCCTATTGCCACCGCCCCAGTTGGACCACTGGCGACGACGTCATCCGCGACCCGAACAATTTCTTTGTAGGAGCCTATGCCGACATGCTGCCCCGCTATCCTCACCAGACCATCTGGCCCTATAGTGACCTGATTCAGCACCGCATGTACATGGTCAACGATATCCGCACGGGCTGGTGCCGCACCACCCCGCTGTGGGGCCGTGGCCTGAGCAAGAAATGCACTGGTGCCGACGACCGTCTGCATGACTGCCGCGCCCGCAACGTCATCGAAGCCATCATGTGGCACGGTAACGCCAAGAGTGATGCCCGCCGCAGCATTGAGAAATTCCGTGAACTCAGCAAGGCTGACCGTGACGCGATGGTCACTTTCATCGAGTCGATTTAATGACAATAACTGCTCTTCATACATATTAAACATTTTAAGACGGGTGGAGAGTCGCTCTAAGCACTCTCCACCTTTTCAACTTTTTTCAAATGAAGACATTGAAACGAATCTCCTTTGGCTGTCTCATCATCATGCTCATCGTGCTGGCGGCAGCAACAGTGATTGAGAAAACCAACGGCACACCGACCGCCAGAGCCTGGTTTTATGACAACATCGCCTTTATAGTCTTATGGGCTGCAATCGCTGTCTCTGGATTATGTTACCTGCTGTTACGCAAGATGTGGAAACGGCCATCGGTCATGCTACTGCACCTGTCGCTGCTGGTGATCTTGGCAGGGGCCGGCATCACCTGGTTCACGGCATTGCATGGTAAAATGCATGCCGTTACCGGTCAAGCGCTCAATGTTTTCAAGACCACCGACGGCCAACAGCACACCCTGCCGTTCACCGTCACGCTCAAGTCATTTGACATTCAAACATATCCTGGCACGCCTGCCCCAATGGACTTTGTCAGTATGATTGAGGTGGATGACGGTAAAGGAGTGCCCGTTAGTGGCACGGTGTCTATGAACAAAGTGTTCTCTCATCGCGGCTACCGTTTCTACCAGTCGGGCTATGATGCCGAGGGACGAGGTGCCATCTTTACAGTCGCCCATGACCCGTGGGGCATCGGGGTGACCTATGCGGGCTATGGCTTGTTGCTGGTGGGCATGATAGCGGTGCTCCTGGACCGTCGCGCTGGCTTCAGGAACCTGTTGCGTCATCCTGCGCTCAAGCGAGGAACTGCTGCGCTATTGCTGCTGGTATGTTCGACGGCAGCCATGAATGCTCAGCCACAAACGCTGCCGCGTGATGTGGCTGCAAGCATGGGTGATCTTTACATCCTCTATAACAACCGCATCTGTCCCTTCCAGACCTTTGCGCGCCAATTCACCGCCAAACTCTATGGCAAACCGTCCTACAAGGGGCTAACGGCCGAGCAAGTGGCATCGGGATGGGTTTTCTTCTATGATGACTGGAAAAACGAGCCCATGATTAAGGTCAAGAACGGTAATGTACGTCATCTGCTGAATATCGAGGGCAAGTATGCCTCACTCGAGGACTTCTACCGCACAGTCTCAAGCGGAGCTATGCAACAAGCCATTGATAGCTTGCAAGCGATTGATGACCAAGCGACTATTAGGGCCTTGGGCGAAGCTGATGAGCGTTACCAGATTGCCAATATGGTGGCTAACGGCACGATGCTGAAGTTGTTCCCGCTCAATCATGGTGGTCACCTCGAGTGGTACAGCCACGGTTCGCTTGATATCCCTCATGACATCGACGACGGCAAGTGGCTGTTCATGCGCAGCGGCATGGACTACCTCTACGAGATGATTGCCCGTCAGGACTGGAACGGAGCGCACCAATTCATTGCCAAACTCAAGAAATATCAAGCCAAGGAATGTGGCGCCATGCTGCCCAGCGACACCGCTTTCCGTGCCGAGAAGCTCTATAACAGCATGGAATGGGACCGTCCGTTGTCAATGGCGCTCGCCACACTGGGCATCGTCCTGTTCATCATCACCTGCCGCTGCGTGGCGCAGTCGCGACAGCTGCCACGCTGGGCAAGATCAGGTGCAATTGCTGTGCTCGCCCTGTCGCTGGCATATCTCACCATGGCACTCACCCTGAGATGGATCATCAGCGGCCACGTGCCCATGAGTAACGGATTTGAGACGATGCAGTTCATGGCATGGGCGACAGTAGCCATCACCCTGCTGACGGCAAGAAAGTCAATGCTGGTTTTGCCATTCGGCATCCTCACGGCAGGTTTATCGTTGATGGTGGCCTCCTTCGGCGAGAGTAATCCTCAGATCACACAACTCATGCCTGTGCTCGTGTCACCACTGCTGAGCATCCATGTAGCCGTCATCATGATAGCCTATGCCCTACTGGCGTTCCTTATGCTGGGAGGTGTGATGGCACTCACCCTGCGGAATAATAAGGAGGTGGTCGAGCGTCTGCACGTCGTCGGACAGGTCATCCTCTACCCTGCTGTCTTCCTGCTGACCATCGGCGTGTTTATTGGAGCCATCTGGGCCAATGTGTCGTGGGGCTCCTACTGGAGTTGGGACCCCAAAGAGGTGTGGGCCCTGATTACCCTCATCATCTATGCCCTGCCCTTGCACGGCCAGTCATTGCCTATGTTCCGCAAGCCCATGTTTTTCCACGGCTACTGCATCATCGCTTTCCTGAGCGTGTTGATCACTTACTTTGGCGTAAACTTCATCCTCGGCGGTATGCACAGCTATGCTTAAATAGCTTTAATACCAGTTCATATAATTACCTTCAGCATTACAAACAATGGTGCTGGCGGCTTTTTTCGCTCTATGAATAGAACAATCCCTCACGCCCGCGATGGGCATGAGGAATATAACTTGACTTTGCTTGAGTCTTAATTCCAGGTGCCGTTCAGCAGGTAATTGATGAGGGCTGACACGTCACCGATCTTGACGCTGTTGTCCTGGTTGCAGTCAGCCGCGGGGTTGCTGATGTTGCCGCCGCCCAGCAGCAGGTCGCAGTTCATGAACCTTATTCTTGCAGAAAAACACCATTCTGAGGATTGTGGAGCATTGGATTTTGGGTACTTTTGCCATGAAAAAATTTCACCTGAGTGTGAAAAAACGCACCCTTCATGTGTCATAACTATAGAACGAAGACACTGACATGAATGACAAGAACATACTTGAGGGCCTGTTCAGGCAACATTACGGCAAGATGATACATCTGGCCAGAACCTTGCTGCATGATGATGCCGAGGCTCAAGACGTGGTCCAGGACGTGTTTGCCCGCCTGCTGGAAAATGAGTACCAGATGACGGGCAGCAAGACCGAGGCCTACTTGATGAGCGCCGTACGCAACCGCTGCCTCAACCACATCAGGAAAATGCAGTTGCAGGAACGGTTCAAGCATCTCCATCCTCTTGACGAGGCAGATGACACGCGCCCTATCGAGGAAGTGCTGGCCGAACTCGACCAGATTAACGCCATCGTTGATGGCCAAATCGAGGAGCCGCAACGCACCATCTTCCGCCTGCGCTTTGACGAGGAGTTGACCTTCCAGGAGATCGCCACACGTCTTGACATGAGCGTGGGCACCGTCTATAAGTACTTGCGTCAGTGTATCAATCGCATCAAGAGTTTAATCTAATGACACCAACCGCAATGGAAACAAGCAACAACATCGACCGTCTGCTGGAGATGCTCGATCATCCCGAGCGTTACAGCGAACAAGAAATCATGGATACCGTCAACCATGACGACGAGACGCGCGAATTCTACCGCAGTCTCACCCAGGCCGCCCGTGCCCGTCGCAGCCAGCGTGACCATTCCCAACCCGTGGACGTGGACAAGGTCTGGGAGCAATTTGAGCAAACGCACCTGACGGTACAAAAGCACGGACGCCTGTGGCAAAGAGTGGCCGCGACAGTGATTGGCGTGCTGATGATGTCGGGCATCGCATGGGCAACGGTTTATACCGTGCGCCATTTCACCGCTACTGACAACTCAAATCAAACGACCGAAAAAGTCGCCACACCTCCCCAGACCGAAGCGGATGCTGTAGGGCCTCGCCTTGGCATGGCCGACACTTCGACTGTCGAGAGCGACGAACCGGTGGTATTTGACAACACACCGCTGGAGCAGCTGCTCGACGAGATAGCGACCTACTACGGCATGACGGTTGAATTCCAGAACGAGGACGCCCGCAACCTGCGCTTCCACTTCGTGTGGAACAAGGGTGACGGCCTGGAAAAGGTGCTGGAGGACATAAGCCATTTTGAGAGTGTAACCATTGAGCAAACAGATAACCGATTAATCGTGCAGTAAGACTATGAGAAAAGCCATCATTTTCCTTGTGTGCTGCATGACCCTTGTCGCAGCACAGGCCCAGCGTGTGACCCGCAACTACCGCGACGTGTCGATTGCCGACGCCCTGCGCCAGCTGGCCGAAGAATCCCGCGACTACACCATCTTCTTCCTCTATAATGAGTTGGAAGATTTTACGATTACCACCCACATCAAGAATAAACCCGTACCCGAGGCTATCCGCCAGATGATAGGCTTCTATCCCATCCGCATGACCCAGGGTGAGAAGGGCGAAATCTATGTGGAATGTATCCAAAAGACCGAGCACCACCTCAAGGGGCTGGTGGTTGACGAGAACAACCTGCCACTGCCCTATGCCAACGTCACCCTGCTCAGCCCCACCGACTCGACGATGGTGGGCGGCGGAGTGACCAACGAGAGCGGCCGCTTCGTCATCCCCAACGACCACGGCAAGGTCATCGCACGCATCTCTTACGTCGGCTACAAACCCGCCTATCGCCTGTGCGTCCGTGACAACGTCGGCACCATCAAAATGCAACCCGACAACTTTACCCTGGACGGTGTGACAGTCAAGGGTTCCAAGCGATTAACCCGCCCAACCGACCGCGGTTTGCTGGCAAATGTGCAGGGCACAGTTTTGGAACAATTCGGATCTGTGACCGAGATGCTGTCCCACCTGCCCCTGATGATGAGTGACGGCAAGATTGCTGGTCATGGCACGCCCGAAATCTATATCAACAACAAGAAAGTGCGTGACAACACTGAACTCGACCGCTACCGTGCCGACGAAATTCTCTCAGCCGAGATTATCACCAATCCCGGCCCTGAATACGGTGCAGACGTGACCTCAGTCATCCGCCTGAAGACCGTGCGCAAGGCCGGTGAGGGCTGGAGCGGCAATTTCTCGGCCGCATACCGCCAAGGCAAAGAATACTACGCCAATGTTAATGCAGCTCTTAACTACCGACTGCGCAACGGCATGGATTTCTTCGCCCGTGGTTACCTGAACGATAATAATTTGGCGATTGATGCGACAGCTCAGGACCAATTGCAGGCCTCCTCAACGTGGGATTACCAGAAAGATGCATCCTGGCTTTTCAGAATGAAATACTATTTTGCCGACCTTGGTTGGAACTGGGAAATCAACGATAACCATTCGGTGGGCTTGACTTACACGGCCTTCAATTATATTGGCAACAGTCTCACCCGTCGCGAGATGGACGAGCAGACGTGGCGAGACGGTGTGCTTGTTGACGGTGGTCACAGCAAGACAAATACGGTGGAGAAGCCACGCATGAGACACATGGTTAATGCCTACTACGTGGGCAATGTCGGCAAATGGAACATCGACTTCAGCGCAGATTTCTATCAGGCGAAGTCAATCAACGAAATGGAGGGTGGTACTGAAGGCTCAACTACCATCAGTAGCCAAACGAACTCAAATAATCGCCTATTGGCTGAAAAACTGGTCATCACAGCGCCTGTACCAAAAGGGGAATTGACCTTTGGTGAAGAAGCCTCATTGGTTCATCGCACTCACGATTTCATTCAGAGTGGCTTCTCGGCCGATAGTCATGTGAAACAAGAAACATCAATCTGGTCGCTTTTTGCCAACTACTCATTGCGACTGGGCAAATTCTCGATGAGCACAGGCCTGAGATGGCAAAATGAGCATAACATTTATGACATCGGCGGCCAACGGAATGATGAGATGAGTCCTGACTATTCAGTACTGATCCCTCGTGTATCGTTGGCTTATAACTCAGGGAATTGGCAGCACCGGTTGTCTTATAATTGTTCGCGATATAATCCACAGTATAGCCTATTGTCTTCCTCGGTCAATTATCGCAGCAAGTACGAGTACGATACAGGCAATCCATTATTGAAACCGCAGACTCATCACAATTTCTCGTGGACTTCTTCATGGAAGTGGATAAATGCAGAAGCATACTATCAATATCACAAAAATACGATACGTTCCTTCCAGACGGCCTATGATGACGAGAATCATCCTGGCGTTGTCATCATGGACTACCGCAACACGCCCAAACAGGAGTATTATGGCATTACATTAAGTTTCACGCCTAAAGTGGGTATTTGGCAGATGAACTATTCGGCAGACCTATATTTTTGCAACGACGATGTTTATCCGTTGGGCATCACCCACAAGTGGAATGGGCTTATTGCCGTAATAACGCTTGATAACACCTTCTCGTTACCACACTCATGGCTGTTGAACATAAAAGGAGGTTTCACTCCTTACAATGAATCAGGCCCCTGCCAGACCGAGGCCAATGGCTACCTGAATCTGCGTCTGGGCAAACAGTTCCTTAAGGACAAAAGTTTGAGTGTTGCCATCCTTGCTAATGATATTTTCAAAACTAATTACATGGAGCGAGTTGCCTATGGTGGCATCAACTTCCGCACCCAGTACCATGAGTATCAAGACAGACGTCGCGTCGGCATCGACATTTCTTGGAAATTCAATGCCACCCGCAGCCGCTACAAGGGCAGCCACGCCGGCCAAGACGAGCGCAACCGCCTGTAAAGAGAATAATTCACAGCAGTAGCTTCATTACCGAGTTCAGCCGAGGATGCCTTGTGCCATCCTCGGCTGACTCTTAATTTTTCAATGTGCAAAAAGAAGAACCGCCAAACGGCTGTCAATCAGCCATCCAGCGGCTCTTTCTATTGGTGATGGCGTTTTTTTTCGCTCTATGAATAGAAAAATCCCTCACGCCCGCGAGAGCATGAGGGATATAACTTGACTTTGTTGGAGATTTAATACCAGCTACCAGACAGCAGGTAGTTGATCAGAGCGGTCACGTCGCTGATGTTCACCCTGGCATCAATGTTGCAGTCGGCAGTGGACGGTGGAGTGTTGTCCGAGAGCAGCAGATTAATCAGGGCGGTCACGTCATCAATCTTCACTTGGCCGTCGCCGTTCACGTCGCCGCGCTCCGTGGCAGTCATTTCTCCCCAAGCGAAGCCGTAGTACTGCCAGACCCCCCAGTGTTTGTTCTGGGCAGTCGTAATCTGGGCTGGAGTTATCGAGTTGTTCTCGTCAGTGTTGTACATGACATACAGATGGCCACGATTCGATGCCGTGCGCGTGGGCAGGCTGTTAACCAGGGTGGTCATGCCCGAGCCGCTGATCTTGTTCTGGTAGCAATAAAGAGCATTTAATGCAGTGCAACCCTGCACACTGAGTGTGGTCAGCTGATTGCCATAGCAACTCATCCAATACATTGCGGTATTGCCCGTGACAGTCAATGTAGTCAAGGCATTACTATAGCTCTTGAGTGTGGTCAGCGCCGTGCAGTTGCTGATATCAAGGCTTGACAGCGTGCTATTATTATAGATGTCGGCAGTAGTCATCTGCGGGTTGTTCTGAAGACTCACCTGTATCAGACTGGCCTTGTTGGTGAGGGTTATCGAAGTCAGCTGGTTGTTACTTGCATATAGTCTCTGGATCTGGGTCATATTATTCAAACCAGGCAGGCTAGTGAGGGCGCAGTTCTTACAATCAAGACGGGTGATTGCGGTGCAATTGGCCAAGCCGGTGATGCTGGCCAGGTTAGCGTTATTATAGCAATTGAGAGTGTTCAACGCCGTGCAACCTGTCACGTTAAGCGTGGTCAAGTCATTATTAAAACAATGAAGGACGGTCAGTGTCGTATTACCATTGACCCTCAAGTTTGTCAGTTTGCTCTTGTAGGTTACTTCGAGCGAAGTCAACTTGTTGTTGCGGGCCAGCAGTGTAGCGATGTTGGTCATGTTGTTCACCCCAGACAGGCTGGTGATGGCGCAGTCCTCGCAGTCCAGATAGGTGATGGCCTTGCAGTCGGCCAGGCCGATGATAGCTGCCAGGCTGGCGTTCTCGTAGCAACGCAGGTCCTGCAAGGCCGTGCAACCCTCCACATAGAGCGAGGTCAAGGCATTTGAATAACAGTAAAGTTTGGTAAGTAAAGTATTACCGCTGACCAACAAATGCGTCAGTTTGCTCTTGTTGTTAACGGTGAGAGTGGTCAACTTGTTATTGCGGGCTAAGATCATCTCGATGTTGGTCATCGAATCAACGGCACTCAGGCTGGTGATGGCGCAGTAATCTAAGTCCAGGTGGGTGATCGCGGTGCAGTCGGCCAGGCCAGTGACTGTAGATAGGCTAGGGTTGTTATAGCCATACAACTTTGTCATTGCGGTGCAACCTGTGACATTGAGCGTGGTCAAATCATCGTTGTCGCAGTAGAGTGTGGTCAATAATGTATTGTAACTACAGTTGAGAGTTTTCAATCCGGAAAAGTTATTTGCATACAGTGTCGTTAACTTGTTATAACTGCAATTCAGGTATTCCAGATTGGGGAAATAACTCAAAGTCAGTGAAGTCAATTGATTGTTGTTACAATACAGGGTTTTCAACTTGCTTAGACCAGACAATCTGCTCAGAGAAGTCAAATTATTGTTATCGAGAAACAAAGTCTGCAGATTGGTAAAGTACTCGATACCTTGTAGGTTAGAAATACCCCTGTTGCCAAGGTCCAACGTTGTGCGGTTGTTTACATCGTCCTGGGTAATATAGCCCTTGGGATAGAGGCCGAACAAATAAACGCTGAAGTTGGCGTCGGGGAAGTTGGTGGAGTTGATGAAGGCTAAATAGTCGTCGCTCACATAAACGTCCTTATTATAGACCTTGCCACCGGTGGTATCATAGACAGAGTTATTGCTATAATAGGCTCCGTATGGCTCCAAGAGGGTCTCGTTTCCATAAAGTTGCCAGCCACAATAATTAATAACCGGATAACTGGAATTATTGGTGGCCTTGAATCTCACGCTACTGCCTGCTTTAAATCGGAGAAGCACACGCTTGACGACACTGTTTCCTCCAGAAGACAATACGGCATTCACATTGTCAAAATACACCTCGTGCCATGTATCAAGCTGGATGCCCGAGCCATCGTCCTCATCCTCGATAGCCGTATTATTGGTGGACTTGATATTGAATGTTCCGGGACCCTTAATAGTAAGATCGAAAGCATTGCTTGTTGCCATCCAGATACCGTTCTCGTTGACACCGTTAATGTTGACAACATCGGTTGCTTGCGGAGCCCAAAGCGTTGTGCTTTTCCTAATGCGGATCACGGCGGCGTCCTGAGCCGTTAGGTTACAGGTGCCACGAAACATGATGAACAAGTCCGAATTTTCCAGATTGTTGATGACACGATTGTAACTGCCCGTCATGTTGATGGTGACATTGTTCATGAGCAGGGTGTTGTTACTGGGATCGTAAGACACCGTTCCGCCCGTGATGTAGTTGCTCACGATGTTGCTGCAGTTGTCACTGGTCACTGTGACTCCTGCCACCGAGAAGCCATAGTCGGTGGCTGCCTGTGCCGCCAGCGTTGCCAGCAGCACCGTCAAGAAAGTAAAAAAGATCTTTTTCATTTTAGTATGTAATTTATTTGGTTAAACAAAAGTAATAAATGAAGTTTTAATTCCAGCTACCAGACAACAGATAGTTGATCAGAGCGGTCACGTCGCCGATGGCTACCTTGCCGTCCAGGTTGCAATCGGCAGCAGGCGCTGAAGTGTTGCCCGCGAGCAACAGATTGATCAGGGCGGTCACGTCATCAATCTTCACTTGGCCGTCACCATTCACGTCACCGCGGGTTGAGGCCGTAAGCTCTACCCAAGCGCTGCCATTGTACTTCTGGGGCAGCCAGTACTTGTTACGGGCAGTCGTGATCTGGGCTTCAGTCATCGAGTTGTTCTCGCCAGTGTTGTACATGACATACAGATGGCCACGATTCGATGCCGAGCGTGTGGGCAGGCTGTTGACCAGGGTGGTCATGCCCGTGCCGCTAATCTTGTTCTGGTAGCAATAAAGAGCATTCAATGCATTGCAACCCTCCACACTGAGCTCGCTCAGCTGATTGCCATAGCAACTCATCAAAGTCATTGATGAGCAAGAGGTTACATCTAATGAAGTCAAGGCGTTATTAAAGCACTTGAGTGTGGTCAGCGTCGTATTACCTCTAACTCTCAGGTTTGTCAGTTGGCTCTTGTTGGTTACTTCAAGCGTGGTCAACTTGTTGTTGCGGGCCAGCAGTGTAGCGATGTTGGTCATGTTGTTCACGCCAGGCAGACTGGTGATGGCGCAGTCCTCGCAGTCCAGATGGGTGATGGCCTTGCAGTCGGCCAGGCCGGTGATGCTGGCCAGGTTAGCATTACTAAAGCAATAGAGAGCACTCAATGCAGTGCAACCTGTCACGTCAAGCGTGGTCAAGTCATTTGAATTACAATGAAGGACGGTCAGTGTCGTATTACCTCTGACGCTCAAGTTTGTCAGTGTGCTCTTGTAGGTTACTGAGAGCGCGTTCAACTTGTTGTTGCGGGCCAGCAGTGTCGTGATGTTGGACATGTTGTTCACGCCAGGCAGGCTGGTGATGGAGCAGTCCTCGCAGTCCAGATGGGTGATGGCCCTGCAATCGGCCAAGCCCGTGATGGCCTCCAGGTTGGCGTTCTCGTAGCACTTGAGCGATTTCAACGCCGTGCAGCCCGTCACATCGAGCGAGATCAAGGCATTCTTGTAACAGTAGAGTCTAGTTAGGGCTTTGCAATTCAAGCAGTTGAGCGAGGCAAGGTTCGACTTGTTGATTACCGTTAGGCTGCCCGTCAGATTGGGGCAATTGTGGCAGTTGAGCGTCTTGAGATTGGTGCAGTCGTCCACGCTGAGCGAGTAGATGTTGGTGTTATAACACAGGAGCGTCTCGAGGTTAGTGCAGCCCGACACATCGAGCGAGGTCAGTTTTGTGCCGGTGTAGCTGTCGGTCGGGGCACAGTCCAGATAGGTCAGTGAGGTCATGCCCGACACATCGAGCGATGTCATCGGGTTGTTGTAGCAGATCAGTTGCTTCAGGGCAGTGAAGTACTTGATGCCCTGGAGATTGGAAATGCTCTTGCCGCTAACGTTCTCCGTTGTGCAGTTGTTGACATCGGTCTGGGTGATATAGCACTTGGGATAGAGGCCGAGCAAATAGTTGCGGAAATTGGCGTCGGGGAAGTTGGTGGCGTTGATGATGGCCACATAGTCGTCGCTGACATAAACATCCTGATTATAGACCTTGTTACCGCTGGAATCATAGACGGTGCCATTGCTATAATAGGCTCCGTATGGCTCCAAGATGGCCTCATTCCCATAGAGATCCCAGTTTTGACAATAATCAATAACCGGATAACTGGAATTATTGGTGGCCTTGAATCTCACGCTACTGCCTGCTTTAAAATTGAGAAGCAAACGCTTGACGACACTGTTTCCTCCAGACGACAAAACGGCATTCACATTATTAAAATACACATTGTGCCATATATCCACATGGGAGGTCGAGCCATTTTCCTCATCCTCGATAGCCGTATTATTGGTGGACGAGATATTGAATGTTCCGGGACCCTGAATAGTAAGATCGAAAATATTCCTTGTTGCCAACCAGATACCGTTCTCGTTGACACCGGTGATGTTGACGACAGTGCTTGCCGACGGGGCAGACAGCGTGGTAGTCCTCCTGATGCGGACCACGGCAGCGTCCCGAGCATACAGGTTGCAGGTGCCACTGAATTCGACTTTCAGATCCGAGCATTCCAAGTTGTTGATGACACGGTTGTAGTCGCCCGTCATGGTGATAGTGACATTGTTCATGTACAAGGTGTTGCTACTTGGCACGTAATACACCGTTCCGCTAGTGATGTAGTTGGTCACGATGTTGTTGCAGTTGGCACTGGTCACCGTGACTCCTGCCACCTCGAAGCCATAGTCGGTGGCTGCCTGTGCTGCCATCGTCGCCAGCAGTACCGTCAATAAAGTAAAAAAGATCTTTTTCATTTTGTATGTAATTTATATGGTTAAACAAAAGTAATAAACAATGAAAACGGCCTCCCTTGCCCGTTGGCAAGAGAAGCCTTAGATTACCCGCCCGCGCGGGCGCGGCGGAATAATGGCAGATTGGCTGTTAGTAAGAGATGGTAACAAATCTCGGGAATTATCCAAATCCCCAGACAATTCTTAACAATCTTTATGTTACTCTCGCTCGTCATCGGTAAGATCAAGTATTATTTGCGCTGCAATTATAGCAAAAAAAATAATAATCTCAAAAAAATACTCCTTATTTTTCATCCTTATACACAAAAAATTTAACTAACACTTATATTAACAACTGATCAGTGGGTATTTGTTATAGTTACATTGTTTTTGTGATGTACTACCGTCCGCATCACAAACAATGGTGCTGAACGGTATTTTTTACGCTTCATGAATAGAAAAATCCCTCACGCCCGAGATGAGCATGAGGGATATAACTAGACTTTGTTGGAGATTTAATTCCAAGTGCCTCTCAGCAGGTAGTTAATCAGGGCGGTCACATCGCTGATGTTCACCCTGGCATCAATGTTGCAGTCGGCCGCCGGGTTACTGATGGTGCCGCCACCCAGCAGCAGGTCAATCAGTGCCGTCACGTCTTCAATTTTCACTTGGCCGTCGCAGTTCACGTCACCACGCAGGACTGCGTTCTTCGCGGTGAAGTAGCCTGGGTTGCTCGGGCCGCCGTCGATGTGGGCATAATCGGCTCCCGTATGGGCGGGATCATAAGCCGTGCCCTGGCCACCCACCAGGCTCGTACAGCCAGTAAACGTACCTGAAGGATATAACAATAACAACGATGCTATGCTCCATTCATCACTCACATAGATGGTCTGCAGATGTTCGCAGTCACTGAACATGCTGGCCATATTTTCTACCTTGGCAGTGTTGAAACTTCCCAAGTCAAGGCGTTTCAGGCCATGGCAGTTTGAGAACATGTAGTACATGTCTGTCACATTGGCGGTGTTGAAACTGCTCAAGTCAAGGCTCGGCAATATTTCGCAGTAAGCGAACATACAATTCATGTCGGTCACCTCACTGGTGTTCAGGTATTTCAAACCCTCGATGGCTTCGAGGTTGAGCATGCCTCCAAACCAATAGTATGTGCTTGTGGGTCGAGCGCCGGCAAACGACGGGTCAAATACCACCTTCCTGACATCTCTGGATATGTCATCGATGCGCCAGCCAGGCCGGTTGCCGCCCGTGTTCAGATCGTAGATAGTGCCTTGGCGGATTTCTCGCTGGCGGTCGTAGTAGAACGTCAGCGTATTATTCTCCGGCGTGTAGCAGACATAGGCCTTGGCTTCACGAAAATAGCCCGGGTTGCTGGGGCCGCCGTCGATGTGGGCATAGGTCTTGTCCTTCGGGTTGGATTCGTTATAGGTCGTGCCCTGACCGCCCACTATACTAAGGAGGTAATGGAACATATGCATGGAATTCTCTACAGCCTCCGTTGTCCAGCCCTCGCCAACATAAATAGTATTTAGGCTGATGCAATCGTAGAACATATCATTCATTTCGGTCACCTTGGATGTGTTGAAAGTGCTCAGGTCAAGGCATGTCAGAGCAATACAGCCATGGAACATATAGCCCATAATGGTCACCTCGCTGGTATTCAGGTACTCAATGCCCTCAATGGTTTCAAGGCTTTCCATGTTATAGAACCAGCAGAAAGTGCTCGTCGGGCGGGCATCAGCGAATGAGGGATCAAAGACCACCTTGGTCACATTGTAATTGGTCTCGTCAGTTTCCCAACCAGTGTCGTTGTGGCCCGTGTTCAGGTCGTAGGTGGTGCCTGGGCGACTGCTACGCTCGTTGTCGTAGTAGAAAGTGAACGTCGTATTCTCTGGTGTGTACACTGCATAGGCCTCCTGGGCACTGGTGCCGAGGGCGCACATCATGGCCGTCACCAGGACGACCAGACGGAAAAGTAACGAATGTTTCATATTATAAGCAATTTAACATGTGAATAATGCAATTTGCTGCAAATTTAGCAAAAAATATTTGTTTTACCCGATCAGTACACCCAATTTCGGCGCTGCTTGGCAAAAAAACACACGCACACGCAAACTGGCCTCACGCTAAGGCGCCAAGCCGCTATGTTTATAGTCGGAAAATCTTTAGGTCTGCGAATTTAACGAATGAAACGAAGGCATCTGCACCCCTATTACTTGGAGCGCAGATGCCAATTCCTAATTTCTAATTCCTAATTTCTAATCACCAATGGTTTGAGAGCAGGTAATCGATCAGGGCGGTGACGTCGCTGATGTTGACGCTGCCGTCCTGGTTGCAGTCGGCCGCCAGGTTACTGATGGTGGCGCCACCCAGCAGCAGGTCGATCAGGGCTGTCACGTCGCTGATTTCAACATTGCCGTCGCCGTTCACGTCGCCCCGGTCAGGCTTCTTGGTGAAGTAGCCGGGGTTGCTGGGACCGCCGTCGATGTGGGCATAGTCCTTGTCCACATGGTTGACATCGTAGGTCGTGCCCAAGCCGCCAACCAAGCTGGTGCAATTCTTGAACATGTCCCAAGTGTAGCTCATGGAAGCCGTCGTCCAGCCATCACCCACATAGATGGTGCGCAGATTATTGCAGTGGATGAACATATGTCGTATCTCGTAGACCTGAGACGTGTTGAAACTGCTCAAATCTAGACTCGTCAATTTATAACAGCTATCGAACATGAAAGCCATAACGGTCACCTCACTGGTGTTAAGATAAGTCAAGCCTTCGATCGATTCAAGATTCCACATTCTGTAAAACCAACCCCAGGTGGTGGTCGGGCGGGCATCAGCAAACGAGGGGTCAAAGACCACCTTGGTCACCTCGTGGTTGGTTTCATCAATGTCCCAACCGGTATCGTATTCTCCCTCGTTCATGTCGTAGGTTCTGCCTGGGCGGCCAATGCGCAGGCCGTTGTAGTAGAACGTCAACGTCGTGTTTTCAGGTGTGTAGCAGGCATAAGCCTCTTTCAGTTCGGTGAAGTAGCCCGGATTGTTCGTGCCACCATCGAAGTGGGCATAGCAGGCATCCACATGGCCTGAATCGAAGGTCGTGCCTTGTCCTCCCACCAGGCTGGTACAGTTATAGAACATATTTAGGGACCCGATCACAGCCGCTGTGCTCCATCCGATGCTGACATAGATGGTTCTCAGACTCGTGCAGGCATTGAACATATACTCCATGTTGTCTACCGTGGCTGTGTTGAAATGCCTCAAGTCAAGCATCGTCAAACCAGAGCAGCGAGAGAACATGGCAGACATACGTTCCACCTTGGCGGTGTTGAAATGACTCAAGTCGAGGTTTGTCAATCTGTAGCAGTCATAGAACATATAATCCATACGGGTCACCTTACTAGTGTTCAGATGCTCCAAGCCCTCGACGGATTGAAGATTCGTCATGCCATAAAACCAGCCGTAGGTGGTCGTCGGGCGAGCATCAGCGAATGACGGGTCAAACACCACTCGAGTCACATTGGCTTTGGTGCCATCGGTGTCCCAACCGGCATCGTTGTTATCGGTATTCAGAAAGTAGGTAGTGCCCGGGCGGATATTGCGATCGTCGTCGTAGTAGAACGTCAGCGTCGTGTTATCCAGTGTGTAGCAAGCGTAGGCCTCTTGAGCCCTAGCGCCGAGAGCGCACATCATAGCCGTCATGAGGGCGACCAGTCTGAAAAGTAGTTTGTTGCTCATAGTCATCAGGATTTATTGGTTAAGTAAAATATTGATGGTGGTTTGGAGTATCTTGCGGGATGCTCACCACAAAGGTAATAAACTTTTTCCAAATTCATTATCGGTTTGCCCATTTCAAACTGTTCACGCTCAATCTTCGTCCTGTAAAGCGATGGTGCAAGTCCCCCTTCAGTTATGATTGCCGCAACTACCGTCAGCATCACAAACCATGGTACTGGGCTGCTTTTTTTTCGCTTCAAGAATAGAAAAATCCCTCACACCCGCGATTGAGCATGAGGGATATAACTTAGGTTTTGATGAAGTTTAATTCCAAGTGCCTCTCAGTAGGTAGTTAATCAGTGCGGTCACGTCGCTAATGTTAATGCTGCCGTCCTGGTCGCAATCGGCACCTCTCAGGTTGATGCCCGAAGCATTGCCATTCAACAGGTAGTTGATCAGGGCCGTCACGTCGCTGATGTTCACACTGCCGTCACCGTCAACATCACCACGCTGGGCTGCGTTCTTCGCTGTGAAATAACCAGGAGCCGAGGGGCCGCGGTCGATGCGGGCGTAGGTCTTGTCCACATGGTTGGCATCATAGGTCGTGCCCTTGCCGCCCACCAGGTTGGTACAGTTCTTGAACATATTATCGGAGTATGCCACGGCATCCGTGTTCCAATCATTGCCCACATAGATGGTCTGCAGTTTATTGCTCTCCTCGAACATAGACTGCATATCTATCACCTTGGACGTATTGAAACTGCACAAGTCAAGGCTCGTCAAACCAATGCATCTATAGAACATTTGAGTCATATATATCACCTTGGACGTGTTGAAGTGGCTCACATCAAGGCTTGTAAGCTTTCTACAGCCTAAGAACATCCATGCCATACTGGTCACCTCGCTGGTGTTCAGGTAATTCATGCCCGTGATGGATTCGAGGTTCGTCATGCTATCGAACCAATCACTGGTGCTCGTCGGACGGGCATTGGCGAACGAGGGGTCAAAGACCACCTGAGTCACATAGTAATTGGTGCCGTCGTTGTGCCAATCGGTAAAATTGACGTCTGTGTTCAGGTCGTAGGTCGTGCCCGTGCGGGAACTGCGCTGGTTGTCGTAGTAGAACGTCAACGTCGTGTTCGACGACGTGTAGCAGGCATAGGCCTCGGCGGCAGCGGCGCCGAGAGCACACATCATGGCCGTCACGAGGACAGCTAGTTTGAAAAGTAGTTTCTTGCTCATAGTTATCTGAATTTTTGGTTAATAATAATATTGTTGGCGGTTTGGAGTATCTTGCGAGATGCTCACCACAAAGGTAATCAAGTTTTTTCAATTATCATCATCGGTTTGCCCATTGCCCATTTCCCGTAGTCGCCTTATATATATAACTGAGATTTAACTAACACTTTTATTAATAACCAATTACACGAACAACGACATGATGAGACAATTATTGAAATTTACGAATTTCGCAGCTCTGTTCATGGCACTGATCGACTTAGGTAAGGCCATTAAGCGCTGGACCACAATGAGCGACATCAAGAAATAAAAGGAACTCCCAAAAATCAAAACACAAATGACCTCTCCCTCCAAAAAGCCGCCAACAACACAAAAAAAGAACCGCAACCGACTGATTTCTCAGCGATATAAAAATCCCTCACGCCCATGATTTGAGCATGAGGGATATAACTTAGGTTTTGATGAAGTTTAATTCCAAGTGCCGCTAAGCAGGTAGTTGATCAGAGCGGTGACGTCACTGATGTTCACGCTGCCGTCCTGGTTGCAGTCGGCTACGGGGTTGCTGATGGTGCCGCCGCCCAGCAGCAGGTCGATCAGGGCGGTCACGTCGCTGATTTCAACATTGCCGTCGCCGTTCACGTCGCCCCGGTCAGGCTTCTTGGTGAAGTAGCCAGGGTTGTCGGGGCCGCCGTCGATGTGGGCATAAGCCTTGTCAATGTGGTCGGGATCATAGGTCGTGCCCTGGCCACCCACCAGGCTGTTGCATCTATAGAACATATTATGTGAGTTCGACACGATACTGGTGTCCCAATTACGTCCATAGATGGTCCTCAGATTAGTGCAGTATGCGAACATACTAGACGTCTCGGCCATCCTGGGCGGGTTGAAACCACTCAAATCAAGAGTCGTCAGGCCACTGCACCCATCAAACATGCCATACATTTTTGTCGCCTTGGCTGTATTGAAATGGCTCAAGTCAAGACTCGTCAATTTAATACAGTAACAGAACATTTCTTCCATATTGGTCACCTCGCTGGTATTCAGGTAGCGCAGGCCAGGGATGGATTCAAGTTCTCTCATTGTACGGAACCAGGAGAAGGTGGTCGTTGGGCGCGCATCGGCGAACGACGGGTCAAAGACGACTTTGGTCACATTCTCACAGATAGCGTCAGTTTGCCAATCGGGCTTGTTATATCCCGTGTTCAGGTCGTAGGTCGTGCCCTGGCGGGTGTCGCGCAGGTGGTGGCATAGGAGGCATTCACGTGGTTGGCATCGTAGGCCGTGCCCTCACCACCAACGAGGCTGTTGCAGTCCATGAACATCAGATAGTCTTCGCTCAAGGCTGCGGTGCTCCAACCATCACTCACATTGATGGTCTCCAGACTGGAACATCCGTTGAACATCTCGAGCATATTGGTCACATTAGAGGTGTTGAAACTGCACAAGTCAAGGCTCGTTATGTTTGTGCAGGAATTGAACATTCCTGCCATATAGGCTACCTTATCAGTATTGAAGTTGCTCACGTCGAGGCTCGTCAATTGGCTGCAGTTAGCGAACATACGAATCATCGTGGTCACCTCGCTGGTGTTCAGATAATTGTCATTTACCCAACCGGGAGGAATAATGCCCTCGTTCAGGTCGTATATCCTGCCTGGGCGGGAATCACGCTGGTCGTCGCAGTAGAACGTCAGCGTCGTGTTCTCCTCGGTGTACACAACATAGGCCTCTTTCCATTCAGTGAAGTAACCCGGGTTGCTCGGGCCGCCGTCGATGTGGGCATAGGTATCGTCCCTCGGGTTGGATTCACTATAGGTTGTGCCCTGACCGCCCACCAGACTGGTACAGCCATGGAACATTAATATGGCGTTTGCTACAGCCTCTGTGCTCCAAGCATTGCCCGCATAGATAGTGCGCAGACCGTAGCAGTTAAAGAACATCCAGTGCATATCGGTCACCTTGGACGTATTGAAACTTCTTAGGTTAGTGCTCAGCAAGTTGGTGCAGAAGTAGAACATCTCGCTCATGTCGGTCACATTGCGCGTGTCGAAACTGCTCAAGTCAAGGCTCGTCAGCCCATAGCAGGCAGTGAACATATTTTGCATATTGGTCACCTTGGACGTGTTGAAATGGCTCATATCAATGCTCGCCAATGTTATACAGCCAGAGAACATTTCACCCATATTGGTCACCTCGCTGGTGTTCAGGTAACTGAGTCCCGTAATGGACCTGAGATTTTCCATATCACGAAACCATGCAGATGTACTCGTCGGGCGGGCATCGGCGAACGAGGGGTCAAAGACCACGTTAGTCACTTGTTCGACGATTGGGTCATTTGAATCCGACCAAGCGGGAGTGTCATTACCCGTGTTCAGGTCATAGGTTGTGCCCGGGCGGCTATTGCTCAGGTCGTCGTAGTAGAACGTCAGCGTCGCGTTGTCCACCGTGTAGCAGGCATAGGGCCTGAGTATAGCATTCTTGTCGGTGAAGTAACCGGGATAGCTCAGGCCGCCGTCGATGTGGGCATAGTCGGCATCTACATGGGCGGCGTCATAGGCCGTGCCCTTGCCACCCACGAGACTGGTGCAGTCCTTGAACACATTATGAGAGCCGGTGAGAGCCATGTCAGTCAGATTCCAGCCATCGCCAACATAGATGGTCTGCAGAGCAGTGCAGTTCCTGAACATCTCGCTCATGTCGGTCACCTTCGAGATGTTGAATTTTTCCAGGTTCAGGCTTGTCAACTTATAGCAGCGGTTGAACATGTTATCCATGCGCACCACCTCGCTGGTGTTCAGGTACTCCAGACCAGTGAAGGCTTCAAGGTTCCTCATTCCGGAGAACCAGTAGAAGGTGCTCGTCGGGCGCGCAGCCTCAAACGAGGGGTCAAAGACCACCTGCTTCACATTGACATTGGTGAAATCGGTAACCCAACCAGGATCGGAGGGACCATCGTTCAGGTCGTAGGTCGTGCCTGTGCGGCTACTGCGGTCGTTGTCGAAGTAGAACGACAGCGTCGTGTTGCCAGATGTGTACACAGCATAAGCCTCGGGAACCTTCTCGGTGAAGTAGCCAGGGTTGCTGGGGCCACCATCGATGTGGGCATAGGTCTTGT
>ONJS01000013.1 GCA_900318205.1 uncultured Prevotellaceae bacterium | reverse complement strand
ACACTGTACGTAACATTCTCTCTCGCGAGGGTGTGATGCTGATGAAGCACCTCCAGGGTGGCGTCAAGAAGGGCGCTTTCACCGAGGAAGAGGCTCAGAAGCGTTTCGAGGCCTGGAAGGCCGAGAAGCAGGCTAAGCTCGAAGCAATCCGCAACAAGGAGCGCGACGACAAGAAGGCTGCCACCAAGAAGACCATCGCTGAGGAGGCCAAGAAGAACGAGGCAAAGGCTGAGGCCGTAGCCAAGAAGAAAGCCGAGATCGCTGCCGCTAAGGCTGCTGCCGAGGCTGAGGCTGCCAAGGCCGCTCAGGAGGCTGCTGCCGCTGAGGAAGCACCCGCCGCTGAGGCTCCCGCTGAAGAGGCTCCCGCCGCTGAGGCATAAGAAGAACCCCGTTCTTTTTAAAACCAAACAGGCTCTCAACCATCCGGTTGGGAGCTTGTTTTTGTTAATCCTATTTCATGTTTAAATCAAAAACACTTCTTTGTGGAATGTTTTTTCGATTTTTATGATTACCTTTGCCCTGTCACAGGCTATTCTTTCTTATTTTAGATTTGCAGCACTAATATAAGTGTAGAATCAGAGTTGGCCACATTTTGGGTTAATTTGTTCACAAAATGTTATCAATAAAAACTAACATGCTGCATGTTTAAGCAATGTACTATACTAATCCAATACTGAATGATTTAGTGCGCATTTTTGACCAAAATGCGAGAAGTGGCTATATTAGGCTTGATTTAAACGAAAATCCTGGTGGACTTCCTCAAGAGTTCATTGATAACGTGCTCTCTGATATTACGCCCGATTTTCTGTCTCAATATCCTGAAACGCTTCACTTTACTGAAGTATTAGCACAATTCTTAAATACAGACATTTCACACCTCTGCCTCGTTAACGGGTCTGCTGAGGGCATCAGATATATCATTCAAGCGTTCACATCCGAGAATGGACGAGTTGTAGGCGTCGTGCCTTCTTACTTCATGTTCCAAGTATATTCAGAAATGTACAACAGAACATTTGTCAAAGTTCCATACAACGATGACTTGACCATGGATGTCGACAACATCATTAAAGAGATGACCAACGACACCCAGTTGCTGATCCTACTCAATCCCAACAACCCTATGGGCAACGTCTATAGTGAGGAGGAGTTTGAGAGAATATTAAAAGTGGCGAGAGAAAAAGAGATCACCATCCTCATTGATGAAGCTTACCACTACTTTTATAAGAATACTTTTATAGAATACGCATTGAATCAAGAACACATCTTTGTCACGAGGACATTCTCAAAACTGTTCTCTTTGGCTGGATGTCGCTTAGGTTATGTTGCCGGCTGGCCTGAGGGCGTGAAGTTAGTACAGAAGTTATGTACTCCTCACAATGTTAACGCATTTGCCTTGAAGTTTGCAGAAGCGATTATAACAAATCCTGAGATGCTGAGTTCATTAATCAGCCTTTACAATGAGGGGCGCAATTACCTGATTGACGTTCTTGACAAAAACGGTTATCCACACAAGGGAGATGCAGGTAATTTCATCTTCATCAAACCAAAAACCGATGCCAAACTCATTGTAAAACGAATGAAAGAAGAGAAGAAGATATTAATCAAATCCTATCCCAATGTGGGTGAATTTGGGGATTGTCTTCGCGTAACTATAGGAGAAAAGAGATTCATGGAAAAGTTCTTTGTAGCATTAAAGGAACTCGACGTGGAATAATCTAATACATGTGTTAGCTTAATATTATGGTAAAGGTAATAACTTATGGCACATACGACCTTCTACACTATGGTCATATCAGATTATTGGAACGAGCTAAAGCATTAGGCGATTATTTGATTGTCGGCGTAACTGCTGAGAATTTCGATCGTGCCCGTGGCAAGATCAATGTTCAGCAATCACTGATGGAACGCATCGATGCAGTGAGGGCCACCGGTCTTGCTGATGAAATCATCGTCGAGGAATATGAAGGTCAGAAAATTGATGATATCAAACGTTATAATGTTGATATCTTCACAGTTGGGTCGGACTGGGTCGGCAAGTTTGATTATCTGAACGAATATTGTAAAGTTGTCTATCTTGAACGCACCCAAGGGGTTTCCAGTTCAGAACTGCGATCTGAAAAACGAGAAGTCAGGTTAGGAATAGTTGGAGAATCTTTTTTGGCAAATAAGATAATTCATGAAAGTAGTTTTGTCAACGGATTGTCAATTTCAAGAATCTATACTACTGACAGATTTTTTCTATCAGAATCCATAGCATCATCTGATATCATCACTGAAAATTATGATGATCTGCTCGAGAATTGTGATGCCGTCTACATTCTATCACATCCAAGTGAGCATTTTTCTCTCATTAAAAAAGCGTTAATTAATAAAAAGCACGTTTTATGCGAGTCCCCTATTGCTATCAATATTAAGGATTGGCAGACATTGTCCAAAATCGCAGAAGAGGAACAATGCGTGTTGATGGATGGTATCAAAACGGCATATTCGTTAGCATACTATCATCTTATTCTCTTGGTCAAGAGTGGTCGAATCGGTGACATTGTATCCATTGATGCCACTTGTACAAGTATGGAGGATTTAAACAAGCGTAAATCCGAAAAGCTGGACACAGCCTGGAATAGCTTATGCTCGTGGGGGCCTATTGCCTTATTACCCGTTTTCCAGCTATTGGGAACTGAGTACAAGCACAAGTTTATGACCTCTCGCTTGATGGATGGGCGAGAAGACTTTGACGAATTCACGAATGTTTCGTTTGTTTATGAACATGCTGTTGCCAACATCAAAGTCGGTAAAGCAGTCAAGTCAGAAGGAGAACTTATCATCAGCGGCACTAAAGGATATATCTATGTGCCTGCCCCCTGGTGGAAAACGGACTACTTTGAGTTGAGATTTGAGAATCCGGCCGACAACAAACGCTATTTCTATCAACTTGAGGGCGAGGGATTAAGATACGAATTGGTGTCTTTCCTCAAATCCATTGAAAACAGGAAATCTTTCTCATATATTGAACAGAGTATCTCCTGCGCAGTGATTAAACTGATTGAGGACTTCTACAATAAAAAAGAACTAATGCTGATTTGATAGTAAGTCATGATTATAAAATGTAAACATTCGGACCTGGACCACATTAAGAATTATATCGGTGAAGATTATGCTTCTTGCCTTTACCTATATATGGATCTAATCCAATATGGTCCCGACAGCGAATACACATCGACCTGGATTCAAGAGCAAGAAGGGAAGATTACGAGTGTCATTCTCTCCTACCACACGGCAATGCACATCTTTGCTCGTGACTCCTTCAATACTCAAGAAGTCTTCGATTTGGTTGACCAGCTGAGGCCATCACAAATTTGTGCGGCCAAATCCACAATACTCGCACTTGCTGAGCCTCTTTCCTCAATCAATTATGACAGCGAACTTGGATATGTCGGCAAATTACAGTCTACCGACTGCCCCAATTCATCACTGATTCAAAAGGCTACAATAGACGATGTAGAGGCTATTTCCCTATTGCTCTACAATGACGAAGGCATCGGTGCATCCTATTCTCTTGAAGATTTAAAAGCCCAATTCAGAGAAAGACTTTCGCAAGGGTTTGTCCGTAGTTATATCATCAAAGACGGTGATCGAATTGTGGCTCATTTAGGTACTGGTGCCGAAATCGGCAGTGTGAGCATCATCACATATGTCATCACCGATGCAGAATACCGCGGCCGCGGATATGCAAAGATGCTATATCAAGCAGCAAGCAATGACCTCCAGAAAGAAGGTAAACAAGTATTTGCCGTTTACTACACCGATGGTGCGATAAAGCTGCACCACAGCGTGGGTTTCAAAGATTGTTGCGAATTCGGCAAACTCTTCCTGAAAACCCATTAGTATCAGGTATCAATAACAATTATAGCGCAAATCTTAACTCTCTCATTAAGGTTTGCGCTATAATTTTATTCTACCTAAGAGCGGTTAGTCATAAAACTCCAATTTCTCGATATGATGATACACATGATCTAAATCCTCAGGCAGCTTCATATAATTGCCGAACATATCTTGCAACATATTGTGACAATCAGCTGGCACTGAAAACTCAGTGTCTTCAAAGACATGACTGCCTATAGGAAATACATCATTTAAATCATAAATCCGATGGAATGGAATACCGAGATCGCAGAGCAGCGGTTTGGCACCTGTCAACCTACAAAATGCACGTAAGACAGGAAAAGAGATTCTACGATTGAACCATGTCAACAGCCTTATTTTTCTCAACGTTTTCTCGCTACATGATTTATCTGCACGAAGGAGAGTATAGGCATAACCCTGTAACGGTAAGCGTTGAATACATGGCCACAACCTATCTAACGGAAAGATATCAATAAAAATTCCGCGCTCCTTGAACGGATGGTCGTATAATCCCTCGTCAATAAAAGATTTTTTATCACGTAGTTTGGCAAAGAAGTAATAATAATTCTTATCGGTATCATTATTTTGAAGAACTATACCAGGAGGCAACTCATCGGGCAAGATCTTCATTAATCTTTTATAGTCTTTACGTAATAATGCCACATCAAAATCATCGTCCCAAGGGATAAAGCCATCATGCCGTATTGCCCCTAACAGGCTACCAGCATACAAAAAGTATGGAATATTATGCTTTTTGCATATACGGTCAAGTACCTTGGCCATCTCAAGCATTACCATCTGCTGACGACGCAAGGGCGACCCATCAGGATTGAAGCGGGCTCTAAGTTCCTCTTGGTTGAATGTAGGACTGTCGTGCATGGATAAATGAGTGGGTTATTACATGATGCCGCGGTCGCGGAGGCGTTTTTGCCAGTTCCAGGCGCTGAGCATGGTATCGTCGAGGGAGATTTCGGCATGCCAGCCGAGAACTTCGTTGGCACGCTTGGGGTCGGCCCAGATTTGGACGATGTCACCGGGACGGCGAGGAGCAATCTTGTGAGGCACCTTTACGCCCGTAGCACGCTCAAAGGAGTGGAGCAGTTCGAGCACCGAAGCGCCGTTACCGGTACCGATGTTGAAAATCTCAAGTGCCTCATCGCTCTTGTCCTCAAGCATACGCTCAAGGGCCTTAACGTGAGCCTTGGCCAGGTCAACGACGTTGATAAAGTCGCGGATGCAGGAGCCGTCGCGCGTGGGATAGTCGTCACCAAAGATGCTCAACTCCTTGCGTACGCCAATAGCGGTTTGCGTCAGATAAGGCACGAGGTTCTGGGGCACACCGTTGGGCAACTCACCGATTTCGGCACTGGGATGGGCACCGATGGGATTAAAGTAACGTAACAGAATCGCCTTGATGGGGCTGCCGCTGCGGATGACGTCGGTAATGATGTCCTCGCAGATCTGCTTGGTGGCGCCATAGGGCGAGGTGGCCTTCTTGGTCGGGGCGTCCTCGGTGATGGGGTTCTTGTCGGGCTCGCCATAGACAGTGCAGGACGAAGAGAAGACAAAGCCTTTCACGCCGAACTCGGGCATGAGTTCCAACAGGTTGAGCAGGATATTGATATTGTTGCGGTAATACATGATGGGCTTCTCAATGCTCTCGCCCACTGCCTTGCTGGCAGCAAAGTTGATGATGCCGCTGATGCCGGGATTGTCCTCAAACAGCTTGCGCACCACAGCGCGGTCGGTGCAATCGCCCTCAACGAACACGGGACGGATGCCCGTGATGCGCTCTATACCGTCGAGCACCTCTACATTGCTGTTGCTAAGGTTGTCGATGATGACCACCTCATAGCCAGCCTGTTGTAATTCTACTGTCGTGTGGGAACCGATGAAACCGGTACCACCTGTCACTAAAATTTTACCTTTCATTGTCTTTTAACGTATTATGTTGATTATGTTGATGATTCAATTTCCTGGAACGGATAAACTCAATGCACTCCTCAAAGATTTTTGCCTTCAGCAACTTCATGATCAGCGCATAAAGCAATGCAGCAACGATGATGCGAACCACGAGCAGAAGGTAGATATTGCTGATGGGAAGAGTCACGAAATAAGTAACGGCCATCACAACCAAGGCAATGACCATGAACGGCAACAGATCA
Organism: uncultured Prevotellaceae bacterium; assembly: GCA_900318205.1. Classification (GTDB taxonomy): domain Bacteria; phylum Bacteroidota; class Bacteroidia; order Bacteroidales; family Muribaculaceae; genus Sodaliphilus. The sequence goes on along the minus strand of ONJS01000013.1, from coordinate 69,694 downwards.
CGCAGCATACTCATGATGTCATACCCGATGAGCCGCGAAGCAAACACTTGCCATGCCAACAGCCACAGGATGTTGACGCAGGCAAACGCAGCAACCATCGCCGTGAAACCCCAGCCGTGACAAGCCAGCACAGCCGCCAACATAATGGCTATCTGGCCGATGCTGAGCCACATGTAGGTATCGGACTTGCCCCTGCTCAAGAACAGATTCTGATAAACCGTATAGATAGGGATGAATGCGCCACTGATGCAAAGAATCTGCAACAGCGGGATACTGTCAATCCACTTGTCACCGATAGCGACCAGAATGAGTTGAGGAGCCACTAGCGCCAAGCCAAACATGGCAGGAAATGACAGAAAAGCAGTGAAACGCAACATCTTGCCGAACACCCTGCGCTGGCGTTCCTTCTCGTCATTGACACGAGTGAGAACGGGTTGCGCCACCTGTGCCACGGTATTGGTAACCAATTGGTTGGCCATCGTGTTCCACTTATTGGCCTGGGTGAAGTTACCCACCGCCTGGGCTGGGAACAAGCGGCCGAAGATTACGGTCAACATATTGTTGTTGATGGTGGTCAATACCGCTGTAATCAGCACCTTGTAGCTGAAAGTGAACATCTGCTTGACAGGGGTGAAATCCACCTTGAAGGTGGGACACCAACGCGTGAAATAATAACGCCCGAAACAGATGACCACATTATATAGTACTTGCTGCGTTGCCAAGCTCCAATAGGAAAAGCCCTTGAAAGCCATAATCACGCCCACTGTACCAGAAATGACCAATGCCATGAGCGAGGTAATCGCCTTTTCCTTCATCTTCAAAGCCCTGACGAGCATCGCATTGGGCGAGATACACAACGAGGCGATGATGAAGCCCAGGAACACAAACCGCGATAAGGGAACAAGGCATGGCTGGTGGAAAAACTTGGCTATCAACGGGGCACAAAAGAACAAAATCAGATAGAGCAGAATGCTCGTCCCGACATTGAACCAGAATACCGAGTTGTAGTCGTTGTGCTTGATGTCCTTGATGTTGACAAGCGCCACGCCAAATCCGCTCTCCTGCAGGTTATTGGCAAGAAGCGTGAAGATGGCGAGCATGCCCACGATACCATATTCACCAGGCGAGAGCAGGCGCGCCAGAAAGATACCGATAATCAGGTTAAGCAGCTGTATGCCACCGCTGCTGAGGAACGCCCAGAACAAGCCTTGGGCGGTCTTCTCTTTCAGGTTCTGACTATCAATACCCTCGTTGTTCATTGCCTTGCCAAAATCATGTCAATCCACTCGCGCACACAGGCGTCGCCGCCACGGCGTTGCAGAATGTGGATGCCGGGAATATGCTTTACTTTTTCACAGGCATCGGCAGGACAAGCAGCCCACCCTACTGCCGCGAGCAGGTCGTAGCAGTTCACGTCGTCACCGATGTAGGCCACTTGCTGCATGGAGATGCCCATCTCATCACAGATTTCGCGGGCGGCTGCCAACTTACCTCCGTCCCGTGCCCCCTGTTTGAGGTAGTCAAGGCCCAATTTACGGGCCCGGTTCTCGTTGATTGCAACATTCTCGCTGGTGACGATGCCTACCTTGACTCCAGCACGCTGCAACATCTGCAGGCCCATACCGTCACGGGTGTTGAATTTCTTGAACTCGGTGCCATCGGTGCCATAGTACATGCCACCATCGGTGAGCGTCCCGTCAACATCAGTCAATAAAAGACGGATGTCGTTGACTGAGGGCACACCTTCGCGCCGGTCATTATCTATCGAATGTATTTCAGACATCACAGAATATCATTTAATGTATTTCTCAATATTGTAACGAGGGCGATGTTTACCCTCGGTGTAGATGCGTCCGATATAGGCAGCAATGACACTCAGACAGATGAGCAGGCACCCACCAACGAACCAAATCGACAGCATGATGGAAGCCCAACCCTGGACTCCCCTACCATCAGCCAGCGCAACAATCACATAGACCAGAATCGCCAAACTGATGAGCAGGAAGAAGACGCCCAAGTCAAAGATGAGACGCAACGGCCTTACACTGAACGATGTAACCCCATCGACGGCAAAAGACAGCATCTTGCCGAAGGGATATTTGCTCTCGTCGCCCTGCCGTTGCAACCGGTCATAAAAAACTTGATCAGAACGGTAGCCCAACTGTGGCACGAGCCCACGCAGGAAGAGGTTGCGCTCTTCATAACCCTTCAACGCCGTGACAGCCCGACGGCTCATCAACCTGAAGTCGGCATGATTATAAACCGTTTTCACACCCATCAGGCGCATGAACCGATAGAAGCCCTGAGCCGTTGTGCGCTTGAACCAAGAGTCGGTGTCCCTGCTGCGACGCACCCCGTAAACGATGTCACAACCATTGTCAAACTTCCTCACCATCTCGGGGATGACTTGGATATCGTCCTGAAGGTCAGCATCTATCGATATCGTCACGTCGGCATCCTCCAGTGCAGTTTCGAGACCCGCCATGAGGGCATTCTGATGTCCCACGTTGGCAGCCAACTTCAGTCCTCTCACATGGTCATTAACTTGACCAAAACCAGCAATCATTGACCAGGTTTGATCCCCCGATCCGTCATCGACGTAGAGAATATAACTGTTCTCTCCCACCAGCCGATCATGCATCATGTCTCCCAACAGGCCAAGCAACTGCTGATTGGTCTGCGGCAAGACCGTTTCCTCGTTGTAACAAGGAACTATGATTGCCAATGTCGAGGTTTCCATCTTTATCTCACTGTCGTCACAAACATGACTAACCTGCAAAATTACTTTTTTTTGATGGAATGAGCAAGCCGAAAACGGATTATTGACACATTGCAACTGCAGCGGAAGCAATGATTGATATTTTTTTGAAAAAATTGGTGGCAACACAACCATTTAAACCGGCATTATGGTGCTCGGTTTTCATAAATTTAGTAATTTTGCAGGATATAGTAAAAAATAATCTGATTGACAATGATACTATCAATGACCGGATTTGGCAAGGCGTCCAAGGTGTATAACAACAAGAAAATCACTGCCGAAGTCAAATCACTGAACAGCAAACAACTCGATTTTGGAGTTCGCACGCCCCAAAATCACCGTGAGATTGAGATGGAATTGCGCAACAGTGTGTCCAAGGCCCTGATGCGCGGAAAAATTGATCTGTTTGTCTATTGCGAGCCCATCGAGGGAGCGACATCAGGCACCATCAATGTGCCGATGCTGAAACAATACAAAGCCCAAATCGAAGAGATGGCAAAGGAGTTGCAGCTTCCAGAGCCTGCAGACTGGTATTCAACATTGCTGCGCATGCCCGATGCCCTGAAAACCGACTCCAAATCGACTGAGGCCGACGAAGAGGAACTGAAGGTCGTGAAGGAAATCGTCGCCCAAGCTACCCAGCAGTTGATTGAGTTCCGTCGTCAGGAAGGTGCAAGACTGGCTACATTCTTTGAGGAGAAAATCGCTGCCATTCAAGCCCTGCTCGACGAGGTGCCGCGCTATGAAGAGCCGCGCATCCTGAAAATTAAAGGCCGTATCCTGGATGCCCTTGCCAAGATCAAAGAAGTGGACTACGACAAGAACCGCTTTGAGCAAGAGCTCATCTATTATATCGAGAAACTTGATATCACCGAGGAGAAAATCCGCCTGCAGAACCACCTGAAGTACTTTCTTGAGACGATGAACAGCGAGGAACCCGGCCAGGGCAAGAAGTTAGGTTTCATCAGCCAGGAAATCGGTCGTGAGGTGAACACTATGGGCTCCAAGGCCAACCAAGCCGACTTGCAGAATCTGGTGGTACGCATGAAGGACCACCTGGAGCAGATCAAGGAGCAGGTGCTGAATGTGTTGTAAGGCGTTAGACGTTAGACACTAGACTTTAGATATTAGACGTTAGATTTTAGATAATTAGGATATTTTCAACAACATTAATATAGAGAGATATGAAAAAGTACATCTTAATGGCCATCGTGGCCCTTGCCGCTATCGTTAATGCACATGCTGAACAGGGTGATGTTTCGGCAGCAGCTCAGTTTGTTTACGCTTCCAAGTATTCCATGGCAGGTCTTGGTGCACAAGTTCAGTACGAGCCTATTAGAAATTTCCGCTTCGCTCCTGAGTTTATCTACTTTTTCGAGAACAAGCACAGAACCGCCATTAATGCTAATCTGAATTTGCATTATGTTATCAATACAAGCAGTACATTTGCACTCTATCCGCTCGTCGGCTTCACTTTTGGTCATTATAACAATACCCTGCTCGATCATTCCGAGGACCATTGTGGTGCCAATATAGGCGTGGGATGCCAGTACCGCGTGCATGAAAAGCTGTACTTCTTCAGCGAGGAGCGCTTTCAGATCATAAAGAACTTCAACCAGTCGGCGACAGTGCTGGGCTTGAAGTATACCTTCTAAGCGACCAGAATTAATGGAACAAGGTAAACTCATTATCATCTCGGCGCCATCAGGGTCGGGCAAATCCACCATCATCGGACGCATCATGCAGGATGAGTCGTTGAAGCTGGCATTCTCGGTGTCGGCCACTACCCGCCCCCGCCGCGGCCAGGAGGTTCATGGCGTGGACTACTACTATAAGACCATCGACGAGTTCAAGCAGATGATTGAAAACGACGAGCTGGTGGAATATCAGGAGGTCTATGAAGGGCGCTACTACGGCACACCCAAGAGCGAGGTGGAGCGCATCACCGGCATGGGCAAGAACGTGGTGCTTGACCTCGACGTGCTGGGTGGTGTGAATGTCAAGAAGATGTACGGCGACCGTGCCCTTGCCATTTTCATCCAGCCGCCCAGCGTGGAAGTGTTGCGCCAGCGACTCATCAACCGCGGCACCGACAGCATGGAGGACATCAAGGCTCGCGTGGATAAGGCCGAGTTTGAAATCTCGATTGGCCCGCAGTTTGACCACACCGTCATCAACGACGACCTCGATACCGCCGTCGCCCAAGTCCACGACCTCATCAGCGACTTCGTCACAACGCCCCAAGAGGAAGAACTATAAACCATAGCATCTTATAACCTGGCTAACCTATGAGGATTGGGATATTTGGGGGGTCGTTTGACCCGATACATATTGGGCATGCTATTATTGCACAACACATTATCAATAGTGGCGTGGTGGACCGATTGTGGTTCATGGTATCGCCCTTGAATCCGTTGAAGGTTGGCAAGGATAGACATGTATCCGATACCGATCGGCTGCGGATGGTTGAGATGGTGTCACGTCCCATGGAGGGCGTGGAGACGTCGGCATTTGAATTCTCGATGCCTCGTCCATCCTACACTATCGATACCCTTAACGCGTTGCAGGCCAAGTTTCCCGATGATGAGTTCTATTTGGTAACAGGCGGGGACAACTGGCAGATATTCGACAAGTGGCGCAACAGCGAGGAAATCCTTGCCAAATATCATCTGCTTATCTATCCGCGCCTGGGCTATGAGGTGGTTATCCCTGACGAGTTGAAAGACCGCGTGGCGCTGCTAGATGCACCGATTATCGAATTGTCATCGACCGATATACGCGAACGTCTAGCCAAGGGACAGAGCGTACGCTACTCTGTACCTGACGAGGTGCTGGGATTTATTGAACGTCACAACCTCTACACCGATAGAAAAAGTGAAGAATGACAGTCACGCCAAGGCGAGGCCCTACATATATCAAACGAATATTAAATAATGGATAAACTGACACCTAACGAGCTGGCGTTTATCGCCCTTGCCAACGAATACTGCCATGCACTAGAGCATGCCAACGAGTGTGAAACGCGTGACCAGTTTGTGGCACAGATGCTTAAACTGATTCCGCGACTGTACATCACCATCAGCGATATTGACGATGATGCCTACAGTGAGGAGTTTATCGATTCGGCACTGGAGGAAGATGTGTATGACCTGATAAGAGACCGCGTGGCACAGATTATGGCCGAGGAGGACATCTATCTGGAAGTGTTCCTGGAAGACATGAAGTACAGCGACACGCCCATCTCAGCCTCCATCTCAGAGAATCTTGCCGACCTGTATCAGGAGTTCTTCAACCTGATTCATTCAATTCAGGACGCGCTGACCGAGACGCAACACGAGATGCTGTGCCAGTGCAAAATCAACTTCATCAACTACTGGGGACAGACGCTGTGCAATGTGCTGAGAGCCCTGAACAATGCGTTTTATAGTTGATGGTAGATATTAGACTTTAGACTTTAGACATTAGACGTTAGACATTAGACGTTAGACGTTAGACGTTAGACGTTAGACATTAGACATTAGACGTTAGATTTTAGACGTTAGATTTTAGACGTTAGATTTTTAGACAATAGACTTTTAGACAATAGACTTTTAGACAATAGACTTTAGATATTAGATAATCAATTTTTAGTTATGAAGAATACAAGCGAACAATATGTGAACTCACTGCTGGAGTTCCTCGATAACAGTCCCTGCAACTTCCTGGCTGTGGACACGGTGAAGAAAATCCTGACCGCCAACGGATTCAATGAGAAAAAGATTGATGACAAGATGAACGCCAAGGCTGGTGAGAAGTTCTTCTTCACCAAGAATGACAGCGCCATCTTTGCCGTGCAGGTGGGCAAGAAAAAGCCTGCTGACACCGGTTTCAAGATTATCGCCGCACACAGCGACTCGCCCTGCTTCAGGATTAAGCCTGCCAGCGAGATTCCCAGCGACGGCGGCATCCTGCGCCTGAATACCGAGGTCTATGGCGGCCCGATTCTCTACACCTGGTTTGACCGTCCCCTGTCATTGGCAGGACGCGTGCTGCTCAAGGGCAAGGATGCACTGCATCCCGTGACCAAGCTGCTGAAGATCGACCGTCCGCTGATGTGCATCTCGCACCTCGCTATCCATTTCAACCGCGCCGTCAATGAGGGCAACTGCCTGTCCAAGCAGAAGGACATGCTGCCCATCCTTGCCAAAATCAACAGCGACTTTGAATGGCGAAATACCCTGGTCAACCTTGTTGCCGATGAGTTGCAGGTCGAGGCTGCTGACATTCTTGACTTTGACCTGATGCTCTATGACGTGAGCAAGGCAAGCCTGTTTGGTCTCAACAACGAGTTCATCTCGGCTGGCCGCCTTGATGACCTGAGCATGGTTCACGCAGCCATCACAGCCATCACCGAAGCCAAGGACAAGGATGCGACTCTCGTAGCCGCCATCTTTGACAACGAGGAGACAGGCAGCGGCACCAAGCAGGGTGCCCACTCTCCCGTGTTGGGCAACATGTTGCTGCGCCTTGTCATGGCATTGGGAGGCGACTTTGAGGACTTTGGCCGAGCCGTACACCGCACCTTTATGGTATCGGCCGACAACGCCCATGCCTTCCACCCCAACTATCCCGAGAAATATGACCCGACGAACCATCCCTCATTGGGTGGCGGTCCGTGCATCAAGGTCAATGCCAACTGCAAGTATATGAGCGACGCCCACTCGGCAGCCATCTTCAAGAGCCTGTGCGAGAAGGCCGAAGCACCGTTCCAGTACTTTGTGAACCATAGCGATGTGGCCGGCGGTTCAACGCTTGGCAACATCCTGACGGGTCAACTCGATATTGAGGGTGTTGACGTGGGAAATCCCGTGCTGGCTATGCACTCTGTGCGCGAGACCGGCTCCTGTGACGACCACGTGAACATGATCAAAGTGATGAAACAGTTCTTCAGTTGAGAAACTACCGTGGCAGAGCCACGGTCCACTGAACATCCATAGAACAGGACAAGCAATGGTAAGTTATTTGCAGGTAGAGGGGTTGAGCAAGGCGTTCGGCGTCGATGTGCTCTTTGAGGATCTGACCTTCGGTATCGCCGAGGGTGAGAAAATCGGTCTTATTGCCAAGAACGGAACCGGCAAGTCCACTTTACTCGACATCCTTGCCGGCATTGCCTCACAGGACAGCGGTACGGTCATCTACCGTAACAACCTGCGTGTGGGATACTTGCCGCAACTGCCGAACCTGGGCGGAGCCCATACCGTGCTTGATGCCTGTCTGCATGGCGATGACCCTCGGTCGGCTGCTATCCATGACTATGAGGAGGCCCTTCGTACCGGCGACAGCGATGCCATGACAGCGGCTATCCAGGCGATGGACGCCAATACTGCATGGGACTATGAGGAACGCTTCAAGCAAATCCTTACCCAGCTCAAGATCACAGACTATAACCAGCCCGTCAAAGAGTTGAGCGGTGGTCAGGTGAAGCGTGTCGCCCTGGCGCGACTCCTGATTGACGAACCCCAGATGCTTATTCTCGACGAGCCGACCAACCACCTCGACATCGACATGATCGAGTGGCTGGAGAACTACCTGCAGCGCAGCCGTGTGACCCTGCTGATGGTGACCCACGACCGCTATTTCCTGGACAACATCTGCAACCGCATCCTGGAGATGGATCAGCACAGCATCTTCTCCTATAGCGGCAACTACAATTACTACCTGGAGAAACGTGCCGAGCGCATTGAAGCGCAAAACGTCCAGGTGGAGCGAGCACGCAACCTGTTGCGTACCGAACTGGACTGGATGCGCCGCCAACCGCAGGCCCGAGCCCATAAGGCACAGTACCGCATCGATGCCTTCTATGACCTGCAAGAGCGTGCACAGCAAAGACGTGACGATGGCGAAGTGGAGTTGAACGTCAAGAGCGCCTATATCGGTAAAAAGATTTTTACCGCCCACCATGTCAATAAGCGCTTCGGCGACAAGGTGATACTTGACGATTTCAACTACACATTCGCCCGTTACGAGAAACTGGGTATCGTGGGCGACAACGGCGTGGGCAAGACCACATTCATCAAACTGCTGCTCGACATTGTCAAGCCCGACAGCGGATACTTTGAGATTGGCGAAACGGTGAAATTTGCCCACTACAGCCAAGAAGGGATGCACTTTGACGAGGGAAAACGTGTGATTGATGCCGTGCGCGACGTGGCTGAGTATATCTACTTTGACGAGAAGCACCACTACACAGCCATGGCTTGGCTCAACCACTTCCTGTTCACGCCCCAAGACCAGCAGAAGTTCATTGCCAAACTGAGTGGTGGCGAGCGCCGCAGGCTCTACCTGGCCATGGTATTGATGACCAAGCCCAATTTCCTCATCCTCGATGAGCCGACCAACGACCTTGACATCTCCACCCTCGAAATCCTGGAGGAATACCTGTCGCAGTTCAACGGCTGCGTCATCATCGTGAGCCATGACCGCTTCTTTATGGACCGCACCGTGGACCATACCTTTGTATTCACAGGAAACGGCCATGTCAAAGACTTCCCTGGCAACTACAGCGAGTACCGTGCCTGGAAACAACGCCACGAGCAGGAAGCCGCACAAGCCGCAAAAGAACAGGAAACCGCTAAACCCAAGGAGAACACCTGGGCCAACCGCAGTGACCAGAAGCGCCTCAGTTACAAGGAACAACGCGAATTGGAACAACTCAACATCGACATCGAAGCGCTCAACAAGGAGAAAGCCGAGTTGGACGCCCTCTTCGCCAGCGGAGAAACCCTTGATGACGTTGCCGCCAAGGCAGCCCGTTACCAAGAAGTCAAGGATCTGCTCGACGAGAAAGAGATGCGCTGGCTGGAACTTTCTGAGAGTTAGGAGTTAGGAGTGAGGAGTTAGAGGGTGCAATCCTCAATCATCTATTATCTGATAAAACATGTACGGGCTGATTGACTGCAACAACTTTTTTGTCTCCTGTGAGCGCGTGTTTGACCCTCGGCTCAACGGGAAAACTGTCGTTGTGTTGTCCAATAACGACGGTTGCGTCATCGCCCGTAGCAATGAGGCTAAAGCGGCGGGAATTCCCATGGGATGTCCCGCCTTTAAAATCAAGGAGTACACCGACCCACGGCAAGTCATCCAACTGTCGGCACGCCATATCCTGTACCGCGACTTGTCGGACCGCGTGATGCATCTGCTAGGCAAAGAAGTCGAGAACCTGCAACAGTATTCGGTCGATGAGGCTTTTTTCCTATTGCCGCACGAGGACGTTGAGACAAGCCATCGCGTGATGGCCGAGGTGGTTAAAAAGGTCAAACAATACGTCGGCATCCCCATCAGCGTGGGGTTCGCCCCATCTCGCACCCTTGCCAAAATTGCCAACCATATCGCCAAAAAAGACCATCGCATCACCGATGGTGTCTATTGGCTGGTGCGCCCCGAGGCCATAGACATTATCCTGCGGCGCACGCCCATCGAGGATGTGTGGGGCATCGGAAGACGTTTGTCGGCATCGCTGCAAGGCCGTGGTATCAAGACGGCAGCCGACTTTGTAAAGATGCCGCCATCCTTAGTGAGGTCGCTATACTCGGTGACACTGGAACGCACCCAACGCGAACTCATGGGCCATGACTGCCAGATTGCCAACCCCGTGGATATTGCCCACAAGACCATCATGACGTCACGCACCTTTGGCAAGGTGCTGACCAATCGTGACGAGATTGCCGACGCCATCGTCAGTTTTGCCGAACGTACTGCTCGCCAACTGCGTGACGAGGGCAGCGTGGCAGGCAGTGTGATGACCTACGTGCGTGGCGACCGTTTCCGTGAAGACCTGCCATTCTACTCCAACTCATGCCAACTGCAACTCGACACACCGACAAACGACACGATGACCATTGTGCGCCAGGCACTCAATGCCTTCAACAACATCTGGCGCGATGGCTTTACTTACCGCAAGGCAGGTGTCATGGCACTCGACATTCAGCATGGCGGAGGCATCCAACTTAACGTGTTTGACCCCGATGATCATGGAAAACTGCGCCGCCTGATGACCAGCATCGACGGCATCAACAACATGTATGGCAACCGTTCAGTCAAGTTGGTGCCAGGTCTGCAACGCGGTGAGTGGTCACCCAATCAGAACCATTTCAACACCAAAAGCCAAACCCTCCACTTCTATACCGGCATGATCTACCGGTGACCTCACGCCAAGCCGCCAAGTCTTTATTTTTTAAGTTCGAGAAAATATGCTCTTGATTGGGTTAGCCTACTGAATCCTGTAGAGACGCATAATTTTGCGTCTCCAATCGTTTGGCCTTACCAAAATGCTGCCCTAGAGACGCAAAATTTTGCGTCTCTACATAGCGGATGAATTGGGACTCAGTTCTTTTTTCATCGAACTCACGTTACTAAAAGACAGCCACCGTAGACTCGATGTCCTACGGTGGCCATTATTCTTAGGTTTTTTAAACAACTGTCTAAGTTAGGAAGAATGGGCAGAGGCTCTCGAGCCAAATAATGAGAATGCCTGCCAAATAACCTGCAAGGGCAAGCCATGAAATACGCTTGAAATACCAGAAGAACGGAATCTTCTCGATACCCATTGCAACCACACCGGCAGCCGAACCGATGATGAGCAGCGAACCACCCACACCAGCACAGAAGGTCAGCAGATGCCAGAACAGGCCATCCTCCACAAAGGTGAGCAGATAGGGATCGGTCGTGCCAGCGGGCGCCATGTTCTCAAACATCTTGATACATGCCGATACCAGCGGGACGTTATCGACAATCGATGACAAGACACCGATGATAGAAGTCATCGTAACGGGTTCGTGGATATTGGTGTTCATCTCATCGGCAAGCGTATTGAGGATACCTACCTCGGAGAGTGCCGACACAGCCATCAGGATTCCCAGGAAGAAAAGGATAGTGGGCATATCAATGGTGTGCAATGCCGAGGAAACGCGGCCGCCCATCTTGGAGTCGATCTTGAAATGCTTTACCCAGAACTCGGTCACGCCCCAAATCACACCCAGTGAAATCATGATACCCATGAAGGGGGGCAGGCCGGTCAATGTCTTGAATATAGGCACAAACAACAGTCCCGAAACACCGATGATGAGCATCGCCTTGCTCAAGTGGGGATGGCGCTCATGCAGGCCAGGGTTCTTGTCGGCCATACGAGTCACCGTCTGCATCTTTCCCTCCTTGAGAGAGTACTGTGCAATCAACACCGGCACCACCATAGCGACAATACTGGGAATCAGCAGGTTGATAATCAGTCCCATTGACGACACCTTCTCGTCCATCCACAGCATGATGGTGGTCACGTCACCGATGGGAGAAAAGGCACCGCCGGCATTGGCAGCAATGACAATGAGACCGGCAAACAGCCAACGGTCCTTCTGGTCACTGAGCAACCGTCGCAGCATCATCACCATGATGATGGTCGTCGTCATGTTATCAAGAACTGCCGACATGGCAAACGACAGCGAACACATGATCCATAACAGGTGCCGCTTGCTCTTGGCATTGATGTTCTCGGTGATAAACGAGAAGCCACCATAACGGTCAATGATCTCCACAATGGTCATGGCACCGATCAGGAAGACCACAATCTCGCAGGCATCACCCAGCTGATTGACTATCGCCTCGTGCATGTGCGGGTCATTTCCTAACAGGGCGTAAATAGTCCAAAGCACACCACAGGTGAGCAAGGCAAAGGTCGCCTTATTCATGTGGAGAGTATGCTCCAAAGTGATCAGCACATAACCGATCACAAAGATGACTATCATTGCAGTAATCATGACGTTCTAGTCGTTAGTCAATAGTAGTATATAGAATAAAGTAACGGTTTCTCTTGTATTACCTGAGACGGTCGGAATCACGCAGCATCTTCTTGTCACGCGACATCGCCTTGTGGGCCAGCATCAGGAAGACAATGGACAAAATGGGCAGAAGAAGATACCACTGCCATGTCAAGGTGACACCATCCTTGCCATTGACATAGAAAGCCTGGATGCCGATGGCCACGAGCATGGCCAAACCGATAATAATGTCCACAAAGCATACGGTCATCTGACGCTGCAGGTTCTTGAACAGGAAGATGTCAATCAATGCAAGCAGAGAGATCAAAACCACCAGCATCAGCATCAGGGGGTCGATATGGGTAACACCCACCTTGCCAGCCTCGAGAGCACCATAGACAAACTGCCTGCCACCGAGTTCAAATGTCAATGCAGGAAAGAATGCAAACACTGCCATCAGAATGACAGCAATGAGAAGATAAACCGATTGAATGCGTTGTATAACCATAATGTGTAAATTTTAATCACTAAATTTGACGGCAAAATTAAGGAAATATTTCTATAATCATAATAATTCCTGGAGAAAATTCGCTGAATAGGGCAATAATTGTTACTTTTGCATAGTATTTGCTGTATCAGCAAGCAAAAACTGACAACCAATGACGATACAAGAAATACAGAAGATCCACTTGAGCGCCAACCAGTGTATTGACAATGCCGAGGTGACTGATGCCTTTGTGCACATCAAGCAGTTGACCGATGAGCTTGGACGAGGCGACATGAACGACGAGCTGGAACGCTTGCGCATGTCCTATACGTTCATGCTCAAGTATCTTGCTCAAGGCGTGATGGATCCCCAGCGCGACGAAATCCTGACAAGCATACGTCAATCGCTTTATACGCTTAATGACCAATGCTTTATCGGCCTGATGGAACCTCTCAGTCCCGAGGTGTTCTACACGCGCCGTCGCGAGTTGGGCAGCACTTCACTTGTCGGCATTGTGGAAGAGTACCGCTCGGCGATAAAGGAACTGTCGTTGGTAAAGTCCGTTCCTCAGAAGGATGAAGACAATCATGTCATATTGTCACGTCTGCATCACGCCGAGGGGCTTGAGACCAAACTGTTCAACCGCGTGTGGTCGTCTTTCCCCATCACGACCGATGATGCAGGCTCATTAAAACTGTGCATCAGTGGTGACATTCTGCCCGTTCACACCCGATGCCTGATTGTGACAGCGCTGATGCTGGGACTGATGAAGTTCTATGACGAGAGCAAACTGCTCATCCTGCTGGAAGCCTACTCCCTGAGCGATGAGCCCGAGGTGCAGTTGCGTGCCTTGACCTGTGCGATGCTGGCGATGCTGGCACACAGGAAGCGCACGTCATCGTCCAAGAGCATACAAACGCGCCTTGCCGCACTGCTCGACACGCCCGACTTTGACCGTGACGTGTGGGGCATACAGCTGCAGCTGGCACGTTCCCGCAACACCGAGAATGTGAAACAACGTGTGCGCAACGACCTGATTCCCAACATCATGAAGATGCGCCCTGACATCATCGACAAACTCAAGGACAAGGAATCACAGATTATTGACCTGAGCGAAATCGAGGCCAACCCTGATTGGCAGGAATGGCTGGATCAGAGCGGCATCACACGCAAAATCGAGGAATTTAACTCCATGCAGATTGAGGGTAGCGACGTGTTTATCGCCACATTTGCCCACTTGAAGACCTTCCCCTTCTTCAAGACCCTGAGCAACTGGTTCCTCCCCTTCTACCCTGCCCACTCGGCTATCCTGGAGAACCTGGGTGCCAGCAAGTTGGCCCTTGCCGATGTGGTACAGCATGCCCCTTACCTGTGTAACAGCGACAAGTATTCCTTCTGCCTGTCACTGGGTGCCTTGCCCGAGTCGCAGCGCAGCCTGATGTCAGCACAGTTGGAGGAACAGAACGCAGCGCTCAACGAGGCCCGTCAGACCGAGTTGCCCGACGAGCGCCGCCGTCGCATGGCCATCATTACCGCCTTTGTACAGGACCTGTACCGCTTCTTCAAGCTATTCACCCGTCGCCGCGAGTTCATCGCCGTGATGGATGACCCCGGTCTGGACATGACCGACTGCCTGCCGCTTGCCCAGGTCACCCGTGATGCCCATGTGCTGGAACTGCTGGGCGCATTGTATTTCAAGAATGCCTTCTATGACGACGCTATCAAGTGTTTCACCCGTCTTGAAGGCATGGACGATGCTACCGACGCCCACATCTATCAGAAAATCGGATTTGCCTACCAGAATGCAGGCAATATCGACAAGGCCCTCACCTATTATAAAAGATATGAACTCATCCATGAGGATGATGCCTGGAACATGCGGCACATTGCCGCCTGCTACCGAGCCCAGGGCATGTATGACCAAGCACTGGACTACTACCGACGTGCCGAGGCAATGACTCCCAACAACGTGTCACTGACACTAACCATCGGCCATGTGCTGCTGGAACAAAACCACACCAGTGAGGCGCTGCAGCAATACTACAAAGCCGACCTGATGGAAGGAGCCAAACATCGCGCCTGGCGTCCCATCGCCTGGTGCTCCTTCCTGCTGAGCGACTATGAGCGCGCCATCGACTACTATGACCGAATAGCGCGTGACGACACCCCGTCTCCCCAAGACCTGCTCAACCGAGGCCATGTGTTGCTGTGCCAAGGCAATATGCAGGAAGCCATTGAGACCTACCGCAAGTCCCTGCAAGGCATGGGTGGTGACACCGCCAAGTTCCGTGCCGCCTTTAAGGGCGATGCGATGGAGTTAAGGCTTCACGGCGTTTCGGCGGTTGACCAAGCGTTAATACCCGATGCCGTCTGCGGACAATTAACTGAATAACTCGAGATGATAGACCACAACACAGTACAACAGATCCTTGACACCGCCGACATCGTTGACGTGGTGAGCGATTTTGTGACACTGAAGAAACGCGGTGCCAACTGGATAGGCTTATGCCCGTTCCACAACGACAGGCGCCCGTCCTTCTATGTGTCCCGCAGCAAGGGCATCTGCAAGTGCTTTGCTTGTGGCGAGGGAGGCAGCGCCGTCAACTTCATCATGAAGCACGAGCAGTTGAGCTATCCCGAGGCCCTGCGCTATCTGGCCCGTAAATATCACATCGAGATACAAGAGAAAGAGCTCACTGACGAAGAAAAGCAGGCTCAGACCGAGCGAGAAGCGATGCTCATGCTCAATGAGTGGGCATGCTCCTACTTTGAGAAACAACTGCACGATACACAGGCGGGGCAAGAGATCGGCCTCTCCTACTTCCGCGAACGCGGATTCAACGATGCCACTATCAAGGAGTTCCGCCTGGGCTATTCCAGTGAGGGCTATGACGACTTCTACAAGGCCGCTGTCGCCCAAGGATTTAACCCTAAACTGCTGTTTGACACAGGACTGTGCATTGCCGATGAGCATGGCGGAGGCCGCGACCGTTTCCGTGGGCGCGTGATATTTCCCATCATGAACATTGCCGGCAAGGTTATCGCCTTTGGCGGCAGGACGCTCAAGAAGGACAAAAACATCGCCAAATACGTCAACTCCCCCGAGTCGGTCATCTATTCCAAGCGCAACGTGATCTATGGCTTATATCAAGCCAAGCGCGAGATTAGCAAGGAGGACAAGTGCTTTATCGTCGAGGGTTATGCCGACGTCATCTCGATGCATCAGGCAGGATTCAAGAACGTCATCGCCTCGTCGGGCACCGCATTGACCGAGGGACATATCCACGCCATCCGCCGCTTTACCAGCAATGTCACCGAGATGTTTGACGGTGATGCCGCCGGTATCAAAGCAGCCATTCGCGGTGTGGACATGCTGCTCAAGGAAGGCATCAGCATCAAGGTGTTGCCGTTGCCACCCGAGGATGACCCCGATACTTTTGTCCGCGCCCATAGCCACACCGAGGCTGAAGAATACATCCTCCAAAACGAGGCCGATTTCATCCATTTCAAGTCAAACATAGTGCTGAAGGACGCCAAGAACGACCCCATCAAGCGCACAGCCGCCATTACCGATGTGGTCAAGTCCATCGCCCTCATCCCTGACGAGATTGCCCGTATGGTGTATGCCAAGGAGTGCAGCACGCTGTTCGGCTTTGATGAGCAGACCATCCTGCGACAGATCAAGCAATACCGTGGCAAGTACCTCGAACAGTGGCGCAAGGAGCGCGAACAACAGCAGGCCCGCGAAGCACGCATGAACCAGGCATCAGGCGACAATACAGCAACGCAGCCAGCACCGCCAGATGACATGCCTCCCGCCCCCTTGCCTGATGACCTATACCCGGAAACCGGACCCGCTGACACGCCGCCGACAACGCATCATACAGTCAATGTCAACGACGGTATTGTGGTTCAGGAGCGCGAGGTCATTAGACTCATCGTCAATTACGGCATGTGCTACTTGACTGATACCGAGTATGATGACGGTTCAGTGCGGCCGACTACCGTGCTCGAACACATCAACAATGAAATCTTCCTTGAGAACATGGAGTTCAGTGACCCGTTGTACAAGCGCACCTTTGAACTGGCACTGCAATATGTCCCTCAGTACTACAAGGACCTGGAAGAGTTTAAGAAGCAACTAAAAGAAAGCACCAGCCAATACATCTCACAAGAAATGGCTACTCAAGATGAAGTAGCCCCCGATGCCCTTGACAGCGCTGCACTCATCAGCGCCCAAGAGCGCAAGGAAAAGGAAGTGCTGTCACGCGCCAATGTCAGAGCCAAACAAGCCGAGACCGAATTCAGCAGCAGTTATCTGATGAAGGCCCTGTGCTCGATTGACGACGATGACGTGCGACAACTTGCTTGCGACCTTGCAACAGACAACTTACCACAACTCAGTAAGATACACACGCAGTTTGCAGTAATACTTGAAGAGCGTGACAAGTTACTCAGTCTGGTTCCTGACCGATTGTACAACTGGAAAAACGCGCTGCTCGTCCAGGCAATCAATGTCATTAAGGAACGCATTTCCCATGCCAGCGCCGAAGAACTGCCTCAGCTCATGGAACACCTGCAGAAACTCTACAGTGTGCGCCATGAACTTGCCGCCGTCATCGGTGACCGCGTGGTCAATCCCAACTGACACATATTTTTTTAGACCGAATTGCATGATTTATGGTCAATAATTAGTAAATTTGCCTGATATTTTGGTCATTTTATGCCCAAAACCATAAACCATTACTTTAAGCAACAAAATACAGTTTATTGATTATGAACATCAAGCATATCTTTTTATCAGCCTCCTTGGTCTGCGTTGCCATGACCTTACATGGCCAGTCCAATCTGCCTAAAACCACAGTTGGAGGGCATCAATTCTATTATTATGAGGTGAATGCCGGCGAGAGCATCTATGACATCGCCGCCAAGATTGGCGTCACCAAGGACGAGATCATCAAGAACAATCCCGATGCCGCCGATGGCGTTGAAAATGGAATGAAGCTGTATTTCCCTGTCGATAAGCAGGACAGCAATGTGCCTGCAGCGACAGCGGCAACCGGCCAACGCCACACCGTTGAGCAAGGCGAAACGCTCTATGGCCTGGCCAAGCATTACGGGACGACCGTCGAGGAAATCATCGCTGCCAACCCCGGATCGGATAAAGGCATCAAGACAGGTCAAGTGCTCACTATTCCCGTCAAAGGAACGACTGCCAGCACCACGGTCAACGCCAACCAGCAGGTGATGGAAGCCTTTGGCCGCAACACGACGATGCAAGTGTCTGTCCCACAAGGCTCAGATCCCATCTTCCACACTTTGCAGGCTGGAGAGGACATCTGCTCTATCGCCAAGCAGTATAATGCCACTATCGAAGGTATCATCAGTGCCAATCCCGGCCTGAAGCCCGACGAATACACCACCGGCGCCAAGGTGAAGGTCGTGCCCAACACTGCCCTGCCCTTCATCTATGAACGCACTGGACGACGCAACTACAAGTATGAGGTGAAGCGTGGCGAGACCTATGCATCGATTGCCGCCGATAACGGTATCACCGAGAACGAGCTGAAAGCCGCCAACCCCGACCTGAAGAAAGTGAAGAAAGGTAAAGTCATCACCCTGCCCAAGCCCTTCAATGAGCGTGTGACCGGTGAGATGGCAACCATCCCCATCGACGAGTTGCGGGATTACTATCTGCCGCGCATCAATGACCTGTATGACAACCTGGTGGCAAAACGCCTTGAGAACGAGGTGAATATCGCCCTGGTGCTCCCCTTCCAGCTGCACAAGAGCGCACCACCCAAACAGGCCTATCTCTACACCGATTTCTACAAAGGTTTCCTGATGGCTCTGGACAGCACTACCAAGGTGTCTGACAAGCACATCAACCTCAAGGTCTATGACACGCAGCACAACCTGAACGTCACCGACAGCCTGCTGTCGCTGCCCGAGATGAAGACGATGAACATCATTATCGCCCCCAGCGAGCCGCAGCAGTTGGCAAAAATCAACGCCTTCGGTAAAGCAAACGGTGTTCCCGTGCTCAACTGCTTCACCACCAAGAACGATGACTACCTGGACAACCCCTACGTCTATCAGGTGAACACGCCAACCGGTGAGATGATGCACGACGTGATGCGTTGGTTTGACGAGCAGTTCAACGGCTATAGCGTCATCTACCTCAACGACGCTAGCGATAGCGGCAAGGAGATGTTTGAGCACATACGCAAACACATCAGCCACAAGAAATACACCACCGAGACCATCAACGTGAACGGTGAACTCACTTATAACGACATCTCCAACAAGATGAACCCGGGAACGAAATATGTATTCATTCCCTCATCCGGAGACAAGAACCTGGTCAAGAAGTACATCAAGGCCCTGAAGCAGGTTAAGAGTGACCGCTTTGACTGCGACCTGTCGCTGATCGCCTATCCCGAGTATGTACTCTACCTCAAGGACTACCAGACCGATTTGCAAGACGTGGACTCCTGGATGTTCACCCGCTTCTTCAATGCCAAGGGGTTCCACACCCGCGACCTGGAGGCCGCCTACAAGACCAACTTCGGCGGAGAGCCGTTGCAGGCAGTTCCCAACATGGCCATCTATGGCTACGACACGGGTCTTTACCTGCTCCACTCACTGGGTGTTGACGGAATCATCAATGAGGAGACACCAATGTACAAGGGTATCCAAACGAGTTTCCGCTGGGAGCGCGGTGACAACTGGCGCGGCTACACCAACCAGGCCATCGAGGTAGTTCACTTCTCTCCTGACCATCAAATCACCGTCAACGTGAAATGATGAAGCGTCTCGCTGTCATCCTGACCATTGCATTGCTGGCAATCGCTGCCACGGCACAGACCCACTACAAGGGAACTATCGCCGTGGGCGGCAAGGCCGGTGCATCGTTCTCTAAGGTCAATTTCAATCCCTCGGTACAACAGACGATGGAGCCGGGAGTGACTGCGGGCGTGGCGTTCCGCTATATCGAGGAGAAGAACTTCGGCCTCATCGCTGAGCTCAACATGACACAACGCGGCTGGAAAGAAACGTATGATGATATCGACTACAAATACAGCCGCAAGTTCACCTATCTGGAACTGCCCATCATGACCCACATCTACTTTGGCAACCAGCGTGTGAAGGGATTCTTCAACCTGGGTCCCGAGCTGAACGTGATGCTGGGCAACAGTATCAAGTCCAACTTCGCCTATCAGGACGCTGCCTCCCTGGATTACTTCCTCGAGGATTCACGACACATCGAACAGCTGGCAATGGAGATCAACAACAAGCTGGACTACGGCATCTGTGTGGGTGCCGGCATGGAAGTCGGCCTCAACGCCAAGCACTCGCTGCTGCTCGAGGGACGGTTCTACTATGGCCTGACCGACGTATTCCCCAACCACAAGACAGACATCTTCTCGGGGTCCAACTCCATGAGCGTCACCGTGACTCTGGGCTATTTTTACCGACTCAAATAAGCAGTTGCCTGACTGATTCATACAACTTGCTGAACAAACAGCGGCACAAACAACAGAAGCATGAAAATGTTGTTTGTGCCGTTTTTTTGCCTTTTAATCAGTTTAATTAAAGGACAATTAAACGTTTTATCGACAATTCAGTCAAAAAGTGCGCAAAACGGATTGCCATGTAAGAAATTATACGTATTTTTGTAAGTTAAACCTAAAATCGTGGCACTCGTGCTAGCCTGGGGCAAAGATTAGCCTGCGGTGCGGTGTCCGTAACAGATTTAAAAAGTAAAAATACAAATGGAGAACGATCGAATTTTAGAGATCAACATTGAAAACGAAATGAAGTCCAGTTACATCGATTATTCGATGTCGGTCATCGTTTCGCGTGCGCTACCCGATGTGCGCGACGGCTTCAAGCCGGTGCACCGCAGGGTACTCTATGGCATGGACAAGTTGCGCAACTACTCCAATGCCCCCTACAAGAAATCGGCCCGTATCGTGGGTGACGTGCTTGGTAAATACCATCCCCACGGCGATTCGTCGGTTTACTTTGCCATGGTCCGCCTGGCTCAGGAATGGGCTATGCGCTACCCGCTGGTTGACGGCCAAGGTAACTTCGGCTCGGTAGATGGTGACAGCCCTGCTGCCATGCGTTATACCGAGGTTCGCCTCGACAAGATGGGCGAGAGCATGATGGAGGACATGGACAAGGACACCGTGGACTTCGTGCCCAACTTTGACAACACCCTTGAGGAGCCCTCAGTACTGCCCACCCGCATCCCCAACCTGCTGGTGAACGGAGCAACGGGTATCGCAGTCGGTATGGCAACCAACATGGCACCGCACAACCTGGGCGAGTGTATCGACGGCTGCCTTGCTCTGCTCGAGGATCCCGAGATGGAAGTGAGCGACCTGATGAACTACATCAAGGCCCCCGACTTCCCCACCGGCGGTATCATCTACGGTTATCAGGGCGTGAGAGACGCCTTTGAGACCGGTCGCGGCCGTATTGTCGTTCGTGCCAAGGCCGAGATTGAGACAGAGCACAACCACGAGCGCATCGTGGTCAACGAGATTCCTTACAACGTCAACAAGAAGGACCTGATCGAGAATATCGCCCGCCTGGTCGAGGAGAAGAAGATCGAAGGCATTGCCGACATCAACGACGAGAGCGACCGCCACGGTATGCGCATCGTCATCGACGTGAAGAAGGACTTCAATCCCAACGTATTGCTGAACAAGCTCTACAAGATGACCGAGCTGCAGTCATCCTTCAGTGTGAACAACGTGTGTCTGGTCAACGGCCGTCCCATGCTGCTCAACCTCAAGGAACTGTTGCACTACTTCCTGGAACACCGCCACGATGTGGTCATCCGCCGCACCAAGTATGACCTCAAGAAGGCCAAGGAGCGTGCCCACATCCTGGAAGGCCTGATCATCGCCAGCGACAATATCGACGAGGTGATCGCCATCATCAAGAGCAGCGACTCGACCGAGCACGCTATCCAGCACCTGTGTGAGCGCTTCAGCCTCACCGAGATCCAGGCCCGCGCCATCGTCGAGATGCGTCTGCGCCAGCTCACCGGCTTGGAGCAGGAGAAGCTGCACAACGAGTTGGCTGAGGTGCGCAAGACCATCGAGCACCTGCAGGCCATCCTTGACGATCCCGCCGAGTGCCGCAAGGTCATCGAGGAGGAATTGCTCGAGGTGAAGGAAAAATTCGGCGACGAGCGCCGTACCCAAATCGTTTATTCCAGTGAGGAGATGAACGCTGAGGACTTCTACAGCGACGATCCCATGATCATCACCATCTCCCACTTCGGTTATATCAAGCGCACCCCGCTGAAGGAATACCGTGCCCAGGCACGTGGCGGCGTGGGCGCCAAGGGCAGTGACACACGTGATGAGGACTTCATCGAGTATGTCTATGAAGCCACCAACCATAATTATATGTTGTTCTTCACTGCCACGGGTCGCTGCTTCTGGCTGCGCGTGTTTGAAATTCCCGAGGGCACCAAGAACAGCAAGGGCCGCGCTATCCAGAACCTGCTGAACCTGGATGCCGAGAACCGCATCATGGCCTTCGTCCGTGCTACAGCACTGACCGATCCCGAATATAACCAGTCACATTATATAGTATTTGCCACCAAGAACGGTATCGTCAAGCGCACAAGCCTGAGTGCCTACTCTCGTCCCCGTGCCAACGGTGTACGTGCCCTGAACATTGCCGAAGACGACCAGCTCGTTGGCGCCATCCTCACCGAGGGTAACAGCGAGGTAATCCTGGCCAACAGCAAGGGCTACGCCATCCGCTTCCCGGAGACCAAGGTACGCGCCATGGGCCGCACTGCTACCGGTGTTAAGGGTATGACCCTGAGCGAGGGCGATGAGGTCATCGGCATGATCTGCATGCGCGCCAACACCCGCGACGACGTCCTCGTCGTTTCGGAGCAAGGTATGGGCAAACGCAGCGCCCTTGATGACTACCGCGTGACCAACCGCGGCGGTAAAGGTGTTAAAACAATTAACATTACGCCCAAGACTGGCAAGCTAATTGCAATTAAGAATGTGAACGACGATAACGACCTTGTCATCATCAACAAGAGCGGCATCGCCATCAGGCTACGCGTTAGCTCACTGCGTGTCGTAGGACGCGCCACCCAGGGCGTTAGACTCATCAACCTTGAGAAGAAAAACGACGAAATAGCAAGCGTTTGCAAGGTAGATACCGAGCCCGAGACGACCGACGAGGAGAGCGTACGCGACGCATTCAACGAGAATATCCCGGAAAACTCTGAGCTTCCTGAAAACTCTGAGAACACCGAGAACACTGAGAATTCTGAGAACCAACAAAACGAGAACGAATAAACATTATAAACTGATTTAATTGTTAAGAAAAATGAAAAAAATGATTCTTTTTGCCGCAGCCATCATGATGGCGTTCGGCGCATCGGCTCAGATGAGCCTCGTTAAAGATCTCGCCAAGAAGGCTGCATCAGCCAATCCTATGGACCTGATGACCGTTCTTGAGCAGATTGAGCCCGCCCTCACCAATGCTGAGAGTGCCAACGACGTGCTGACTTGGTACACCGCCGGTAAGGCCGCCTTTGGTCTCTATGACAAGCTGTATGAGGCTAAGCTGATGAAGCAGCCTGTTGAAGACAAGGATATGGCCGAGGCCTTGACCCTCGCTTATCAATACTATCAGAAGGCCCTGCCTCTGGACAGTGTTGTTGAGGTGGACAAGAACGGTGCCCCCAAGCTCAACAAGGATGGCAGCAAGAAGGTGAAGACCAAATATAGCAAGGAAATCATCGGTGCCCTTACCACTCACCTGAATGACATTGCCAACGTGGGTAACATCTTCCTGCAGGCAAATGACTGGGCAAACGCTGCTGCTGCCTTTGGCAACTATGCCGACCTGTCAACTTCACCCTTTGCTGTGGCACAGGGCGTAACTCCCGCCGACGACATCCTGGCCGAGGTTCGTTTCTATCAGGGCTACTCACAGTACCAGATTCAGGACTTTGAGAATGCATATCACAGCCTCGAGAAGGCCCGCAAGCTGGGTTACACCGACAACAACATCGTTGACTTCCAGACCTCTGCTCTGGCCAACATGATTCAGGGCATGCTTGACAAGAGCGAGTATGACAAGGCCAACAGCTTTATCGACAACGCCTTGAAGGATGACCCCATGAACGGTACCCTGCATGACATCAAGGGCTTCACTACCGAGCTGGTAAGTGGCGTGGATGCTGCTCTTCCCTACTACCGCAAGGCTGCTGAGGTTGCTCCCGATTATGCCAACGCATTCTTTGATGTTGGTCGCTGCCTCTACCTGCAGGCACAGAAGATTATCGATGATAATCCCAACGCCACCAACAAGGAACTGCTCCCCAAGATCAAGCCCATCTATGACGAGGCTATCCCGTTCTTGCAGAAGGCCATCGACCTGAACACCAACCCCGATGACAAGAAGGCCAAGAACGTGCTTGACGACATCCTGTACAAGTTTGAGATCATGGGTGTGAAGTAAACAAGATTGAATAACAATTAACGACGAGCGGTGGGGAACGACCTCACCGCTCTTTTTTTTGCATTCCTGGGGTGCACTGGCCGGAGGTCAGTGCACCCCGGGGCTATCATAAGCGAGGGGGGTGAACCATTGCATCAATTGCAGGTTCACCCCCCCTTAGTTACCAATTCCTTTTATTCACCAGCCACGGCCTACTGTGTGAGCCTGGCTGTGATGTCTTGTACCTCGCGTGAGAATTCCTTCTCAATGTCCATGCGCTGCTTGATCTGGATGCAGGCATGGAGCACGGTGGCATGGGTACGGTCAAGCTTTGCTCCAATGCTGGGCGAAGACATCTGTGCTTCGTTCTTGGCCAGATACATCACCAGCTGACGGGCATCGCTGATTTCACGCTTGCGCGACTTGCCATAGATCAGGTCGGTTGACAAGTTATAATACTTGGCTACCGTCTCGGCAATCATCTCAAAGGTCAATTGACGCTGGCTCACCTTGACGGTATTACCGATGACGCTGCGTGCCAGGTCGATGGTGATATCCTGCTCCAGCATGGTGGCGTGGGCAAGCAGGGCTACCATGACACCCTCGAGCTCGCGAACGTTTTCGGTCACGTTAGTGGCGATGAAGTCCAGCACGTCGTCACTGATGGTGAGTCCATCCTGAGCAGCCTTCATGGCAAGGAACTTGCGGCGCAGGTCATAGTCAGGTTTTTCCAGCTCCACGGTCATGCCCCACTTGAAGCGGGAAATGAGCCTGGGTACCATACCGTCGAGGTCACTCGGGCGGCAATCACTGGACAAAACGAGCTGACGCTGATGCTGGTGCAGATGGTTGAAGATGTGGAAGAACGTGTTCTGGGTCTTCTCCTTACCTGCAAATTCCTGGATGTCGTCAAGCAAGAGCACGTCAATGCTCTGATAAAAATTGATGAAGTCGTTGACTTTCTTCTGCAAAACTGCAGTCGTGTACTGATTCTCAAAAACTCTGGCGGTGACATAGAGCACCCTCATGCGCGGATTGTCCTCCTTGAGCTTGATACCGATGGCCTGCAGCAGGTGGGTCTTGCCCACACCAGTCGTACCGAAGACGAAGAACGGATTGTAGGTCTTCACCTCGGGATGCGATGCGATGGCGTCAGCCACGCTGACAGCGAGCTTGTTGCTCATGCTGGCGCAGTAATTCTCAAAGGTGTATCTCGGGTTGAGTTGCGGATCAATCTCGTCGAGCATGTCTTGACGTTCAAAGGGATTACCGACATTGGGCTTGCGAATCTTGAGTTCTTGCTTGAGACGAGCACTCGAGTTGTCCTCGTTCTGCTCTACTAAGCTGGCATTGTCGCCACGCACCACATTATAATTATAGGTGAGCTTGACGTTTTCGCCGAACTCTTTCTTAAGCGCCAATTTAAGGATGTTGAAATATCGGTCCTCAAGCTTCTCTACATAGAACTGCGATGGAGCTTTGAGCGTCACACGATTGTTTTCCTGGTCATAGTCAACGGCAACAATGGGAGCGAACCAAGCATTGAACTGCTCGGCCGGGAGGTTTGCCTTGATGACGTCAAGGCAACGGTTCCACTGTTGTGCAACGTTAAACATTTTCTATATTTTCTATTAGTAATGGTTGTTTGTATAGCGCTTTTTAGCTGTACAAATTTCGGTCAATAATTTCTTATAAAAAAATGCCCAAAAAATTTGGAAATTTCGTTTGAACTGTAATAATGTTGAAAAACAAAGGGTTACAATTCAACGATAAAAAGTCAGTCTTTCACGATATGCAATTATTATGAATCATTTGATTATCAGTGGATTAAACTACTCTTATTGTTTTCGTGTTTACGTTGTCACACTCGCAAAGCGCTGTTAATTCAAGGGTTTGAAAATGTAAATCCCGAAAACAGTAATTTTAAAAAAAAATCTTATTTAGACCGAGTCCAAATAAGATTTTTATGCAGTCTATTCAGGTCAAATTCCGGACCCTTCCGGTTTGCTTGACTGGAATAGAAGATGTTACCATGATCAGAATACTTTTATATTGATGTAACGCTTAGGATTGGCCTTGATATCGGTCAGCAGCGAGTCAAGGCTGGCAATGGCATGGTTGGCGTTATCATAGAGTTCGCGATCGTTCACGACCTTACCCAGCGTCGAGTTCTTGTCGTTGAGCTGCTGGCTCAGGGCCTCGAGGTTGGCAAGCGTGTTGTTGAGCTTGGTCATAGTCTCGTCGATGGGCATTTCCTTGAGAGAAGCCGAGAGGTCAGTCAGGTTGCCCGTCGCACCCGTCAAATTGGTCGTGATGCCATTGACATTGTTCATCAGACCCGGCACGCTACGGTTGAGGTTGTTCATCAACACGGTGAGTTGCTGGGCACTGATCTGGAGCTGTCGTGTAATGCCGTCGAGCCTTGCCAGGGCAGCTGCCAATGCTGGGTCACCGGTCAGGCCATTGATGTTGGTCATGATGGAGTCAACCTTGGGCATGACATTGGACACCATGGGCATAATGTTGTCGGTCACATTGTCCATCAATCCCGCTTCCTTAAAGGTAGGGATGACGGAGCCCGGTTTCATGTCAGGGCCTTTACCCAGGTTGAGCACAAGTGACGTTCCACCCAGGAGTCCTGAAACCATCGTCACAGTACTGCCCTCGGGAATCTTCATCTCCTTGTTCATGGAGAGCATGACCGAGATTTTATGTTTGTCATAGTCATAGTTAATGTCTCTTACTTGTCCTACCTGGAAGCCATTGACCGTGATGGGAGCACCCGTCAGCAAGCCCTCGGTACTCTCGACTTCGGTATAAAACGAATTGGCCGGTGTCAACAGATTAACACCCTTAAGATAATTGATGCCCCAATAGAGCAGGGCGAGGCCCACAATCACTGTGAGCGCGATCTTGACGTTCTTGTTCAAAAACTTCATATCCTGTTTTGTTGTATAATACGCTTTATAAACGGCAAAATTACTAAAATGTTCTCTAATAATGGTGGTTTTTTTTCATTTTTCAACTTATTTAAGACCCAAAAAGCCTTACAGAAAACAATATCAGAGAGAAAAATGACGATTTTGTGTCAAAAAATCACTTTTTTCGGTGATTATTACAAGATTTGTGAGTAATTTTGCATCCTCAGCTATTAGCAGTTGCTGTATCGCAAAACTGATTATTGCCAAAAGCTAAAAAACTGAAACGTTATGAAATCTCCACTCGAATACAAAAATCTGTATGGCTTGATCGGCTATCCGCTGGTTCATTCTTTCTCGATGGACTTCTTTAACCAGAAGTTCGCCACCGAGGATATCGACGCCCAATATATCAACTTTGAGATCGAGGACCTGGGTCTGTTGTGGGAAATCATCGCCGAGTACCCCAACTTGAACGGGCTCAATGTTACTGCCCCATACAAAGAAGCCGTTATCGCTTATCTGGACTCGATGGATGACGATGCCCGCGAGGTGGGTGCCGTCAACGTGATCCGTTTCATCCGTGACAAGAAGACCGGCAGGCTCAAGGAGTTGAGAGGCTATAACAGCGATGTAGCAGGATTTGACAATACGCTGGGCGGCGTGTTGACACCGGAACGCAAGCGGGCGATGGTGCTGGGTACCGGAGGAGCCTCCAAGGCAGTTTGCGCTGCCCTGCGCCGTCATGACGTAGAAGTCCAGCTGGTTTCACGCCGCAAGTCAGAACACACGATGGTGTATGAAGAAATCACACGTGCCATGGTGGCACAGCACACGCTCATCGTCAATGCCACCCCCCTGGGCAAATACCCTGATGACGACCAGTGCCCTGACTTTCCCTATCGGTTCCTGACCAAGGACCACCTGTGCTACGATCTGATCTACAACCCCGAGGAAACGCTGTTCATGAAAAACTCGGCCCGCTATGGTGCCGCCACCAAGAACGGTATCGAGATGTTGTTGCTACAGGCCTTTGATTCCTACGATATCTGGACAAGGGAATAACCAGATTATAAATCATTCACACATCATTAATCATTCACTGACCCTTGTCACGCATCCCCGTTTTGCGTATCCTTGTGCCGTTTGTGATGGGCATTCTTGCACACCACATGTGGCATTGCTGGTGGATGCCTGCCCTATTGATTGTTATTGCCATCATTGCTTACCGGTGGCTAATCGTTAATTCCAGGTCACCCCAGGGACGACTGCGCTGGCGACCTTATTTCATCTTGCCTATCGCTGTGGTATCAATGGGACTGGGATGGCTGGGAGCCATTATCCATTGCCCGCCACAATTGACCGAAGCCCAACGCACAGGAAGAATCCTCACCGGGAGAATTGCCGAACTGGATTATACCGACTTCTCGATGCAGATGAAGGTTGACCTGCTCGACGGCCAATTACCGCCCTGTAAAGTGCTGATATCGACCCGCGGATGTGACTACAGGATGCAGGCGGGCGACCTTGTCGCATGGCAGGCGGCACTTGACGAGACGGGCAACCTGGGCAACCCCGATGAGATGGACTATGCCGCATTTCTCCTGCACAGCGAGGGCATCCGTTACCAGCAGCACCTGCCACTCGGACAGTTGAAACGCATCGGGCAGTCCCCCACCCTGACCACACGCATGGCCAACGTGAGGCGCAATCTGCAACTTAGGGTGTTCAATTCACGCCTGTCACCCGCAGCACAACAATTTGTCTGTGCCCTACTGCTCGGAAACAGCGGCATCATCGACAAGGCCACGAGGCAGGAATTCTCGGCTGCCGGAGTCGCTCATGTGCTGGCATTGAGCGGATTGCATGTGGGATTTATCGCGCTCATCATCTGGTGGCTGCTTTTCCCACTCGACTTCCTGCGCATGAAGAAGGTGCGCCTTGCCATTACACTGATGGCCATCATCGCCTTTGCCGTTTTTACCGGCCTTTCTCCCAGTGTTGTCCGTTCGACGGTGATGATTGGCATGGTGTTCACCTCCTATATCCTCTACAGGCGGTCAGTTTCCCTCAATGCGTTGGCACTGGCGGCATTGATTATTCTCGTGTTCTCACCCTCGTCACTCTATAGTGTTGGGTTCCAGCTGAGTTTCATCACCGTTGGGGCGGTGTTGCTGTTCGCAAGGCTACCCGAAGCCTTCAAGAACCGTTACAACTGGGTCAACTATATCACATCCACTGTCATCACCTCCCTTGTGGCGATGCTTGCCACGGTGGCATTGTGCGCACATTATTTCCACACCATTTCGCTGATGTCGGTGATTTCCAACCTGTTGATTCTTCCTGTATTACCCGTGTTCATGGTGCTGGGAGCGCTGTTTCTTCTGGTCACTTCTGCCGGGCTGAGTTGGAGCTTTTTGGACTGGCTGATAGACGGCATCTACCGCTATATCCACGGGGTTACCACGGCAGTCAACGCCATCCCGGGGTCACACGTCAGTGGCGTGTATGTGAGTAGCATTGGGGTTGTTGCCTATTTTGTGACGGTTGTCCTTGTCGTCTTGTGGATTTACCGCCGCAACTTCAGGTTTCTGCTGGCGGCAGGATGTGTACTGGTGCTGATGTTGGCCCACTCATTGTGGCAAGACTTCACAACACCGAGGCGGGGCCTGATCATCTTCAACTCATTCTCCTCGACACCAGTACTGTATTATGACTACGGTAAGGGCTACGTTTGGACGCCTGATGAAGAAGAGACCGATTCCATCTCGTTTGCCCGCTACTATGCCGGTTTTCTCGCACGGCATGAAATCCAGGAATTACAATTCATCACCACGGGCGACACCATCGCACTTAGCGCCGCGATGATACGTCCACCCCACGCCCACCTGATGGGCCGTCGCATCCTGGCGGTGGGCGGTGGTCCATGGAAACGTGCCACAACGCAGCATCCACTCAGGGTTGACGACATCATCATCACCAAGCGCTACCACGGCACAGTCGCCAAACTCAAGGAGTTATACCACTTTGACCGACTCATCATTTCTGGTGCCATGCAGGAGAAAGAACGGCTGATGAACGAGTGCGACAGCCTGGGAATTAAAACACATGACCTCTCCACACACGGAGCCCTTGTAATGCCCTGATGGTGGGCAAGTGGGTGTGTGACAGAAGGACAAAAAAGCACAAAAAATGTTACACGCTCCAGTTATATTGGCTGAAACGGGAAAAAATGAGTAAGTTTGCACCCGCAAAACTACACATGAATGATAATGAAGATTTTTTCAAGAACTGCACTTGCCGCCGTTGCGGCCCTGCTGATGATTGCCTGCAGCAATGACAGCACTACCTATCAGTACAAGACTCAATATCTGCCCGTCCAACTTGAAGGCAGCGAGAAGTGGAGCATTCTCGACGTGAACAGCGGTGAGGTGATTGCCAAAGACGCCTTTGACCGCGCCCCATCGCCAGTGGTGGATGGCATGTTCTATGTCATGAACGACGAGGGCAGCTATGACTATTATGACGTGAGCGCTCCAACGACTCCCGTGGCAGGGCACTTCGGCAGCGTGACATCGTTCAGTGACGATGGTGTTGCTGTATGTAGCCGCGTTGGCGGCCCGTTGTGCGTTATCGACCGCAAGGGCGCCGTCATCAAGGAACTGCCCAAAGAGGTGTCACAAGTCTCGATGTTTGCCCGCGGCCTGGCTGCTTTCCAGAACGACAATGGCCTGTGGGGATATATCAACGCCAACGGCGACACCGTGGTATCGGCCATCTACAGCAGCGCCAACCTGTTCCTGTATGACGACTATTCAATGGTCGTTGACGGTAACCAGACCGACGGTGACAGTGCTGCCATCTTCACCATCATTGACCATGACGGCAAGGTGATGTTCACCGCCAGCACGACCGACTACCAGCCCGTGCAGCCTTATTACATCAACGGTGTACTGCCCGTGCTGAAGGGCGACAGCGTGGTCTGCCTCAACAAGGACGGCAAGGAAGTCGCCAATCCCATCGCCGACCAGGAAAAGGTTGAGAAAGGCGGTTATAATGACTATTCCCGCACTCCGTCGGGCGATTACATCGTCTTTAAGGAGGGTAAAGCAGGTATGGTTGACAAGAACAACCAAGTGCTGATTCCCATCAAGCACGACAACCTTATCGATATCAACGGCGAGCGCCTGATTGCCGTTGACGGTAACATCTACCACATCATTGACCGCACGGGGCAGCCCGTCGGCAAGGTCAAATTCCAGAATGCCCACATGAGCGAGGACAACCCCTTTGCCACACGAGGCTTTATCGATACCGATCTGGCAGCAGCATCAATGATGATGATGTTTGACGAGGCCAGTGCCTGTGGTGCCAGTGCGTCAACCACCCTGATGGACATGAACAACATGGTGGGGACCGACGCACGCGCCTATGCCGGCAACAACACGCTTATCCTGCCGCAAGGCCCCTATTTCATCCAGTATGTGTTTGACCGCGAGATCGCTACGGTGAATGCCGACAGCACGGCAGCAAGCTTCAACTATGACGCTCATGTGAAATGCGTCATCATCTCGCTGAATGTCAACCATTGCCCCGCCTCGACCGAAGAGGCCATTGTCAATAAAGTAGAGAGTCGCCTGGGCACCAAGGGCTTTGTGCTTGCCAGGGACGGCATCTTCTGCAGCGATTACTTGACAGCATTAACATTGGGCTATGACAAGGGCGTCATCGACCTGATTTACTACATGCACTTCAACGAATCGGTACCTCAGGACAAGAAAAAGAGGAAATAGGAAATTGAATCCACATTCTGACAACTAAAAACTTAACAATATGTATTACGTACAAAAGACACTGGAAATCTCATCGGCCCACATGCTGTATCTCGACCACAACAGCAAGTGTGAGAACCTGCATGGGCACAACTGGATTGTGAACGTGTATTGCAAGGCCAAGGAACTGGACGATAACGGCATGGTCACCGACTTTACCATCATCAAGGAGATGGTGCACGGCAAACTCGACCACCGCAACCTGAACGAGGTGCTGGACTTCAACCCCACTGCCGAAAACATCGCGCACTGGATTGTTGATACAGTGCCCAATTGCTACCGTGCCGACGTGCGCGAGAGCGCCAACAATCTGGCCATCTACGTCAAGGACGAGGACGAGTAAGAGTTAGGGGTTAGGAGTTAGGAGTTAGAAGTTAGGGGTTAGGAGTTGGCATCCGCTTTCTAAGGTCTAAAGTCTAATATCTAAAGTCTAAGGTCTAGTATCTAAGGTCTATGTACAAAGTTAACGAGATCTTCTATTCGCTGCAGGGCGAGGGCTGCAACACTGGAACCGCCAGCGTGTTCATCAGGCTGAGCGGCTGCAATCTGCATTGCGACTTTTGCGACACCTGTCACGAGCCGGGCACGATGATGTCGCTGCCCGACATCGTGGAGCAGGTCATGCAATACCCCAATGCTCCTCTCATCGTGCTCACGGGCGGTGAGCCGTCGCTATGGATTGATGAGGCTTTTGTGATGGGACTCAAGCAGATGACAGGCAAACGCATCGCTATCGAGACCAATGGCACCCATCCCCTACCCAACGGCATCGACTGGGTGACCCTGTCGCCCAAGACAGGTCTGGGTGGCAATGGCGATGTACCCGTGGTGCTCGACTGCTGCGATGAGCTCAAGGTGGTGTATCTGGGCCAAGACTTGGCACAATACGACAACATCACAGCCAGCTATCGCTACCTGCAGCCCTGCTGGACCGATGACCCTGAAAAACGCAAACACAACCTCCTCATGACCGTACAGGCTGTCATGGACAACCCGCAATGGCGCCTCTCCCTCCAAACCCACCGCATTTTGGGAATTAAATAGTTAATTAATGTTAAAAATGGGGGGGTAAATGCAGGTAGTACTTATTTATGTATATTTGCATGGTAAAATAGTATAATAACTAGTGGATCTGTTGGATTCAGCCCACATTAGCGATATAAAAGAATTAAACCCACCTAATTAAATCATTGAACAATTATGAGACAATTGATTAACATCGGAAAACGAATCATCTTATCTTTCTTAGTGATGATTGTGCCACTGACAGTATTAGCTGTTCCTACCCTTATTGCTGATGGGGTTTATCTGGATGGAACCACACTTTACATCAGTCGAAATGTGACAAGTCTTCCTGACCTGCAGCTTAATCCCACTGACATCTACTGCTATGCCATCACTCCGCCTGCGTGCACTGAGAACACGTTTACTGGATATGATGGGACATTGCATGTGCCTCGTTCAGCAATGGTTGCTTATTTCTCAGCATTGTATTGGAACAATTTCAACAATTACAGCACCGATGCCGTTGAGCCTGAGTCCGTATCGTTAAGCCAGGAATCGGTCACGTTGGAGAAAAATAACCAAGTCACATTAACGGCGACGGTAACACCTGCCGATGCCACGCCAAATTATGTGACCTGGTCATCTTCAAACACCTCGGTAGCCACGGTCGAAAACGGCAAAGTCAAAGCAGTGGGATACGGCGAATGTGATATTACTGCCTCTTGCTTTGATAAGACTGCTGTCTGCCACGTAACCGTCCCCGCTCACATCGTTATCCATTTTATCCAACATGAGGTTAGCATCAAGCCTAATGAGACCATTTATCTGACAGCATACTGTGAGCCTGTTACTACCGCACTGACAGCATCGTCAAGTGACCCTGCCGTAGCCCGTGCGACTTATGTTGACGGAATTGTTAAGGTTGATGCCATCGGTGAAGGGACTGCTATTGTCACTATATCCTCGGTTGACGGCCTTGCCACACCCGACACGTGCGTTGTAAGGGTCTATACCTTGGCTGGCGACGTGAATGCCGATGGCAGTGTGAACATCAGTGATGTGACACGTCTAATCGACTATCTGCTTAATCCTGAATCTGTCTCTATCAGCATGTCAGCTGCCGACACCAATAGCGATGGAAATGTTTCTATCAGTGATGTAACACATCTCATTGACTACTTGTTGTCAGGAGAATGGCCTACCCCACATGGCGACAGCCCCACGCTGACTTTTGAGGTCAATGACATCTCATTCACGATGGTCCTGGTTGAGGGTGGCACATTCACTATGGGTGCTTATGGGAGCCTGCTTGATGATGCAACCTCATTTGAGTTACCGGCTCATGAAGTGACCATCACAAGGAATTATTACATGTGTGAAATTCCTGTCACCCAAGAGTTATGGACAACGGTAATGGGCTCAAATCCCAGTTACTTCTTCATCTCCCCGTTATATCCTGTTCTCAATGTGAGCTGGGATGCTTGTCAACAGTTCATCACTAAACTGAACCAGCTTACAGGCCAAAGTTTCCGTCTCCCAACCGAGGCCGAGTGGGAATTTGCCGCCCGAGGAGGAAATTTGAGCCACGGGTACATGTATGCCGGAAGTGACAACATCGACGATGTGGCCTGGTACCATGATAATTCCCAAAACGGCAATCCTACTCATAATGTCGGCCAAAAGCAGCCCAACGAATTGGGCCTTTATGACATGAGTGGCAATGCGTATGAGTGGTGCCAGGATTACTATGGTGATTACAGCAGTGAGAGCCAAACAGATCCCACTGGTCCTGAAACTGGCATCTATCGAATTGCCCGTGGTGGGTCGGCAGATCAAATGGCCAAGGCTTGCCGTGTATCAGCACGCAATCGCAATACCCCGACGATGGGTATGTTGATGGGTGGCTTGCGCCTCGCATTATAATAATCCATGGCGCAACTGATAATTGACTGCTAAATTGAACTAAATCAGGGCTTGAAGGGGAAATCCCTTCAAGCCCTGCTAATTCTAGGAGATGGTGATGTCACGGTTGGTCTTGGCGATAAGGCCTTGCAGCACCTTGCCCGGGCCAAGTTCCTCGGCCTCGGTCATGCCATCGGCCACCATGTTGGCAACGATGTGGCTCCAGCGTACGGGAGCGGTCAACTGTTGCAGCAGGTTGGCCTTGATTTCGGCGGGATCGGTGTGGGGCTTAGCGTCCACATCCTGGTAGATGGGGCAGCGGGGAGCCGAGAAGTCGGCAGCCTCGATAGCCTCGGCCAATTCGGCACGGGCAGGCTCCATCAGGGGCGAGTGGAAGGCACCACCCACCTTGAGGGGCAATGCGCGACGTGCGCCAGCCTCCTTGAATTTTTCACATGCGGCCTCGATAGCGGCAATCTCACCCGAGATGACCACCTGACCGGGGCAGTTGTAGTTAGCGGGAACGCAGATGCCATCGATGGTGGCACAGATTTCCTCCACCTTCTCGTCGGGAAGGCCGATGATAGCAGCCATCGTCGAGGGAGCAGCCTCGCAAGCCTTCTGCATGGCCAGGGCACGAGCCTCGACCAGTTTCAGTCCCTGCTCAAAGGGCAGTGCGCCAGCGGCAACCAATGCCGAGAACTCGCCCAGCGAGTGGCCGGCTACCATGTCGGGCTTGAACTCGTCGCCCATGGTGAGGGCGAGAATCACCGAGTGCAGGAAAACGGCGGGCTGAGTGACCTTGGTCTGCTTCAGGTCATCCTCAGTGCCTTCAAACATGAGGTCGGTGATGCGGAAACCGAGCACCTCATTAGCTTTTTCAAACAATTCTTTGGCCTGGGGATTGTTGTCATACAGGTCCTTGCCCATACCCACAAACTGTGCGCCCTGACCGGGGAATACGAATGCTTTCATTGTCTATTCTTATTTATAATTAATGTTGATTACAGCTATTTTTCTGCAAATGCGGCTGCAAAGGTAGTAATTTTTTTAGATAATAGATAATAGTGAATAGTGAATAGTTTTATTAAAACATCCAATCTGTTGATTTTCAATAAAAAAAGTCACTATCTCTCGACTATTATCTATTATCTATTAACTATTATCTTTTATCTTTTAACTATGCCAGGTATTCGGTAGGATCATCGATACCGGCTTCCTTGATGGCTTGACGGCGCTCGGTGCAAGTGCCACAGGTACCGCAGTGCTTCTCGCCACCCTTGTAGCAGGAATAGGTCTCGCTGTAGTCGAGACCCAAGGCTGCGCCATGGCGGGCGATATCGGCCTTACTCAGGTCGGTATAAGGAGCATAGACCTTGATGTTCTCATAGGTACCTGTCATCATTGCCGTACTCATGGCTTCGATAAAGGGCGAGCGGCAGTCGGGATAGATACTGTGGTCGCCGGCATGGTTGGCAATCATCACACGCTTGAGACCGTTGCTCTCGGCGATACCGCAGGCAATAGCCAGCATGATGCCGTTGCGGAACGGCACCACCGTAGATTTCATGTTCTCGTCGTTGTAGTTACCATCGGGGATGGCGTCGGGACTCTCGAGCAGGGCGCTCTTGAAATACTTGTGCATGAAATCCAAGGGAATAATCAGGTGCTTGATGCCCAAGCGCTTGCAATGCAAAATGGCACACTGGCGCTCACGGCCGTTCTGGGTGCTGCCATAGTCAAAGGTAATGGCCATGGCAATCTGATCCTTGTATTCATAGAGCATGGTTGTCGAGTCCATGCCGCCCGAAATAATGATTACTGCGTCTTTCATGTCAATCGTTATGGAAATTGCTGATGAGACGTGCGCGCACCATGTCCTGATGCTCGCTGTCGCCATAGTTGGCAAACGGCTTGATGCTGATGCCACCACGCGGGTTGAACAGGCCGATGACCTCGAGATACTTGGGATCCATCAGCTTGACCAGGTCCTTCATGATGATGTTGACACAATCCTCGTGGAAATCGCCATGGTTGCGGAAGCTGAACAGGTACAGCTTTAGGCTCTTGCTCTCGACCATGCGCTGGCGAGGGATATAGTTGATGATGATGTGACCGAAGTCGGGCTGACCCGTCTTGGGGCACAACGACGTGAACTCGGGACAATCGAGCGTCACCACATATTCATTCTCGGGGTGCTTGTTCTCGAAGGTCTCCAGCACGTCGGGACGATAGTCGAACTCATATTGTGTGCCCTGGTTACCCAGCAGCGTCACGCCTTCTAATTCTTGATCGGTTCTTGACATAATATCCAATGTTTTGCGTTCAGGACTGCAAAATTAGTAAAAATATCTCAGCTAGAGGTCATCAGGCAGGTGTAATCACCTGTCAAGCAAGAGATCCAACGCGAAGCGGGCTGCAATCGGTCCTTGAGGCTGCAAGCGTTCCAGACTTTTCAGCGCATCCACCCTGACGGACAAATCCACGTCATCGCAGCAATTAACGAGCAAGTGACGGCTATAAGCAACCGTGAACTCGGGATGCCCCTGGAACGTGATTACCTGATTGCCGATCCTGAAGGACTCATAGCGGCAGAACGCGCTCGTTGCACACCACACGGCATCGGCAGGCAAGGCCTCCACCTGGTCGTGGTGGCTATAGAGCAGGTGCATCACCTGCTGGGGAAAATAGGACTGCATCTTCTCATCAATCACGCGAGAGGCACGCACTCCGGCACCGAAACCGCCCTCATACTGACGGACCCTACCGCCCAGTGCAATCGCTATCGCCTGATGGCCAAAACAAACGCCCATCAATTTAGCGCCGTGAGTATAGGCCTTCTCTATCCATTGCAGCAACGCGACAATCCAGGGCTTGTCGCTATAGGCTGAGTCGAGGCTACCCGGAACCAGATAGATTTCAT
Organism: uncultured Prevotellaceae bacterium; assembly: GCA_900318205.1. Taxonomy (GTDB): domain Bacteria; phylum Bacteroidota; class Bacteroidia; order Bacteroidales; family Muribaculaceae; genus Sodaliphilus. Next base: position 31,585 of record ONJS01000013.1, on the reverse strand, counting down.
CCCTATTGATTTCCTGCGGCAGTTCCCCCTGCCAAGTCTGATAAATCCTGTAGGTTACCTGCTCACCATTGCCGGCGAACAAATCCATGAACAAGGATTCATAGTTGGGGATGAAAACCGGCAAGCGACCCGGGAAGGTATCGCACAACAGGATGTTGATAGGTGTCATAACTCGTCGATTTCCTCTCCCGTGCGTTCCATGATGCTGGCAGCCAGGCCATCGGCAGTCTGGATGATGGTGACAAGGGGATAGAGTTTGCGGGCAGCGTCATAGTTGCGCACATCCTCATAGCTGTTCTGGTTCACGCCCCAAGCCCCCATGTGCCAACGGATGGCGAGCATCTCATCGTCATTCAGCGGCAGACCGCTACACAGCAGCAGGGTCAGCGATTTCTCGCCATGGCCCATCGGGAAACCCTTGTAAGTGATTTTGTAGCCCTCGGCATCTTCCCAGATGCCCAGTGCATTCTTGCGTTTCTTGACGGTGCGTTTATAGATGTCACACTTGCACACGTCGTGCAGCAGGCTGGCAAGGATGATGCTTTCACGCTTCACCTCATGCTCAAGACTGGGCTCGATAGCCTTCATCGCTTCCCACACGGCAAGCGCAGCCTTGCAGGTATTGAGGGAGTGCAGCGCCAGTCCGCCCTCGGTATTCAGGTGGTGGCCAGCCGAGGCAGGAGCGGTGAAAAAGCCCCAAGCCTCCAGATCACCTATCACGTCCTCGATGCCCTCGCGTCCGGTGGAACGCAACAGTTCGAGGATTTCTTGCTTACAATTCATATCACTTGTTTTCATTGTTGTGTCTTGAGATTAATCGTCCAGACCATTGCCGTGCACGCGCGGACGGAACGGAAAAGACGGAAATAACTGATGGAACGGATAGGCGTGGATTAACCCTTTACCAGCCTTGTCGGCTTGTAGCCGTGTTCACGGCGGTACTTGCGCACATCACGGAACAGGTCGGTGGCATAGACGAAGTTGTTCAAGTCGTCATTGTCCACGTCATAAATCTCATCCTTGGTGCCATTCCAGCCCACATGGCCCTTGTTGATAAAGACGATATTCTCGCCTATTCCCATCACCGAGTTCATGTCGTGGGTGTTGATGATCGTGGTGATGCCAAACTCGTGGGTGATGTCGCTCAGGAGTTCATCGATGACAATCGACGTCTTGGGGTCAAGACCCGAGTTGGGCTCGTCACAGAAGAGGTACTTGGGATTCAAGGCGATGGCACGGGCGATGGCACAGCGTTTCTGCATACCGCCTGACAGTTCACTGGGGAACTTGTTCTCACTGCCCGTGAGGTTCACGCGGTCGATACAGAACTGGGCACGGTCGCGCATCTCGCTATTGGACATACCACCAAACATGACCAGGGGGAACATCACATTGCCCATCACGGTCTCGCTGTCAAACAGTGCCGAGCCCTGGAAGAGCATACCGATTTCCTTGCGCAGTCCCTTGCGTTGCTTGCGGTCCATCTTGGTGATGTCACGGCCATCGTACAGGATTTCGCCCTCATCGGGGTTAAACAGGCCGACAATGTTCTTGATGAGCACCGTTTTACCGGAACCCGACTGGCCGATGATGAGGTTGGTCTTGCCGTCATACAACTTGCAATTCACGTCAAAAAGGACTTGACGAGTGCCACCTTCTTCCTTAAACGATTTTGATACGTGCTTAACTTCGATCATATTCTCAGTTTTTTAGTTGGCAGTTGACAAATTTAAAGCAACAACAGGGTTAATATGACGTCGGCAACAAGAATCATGATGTTGCTCATCACCACAGTATCGGTACTGGCTTTTCCCACCTCGACTGAGCCGCCCTGCACCGTGTAGCCATAGTAGCAGGCGATGGTTGACATCAAGAAAGCAAAAAACAGCGACTTGATGAGGGCAAACCAGACATACCACGGAATAAACAGCGACTGAATACCGAAGATGTAGGTGTCAGGATCGACAATATGGGTAATGATACAGATAAGCCAACCGCCAAACAGGCTGGTGGCCATACAGATGACAACCAGGAAGGGCAGAATGGAGATCAGTGCCAATATCTTGGGGGCTGCCAGGAAGTTAGCACTGTTAATACCCATGATGTCGAGGGCGTCGATCTGCTCGGTGGCACGCATCGTGCCGATTTCGCTGGCGATGTTTGAACCAATCTTACCCGACAGAATCAGGCACAGGATGGTCGATGAGAACTCCAGCAGGATAATCTCACGCGTTGTCAAACCCACCGTGTAGCGGGGCAGCAGCGGGTTGGAGATGTTCAACTTGATGAGGATGGTACACAGCGAGCCGATGAACAGCGACACGATAATGATAAGCGGTATCGAGTCGATACCCAGTTTATAAATCTCGTTGAGATAACGTTTGAAAAAGACTTTCCACTTGTCAGGGATGGCAATCACCCTCCACATGAACATGCAGTAGTCTCCAAACTTATCCAGCATTTTAGTCAATAACATATCTCGTCTCTTTTTGTTTCAACCTGCAAAGATAGTAAAAAGTTTTCAGCCTTTGCTCGTTAGTTCTTAGTTTTTGGTCATTAGCCCCATGCCATCAGAAGAAAACCGTCACTATTAAAGTAAGGCACTCTCGTCGATGAGGTTGTTGAGCATGGCATAGACGGTGAGACCTGCGACGCTCTTGATGCCTGTCTTGTGGGTGATGTTCTTGCGGTGGCTGATGACGGTGTGGACGCTGACGTTGAGGGCATCGGCAATCTCCTTGTTGGTCTTGCCCTGTGCCAACTGAACGAGGACCGCGGTCTCTCGCTTGGTCAGCTCGTAATTGCCCTTGCTGGTGTCGGTCTCGCCGGGTGAGGTCTGTGCCAGGGTCTCGATGATGGTGGCACGACTGTCGCGTATCTCGACAACAGCGTCATAGTTCTTGAGCACATCGCGCTCTACATACTGATAGACCAATGCCACCACCGCCATGGAATGGTCACCACGCAAGCGGGCAACGTCATCGACCAGTGTGGGATTGATGAGCAGGATGTCGGGACGAGCAGCCACAATGCGCTCTTCCAGTCGTGCGACATCCAATTCCGGCTCCAGCACCTTGAAGCGGATCTGTCCTTCCAGAATAGCTTTCAGGCCCTCAATAATGACTTCAGCGGGCTCTACTATCAATAATCGCTGTTTCATTTCTTCAAGATGGCGTTTTCGAGATGTTTAACCAGCGGAACCATGATTTTCTCCTCAATGAAGGTGTGCTTCTTGAGGTCCTCGCTCAGGCGCAGGATATCGTACACCACATCCAGCACGTTATCGTCATCGACTTGGGGCGGAATGTACTTGAAGACGATGTTCAACAGGTCATCGAGTTTTCCCTCAATGTCGCTGTGGCTATGAAGGAAATCGGCCATCTTATAGGTCGTGTCACGCTCACCAGCCATCAAGGCTCGGATGTGCGGGAACACCTTGCTCTCCTCGTGAGTGAAATGCTCCTCCACGTCCTGCTTATACTCCTTAAAGAAACTGATGAACACCTTGCCAATGCGACCGCCCAATTTCTGAGCAATGGCATCGAGATGGCGCTCGATGTGAGGCAAGCGCTTATCAACGTAATACTTGTGGGATTTCTCCAGATAGGGTACCAGCCCCTCCATATCGGTGCCGAGGATTGCAGCCGTCGAGGGCACATAGTTGTTGAATGTATAGACGTTACAGATCAGCAGGAAAAAGTCGGTGTCCACCCCACTCTCCTTACACACGTCGGCAATTGAACGGTCACCAAAGCCCAACGAGATGCCTAACCTGGTTAGCATTGAGAGCAGTGCCGGATGGGCAGTAATCAGGTCACTCAGGCGGCTTTCGCTGGAGAACAGGCGCGATTTAGTATCTTTCATATCGAACGAATTATGTTGTTTTTGTTTAATCATCTATTTTAGGCAAACCTTTCCCATCAACGATGATGAGACGGCTGATGTCCCATATCTGCCGCTGATGGGGTGTCAGAGACGAACTGTCGCCAATCACCGACATGTTGCGCGGCTGGATGGCGCTCGTGACAGGATATCGCAATATGCTGTATCCCAAGCCCTTCCACGGATAGTGATTGGCACCCATGACATCAAGCAAGGTTGGGAAGACATCCATCTGCCCGATGACCGGGTCATAGCGCAAGGTCGTGTCGCAGCCAGCGATAATCATGGGAATTCCCCAGTCATCGTCGGTCCATTCATAGTCGGACAAGCCCTTGACACGGTTCAGGTAAATCTGGGTGTGGTCGCTCACGATGGCCACCACGGTATTCTGGTGCAAGCCCTGGCGGTGCAGGTCATCAATGAAGGCACCGATGCAACTGTCGGTGATATTGACACAGTTGAGGTAATCACGCGCCACGGTAGTGAGCGTGTCGCTGGCAGTGATCCACGAGGAACGTGACTTGCCATTGGTGTAAGGCACGTGCATCGTCATGGTCACCATCTCCAGGAAGAACGGCTGTCGCAGGCTGGGCAGCAACTGACCGGCAAAATCGGTCAACGCGGCATCATCGATATTGTTGTGACGCGCCAATGCACCAGCGGCAGTCAGGTCGTCACGCGTGTAAAGGGTGTCAAAGCCATAGGTGCGGGCGGTTACGTTCTGGTTCCAGTTCACACCTGGGGTACAGATAATCTCACGGCAGTCATATCCGTCGAGCGCGGCTGCCAGCGTGGGATACTTGCCATCACCCCAATCCACAGCCACGACGCCATCGAGCAAGGGAGCCAAGCCCGTATTATAGATGAAGTGGGCATCACTGGAATGGCCATGGCTCGTCTGGAACAAGACATGGGGCGCATAGATAACGCTATCACTCGCCACAAGACGGTTGAGCACTGGCGTCACCTCACGGCCGTCCACTTCCATGCCGATGGGCCACGTGTGCAAGGACTCGACAATGATGAGCACCAGGTTGCGATTCGGGACCGAGCAATAAGCATTATCGTAATAATGAGGACATTCCTCAGCAATGAAACGTTTCACCTGGGCTCGTTCCTCATCACTCACGGCATGACCTTTTATCACCGATTGGTATAACGTGAAAGTGCAGTAAGGCAAAAAGCCATTCTGGGCATAATAGTCGCGATTGCTGAATTTGTGAAAGAAGCGTTTCTCATAGTTTTCGGTGCCATTGAGATAGCCGAAGGCACCTGTGACCAGAGCCGCTATCAATGTGTAAATAAACTGTTTATACTGACAGCTATCATCCTTCACTCGCCTGCCCAGCAGACAGATGACAATCAGTGCCAAGAAGGGCAGCACAATCAACAGATCCAGCCAGCGCAGCAACGAAATCGTGCTGGCAGCAAGCGTGGAATTGACATTATCGGTCATCATCAGGCTGCGCCACGGCATCAGGTCATCATAGGCCCTGCAGTAGCACAGTTGCATCAGGCACCAGACAGTCATCAGGGTCAAGGGAATCCACACCAGCCAACGCCAACGGCGCTTGAGCAACCAGTAGGGCGAGAGCAGCAACAAGGCATTGGCTATGGAGATGGCAACAACATGCCACTCATGCAGCATGCGGGACATACCGCCCAGATGAGTATCGAGCGCGACGACAAAGCATTGCCAAGCCACCACTGCGACACACAGGATGAAAAATGCCATGCCGTATCTCTCGATATGTCTTGACGCCACCTTCACGCTATAGAATAAAGACTATACTTTCTTGATGATATGAGACACCACGCCCCAAACCTGGAAACTGCTGTCTTCCTGAACCTTGAGTTCGGGAAAAGCAGAATTAGCCGGTGTCAGATAGATGCCATCATCGCGCACACTCAGGCGCTTGACGGTGAAGTCCCCATCAACAAAACAAACGGCGATATGGCCGTTTTGGGGGGTGATTGAACGGTCGATAATCAACAAGTCGCCCTCGTTAATTCCGGCATCGACCATAGAATTGCCAATCACACGAGCACAAAATGTCGCCTCGGGATTAGTAATCAGGGCACGGTTCAGGTCAATGGTATCGGCATATTCACCTTGAGCCGGACTTGGAAATCCAGCCTGTACACGTCCCTCAAAGAACTGCAAACCAGAAGATTTCTCCTCGCTCTTGACCTCTGATATCTTGATTTCGTCCATGGTTATACTCTCACAATCAGGCCATCGTAGGCCAGTTCAACACCATCAGGCAGGAGCGCATGGGAATCGGCGTGCAAGCCCATGCGGTCGCTCATGTGAATCAGGTAAGTGTGCCCCGGATTGACGCGTCTCACGATATCAAGCGTTTCGGCAAGGCACATGTGGGACAAATGCTCATCAGCGACCCTTAATGAGTTGATGACCAGCAGCGGAACACCCTTGAGTCGCTCCACGACCTCGGGGGCAATCGTCTTGGCATCAGTGATATAGGCCAGCGGACCGATACGGAAACCCACAATAGGCAACTTATAGTGCATCACGGGTATCGGCTCCACCCTGACGCCCTCAACAAGAAACGGCTCATCGCCAATCACATGTTCTTCAAACTGTGCTACACCAGGATAGGGATTGTCAGAAAAACAATAGGGAATGCGCTGATGCAGGTCCCGCATCACATCGGCCCTGGCATAGATCGGCATCGGACGCTCAAAGCAATAAGCCCGCAGATCGTCAAGCCCTGCCACATGGTCATAATGGATGTGGGTCAACAGCACAGCATCCAGGTTGTCATCGCTGGCACGCAGCATCTGGGTGCGGAAATCGGGGCCGCAGTCAATGAGCAGCCTCGCGCCTTGATAACGCACGATAGCCGAAGTGCGCAACCGCTTGTCACGCGGGTCACTACTCAGGCACACGGGACAATGGCAACGCAGCATGGGCACACCGGTTGATGTGCCTGTTCCAAGAAATTCTATTTCAAGGGTTGTAGGTTTCATATCATTTCCTGAATTGGCTCAACAAGCCATCTACAAAATACAGATAAGACCCCCCGTCATAATACCAGTATTCCTTCAAACCGCCCTGGTCAGGACGTTCAGCAATATGCTTGGGGGTGCCTAACGAGAGCAGGCACTCTTCCTTGGTCATGCCTACTACGATCTGACCGCACGTAATTAGCCGCCAGTTCTCGTCGCTGATGGCAGGATAGGACAAGTGAGGATCATTGGCAACAAACAAGGCATCAAAATCACGCCCGTGCATCGTCGAGACATTGTCGCTCATCCACACCATGGCACGTTCGCCAGAGTCAACGGCGGTGAACAACACCCTCAACGGCAGCACCTCATTACCAGGCAGTACGCTATCAATCATGACCTTGATGAAACGGCGACCATCCATCATGTGTTCGGTCTGACGGTCATACCAGATGGGCGTACGGATATAGAACTCCTTACTGACCAACTGACGAGCGACATGGTTCACCATGTCCAAATCAATCAGCATCGGCAGAGAAAAAATGTCATGATTTTCATCACGGCTCTTTATGCGGTACTGAAGACTCAAGCCTGTCTGCTCATCATCAAAATCGATATATATCCTGCGGTTATCACCATAGAGGAATGATCCACTTTTAGTATGCCCCCTATAAGTCAGGACATGTCCGGTCAGATGCAGGGTATCCTTGTCATAGCCTTCGGTATCGGCAAGCATCTCAGTCACCTTGTCATCGGCGACCCAGAAGCGTTTACCGATTTTCCATGCCTGAAGCGAGTCAACGTAGGCTTCCAGGGTCACAGCAGGTTGGCGTGTGTCAATCTGTCCCATGACCCGGCGCACGTCCTTGTCGGTGACATGCTCGGTTACCTCAATTCCTGTTCCACATGCCGACACGAGTAGGCAAAGCACCATGCCGGCAATGACACGTGCAGGACAAGTGGCAGGAAGTTGAGGGAAAAACTTCATGCGAGTGAATTACTTCTCAGCTTTTTTGGTATTCTGCTTCATCTCGGCAGCCAAAATCGCATTGACAGCAGCCGTGATGGCATTGACATCGATATCCTCGTCCAGAGCATCCTGAACCAGTTCATTGAGCGCCTCGTTCTTATCCATTCCGTTGCGAATCTTGCCAACGGTGACAAAGGCGGCGTTGCGGATGCGGGAATCCTTCATTGCTGCACGGAAATCGGCGAGGGCAGCTGAATCACCCAGAGCGACGATCTCCTGCTCCATTTCGCGAATACTCTCATCGGTAGTAAGGGCAGCTGCTGTGTCATTCTTCTCGACAACCTCATCAAGTTGCTTAGATAACTCTTGACCTTCGGCCTTGTAATCCTTGTTGCCATTGCAGCTTACCAGTGACAGAGCCAGAGCCGCTGTCATCATCAAAAAAAACTTCTTCATTTGTAATGTATTAAATTGTTTAATGTTTGTTTCTCAATCATTGTTCTCATGAGCCAGAGCCTGGCGTAATGCTGTTGCCAGTTGATCGGGACACGAGGTGTTCTTGTAACCACAACGTATGCCCTGCAACTTGCTGATCACGTCACTGGCCTTCATGCCGCGCACCAAGACAGAAATGCCTTGCAGATTACCATGACAACCGCCATAGAACGTCACATCACGCAAGATGCCCTGGTCATCAACTTCCATATCGATCTGTGAAGAACAGGTGCCTTGAGTATAATAAGTGTATTTCATTTCATTAATCCGTTAGTCATTGTTCACATTGATCAGGCCTTGCAGATCCAGAATCTTTAATTCGTTGCTGTCATATTCCACTATGCCCTGATCACTCAACCTGTCAAGCATGGAAACCAATGTCGTGCGCTGAGTGCCCAGCAGGGTGCACAAATCCTTCTGCTTATACCGGAAACCAATGTTTGTGGCTCCAGAGATGGATAAGTTGTCAACAATCATAGCCAGGCGCTCTGCCACAGAGCCGTCTTTAACAGTCAGCGGCATCAACAGGCTGCGCTGGCTTCCTGACGAAAGGTAGTTCAAGATATTGAACAGGAAGACCTTGTCGGAGGTGATCATCTTGATGTAGTCACTCTTGCGCAATTGCAGGATGCCACATGCACCGTCGCTGATGGCGGTATAGGGGTAAGCCGTATCCCGGCCGAACAAGTATTCGGCAGCCAGAACATGAGGATTGGAAACCGTCTGGTGCATGGTGATGCGCAGCTTGGGAAACGGTGTTTCCAGCCTTACCTGACCCGACACGATAAACTTGATGTGCGTGCAGGGATCTCCAGCGGCAAAGACTTGCTCCCCATTGCGGAATTTCAAGAAATGGAACGGCAGCTTCTCAACGAGCGCCGTAATCTTCTCGGTACTCACGCCCTGGAAAAGCGGCAGTTGCATCAACTGTTGGTACATGCTGTTCATGGCCTGACGTATCAACTGTTATTTGGCCAATGCGGCAATCACCTGTTCTACGGTCAAGGACTGCTGCTCACCGGTCACCATATTCTTAAGGGCGATTGTGCCGTTCTGTACCTCGTCGGCACCGACAATGGCGACAAAGGGAATCTGGCGGTCGTTGGCATAGTTCATCTGCTTTTTCATCTTGGCACTGTCAGGATACAGTTCAGCGCTGATACCTGCTCGGCGCAATGCCATGATGTGGTTCAATGAGGTTGAAGCCTCCTGCTCGCCAAAGTTGACAAACATGACCCGAGCCGTTGCCATGGTATCGGCAGGATACAGGTCAAGGGCGTTCAACACGTCATAGATGCGGTCGGCACCGAAACTGATGCCCACGCCCGACAAGCCCGGCATACCGAATACGCCCGTCAGGTTATCGTAGCGACCACCACCGGTAATGCTGCCGATGGCAACATCCAGAGCCTTGACCTCGAGGATGGTACCAGTATAGTAGTTCAGGCCACGAGCCAGCGACACGTCAAGTTCAACCTGGGCACGGGTACCTAATGCTGCCACATGATCGAGCACGTAGCGCATCTCCTCAATACCCTTCATGCCCACCTCGCTGCTGGCCAGCATACCTGCCAGTGCCGTCAGGCGCTCCTCGTTGGTACCGTCAAGTGCCAAGAGCGGCTGTAGCGTAGCGATGGCCTCGTCGCTGAGGCCTTTCTCCTTCAACTCGGCATTAACGTTGTCAAGACCGATCTTATCGAGTTTGTCGATGGCGACAGTGATATCGACGATTTTGTCGGCGGCACCGATGACCTCGGCAATGCCACTCAGGATCTTGCGGTTGTTCAGTTTGATGGCGACATTGATATTGAAACGGTTGAACACCTCATCAATCATCGTCACCAGTTCCACCTCATTGAACAGCGAGTCACTGCCCACGATATCGGCGTCACACTGATAGAACTCGCGGTAACGGCCCTTCTGAGGACGGTCGGCACGCCACACGGGCTGCACCTGATAGCGCTTGAACGGCATCTGCAAGTCGTTGCGATGCTGCACAACGTAGCGTGCAAAGGGCACCGTCAAGTCATAGCGCAGTCCCTTCTCGCTGATCTTGGTCGTCAGGTGCAAGGAATCATGAGCCGTGAGCAAGTCATCGGGAGCGTCCTTGAGGTAGTCACCACTGTTCAGAATCTTGAACAGCAATTTATCTCCTTCCTCGCCATATTTGCCCATCAATGTTGAAAGGTTTTCTACGGCAGGTGTCTCAATCTGCTGGAATCCATAGAGCAGGAAAACGTCTTTAATCGTGTTAAAGATATAGTTGCGGCGCGCCATCTCGATAGGTGAGAAGTCGCGAGTCCCCTTAGGGATGGATGGTTTTTGTGCCATTATCTGTTTTTCTTGTATTTTTTAATGAATGATTAATCGGTGTTACCTCCTGCGACCACCAAGGACAAGGGAGGCGTAATATAATAAGGTTGCCAATGAGCCTATGGCTGATACCACATAGGTATAGGCAGCACCACGAAGGGCATCCTTGGCGCAAGCCAGTTGCTCACCACTTGCAATGCCGGAACCTTCAAGCCACTGGATGGCACGACGGCTGGCATCGACCTCGACAGGCAGAGTCACAAAACTGAACAATACCGTTGCTCCAAACATGGCAAGAGCGATATAAAATGGTATTGGCGTAACTGAAAAAATAACGATACCTGCAAGCAGCAGCCATTGAACAGTCCTGGAAGCAAATGAAACGATAGGAACCATTTTGGTGCGCAACTGCAACATGCTATAGCCCACCTTGTGCTGAATAGCATGGCCACACTCATGGGCGGCAACCGCAGCAGCGGCAATGCTGTTGGTGGCATAAACCGGCTCACTCAGGTTCACCGTCCTATTTGCTGGATTGAAATGGTCGGTGAGTTGACCGCTCACACTCGTCACCTGCACGTCACCACAACCATTCTGTTGCAGCATCGCATTAGCGATGTCACGTCCTGCCATGGGAACACCCAGGGGTATTCTACTGTACTTGGCAAACTTTGACTTGAGAGAATTCTGAACGATCATGCTCAGAATGAAAACTCCACCAAATACGAGATATCCTAATAAATCCATATCACATTAAATATTTAGTTGTTAGTAATTTGCAAAATCAAACTGCCGAACTAAAAAAATTGTACATAGCGATAATCTTGGCACGAAAGTTGCAACACAACCTGACGGTCAAGATTCTGCACCGCAAAGTTATAGTTTTTTGACCGCAAAATGGCCTAAAAGCCAAATAAAAGTATTAAAAAATGAAAATTTAGACCAAAAAATTTGTCAATTCAAAAATAGCCGTTACATTTGCGGCGTTGAATTTTCGTTTTATTATTAATTTTTTAAATTAAAGTTGTTTTATTATGAAGAAGTTTTTATTGATGTTTGCAGCTGTTGCTGCTATCGCATTTGTAGGTTGCAAGACCGAGACCAAGCCCGCTGAGGAGGCTGTTGAAGCACAGACCGAAGAGGTAGCTCCCACCGTTGAGAGCGTTACCGCTGACCTGTTGAACTGCGCTGATGAGGCACAAGCAGTTACCCTGCTCGATGGCCTGAAGGCTAAGGCTGAGGAGTTGCTGAATGGCGGTGACCAGGCTGGTTACTTCAACATCATCAACATCCTGAAGACCGTTTGGGAGAATAACAAGGATGCCATCCTGGCTAAGATCCCGACCCTGGCTGAGAAGATGACCAACTACATCGAAGTTCCCGAGAACCTGAAGGCTGGTTTCACTGAGTTCGTAGCCAACGCCGCTAAGGAGAAGGTTAACGAGGCTGTTGACGCTGCTACCGATGCTGCTGGTACTGCTGTTGACGCTGCTAAGGACAAGGCTGGTGAGGCTGTTGACGCTGCTAAGGATGCCGCTGGCAACGCCGTAGACGCTGTTAAGGACAAGGCTGCTGACGCTGCTCAGAAGGTTGCCAACGAGCTGAAGAAGTAATCTAAGAAAACAAGATTAAATCCTTTATAACAAATCAGGGCTGACCCATATGGGCCGGCCCTGATTGTTTTATCTATCGCCAGCCGTGACAGAGACACGGCTCAGAAAACCCTGCGGCTGGGCGGCAATGGTTAGTTATCTATCCCTGTGATTTAACTGATAGGCCAGACGCTCGTCACCGTTGAGCAGGTAGATGATGCCGCAATAGGTGAAACCGTAGCGGTCGATGACATGGTGCATAATGACATTGTCGCGGTGGGTGTCGATGCGCAGGTTGCCTGCCACGCCCATGCAGTAGTCCATCACATCATTGAAAACCCCATGACTGGCAGCCGTACTTGCCAGGCGATGCACGACATAGTAGGGCTCATCATCCAGCCACTCGCCCTCGTAGATTTCCTTGTAGGTCGGTTCCGGACCAGGGATAAAAGCGAACGAGGCGATCACTTCCCCACCCTGCTCCACACACACATAGCAATGGCCGTTATTGATATCGGTCTCGATGGTATCGCGGCTGGGATAGCCGTCTATCCACTGGTTCATGTTACCGCACGAGCGCATAATGGCACGCGCCTCGTCAATGAGCCGCATAATTACCGGCACATCGTCCATCAAAGCCTTTCTAATCATCCTTTTCATGCTGCAAAGATAGAGAAAAGCGCCGAATTGCACAATAGACCATAAAATGAACCCCAAAAGTTTTTTGTCCAACTTTTGGGGTTCACTTTTGATGGAGGTAGGGACTAAATCTTGGAAGCACGTACCGGGCGGATGCTCTGGCCAAAACAACGGAGCCTGTCAGAATAACTCCATGCCGGATTTTCCGAATCAGAACTCAAGCCACAAGCACCATCGGGACCACTATAGGGGTCGCCCGTGATGAGCGTGCGCGTCCAATAAAGACCATTAGAGCCTACTCTACTGAGCGAGCCGCCAGAGCGGATGCCAGCTGCGGGCAAGAAGATTGTGTTCCCATTGGGACCAGTTACCAGATTACCTTTCACACCGTTATTTGTCGTCCATGTCCAGGTACACTTTAGCATCAGTTCTTCCATCTGATCCTCGGTCGGCATGCGCCAACTCTCGCCCCAGTTCACGTAGGCAGCATCGTCCTCAAGATCCAATTCCGTCTTGTAGTCCACAGTACCATAAGAACTATTGTCACAGTACTTTGTCAACGTCCTATTGGTACCGTTGCACCACTTGTAGGAGCTCCAATCATAATAATTCTTAGGCTCTGTCTCGCCCCAAGCGAAGTAGTCACCGTACTCCTCGGGGTTATTGGCACCGATGTTGCAAGTTGCCCACAGGGTGCCACTGGGCAGTCCCAGGTCAACAGACTGCGGAGCGCCTTCATAATAGGCACGAGCTTGGACCGAGACAACTGTCTGACCGCCTACAAGGGTTGGATGCTGGAAGTACACATTGCCGCTGAATAAGCCTGGCCTAGTTGCCGAGAACATCACTATCACTGTGCTACTGGAATTACCAGGTACCACTACAATCATGCTCGACGCACTACCCTCATCCTGTTTTAACATGAACGGTTCATCAGCCGAGACGGTCAATATCTTATCTCCTGCGGTATTATTGACAATGGTCAGTTCACCCGTGATGGTCTCATCAATGAGCACATCACCCAAGTTAAGGCTCTCCTGCTGGATGTAGAGATCTCTGGTGTCAGGAAGTGGTACATGCACCGCACGGACACTGTGACCGTAGTAGCGTTCGCTAAATGCTCCGTTGTAGGATGTGGTCCATTCATCCCAATCGAAATTAATTAGAGTAGCACTATAGGCGCTAGTGGAAATGCCGTTGTTGGTAGAGCACGACTTCGACCAATAAGAACCCTGAATCTCGGGCTTGACGATCGAACCGTCGCTGCCATAACCTGCAGCAGGCATGAAAATCGTATTACCATTGGGACCTATGACCTTAAAACCTTTCACACCATTCATCTTCGACCGAGCCCATGTACACCTGTCATACAGCTCTTTCAACTGTTCGTCAGTCGGGGTACGCCACGATGGTCCCCAGTTCACATAGGCGGCATCGTCTTCAAGATCCAGTTCGGTCTTATTATCAACGATGCCATAGTTGGTGGTGGTATTGTACTTCGTCAGTGAATACCTGCTGCCGTTGCACCACTTGTAGGTACTCCAATTGTAAACCTCTTTAGATTCGGTCTCGCCCCAGGCGAAGTAGCCGCCGTAGTCTTCGGGATAATCGGCACCAACATTGCAGGTTGCCCACAGTGTACCACTGGGCAGACCCAGGTCAACATACTCGTGATTATCGGCGGGGTCATCGGGCCATGTACCATATAACAGATAATTAATCAGGCAAGTCACATCGTCAATGCTCACTCGACCATCGTGACTCACATCACCGCGCTGATAGTCAACGTCAGCCGCAGCAGTAAACGAAGTCAGCATCAGCGACAACACAAACAAACTAAAAAATGATCTTTTCATGACTCAAAAATTTTAATATTATTATAATACTTTTTAATGCATCAACTCATTGCCATGTCCTAACAGTTTTCAATCATAAACGTCTGCCAGTGGCAAACAACTTATATCATCTTGCAGGAGAACTATCAGATGCTATCACTTGCTACAAAATTATGGGTGTTGAGATTATCAGACAAACTTTTTTGAAATAAAATTACGGTTTCCTCTGAAAAAACTTGAAAAGTGTAAAAAAATTTGACAATAAAATGACAATAAGGGCCCACTTGGAGCCCTTATCGGTAAAAATTATTAATGAAAAATCCGTCTATTGTTGAGGCTTGATGCCGTCACGGCGCATCATGGCGTCGATGCCGGGCTCTGAACCGCGGAATCGTTTGTAGAGCATCATCGGGGCCTCGGTGCCGCCACGGGACAAGACATTCTCGACCCATGAGCGGGCGGTGTCACGGTTAAAGATGCCGTCCTGAAGGAATTTGTCAAAGGCGTCACACTCAATCATTTCGGCCCACTTGTAGCCATAATATCCTGCCGCATAGCCACCCGAGAAGATGTGGGTAAACTGGGGCGACATGATACAGCCATCGACCGGCTCAAATGCCTTCACGTCCTTGACCGCATCGTACTCAAAGCGGTAGTCATCGCCCTCATAGGGGTCGGTGATGCTGTGCCATGCCATATCAATGTAGCCAAAGCCCAACTGGCGCACGCAGGCGTAGGCGGCGCCATATTGCGACGAGGCTATCAGTTTGTCGATCAACTCCTGCGGCACTGGTTCACCAGTCTGGTAATGGCAGGCAAAGCTGTCGAGGAACTCGCGCTCATAGACATAATTCTCATTGAACTGCGACGGCACCTCGACAAAGTCGCGATAGACGTTGGTGCCCGAGAGCGACTGGTACTTACAACGGCTCAGCAACTGGTGCAGAGCGTGACCGAACTCGTGCATGAAGGTCTCGACCTCGCGCACGGTGAGCAGCGAGGGCTTGGAGTCGGTGGGACGCGTGAAATTCATCGTCAAGGTCACCAAGGGGCGCACGTCATTGCCGTCATCGTCGATATACTGCTCACGGAAACTTGTCATCCATGCGCCACTCTGCTTGGTGGCACGGGGGAAGAAGTCAAGATAGAGCATCCCGACGGCCTTGCCGTCCTCATCGGTCACGTCATAGACCTCTACCTCGGGATGGAAGACCTGTGCATCATGATTAGGCGTGAAGCGCAAGCCATACATGCGTTTGGCAAAGCCGAAGACGCCTTGTGTTACCCTACCCAACTCGAAATAAGGCCTCAGCAACTCGTCATTGATCTCAAACATCGAGTCCTTCTCCTTGTTGCTGTAGTAACTGTAGTCCCATGGCATGATTTCCACAGGCTTGCCTTCCTGCTCACTGGCGAAACGTGACAAACGCTCCATCTCGCCACGTTCCACGGGGAGATAGGCATCGCGCAACTTGTTCAGCATATCGTAAACATTGGCAGGCTTCTGCGCCATCGTGTGCTGCAGCTTGTAGTCGGCAAAGGTCTTGAAGCCCATCAGACGGGCGATTTCCAACCGCGTGTTGGCGATGTCCCGCAGCACGTCCAGGTTGCAGTAGTCTCCAGCGGTACACTGGCGGTTATACATCTTATATAATTTCTCGCGCAGGTCGCGGCGGGAACTGTATTTCATGAACGGGATGTAGCTGGGCGCGTCCAACGTTACCAGCCAGGCATCGTCGCGACCCTTGCCCTTAGCGGCTTGACGAGCGGCATCGAGGGCGCTTTCAGGCAGACCTTCCAGGTCATCCTCGGTGAGCCACAGTTCATAGCGTGGCGTTTCCTTGAGCGCATTCTGGTCAAATTTCAAGGTCAACTCGGTCAAGCGTTTGGTCAATTGGCGATAACGCTTGCGGTCCTCGCCTTGCAGATTGGCACCGCTGCGCACAAAGCCGTCGTAGGTCTCGCGCATCAGCATGCGGTCTTCCACATCATGCTTCTGCTCGTCGAAATGGTCATGGACGTATTTCACACGCTGCCACAACTGCTCGTTGAGGGTGATGCTGTTGAAGTGCTCACTCAGCACAGGTGCCATGCGCTCGCTCACAGCCATCAACTCGTCATCGGCGTTGGCCGAGAGCATGGGATAGAACACACCCAGCACGCGGTTGAGCATACTACCGGCACGGTCAAGTGCGACAATCGTGTTTTCAAAGGTGGCGTCATCCTCGTTCCCGGTAATCGCCTGGACCTCGGCATCATGTTCCTTGATGCCTTGACGGATAGCGGGCTCGTAGTCGGCCGTGGTGATGCGGTCAAAGGGCACCGCCCCACCCGTTGTCCTGAACGGACTATAAAAAATATTGTTCTCTATCATGATGTTTGTTATTAGTTTCGAGTCCCAAGGGAATCCATTACTCCAGCTCCACGACAGTGATGCCGGCACCGCCGAACTGCACATGCTCATCGCGGTAGGACTTCACACCGTTGACCGTGTGCAAGTACTCACGGATGGCGACCTTCAAGGCACCGGTTCCTGTGCCATGCAGGATGCGTACCCGCTGAGCGTTGAACTGGATGGCATCATCGATGAAATAGGTAATCGCCTGCAAAGCCTCATCGGCACGCATACCACGCACGTCAATGTCGGGCTTGAAATTGAGCTGGCGGGTGCGAATCTCATCGCTCGTAGAGCGTCCCAACGACTCCACCTTGGCGGTCTTCTCCTTGCGCATCGTGCGTTCCACCTTATCGGCCTCGATGCGGGTTTTGATGTTGCCAAATGCCACAAGTGCATATTTCTCGTCGATGCTGATCAGTGTTCCCACGGTCGTCGTGCCCTTCAGCACCACGTTGTCGCCAGCCTGCAAGGGACGATCCTTGGGAAGTGGCTGTGGAGCCTTGCGCTTGGGCTGTTTGCGACGTGGCTTATCCTTGGGGGTAAGTTCCTTCAGTCGCGTGGGTTCTTGAGGATCCTCGGCATTGATGCGCTGCTTGAATTCGTCAAGTTGTCGGCGCAATTCCCGGGTACGTTCCTTCTCGGCCTGCTGCTGGCGAATCTCCTTGATTGTGCGTTCAATCTGAGCATTGCTGCCACGCAGGATTTCCTCAGCTTCGGCACGGGCATCGTGGATAATCTGGCGATGCTCAGCACGGATGTTGTCCAGACGCTCGTCATAGTCACCGATCAACTGGTCAAGACGTTTCTCCTTGGCACGCACTTCCTGGCGTTTGTTCTCCCAATAGCGGCGGTCACGCACGATGTCCAACAGGTACTTGTCCATGTTGATGTAGTCGCTGCCGACAATCTCGCTCGCCTTGTCAATGACCTGCTGCGGCAGGCCTGTCTTGCGGGCTATCTCGATGGCAAACGAGCTGCCCGGATAACCCATCGACAGCTGGAAAAGCGGCTGCATGCGCTGCCTGTCATAGAGCATCGCTCCGTTGATGACGCCTTCGGCCTCGTCGGCAAAATGCTTCAGGTTCTGATAGTGGGTAGTTACCACACCCATCACCTGGTGCTCGTTGAGCTGTTCCAGGATAGACTGTGCGATGGCACCGCCGATTTGCGGCTCGGTACCACTGCCCATCTCGTCGATGAGGATGAGCGTCTCCTTGCCACCCTTGGACAAGAAGAGCTTCATGTTCTGCAAGTGGCTGCTATAGGTACTCAGGTCATTCTCGATGCTCTGCTGGTCACCGATGTCAATAAAAATATCGCGGAAGATGCCGATATGCGAATTGTCCCGTAAAGTGGGTAACAGGCCACATTGCACCATGTATTGCACCACACCCACGGTCTTGAGGCACACCGACTTGCCACCGGCGTTAGGGCCCGAAATGACCAGGATGCGGGCTTGCTTGTTGAGGGTAATGTTCAAGGGAACGACCTCCTTGCCCTGATTGCGCAACGAGAGCATCAAGGCGGGATGGATGGCACCATACCACTCGATGACGGGTTTGCGGTCCACATGGCACATCTGAGCGCCCACGTCCTGAGCAAACAGTGCCTTGGCGCGGATAAAGTCCAACAATCCCAATGTCTCCAACACACTGGCCAACTCGTCAAGATGCGGGCGTATCAGGTCGGTCACCTCGGTGAGAATGCGGATAATCTCACGGGCGATTTCGGCTTCGGTCTCGCGGATGCGGTTATTGGCCTCGACAATGGCGTCAGGCTCAATGAACACAGTCTTTCCTGTGGCGCTCTCGTCGTGGACGATGCCATGGAGTTTGCGCTTGTTCATCGCATTGACGGGCAGCACCAGACGGCCGTCGCGCAACGAGGGTTGCACATCGGCCTCAAGAATACCGTCCTGCTTACCCTGGGCGATGATGCGCCTGAGGGTTCCGTTGATGCTGCTGGTCACGCGGGCAATTGCCGTGCGCAACTCCTGCAAGCGTGGTGACGCGGTGTCCTTGATATTGCCTGCCTTGTCGAGAATGTGTCCTATAGCGGCGCTCAACTCGGGAAACGACTGCATGCCGCTGGTCAGTTCGCGCAGTCGCGGATAAGATGTCTTGCCGTCACCATCGAGAGAAAAGAAACGAACCACCTGAGAGACTGTCACCAACAAGCGCTGCAAATCGAACAGACGCTCTGCCGACAAAAAGGTGCCGGGTGTCGCCACTTCCTTGAGCACCACGCGCAGATCAAAGTAGTAACTCAACGGGAACTCCTTGCCCGTCTGGATAATAGACAAGAATTCGTTGGTTTCTTCCAACCAGCGAATCACCTCGTCGCGATGGGTCGAGAAACGCAGGCGAGGCACGTTGGCAGTTCCCAACGCGCTCACGCAATGTCGCTCCAATTCACGCCTCACGGCATCAAAACCGATCTTGGTTTCAAAATTTGAGGGATAAATCATCGCACAAAATTACACTTTTTTCCTTAATCAACGAAAACTTTGTATCTTTGCGGCATCATCAATCAAATCTTATTTATCTAATCTCAAGGAAAAACTATGCCTCGTTCAGGCCCTACAAGGCCCGCAACGAGGCGTTTTTATCATTTTATGTCCCAAAAACGGTTGTTATTCAAAAATTATGAGTACATTTGCAAGTTATAACCAATGAAATTCTATTAACCTAACATTAATAACTAACTGTATTTTATGAAGAAGTTTTTATTCTTATTGCTTGCATCGGCTGTATCCATCAACGTTTTGGCCGATAGCAAGGTTGTCATCCCTGACAGCACCGGTTTCAAATTCACCGACACCAAGGTCATCCGCCACACTCCCGTTAAGGACCAGAACAAGTCCGGAACGTGCTGGTGCTACTCCACCAACTCCTTCTTTGAGAACGAGATCCTGCGCGTCACCGGCAAGGAGGTTCACCTGAGCGAGGGCTTTGTGGTAAATCACTGCTACTATGACAAGGCTATCAAGTACATCCGCATGGATGGCACCATCAACTTCGCTGAAGGCGGCGCCGCCGAGGACGTACCCTACGTATGGCGCAAGTACGGTATGGTACCCAACGAGGTCTATACCGGCATGACCTACGGTGACAAGAAGTTCGATACCAGCGAGCTGACCGCTCTGTTGAAGGGCTATGTTGGCACCATCAACAAGAACAGCCGTGGTAAACTCTCTCCCGCGTGGATGGACGGTCTGAAGGGCATCCTCGACGGTTACATGGGCAAGATGCCCGAGAACTTCGTCTATGAGGGCAAGACCTATACCCCGCAGACCTGGGCTGCCAGCCTCGGCATCAACATGGACGACTATGTACCCATTGCATCGTTCACTCACCACCCCTACTATCAGCCCTTCGTCCTTGAGGTGGCCGACAACTGGTTGTGGTCAAGCTATCAGAACGTGCCCATCGACGAGCTGCTGGAGATTGCCAACTATGCTATCGACAACGGCTACAGCATCGCTTGGGGTTCTGACGTGAGCGAGAAAGGCTTCAAGTGGCGCAATGGTTATGCTATCCTGCCCGTCAAGAAAGAGGTTCCCGATGCCGCAGGTACCGACATGGCACGCTGGGCTCAGCTGAGCGACAGGGATCGCGAGGCCGAGTTGTGGGACATCAAGGGTCCGGTTAAGGAGCAGTGGGTAACCCCCGAGGAGCGTCAGGCAATGTTTGACAACAAGGAGACCACCGACGACCACGGTATGGTCATCATGGGTAAGGCTGTTGACCAGGAAGGCAACCGCTACTTCAAGGTGCAGAACAGCTGGGACACCAACCAGCTTTATGAGGGCTACTTCTATTGCAGTGAGGCCTTCTTCCGCGCCAAGACCTTGAACATCCTCGTTCACAAGGATGCCATCCCCGCCAAGATCGCCAAGAAGATGGGTATCAAGAAGTAATCAAGACTTCATCTTTTACATGATCACGACCTGCAGTCAGATGACCGCAGGTCGTTTTTTTCTTGCCCTTTCATGCAATTGAATCAATAATTATCACTACCTTTGCAGTATCTGATTAACTCACATTATTAACAACAACATTATTCATCTTATCAACAAACAATGAAAGTATTAAACACCGATAAGGCACCTGCTGCCATTGGTCCCTACAGCCAGGCTATCCGCACCGGCAATCTCGTATTCGTTTCGGGCCAGCTGCCCATCATCCCTGAGACTGGAGCATTCCCCGAGGGAGGCATCAAGGAACAGACCCGCCAGAGCCTGCTCAACGCACGCGCCATCCTCCAGAGCGAGGGACTTGACCTCAACAACGTTGTCAAGACCACCGTTTTCCTCAGTGAAATCGCCAACTTTGGTCCCATGAACGAGGTCTATGCCGAGTTCTTCACGGCTCCCTTCCCCGCTCGCTGCGCCTTTGCAGTAAAGGACCTTCCCAAGGCTGCCCTTGTCGAAATCGAACTCATCGCCGAGGCACAGTAAACCATTTTGCTAATAAACACAATCATCAGGTCATGGTCGTTTCCATGACCTGATTTTTTTCGAACGGCACTGAGAAAGTAAAAACTACGAATTACACGAATTAAACTAATTGGCATCCGCATTCAATTATGACAAATTTTACAAATTGAGGACGAGATGATTTTTAGATTGAATCTATCAAAATTAAATAATTCTTAAATCAATAGCTTTCTATGCAACTTGAGCGGCTATTGATCGTTACAATAAATATATGATTATTAACCCACTAAAAGTATCAGGAAAAATGAAGAATTTGATGTTGATTATGATTATGGCAATGATGGCACTGTGTGTGAAAGCTCAGCCGGCCAACAATGACGATGTGAAAAATCCCCACGAATGGGTGGACTTAGGGCTGCCCAGTGGCACACTGTGGGCAACAATGAACGTGGGCGCCAGCAGTCCCGAAGACTGTGGTTATTACTTTGCCTGGGGCGAGACTTCTACCAAGGATGCCTATGACTGGAGCACCTATATCTGGTGCAACGGAAGTGAAAACACGTTGACGAAATACTGCTCTGACAAAGACTATGGAGAAGTTGATAACAGGACTTTACTGCTGCCCGAAGACGATGCCGCCACCGTGAATTGGGGTGCAGCGTGGCGTATGCCCACTGAAGCACAAATGCAGGAGTTGATTACACGGTGTACATGGACAACGATTGAGATCAACGGTGTAGATTGTTGCAGGGTTACAGGTCCTAATGGAGCGACTTTGATTCTGCCAGAATCAGGCGTCCGTTCGGAGGGAGGACCAAACGAGACCGGACCAGGCGGCTACTACTGGTCAAGCGAGTCCCCTTTAATGCCCGAATGCGCAGGGGGCTTATCCTTTGGTTCGGGAAACAGATCTTGGGGCATCTTTTACCGCTACGGCGGTCTATGCGTTCGAGCTGTGCGTGTTCAACAGTCACCAAAGTGATCTCCCGATTTGAAAGATATCCATATTTATCTTATTTTCAAATCATTACATTGGAATCCAAAATTTAAGGGCAGACACTAATCATCCAAATCTGAAAGAAAATGAAGAGTTTAAGGAAATAATCGTTATCTTTGTACCCTATAGAAAAAACGACAAATAATATGAAGACAAAACGATTTCTCTTTTCACTCGTGGCGATGTTGGCGCTGGCAGTCACTCAGTCTTGGGCATGTACCAACCTTATCGTTGGGAAAGCAGCCTCAGCAGACGGCTCAGTGATTTGCACGTATAACTGTGATGGCTATGGCTTTGCGGGCTCGCTGTCGCGCACTCCTGGCGGCAAGCATGAGAAAGACGAGAAGATTGCCATCCGTGAGTGGGGCCGAGGTCCCGTGAAAGGCTATATTCCTCAAGTGGAATACACCTATGACGTCATCGGCTTTATCAATGAGAAGCAGGTGAGCATCGTGGAAACCACCTTCGATGGCCGCCTGGAGTTGCAGAACCCTGAAGGATGGCTCGACTATTTCTCCATGATGCATCTGGGGCTGGAGCGTGCCTCTACGGCTCGTGAGGCTATCCTCATCATGACCGACCTGGTGCAGAAGTATGGTTACAGCAGCACGGGCGAGACCATCACCGTGTGTGACAAGAACGAGGCTTGGATTCTCGAAATCGTGGGCAAGGGCCCTGGTGTGAAAGGTGCCGTGTGGGTAGCCGTCCGCATTCCTGACGACTGCATCTGTGCCCACGCCAATCTCTCCCGCATACGCCAGTTCCCCTTGAAGGACCCCAAGAACTGCCTGTATTCCAAGGACGTGATTTCCTTTGCACGCGAGAAAGGCTATTTTAGCGGCAAGGATGAAGACTTCAGCTTCCGCGATGCCTATTGCCCTATCTCTTTCTCCTCGGTGCGCTATGCCGATGCCCGCGTGTGGAGTTTCTTCCGCCATCACTACGACCATGCCGAGATGGACAAGTATCTGCCCTACATCAACGGCCAGCATGACGTTTGCGACCACTTGCCGCTCTACATCAAGCCCGACAAAAAGTTGTCGGTGCGTGATATCATGAATGACATGCGCGACCATTACGAGGGCACGCCGCTTGACATGACAGCCGACATGAGTGCAGGCCCCTGGAGCTCACCTTACCGTCCGCTGCCCATGAACTGGGAAGTCGATGGAAAGAACTATTTCCGCGAGCGCGCCATCGGCACCCCGCAGTCGGGCTTCACGCTGGTATCACAGCTGCGCAACTGGCTACCCGATGAGGTGGGAGGGATCATGTACTTCAACTGCGACGATGCCAACATGATTGCCTACGTGCCTGTATATTGCTGCGTAAATGATGTGCCCGAAGCCTTCCGCCGTGAGAACAACGTGAGCAGCGAGTTCAGCGAGCACAGCGCCTTCTGGATGAACAATCTGGTGGCCAACATGATTTATCCGCGCTACAGCGCCATGATTGGCGACCTGCGTGAGGCGCAGCAGGAGTTGGAAGACTTCTACGCTGCCGATCAGGCACAGGTATTGAAAGACGTCGAACCTCTCACCAAGCGTGAGCGTGTCAGCTACCTCACCAGCAAGAGTGCAGCCTATACCGCCCAGATGATGCAGCGTTGGGACAAGCTCTTCCGTCTCATCGCCGTGAAGCATAACGACCAGATCATGAAGCCTTCAGAGAATGGTGTCGTCGTTCCTGGGCGTTATTCAACACCCGGCTATGACCAGCAGTTCCGCGAACAAATCAGCAAGGATACCGGTACCCGTTACCTGATGCCCGAAAGCTCTGGAGACATCAAGTCGCTGTAAACGAGAGAGGATTGTATGGCCTCTGGTTTTTGATCGGTCTCACGGCCGAGAACCTTTAGCTCGCACGAAGCGTGATTCGTTTGCTGAAGATATTTTTGTCGAACTCACGTTAAGATAGTTTTTATAATAATTCCTGATTATAATCGTTATTATGATGAATAACGTGAGTTCGTTGATAATATAACTAGTTAGCCTGCTGAGGCTTGTAGAGACGCAAAATTTTGCGTCTCCCATGTTAGGTATTACATCAATGCTGCCCTGGAGACGCAAGATTTTGCGTCTCTACATAGGGGACGAATTGAGTATCAGCACTTTATTTTCATCATACTCACGTTAAATAACTTGAATGTATTAAAGATGAAAGATCAAACTGTCACAAACTTTAAATTGTATATCATCATGAATAAGTTTTATTTGTTATTGGCTATAGCATTGCCTCTGGTTTTTATTTCTTGCGGTGACGATAAGGATGAGCCCGTGACTCCCGATGTTCACGAGCATGTTGACCTGGGACTGCCCAGCGGCACGCTGTGGGCGACGTGTAATATCGGTGCCGACAGCCCTGAGGAATATGGCGATTACTTCGCCTGGGGCGAGACCGCTACTAAGGACACCTATGAATGGCGCAACTACAAGTGGGCGCATTGGGAATATGACACCATCAGTGATCATTTTTATCGCGTTTTGGAAGAGACATGGTATAAGTACTATTACATGAAATGGACAGGAGATGGTTATGTCACTGGGGGTGATGGCAAGATGGAGCTCGATCCCGAAGACGATGCTGCATACGTGAAATGGGGCTCCAATTGGCGCACACCGACGATGGAACAGTTGCAAGAGCTTGTGGCAAAATGCGAATGGCATTGGACTCGACGGAACGGCGTGAATGGTTATCTTGTAACCGGCCGCAACGGCAACTCCATCTTCTTGCCAACTGCAGGCGGGTGCTCAACCCATATCTACAATGATGGCCAATTCGCCTATTATTGGTCACGCACGCTGTGCTCAGCCAAGAAGATGGCTATCGAAGCGGCAGACCAGGGTGAAGCCTATATCCTGTTCTTTAATTCGTTTGACAAACAGGAAATCTGGTACGATAGCCGATACACCGGCATCCCCGTCCGTGCTGTGCGTGCCTCCCGCAAATAGCACTCACACCGTCTTTTCAAGGTCTAAGCGGTTGAACAACTTTTCCAAAATTATAAAAGTCAGGACGAATACCACCGCCTCATGGACAATAAAATCGTGATTAAGTGAGCGCAATGCCATGCTTGCATGAGCATTCCCGAGCGAGAACGATTTATCCAAATTACTGAAATCTAAAAGAAAAAAACTTGAAAATGAAGAGATTACAAATTGGCACGATATTTGTAAATTTATAATCAAATATTAATTAATTCATAAATAAATTATGGACGAAATTATCAATAAATTAAAAGACATCGCCGGTGGCGAGTGGAAACCAGGTGCAGTTGCTGTTGCAGCTATGGCAGTAGTTGGCTGGATTTTCAAAACCTACATGGACTCGCAAAGTTCGAAAGGCACCCCCGAAGCATAAAGCAAAGTAGAATCTTTGTATTAGGCTTTTGAAACGCTGGTTTATCATTAAATCAGCGCTTCTTTTTTATTGGACAGCGTCTTTTCAAGGCATAGGGCGGTTGATTTATCTTTGCGGTAAATTAACCGTCTTTTTTTATGGTTTGATGAATCATTTAAGTCTAAAAAGAGAACATTATAGCCAAACTTAAGGCGCTCTGGAGATGGGTTTAATCTGATATACCAGTTTTAGTCTAGTCCACTATTGGTTTTGTCTTGAATAATCCTGGGTTCATCTACCCTGGCCGGAAAACTCGCCCAACCTATGCAAAACGATGAGTCTAATAGACAAAGAAGAACCAATTGTTTTATCAGGGGCTGTGTCATGTTATGAAACACCCTCACAAAAAGTATCAGAATTATGAAACCTCTACAACGAATACACAAATCATTAGCAGCAGTAGTTTGCACATTCCTATGTTCATGCTCGCTTCTTACTTCATGCCTGCTTCTTGAAGCAAGCCCAATTCATTCTTCAAGGCACGACCATTCTCCAAAATCCCAGCCTTCATCTTATGTTGAGAATCAGGAAGCGAGCGATGGTTACTTGTCTTATTGCCATGCCGCAGGGTGTAGTTGCCAGTTTTTTGTAAGAAAACCATGCAACTGCATGCGTCCACACTGCATCTGTGGCCATTCAATCAAATGTCACTATAATCAAAGGTAGTGACAACCATTTTCCTGCAATAGCAAAAGAAGGTGATAATAATTGGCAAAAAAGACGAGGTAATGGAGAGAATTGCCTAACTTTGCAGTGATATTAAAAAACGGTATCCTTTATTCCATGCAATCATTTGGGACGAAGAATACAGTAGATCAGGAGTTCATCAATTCATTACTTCATCATTGGTCCAATTTATGAAAAAAATATTGCTTTTACTGCTGCTGATCCCGCTGTCGGTCGGTGCACAGAATCGACTACGCATTTCCATTTTGGGAGACTCATACTCGACTTTTCAAGGGTATATACCCGATGGAAACGAGCCCTGGTACTATACCCCGGTAGACACTTCAAGAACTGATGTTGACAACGTGACCCAGACCTGGTGGTGGCAAGTCATCAATCAGGCGGGCTGCCTCATTGAGAAGAACGACTCCTACAGCGGTGCCACAGTCAGCTACCACGGATACAATAATGAGGACTATAGCCCCAGGTCGTTTATCACCCGATTGCCGCGCCTGGGCAGCCCTGATATAATTCTCATCTTTGGCGGCACCAATGACGACTGGGCGGGGGCAAAATTGGGTGAGTATCAATATGATCATTTTACGAGGGACGATTTCTTCACCTATCGTCCCGCATTGGCTTACCTGCTCCAGCAGTCCAAGGAACGGTACCCCAATGTCAAAATCTATTTCATCATCAATAGTGGGCTGCAGAAAGAGTTTGTGGAATCGACCAAGGTCATCTGCCGTTATTACGACATTCCACTTATTGAACTCAAAGATATAGACAAAAAACAGAACCACCCCACCGTAAAAGGGATGAAGTCTATCGCCCAGCAAGTCTTGGAGTTCATCAACAAATAGATGCCTCAACTACAAACATAGAAAATAAACGAAAACCCGGATATGGAAATCTCCACAATCCGGGTTTTTAACATTGAGCGGTAAACGGGACTCGAACCCGCGGCCCTCAGCTTGGGAAGCAAGCTAATTTCAAGGGCAAATGCCTGGTTAATAATGAATTATAGTTACTCTTTTTTAATGTACACAGCATTGAACACATAGGGTCTCTAATCTACCCTACTTTTTACACATTATTATAATATCTTGAAGACGCTTGTTCTCGTTCTCGAGTTCGCGTATGCGCTCGTCACGTCGGTCAATGATATCTAGCAGCCTGTTTACTGTTTGCTGGAATTCATTGGCACCATTGGTCAGGTTCTGCGCAGCCTGCTCTTCAGGAGACGGAAGATAATACGGCTCCAGGCTGGGAATGCCCAAAGCCTCCATCAGATTCTGCTGAAACTGGATGGGAGCACTTACCCTCCTGTTCTCTATCTGCGATATGAAACCTTGAGGATATTTTGTCAAGTCCGCCAGTCGCCTCTGAGTGACGTGGTGTTCTTTCCTAATGCGCAGTAAATCAATATCTCTGCTGACTAACTTCATAATTTCTTCAAAAAATATTCTATAATAATTGCGTCTGATAATAAAAATATCAGTATATTTGCAGCCAATTAGCGACAATCATCATCACTAATTCTGCGCTCTATTTGACGCTGCAAATTTATATAAAAGATTTTTGATTGTCAAAATAATTGCAAAGTTTTTATTATATTTTTGATACTATATTTGTAATATTTTTATAATCAAACAGCTAAAACAATGAATAACAGTAGTTTAATCGACCTCTACAATCAGGTCAAGAAAGAGCCGACTCCGGCGGCCAAGTTCATCACCGACCTCAGTAAAGCAACCAACCGTTGCGAAACCACTGTAAGGATGTGGGTAACAGGCAGGCGTGAACCCGAAATCAACGTCAAGAAGGTCATCTCGTTATTCTTCGGGATTGAGATTGACGAGTTATTCCCCTCTCACAATCAGAGCCATGGTGAAAACTGAGCCGAATGTCAAAAGAGACGGCAGGTATAATATTGAAGAGACCTGCCGACTGCTGGGTATTCACCGCAATACCCTGCTGAAATATGCGAAATTGGGCATCATTCAATACGGCATCAGACGCTCCACCACACGGAAATTCTTCACCGGTGGTGAGATTCTGCGCTTCTGGAAAGCTTCTTATTAGTTATGAACGGGTGGATCCAATTTCACAGACAGATAATGGAGCATTGGGTCTGGCAAGACCAAAAGCAGGGCTACCGGTGGGCCGAACTCATGATGCTTGCAGCCTGGAAGAGCGAGACTGTGGTCTACCGCAACTGCCGCATCGAGGTTCAGCGAGGGCAACTTGTCACTTCCATCAGGGCTCTCGCACGGCGTTGGAAAACCAACAACCGTGTCGTCTCATCGTTCATCAAAATCCTTGAAGGGACCAAGATGATAGAGTGCGACCGCACCAACAAGCAGTGGCTGATCATCACCATCAGCAACTATGAGAAGTTCCAAAACGTGGCCTCAAGCAACCAGAATCCTGATGAATTTGAGCCGAATTCAATCGGAATTTTAGCTGATTCCAACGTCGGAATTAGCGAAAAAAACGATAAGAAAAAGTCCAAAAACGAACAGCAGGGGCACCACTCGAGGCACCACGATAAAAAAAATATAATAAATAATAATAACTCTTCTTCATCTTTCGCGCGTGAGAAAAATGAGATTTATTATTTTGATTTAAAAAACGACGATCAAGAAATTGAAGACCTGGCTCAATTTTTAAAGTGCGAAAAGCAGCTTGTCATTCCCATGCTCGATGATTTCTTCATCGAGAATAAAGACGAAGAACATGAAAATGCCGGCAAGTTCAGAAAGCACTTCATCAATTGGGCGAGAATTCACTTAACAATAAACGACAAAGATGGGAACGAACAACCAAAACAGAAACCAAGATCAAAATCAAAACAGGGTTCAACCGGCGCAGGGCCAGATGAAAATAGATTTTCCCCTCGTAGAGGAACTGATCCAGGAAGCCATGAGGCGAAGGACTTTGAAGGCAAGTTTTAGACTGAACATGTCAACGCAGAATGCTTTGAACCTGTTGGCATCGCACTATGCCCGAGTGGTGATGGAGCGACACCTTGAACCCAGGTTCGACGAATATATACAGAAAAACCTTTTCGAGCTTGCCAGAGCCCTTACGGCAGAAGTCCCGAAATCCGGGGTCATGTTCTGTGGCAATTGCGGCAACGGCAAGACCACAATGCTTCAAGCGCTGCGTAACCTGTTCCTGGCATTAGGCGACAAATATTTCTCGTTTGTCCATGAAGATTTCAACGCAAACATGATGATATATGATGCCAGGGACATCGTGCTCGTTGGAAAGGACTTCAGTGAGATACGGAAAATCCGTGAGAGGGACCTGGTCGCCATCGACGACTTTGGCAAGGAACCTGTCGAGGTGATGGACTACGGCACCGTGCTCAGTCCTCTGATTCACCTGCTGGAAATCAGATACGAGCAGCAGCTGTTCACAGCGATATCAACGAACCTTACGCCGCCCGAAGTCCGTGAAAAATACGGTGGCCGCATCGCAGACCGCTTCAATGAGATGATGCAAGTCATTGTCTTTAAAGGTCCCAGTTATAGGAGCTAATTTTGTGACATGACTGAAGAATACAGCATCCTGTCACAATATGAGTGATATCGTCATACACCTACAGTTGGAGCCGTACCTGGCGCAATGGCTAATCAACGCCCACGACTCTTTGCCTGTTGAGTTCCCGAGGAACTCAGCCGAGAATGACATTCTTGAAATCTACCTGATACGGACACCGCCGTTTCCTGCATCCAATGAACCAGGTGAAAACACTGTTCCTATCGCAGTGCCTTTTTTCAAGTCGAAAGATGTGAGAGGCAAGAAATACCTGCCATTAGCTGCAAGAAACACCTTGAAACGATGCATCCGTAACCGCTTTGTCATTCAGCTATGGAGTGATTTGTTCCGTTTCGGCTACATCGGCAAGCAGAAGCAGGATCTGATTTGGGCCTGGATGGACGCACACGGTATAGAAGCAACTGAGACCAATTGGAACACCATCGCCAAGATTTATGACAGAAAACGCCGGGCTTATAATATGCGTATCTATAGGGCAAAGATTAAAAAGAGTTAATTTTTTCCTACTTAGACCCCCCTAAAAATACCCAGTGTAAACGAGCGTGACGAATGTAAACCAGTGTAAACGAAATACGAGAAAAAATGAATCGACAATCAATTCCAGGAATAAAAGCCTTGGGGTACGTTCCCGCCGAAAGGCTGCAGCGTGAGATTATGTACAAGCACCTTGCGGGTTTGCCCGTCGGCATCTTCACCGAAGTGACGCCGATAGCGTTTGTCGGTGTGCCGACCTGCGAGGCGGTATCGACCTATAACAATAACGGCAGGGTTGAACAGACCACCCTGCGGTTCAAGACGCTCGACGACGTGCCTACCAACAAGCACATCGCCTTCGTCATCACGGACTGCAACGGGCAGTCCTACGTCATAGGGCAGCACGAGAAACCGCGTCCCATCATCAAAACCACGAGCACCACAGGAACGCCAGGCGGCGATCCTGCGGTATGCTCGGTGGAAGTGACGCTCTATGCCCAGAAATCACTTATACCCTGCATACGATCATAAGTATAGATAATGGCTTCATAGCGAGAAAAATTTAAAGGTTAATAATGAAAATGAATTCTGTCAAATAATTGCGTAGTTCATACCAATACCAACTCTGTTTGACACTTGAAGCGGTTCGTCGTTGGGAAACGACGGCCGTTTTTTTAGCTCTTGACACCTGCGCGGTCTTGGGTGCAACCGCTTGCAGGAAGAATCTGCCATGTTGCCCCTGAAAAATAAGCCAAACATCCTTGAACTTGCCTGACGTCGCTTTCAACGCCTTTTCCCGCTGCAAAGTTATTGCGGCTCCCGCACACGCAAGGCCAAGACGAGTTGCCTTTGGAAATTCTCCAGCCCTTCCAGGGTAGTAATTCCCGGGCAAGCCTTGCTTTCAGTGCGCTCCAGCCGCACTTTGCAGGCATCGTAAAAAGGCGAAGCGA
>ONJS01000014.1 GCA_900318205.1 uncultured Prevotellaceae bacterium | reverse complement strand
TCCCTCGACTCCTTACACCGTTAACGAGAAGGGTCACGGTCCCGCTTGGGCCAACTCCCTGTTCGAGGACTTCTGCGAGTTCGGTCTGGGTATGACCATTGCCGACGAGAAGATGCGCGCCCGCGTTCTGGGCTTCGTCAAGGAGGCTCTCGACGACGCTACCGTTGCTGACGACGTGAAGGCTCTCTACAAGGAGTGGATCGAGAACTTCAACGATGGTGACAAGACCCGCGAGTTGAGCGACAAGATCCTCGAGGCTATCGAGCACAGCGACAATCCTGCCGACGTGAAGGTTCGCGAGCTGGGTCAGTACCTGGTTAAGCGTTCGCAGTGGATCATTGGTGGTGACGGCGCCAGCTATGACATCGGCTTCGGCGGTCTGGACCACGTGATTGCCAGCGGCAAGAACGTCAACATCCTCGTACTCGATACCGAGGTTTACTCCAACACCGGTGGTCAGGCCTCTAAGGCTACCCCGATTGGTGCTATCGCCAAGTTTGCCGCTGCCGGCAAGCGCGTCCGCAAGAAAGACCTCGGTCTGATTGCCAGCACCTACGGCTATGTATATGCCGCACAGATCGCTATGGGCGCCAACGACGCTCAGTGCCTGAAGGCCATCCGCGAGGCTGAAGCCTATGACGGTCCTTCGATCATCATCGCTTACGCTCCCTGTATCAACCACGGTATAAAGGCTGGTATGGGCAAGGCTCAGGCCGAGGAGAAGGCAGCCGTTGCTTGCGGTTACTGGCACCTGTGGCGCTACAATCCTCAGCTCGAGGCCGAGGGCAAGAATCCCTTCACCCTCGATAGCCCCGCTCCCAACTGGGACGAGTTCGAGAACTTCCTCAAGGGCGAGGTGCGCTACGCATCGGTACTGAAGCAGTATCCCGACGAGGCAGCCGAGCTGTTCAAGGCCGCTAAGGAGAACGCTCAGTGGCGTTACAACAACTACCGCCGCCTGGCCCGCCAGCAGTGGGGTGTTGATCCTGAGGCTTAATCAGCCCGTCAAACCTGACATTACACTTGGGGCAGGAAACACGCGTTTCCTGTCCCAAGTTTTCTTTACCCCCTGTACCTCACCCGTTTCATCCGTTTCATCCGTTTCATCCGTTACATCCGTTACACCCGTTCCATCCGTTTCATCCGTTACATCCGTTCCATCCGTTCCATCCGTATCGTCCGTATCGTCCGTTCCGTCCGTTCCATCCGTTCCATCCGTATCGTCCGTTACATCCGCTTATGTGCGTGTGAGAAACCCAAGCGCGGATGCCATTAAGATGCACTGCCACCCTTCGGGCGTCTAGTCCCGCATGCATTTGCTTACTGAAAAGAATAAATCAACGCATTCTTGATTGAAAAATTTTGAAAATTCACACAATATGCCTTACCTTTGCGACAACCTGAACGCAAAACGGCTTGATTCCTTAAAATTTCACATCAAGCGATAAGTCGGTTAGGAAAAATGCCGCACAATGGCTTTGTCCGGCAAGTATCATTATTAGCAGTTTGGTTTAACCTAATTATTTAAAATTTGTATGGAAAAAAGGTTTATTACTCTCAGGAGAACAAGTTGGTTGCTGCTTTGCTTATTCCTTGTTGCGCTTGCAGCACCAGCCCAGGATGAAGTAACGCCAATCAATGGCGACGTGAACAGCGACAGCGAGGTGAGTATCGCTGACGTGAATGCGGTTCTTGACTACATTTTTAACGGTGGCGCCTACAATGCCGCAGCCGACGTGAACCACGACAGCGAAATCAATATCGCCGACGTGAATGCCATTATTGGCCTTATTCTTGACGAGCAATCTAGCCACATCAAGACGTTCACCGTGGGCGACGTGTCGTTCAACATGGTAGAGGTCGAGGGAGGCTCATTCATGTCGATACATAGCCCCCAAGTGACCCTGTCACCATTTGCCATCGGGCAGACCGAGGTGACGCAAGCCTTGTGGGAGGCCGTGATGGGCAGCAATCCGAGCTATTTCAATGGCGACAACCGCCCCGGCGGCCCCGACAATCCCGTCGAGGAGGTGTCATGGGATGACTGCCAGGAGTTTATCGCTAAACTCAACGAGATGACTGGCAGCACATTCCGCTTGCCCAGCGAGGCCGAGTGGGAATTTGCCGCACGTGGCGGTAACTATAGCCACGGCTACAAGTATGCCGGCAGCGATGATAGAGATGAGGTCGCATGGCTTAGGCAGAATTCCGGCCATAAAACTCACCCCGTTGCCGAGTTGCGTCCCAACGAATTAGGGTTATATGACATGAGCGGCAATGTGGAGGAGTATTGTCAGGATGGATGGGGCAACAACTACTTCTGCAGTAACCCGCTGACCAACCCGATTCTGCCGACGACCGACGGTGAGCATGTGGCTTGTGGTGGCAATTGGAATTTCACCGGCTCGTTGGTTTCAAGTGTTCCGGCATCATCAGCATGGCCTGCAAGAGGTCTGCGCCTTGCCATGGGCGAACCGGTCTATAACACGCCACTGTCGCTGTCAAAATATGAAATTGAAATCAACGACGGCTGGTGTGACACATTAACCATTGCAGGTGGCAGCGGCCTCTATCAGGTGAACTGCGACAACAACGAAGCCCTGACCGTCTCACATAAAGACACTGCCATCCGGCTGGATGCCATCGAAGTGGGAACGGCCAATGTCACCGTCTGCGATCTCACCACTGGTGAACAGGCGACCGTTGCCGTGACAGTCAACCCGAGCAAGTTTGCCATGGAGAAATTCACCGTGGGCGACGAGAAGTTTACCATGATCAAGGTTGAGGGCGGCACTTTCCTGATGGGTGCTACACCCGAGCAGGAGGACGAGGCCACCGACGACGAGCGACCGGTTCACGAGGTGACGCTCTCGTCGTTCTACATCGGGCAGACCGAGGTGACTGTGGGATTGTGGAAAGCCGTGATGGGTTACTGTCCTATACCGTCCAATTTACCAGAGCACAATCACGACCCCAGAATGCCTGCACGGCTCATATCATGGGATGATTGTCAAGAGTTTATCGCCAAACTCAACGAGATGACCGGCAGGACATTCCGCATGCCCACCGAGGCCGAGTGGGAGTTCGCCGCACGTGGCGGCAACTACAGCCACGGCTACAAATATGCCGGCAGCGACAATCTTGACGATATCGCCATCAGCACTCTTTTAGTCAGGATGTCATTCCCCAACGAATTGGGATTATATGAAATGAGCGGCAGCATGTGGGAATGGTGTCAAGACTGGTTCGGTCCCTATGGCAGCGAGCCGCTCGTCAATCCGGTCGGACCCGAATCGGGCACTGAACGCGTTATTCGTGGTGGTGGCTACTTTTGGCCTGATCCCACCTTCTGCCGTGTATCCTACCGTACTGGTATCGACCCGGCAACCGATAACTCCGACATCGACCTGCGCCTCGTCATGGATGACAACACGAGCACAAAATAGCCTAGCTAGGCTTTAGGCTGAATCTCACGCTAAGCCGCCAAGTCGCTAAGTTTATTGCTCGCAAGAGGCTCGCAGGCTTTATGCTCGCGTTGCTCGCGGATTAGTGATTAGAGATTAGAGATAGCATCCGCGTTCCAATTGGCTGGAACGCGGATGCTCTTTAAACTTTAAACTCTAAACTTTAAACTGCGAGCAACGCAAGCAACTCTTCCCCTCCCGCAATTTTAAAAAATGGTTAAACATTGTTACAAGTGTTGCGCTGTTTCGTGGAAATGTCTATTTTTGTAAATCTTTTTATGATAAACCTTTAAATGCATTGTATTATGGGATTACTTGATGAACTTCAGAAAAAGCTAGAAGAAGCCGCACGCCAGGCTCAACAGCAGCAAGGTGGCGGAGGATCAGTCGGTGGTGGAGAAATCCCCAACCCTTGGGACCAGGCACCGCAGCAACCGCAACAGCAGGCGCCAAACTACCCTCCAGGCTATCAGCAGCCCCAACAGCAACCACAGATGCCTAATCAGCAGCAGTATCAGCAGCAGTATCAGATGATCATGCAGCAGATGCAGCAGCTCGTGCAGCAAGCCTATCAGCTCGGCTACCAGTACGGCGTGGCTGTGGCACAGGCTGGCGGCTACCGTGCAGGCCTCATGGATGAGCAAGAAGAGAAATAGCCTTTAGCTATTAACTTCGACCCATATCACCACACCACTACACTGCCTTAACCCCAAAAAGGCGGCCTAGTGGTGTGGTTTGTCTATTAAAACCCACTGAACGCCACCCCATTACCCGATACACATATAAAATGCATCCCCGCACTTGATATTAAAAACAACTCAAACAACGTCAGGACAATATTCTATTCTAGCTCTCAGTTAGCCAGTAGAGACGCAAAATCTTGCGTCTCCTAACGTTAAACAATACCAAATGCTTCCCTAGAGACGCAAGATTTTGCGTCTCTACATAGGATATGGCAGGGTGATGGATAAAAAGTCTGCTCGCAAGAGCCTCATCGAAATCTGGTTTGATTTCATGCGAGCTCTTGCGAGCAGTCTCTCATTTCTTAGCGTGAGTTCCAAAGAACGCAGACTCCTCACTAATCAGCGAGCGCAGCGAGCATCACCGCGGATGCCTCACTAATCACTAATCTCTAATCACTAATCAGCGAGCTTAGCCACACTGGAAGTACTCGTTGACGAGTTGCGAGGTGCGCTTGGGATCGTGCTCGATGTCGTGGCGCAGGGTGCGGTCGTTGAAGGCACGCAACTCGGCGATGATACCGTCGATCATGTGAGCGCTGAACACGCCGTGCTCCTCAAATGCGGCACGCAGTTTCTCCAGGCAGTCGGCACTGGCGACGCAGCTGTCGGGCAGGCAGTCGAGCTCGTTGAGGCGGGCAGCGTTGGCGGCATCGTGGATGTTCACGTCAACGTAGGTCTTCTTGGCCAGCTCCAGAGCGTTCTCCATCTCAAAGCCATGGCGGCAGGCTACGCACAGACCGGCAAGCAGCTGATAGATGTCGGCTGAGCCGTCCGGCGAGCGCATCTCGACGGTCTGCTTCTGGGTCGTGTCAAAGTTGCTGGCGGGCTCCAGCGGGTTGGCTGTGCGGCACATGTCGGCACCAGCAGTCCAGCCCAGAGGCACGCGCACGAGCACCGAGCGGTTGCGGTCGCCCCAGCATACGTTGGTGGGAGCCTCCTGGTGGGGAACCAGACGGAAGTAAGACATCGGGTTCTTGTTGCCGAAGGCGGTGATGGCGGGAGCCAGGTCCATCATACCGGCGATGGCCTTGCGGGCCTCGTCGCTCAGGACGCCCTTATCGTTGATCATCATGTTACGGCCATCCTTCATCATGCGCATGTGCACATGCAGACCCGAACCGGCCTTACCGGTCGTGATCTTGGGAGCAAACGTTACATTCAGGTCGGCACGGAATGCCAGGTTACGGATCACCCACTTGGCAATCATCAGCTGGTCGGCAGCGTCAAGAACGGGCACCGGCAGGAACTCGATCTCGTTCTGCTCATAGACCACGCCGTCCTGCTCAAAGTTACCCACCTCGCTATGGCCGTACTTGATCTGGCCACCAGCCTTGGCGATATAGTCCATGCAGCGCTGGCGGAAGCCGTTGGTCTTGGCATAGGGCATCGACTCGTGATAGCCGTGCTGGTCACGGGCAGGATAGTAAGCCACCGACGGACGGATAACATAATACTCCAGCTCACCCATGGCCTCATATTCCATGCCGGTCACCTCGCGGAAGGCCTGAGCGGCCTTTCTCAGCGTCTGCTCGGGAGAGCTCTCCAGCGGGTTGCCGTCCTTGTCAAAGAAGGAGCAGAGCATGCACAGGGTAGGAATCTCGGCAAACGGATCCAGGAAGGCAGTGCTGAAACGCGGCAGCACATACAAGTCGCTCGAACTTGCCTCGATGAAGCTGAACAGGCTGGAGCCGTCAACGCGCTCACCGCATGTCAGGATCGTGCGCAAGTAGTCCTTGCTGCTGATGACAAAATTCAGGGTTTTCAACTTGCCGTCACCGCCGGGGTACATGAAGTTGACCATGCGGATGCCGTTCTCCTCAATGAAACGGATGATGTCGGCCTTGGTGAATTCACGAGGCTCTTTCTGCAGGTAGGCCACTACCTGGTTGGCGTTCAATGCCAGAATTTCGTTTTCCACTTTTTCTTTTTAATGATGTTAGGCTTTCAGCCGATGGCTGAAAAGCAGGTTAATTAATGGTTTTAGTTCTTTGGGGCAAAGGTAGTGCAAGTTGAGCGAAGTGCCAAACAAAAACGCTTTTTTGTTTGCAATTCCGAAACGCAGCCTACCTTCGCCGAAGGCAACGGTAGTGCAAGTTGAGCACAATGCCAAGAAAAAACACTTTTTTATAAGAATAATAATGGAATCCTTTGTTTTCCGTCCGTTATATATAATATGCGGACGGAAATGCCAGGCTACACATTTGTCTATTTGAAATAAAATGGCTAACTTTGGAGTTCCAATCAACCAGTCCATCGGTGTTATGAAAAATTTGTTTTTATTCTTTGCGGCATTATTTGTGCTGCCATTGGGGGGCCAAGCGCAGCAGTTGCCTCAGTTTGCTTTCAACGACTTTGAGGGTTGGAGCTACAACGGGGTAGAGTTGACGTCCACCAATATCGGCAACGGGAATATCACCCTCTATGTCACCAGTATGAACGTGGCGCTCACGCTCACCTCGCCCGAGTTTTCCTGTCAAGACATCGACACGATCCATGCCGATGTGTACTGGAAATCATTAAGCATCAACATCCCGTTGACGATGGCGATTGATGATGCCGACGGCACGCCGCTGGACTCCGTTTCGTGCTATCCCACCCAGGCGGTCACGGCACCGCAAGTCCTGCCCATGACCTTGCCTGTTCCTGCAGGACTGACAACTGCACGGTTGCGCTTCGTCTCCTGGGAAGCCAATGTCAACAACGGCGGGGCGGTAAGGAAAATCGTTCTCACCGGAACCGTTGCCGCTGTCCCCACGACGGTGACGGGTGATGTGGACGGCGATGGCCATGCCACTATTGCCGACGTGACCGCACTCATCAATTACCTGCTGAGCCCACAAGAAACCAATGCCGACGCAGCCGATGTCAACAAGGACGGAAAAATCAGCATCGATGATGTGACAGCGCTCATCAACATGCTCCTGTCAGGAAACTAACCCTCCCGCATCGTCAAGAAAACAAGAGGGTGTGTCATCATTGCGACTCGGCAATATTACCGTGCTATCACACGGGAAATTAAACAAATTTTTAAATGAATATAGGTAGTGTGAAGATGCCCTAGTTATTCTTGTATTTCTTGTTTTCAAAAGCGTGAGGTATGCCGTAGAACATGACCACGACGAAGCAGACGGCGGGGACGACAAACGACAGGTTGACCGAGGGAATCCACTGCACATGGCTGTCGATAATCATCGCCTGGAAGGCGGGCAAGAGGCTGCCGCCCAATATCGCCATGATGAGTCCTGCTGAGCCCAGCTCAGCATCCTCGCGCACACCACCCAGCGCAATGCCGTAGATGGTGGGGAACATCAGGCTCATGCACGCCGAGACAGCCACCAGGCAGCAGATGCCCATGCGGCCGCCGACAAAGACCACGCCACACAGCAGCACCAATGCCACTGCCGCAAACAAGGTGAGCAACCGTGCCGGCTTGACGTACTTCATCAGGAAAAAGTTCACAAAACGCATTAGGCAGAAGAGCACCATCGCCACGATGTTGTAACGCTGGGACAGCACCTCGGCGGCCTGCTCTCCCATCCCCTCGGCCATAAAGACGCGCGTGCCGTACTGGATGATAAAGGTCCAGCAACAAATCTGCGCTCCCACATAGAAGAACTGTGCCACCACACCGTTGCGATAAGGCCTGTTGGCCCACAGCCGCTTGACAGCCGGCAGCAGCGGCTCATGACGTTCCCTAGAGGCCTGACGCACGGCAGGGATGCGCACAAACAGCATCACCACCAGCAACAGCACCAGCACGACGCCCAGCAGGGCGTAAGGACGTACCAGCACGCTCAGGTCGCTCTGCTTCAACGTCTCGAACGCGGCATCGTCCAGTGTCGCACGCTGCGCCGTGTCAAGCGGCGACAGACGCGCCTGAATGAAGTTCATCGCCACAAACATGCCCGCCAACGAGCCGATGGGGTTGAACGACTGGGCGAAGTTCAGGCGGCGCGTAGCGGTCTCGCTATCGCCCATGAGCAGGATGCAGGGGTTGGCAGTCGTCTCGAGAAACGACAGACCACAGGTGAGGATAAAATAAGCGACAAGGAAGGGCCAGAAACTGCCCATCGCCCTCGCGGGGATGAACAGCAACACACCCAGGGCATACAGTGCCAGTCCCATGACTATGCCGCTCTTGAACGAGTGGCGGCGGATGAACAGCGCCGCCGGCAAGGCCATGCAGAAGTAGCCGCCATAGAATGCCACCTGCACCAGCGTGCCGTCGGTCACGCTCATGCGGAAGATCTTGGAAAACGCCTTCACCATCGGGTTGGTGATATCGTTGGCAAAGCCCCACAGGGCAAAGCAGCAGGTCACCACGATAAAGGGCAGCACATAGCTCACGCCCTCACGCGTCACCAGCAATCGAGATTTCTTTTCTTTATCGGTTGTCATTCTGTTTCCTGGTTTTTCAAACAACTCTAGATCTTTTCAAACAACGTTGAACAACATAAAAAAGGGTTGTTCCGGTTGTTTGATTCTTTTTCAATCATTCTTTTATGGTATAAACATCAAAACGACATGAATCTATCTCCGACTTTGATGAAAAAGAGTTAATCGCAAATAAATGATATAATGAAGTTGGAGCATAGATTTTATCTCCCTTGATAATCATAGGTTTATGTACTGAACTTGGGGGGAATTTGTACTCCCATCCTTTCGATTTATTGGTAATTTCATCATAGTAAATATCGGTAATCAAATAATATAATATATGTCTCTTTTTTTCATAGACATAATTGTTGGTGAAATCAATCATATCTATATTTAAACTAACTACATAAATACAATCTTGTTGACACTTCCAGAGGGCAAATATGGTATCTTGTATTTCCTGGTCCAGTTCTATGAATTTTACGGTATAAGGCTCTTTTACAACATGAGAACAAGATCTGTTAAAGACGATCACACTAATAATCAGAATACCAATCACTAACAAAAGCTTTTTCATAAACAAATATGTTATTTCTTCTTGATGATAAGAATGATGCCAATCTAAAATAAATCCAGGATAATCTGCCCTGATGTTTTCGCCACCAGTCTAGTTTTCTTCTCGTCTTTTATAATTTAAATATGGATACTAATACCTAATATCTATTATCTAATTTGAAAATGCGTTCCATCAGCTGCCACTTGGCGGTCGAGGGGGCATTAGGGTCGCATCCCTGGAATTGTGCCACATAGGCTTCCCACTCGGCCTGACGCGGCAACGTTGCCAGGCGGGCATTGTCCTTCTCCCAGTCAAAGTCATCAACCGTGTCGCATATCATGAACAGGCGGTTGCCGAGGATATAAATCTGCATGTCGAGGATGCCCACGCTGCGGATACCCTCCTGAATCTCAGGCCACACATGGGCATGGGCTTCCACATATTTCTCAATCATTTCACGGTCATCCCGCAATTCCAGTGTCTGGCAATATCTTTTCATTTTCAGTCTTATTTTCCAGTTTTCAGTTTTTTTCTAGATAATCTAGAATTTCTAGATGATCTAGAGAGTCTAGAATGAAGTCCCCACTTCTAACTTCTAACTCCTAACTCCTAATTTCTAACTCAATCGCTCCCTCGGGGAAGTGGTCTCGGTCACGGCAGACGAGCGCCAGGTAACCACCGCCTCCCGCACCGGGCATCTTCCATGCCATCACACCGTCCATGGCGCTGTAGCGGTCGATGTAGTCCTGTACCCCGGGCTGTATCATCGCCGGGAACATCGCCACCTGAGCCTCGAACGAGGCACGATAGGCTGCCGCAAATTCCTCCAAGTCACGGCGCTGGATGGCGTCCCAGCAGCGATCGGCAGCGGCAGCAAGGGCACGCACCTTCACGGGCGTGATGTCCTTGCCCTCTACCACGCTACAGCCGGGACGGCGTGGGAACATGGGAATCATGCACAGGTGGTCCTCCAGCCAGCGCAATATCTCGGGGTCGCGGGTATATTCTATCTTCTCGGGCCAGAAGTTTCCATTATAATAATGTCTCGCCAAGCCCGGCACACAGATGCCGATAGCGTCCTGGGCACCGCTGATGATGCCGTCGCTGCGCTCGGGAGAATTCTCGAGGCAGAAGACCAGACGTGCCAGCATCTCGGGGTCCATATCGGGCAGACGGTAGGGCCACACGCGCTTGATGATGTTGCGGGTGCTCGTGGACAGGCCGCAACGCTCACGCACCTCAAACGTCGGCACCAGCGAGATGGTCAATGCCCAGCCAGGGGCATGGCACGACACGTAGGGCTGGTCAATCCAAGTGCCCGCCAGGTCCAGACGGGTAGGCAACTGGCAGGTGGACCGCTTGAGGTCGGTGCTGCTGCGGGCATCCAGGCCCTCGGCGGGCTCACGTCGCAGGACAATATACTCCATACCGCGCTCACGGCACAGCTGGCGTTTCTCCTCGCGGTCCCCGTCCTCGTTGACCACCAGACAGTCAGGATGGACAATATCAAGGGTGGGCAGGAAGTCGAGCATGCCGCTGCCCTCATTGATATAGGCCTCCTTGACATAGCGGATGGCACGCACCATGAACAGGCGCTCACGCTCGCTGTACAGCGTCTTGTGGTTCTTCAACTGCTCTATCGTCTTGTCGCTGCCGATGCCCACATACAGGTCGCCATACTGTGACGCCTGCCTGAAGAATTCCACATGTCCCGAGTGTAACAGGTCATAGCAACCTGACACAAAAACCTTCTTGTCGCTCACTGTCGTTTCCAAATTTTACGTTTAACCGACAAAGGTACAATTTCCAACCCACAAGTGCAGCAAGAAGGGCGGAAAAAACTCTTCCGCCCGACTTCTTCATTGTTTAACTTTTAATCATCTTATTTATTGGGGAACGCTCTGGAGCGTCCGCTGGATGTCATCGTCAGTGACCGCATAGTTGACCAAGTCACCGTTCAGGTATTGTTCATAGGCGCTCATGTCGATGAGGCCATGCCCGGAGAGATTGAACAGGATGACCTTCTCCTCGCCAGTCTGCTTGCACCTTTGGGCCTCACGGATGGCAGCGGCGATGGCATGGTTGGACTCGGGAGCAGGGATGATGCCCTCGGTGCGGGCAAACAGCATACCGGCATCAAAGGATTCCAACTGAGGGATATCGACGCCGTGCATCAGGCCGTCCTTGAGCAACTGGGAAATGATCACGCCGGCACCGTGATACCGCAGACCGCCAGCGTGGATGTTGGCTGGCTTGAAACTGTGACCCAACGTGAACATCGGCAGCAGGGGGGTATAGCCTGCCTCGTCACCGAAGTCGTAGCGGAACTCTCCGCGTGTCAACTTGGGGCAACTCTCGGGTTCGGCGGCAATGAACTCGGTCCGTCTGCCGTCCTTCAGATGATGGCGCATGAAGGGGAAGGCAAGACCACCGAAGTTGGAACCGCCACCGAAACAGGCAATGACCACGTCGGGGTACTCCCCAGCCATCGCCATCTGCTTCTCTGCCTCCAGGCCGATAATGGTCTGATGCAGAACCACATGGTTCAGGACCGACCCCAAGGTGTACTTGCAGTTAGGTGTCGTCGTGGCGAGTTCTACCGCCTCCGAGATGGCTGTTCCCAACGAACCGGGATGATGAGGGTCAACGGTGATGATGTCCTTGCCTGCACGGGTGGACATGGACGGCGAACCCGTCACGGCAGCACCAAAAGTCCGCATGATTGACGAGCGGTAAGGCTTCTGCTGCATGGAGATTTTGACTTGATAGACCGCAGCCTCAAGCCCAAACACCCTTGCGGCATAGGCGAGGGCGGTGCCCCATTGCCCGGCTCCGGTCTCGGTGGTGACATTGGTCGTCCCTTCCTGTTTGGCATAGTAGCACTGGGCGAGGGCAGAATTGATCTTGTGGGAGCCCAGAGGGTTTACCGACTCGTTCTTGAAGTAGATATGGGCTGGTGTCTGCAGGGCCTCCTCCAGGGCATAAGCACGCACCAGGGGAGTGCTGCGGTAGGCTTTATATTTGTCCATCACCTCCTCGGGGATGGGAATGAAGTCGTGCTCGGTGTCCAACTCCTGCACGCAACATTCACGTGGGAAAATGTGCGCCAGGTCATCTACGCCCAGCGGCTGCTTGGTGGCAGGGTGGATGGGAGGCATGGGTTTGGTGGGCATGTCGGCCTGGATGTTGTACCATGCTGTCGGCAACTCGTTCTCTTGCAGAATAAATCTTTTCTGTTTCATTTTTGTTATGTATTTATATTGATAAAAATTTAAGAGGTCCGTCGCAAGAACGACAGACCTCTTATTGTATTATAATCTTTAATGATTTCACACGGTCAGGCGACTCACGACTTTTTCAATCTTGAGCTGCGCCACCACCAGAATGCTGAAATCATAGCCATTATTGTCTCATATTTATGTTGATGTTGCAAATATATAACCACTATTTGATACGCACCAAGAAAAATCAAGAAAAAAACCGCGATTCACTCCCACAACTATAAAAATCGGTCATATTACGCCTCTAAGCCAGCCAAAAGATACGCAAGAAATAATGATTTGCAGACTTGATTTGCATCTATGCCAAAAAAAGCCTAACTTTGTGACCAACTAAATGACAGATTATAATAACCCAAAAATATAACTCAACTATGTACACTCAAGAGAACGGATTCTACATCGCCCACGGGCCCAACGGCCCCATCAGCATCCTGGGCAATATGGCTAACCGCCACGGTCTCATCGCCGGCGCCACGGGAACAGGTAAGACGGTGACCCTGCAAGTGATTGCCGAGAGTTTCAGCAAGGCGGGCGTGCCTTGCTTCATGGCCGACATGAAAGGTGACCTCTCGGGCGTCAGCCAGCCCGGCAAGTTGTCAGGATTTATCGAGAAGAGGATTCCGGAATTCGGCATGACCCAGGAGGCGCTCACCTTTGAGGGCTGCCCCGTGAGGTTCTATGACGTCTATGGCGAGCAGGGCATCCCCATGCGCTCCACTATCGGCGAGATGGGTCCCGACCTGATGGCCCGCATCCTGGGCCTGAACGACACCCAGACGGGCGTGCTTAACATCCTGTACCGCATCCTTGACGAGAAGGGCATCCTGCTCGACGACATCAAGGACCTGCGCTCGGCATTGGACTGGCT
Organism: uncultured Prevotellaceae bacterium; assembly: GCA_900318205.1. GTDB lineage: Bacteria > Bacteroidota > Bacteroidia > Bacteroidales > Muribaculaceae > Sodaliphilus. Next base: position 136,374 of record ONJS01000014.1, on the reverse strand, counting down.
CTCACGCCACGCCAAGGAGTACACCACCCAGTATGGTAATGTAGCACCCGCCACCATCGGCGCCATCCAGCGCGCCCTGTTGCACCTCGAGAACCAAGGTGCCGACAAGTTCTTCGGCATCCCGTCATTCAACATCATGGACCTGCTGGAAACGCGTGACGGACAGGGCATCCTGAGCGTCCTCGCTGCCGATAAGCTGATGCTGCAACCCAAACTCTATTCTACCTTCCTGCTGTGGCTGCTGAGCGAACTCTACAGCACGCTGCCCGAGGTGGGCGACCTGGAGAAGCCCAAGCTGGTCTTCTTCTTTGACGAGGCACACATGCTGTTTGAAGACACCAGCAAGGCGTTGACCGACAAGATTGAACAGGTGATCCGCCTCATCCGCAGTAAGGGCGTGGGCATCTTCTTCATTTCACAGCTGCCCACCGACATCCCTGACGTCATCCTCGGACAGTTGGGCAATAGGGTACAGCATGCCCTGCGTGCCTACACGCCGCGTGACCAGAAGGCTGTCAAGGTAGCCGCCGAAACCTTCCGTGCCAATCCCGAATTCAAGACCGAGGATGCTATCTTGGAGCTGGAGACGGGCGAGGCCCTCGTATCGTTCCTCGACGAGAAGGGCGCTCCCGGCATCGTACAACGCGCCAAGGTGCTCTTCCCCTTAAGCCAGATCGGTGCCATTACCGAGGGGCAGCGCCTGGACATCATGAACTCCAACCGTGACATCAACGCCAAGTATAAGGAGGTTCAGGAACGCGAGAGCGTGTTCGAGGTGTTCGCACGCGAGGCCGAAGCCGAAGCCCAGGCTGCCGAAGAGGCTGCTGCCGCCAAGGAGGCCGAGAAGGAAGAAAAGTCCAAGAAGAAGGAGAAAACCATCTGGGACAAGGTGTGGAAAGCGGTGGTCACCGCTGTGACAGGTACCCTGGCAACCATCCTGGGAAAGACTGTCTCCGACACCATCACTGGCAAGAAGAGCAAGAAGAATACCAGTGTTAAGGACGCTGCCGGACGTGCCGTCAAGAATGCCACCACCGCTGCAGGGCGACAGATCCTGCGCGACGTCCTGGGCAACCTAGTCAAGTAACCTGACACCCCAGGCAAGGCGCTACACATCGCGGTACACCCACAAAACACAATCGGTCTAGGGACTACCCTGGACCGATTGCTTTGTGCTTAATGGTCTTCGTTTTTCGCTTTATTAGTGCTTAAATCAATGGTTGTTTATATTTCTTTCTAAACGCTCATCCACAGGCTTGCCGGCCGCCTAATTACGATAGCAATGGTTTGAATTTTTCAGGTATTGTCTGTTTTATTATTAATGTGCGGCAAAAGTCGTTGTCTTAAGTGTTGTGACAGCCGGCAAAGCCAAGTGAATGAAATATCAACATTATTACATTATTATACAATCTATTTTTTACGCTGGTTCAAACTGTTCAAAGCGCCCGTCGTTGTAGAACACGAAAATATTGACCACACGACGCTCACTGTCTCCGGCAGCACCTCGCTTGGAAGTGCGGCCGACGACATTGCGCATGATGTTCTGCAGGGTCTCGATCGAGGCGGTGTTCGAGGTACGCTGTTGGGCTTTGGGAGCATTGCTGCGGTAACCCATGGGCTCGTCCTCGTCAAACGAAATGGCACGCTGGCCATTCTCCTCAATCCTGGACTCATTATTATTATGACGCGCGTCACCGTTCAGGTCACCGGAGTTGCCCATAGGATCTGAACCACGAAGCAGCATCTCACCATCACCAAACATGAGCCACATAACGTTCAGGGAAGGATAGGCACGATGTATCTTTCCGATCACCTCATCACTCACTTTCTTGTTGCGGCCATTGAGAAGCTGCGAGAGTGTGGGACGAGGAATATCGCAAGTGTCCGCAAACTGGGAATTGGAAATCCCGGCTTGCTCAAGAAACATTTTTAACCTCGATACGATATCCATTTAAGAACAATTTTTATATGGTGCTCAAGTGAGCGAGATTAGCAAATTTACTGTCAGAAAATTTTCTGAACCCAACCTACGACCCGGGAAACCTCCCGAAATCGCCCAAAACCTCAAAAAATGGCTGTTTGCGATTTTTAATTTTGGGATTGCAAATTTAAAATGATTTTTTGAACTGACCAAATTTAAAAACGAAAATTTTAAAATTTGCAATTAAACTTGTCAAAAACTGGCAATTATCATATAATTTCAAAAGTAAATAAATTTAATTAAATTTACACTTTAGATATAACCTTATAATAGACTAATTTATAGTGTTTTACAAAACTTTAAATCAACCAAAACAACCGATTTACTCCTGTATACCAATAATATATAGTAAAACTAGAGGTTTTTGGTGTAATTGGTTGTTTTTCAGTTAATTGAAGCATAGTTTAAGAAATGTTAATGCGTATTTTTGGTGATTTTGTAAACTTTACGGTCGCAAATTCTCATTTTTTAAGCACATGACACAAACGCAAACTCCCGATCCAGGACCCAAACACCCAGTTTTCGTCCCCTACCCCATGTTTGAAAACGCAAACCAGGGACGGTTTTCAAAGCCGAACAAGGCGTTGGTAAAATACCATTTTTGATTTTCTGGAGGCTCAACTCGATTTCCTTGCAAAATTTTCCAGCCCACCCTACTCTCGGTGGAAAAATGGGATTTTGAGAAATTCTAAGGAATTAAAGTTGTTTCCGTTAATTGACAACTCCCTTTATTTCACGGCTCTTATCGGCATTTTTAATATAGAAAAACACCCCTAAAAAAGCAGCCTCAGAAAAGTGGAAAACTGATGGAAAATGGCATTTTTACCTGATTTGACCGATTTTGACCTTGAAATGAGCAAAATCGGACATTTAGACCAATTTTATGACCAAATCACTTGAGGGCTTTTCTGGCTATTCTCTCCCACCCTTCAAGCGGTTAGGGGTATTTTTTGCCGGAATCTGACAGGATTTTTTTCTGATTTTTTTGGGGGAGCAATCCGCTTCGGGTTCTGTTTTTGGGCCCCTAAAGTCAAATTATCTGACCCAAAATCTGTGCAATTTTTATCAAACGGCGATTCTGCCCCACTTCACCGTCCAAAAAATTGAGGCCAAGATGGACTGCTGAGGGCAAAAAACTGGGAGCAATTTCTGGTCATCCTGATCTCCCCAACTCATCCTCTCACCAGAAAAATGCCTAGAAAAAGTTCAGAAAAATTCTTCTTGCCGTTTCCACGATGAAGACGCTGTCTGGTTCTCTTCTATCAAAAACGAGCCGATGATGATGACAGGATCACAGATTATCCTGGTGCAAAAAAAATGATGAGGAAATTATGCTCAAGGCATCCCAGGGTATCACATTCCATCGCCAGAAAAATATAACGAGCCTGTTGTGAATTTTGAAATCGGAAGGACAGGTTCACGATAGAGATAAACATCAGGGGGCGTCACTATGCATAGTAACACCCCCTGTTATGAGTCAGAAAAAATTGAATAATTATTGTATAAGTTCTGGCTTGAGAAAACGGCCTGTAATGGACTGCTCGGACTGTACCACCTGCTCGGGAGTTCCGCTTGCGACGACCTGTCCTCCACCCCGCCCTCCCTCGGGTCCCATGTCGATAATGTAGTCGGCACACTTGATGACATCCAGATTGTGCTCAATGACGATAACGGTGTTGCCTTTCTCGACAAGACGGTTGAGCACGCCGAGCAGCACCTTGATGTCCTCGAAGTGCAGCCCCGTCGTCGGCTCGTCCAGAATATAGACCGTCTTGCCCGTATCCTTCTTGGCAAGTTCACACGCCAGTTTCACACGCTGGCACTCACCACCCGACAAGGTGCTCGAAGGCTGGCCCAACTTGATATAGCCCAGACCGACGTCCTGGAGAACTTTGATTTTGCGCAGAATCGAAGGAACGGCGTCAAAAAATTCCACCGCCTGGTTGATGGTCATGTCGAGCACGTCGGCAATCGACTTGCCCTTGAACTTGACCTCAAGGGTCTCACGGTTGTAGCGTTTGCCTCCACATTCTTCACAGGGCACCAGCACATCGGGGAGGAAATTCATCTCCACCGCCTTATAACCGTTACCGTTGCACTTCTCACAACGGCCACCGCTGGTATTGAACGAGAACCGGCCAGGCTTATAGGCACGGATCTTGGATTCCGGCAGATTGACGAAAAGGTTGCGAATGTCGGTAAACACGCCGGTATAGGTTGCAGCATTGGAGCGGGGCGTGCGACCCAGCGGTGCCTGATCGACGGTCACCACCTTGTCCACATATTCCAGACCGCTGACGGTCTCGTATGGCATCGGGGCGGTATGGGAACGATAGAGCCGCTGACTCAGGATGGGCTGCAACGTGGCATTGACAAGCGTTGACTTGCCGCTGCCACTCACGCCCGTCACACAGATGAAAGTGCCCAGCGGGAACGATACGGCAACATTCTTCAGGTTATTACCGCTGCAACCCGTGAGACGCAACGTCTTGCCGTTTCCTTCACGTCGCTTGGCAGGCACCTCGATGCAACGGGTTCCGTTCAAGTAGTCGGCGGTGAGGGTATGCTGCTTCAACAGTTCCTGGGGTGTGCCGGCAAACACGATGCTGCCGCCCTTGCGACCCGCCAGCGGACCGATGTCAATGACATAGTCGGCCTGCAGCATCATTTCCTTGTCATGCTCGACCACGAGGATAGTATTGCCGTCGTCACGCAGGGTCTTCAACGCATCGAGGAGACGCTGGTTGTCACGTTGATGCAAACCGATGGACGGCTCGTCAAGGATGTAAAGCACATTGACCAGACGCGACCCGATCTGGGTGGCCAACCTGATGCGCTGGCTCTCACCACCCGACAACGAGGCCGAGTTGCGATTCAGCGACATGTAGTCCAGGCCCACCTCAATGAGGAAACTGAGTCTTGAGCTGATTTCCTTGACGATTTCGCGAGCGATTTCCCATTGGGTTGGCGTTACGTGATTGTGGAGGTCATCAACCCAATCTTTCAGTTCGTTGATATCCAACGCCGCTAGTTGGGCGATATTCTTGCCGGCAAGCTTGAAATGCAACGCCTCGCGGTTGAGGCGCGCCCCACCGCACTCGGGGCATACGGCCCGTGAGAAAAACTGTCCGGCCCACTTCTGGGCAGCGCTGGTGGCGGTATCGTCCTGCTGCATCTCGATGTACTTGACAAGTCCGTCGAAGGTGAGGAAGTAGTTGCTGGTGGACAGCGTCTCGGTGCGCAGGTTCAACCGCTCGTTGGTGCCGTTGAGGATATCGTTCAAGGCCTCCTCGGGCAGTTCGCCCAATGGCGTGTCGAGCGTGCATCCGTATTTTTCACAGATCGCCTGTATCTGCCAGAAAATCTGCACATTTTTGTATTTTCCCAGCGGCAGAATACCTCCGCCCCTGATACTCAGGGACATATCGGGCATAATCTTGTCCTTGTCGATGAGGTTGACATAGCCCAGGCCCTTGCAGTGCGGGCAAGCGCCCAATGGCGAATTGAACGAGAAATTATGAGGCGCTGGCTCCAGATAAGACAAGCCTGTGGCAGGATCCATGAGCGAACGGCTGTAATAACCCACCTCGCCACTCTCGGCATCCAGAATCATCAACTGCCCGTTACCCTGCTTGAAAGCCAGGTCGGCAGTATCGGCCAGCCGTTTCACATCCTTGTCGGCGACTTTGAGACGGTCGACTACCAGTTCCACCGTGTGGTTAACATAGCGGTCCAACTTCATGCCGAAAGTGATTTCCCTCAACGTGCCGTCAACACGCACGTTGATATACCCCTTCTTGCGCAAGTTCTCAAACAGGTCCTTGTAATGGCCCTTGCGGTTCTTGACCAGCGGAGCCAGGACGTAGATTCTGCGTCCCTGGTAACGCTCGAGAATGAGGTTGAGTATCTTGTCGATGGTGTATTTCACCATCTTTTCGCCCGATAGATAGGAATAGGCATCAGCCGCGCGGGCATAGAGCAGACGCAGGTAGTCATATACCTCGGTCGTTGTTCCTACCGTACTGCGGGGATTGCGGTTCACGGTCTTCTGCCCTATCGAAATGACGGGACACAGACCCGAAATCTTATCCACGTTGGGGCGTTCGAGGATTCCCAACATGTTGCGGGCATAGGAAGAGAAGGTCTCGAGGTAGCGACGCTGCCCCTCGGCAAAGATGGTGTCAAACGCCAATGACGACTTGCCGCTGCCACTCAATCCAGTGATCACAGTGAGTCGGTCATGCGGCACCTCCACATCTATGTTCTTAAGGTTATGGACCCTCGCGCCCAATACCTCAACGCTGTCTATTTCCTGCCCGTTAATTTTCATTCAGTTTTCAGTTTTCAGTTGTCAGTTTTCGGTTGTCAGATAATCTAGAACTCCTAACTCTAATCGATGACCCAGTCCTTATTATAGACGCTATAGGTGCGCTTGCTGCGATAGAGCTCACTCTTCTTGGGAATGCGCACTTTGTAGGTCTTGCCCGAGGCGTTTGTCAACTTGGTGGAACGGATCCAGGGGTTGGCTTCCCGCAATTGGGCGTAAGTAAGGCCCTTGTCCTTGGCCCAGTCTATCCAACTGGCGACCGAGCCGGTCACATCAACGGTCGTATAGTCCACTGGTTGCCACAGGTTCTTGCGCGAGAAGCGGTAGCCATAACGCTTGGGCGACTCCATCAGCAACTTGTAAGCCATGATGCGGAACACATAACGCGACGTCTCTTGAACCAGGTACAGGTCAAAGGTGTTGTCCACGCGTTGCTTGGACAGTTCATTGCTGATCTTCTGCATACCAGCATTATAACTGGCGGCAACAGTGGGCCAGTGACCATATTTCTTATAGGCCGACTTGAGATACTTGCAAGCGGCAACGGTCGATTTTTCTGGGTCATAGCGCTCGTCTACCTCGTCGGTGACCTCCAGACCGAAGTCACGTCCTGTTCCAGCCAGGAGTTGCCACATGCCGGCAGCCTTGGCGCTGGAGTAGGCGCTGTAATCCATAGAACTCTCGGTCACAGCAAGATACAGGAAATCCAGAGGCACACCTTGCTCTTTGAGGATTTTGGCCAATGCAGGGAAATAGCGGTTGGCGCGCTTGAAGCAAAGTTCGGTCGTCGTCTGGCCATAGATAATGCTTGTCAGTTCCCGGTCCAGTCGCTCTGCCATATCCAGCCTGTCAAAACTCACGGTCTCGCCCGCAAAGTTGATACTCATGGGAATGTCAGGACTTGCCGTTGTACTGAACACGGGAGACGAGTTACCCGTACTCGTCTTGCTGTACTCTCGTTTGAGTTGAGCCTGTGCCACCGTAGTAGAAGCCACCAGCAACACAGCCATCAATATAATCTTCTTCATGTAATGATCGTTCCTCTCTAATCTCTAATCTGCGAGCAACGCGAGCATAATCGCGGATGCCTCACTAATCTCTAATCACTAATCACTAATCAACAAATTGCGGCAAAAGCCGCAATTTGTTTAATATCCTCCTCCACCTGAGCCGTTACCCGAGGTGCCGCTGGCACCCTTCTTGTAACGCAGGATGGTGATGTCGCCACGTTTCTTGTATTTCACGCCGTCACTGCCCAGAGCCGTCACGACATAATAATAGACGCCGGTGTCAACGAGTTTGCCGTGATAGGTACCGTCCCAACCGCTGCCGGGATCAGTGAATTCACACACCAGGGTTCCCCAGCGGTTAAAGATCCAGCAGTGGAACTCCACAAGCGACTTGTAAGAGACTTTCCAGATGTCGTTCACACCCTCGGTTGAACCAGGAGAGAAAATGTTGGGGCACACCAACTCACTTTCGCTGACGGTAATCGTGTAGGTCTCGCCATAGGTCGGGCATGTGCCGGATGCATTGTCAACCATATAGCGCATGTAGTAGGTACCGGCTTCAGTAAAGGAGTAATCCACCTCATCCTGATTGTATTGCAGGATGACGTTTTCAAAATCCTGATCTGTAGCCATTTCCCACACACGATAGACCACAGCATCGGTTGGATAACCGGTAAACACGATATTGACCGGAGCCGAACCTCCCAGGCCGCTCTCAATGCCCTTCTCGTTATTGTTGCCACGATCTTCTTGAACAGCAGTGGTATTACAGTCCACAGCCTGGGTGTAATAATAATCACCCTCAACACTTTCGCCGATACCCCACTCCTCCAGGAAGCGGTCTCCCGTAAGCAAGAATGCCGTGTTGCACAACGGCGGCGTTATCTCGACACCTTGGTCCAGCGCTGCAAAACTCTCGACAGTTACAGCTTCCTGCCAGTGGGTGCTGTCGTCCCACACTAGCGTGTTATAAGTCAGTTTTATTTCACGGTCCAGCACCTGACGGTGACCGTTGATGGTATAGAATGGGATGGCGTCGGCATGGCCGTCAATATTGAGCGTGAGGAGGTGGCATGGCTCCATATTGTTGCAGGACATGTCATTCAGTTCCATGGGGAAGTCGGCATAATTGACTACCCAGAAGTAAAAGGGAGAATCGTTACCCTCCTGAATCTTGTATCCCTTGTTGGAAATATCCTGACTCAATAAGGTAGACATCTGCCCATTCCAAGCAGCAGAGACTGTATCAGGATAATTCCAGTTATGCGAGTCATAACTTGTCCATGTCGGCCTATCACCGGTTGAAGAAGTATAGGTCATCCCCACCCCTTGAGTATTATAGACCACATATATCTTGTCCAAACCGGTGGTTTTATCGGGGGTCACCTCAATGACGGGATATTGCCCTATACCAGTAAACGCCAATTGGGCACTCGCCGACAACAAAGCCAGCGCGGCCGCCATGAGCATGATGATTCTCTTATTCATAGTGCGCACTTGATATCTATATTACATTATATATAACGTGAACCAGCCCCGCTTATTGCCACAACCCGCCAGATTATGGCATCAAAATGCCCGTGCAACAAGCATCTCCATGTCACAGGTAGTGTCAGGACCCTCGTGACATGGAGATGCTGTGCTACAACCGATTTAGCGACGCTTTGCTGCGTTGCGAATCGGCTTATTGCTGGAGTTCTCTTTCTCCTTGGCTTTCTCGGCCTCGATTTGCTTCAAGATCTCGCCTTTTTCCGTGTGGGGGACGTCAGTCCTTCCATTATAAGTAGGCTTGCTATCCGACGAAGTTGGGCGATTAATAGTATTGCCCTTAGCCGGACGGGTGACCTTCGCGGGAGGACGGTTCACGGTTGTTGACGGAGTAGTGGCTGTACCGTTTGTTGACGGAGCAGTGGTTGTACCGTTTGTTGACGGAGTAGTGGCTGTGCCATTTGTTGACGAGGGGTTGGTAACCTGTTCGGTCGTCGTTCCTGAAGGCGATTGACCATTGTTGGAATTATTGTCCGAACGGCCAAACACCAGGAAAAGAACCGTAACGATCAAGGCAGCCAATGCAGCAACGACAATATAGTTTATCGTTCGGCGCCTGTTCTCGGTAGCCTCCTTTTCTTTTCGTTTGTTGGATGCTTCACTAGACATAAGCTCATCATTTTATTGAGGTTAAACTTTTTTGGGATTTCATCTGTTTTCCGTTTCTCTGACAAAAATAACAAATTACGGTAAGCCGACCTTTATAATACACAATTATTTGTAGTTTGAGGCGTGACAAACTACCAATTTCAGTAGTACTTGTTTTCTTCGCCCATAACCAGTCATCCACCTTCATCTTGCGTATATCACGACCGCCATCAGCAAGCACCATCGTGTTCGGCTTGCACAAATATTGCGTCTCAACATTGCGGATGCCTCATTAAACATTAAACATTATCCCTTCTCCACGGCGCTAGCCGTTGACTTTGACTTAAACTCTAAACTGCGAGCAGCGCGAGCATAAAATCTTTTTACTACCTTTGCAGGAGACTATCACATTAATTATATATAAACATGGAACAGAACGAAATGATGAACGGAATGCCGCGCCGCGAGCGCGCGGTGATGTACAAGCGTGAGTATAACTGCTGCCAGGCAGTACTGCTGGCCTTTGCCCCCGAACTGGGGCTGCCCGAGGAGAAACTGTTGGCGATGGGAGCCTGTTTCGGCAGCGGAATGGGCAGCATGGACGAGACCTGTGGTGCCCTGTGCGGTGCGCAGATGGCGCAAGGAATGTTGCGATATGACGGCCGCCGCATGAATCCCCAGGCCAGCCAACTGCGGGCAGAGTTTGAACAACGCTGCGGTGCCACGCGCTGCAAGGACCTGAAGGGCGTGGGCAGCGGCCGTGGCGTGTTGTGCTCCTGTGAGGACTGTGTGCGCCATGCTGTAGAGGCCCTTGAGGAAACCCTTTGATGGAGCCGATCACGTAAAATCCTGCTGATCAGTCGATACTACTGATGGCGATATTTTTTATTTTTTAATTCAATTTTTATAGCGTCTATTTGGCGAGATTTGAGTAATTTTGCAGTCCATTAAACGAGAGTAAATTATTAAGCATTCATAAGTAAACAATCATGGGATGGTTTTCATTCACACAAGAAATCGCTGTCGATTTAGGAACAGCCAACACCATTATCATCCATAACGACCGCATCGTCATCGACGAGCCTTCGGTTGTCGCCCTGGAGACCAAGACAGGACGCCCCATCGCCGTGGGTGAGCGTGCACGCGAGATGCACGGCAAGGTCCATGAGGGCATCCGCACCGTCAGGCCCTTGAGCGACGGTGTCATCGCCGACTTCAACGCCGCCGAGCACATGATCCGCGGCATGATCAAGAAAGTGAGTGCCAAGAACCACTGGTTCTCTCCCTCGCTGCGCATGGTCGTATGCGTCCCCTCAGGCTCGACCGAGGTTGAGATCCGCGCCGTCCGCGACTCCAGCGAACATGCCGGTGGCCGCGACGTCTATATGATTTACGAACCGATGGCTGCCGCATTGGGTATCGGCCTTGACGTGCTGGCTCCCGAGGGCAACATGATTGTTGACATCGGTGGCGGTACGACCGAGATCGCCGTTATCTCTCTGGGCGGTATCGTGAGCAACAAGAGCATCCGCACCGCTGGTGACGACCTGACCGAGGACATCCAGGAGCACATGCGCCGCGCCCACAATGTGCGCGTCGGTGAGCGCACTGCCGAGGCTATCAAGATCAACGTCGGCTCAGCATTGACCGACCTGGGTCCCGATGCCCCCGAGGACTTCATCATCCATGGTCCCAACCAGGTGAACTCCCTGCCCCTTGAGGTGCCCGTGACCTATCAGGAGGTGTGCCACTGCATCGAGAAATCCATCTCCAAGATCGAGGCTGCCGTCCTCAGCGCCCTGGAGCAGACGCCTCCCGAGCTGTATCAGGACATCGTCCACAACGGTATCTTCCTGACTGGTGGTGGTGCATTGCTGCGTGGTCTGGACCGTCGCCTGACCGACAAGATCGGCATCGAGTTCCATGTCGCCGACGATCCCCTGCACGCTGTTGCCAAGGGTACCGGCATCGCACTGAAGAACATCAAGCACTTCAAGTTCCTCATGCGTTAATAGCAGTTTTCAGTTTTGCAGTTTTCAGTTTTACAGCGCATCCGCATTCAACTGACAACTGAAAACTGACAACTGAAAACTAATAAGGCACGATGCTTTTTCGTCAAACACAGTGCGTGGTTCATTTTCGCTATCTATGTGATATTGAGCCTCGTACTGCTGTTTAAGGATAATCCTTACCAGCAGAGCGTCTATCTGACCTCGGCCAACAGAGTGAGCGCCGCGGTCTATAAGGCGTTCAATGGAGTCACGTCCTATTTCCACCTGCGTGACATCAACGAGAGCCTGCAGGAACGCAACGCCGCGCTGGAGATGGAACTGATTGAGCTACGGGAGCAGATGTCTGACCTGGAACTGCTACGGCCCGACTCGTTACGGCAGCCCGCACTGCAGCAGTACAGCTTTGTCATGGCACACGTCATCAGCAACAGCATCTCACAGCCCAACAACTACATTACCATCGACCGCGGTCACATCGACGGCGTGAGCCCCGAGATGGGCGTCATCGACCAGAACGGCGTCGTGGGTATTGTCAACGTGGTGGGACCCCATGCTGCACGCATCATCTCGCTGCTGAACCCGCACATGAGGCTTTCATGCAAACTGCGCGGCAGCGGTTTCTACGGCAGCTTGGTATGGGACGGCAAGAGCCCCCGCTTTGCTGTGCTCGAGGAGCTGCCCAAGCACATCACCTTCCACAAGGGCGACACCATCGTCACCAGCGGCTACTCGGCAGTATTCCCCGAGGGAATCATCGTGGGTACCGTCGAGGGACTGGCGCGTGACATGAGCGACAGCTTCGTGTCGTTGCGCATCAGGCTGACGACCAACTTCAGCCAGCTGAGCAGCGTGCGTGTCATCACCAACAGCATGAAGGAACAGATCGACGCCCTGCGTCGTGCCGAGCAAGGCATTGACACCGCCGCCAGCATCCAGACGCGTCCCGAAATCAAGCCCGAGATCATCGACGTGCTGCCCGGTGACCCCGTCAAGCCCCAGAATTCCAAGCCCGGAAAGAACGCCGAGAAGCCAGAGAACCCCGAGAGTCCCAAGGCTACCGAAGCCCCCGATAACACCACCAAACCCGTTGAACCCGAACAAGGAGGAGAGCAGCCATGACCAAGACCGTAATACAATTCATCGTGCTGTTTCTGGCACTGGTTGTTGTGCAGCTGGTATGCAACAAGATTGTGCTGTTCAATATCGCCATGCCCGTGGTGTTCATCTACCTTATCCTCAGGTTGCCCGTCAACCTGCACGGCGGCTGGGTGCTGACCATTGCCTTTTTCTCGGGTCTGATTATCGACATCTTCAACAACACGCCCGGCATGAACGCCCTGGCTTGCACCATGCTGGCAGCGGTAAGGCGACCGGTGTTCAACATGTTCGTCTCTCGCGAGAACGATATGAACATCCCCATCCCGTCGGTAGATTCCATGGGTGTCGGTGATTATTTCAAGTACATGGCAACGCTGGTGACCATCTATTGCTCACTCATCTTCCTCATCCAGGCCTTCTCGCTGCACGACATCCTGCTCACTCTTGCACGCATCGTCGGCAGCAGCATCCTGTCGATTATCCTCATCTTTGGGTTGGACACTTTAGTGAGCACACGCCGTGAGAAAAGACTATAACCTCGAGAAGCGAAAACTTGTCATCGGCGGGTTCATTGTAGCGATTGTCATCATCTACATCATCCGCCTGGTGCAGCTGCAGGTGCTGGACAACACCTACAAAGCCCATGCCGACAGCAATGCCTTTATGGAGAAGGTCATCTATCCGTCGCGCGGCCTCATCTATGACCGCAACGACTCGCTGGTGGTCTTCAATTCGCCCGAGTATGACCTAATGATGACCCCCAAGGACGTATTGCCCTTTGACACCATCGACTTCTGCAACACGCTGCAAATCAGCCGCGAGGAATTTGACCGTCGCCTGCAGGACATGAAGAAAGGCCGCAACTACTCGGCGTTCACCCAGCAGGTGTTCATGAACCACCTCTCCCCCGAAGACTACGGCCGCCTGCAGGAGAAACTGCACCGCTTCCCGGGCTTCTTTGTCGTGCAGCGCATCCTCAGGCAATACAACTATCACGTCGCTGCCAATGTGCTAGGAGACATCCGCGAGGTCAACGCCCGCGACATCGAGAACGATAACTACTACCGTCCTGGCGACTACACCGGCGACCTGGGCATCGAGAAGAGCTATGAGAAGTGGCTGCGCGGCGTCAAGGGCAAGGAAATCCTCGTTCGCGACGCGACTGGCAAGATCAAGACGCGCTACAACGACGGAGCCGACGATGTGGCGCCCGTTGCCGGCAATAACCTGAAGTTGAGCATCGACATCGGGCTGCAGGCCTATGGCGAAATGCTCATGCAGGGCAAGGTGGGAGCCATCGTGTGCATCGAGCCCAAGACGGGCGAAATCCTCGCCCTGGTATCCAGCCCGACCTATGACCCGGCGCTGCTCATGGGTAAGGAACGCGGCAAGAACTACAGCAACCTGGTGAACAACAGGCTCAAACCCCTCTACGACCGCGCTATCATGGCGGCTTATCCGCCAGGCTCCACCTTCAAGCCCTCACAGGGTCTGATTTTCCTCGACGAGGGCATCATCACCACGAGCACGATGTATCCCTGCCGTCGCGGTTACGTCAATGCCGGCTTGCGTGTGGGATGCCACGGCCACGGCTCCCCCATCTCGCTGAAACCAGCCTTGCAGACATCCTGCAATGCCTACTTCTGCTGGGGTTTCAAGCACATGATGGACAACCGCAAGAAGTACGGCTCGACGGGCAAGGCCTTTGAGGTCTGGAAGAATCACATGGTGTCGATGGGCTATGGCTACAAACTGGGCGTGGACATGCCGGGCGAGAGCCGTGGATTTATCCCCAACACCGCCTTCTATGACAAGTTCCACAAGAAGGGCAAGTGGACAGGACAGTCCATCATCAGCGACGCCATCGGACAAGGCGAAATCCTCGCCACGCCGCTGCAAATCGCCAACCTGAGTGCCACCATCGCCAACCGCGGCTACTACATCACGCCCCATGTCGTGAAGCACATCGAGGGCGTCGGCGTGCTCAAGAAGAACCTGGAACGCCACGACACCGACATCGACAAGCGCTACTACAACGACATTGTCGAGGGTATGCGCATGGCGGTGCTGGGCGGAACCTGCACCCGTGCCAATATTCCGGGACTTGACGTGTGCGGCAAGACGGGTACAGCCCAGAACCCGCACGGTCGTGACCACTCGGTGTTCATGGGATTTGCACCGATGAACGACCCCAAAATCGCCGTGTGCGTGTATGTCGAGAATGCGGGCTTCGGCGCCGCCTTCGGTGTGCCCATCGGGGCATTGATGATACAGCGCTACCTGCGCGGTGACTCCCCCGGCCTGCAGGCCCAGGGTCGCGCCATGGCGAGTCGCCACACTATTGCCACCCCCAAGGTGAAGAAGGATTAGTGATTAGTGACAAGCGTCTAACGTCTAACGTCTAACATCTAACGTCTAACGTCTAACATCTAAAGTCTAACATCTAAAGTCTAAAGTCTAAAAACCAATGGAAGTAAGGAACGAAGATGAGAATACCAACCTATTGAGGTCAGTGGACTGGATTACCATTGTCCTCTACCTCATCATGATCATTGCCGGGGCGGTGAGCATCTATGCCGCGACCTATGATTATGACAAGGCGAGCATGTTTGACCTGAGCGAGTTCTCGGGCAAGCAGTTCCTGTGGGCTGGTCTCTCGTTCCTGATTGGTTTCTCCCTGCTGCTGATTGACAGGCGCATCTATGAAGCCTATGCCTATCCGCTATACGGATTCATGATATTGCTGCTGATTATCACCAGTTTTGTCGCGCCCGACATCAAGGGCTCCCGGTCCTGGCTCGTATTCGGACCGGTGAGCCTGCAACCTGCCGAGTTTGCCAAGACAGCGACGGCGCTGGCACTGGCTAAACTGTTCAGCACCTACGGGTTCACGCTCAACGGATGGCGCAACTATGCCATCGCTCTAGGCATCATCCTGCTGCCCATCCTGTGCATCATCCTGGAGCGCGAGACGGGCACGGCACTGGTTTACACCGCCCTGTTCTTTGTCCTCTACCGTGAGGGCATGTCAGGCTTTGTGCTGTTTGCAGCCTTGATGGCGGTGGTCTATTTTGTCGTGGTACTGAAGTTTGCAGCCATCACCTTTATGGGCATACCATTGGGCATCGCCATCGCCTTTATCATCGTGATGGTGCTCGTGGTGGGCATGCTGTTGATCTATTGCCGCTCGTGGATTCTGGGGCGCAACGTGCTGCTGGGCTACCTGGCGGCGGGTGCCATCGCTGGAGGCTTGACACTGGCTGGCGTTAATGTCAACGGCTATGCCTTCTTCCTGCCCGTCATCATCCTGTCACTGCTCTACCTCTTGTGGGGCATGCTGCATGACGACTTGAAGAAGGTGCTCATTACCATCTGTTTTGCCGCAGCGTCACTCGTGTTCATGTTCACGGTGAGCTTCGCGTTCAACAAGGTGCTCGAGCCCCACCAGCAACAGCGCATCAAGGTCACCCTGGGCATCGAGGAAGACCTCAGGGGCGCCGGCTATAACGTCAACCAGAGCAAAATCGCCATCGGCAGCGGCGGCATCATGGGCAAAGGATTCCTCAACGGCACGCAGACCAAACTGAAGTATGTGCCTGAGCAACACACCGACTTTATCTACTGCACCATCGGCGAGGAGCAGGGCTTCGTGGGCAGCGTGGCAGTATTGGTGCTCTTCCTGGCATTGATCCTGCGCATCATCACACTGGCGGAGCGCAACCACTCGACATTTGCGCGCGTCTATGCCTACTGCGTCGCGTCCTACCTCATCTTCCACCTCACCATCAACATCGGCATGGTCATCGGCCTGTGTCCTGTCATCGGCATCCCCTTGCCGTTCTTCAGCTACGGCGGCTCCTCATTGCTGGGCTTTACCGTGCTGCTGTTCATCCTGTTACGACTCGACGCCGACCGCGGCGCCTACGGCTCCTGGTAACCCCTACCACAACGACCCGGCATCCGCATCCCTCTGATAACAACAACTTAAACAACTTAAACTAGCTGGCATCCGCGCTCTATTTGTGGACGGATCCTTGTTTAAGTTGTTTTTTAATTTGATTTTAGCCAAAGGCCAAAAAAACGGTCGTAAACCTGATACTTGCCTTTAACATCTAAAACCAACTCTTTTTCAACTAAGGCCTTAAGAGCCGAGCTAACTGTACTGGTCGCTCCCAAATGATATTTACTGATAAATGACTGATTCAGTACCTGTTGTACAATACCTTCAGCCGAGATGGCACGTAGTAACTTTACCTGGGCAGGACTGATTAAGCGAATGAACGTCTGGAATGTAGCTTCATTCTCATCAACCACATCAGCCAGGACTTTGTCAATCAATTCTTTATCAATTGATGATTCTCCTATTTCATACAAACGGTTCAACAGTACCTGTATATACCAAGTATGCCCAAAAAGCTTTTGATATATATAATCAAAAACATCTTCATCTATTTGCTGATGATGAGCCTCAAATTTACTCCTTGCAAATTTACTGTAGGAATCCTCCTGAATTTCAAAGAGATTCAGAATCTGTGTACTCTGATAAAAAGGACGGTTAGCCGAGGCAAACATGTTTTCCAAGACATGGCGTTGGCTACCCGAAAAGATGAAATGAACCGACGTGAGTTGCTGAATATGGGAACGCAACAATGCCTCCACATTTTTGTCCTTGTAATTAACGATTGACTGGAATTCATCCATCGCTATGACGCACTGCTGTCCGGACTGCTCCATATAAGAGAAAATCTCGCTCAGGGAGTATTCAGCCAATTCTGGCTTCACATCGACTGTAAAGGTTGGCACACCCGACAAAGAATCAAAACTGAATAAAGGACGTAATGATTTAAAGAATGTGGTGACCTGCCTTATAATCTTGTCCTCAGTTGTATCAAGAGAGCCCAACACTACATTAGCCAATTGCTCAACCAAAGACGACAAGCTATCAGTCTTATATAAATCCACATAGTAGCACTTTGCTTGCTTTCCGACATTCAAATGATGAAAAGCATGTCGAATCAGACCTGTTTTGCCCATACGTCGGGGGCTTATCAGGGTTACATTGCGACCATTCAGCAATGCTGAGATAAGCCTTTTGGTCTCTTCTTCCCTATCACAGAAATAATCAGGTGACACATATCCTGTTAATAGGAAAGGATTAAGCGGAGTAGATTTCTTCCTGTTCATAGATACATCTTATTAATTGCCCATTGCGAACTTTTCGTTACGGATTTTTCGTTACGAACTTTTCGCAATGCAAAATTATATGAATATTCTCAAGCCACCAAATTTCAGTTCAAAAAAGTATCTTTTCTCAATAAAGAATGTAAAAATAATTGACACTTGGGTGTAAAAAATTTTTACACTCCTGAGTATTTGTGTTTTTTAATTTGGTGGGAGACTACAAGAGTGCCTAAATTTGCAGCATGAAAATGACAAATAACATCACAAAATAATACTTAAAAACGAAATGAAAAACTTTATCACATCCACACTCCTGCTGCTGGCCCTGCTGTTGCCAGCCACTGCCACCGCCTTTGACTTTGAGGTCGATGGCATCTACTACAATATCAACGGCAACGAAGTCACCGTGACAAAAGGTTATGGCTACTACGGCGGCGACGTGACGATCCCCTCAACTGTGACCTATAGGGACAAGACCTACTCGGTCACCGCCATCGGCAGTGGTGCCTTCTACGGCAGCAATGAGATGACAAGTGTGACCATCCCTAGCTCTGTCACGACCATCGGCTCCGAAGCATTCTTTTGGTGTAATAGTTTAACGAGCATGACTATCCCTGGCGCCGTCACCTCAATCGGCGAGCGGGCATTCTATTACTGCAGTGGCCTGACGAGCGTGGACATCCCCAGCTCGGTCATTTCTATTGGCGATCAGGCATTTTGGGACTGCAACAACTTAGCCATCGTCAGGATTACCGACCTGGCGGCTTGGTGCAATATCTCATTTTCCACACATGCTTCTAATCCTCTTAATTACGCACATCGCTTATATTTAAATGATGTGGAGGTTACTGATCTTGTTATCCCCAGTTCAGTTACTGCCATCAATGATTATGCGTTCTTTAACTTTACAGGCCTGAAGAGTGTCAACTTGCCTGTCTCTCTCACCTCAATCGGCAATTGTGCATTCGCTAACTGCAGTGAACTGACGAGCGCCGACATCCCTGACGCGGTCACTACCATCGGCAACGAGGCATTCTCTGGCTGCGAGAGTATAACGAGCTTGTCTATCCCCAGTTCGGTCAACGCAATCGACGGCAATGCTTTCTGCGGCTGCAGTGGCCTGACGAGCATCATCGTCGATAGCAGTAATCCTAAATACGATTCACGCGACAACTGCAACGCAATCATCGAGACCTCAAGCAACACCCTGATTGCGGGTTGCCAGAACACTGTTATCCCCAATACGGTCACCGCGATCGGCGACTGGGCATTCGTGGATTGCAGCGGCTTGTCAAGCGTCATCATTCCCAATTCAGTCTACACCATCGGCAGGGGGGCATTCTCGTACTGCACCGGCTTGACTGACCTCACCATCGGTAATTCCGTCACAACCATCGATGCCTATGCGTTTGATAACTGCACTGGTCTGACCAGCATGGACATCCCTGATGTGGTCACTTTCATTGGCGAGGGCGCATTCCTTGACTGTGAAAACTTAACAAGCGTAACCATCCCCAATTCAGTCACGACCATCAGCACCGAGGCCTTCCGTAACTGTACCAGCCTGAAGGACGTATACTGCTATATTACCGACCCGTCAGCAATCACAATGGAGCATAATGTCTTCAGCCTAGACATTCCTGACTTTTCAGGTCGCACACTTCATGTGCCCCACGGCACTGCCGATGCCTATCAAGCCGATTGGCATTGGTTCCCGTTTTTCGAGAGGATTGTGGAGACGGGACATGTCTATGGCGACGTGAACGGCGACGATGAGGTCAACATTGCCGACATCAATGCCGTCATCGATGTGATTCTTGGCGGCGACAATGCAGCAGCCGATGTGAACGGTGACGGCGAAGTCAATATTGCTGACGTCAATGCCGTGGCTGATGTAATTTTGGGAGATTATTGTGCCCTAGACATTACAGGCACATGGTACTCTGAGTATGCTGTCGATGAATATGGCAAATATGATATACCGGAACAAATCGCGGTGCAGTTTACGTTCAATGCCAACAAGACTGGCCACTACTCCTATAGCACCTATGTTAATAATGAAATCATCGACTGTATTATTGATCTGAGGTGGGTTTTGAAAGGCCAACGGCTATACATCTGGTACAACGACGGCGATTATGAGGAACTCTACTGCGACATAGATGACAACGGCTACCTCTTGCTGTCGCTTAACCAGAGTTTCACCAATTATACCGCCTATCGCCCAGTCGTTTCCGCCAGTGCTGCCGTCGACAGAAAGCCTCACCGTCAAAGTCAAGATGCCGCCGCCATAAAATCAGTCTCCCGCGCCATCAAGCAAAGAAACTGATTCACGCCAACAGTTAAAAACAACAACTTAAACAACTCAAACAAGCGGGCATCCGCACACCAACAAAAAAGAAAACAATAAATACAACAAACACTAAGGGGCATCCGCATCCCTTTGATAAACAACAATTAAAACAACACTGCACATGCACAACAACGCGATTTTTTAATCGGCTGTTGTGCATGTCATTTTTTGCAGTATCCGCTGTTTAAAATCAACCATGATCCAGGCTCCACCACCGGTCACCACGTGCCCGCATAAAGTCCTCGCGGGTGCACCAATAGTATTCGCACCAGTCCACCGAGTCGCCATATAAATCCCGCTCGGCATCATACACCAGCCAATGCGTCGAGGTCAAGCCCGGCCCCACATAATAGGTATACTGACGTAATTAACCATGTTTTTTGCTTGCTTTATTCTTTTTCGTTACCTTTGTAACTCATAAACTCACTGATATGACACAGGAACAACAAGTAATTGAAATGATGAGGGCCTTGGGCGGGTATTCCACATTCAGACAGCTCAATGCTAAAATGGATTTTTCTACTTGGAAAACAAAAACTCCACAGGCCTCAGTACGCAGGATTGTCCAAGATAGTAAACATATCTTTAGGATACAGCCAGGTTTATGGGCTCTTGAGGAGTGTCGTGATGAGGTATTGGCAAAATTCAAACTGAAAATAGGTGACAAAGAGAGCGAAGAACTATTCACCCACGGCTACTATCAAGGTTTGCTAGTTGAAATCGGAAAATTGGAGAACCTCATCACATACGTTCCAGCACAAGACCAAAGCAGGCTGTTTATTGATAAACCCCTGAAAGACATTGTCGATACTACCACCCTTCCGACCTTCACTTATGACAATCTGCTAAACACGGCTCGTCAAGTAGATGTCATCTGGTTCAATAAGGAAAGATGCCTTCCGTCACGCCTATTTGAGGTAGAACACACAACAAATATGACAGGCGCATTTGACCGTTTCTTTGAATTGCAGGATTTTGCTGCACATTTCTATATTGTGGCAGACTATTACAGAAAAGCTGAATTTGAAAGCAAACTCAACAAATCAATATATCAACCGATAAAAGGACGCGTAGGTTTCCTGGAGTATGCTCAGATTATCAAAAAATATGAAGGTCTATCCAAAGTAAGTGCTTCTTTGTGGTAGCATAATCTTAATTCTATATCCTTGATTAATTACCAACCCTTAGATGCTCATACAATTTCAGTTTGAGCACCTCACCGTTTTCAAACTCGAACCGATATTTCTTTCGATTGAAATGAGGATTGTTCTTATGGATAATTCGATGGTAATTAGGACTAATAATGATGATGTTGGTTGAGTCATTGTTTTGTGACTTAGTAAAGTAGTCTATATGGTGGGCCTCAACAACACTCTCACCAAACTCACTACCTATTTTCTCTCCACTAATCTCGTCCCTGTAATCATAGAATTTTTTGAGCATCTTGATAACATTTCGATCTATCTTACGGTACTTCATCAGAGTCTCTCTTTCAACAATTTTAGCAGTATCGTCTGACATGAAAAACTCATCATCGCCGACTTCATATATTTCTTCGGGAATAGAAATCAGTGCATTTGCTAATTTTTGTGATTCTGAGTCAGAACAATAATCCATGCATAACACGTTTGGTGATGTCGACAGATACAACTGGATGTATTCTTTAAAATCTGTTGGTAGAGGTATATTGCGACGGCTATTACCTTGCAGGAGTCGCTCGGCATAATAGTAATCATAACTCCTCTTGAATATTGCGCGCAATTTATTTGCCAAAGGAGAACCAGGGCTATACCTTATTTGAATAATATCCCTATGCCCAGCGTGATTTGCTTGATTAAAATTGAGATTCTTGAGTTTTGCGTCATAAAACTCTCCATCGATAAGAATCTTTATATCTTTATTATTTCCATGCATCAATAATGATTTGTCCCAAGTAGCCAAGATAGAATAAACAGCTACAGGTATTGTGATACCTTGATTAAGCAGAGACCAATCAACGTACTTCTGCATGATGAAATCTCCTTTGTATTCCATATTACTATTCTTTCTTCAGAAATGGGTCCCACGTTCTCGTGTTTCACGGCAAATATACTAATATTTCCAATTGCCTCTACCAAAACGATGGAAATAAAAAACAACTCTTAGTGGAATCTAACGATTCATTTGGTTGGAAGTGATTGCAACCCAAAAGGGAGTCGTGAGAGTTTTCCGTTTCGTTCGTTTCATCCTGTGCGTGAGGGTACTGCTTTTCAATTCATTTTTAATTGAGTTTCAGCAGTAATCATCTACACTATTGCCACCATTCCATTCTTTTCCCTGGGCGAGTATGAATTGTTTATATCCACCCCTTGCTGAAAAAAAAGAGCCTAAATTCTCATGAACAAACTTTCCATTATCAACAAAAATACCTGATAAAGCCCAGCGTTTAATTGGGTGCTTCTCCGTTCTTCTACATAATACCCAAATATATGTGTTCTTCTCATTTATGGCATAATCAAACACTTTTGTTCCTCCAAAAACATTACTCGTCATAACTTTCCCTCTTGAGATGTTATTATAGTAATCTATTAATGCCGTATCTGACACTTCTGACGGACAAAGAGTAAAATCGGTAGGTGTTCTCCAATCTTTTTGGACCGCACTACTGGGACTATTTGCAACTACATAATTCCTGGTCATTTCTTCAGATGCCAGATTATCATGAATGGGCATTGACTGATTCTTTTTCTTCGACTGGCCAATCTGCATCGATCTTCTCATTATCTCCATTTGAGGGTTAAAGCCTAATGATTTAAAAATCCATTCTCCCATTTTCCCTCCTTTTGGCTCCTCATTAGGCTTTTTAGCCCATTCATTCATGTTTTCTAAGGTGCATTTCGCTTCCTCTCTTGACACACTTCTCATCCAACTATAATCTGGATTTTGATTCGCAAATCTCCTAATTAAGACCGGATTACTCAAAAAGTTTTCGACACTACCACAATAAAATATGATTTTCTTCAATGTTGCGGGATTAGTCAGGATATTCTCTAAACGAGTAAGCCAATGGAGATTCTCAACACGATTATTCCGTTTATTCGAGTCCTTATGATCAACAACATATACCTTTGTATCACGATCTCCGAAATATGCTGTAGCGACGATATGATGAACCCTTACGGTGCTTAGATACATGTAACCATTTGAATTGTTCGGTGTACCAAATGTCCATATATTATCATATTTTCTCTTCCTTTTATTGAGACGAGCATGACGATAAACAGCACCATTATCGCGAACGGAATAATGCTCACCTTTAAAGTCGCATTCTCGGACTTCATTAAAATCATTCAACAAATCATTTACTTCCATGATCAAAAAAAGTCTCAAATATAAATCTAAAGGTTTTCTCCCACTCTTCTTCTGTCTTATAATCCAATTTGACATCAATCATATGCGAGCCAGTCAACGTATTAATCATCAAGTAAACTTTAATTCCATCATTGTTCTCAAATTCCCTAAAATCAAATAAAGGATTTGTCTTATATTGCGGTTTTAGAGCCATAAAGTTGTTTTTAGAAAAGCAAATTCCATAATCCGTTAGCATGAAATCAGGAAGTTCTTCCACATCTTCCATTCCTAATGGTATTCCAAAAGCAATGACCGGTTGTCTTCCCATATCAGATAACACCTTTGGTACAACTTCCATGAATTGAGAAACAGCCCTTCTATTCTCAATCTCTTGGATTGCTTCCTCACTATTAATGTCAATTAATGATGGGTCAATTGCCAGTTCTTCAAAAAAGTTACGATTCAGGACCTTCGAGATTAATGCCAACTGGTCGACGTGCAATGATGAGCGATCAAATATCTTATACACATTATTTCTTTGGCAACAAATCATATCAGCAAATTTTGTTATTGGAATTTGCTGACGCCTCACTTCTTCTTCGATGAGTTTACCTAATAGTTTCTTATTATTCATAATTATATATTTTAAATTGTTTTTTGTTTGCAAAATTAATAGCAGCGCCAATACCATGCAAGAAATGAGTGTATCCTATTAGAATACATTTTTAATGATAACAACACAAATTATTGGTAATCAGTGCAAATAGTGATTATTGTCATGTGATTATTAAGACAAGAAGTGCAGGGAAGAAAATAAATTGTATTGATTCTCACTAGAACAGATTTGTATTTATTGTATTTATTGTTTTCCTTTTAGTTCAGTATGCGGATGCCCAGCTTGTTTCAGTTGTTTCAGTTGTTGTTAATATAAAAGGACGCGCATGCCATAGTATTTATTGTATTTCTTGTTTTCCTTTTCGTTCAGTGTGCGGATGCCCTGCTTGTTTCAGTTGTTTCAGTTGTTGTTAATACAGCAAGGATGCGCATGCCATAGTATTTGTTGTATTTCTTGTTTTCCTTTTAGTTCAGTATGCGGATGCCCAGCTTGTTTCAGTTGTTGTTAATTTAGCAAGGACGCGAATGCCATAGTATTTGTTGTACTTCTTGTTTTCCTTTTAGTTCAGTATGCGGATGCCCAGCTTGTTTCAGTTATTTCAGTTGTTGTTAATATACAAAGGACGCGCATGCCATAGTATTTATTGTACTTCTTGTTTTCCATTTTCGTCAAGTGTGCGGATGCCCACTAGAGGCTTGAAACCACTTTGTTGTAGTGTTTGGGGTTGTTTGTGCTTTTTGACATGGTGGGGCGGTGAGGAGGTGGGTTACTTTTGCGGCAAAAGTGACAAAAAACCATTTTAAACCGAGGAGAAGTCATGAAAACATCACTTACCATACAACTTAACCCGGCAATCTGGCTCAGGGTGACCCGAAGGCTCAAGGGCAATGAACTCGGCGCCCTGATGAAGGTGTCCTGTAAATCAGTGAATTACAAGAAATTTAACAATCTTTTAACATTTCCCCCGAATTTTTATCAGCAAAAATCCCACATTCCCCACCCGATTTAGGTGACAGATCCTACCTGAAACTGGAAATAATTTCGTCGATTTCACGTTATTATATTATTGGCATTATTCTTGCCACATGATAAAATATATGCAACGGCTGCTGCGAACATATTGCATGACGGTATTGTGTGCCCTGTGTGCGACGGGGACACTTGAAGCCGCGCCCGAACTGCCCTTCCCTGCCGAACCGGTCCCGACCCAGAAGCAACAGGAGGAGGACTCGGTGCGCGTGAGCCTCGTGACGTTCTATCCCGGCAGCGAGCCCCACAACATCTGGGGTCACAGCGAGATCAGGGTGCAGCAAGGCCCTATCGACCTGTACTTTAACTACGGCGTATTTGATTTCCAGGCACCGGCCTTCATGTGGCGATTCATGCTGGGCGAGACCGACTACCTGTGCATGCCCGTGCCCCGCGCCTATGCCACAATGGGCATGGAGGGGCGCCGCATGGTGGAACAGGAACTCAACCTGCCGCAGGACCGCGCCATTGCCGTGCGCAACTTCCTGTGGTACAATGCCCAACCCGAGAACCGCACCTATCGTTACAAATTCCTGAGCGACAACTGCTCTACCCGTCCCCGCGACATCATCGAGATGGCGGCGGGCGAGGGGCTGCAATATCCCGCGATGGGCGACACGACTGTCACCTATCGTGACATTTTGGCACACTACTGCCGCAACTATGCATGGGAAAAATTCGGCATCGACCTGGTATTGGGCTGGAACGTGGACACCGTGCTCGACCAGCGCGCCACCATGTTCATCCCCATGATACTGATGGATGCCATCGACCGTGCCACCATCAAGACCGACAGCGTGACCATGCCACTGGTCAAGGCGACCACCGTGCCTGTCGATGCGAGCACCGCCGGCAAGGTAAAACCGCCCACGCCGTGGTACATCTCCCCCATGGCGGTGGCACTGCTCGTGCTGCTGCTGACGCTCCTCGTGAGCAGTCGTGACTGGCGCCGCCGTGACGTGTCCCGCTGGTTCGACACCATGCTGTTTACTACAGGAGGATTGGCTGGATGCCTGCTCTTCTTCCTGATCTTCTTCTCTACCCACGAAGCCACATCACCCAACATCAACATCGCCTGGCTACACCCCCTGCTGCTGTTGCTGGCCGTGTTGCCCTGGTTCAAGAAAACCCGCACGGCTGCTGGCTGGCTCCACGCCCTCAACGCGCTGGTTGTGAGTCTGCTCATGCTGGCATGGCCCTGGCAACCCCAGGTGGGCAACATCGCCTTCTTCCCGATTATGGCAGCACTGGTAGTGCGCTCGTTGACCAACGTGTGGCTGCTAGGCAAGCCCACTCGTGGCCCGACCTCCAAGCGTTAGGCTTTAGGTGTCAGACTTTAGGTGTCAGCACTACTTAAAGACCTTAAAAATCTCCACGTCTTTTCTAGGCCCACGAGGCCTAAATGCTCCTATCTGCTAAAAATCGCTATATCATAGCGGCTAATCAACTTAAAATGTGTACCTTTGCAGTTTGGACGACAAAAACAAAACATAAATATATAATACAACAAACCAAGAAATGGGACTTAGTGACATTTTGAAATCCATGTTTGGCAATAAGTCAACGCGTGACCTGAAGAAGCTCACGCCTATTGTCAAGCAAATCAAGGACATTTATCCCGAGATTGACGCTCTGGACATCGACAGCCTGCGCCAGCGCACCGCCGACATCCGCCAGCAGCTCAATGACTCGGTACAAGACAAGCGCGACGAGATCGACCGCATCAAGGCCGAAATCGAAACCCTCGAGTATGAGGAACGTGAACCGCTGTGGAAGAAGGTCGATGACATCCAGAAGGAAATCCTCGACGTCCTCGAGGACAAGCTCAACGAGGTGTTGCCCACCGTGTTTGCCATCGTGAAATCCACCGCTCGCCGCTTTGCCGAGAACGAGACCATTACCGTTACCGCCACCCAACTCGACCGTGACCTGGCAGCCCAGGGCAAGGACTTTGTGAGCATCGACGGTGACAAGGCCATCTACACCAACCACTGGATTGCCGGTGGTAACGACATGAAGTGGGACATGGTACACTATGACGTTCAGCTCATCGGTGGTATCGTCCTGCATCAGGGTAAGATTGCCGAGATGGCGACTGGTGAAGGTAAAACCCTGGTGGCTACCCTGCCCGTCTTCCTGAACGGTCTGACCGGCAACGGTGTCCACGTGGTAACCGTCAACGATTACCTGGCCAAGCGCGATAGCGAGTGGATGGGACCGCTCTACATGTTCCACGGCATGACCGTGGCTTGTATCGACAAGACCGAGCCCAACTCGCCCCAGCGCCGTGCAGCCTACAACTGCGACATCACCTTCGGTACCAACAGTGAGTTCGGTTTCGACTACCTGCGCGACAATATGGCGATGCGCCCCGAGGACATGGTGCAGCGTCCCCACAACTTCGCCATCGTCGATGAGGTCGATAGTGTGCTCATCGATGATGCCCGTACCCCGTTGATCATCTCTGGTCCGGTGCCCAAGGGTGAAGACCAGATGTTCAACCAATTCAAGCCCAACGTGGAGCGCGTCTATAACGCTCAGCGCCAGCTGGTGACCGGACTGCTCGCCGATGCCAAGAAGATGATGGCCAGCGACGACCCGGAAACCGTCAAGGAAGGTACCCTGCGACTCTTCCGTGCCTTCAAGGGTCTGCCCAAGTACAAGCCGTTGATCAAGTACCTGAGTGAGGAGGGCGTCAAGGCCGCCATGCTCAAGACCGAGGCCTACTACATGCAGGACAACAACCGCGAGATGCCCACCGTGACCGATCCCCTGTTCTTCATCATCGACGAGAAAAACAACTCTGTCGAGATGACCGATAAGGGTATCGACGTGCTCACCAGGGGTACCGACGATCCCGAGTTCTTCATCCTGCCCGACATCGCAGCCCAGCTGTCGGCAGTGACCAACGAGCCGCTGACCGAGGAGGAGAAGATGAACAAGAAGGATGAACTGCTTGCTAACTATTCGGTCAAGGCCGAGCGTGTACACACCGTGACACAGCTCTTGAAGGCCTACACCCTGTTCAACCGCGACGACGAGTACATCGTCGATGCCGAGGGCAAGGTAAAGATCGTCGATGAGCAGACGGGACGTGTGATGGAGGGACGCCGCTACAGCGACGGTCTGCACCAGGCTATCGAGGCCAAGGAGGGTGTGAATGTCGAGGCTGCTACCCAGACGTTTGCCACCATCACGCTGCAGAACTACTTCCGCATGTACCACAAGCTGGCAGGTATGACCGGTACCGCCGAGACCGAGGCCGGTGAGTTCTGGGACATCTACAAGCTGGATGTCGTGACCATCCCGACCAACAAGCCGGTAATCCGCAACGATATGGCCGACCGCGTTTACAAGACGCAGAAGGAGAAATTCAATGCCGTAATCGCCGAGATTGAGGCCATGCGCAATTCCGGACGTCCCACGCTGGTGGGTACCACGAGCGTCGAGATCAGTGAGATGCTGAGCCGCATGTTGAACCTGCGCCACATCCCGCACAACGTCTTGAACGCCAAGCTGCACCAGAAGGAGGCCGACATCGTCGCACAGGCTGGTCAGGCCATCGACGGAAAGGGTGTCGTGACCATCGCCACCAACATGGCAGGTCGTGGTACCGATATCAAGCTCTCGCCCGAGGTGAAGGCCGCCGGCGGTCTTGCCATCATCGGTACCGAGCGCCACGAGTCACGCCGCGTGGACCGTCAGCTGCGAGGCCGTTCCGGTCGTCAGGGAGACCCGGGTTCATCAGTATTCTTCGTTTCGTTCGAGGATAAGCTGATGCGTCTGTTTGCCCCCGAGAGAACCGTCAAGATGCTGGACCGCATGGGACTCAAGGATGGCGAGGCCATCGAGAGCAACATGGTGACCAAGAGCATCGAGAACGCCCAAAAACGCGTCGAGGAGAACAACTTCGGTATCCGTAAACACCTGCTCGAGTATGATGACGTGATGAACGCCCAGCGTAAGGTGATTTACTCACGCCGCCACCACGCCCTCATCGGTGAGCGTATCGGTCTGGATATCATCAACACCCTCTACGACAGCGTTGAGGACATGGTCGAGAAATATGGTCCCGACGATTACGAGGACTTCCAGATGCAGGTGCTCAAGACCTACGCCATTGAGCCCCCCTACAACGAGGAAGAGTACCGCCGCATGGATGACGGCAAGAAGCAGGACATCCTGTATGACAACGTGCTGAAGGCCTTCAACCGCAAGATGGAACGCCTGAGCGAAGTTGCCGACCCCATCATCCAACAGATTGTCGAGAGGCAGAAAGCCGACGGCATGGAGCCCCAGGGCCTCATCCGCGTGCCCATCACCGACGGCAAGCGCACCTTCGGCATCGTCATCGACATCAAGGAAGCCGCCGACACCCACTGCAAGTCGCTCACCAAGCAATGGCAGAAGGCTGTCATGCTGCTCACCATCGATGACAACTGGAAGGAGCACCTGCGCGAGATGGACCAGTTGCGCCAGAGTGTGCAGAACGCTAGCTATGAGCAGAAAGACCCGCTGGTAATCTACAAGACCGAGGCCTTCAACATGTTCAAGCAGATGGTTGGCGTCATGAACGGCAAGTCCATCGCCATCCTCATGCGTGGCCAGATTCCCGAGGCACCGCCCCAAGAGAACGTACAGGAGCGTGAGCCGCAGCGCCAGCAGCGCTACAGCGAGGGTCGCGGCGGCCAGCCCGATCCCAGCCGTCCCAATGCGCCCGTCGGTCCCCGTCCGCAAGGCCCCACCGGCCCCATCCGCAACGAGGGTCCCAAGATTGGCCGCAACGATCCCTGCCCCTGCGGTAGCGGCAAGAAGTACAAGAACTGCCACGGCCGCGGCCTGGCATAATTGCCGACGGCAATAACAATCAACAAAAAGAGTTCCCGCCAGCCACTTGGGCTAGCGGGAACTCTTTTTTTCTATCCATCTAGATAATCTAGACCTTCTAGAATATCTAGAGTATCTAGTCTATCTAGAGTGTCTAGAACATCTAGTGTGTCTAGAACATCTAGTTTTTCTAGACTATCTAGACCGGCAGCTTGTCGTCGAGGATGAGGTGGAGCCATTGAGCGGTGGTCAAGGGGATGGGGCCAGCTGGCTCGGTGGACATGAGGCGTTCGTTGAGGTCATACAGCAGGGGGCGGGCATCAGCCTCGCCGACGCGGGCAATGATGGCATGGGCCTCGGGCATGGCTCGCTCCATCACAGCCTGGGATGAAGGGCGCAACAGGAAACTGCGCCAATAGAGCCAGTAGGCGTAATCATAGATGCGCTGGGCATCGGCGGGATTGGTCAACTCCACCTCGCTGGCGATACAGAACTGCTGCGGCACGGGAGCCTGCTCATATTCCTCGTCAAGCAACATGTGGAAGGCTGTGGCAAGCGCTTTGAGGCCATCATCCTGCGGATCAAGGACATCACTGCCGCGCTCGCCCGCTATCGTCCACCAGATCACATAGCGCACATCGTCAAGATTCAACTCGTAGTCCACATAGTCCTCGCTGCGCTCATAAAATGGAACGGGCATGCCATGACGCTCGCTGTGCATGCGCGAGAACGAGCGCCAGACGCCACCATCGGCCACCACATCCTGGTAGTAGCCCGTCACGGCAAGCACCACGTCACGCCTCACGGTATCATCCAGGTCACGCAGCCACGGCGACTCGTCCCACAGCTTGGCCAGCCGCAGGGCAATCCACAAATAGAACTGGTCAGTCACCGCCACATTAGGGTTATTGGGCTGACGCTCCATAAAGTCTTTAACACTGATTTCCATTAATCTGATCCTCCAATAAAAATTTCCAGGCAGGAATAACTCTCACATTTTCAATATCAAGTTGTAATCCGTCATCATCAAGCGTGATGATGAGATTATCGGTTGTACCATAGGTCTTAGCTGCATCCAACAGGCCATCCAGTTCACGTTTACGCGTACGTTCATCGGCAATCGATACCGTCACCTGAATACACTGGACGATTTGCAACCCCTCACGTACAACAAAATCACACTCCTTGGCATCATCATGATAGAAGATATCCAATCCACGACGCTTCAGTTCTATGAAAATCATATTCTCGAGCAATGGCCCGATGTTATCAGTGGGGTTGAAACCTACCACCTTGATGATGGCATTATCAATCAGATACATCTTCTTGATGCTACCTTCCTGAGATTTCACCGAATGGGAATACTTCATCAGTTGAGCCAATAAATAAGTTTCCTCAAGGCACTGCACATAGTTCTTGATCGTATCAGAATGTTTAACGCCAACCACCCTTGCCAATGACATATAAGAATGACGCTTGGCTGCATTGCTTGCCAGGAAATGCATCAATTCCAGGACTTCCCTGCCATTACTGATGTTGTTGCGCATGAGCACATCCTTATATATAATGCTCTGGTACAATGACGAGATATAGTCATCGGTTTCTCCATCAAGATAGGCCGGGAAACCACCAGTCTGTATATATGACTTCAGTTCCCGCACCAGCATGGCAGAGCCTTGGGTCGTATAGAAATCTGTCTTGCCAATCTGTATACCACGCAATTGAAGATACTCAGCGAACGAGAAAGGATAAAGTTCTATCGGCAAGTGGATGCCAGACAGATGGGTGCCCATCTCACGGCTCAGCATCTTGGCATTACTTCCTGTGATAAAAACCTTGGCTCCTTGATTATATAACCGACGGACATATAATTCCCATCCAGCAACATTCTGGATCTCGTCAAAGAAATAGGTGTGCTGCAATCCATAGACTTCGGCAAAACAGGCATCCAATGTTTCAAAATCCTCTACCGAGAAATTAATGAGCCTGTCGTCATCAAACCTCATGTAATAATCCTTCTCGGCACATTTTTCCCTAATTTGCCTCAATAGATAGGATTTACCACATCGGCGGACGCCAGAAATGACTACTACCTGCTTGGTCTTCATCCATTTATCATCAATATGGCGAGGCATACCCACTTCGTGGGGCACAGAATGCTGATTGAGCATCACACGCATGATTTGATCTTTGGTAAGCATAGGCATCACAATTTTGATACCGCAAATTTACAAATATTTCCATTCTAAATAGAAATATTTCAAAAAAATTTCTATTCCCAATGGAAATATTTAGCCCTTTCTAAAGATCTTAAACGGATTAATCAATTAATCGCTCGTAACTGAAACCTCTATTTTGATGAGCTATTAACAGAGAAAATCACAAAAAAATCACGGGGAAACCGTCACTGATGATGGTTTCCCCGTTGATGTTGGAGCCGCGAGCGGGACTCGAACCCGCGACCTTTTCGTTACGAATGAAATGCTCTACCGACTGAGCTATTGCGGCTTGGTGCACTGCGATGTTTTGCAATGCGGGTGCAAAGGTAGCACTATTTTTTTAATCCCACAAACTTTAATCGACAATTTGTTTGCTGTAGGTTAGATTGATCTTCGCCTTATCAAGCAGCAGACGGACAATGGCTGGCCGCGACACCATAGGCGAAATCTTGGTCACCACATTGGTCGTTCCCGTATAATAGGAAGCTTGATAAGTATAGTTGGTCACGTCAACAGGAGTGATCGTGAAGTTGAAGTCATCCTCGGTGGCAATGCCGCCCTTCTTGTTCAGGATATTGATGACATAGTCGCGCAGGCCAGTGAAAACATACTCCTTCTGGGAAGGGGAATACACCGCATAGAACGAGTCCTTGTTGTTGGCCAGGCTGTCGCCATTGATGAAGTTATCCTTCTGGGACGTCTTGACCATCAACAGATAGGTGGGCGGCTGGATGTTATACTCGGTAAAGGGCACACTCACGGGCAGTGTCAACGACAAGGTGTTGATAATGGACTGGTTGTTGCCGATGTTGGCTTTGTACTTGTCGATGATGTCCTGGATGGGGAAACGCACCTGTACTTCATAGCCAGCGGGAGCCACAATCAGAGCCTCACCCTGATTGACCATCGAGGTGATGGCATCGTCAATGTCAAAGTGGATGATGTTGTTGGAAACCACCTCGGGCGTTGACGCCAGATAGGACTGGCACTTGCCGGGATAGATGGTATCGGTCGTATCCGTCAACTGAACGTGCTTGCGGTAATAAACATCCAGCTCAGTGGCCTTGATGTTCAACACGTGGCCGCTGCCATAGCTGTTGGAAATGTAAATGCCGGGGAAGACATCGGAAAACCGCTTAGGCGACGAGAATGTAAGAGGATCGTCCTTGTAGGCGCCAAACAATTCGCGGCCCAGCTCAACAGGCATCGGCACCGAGATAACGCGCACGGTATCATACTGGCTCGTACCCGATACATAGGAGGTGGAAACCTCCATCGATCCCGATGAAGGAGAATAGGACTCGCTGGCCAGCAAATCATCGCTGTCATAGTAGTCCGTCGGGTCAAAGTCACTATAGATGGGAGACGGGAGCGCCTTGTTCAGGCGATATACATTGAGACGCATCGGAGCCAACGAATCACCGGTGAAGCCGTTGCGGTAAGGTATGCGCAA
The DNA here is from genome assembly GCA_900318205.1 of uncultured Prevotellaceae bacterium. GTDB lineage: Bacteria > Bacteroidota > Bacteroidia > Bacteroidales > Muribaculaceae > Sodaliphilus. Next base: position 102,802 of record ONJS01000014.1, on the reverse strand, counting down.
CTTCAGTCGGCAAGAGTCGATCCACTCAACACGGGTGCCAGCGGTATCAATCGACACGGCAGGCATCCATGACGTTACAGCCTCGGCGCTCAAGCGCCCGAAGCCATCGGCCTGCAGCACGCCCAGCATCTTGGTGCTGGTGCGCATCTGCACCCGGTCATTCCTCACCGAGTGGCCCGTGATGACAAATGATGAATCTTCAATGATTGACGACACACCGTCGGTGATGCTCACACCGATGGTCTCGTCGGTACATGCGTACAGGCCAAGCAGCAAACCCGCTGCCAGTATCACATTGAAAAACTGTTTCATATTCTTGAAATGCAGTAGAACAATTTTATGAGAATACAGAATATGTCCGGATCAGGTTCAATCGAACAACGAACCGTAGAACTCGGTCACCCGTGCCACGTTATCGTCGTCACCGAGGAATTCCAGTTTGGGCAACGATGAAGCAGCCTCAAGCACCATATCGTTCACACCCTCTTCACACTGGATGACGCCATCAACATAGCGCAGTGAATAGGCCATCAGTTCCTCATAGGTCAACTCCTTGCCATTGATGGGCTTGAGGGCACTCTTGGGGATACCGTCCTGATGCATCTTCTCGGCCAGGCGGTCACCCAACGGCATGGGGATTGACTCGTTGAACAATGATGTCACAATCTTAGCATCACGGAATGACGGGTCGTCACCATAGAGCGTGCGGATATAGACAGGAGCCAGGGCCGAAATCCAACCGGTGCACTGGATGATGTCGGGCACCCAACGCATCTTGCGTATCGACTCAATGACCGCACGCACAAAGAACATGCTGCGCTCATCGTTATCGTCGGGTGAGCAATTCATCTCCAGCTCGTCGATGCGGCTGCTGGCAAAATAATCCTCGTTATAAATGAAATAGACCTGGAAATGAGCCTGTTGCAGGGTTGCCACCTTGATGATCAGCGGGTGGTCGGTATCATCGATGATGACATTCATGCCCGACAGCCTGATCATCTCGTGCAACTGATTGCTTCGCTCGGCGATCATGCCATACTTCGGCATAAAAGTACGCTCTTCTATGCCCTGCTCTTTGGCGCCCTGAGGGAATAATCGGCCAATCACCGACAGACGACGTTCAGGCACGTATGGTTCAATCTCTTGTGAAATAAACAAGATTTTTTTTACTTCCATGTTGCTGTTGTTTTGATTTTAAATGCAAAGATAGTTATTTTTTTCCATTTTAGCCCCATTTCATCACCCCAAAAAGAACATTTTTAAGTAAAAAACACCCCTTTTTAACATCTTCTAATCATTTTTCATGGCTAATCAGCAACAAGATACGATGACGCCGAGGCAACTGAAACTGCATGGCCAAGTTTCACCCTATAGGGCAGGCCGTACCCAAAAAATTCGTCAATAAATCAAAAAAAACGTAACAAAAGCATGTGGCATATTGAAAAACTGCGTATATTTGCAATTCTGAAGGATAAAAAAGATTGGGAATGTTGACTCAGATTTATAATGGCCACGTGCTCACGCCCGAAGGTTGGATCAATGGTGGGTCTATCATCATTGAGGACCAACGCATCAAGGAGGTGAGCAAGAGCAGCCGCCAGTTGCAGGGCATGGACAAGACCATCGATGCCCATGGCATGCACGTTGTGCCTGGTGGCATCGACCTGCATTGCCACGGCGGTGGCGGCCATGATTTCCAGGAATGTACCCGCGAAGCATTTGAGACAGCAGCGATGACCCACCTGCGCCATGGCACAACCGCCATCTACGCCACGCTCTCGTCATCGCCCATCGACATGATGGAACGTGCCTGCCAGACCTGTGACGAACTGATGCTCGAGCCCAAATCGACCATCATGGGCATGCACATGGAGGGACCCTACTTCAACCCCAGTAAAGCCGGGGCCCAAATGCCTGAGGTCATCCGCATCCCTGACGCCAACGAGTATATACACATTGTCGAGGACTTTGACTGCATGCGCCGCTGGGACGTTGCTCCCGAGTTGCCCGGTGCTGTCGAGATGGGCAAGTACATCACCGGCAAAGGCATCGTAGCAGCGATAGGACACACTGGAGCCGAGTACCCCGACGTCAAGAAGGCCTGGGATGCCGGCTATAATCTGGCCACCCATTTCTATAATGCCATGCCCGGTTTCCACAACGTGCGCGAGTTCAAGCATGCTGGCACCGTCGAGAGTATCTATCTGCTTGAAGATATGGCCGTTGAGGTCATTGCCGACGGCATCCACGTGCCCTCTACCCTGCTCAACCTGGTCTATCACATCAAGGGCGTTGAGCGCACGGCATTGTGTACCGATGCCCTCGGCGTAACCGACAGTGACAGCGAGCACGCCTTTGACCCGCGTGTTATCATTGAGGACGGCGTGTGCAAACTCTCGGACCGTAGCGCACTGGCGGGCAGCATCGCCACGATGGACCGCCTCATCAAGACCATGACGCGCGTGGTGGAAGTTCCACTGCATGACGCCGTGAGGATGGCGAGCGAGACACCTGCCAGAATTATGGGCATCTATGACCGCAAGGGTTCACTGCAACGCGGCAAGGACGCCGACATCCTGTTACTTGACGATGACATCAACCTGCGCAGCGTCTTCTCGATGGGCGAATTTGTCAAAGGCAGCGACCGCATCGCCCCTGCCATCATCGAGAAACGATGAGTCAGGACAAAAAAATCAAGTTTTTTTGACAATATTCTTGCACAGTAATAAAAATGGCATTATCTTTGCACCCGCATTTGAAAGAAATGCCTATACATGGTGGATGTAGCTCAGCTGGTTAGAGCGTCGGATTGTGGTTCCGAAGGTCGTGGGTTCGAGCCCCATTATCCACCCTAAGTGAATAAAAACCTGCATCGCAATGCGATGCAGGCTTTTTTGTTTCTTCACGACACTTGACTCACTCTAGACCGAGGAGGGCCTTGACCACCGGCATGAGGTCGATGGTATTATGACCGGCATAGGCCACTGGAGTGACAGCAGTATCAAGCACCAGATCAAAGGCGCCTTGCTCTCCAGCGACGCGAATGGCCTCCTGCACCTTGTCGGTGAGGGGGCGGGTGAGAGCCTCGCGACGGGCAGCGATGTCATCGGCAGCACGTTTCTGGAACTCACGTATCTTCTTGTCACTTTCCTGCAACTCCTGCACGCGACGCTCCTTGATGGCTTCGGGCATCGACGCATCGGACGCTACCGCCTGATAGTCGGCATACTTCCTGTCAAACTCGTTCTGCAGCAAGAGATATTCGGTGTGATACCTGTCGCTCAACACTTTGAGTTGGGCTTCGGCACTCGCCTTCTCGGGCATGAGGTCAAACAACTCTTGTGAGTTAACGATACCTATACGGGCCTGAGCCATGAGCATCAGCGGCATCAGCGCGATGGCAATCATGAGAAATTTTTTCATCTTTCAATCAATTTAGTAGTTTGTTATCAGACAGCAAAGGTAGCATTTTTTCCAATAACAGCAAGGGACGTAACAAGTTATTGAAAACAAAAGACAGTGTGGCGTCATTTAAATGCTGGAACTATAACCGCCCAGCGAGAGCACGGTTAAGTTACCGAGTCTGTTTTTGACACACTGTCTTTTGCGTCTATATATCTGTCAATGATCAGTCATCAGTGCCGAAGAGGGGATCTTCGGGCATGACCATCACGGGCTTGGATTCGGCAGCTTTGAGGATGTGCTGCGGCACATATTTCTTGTCCACAACCAAGCGGAAGGAGTACTCGTTGAACCACTCGTTGGTCATGATGATGTATCCCTTGTGGCCGCTGTCGCCACCCCAAGAGTTCTCCACTTTCCACTTGATAGGATTGCCGTTGTCGTCAAGATCGACGGCGCAAATCGTCATGGCATGCGTTGAACCGCTGTCAAAAGTAGCAATGCGCTGGGCCTTGTTCATGGGGAATGTGGTGCCGAACAGGGTAGCATAGTCAAAGTTGTCGAGTGAGAGGTATCCGTTGGAACGGTTGAGCTGTTTGCCCACGTCGAAGCTGGCATAGAGCTTGGTGGAATCCTTCAGCGAAGCGATGGCCATGGCTGCGATGTCCTCCATGGGGAGGTTGATGTAGCGCCAGTTGTGTCCGTCATAGGTGTGACGGTCATATTCCACTTCGTAGGTCTTGTAGTACTCCCTGCGAGGATCGTTCATTGCCATGATGAAAGTGCCGTTGATGGGACCGCCCACCGTCTCGCGGTAGAATTCCAGCGGGGTGTAAGTGCGTGCGGGACCTACGGCTTTACCGTTCTTGTCGCGGAAAGCATAGGTGAACGACTTGATGGGTTCGCCCAGAGCGAGCGAGAGCATGGAATAGATGGTGCCAAGCATCTCGGTCTTGCGCTGGTTGATAGCTTTTTTGTTCTTTTTGTCAGCGACCATCTGTCGCAGTTCAAGACCGAATTCACGCAGCTTGGACGCAACGAGCTGGCTCATGCGTGAGGTGCGTTCGGCCGAGAAGGTCTCAGGCTGTACCTCAACGGGCACGAGGCCGTATTTCTCAGCAAGGTCAGACACACCGCAGAAAGTGCCGCCATCATTCATGGGATGGTGGAAAAAGAACTGCACGCGGGTATCGTCGATGGGCTTGTCGGCGCAATCAATCACGCCTTGCAACATGAGGTTGGCCTTCTCAAGCTGGTCATAGAAGAAGAGGTAGTCATGAGAGAACTCCACGGCAATGGAGTCGCAGTGACGACGCGCGAAGTTGGCGCGCAGCACGTTGAAACCGGAGTACATCCAGCAGCGCCCGCTCTGTCGCTGGTTATGGATCGATTGTTTGGGCGTCTCGATGCTGAAGTGAGTGTCTGAAATTGTGGCGTTGCGGTAGTTTTTGGCAAGATCGTCGATGGCATTTGTCGCCATGGCATTGCTTAGCGCCTTGTTTTGTTTGGCTGCCGAGGAGGCAACGATCTGGCGCATCATGTCGGGGCTAATGCCACCCTGAGAACGGTCTTGTGCTGAGCCGGCAAAGGCAAGGCCTAATGCCAGAGCAAGTGTAAGAAATCTGTTCATATTAAGTTGTGAAATGGTTTAGAGCGCGGCACTTGGCCATTGCGCAGGATTAATAGCTTCTTAGACTGCAAATATAGTAATAATTCCCGATTTATCAGCCAATCGGGATATCAAATATTGGCGACTGAGCGGTCGACATCATTCGCCTCTGAATTTAATCGGCCTAACGGCCGAGAACCTTTAGCTCGGCGGAGCCAAATTAAACAAAATCATTAATAAAATTAAAACACATCTTGTCTGATTTTCATACAGATTTTCGCTTAATCTCTCAGTGTGAAGCATGGTCATTGATATAGGTTTAAAATATGACACACCGCCGTTTTAGCAGCCCTGGACACAACAAAACTGCCGCCAACGTGGGGGACCCACACTGGCGGCAGCCTGTCTTTAAGCAGCTAGAAGCTGTCAATTTATTTTACTTGATGCCCAATTTGGCTTTCACCTTGGCACTTACGTCCTCGGCATTGGTACCGGTGTAGATGATGGAACCGGCAGCCTGGTCAAAGATGAAGGTGTAACCACCCTCAGCACCTACAGCCTGAATGGCGTTCTGGAGCTTCTGGGTAATGGGGGCAAGGAGTGTCTCCTGCTGACGCTGCAAATCCTGGGCAGCGGTCTGCTGGAAGTTCTGAATCTTCACGTAATCGTCCTGCAATTCCTGGTTGTGACGATCCTTGATTGCCTGAGGGGTAGTGGCATCCTTGTCGGCGGCCTCATAGTCGGCCATCTTCTTCTGGAATGCGTCCTGAAGGTTCTTGAACTCGGTCTCATACTTGTCACTCACCGTCTTGAGGGTATTCTCGGCCGTGGCCTTCTCAGGCATCACGTTGAAGATCTCACTGGTGTTGATGTAACCGAATTTCTGAGCCTGTGCAGCAAAGCACATCATAGTAGCCGTAATGGCTAAGAGCATAAATCTTTTAAACATGTCTAAAAAAATTTTCTAATATAATAATAATCCTTTTTCTCAAAAAATACACTAAAACCTAATGTCTAAAGCCTTATTTGTAACCCATCTTCTCGAGTACCTCGTTGCTCACGTCGATGCGCGGTGAGGCAAAGATGATGCTCTGGCTGCTGGCGCGGTCAAAGATCACCTGAAAACCACGCTCCTCACACACCTTCTTGCAGGCGTTGTACACGTCGTCCTGGATGGGCTTGATGAGCGCCTGGCGCTTCTTGAACAGCTCGCCCTGGGGACCAAAGTACTTGTACTGCAGCTGCTGGGCCTCTTTCTCCTTCTCGGTGATTTCGGTCTCTTTCTTCTTCTTCTGGTCGTCGGTCAGGAAGACCATATCGGCCTGATAGTTCTTGTACATGGTGTCGGCTTCCTTCTTGAGCTCGTCCACCTCGCGCTGCCAGCGCTGCGATACCTGGTTCAATTGCTCATTGGCCATCTCATAGGCCGGGATGTTCTTGAGCACATACTCCATATCCACGAGAGCAAACTTCTGCGCGTTGGCGGCCATGAAGCCGGCAACAAGCGCCACTGCGATTAAAACGATTCGTTTCATATCTTTCCTTTCTATTATTTGGTTGTTAAATTCGACTTTTAGACTGCAATTAAGCTAAATCGTTTATTCGATTAAGTTAACTTAGTTAAAATTCCTGGCCGAGCACGAAGTGGAAGTTGCTGCCACCCTTCTGGCCATATACGGTGTCGAAACCGTAGCCCCAGTCAATACCCATCATACCGATCATCGGCAGGAAGATACGGGCACCGACACCAGCCGAACGTTTGATATTGAACGGGTTGAAGTCCTTGACATGGGTCCAGGCGTTACCACCCTCAATAAACACGAGCGGGTAGATGGTAGCACTTTGGGAAAGCATCAACGGGAAGTGCAACTCAATAGCAAAGCGGTCGTAGGCATAGCCTTCAGAACCATAGGGCGTAAAGGCACCATTCTCATAACCACGCAGGGCAATGGTCTCGGTAGCATAGGTATAGGAACCCGACATACCGTCACCACCCACATAGAAGGTCTCGAAGGGCGACTTCAACCACTTGTTCCAGCTACCCAGCAGACCGAAGTCGGCACGAGTCATCAGCACCAGGGTCCAGCGACCGTCGGGATCGGTGAGCGGCGTGTAGGTTTTAGCCTGGAACTTGAGTTTCCAATACTCGATCCAGCGATAGAGTTCCTTCTTGGACTGCTCAGTCTTGCTCTCGCTCAAAGCCTTCCAGTTCTTCTTGCCGAACAGGCTGGCAGGAGGCGTGGCGTTGAATGACAAGGTAAACGTACTACCCCTGCGGGTGTACAGCGGGTTGTCGATACTGCTGCGTGACAAGGTCAAGCCCAATACAATCGAATTGGACACACCGTTCTTCATATAATAGAGGTACTCCCAGTTCTTCAGGCTGTACCACTGGTAACTCAGGCTAGCCATAAAGGTGAAGTAGTCATCGGGCCATTTAAGTCGCTTACCGAAGCCCACAGTCACACCAGCCATCTGCAGGTACTTGTTGGGGTCGTAGGCGTTCTCGTAGTAGTTGTAACCGCTGTAGCCGTTATAGCCATAGCCGCCATAACCGTAACCGTAAGGTCCATAGCCATACATCGAGTTGGCATAGTTGTACATGGCATTCTGGTACAACTGGCTATAGTAGGAGGAGTTGATACCCGTCTGGCGGCTATAGAAGGCCGATACCGACAGTGAGTTGGGACGCTTGCCGCCGAACCACGGGTCGAGGAACGACACACTGTAGGCCTGGTAATACTTGGCATTGGTCTGGGCACTGATAGTAAACGTCTGACCCTCACCCTGCGGGATCAGTCCCTTATAGGAGGACGGATGCAGCAGGTTCTGGATGGAGAAGTTGGTGAACTTGAGCGATGCCTTGAGGATGACACCCGTCTGACCCCAACCGGCGCTCAACTCAACTTGGTCGTTGGCCTTGCTCTCGAGGTTAAGGATAATGTCAACGGTACCGTTGTCCTCGTTGGGTTCGGGGCGGATGTCCATCTTCTCGGGGTCGAAGTGTCCCGTCTGGGCAATCTCACGAGCCGAACGCATCAGGTCCTCCTTGGAGAACAGGTCACCCGGGCGCACACGCAGCTCACGGCGAACCACCTTCTCATACAGACGGTCGTTACCATTGATAACCACCTTATTGATGCGGGCCTGCTTACCCTCAAACATACGCATCTCCAAGTCGATGCTGTCGCCCTCAATCTTGCTCTCGATGGGAATGAGGCGGTAGAAGAGGTAACCGTTGTTGAGGTAGAGGTTGGACACGGCATCATCATCGTCCTGGGTGCGCTTGGTCAAGAGCTTCTGGTTATAGACATCGCCCTTCTTGATTCCCAGCACCTCGTCGAGGATACCTGAGGGATAGACGGTGTTACCCACCCATGTGATGTCCGAGATGTAGTAACGCTTACCCTCGTTGACCGTGAGATAGACGTCAACACTCTTCTCGTCAAAGGGCACCACGCTGTCCTTGACGATGACAGCATCACGATAACCTTTCTCGTTATACTTGTCGATGATGAGCTGCTTATCGGCTTCATAATCGCTCTGGACGAACTTCTTCTGCGAGAAGATCTTCCAGATGTTGTTCTTCTCGTTAGTCTTCTTCATGGTGCGCTTGAGCTTATTGTCGCTCAGCACCTCGTTGCCGTCGATATAGATCTTGTGAACCTTTATCTTCTCGTGCTTATCGACATTGATATTGACGATGACCTCGTTCTGCTTGCTGAGGTCAGGCACTTGCACGACCTCGCAAGTGGCTTGTCCGAAGCCCTTGTTGGCATAGTATTTCTCAACGATGATCTTGATGCGGTCGGCGATGTTGGGGGTCATCTGACTGCCCGGCTGGAAACTCAGGCGCTCGATGATGTCCTTCTTCTCACTGCCCTTCATACCGTTATAGTTCACCTGGGAAACGCGAGGCTGCTGACGCAGGTTGAACACCAGCCATGCCTGATCCTTATAGATCTTCTCGACCTGGATCTGCACCTTGGAGAACAAACCTTGACGCCAGAAACGCTTGGCTGCCGCCTTGATGTCGTCACCGGGTATATCGACACGCTGTCCAACGGCCAGTCCCGAATAACCGATAACGATGTCATCGTCATAGTTATCCACACCCTCAACACGGATGCCGGCAATTTCATACTGTGACGGCGAGGACGTGAAGATAATTCTAGGGTTATAGATGGTATCATTGGCCGTGTAGGTCTCCTGGGCACTCATCGCGGCAGGAAGGACCGACGCCATAGCCAATGCGGCCAGAAACTTATGCTTGAAGCTCTTCATTGACAATTTACTCTTCATTATCGCTGTTTACCTGTTCGCTCGTTTTACCGTAACGACGCTCGCGCGCCTGGAAGTCGGCAATCGCCTCGACGAAGTCTTCCTTGGTAAAATCGGGCCAATATTTTGAAGTGAAGTAAAGTTCGCTATAGGCTATCTGCCACAGCAGATAGTTGCTCACACGCAGGTCACCGCCAGTGCGAATCAGCAGATCCGGGTCGGGCATGTCCTTGGTGGCGAGATGTGCCGACAGCATAGCATCATCGATGTCGGCGGGATTCAACGTGCCATCGGCAGCCTCACGCGCCAACTGACGGCAAGCCTCGACAATCTCCCAACGAGAGGAATAGCTCAGTGCAAGGCACAACACCAGTCCCGTGCAATGGGACGTGTCGCTCATACACTTGCGCAAACGGTTTGCCGCAAATTCAGGCATACGCCCCATGTCACCGATGGTGGTCAGGCGCACGTTGTTCTTGATCAGGTCGGGGGTCTGCTGCTCGATGCTCACGACGATGAGGTTCATCAGTGCGTCCACCTCGTCCTGCGGGCGGTTCCAGTTCTCGGTCGAGAAAGTGTAGAGCGTCAAGTATTTCACGCCCACTTCGCTGGCAATCTCGGTAGCCTGACGCACGGTAGCCACTCCGTTCTCGTGACCGAAGCTGCGTTCCTGGCCGTGCTGCTTAGCCCAACGCCCGTTACCGTCCATAATGATGGCCACGTGGCGCGGAATGCGCATCGGGTCCAGCTGCTGTATTTTGTCGCTGAGTGATGACATAGCGTTATTATTCTATATAGTTACACTTGATGCAACGCTTACCAAACTCATAAGATACCGAGAACATGGCAAAAGAATACCAGTCGGTGTTCTTGGCAAACGAATGTTTAATGTTAAAAAGGTCGCTCTGTCCGTCAATGCGGTCACTGAACTCCTTGCGCATCGTGAATTCAAAGCCCAGGTTCAAGCGGTCCTTGAACTTGTATTTCACACCGATGCCCAAAGGGATGGTGAACGAAGCCTGATTGTGGCCGTTATTGATGGCGAATACAAAACCCACACCAGCGACCATATAGGGAGTGATGGGCTTTAATTTCTTGTAGGCAGGACCACGGCCGAAGTTCAGGAAATTGAACTCGGCTGTCAGACCCAGATCAATCAAGCTGGAAGAAATCTTGTAATTGGCACCATCGGGGTACCAGGTCTCATCATACATGCTGTCGCCGCGGAGGTTGGCATAGTTCAGGTTAGCCTTGAATGCCCAGCGGCTGTTGTGTACATAACGGAAGATGCCGCCAATGGTGAAGCTCGGATGCTTGAACAGGTTGCCGTTATTGGCCTCGCCCAAGTATCCGGTCATGCCCAAAGTGGGACCCACCTCATACTTGTACAGCTGCGCCATCGCGGGCAGCGTGGCAAACAACATGAGCAGTGATATGAACAACGATTTCTTCATCTGTCTTAATAAACAGGATTGTTGATCATTCTGATATAAACACCGCGCCAGATGTAGGGCAACAGTTCACCCTCACTGTTGTAGCCGCCAAAGAGATAAATGAACGGGCAATCCCACGTGCCGTCAATCGAACTGATGCGGCGGGGCATATTGCTGGCACCATTGGTGGAAAGCGTCTCGGTTAAGACAAAGCCCTGAGCGCCATAGAAGGGCGGGATATGGCCGGCCTGAGCCAGAGTGGAGTCATTACCTGCCTTCCAGGTGATACCTTGGGTCGTGGACAGGTAAATCCTTTTGTTCAAATTGCCGTCAGCAAGTTTTCCTCCCATCAGGAACCAGGTGGGCTGGATGCGTGAACGACGCACGCCACTCAAGGACGTGAAGGTATAATAAGGAAACAGCGTAGCATCGGCAATAGCGGGGAGCGATGAACTGTAATTGTTGACCTTGCCCCAGTGCTTGCCGTCATATCCCCAGACATTGCTCAGCAACTGGCCGTTGCGGTCCACACCACCCACAATGATGGCTTGCTGGGCAACAGTCCAATTGTTATCGGTCACAATCATGTCCGACGAGTGCTCAATGGGGAATCCATCCTCCACGGCTGTGGCATCAAAGCCCTCGGGACGTGGGAACTCATCGTGATAATAACCGTCGGCACCCGATACAATGCCCAATACGCGATTCTCATACACGCCAATCAGGCTATGCCAGATTACACCGCATGAGGTCCATTCAAGACCCTCGGACGACGTATAGAGGATGCCATCCTCGTCAAGCATATACAAGGCTTCGTCGCTGGCAACAAGTGTATTCACCCTGGGGTGGAACTGCAGATCAACCGTCTGCTTTTCCCATGTGCCCTGGTTGGGGGCAGTAGCGGTGAGCAGCGTGCAGTTCAAGCCGTCATAGGACATTGCACGGTACAGTCCGCCTTGCTTGACGGTCTTATAAGACCTGGCATTGGCCGATTCCGGCAGGTCGCGACGCCAGTCCATGGGCCACACGAGCGAGTCGGGGTTGACCTTGTGGACAAGCACCTTCACCTCATAGTCCTTGACCTGTGACTTGTCATAAGAAGTCACAGTGAGCACGGTCTTACCGGTAAAGTCCAGACTCTTGGTCATCGACGCGGAGTAAGTGATTGTCGTGTCGGCCTGCTTGGTAGCACCCGAAATGTTAAATACCGCCGAATTGACCGTACTGAGGAAGTTGACCGTCACCTTGAGCGCCGTGATATTGGTGCCCACGGGCAGCGAGTCGGCATTATAAATCAAGCCTTTGTCATAGTCAATAGTGAAATGCACCGAATCCAGGCTGGCCAATATATTGCCATCGGCCTGCAAGGCAAATCCAGTGACGAGTGTGGTCTGCTCGCTGGTGCTGTAGTGGTAAATGTCATCATCGTCTTTGTCCTTTTTGTTACAGGAGAGCAACACCGATAGTGACAACAGCATCACAGCCATCGCCGGGAGAAGATTTAACGCGTTTCTTTTTATCATTGTCGTTTTATCGTTCTTTCTTTTTTTACAAACGGCAAAATTACAAAAAAATTCGGTCACAGACTGGTTTTTTTCCATTTATAATGTAAGTGACCACCGTTTTTGGGGGGTAAAGATACTATTTCATGGCCATACGGACTGCACCCGTTAAAGATAATAAACGGTAAAACGCGGTTTTTTACACCTTTTTAACGAACAAATGACCTCAATGGGCCATGGGCGCGAGGTGAGTAATGGTATTGCGGTCTATTTGGTATCGGGAAATCTGTTGACCTTGTATTAACGGCGCAACTACACCCTGCCCCACCCTGCGAGGACTGACCTCAATGCGGGCTTCGTCCCACACGCCAGCGTCAATGAGCCCCTGCAGCACCCGAGTGCCGCCCTCGACCATCACGCTGGTCACACCACGGCGATAAAGGTCTTCGAGCCAAGTCAGGGGCGAACCGGTATCCAATTGGACATATTCGACGGCTCCGACCGTTTCATTTTTCACACTGTTATAGACGATGGTGGGCAGACCATCAGCGAGCAGATTTGAGTTGTCGGGAATTGACAAGTCATGCGATAGAACCACGCGCAGCGGAGACCTGCCGGGCCATTGGCGGGTAGTCAACGAGGGGTTGTCAATGCGGGCGGTATTGGCACCGACAACAATGGCGTCACACAACGCTCGCTGGCGATGCATCAACCGCATAGTCACAGGGGTGGACATGTGCAGGGGATTCTCTCCCGCCTCGGGCGGCAAAGCGATATAGCCGTCGGCGGTCTGTGCCCACTTGAGTTGCACCCATGGGCGGCCTGAAGTGTGTGCCGTCATGAAACGTCGGTTCAAGTCCCGGCATTCCTGATCCAGAACGCCCGTAATAACTTCGACACCAGCCTCTTGAAGCATCTTTACACCTCGTCCCGCCACCTTGACGAACGGGTCCAGGCATCCCACCACCACACGGGGGATGCCTCGCTCAATGATCAGGTTGGCACAGGGTGGTGTCTTGCCATAGTGCGAGCACGGTTCCAGCGTCACATATAGTGTGCTATCCTTCAGCAGGTTGGCATCGGCAACACTGGCCACAGCATTGACCTCGGCATGGGCCTCACCACACTTGCGGTGCCATCCCTCGCCGATGATTTCACCGCCAGGACCGACAATCACCGCACCCACCATGGGATTGGGTGACGTGTGCTCTGCCCCAAGGCGCGCCAACTGCAGCGCTCGCCTCATGTATTTCTCTTCTACTCTCATTAGGTTGTTAAGGTCTTTAGAGGGCTGTGGCGGCAGCAAAGCGCACCTTGCCAAAACTGTCCTCAATGATGCGTACCTCGTCAAAGCCGTTATCCTGCAGCAGGCGCTTCACCTCATTACCAAAGCGCTGATTGATTTCAAGATACAGCTTGCCACCGCGTTCCAGCGATTGAGCGGCATAGGGGGCTATCGCCTTGTAGAACAGCAGCGGGTCATTGTCGGGAACAAACAACGCTTGGCCCGGCTCATAGTCCTTGACGTTGCGGTCCATTGCCTCGCGCTCACTCCAGCACACATAGGGCGGATTGCTCACGATGATGTCATAGCGGGCGGCAGGCTGCGGCGAGAGCATATCGCTCTCAAAGAACCGTACCTTGACTTTGAGGTCTGCGGCATTCTGCCGAGCCACTTCAAGGGCATCACGCGAGACGTCAAGGGCATCGACCTGGGCAAACTTCAATGCCCTCGCTAGTGAGATGGCGATACAGCCGCTTCCCGTGCCCATGTCCAGCACCCGCAGGTCACTGCCCTGGTTCTCATCGATGATCAAGTCCACAAGTTGCTCGGTCTCGGGGCGAGGTATGAGCACAGCAGGCGTCACCTTGAAACGGTGCCCATGGAAACGGGCACTGCCCACGATGTACTGCAACGGCTCGTGACGGCGCAGTCGGGCAATAATGTCGGCAATGCGCTCGGGAGCAAAGTCGGGCAGTTCGCTCTCCTGACGCAGGGCGACATCCACCTGGTCGTAGTTAAAGACATCCTCGCAGATGACACGTATCATCGCCTGCACTTCTTGAGGCTCGGCTACGCCAACGAGCCCGTTCTTGAGTTGTTCAATAGCTTCCTTGAGTATCATTTTCAGTTAGCAGTTGTCAGTTTTCAGTTAACAGTTGTCAGTTGTAAGTTTTCAGTTTTTAGTTGGTGGTTGTCCTTAGTTTTTGCGGATGAAATTATAGTCGCCTGTGATGTCGTTGAAATAGACGTCATAGATGCCCTCCTTGACCGGCACATTCAAGCCATTCTGAACACCCCTGCCCCATGGGAACTGATTGACGCCCCAGTTGAAGTCCCAATTATTGTCGGCTGCAAATTTGATTTCTTCATCAGCAGTAACGGTGAAATCCCTGAAAATCCAGTCGTGGTTCTCCTTCTCGGGATTGAGGTCTTCCATGTTGTAGTCTTGGATAGTCACATCCCAATAACAGTGAGGACCAACGATAATAATTGATCCATACACCCCGGCACTAGAGCCATCATAGGGCGTAATGCTGAGTTCATCGGTCCTGGTATCCAAGGTGATGGTATAATAACCGCTGTTTTCCATAGTGAAAGCAGTATTGCCAGCATTAAGAGCGCCACGTACATAGTTTCCATTATTATCAACGGTCCAACCATCGTCCCAACTGCCAGGCGTGTGCACGATGAAGAAGGCATCTGTTCCTCCGAAATAGCCCGTATAGGTGAGCACGCCACGGCCCTGACTGTTAAACTCGCCGAGCGGGTAAAGTGGAATCAGGCCTTTACCGATAGTGCTCTCACTATTCATCCACGGGGTGCTTCCTATATGAGAACCCATCAGGTACCACATGTCCATAGGTACAGGTTCTGGCCAGTTGCCAGTGAGCAGGTAGTTGATCAGGACGGTGACGTCGCTGATGTTTACCTTACCGTCGTCATTCGCATCGGCAGCCTTCACGTTCACAGCGGCAGCATTGCCACTGAGCAGGTAATTGATCAAGACAGTCACATCGGTAATGTTGACTTTACCATCGTCGTTCACGTCACCGCGGGTAAATTCTACGGGGAAATCGGTCTCGGTGATATGGTTGAACTTTTTCCAGACATTGGCTTGACGGTAAGCCGCGGCACAGCCGTTAGGGACGTTCAGCCAGACATTGCTGTAGTGGCCAGGGATAAAGGGTTCATAGTATTGAGACGTGTGTGAATCCATATGGGTCAGACACGTGGGTGGCGTCATTGCTTTGACGTTAAGTGTCGACAGGGCCGGCACGTTATAGAAGGCATTGTAGCCCAACTCGGTGAGCGTAGCCGGCAGGTCAACAAGCGACAACGAGGTGCAGCCGTTGAAGGCGCTGTTGCCAATAGTCGTCACTCCGTGGGGCACAGCCACCTGAGTCAACGACGAGCAGTCAAGGAAAGCAGAATGCTCTATCTGTCTCAGGCTCTTAGGCATAAAGACAGCCGTCAATGCCGTTGCGCCACGGAATGCCTCGTAATCGACGACCTGCGTACCATCGGGCACGGTATAGATTGTACCATGACCATCGGCAAAGGCCACTAGCCGCTTTTTGTCCTTGGAGAAAAGAATGCCGTCCACACTGCAATACTTGGGGTTAGCGCTTGAGACATTGATCGCTTGCAGGACTGGATCATAACAGAAGGCGTCATTTCTGATACTGTCCACGCTGGCAGGGATATCCACACTGGTCAATTTGTTGATGTGGGAGAAGGCATAACCCTTAATTCGCTTGACGCCATCCCTCAAGATGAGTTTCTCGAGATTGGCACAATTATAGAAGCTGTAATCATCAATCAGCTGGACGGTGAAGGGGACCTCGGCACGAATCATCTTGTTGATGTGTGCAAAGATATGGTCCTGCATCTCAGTCACAGTGTACAGCTGGCCCAGGTAAGCCACCTTAGGGGAGATACCCGGATCCACCAGATCATTGCTGGTGATTTCACTCAACTTGACGTTCTGGTTGCTGTTAAGCACAGTGAACGTGAGGCTATCGACGGTGAACGTGTTGCCACTCGACAGGGGTGAAATCTGACTGACATTGTATTGGAATACTTGAGAGTTCCAGTTCATCGACTGGTAGGTGCCCACCGCATTGCCAGGTACAAAAATATCTGTTGCGTCTAAATTGGCTCCCACACCATAGAAGGCGTTGCCTCCTAACTGAGGAGGTGTTGCGCCGGCAAAGGTGATTTCCTTAAGTTCAAAATCCATCTGGAAGGCCAAGGCTGCAATATAGTTGAGTGTCGATGGCAGGTAGATGCTATTAAGGTTATCGCAACTGGCAAAAGCATTGGTTTCGATTCTCTCCAATCCCTCGTCAATGACCAGTCGCTCCAGACCGGAATACATAAATGTCTGTTCGTCAATCATTTTGACACTTCCTGGAATATAAACAGACTTGAGGAGAAAACTGTTGGAAAATGCGTTATAGACGATTGAATCGGCTGAATTCAATACGGAGTAGTGCTTATCGGGGCGTCCACATGGATATTGCAAAAGCAGCTTGCCATCTCTGGTGTACAAGACGCCATCATCACTCATGAAGTTCTGATTTCCTTCAGCTACATCAATGCTTACCAACGAGGCGCAATAGCACAAGAAGTTATTGCCAATATCATTAACACTGGCGGGGATGGTGAATGTGGTCAATTGATCGCAAGAAGCAAATGCCCAAGAACCGATTGTCGTGACGCCTTCGGGCAGGTTCACCGATTCCAGCTGAAGACAACTCATGAACGCTCTAGGCATGATGATTTCCACTCCGGCAGGAATCTGATAGAAAGAACCACTCTTATTGGACGGGTATTGCAATAGGGTATCCATTGCTGCAGTGTACAACACACCATCCAGGGAACAGTAATGCGTGTTGGCACTGTTGACGTTGATGGCGGTCAATGAGGTGCAATCAGCCAGGATACCCAGTTCAATGGTTGACACACTAGCAGGAATCATGATTGACTCCAGTGAGCAACTGCTCTCAAAAGCATTGTTCCTGATAATCTCGACGCCTTCCTGAATAGTGACAGACTGCAGGCTCTCACAATTATAGAATGCAAAATAGGAGATTTCCCTGGCAGAGCCTGGAATTGTGATGGATGTCAAAGCCCTGCAGTAGGTGAAACATTGACGAGGAATACTGGTAAGTTGATTGGACAATGTCACGTTTGCCAAATTACCACAATTCATAAAGCAGAACTCACCCAGGGTGGTCACGCTATTGGGGATGACGATAGACGTTAGGGCCGTACACTGGACAAATGCAGCATAATCAATCAATGTAACCGTGCTCGGAATGGTGACAGAATTCAGATTGGGAGATTGCCTGAAAGCCATGCGTCCCACTGCAGTCACCGTGTAGGTCTTGCCGGCATAAGTCACGGTTGACGGAATCGTGATATTGCCTGAGTAGTAGTTATAGTTCTGATCGCGATAAGTCACCTCGACGGTATTGGCTCCCGTGACATTATAATAGATGCCGTTCACCATGAACTTGGAAGTTTCATTAATCTTGCTGAAATTGGACCACGGTGTGGTACCCTGATAGCTGCTCTTTGATCCCAAGGGGACATTCAATGTCGCGAGGGTATAGGTAGAGGCATCAAAGTTGTTGGCGTTAGTTGAGCGAGCCGTCGTCCACAGGCAGTTTACAGTTCGAAGCGATGTACATCCTTTGAAGATGTTCTGATACATGGTCACTACCGAACTCGGAATGGTGATGCTGGTCAATGACGTGCAGTTCATGAAGGCTTCATTCATGATATACTCGATATTCTCTGGCAACCTGACGCTGGTGAGGTCGGTGCAGTCCTTGAAAGCCTGGTAGCCAATACTGGTGACGGTATAGGTATCATCATTGTAGGCCACCGTTGGCGGGACCACTATGTCCCCGCTATAGGTATTAAAATTGCCGTTGTTTTGTACCGTGACTGAGGTCTGATTACTGTTAATCGAGTAATAAATGCCATTCCTCACGAAGTCATAGGCACTGGCCGGCATTGCCAGTGCGAGACATGCCACTATAGCGGCCAATGTCTTGAAAAGTAAATTCGGTTTCATAAGCAAATCTTTTTTGGTGATTGTTTTTATAGCGCAAATATAACCAGAAACCACCAATCAGGCAAATAAAATGCAGGCAAATGTCATTTCTCTGAAAAAACTGTAACTTTTTCCGTTAAATTTTTGCGAATTTAATATTTTTCACTAATTTTGTCATTTGTTTAACACTATTACTTTTCTGTTATGGGTGAGGGGCAAGAGGGTAAACAAGGTTTCTGGTCACGCGTGTTCCATCTGTATTACGATGGATTTCGCAGCATGACCGTGGGCAAGACGCTGTGGCTCATCATCGGCATCAAGTTGTTTATCTTTTTTGTCATCATCAAGATGATCTTCTTCCCTAACTTCCTGAACACCAAGTGTGATACCGAGGAAGAAAAGACCGAGTATGTTCGCCATCAGTTGACCGACCGATGACCATCGGTCCCGCCATGGCGACTCCCTGTCAATCAACTATAAACTTTAAACTTTAAACGATCATATTTATGGAAGAATTAATCAATGTTGTTGACTGGTCGAGGGCGCAATTTGCGCTGACGGCTATCTACCATTGGCTGTTCGTGCCGTTAACGCTGGGTCTGGGCATCATTGTCGCCGTGATGGAGACCATCTACCTGAAGACCAAGAGCGAGAAATGGCTGGCAACAACCAAGTTCTGGATGACAATCTTCGGTGTGAATTTTGCCATCGGTGTCGCTACGGGTATCATCCTGGAGTTTGAGTTCGGCACCAACTGGTCCAACTACAGCTGGTTTGTGGGAGACATCTTCGGTGCCCCGCTTGCAGTGGAGGGTATCCTTGCCTTCTTCATGGAATCGACGTTCATCGCTGTGATGTTCTTCGGCTGGAAGAAGGTGAGTCCCAAGTTCCACTTGGCAGCAACGTGGCTCACAGCCATCGGTGCAAGCCTGTCAGCCCTGTGGATTCTCGTGGCCAACGCGTGGATGCAGTATCCCACGGGCTGCGAGTTCAACCCCGCCACGATGCGCAACGAGATGACGAGCTTTGCCGCCGTAGCGCTCTCGCCCATGGCGATGAGCAAGTTTTTCCACACGGTGCTGAGTGCCTGGGCACTGGGCGGTGTGTTTGTCTGTGGCGTGTGTGGCTGGATGATGCTCAAGAAGCGCAACTATGAGCACTGCCAGCGCAGCCTCAAGGTGGGTGCTTGGGTAGGCGTCATCGGCATCGTGATGACGATGATCACCGGTGACACGAGTGCCGTGACCGTTGCCAAGTACCAGCCCATGAAACTTGCTGCTATGGAGGGCCTGTACAAGGGCAACCACGAGCAGTCTATCGTGGCATTCGGTATCCTGAACCCGTCGAAGCAGGCCTTTGACGACAAGGATCCCTACCTGTTCGACATCAGCATCCCCTATGGCCTGTCATTCCTCGCCACCCACGATTTCAAGGCCTTTGTTCCCGGTATTGAGGACATCATCAACGGTGTGACCTATGACAACGAGGGCAATGAAATCAGCACTGTCTCCTATGCCGAACGCATGGAGCGCGGCAAGCAACTGCAGGAGATGCTCTCACAGTACAGTGTGGCAATGAACAGCGGCAACACGCTGATGCAGGACAGCCTCAAGAACATCATCAACGCCGACTTCAAGCACTTCGGCTACGCTTATCTGGACAAACCCGAGGAGGCCATTCCCAACGTGCCCTTGACGTTCTACACCTTCCACTTCATGGTAACCGTGGGCGGCTACCTGATGCTGTTCCTGTTGCTGGCTCTGCTGTTCGCCTATAAGCCGCAGATCCTGAACAAGGCCAAGTGGAGCAAGTGGTGGTACATCCTTGCCATCATCACCATACCGCTGACCTACCTGTGCAGCGCCAGTGGATGGATTGTTGCCGAGGTGGGACGCCAGCCGTGGACCATCCAAGACCTGATGCCCAACAAGGTGGCCATCAGTGACTTGAGCGCAGGCTATGTACAGGTAACCTTCTGGATTTTTGC
The DNA here is from genome assembly GCA_900318205.1 of uncultured Prevotellaceae bacterium. Taxonomy (GTDB): domain Bacteria; phylum Bacteroidota; class Bacteroidia; order Bacteroidales; family Muribaculaceae; genus Sodaliphilus. The sequence goes on along the minus strand of ONJS01000014.1, from coordinate 82,520 downwards.
CGTGGTATTCACCGCCCTGCTGATTGCCGACATCGGCATCATCTGCAAGCAGATTTCCAAGAAGTCACTGACCGATTTAGACACCGTTAACGATTAATTGAAAGGAGGAACCAAGTCATGACTACTTATAATCTTTTACAGAATTACTGGTGGCTCATCATGTCGGTGCTCGGTGCACTGCTGGTGTTCCTGCTCATGGTACAGGGTGGCCAGTCAATGCTTATCCACTACAGTAAGCCCGACAAGCGCGCGCTGCTCATCAACTCGATGGGCCGCAAGTGGGAGTTAACCTACACGACACTGGTGACCTTCGGCGGTGCCTTCTTCGCCTCGTTCCCATTGTTCTACAGCACAAGTTTCGGCGGTGCCTACTGGCTGTGGATGCTCATCCTGTTCAGCTTTGTCATTCAGGCGATTAGCTACGAGTACCGTTCCAAGCCCGGCAACATCTACGGTTCACGGTTCTATGACACGCTGTTATTGATCAATGGCATCTTGGGTCCGGTCCTGCTGGGTGTGGCAGTGGCAACGATGTTCTTTGGAGCCGAGTTCACTGTGACCAAGAGCAACATCCTCAACGTGCAGGGCTCCTCCATCTCGCAGTGGGGACCGAAGCACGGCATCGAGGCCATCTTCTACTGGAAGAACCTGCTCTTCGGTGTAATGGTGTTCTTCCTGGCACGCACTCTGGCTTCGCTCTACTTCATCAACAACATCGACGATGAGGAGGTCAATGCCAGCCAGCGCCACCTGCTGCTCATCAATGCGGGCGTGTTTGTGCCCTTGTTCGTCGCTGTGGTGGTAGTGATTCTCACCTCGGCAGGCGTTGGTTATGATGACGGTGGCAATGCCCAATGGGTAGCCTATAAGTACCTGAACAACTTCTTGACAATGTGGTGGGCTCTGGTTATCCTGCTCATTGGCGTGGTGATGGTGCTGTTCGGCATCGGCAAGTCGCTGATGAAGGGCGACTACAAGCAAGGCATCTGGCCCGCAGGCATCGGCACCGTGCTGGTGGTGATGACGCTGTTCTGGGTCATGGGCTATAACAACACCGCCTACCTGCCCTCGCTGCTCGACGTCCAGAGTTCGTTGACACTGCGCAACAGCTCGTCGAGCGAGTTCACCCTCACCGTGATGAGCGTGGTGTCAATCCTAGTGCCCTTCGTGCTGGCCTATATCGCCTACTGCTGGTACAAGATGGATCGCCGCAAACTCACCACCGACGAGCTCAACGACACCGACCACAAGTACTAAGTTTTAGGCTTGAGGTATAAGATTAGTGGCGTCCACTGCTCGGTGGATGCCACTAATCATTTTGTTTGATTTCTCGACCTTTAGGCCGATTCTTGTTTCAGGCGATGGCATTTAGTTGCTGCGCTGTTGGTGCCTGGTGGTAAAGCCTTCGGTAATCTGGCTGTAGTCATCCACATCCTTGTAAAGAATCCAGTAGGTCGTGCCGCTGATTGACATACTGTCCCTGCCGCCGCTGCCGTTAGGCACGACGTAGGCCTGAGCGAAACGCCACCCGAACTGGGTCAGGTAATTCAAGGCATCAATCATCGAGTTGAACTTGATGTCCTTGCCATCCTTATCTACAAGCCTGGACTCGCTCATGGAGCTCAGCCACGATGTGCTTTGGCCAAAGTCAATCGACACCTTCACCTTGGTGCTGAATAACTGATTCTCGCACGACAACTCGGCATACACCCGCTTGGCAGCAGGGTTAAATCCCTCAACTTCAGTAATCTGCGCAGGAGCCACCTCGATGGCCTCCTGGGCATAACCCATCAATGCTGTTACCAGCAACACTAACAATAAAGTAACTTTCTTCATCTCAATCTTTTTATGTTCAGTTTCTGAATGAAACGCTATGCGCATTCTCTTTATTACATCAATCAGCATTTTTTTGTAACTTTGCAGCCTAAATCAAACGACAAAATCATCATGAAAGTAAAGGTTAACGATATCGTGCGCTTCCTCAATGACGTGGGAGGCGGCAGAGTGACAAGAATCGACGGCAAGAATGTCTATGTTGAAGACGAGGACGGCTTTGAGCGCCCCGCGCTGGAACGCGACCTGGTCGTTGTGGGCCAAGCAGGCACCAAGGCGTCGGCCTATGAACGTCCGCTCGACATCCGCACCCGTCAGGTGGAGCCCGATAAGCCTGCCCCCAGACCCAAAGTGGAGCCTGAGGTAACCCTGCCCATCGAGGAGACTCCCGAGGGCGAGGTGCTCAACGTCGTGCTGGGCTATGAGGCCCGCGAAATCAAGCACCTGAACACCACCACGTTCTATGCCTCGCTGGTCAACGACTCGAACTATTTCCTGTACTTCACCTATATGACGCGCGGCGATGGTGAAGGCGAGTGGAAAACCCGCTACCATGGCATCGTCGAGCCCAACATCCAGGTGCAACTCGAGGAATTCGGTCATGACGACCTCAATGACATGACGCACATCGCCGTGCAGTATGTCGCTTTCAAGCAAGGTAAGGGCTTCAAACTGAAGAACCCTGCCCTCGTCGAACAGCGCCTCGACGTGACCAAGTTCTACAAGGTGCACTGTTTCCATGAGAACCCCTACTTTGACGTGCCCGTCATCGCTGTGGAGATTGTCACCAACGACCGCCCCGCCCGCATGATGCGCATCGACAGCGGCGAACTCGAGCGTGCCATGAAGGAAAAGAAACGCTTGGACCGCCCGCAGCGCAAACCCGTCCAGAAAAAGGTCGATAACAACGGCATCATCGTCCAGGACCTGCACATCACCTCGCTGCTTGACAACCTGAACGGCATGACGCCGGGTGCCATCCTTGAGTATCAGATGGATAAGTTCCGTGAAGTGATGGATGCCAACCTGAACAAACACGGCCAGCGTATCGTCTTCATCCACGGCAAGGGAGAGGGCAAACTGCGCCAGCACCTGCTGAGCGAACTCAAACGCCGCTACCCCCGTTGCACCGCCCAGGACGCCAGCTTCCGCGAGTACGGCTTCGGCGCCACCCAGGTCACCATCCACTGACCCCACTCAGCAACAAGCCCTTTCTAAAAGGAAAACAATAAGTACAATAAATACAAGAGCATTTTCACACGAATGCCCATGAATCTCCCATGAATTGATAATCGGACAATTCAGGTACCATTCATGAGCATTTGTGTTTTATTAATCAATGTCATTGAGAGTCATCAATTGACTATAGTCATGAACATTTTACCAGCGGCCGTTGAGCAGGAAGTTGATAGTAGCGGTCACATCTTCAATAGCAATGCGTCCGCTACCGTCCACGTCGGCATTTGAGGTACTGAATGGCGTAACATTTCCACTCAACAAGTAGGCAATCATCGCAGTCACATCATCGATGTTCACCCTGGCGTTGATGTCCACATCACCGGTGATATAATCGGCAGGATTTCCAAACACATCAACAATACCTCTTTCTACCATTAAAAATTTCTCTCCACTTTCTTTATCTTCAATAAAACCGAGCGTATAATAATAACCTACAGGGATCCCATAGCACTTATCGCTCTCAATAAGCGTATTCTCATAGGGAGTCCCATAAATAGGTTCTTCATTTGAAGATGGTGCTCCATACCTAATCCCATCAACGACAATATAGCATGGAACCTTGGGCCTCGCATCAGGATCCATATCTACTGTTGCAGGATCAAAGCCGCCATAGAGTGAATAATGAAGCGCAATAGACGTTATATAATCGACGAGCCCATCACCCCAGTCAATACGCTCCAGTTGATACCACACCTCACGGTTGAATCGGTCACGCAAAACCATCCAACATCCACTCTCATGAGGATCATTTTGTTCATCTACTGATTCATTCACCACTCCATTTTCAACCAAAGAGGGAGTCACTGGAAAATCAGTTGCATCAAGTGCCCAAACAATATTAGCCGATAATAGGGCTAATAAAAATACTATTAACTTTTTCATGATAGACAAATAATTTAGAATTAAACAATAACGGATAAATTTATTCTGCCCACAAAGTTATATATATATATATATATACCAAATTTTTGAAGAAATTTTTTTGCTCATTGGTGGAACTTGGCAAGATGACCAGTAGAGACATGACTAAATGCTGCACTGGAGACGCAAAATTTTGCGTCTCTACATTGTGGATGAACTGAGCATCAACGCTTTATTTTCGTTGAACTCACGTTGATTAAGTTGTCATAGATTATTTCAGGATGGGGAAGCGGAAGTGGCGGAGTTGTTGCTCGAGGTCTTTTTCATGGCCACCTGTGTATTGGTTACACAGGGCGTGGAACTCGGGGGAATGGTTCATGTGGGTCAAGTGGGCCAGCTCATGGCAGATGATGTAACGGATGAGCTGTTCGGGCAGGAACATGAGGTTGCGGGAAAGTTGGATGACCTTTTTGACGGTGCAATGCCCCAACTTCCTCATGCCACGACCGATTTCAAAGCCTGCGGGCTGGAGTCCCAACTCGTCAGCCACGCGTTGGGCAAACGGCAACAACACGGCATGGGCTTGAACGTCCATGGCACGCCCGATAACGCTGGAAAGGGTGCGCTTGACATTGTCGTCATCAAGATTGGCACTCTCATGGACTTGCAGGTGTAATGTGTCGCCATCCCAATGGTTGAGGATATAGCCCGGCATACGGCTCTGTGACTCAATGACAACCTGGCACTTGTAGCACTCGATGGCCTGTCCCAAGTGGAAAGTTACCGAGTCTGGACGCGGAAAGGTGCGCAATCGCTCGCGGTTCATGTCCACCATACGCTGCAGGTCTGCCACCGAGACGCCCAATGGCGCCCGCATCAGCAACTGGCCATCGGCATGATAAGTGAACCGCACCGAGGTCATGCCTCGGCGCAGTTCCACATGTATCTTTCCGAACTCTTTGTCCTCGATATAGCCTTTCATGACCTAAATTGAAGACAATAAATACAATATTCTGATAATGAATAGTTTGTATTTATAGTACTTATTGTTTTCCTTTTAATGCACGGTGACAGTTGTCGTATCAGAACTTGGTGATACCCATAATCTCGCGCACGTCGGCAAGGGTCTTGCCGGCACGGGCGCGGGCACGCTCAGCACCCATCTCCAGGACGCGGTGCAGATAGGCATCATCGTTCTCGATGTCCAGGATGCGCTCGCGGATGGGCGTGGTCAGCGCCACGATATCCTCGGCAATCTCCTTCTTGAGGTCACCGTAGCGGATCGAGCAGTTGTTATAGGCCTCGGTGAAGTACTCCACCTTGTCTGGCGTGCCGACGAGTTTGAGAATCGTGAAGAGGTTCTGTACCGGCTCGGCCATCGGCTGGTTGGGCTCGGTGGGACCGCCGTCGGTCACGGCACGCATCACCTTCTTGCGGATGGCCTTCTCCTCGTCAACGAGGTAGATGCAGTTGCCCTCGCTCTTGCCCATCTTGCCGCTGCCGTCCAGGCCGGGCACCTTGACAGGTGCGCTGCCGAAGTTGAAGTTCTGCGGTTCCTTGAAGTACTCGGTCTTATAGAACGAGTTGAAGCGACGGGCGAAACGGCGCGTCAGCTCCAAGTGCTGCTCCTGATCCTTGCCAACGGGCACAAAGTCGGCGCGCTGGATAAGGATGTCCACAGCCATCAGCGTGGGATAGGTCAACAGACCGGCATTGACACGCTTGTTGGTGCTGGCACCAATGATTTCCTTGGCGACATCCTCGTCGTCATCGCCCTGAGTGGGAGCCGTGATACCTAATGCCTTGCGGGCCTTGTCCTTGAAGGCGGCGGTGCGCATCAGTTCGCCGATGCCCACGTGCATGTTGAGCAGCAGGTACATCTCGCTCACCTCGGGCACATCACTCTGTACAAAGATGGTGGATTTCTCGGGGTCCAATCCTGCTGCCAGATACTCGGCCAGGATGTGACGCACGTTGGTGTGCAGTTCCTTGGGGTCGGGGTTGGTTGTCAGGGCATGCAGGTCGGCAATGAAGTAATAACTGTCATACTTGCCCTCGTTCTGCATCTTTACAAAGTTACTCAATGCGCCCAGGTAGTTGCCCAGGTGCAACTGTCCAGTGGGGCGGATTCCGCTTAAAACAATCTTCTTGTTATCCATATTCTGATTTTTTGTATTTTCAATTAATAGACTGCAAAGGTAATGCAAATATTGTCAATACAATGTATAAGTGCATGAGATTTTCAATTGACGCTATCCTAAATTATAGGCAGTCCGAAGCAAATTATTGCTGGCTGTCGATGATTTCAATTTCGAAGATGAGGGTTTCGTTGGGGCCGATTGCGTAGTTGATAGAACTGATGCCATAGGCCAAATTGCTTGGGACGACAACGATTGCCTTGCCGCCGGGCTTCATGAGTTGCAGTATTTCGGAAACGCCTTCAATCTGAAATTCGATACTAAGGGGCATGAGTTCGCCTTCACTCGAGTCAAACACGGTGCCGTCAAGGTGCTTGCCCACATAGTTTCCCACATAGTTTCCCTCATTATCTTCGGTATAATTCTTACCCTTGCCCTCCTTCAGCATTTTATAGGCCAGACCGCTCTTGGTGAACTTGAAACTCTTGTCCTTGCGTAATTGTTCCATATAGGCCTCGCCGGCTTTCTTGTTGGCGATACCATCGGGAGAAAGTCCGGCGACCCTTTCTATCAACGAGTCAATTTTTTCATCCAGTGTTCGATTCTCTTCTTCGTCGAAGGATTCGACACTCAATCCACTGATCAGGTGCTCCATGAAGAGGCCTTTGTTAAGCGGCATGCATGCTCGCCTCTGGATATCATCAAATGTTTGAACGATTTGGAATCCCACTTGTTCATCCTCGGAGGTTTTATCGTATTCCTGTTCAAAGCCGTATTCAATGCCTTTGATGATTTGTTCAAAGTTGTATTCAATGCTTTTGAAGAACTGTTCAAAGTCTGCGTCTGGCTCGCTAAAGATGTTGCGCAACTTGAAACCATCCATAGTGCCCATTGTGCTGCTTAACGAGTCGATTAAGGCGTCGCTTGGGCACTCGCTGTTGGAATTAATTTGCTCCAAGAAATCATTCATTTTTACGTCCATGGCGTATGCTGTGAGATCGTCAATGGGATTCTCGGTCAATAATTCAGCCTTCAGATGCTCTAAAAGCAGTTGTTTGTTGAGATCGCAGCCATGGTCATTCCTGAACTCCTGATTTATTTGGGCTAACGTTTGTCCGAACAGCTTTCCGAAGATGAAATATTTATCCTCTGGGCTATTGAACATCTGGTTGATGGTTTTGGTGACTTGTGCGATATGGATGTCTGCATCAGGAAAGCCGCGCCATTCCTTGCCTAATTCAATTCCATAATAGTCGCCGAGAAAAATACTCAGCGAGTCGACGGCCTTGGTTGCTTCGGGCGAAATAGACTGGTATTCAGTATATTGGTTCTCGTCATGGGTGATTTGTCGAGTGGTGTGGCCAAGGGCGGTGAACGCCACAAGGGTCATCACAATAGAGTAAAAGAGTCTTTTCATCATAGTATTATGGATATTTTAAATTAGGATGATCGATGCTACAAAGATACGCAGCGCCCAATGTTCAACAACGAGTGAATTTGTTAAACATCGTTAAACCCTGTGTATGTGCTGTGGCGGAGTAACGTTTACTCGACCATCTCCAGCAGTTGGGGAGCGATGCCGGGACATGCCGCCAGGATGCAGATGCCATGATCCTCACGGTAACGCTTGACGAAGGCTCCAGCCTCAAGGGCGATGAGTTCACCAGCACAGGCATCCCACTCCTTGAGGTTCAATTCCCAGTAGCCGTCGAGCCAGCCCGCAGCGACATAGCACAGGTCCATTGCTGCCGAGCCCAGGCGCCTGATGCCCCTGACGCGAGGCATAACTTGGGCAAAGCGGTCCAGGTTGTTGTCAGTATTGGTCGCCTTGTCATAGGGGAAGCCCGTGGAAACCACTGCACGCTGCAACTCGGTAGTGGACTTTACCTGCAGACGTTCGCCATGGCCATAGGCGCCCTTGCCCTTGATGGCCCAGAACTCCTCATCCAGTGTCGGAGCATAGACATAACCCATCCTAGTTTCACCATCCACCTTCAATCCAATGGAGATGCAATAGGTCGCAATGCCCGCGCTGTAGTTTACCGTGCCATCAAGCGGATCGATAACCCATTGGTAACGGGCGGGACGATGATCGTCGCCACTCTCCTCACTCAGGATGGCATGGTCAGGAAAACGGGTGTGCAGGGTATTGAGGATGATGCGCTCGCTGCCCTTGTCGGCTTCGGTCACGATATCATAGGCATTACCCTTGTCCTCGATACTGAGATCCCTGCGGCGGAAGAAGCCTTTCAACACCTCCCCTGCCTCATGCGCCATACCTTGGGCGCACATCAGCCATTCCTCTTCCTGTTTTGTCAATCCAATCTTCGTCATATCTTCTCGTTGTTACCAGTAAAACACTAATTGGAATATTCCAAAAAAAAGGGGCGACTTTCGCGCCCCTTTAAATCTTTAAACGTTGCTTTCATCACTATTTGGATCGATAGGAATCTGGCGCTTGAACACTTCCTTGAAAGTGATGAGGGTTTCGCTGCGACCCAAACCCATCTTCATGAAGCGGTCATGGATAACCTGCAACAGGTGGTCATTGTTCTGAGCATAGAGCTTGATGAACAGGTCATACTTACCCGTAGTAAAGTAGCACTCTACCACCTCAGGGACAGTCTTCAACCTAGCCACCACCTCATCAAACTTGGAGGGATCGTTGAGGAAGAATCCAATGTAAGCACAGGTCTGATAGCCCACCGATGCCGGGTCAATCAACGAGATGGACCCTTTGATAACACCCATGTTGTAGAGTTTCTGGATGCGCTGATGGATAGCGGCACCCGACACATTGCACGCGCGAGCGATTTCAAGGTAAGGCTTACGGGCATTCAGAGAAAGCATTTTTAAAATCTTGTAATCAAGTGAATCAAGTTTTGTAGCCATAATGTCTATAGTTTTTAATTGTGGATGTTAGTAATGTAATGGCGCAAGAGCTAGTCAATTAACCGTTAATAGACAATTCGTTAAGTACACTTTGGGGCTTGCGACGGCACAAAGATACAACAAATTTCTAATAAATTGATAATTTATAAGATTTTTTTTAAAAAAACTTTTTATCTTGAACAATTTACTGTCTTTTTTATAGCGGTTTTTATCATTTATTTTCCGTTTAGGGATACCGTCGTGACAGTCACACGACAGCACAGAAAAGGGCATGAAATTTGTCTCCACCGCGCAAAAAAACGTCTTATTTTTAAATAATGTCCATAAAGTGCGGCCATATTGCCAAAAAACCACTATCTTTGTTGGTTAAAACAACCATTTTAAGTTTCAAATGGAATTCAGGACGACAGTAAAGACGGGCGAGAACCGCGGCTGGCTGCATCATAGTGACAAGGTGCTGCTGCTGGGTTCGTGTTTCAGCGACAGCATCGGTGCCAAGCTCCAGGGTGCGCTCATCAATGCCATGGTCAACCCCACGGGGACGCTCTACAACCCGTTGAGCATTGCCGGTTGCGTCAAGCGACTCATCAACAATGAGCCGGTTGCAGGCCGAGACCTGTTCATGCAGGGCGGCGTGTGGAACAGCTATGATTTCCACTCGCGCTACTCCCTACCCGACAAGCAAGCCACCATCGACCGGATGAACCAGTACATCGAGCAGGGACACAAAGCCTTGAAAGAGGCACAACTGCTCACTGTGACCCTGGGCACCGCCATCGTCTATCGGCTGAAAGCCACTGGAGACGTCGTCGCCAACTGCCACAAGGTGCCGCAGCATGAGTTTGAACGCAAGATGTCTAGCATCGCCCAAATGACACAAGTGTTGGACGAAATGCTCACCATTCTGCACGAGTTCAATCCCCAGTTGCGCATCATCCTCACTGTGAGCCCGATACGCCACATAGCAGACGGGCTGGGCACCAACTCGTTGAGTAAAGCCGCACTGCGCGTCGCCATCAACGAGGCCATCGCCAACCATAGCGACTACTGCGACTATTTCCCTTCCTACGAAATCATGCTCGACGACCTGCGCGACTACCGCTTTTATGCCAGCGACATGGTACACCCGAGCGACGTGGCAGTGGAATACATCTGGCAAGCGTTCCAAGCGACCTACCTCGATGACCGCAGCGCCCTCGCCGTGGCACGATGCGAGCGCGTCCACAAGCGGATGCAGCACCGTCCCATGAGTGCCAATCGCGAAACCGTGGAGCGTTTCAACGCCGACACTGCCAGCGTGGTGCGCAACCTCATCAAGGAATACCCTTATCTGGCCGACCATCCCGAACTGACGGGTTTCACGCTTTAGGCGCTACATTTCAAACTTAAAACGCAAGACTTATCACTTTAAACGCAGAACTCAGTTTTGAATTACTCAATCACCGAAATATCCAATGTGCTGGAGTTGACCAACGAACGCATCATCGATGAGGATGCCATCGTCAGTCAACTGCTCACCGATTCACGCTCGTTGACGCTGCCCAACGAGACGATATTCTTTGCCCTGCGCACCGATGCCGGGGACGGGCACAACTACATCCCCGACCTGTATGACAAGGGCGTGCGCAACTTTGTCGTCGCCAGCGACTACTTCCCGTTGCCCGAGTGCTCGGGAGCCAACTATCTGTCGGTGGAATCACCGCTGGAGGCATTGCAGGCACTCGCCACCTATCATCGTCGCCGTTTCCGTGAACTGCCGGTCATCGGCATCACGGGCAGCCGCGGCAAGACGACCGTCAAGGAATGGCTTTACCAGTTGCTCAAGGACGATTACCGCATCGTGCGTTCCCCGCGCAGCTACAATTCGCAGATCGGTGTGCCCCTGTCACTGTGGGAGATTGACAACAATACCGACCTGGCCATTATCGAGGCAGGCATCTCCACAACCGGCGAGATGGACAACCTGCAAGCGATGATCAGGCCCACCATCGGCATCATCACCAACCTGGGCAGCGAGCATAACGACGGTTTTGCCTCCATGGAGCAGAAGGCTCAGGAGAAGGCTAAAATCCTCTTCAACTGCGAGAGCATCGTCTATTGTGCTGATGACCCGCTGGTGACCCATACCATTGCCCCGCTGGTCGAGAGCGATGTGGCTATGGGCATGTCGTGGTCACGCAAACACAGTGAGGCTCCGCTGCAGATTGAGCACGCCGACCGCAACGACAAGAACATCACGTTGCATTATTCCTTCCAGGACGAACCAGGAACAGTGACCATCCCCTTCACTGCCGACCGCGACATGGACAACGCCATCACCTGCCTGGCAGTGCTGCTGCAGATGGGCATTGACCGCGACATCATTGCAGAACGCATGGCAGCGCTCACGCCTGTGGGCACACGCCTCAACGTCATCGAGGGTGTGAACGACTGCACCGTCATCGTCGACAGCTATACCAGCGACTACTACTCGTTGACCCCTGCACTCAACTTCATGACGCGTCGCGCGGGCAACCGCCCCTGCACGGTCATCCTGAGTGACCTGGCTCCCGAGAGCTATAGCGGTGACGAACTGTACATCCGCGTGAGCGAGTTGCTCAAGACCAAGCGTGTGAACCGCCTGATCGGCATCGGTAAGGAGATGTGCCGTTACAGCCACTACTTCGAGGGATTGCCTCATAGCAGGTTCTATCATGATACCCAGGACTTCATCAGCGATGTCGCCAAGGGAGATTTTGAGGAAGAGACCATCCTCATCAAGGGTGACCCCAGCTTCGGCTTCAGCCAGATTATCGACATGCTGGAAGCCAAGCAGCACATCACGGTCATGGAAGTGGACCTGAACGCCCTTGCCCACAACTTCAAGTTCTTCAAATCGCTTATCAAGCCCGGCACCAAGACCATCGGCATGGTCAAGGCCAGTGGCTACGGAGCCGGCAGCTACGAGATTGCCAAGACCTTGCAGGATTGCGGCTGTGACTACCTTGCCGTGGCAGTCCACGACGAGGGCGTCGAGCTGCGCAAGGCAAGCATCACCATGCCCGTCATCGTGCTCAATCCCAATGGCGTGAACTACAAGGCCATGTTCCAGTACCGCCTGGAGCCGGAACTATACAGCCTGGAGATGGCGAGGGAACTCATCAAGGAAGGAAAACGATATAACGTGCAGGGATTCCCCGTGCACATCAAAATCGACAGCGGCATGCACCGTCTGGGCTTCACGCGTGAGCAGTTGCCCGAACTCATCACCCTGCTCAAGGGACAGGACGTCATCACGCCTGCATCGATATTCTCACACCTGAGTGTTGCCGACGAGACCGATCAGGATGCTTATACACAAGCACAATTCGATTACTTTGACGCTTGCAGTGAATTGCTGCAACAGGAGTTTGACCACCACATCATGCGGCACATCCTCAACACCAGCGGAATCGTCAGATTCCCTGAGCACCAATATGATATGGTACGCATCGGCATCGGTTTGTATGGCATCCGCACGCTGTTTGACGGCAGCGAGGACGCACTCATGCCCGTGTCGGCCCTGCGCTCCATCATCATCAGCATCAAGGAGTGGCCCGCAGGCACGACCGTGGGCTATGGCCGTCGTGGTGTGCTTGAGCGCGACAGCCGCATCGCCACAGTCAACATCGGCTATGCCGACGGCTTTGACCGACACTTCGGCAACGGTCGTGTGAGCATGTGGGTCAACGGCGTCTTGTGTCCCACGGTAGGCAACGTGTGCATGGATGCCGTGATGATTGACGTCACCGATGTACCCTCCTGCAAGATGGGTGACACGGTGGAAATCTTTGGCGAGCACGTTCCCGTTGAGCTATTGAGCGAGGCACGCGGTACCATCCCCTACGAGATACTGACGAGTGTGTCGCCACGTGTCAAGCGTGTTTATTACAGAGAATGACAATGAGAAATCAAATAAGTCGATTGTTTTCGTACAGAGGGACGGTTCTTTTGTACGAAAACTTCATGCATTTTCGTACAAAAGAACCGTCCCTCTGTACGAAAATGGCATGTGCTTTGATGTTGATGTGCTGTGCCTTGCATGGGCATAGCCAGGACATTGAGGCCAATGGCATTTATTATAATATCATCAGCGATACCCAAGTGGCTGTCGCTCCTGCCTATTATGATGGAGCAAACCACTACCAAGGCTGCATCATCCTGCCCGAGAAAGTGTATTGCGACGGCGTGAACTATGAAGTTGCCGCTATCGCCCCGAGGGCATTCTGGCGTTCGGGCATAACCCGGATTCAAATCCCCAACAGCGTGACGATGATTGGCGAGGCTGCCTTTGCCGATGCCGAGGACTTGGCCGATATCACCCTGCCATTAGGACTGAGGAACATTAGCCGCTACATGCTGGCCGGTACTGCCGTGACCAATGTGGTGCTGCCCGAGGGTGTCACCGACATCGCCGCTGGCGCATTTGAGGATTGCTCCTACTTGCACACCATCTTCCTGCCCTACAGGCTGCAGACCATCGGTGAGAGGGCATTTGCCTATTGCAACAACCTGAGCGAGGTCTATTGTGACGCTTCCAATCCTCCCTTGACGATGGGCGATGATGCCTTTGAGGGATGTGAGGGAATCCAAGTGATGTTGCCCGATGCCTCCACGACACGACGCTTTGAGGATGATGGAACGTGGGGCGACGAAGAACTGTTCTCGCTGTGGGTAGACGAGGGTATTGCCGTGCTTCCCACCATGCAACAAGAAAACGTGGGTGAGAGCTGGACGGCCCTGACCCTGGGCAATGGCCTGGCTTACAAAATATACGGTCCTGACGGCTACTTGACCGCCGTGACTGCTGCCGACTGCTACTACCTGCCCGTCGGCGCTCAAAGCACTGACTATCTGGTAGTGCCCACAACGCTGATGCGTGATGAGGAAGACCTGCAACTGGTCGCCACTGCCGAGCCGACTGCCATCGAGGAAGTCGAGAAAGAGCCTGAGGCTGAACTCAAAATCCTGGGACTTGACGGCACCATCTACATCCAAGGAGACACCCACGGACTGTGGACATTCATCTATGATGTGTATGGCAACCTGTGGTATGAACGTCCCGCTGTCACCAACTGGATCAGCCTGCCGGGACCGCGTGTCTATATCGTGAAGGTGGGTGACACCGTCCGTAAAGTGATGCTGAACTGATGAACACCGAGGATATTGACATCAGATACATGCGCATGGCGCTGGACGAAGCGCACAAAGCCCTGGAGCGCGACGAGGTGCCCATCGGTGCCGTTATCGTGTGCAAGGGGCGCGTCATCGGCCGCGGGCACAATCTGACCGAGGCCCTCACCGACGTCACCGCCCATGCCGAGATGCAGGCCATCACCGCCGCAGCCTCAACACTTGGCGGTAAATACCTTGTGGACTGCACGCTGTATGTCACCGTGGAGCCCTGCCTGATGTGTGCCGGAGCGCTGGCATGGAGCCAAATTGCCCGCATCGTCTATGGCGCCAGCGACGACAAACGTGGCTACCACACCCAGTGCGCATCACCGTTCCACCCCAAGACAATCGTCACTGCGGGTGTGCTCGGTGACGAGTGCGCCAAGTTGATGACCGACTTTTTCAAGAAGAAACGACCACTAAAAATCAAGGAGAAATGAAGAATACGTTCCTGAAATCGACACTATTGCTCGCCGCATTGTTGCTGGCATTCACCGCCTGTGCCCATTCACAACCCAAAGGTGACAATGTCAATGTACAGCAAGCCGACACGCGTGCTACACTCGCAGACACCATCGAGGTGATGAGCCATGCCATGGACCGGACCATCAAGAATGTCGTCGTCCTGCCCCGACAATACTTTACCATGACGGACGACAACTATCCCGTGCTCTACCTGCTGCATGGCGCATACGGTTGCTACAACGACTGGTCGCACAAGGCCAATCTGCATCGCCTGTCTGACAAATATGGCGTCATCATCGTGTGCCCCGACGGACAGGACAGCTGGTACTTCGATTCACCGATTGACCCGAAGATGCAGTTTGAGACCTATGTGAGCAAGGAGTTGGTGGCCTATATAGACAGCCATTACCGCACCTATGCCAATCGCTACATGCGTGCCATCACGGGACTGAGCATGGGCGGACACGGCGCGTTGTTCCTGGCTTTCCGCCATCCTGACGTATTCTGGTCGTGCGGCAGCATGAGCGGCAACATGGACATCACCCAGTTCCCCGACAAGTGGCACATCAAGGACCGCCTGGGCGACTACGAAGGCAATGAACAGCGGTGGCGTGACCATGCGGTGTGCAACCAGCTTGACCGGGTGAAGGCCAGTCCACTGCAACCCGCCCAGAACATCATCATCGACGATGGCTTGAACGATATCTTTATCCAGAACAACATCGACCTGCACGAGCAACTCGTGGAGAAAGGCATCGACCATGACTTCATCGTTCGCCCCGGTCGTCACAGCTGGGACTATTGGGTGAATTCACTGGATTACCACATGGTATTCTTCTACAAAGCGTTCATCCATGGTGCAGAACTGATGCAAGAGCAATAACCTTGAAACCTGCGATACCACTATGATTACCTACAAGAAACCAAAGATTCTGATTATCTATACCGGCGGAACCATCGGCATGATTGAGAATCCCGAGACGCATGCCCTGCAACCGTTTGATTTCTCGCACCTGATGGACAATGTGCCCAAGGTCAAGAAACTGGATTATGACATTGACAACATCCAGTTCAACCCGCCTATCGACAGCAGCAACATGGACCCGTCGCACTGGCGCGACATCGCGCTGGCTATCGAGGAACACTATTACCGCTACGACGGTTTTGTCGTGCTGCACGGCACCGATACGATGGCTTTTACCGCGTCGGCACTGAGTTTCATGCTCGAGAACCTAAGCAAACCCGTCATCATCACCGGCTCGCAACTGCCCATCGGCGAGGTGCGTACCGACGGTGAGGAAAACCTTATCACAGCCCTACAGGTCGCTGCCGCTACCGACGAGAAGGGCCGTCCGCGTGTGCAGGAAGTCGCCATCCTGTTCGAGAACTACCTGTGGCGTGGCAACCGTGCTACCAAGATGAGCGCCGACAACTTCAACGCCTTCAAGAGCTTCAATTTTCCCCACTTGGCCGAAATCGGACTGGATATCGATTATAACGAGCCAAGACTTAGGAAGATGCCGCCGCGCCCGTTGAGGGTATGCACCGACATGGATCCCAACGTCATGTTCCTCGAACTCAATCCTGGCATGACCGAGCAAACGCTCGATTACTTGCTACACACCCCCGACATCAAGGGTATCGTCCTCAAGACCTATGGTGCTGGAAACACGCCCAGTCACTCCTGGTTCATCGAGCGCATCAAGGATGCAATCGGTCGTGGTGTGGTTATTGTCAATGTGACCCAATGTGTCAACGGCGGCGTTAACTGTTCCCTCTACGAGACGGGCAAGAGTCTATTGGATGCCGGTGTCATCAGCGGCGCTGACATGACTAGCGAAGCAGCTATCACCAAGCTGATGTTCCTCTTCGGCATGAAGTATTCACCCAACATGGTCAAGAAATACATGGTCAGCGACATTTGTGGCGAGCTCACCATGCCGTAAAGAAGATAGATGCCATAGATACTCTATAGTTACTATAGTTACTATAGATATAATAGATAAAGCAATCCGCCGGAACCTGTAATGGCATCCGGCGGATTGTTGTGATTGGGTAAGGCCTGCTGATTAGTAGGTCATGCGGGGCTCGAGTTCCTTGGCCTGGTCAATCATCTTCTGGATTTCGGCCTCGGCGGGAACGCGGCCGCACAGGTGTTTCTCCTCGTTGACCTCAGCTACCTTGGCAGCGAGGTTGGCGGCTACACGGTGGCGCAATTCCTTAACGGTGTCAACACCAGCAGCCTCGAGCAGCTCGGCAAACTGCGGGCCAATGCCGTTGATGCGGAACAGGTCGGCGTGGTTGGTCCACTTGAGAATCAGTTTCTCGCTGATACCGGTCTTTTCGGCAATCATTTTGCGTCCTGCAGGACCACAACATGCATCTAGCAACTGCTCAACGGTCTCGATACCTTCGGCAATCAATTTGGGAGCATAAGCATCTCCAATACCCTCAATGTCAATAATTTTGTAATTCATAAAAAGATTAAAAGTTTTAGAGTTTATAGATTAAACGGATAATCACAAATCATGCCTTTTACTGGAATTACTCGGCTTTCTTGACGCAGTTGCAGTCGATGATTTTCCAGATGCAGGCTGCCAAAGCACCACCTACCAGCGGGCCGACGATGAACACCCAGAGTTCTCTCAAGGCCTGTCCACCCTCGTCGAACAGAGCCGGGCCGATGGAACGTGCAGGGTTAACCGAAGTACCCGTGAAGTGGATACCTACCAGGTGAATGAGAATCAGTGAAAGACCGATAGCCAGTCCAGCAAAGTTGTTGGTGGCACCATTGGTCTTAGAAGTGGCACCCAGTACCACAAGGACAAAGATCATGGTCAGCACAATCTCGACAATCAGGCCATTGGTCACGCCGAAGGCGCATGCATTGGCGCCAGTCTTGGTGGTGATAATGCCCTCGGGACCTACAGTGCCCACGATACCAGCCAGCACTGCGGCAGCAAGGATAGCACCGATAACCTGGAAAACCATGTACATACCGCAATCCTTGGCACTCATGCGACCGCTGAGGAAGCATCCCAGGGTAATGGCAGGGTTGATGTGGCAACCACTGATGCCGCCGATGGTGTAGGCCATAGCGACTACTGCCAGACCGAAGGCGATGGCTGTTCCCACAATCGAAGCGGTATCAGCACCGCAACCCAGAGCAACGGCAGCACCGCAGCCCAGGAACGTTAGTACAAAGGTACCTACTAATTCTGCTAAATACTTCTTCATAGTTTCAAACGATTCTATAATTGGTTAAACAAGTTGATATATCGACGCACAAGATTTTAGAATGTGCAAACATAGAGATTTTTTTTTACAAACGCAAGAAATATCTTTAAAAACTTAGTATATTTGCAAATTGATTACATGTCGAATAAGAGATAAAGAATAAAAATAGAGCACATTATGAATGTTTCGATAGTTGGAACAGGATATGTAGGGCTGGTGAGCGGAACATGCTTTGCCGACCTGGGTGTGAATGTGACGTGTGTAGACCGTGACAGCCAGAAGATTAACCGCCTCGTGTATGGTGCTATTCCCATCTACGAGCCGGGACTGGACAACATGATCAACCGCAACGTTACCGACAAGCGCCTTACCTTCTCGAGTGATTACAAGCAAGGTTTTGTTGACCAGGACTTCGTCTTCTGTGCCATTGATACGACAGCAAGCGAGGACGGCTCGACCGACTTGACGCCCATTTTGGACATCGCCAAGGACTTCGGCAACATGATTACGCGCTACAGCGTGTTTGTCATCAAGTCAACAGTCCCAGTCGGCACGGCACAGCACGTAACCAAGATCATCGGCGAAACACTGGAAGCACGCGGGGCAAGCAACATCAAGTTTGACGTGGCAAGCAATCCCGACTTCCTCACCGAGGGTAACGGCATCAAGGACTTCATGAAGCCCGACCGCATCGTTATCGGTACCGAGACCGCCAGCGCACGCCAGGCGATGGAGCGCCTGTACCGCACCATCCTGATGCACAATAACCGCACGGTCATCTACACCGATACACGCACCGCCGAGATGATCAAGTATGCCGCCACCTCGATGCTCGCCACCCGTGTGAGCTTCATGAACGAGATTGCCAACCTGTGCGAGATCGTGGGCGCTGACGTCAATATCGTCCGTCATGGCGTGGGTACCGACAGCCGCATCGGCCCCAAGTACATTTTCCCGGGCTGTGGCTATGGTGGCACCCTATTCCCTCAGGACATCAACGACTTGATCAAGATTGGCAGTGAGCACAATCACGACATGGAGATCCTCAAAGCGGTAGAGAACGTCAACAACCGCCAGAAACGCATCCTCTTCAAGAAACTCTACAACCACTTCAAGGGAGAACTGGCAGGAAAGACCGTCGCCTTGTGGGGACTGAGTTTCAAGCCTGAAACCGATGACATGACCGCTGCACCGTCGATTGACACCATCAACATGCTCATGGACGCCGGTTGCCACGTGCGCGTGTATGACCCCGTAGCGATGAATGCCACCAAGCGCCGCTGGAGCACCGTGTATTGCGGTCTGGACATGTATGATGCCGTGAAGGGTGCCGATGCCGTGCTGCTGCTCACCGAGTGGCGCCAATTCCGCATTCCCGCCTGGCAAACGGTGAAAAGCCTGATGAATTCGCCAGTCATCATCGACGGACGCAACGTGTATGACGGCGATGAACTGGAAGAGCAGGGCTTCACCTACTACTGCATCGGACGATAGACTATCTAGATTGTCTAGAGAATCTAGAAAATCTAGAATATCTAGAATATCTAGAAAGAATAAGAGCAAGAGAAAACCGCCTCGCATGGGGCGGTTTTCTTATTGTGTCAATACTCGTAGGTGGTGTCTAGGACGGTGAACTCGGTGCGGCGGTTGATTTGGTCGGCCGCTTCACGGTCCTCTTTGCTCAATCCCTTGATGAATTCCTCGTTGAGCGTGACGCCTTCCTCAAACTGCGGATACTGGGCGTGGATGCGCTTGGTGACCGTCTTGGGACGAGATTTTCCATAACCTGTGGGTTTGAGGCGTTCCTTGGGGATTCCGTTTTCTATCAGGTAATCCACTACGCTCTGTGCGCGGCGTTGTGACAGGCCTTGATTGTACTTGTCGCTGCCGACGCGGTCGGTGTGGGATGCCATCTCGACGACAATGTTAGGATGTTCCTTCAGCAGAATGACCATGCTGTCGAGGGCGAGTTTGGACTCGTCACGCAGGACAGCCTTGTCAAAGTCATAGAAGATGTTCTCGACAACCTGAGCCTTGAACGTGGCAGCAAGGATGAAGTCCACATTGTATTCGGCATCCTCCTCGACCGTGTCGCTCTCAAACTCCTGACGGGCGTTCAAGTAACCGTCGGCACTTGCCAGCATCGCATATTTCACGCCACGCTGCAGGTCAAAGCGGAAGGAGCCGTCGGGACGGGCAGCGGTCTTCTGGTTGCTACCGTCGTCGCCCACAATGCGGATGACCGCATTGGGCACAGGCTCGTCGTCCTTATCCACCACATATCCCGAAATCCAAACCTGAAGGTCAGGCTTGATGAAGGAGAAAATGTGGTCATAGCCACGGGCATCGCCACGGTTACTGGAGAAGTAACCGCTCTCCCCGGTGCCGAAGGTGATGCCGAAGTCATCGCCCGCCGAGTTCATCGGGACACCCATATTCTCAATCTCCCAGCGGTCCATGGAAACATTGTCTCCCTCTTCACGCGGCTGCAACTTGGCAACAAACAGGTCTAAGCCACCCATACCGGGATGACCATCGCTGGCAAAATACAAGAGGCTGTCGGTGCGCACGTTGGGGAAACGGTCATTGCCCTTGGTATTGATCTGCGGACCCAAGTTCTCAAGGGTACCGTGTTTATCCTTCAAGTTGATGCGCCAGATGTCGATGCCACCTTGACCGCCCGGTATGTCACTGGCGAAATAGAGCCACTGGCCATCGGGGCTGACAAAGGGGTCGCTGTAACTGCTCAAGGTATCGGCAGTGATTTCAAACTTCTGCGGGGCGCTCCATTTGGCCTCGCTGCGGCTGCTGGTGTAAATCTCGACAATCGTCGGCCAGTCCTGACGGACAGCACGGGCCAGATACATCGTCGAGCCATCGGGCGAGAATGCCGCAGCACCCTCGTCATGTTCGGTATTCAGTCCTCCCTCCACGACTTCGGGACGTGACCAGACACCTTTCTCGTCCTTCTTGGAGAAATAGATGTCACCCTTCTTGGTGCCAGTGATCTCACTGCGCAACTCTCCCGTGGATTTCTCGTTGGTCGATGTCAAATAGACATATTCCAGGTTCTTGTCCAGGAACATGGGGCAATAGTCGGCACGCCGCGAATTGAGGATTTTGTCCTGTTTGACAGTATAGCGTGAACCCTCCTCTTTCCATTTGGGAGCCAGTTCACAACCTCGGATACCCACCTTGGCCTCCCAACTGTCAGGGGCGATGGCCAGATACTCGTTGTAACTCTTGATGGCGGCAGCATATTGTCCCTCGCGCTGCTGGGACTGACCCAGGCGCAATAAGATCGTCGTATCCTCGTAATCATAGCGGATCGCATTCTGGAACGCGGCAGCAGCACGATTACCCTGGTTGAGTTTCAAGTGGCACATGCCCAGTTGGAATGCCAATTCGCCTCTCAGCCAGGCATCCTCCTTACGATTATATTTATTGTATAGCTTACGGTAAATGGTGGCGGCATCAAAATACTCGCCACGGTCATAGGCCTCATCGGCATCCTTGAGTTTAGGACCCTTGCATGACGACAGCGACATCGCTACCGACGCCAGCATCAAGCCCACAATAATATATATAATCCGTTTCATGAACATGCCATGCAAGTTGCTTTAACAATTAAAACGTCAAACCAACCCATTTTATTGTATCTGTCAACAGATAAGCCCGCTAAACCCTGCTACATTAGCGTCATTACTAATCGCTGTAACTGCGCGTGATCGTCATCTGGTGCTTGCCGTCGAGGGCAATAGCCACCCGGGTGTAACGGCCGTGGGTGTCGATGTCGTAGTCGAAGGTGCGCTCATGCACCACGTCGGCGCCTTTCAGTTCCTTGATGGCGATGAGGAACTTCTTTCTTGTCGCGGTGTCGTAGTCATAGTGATAGCGGAACACCTGTGCGCCTTTTTCCTCGCGGATGACATAGCCGTCCTGATAGATGAGCGTGCGCTTCTCGGCCTTGGGCTGAGTGATGACAAGCTTGGTGAGCTGTCCCTTCTCATTGAAGGTGTATTCCTGGCGGCTACCGTTGCTGCCCTTGATGCACTCGCGACGACCATGGTCACCATAGATGGGCGCATACTTGATCGTCACGTTTTTGCTCTTGCTCTGCTTGAGAGTGTAACCCAGCACTTCATCATAGGTGTAGGCATAATCCACCACAGTCTTGGTGTTCTTGCTGCCCTGGATGGACGATTGGGTCAACAGGCCCTGATTATTGAAGATGAACACATTGTCGCGCTTGCTGCCGTTGGCCAAGACGACATGTTCATCGACACGACCCGTGCAACCGTTGAAGCCCACGTCAAAGTGCTCGATGCGGTTGCTGTGCGTCGGGTTGTTCACCAGGTTGCTGTAGAACAGTTTGACGGTCGCATCGGCGTTGCTGGTGGTATCGATATAGGTCGCGAGTTCATCGAGAGTGACGTGCTCGCTGCGATGGGGACTCTGGGCCCGTGTCACTCCTATCATCGCAATGGCCATAACGGCCAACAGAAAAAATCTCTTCATCATAATCCTTGCTACGTTAATTCTTGCAGCAAAGATAAATAAAAACTTCAATCTCACAAAAAAATCCCACATTTAGCGGCAATCATGGCAATGGATTGCCGTTTTTTGCCTATCTTCGCAGTTTGTTAACACCCGATTAAAAACATTACCAATTAAATAGTATCAAGTTTTTATGAAAGACGAAGAAATCATTGTTCAACAACAGCAAGACGAGATGTCGTTGCCCGACAACGCCGCGCGCGAGCTCAAGCCTGGGGAGAAATATGTCCCCATCCTGAAGCCCGACAAGACGTATCCCGAGATCACGCCTTACTCGGTCTCGCTGGGTCTGATTATGGCGGTCATCTTCAGTGCCGCAGCAGCCTATCTGGGCCTCAAGGTGGGCCAGGTGTTTGAGGCTGCCATCCCCATCGCCATCATTGCCGCCGGCATTGGTGCAGCGACCAAACGCAAGAACTCGCTGGGCGAGAATGTCATCATCCAGTCCATCGGTGCCGCATCGGGCATCATCGTTGCAGGTGCCATCTTCACCCTGCCTGCACTTTACATCCTGCAGGCCGAGTATCCCGAAATCACGGTGAACTTCCTGGAAGTCTTCCTCAGCTCCCTGCTGGGTGGCTGCTTGGGTATTTTGTTCTTCATCCCCTTCCGCAAGTACTTCGTGAGCGACATGCACGGCAAGTTCCCGTTCCCTGAGGCTACCGCGACCACCCAAGTGCTCGTCAGCGGCCAGAAGGGTGGCGATCAGGCCCGTCCCCTGCTCATCGCCGGTATCGTGGGCGGTCTGTACGATTTCCTGCTCTCGACCTTCGGCTGGTGGAAGGAAGTCCTCACCACCCAAGCCATCCCTGCAATGGAGAGCTTCACCAACAATGTGAAGATGATCTTCAAGATCAACACGGGTGCCGCTGTGCTGGGTCTGGGCTACATCATCGGTCTGCCCTACGCCTTCATCATCTTTGCGGGTAGTGCCTTCATCTGGTGGATCATCGTTCCCCTCATGGGCATGAATCCCGAACTTGCCCAGATGGCTCCCGATGAGATCTTTGCGGGCGGTGCACGTTACATCGGTATCGGCGGTATCGCCATGAGCGGTGTCATCGGCATCGTCAAGTCGTGGGGTGTCATCAAGAACGCTGCAGGTCTCGCCGGACAGGCCTTCAAGGGCCAGGCCCAGGACGTGAAGGTCGAGCGCCATCAGCGTGACATCTCGATGAAGGTGCTTGTATTTGCCCTGCTGGCAGCCCTGCTGGTAACCTTCGTGTTCTTCTATATTGGCGTCATCCACAACCTGCTGCAGACCATCGTGGCCTTCCTCGTTGTCCTGGTTATTGCCTTCCTATTCACCACCGTAGCCGCTAACGCTATCGCTATCGTGGGCAGCAATCCCGTGTCGGGTATGACCCTGATGACCCTCATCGTGGCCAGCGTCATCTTTGTTGCCATCGGTCTCGAGGGCTCCAAGGGTATCGTGGCAGCCATGGTCATTGGTGGTGTGGTCTGCACCGCACTCTCGATGGCTGGTGGTATGGTCACCGATATGAAGATCGGTTACTGGATTGGCACCACGCCCGCCAAGCAGCAGACGTGGAAATTCGTCGGCACCCTCGTGTCGGCAGCTACCGTCGGCGGTGTGATGATGATCCTCAACCAGGCCTACGGCTTTACCGGCCCCAACGCCATGGTCGCTCCCCAGGCCAATGCTATGGCAGCGGTCATCAAGCCCCTGATGATGGGTGGTGAGACCCCCTGGTTACTCTATGGCGTGGGTGCTATCCTCGCCCTGTTGCTCAACTGGCTCAAGGTGCCTGCCCTGCCCTTCTCGCTGGGTATGTTCATCCCCTTGCAGTTGAACGCTCCGCTGCTCGTCGGCGCCATCATCAGCTGGTTCGTCGGCAGTCGCAGCAAGGATGAAGCAGTCAACAAGGCCCGCAAGGAGCGTGGTACCCTGTTGGCATCTGGTTTCATTGCCGGTGGTGCCCTCATGGGCGTTGTCAGCGCAGCCATGATCTTCTTCGGCTTCAAGTACGTCAGCCCCTTGAGCGACAGTGCCAGCAACTGGCTCGCCATCGTGATGTACATCGCCCTGATTCTCTTCCTTGCCGTCTCCTGCCTGCGCGCCAAGAAAGAAAATTAATCTACGAATCATCCGCGTTCTTTAGCCTCACGCTAAGGCGCTAAAAATCGAATTGTAGAGCCGCAAAATCTTGCGGCTCTTTTTTTTTGAGGGCAACTCAAACAACTTATGATTACCGCTTTTTAATTGACCCTTATCGTGACAAAAGGCTATTTGGGGTATTCTATGTTTATTTTACCTTAACCCGCTCATTTTCAGTCTCAAGAAATTGCCTTGTGGCTCCTCAATTAGATATAAAAAAGCGGGGGGGAAGTGTTAAAAGCACAAATAGCCAATCATTAACCTCACGCGACAAAGGTACAACACAACTCACCCCGCCACCATGACAAAAATCAGTTTAAATCATTAACATGAATAGCCATGAATTAGACCATAAATAATATTCATGAGCTATTCGTGGTCACTTAATGAGGTATTCCTGTTGAAGAATATTTTCGTTCATGACCTGTAGAGACGCAAGTTTTTTGCGTCTCTCTTTCATCCCCATTTTACTTCATAATTATTCAGGCGGAGAAAAGGAAAACGCTGTTAATGAGACCTTGAAAAATCAGATTATTTTGTATATCATTTGGTAATTTGTAAGGAAACTACTACTTTTGCCACCTGTTTTAGGTGACAATAATGGCATTTTGCTATCATTACAAGAAAAAACTTCAAATAAATAGGATATACCGAATATGCAAACAATGATTAAAACCGCACTTACTGTTCTGGCAATCCTGCTGCCAGCACTGGTTTCAGCCCACGACTTTGAAGTCAATGGCATCTACTACAACATCAACGGCAATGAGGCCACGGTGACCTATCAGGGTTCCTATGCCGGTCAATACAATGAGTATTCAGGCGCTATCGTCATTCCCGAAACCGTTACCAATGATGGCATCACCTATGCTGTCACCTCTATTGGCGAACACGCATTTGAAAACTGCTCGGACATGACCAGCCTTGAGCTGCCCAATTCTGTCACCGCTATCGGCAGTTGGGCTTTCTATAGCTGTAGTGGCTTGAAGAGCTTTGAGATCCCTAACACGGTGACCACCATCAACGATTATACATTCTGTCGTTGCATCGGTTTGACCGATGTGGTCGTCCCCAATTCTGTCAAGACCATCGGCATGAGCGCATTCTATACATGTTCTGGCATGACGAACCTGAGCATCGGCACTGGCGTAATCTCCATTGATAGGTATGCATTCAAGGGCTGCTCCAGCCTGACGAACTTGACCATCCCCAGCAACGTCCACGAAATCAAGGAATGTGCATTTGAACAATGCAACAGTCTGACGAACGTGACCATGGGTAGCGGCGTTACCATCGTTGGCAAGGACGCGTTCCTTGATTGCACCAGCCTGACCAAGGTGACTGCCATCGATCTCACACCATGGTGCAGAATCAACTTTGCGACCCAGAAGGCCAATCCTCTTTATTATGCTCATCACCTCTACTTGGGAGCTGCAGAAGTTACCAATCTGACGATTCCCGCTTCGATCACTTCCATTGGCGACTACACCTTCACTGGTTGCTCGGGGCTGACAAGTGTTTCGTTTCCCAATTCGGTCACGGGCATCGGCAGTTACGCATTCTCGGAATGCACGGGACTGACAAGTGTAACCATCCCCAGCGCGGTCGCCACCATCGGCAGGAGCGCGTTCTATGGCTGTACCGGTTTGGCTAGCCTGTCCCTCGGCAACGGCGTCACCACCATCGGTAGCTATGCGTTCCAAAAATGCTCAAGCCTGACGACTCTGAATATCCCCAACTCGGTCACTGCGATTCAAGAAGGAGCTTTCTCACGTTGCGAGGGCCTGTCGAGCGTGAATCTTGGCAACTCGGTCGTTACCCTCGGCAACTATGCGTTCGAGGTCTGCACCGGCTTGAAGAGTGTGGTCATTCCTAACTCGGTCAAGACCATCGGCAGTTGCGCGTTCTATGGTTGCGACACGATGACCGATGTGATCATCGGCAATTCGGTCACCGCCATCGGCTACAGCGCTTTTGCCTACTGCCACAGCCTGAAGGGTGTAGTTATTCCTGATGCCGTCATCACCATCGGCAACAGCGCTTTCTCGGGATGCAACAGCATGACAAGCGCAAAAATAGGCAACTCGGTTACTACTATCGGCAGTAGTGCTTTCGAACGCTGCACCAGTTTGTCTGACTTGACTATTGGTCAATCTGTTACCAGTATCAGTAACAGCGCATTCCGCAACTGCGAGGCATTGACTAGCGTGGTCATTCCCAACTCGGTCACCGAGATTGACAACTGCGCATTCATCGAGTGCAGCGCTCTGACCGATGTGACAATCGGCAATTCCGTCACCACCATCGGCTACAGCACCTTTGCCGAGTGTAGCGCACTCACCAGCGTGGTCATCCCCAACTCGGTCACTTCCAGCGGCATGGACGCTTTCAAGAATTGCAGCGGCATGACGAGTATCACCCTGAGCAACGCCCTCACTACGATTGAGGAGAGCACATTCGAGGGGTGCTCCGCCCTGGAAAGCATTGTCATCCCAGGATCAGTCACAACGGTCGGCTATCATGCCTTTGCCAACTGCTACGGCTTGGCCAGCATTACCCTGCCCACCTCAATCACATCGCTTGCCTACTATGCATTTGAGAGCTGCTATCACATTTCTTCCGTTACATTGACTGGCGAGGGTGAATGGCGTGGAGGAACCATCTCAATTCTCAGGGCCGTGAGTGTGTCTATTCCCAATGGCATCACCTCGGTCAAAGGCATGTACTTAAAGCCCTCTGTCGTGTATTGCTACGCGATGACACCACCCGCGTGTGACGCCAATTCGTTTACTGACTATTCAGGTACGCTCCACGTGCCTGCCGCAGCGCTTGCAGCCTATCAAGCCGCTCCTTATTGGCAGAACTTCATGAATATCGTTGGCGATGCCGTCGAGGCAACTCCCGGCGATGTAAACGGAGACAATAAAGTGAGCATCAGCGATGTGTCGGCGTTAATCAATTACCTGCTAAGCGGGGACGATACGGGCTTAAAGATTGCCAACGCGGACCTCAATAGTGATAGCAAGGTCAGCATCGCTGACGTGTCCTCGCTCATCAATCTGCTGCTCTCCTCCGACACAGAGTAAAACTAAAGGTCAATACTAATATCCGTGCTACGCACGAGAGACCAAGCAAAAAATTATTATACAAATTCTGCTTGATTTCTCGTGCGTAGCACGATTAGTATTCCAACGGCTTGTACAATTCCCGCTCGGGATTTCCTTGCGTTTTAAAGAGAATGGATTACCTTTTCCAGTGGACTGCCTATTTGCATCATTTTAATAAATTGACCAGGAAAATAACAACTAAACAACACCTGTCATTCAATAATATAGTTGTTACAGCTATCCAAGTTATCTTTATTAAGTGGCAGCTAAGATGAAGATTGTGTATCTTGTATTTCTTGTTTTAGTTATATAAAAAAGGACGACAGTTGTCGTCCTTTTTGGCGGAGTGACCGAGATTCGAACTCGGGATACGCTTTTGACGTATACACGCTTTCCAGGCGTGCCTCTTCAGCCACTCGAGCATCACTCCATTCGTCAAATGCGCGGCAAAGGTAATACAATTTGGCGGGATTTTGCAAGTTTTTCTCGTTTTTTTAATATTTTTGTCCCCATGAATACCGATAACCGACTGCAAAGCTATAACAATACCGGCAACGCTGACCGCCATGACCCGCGTGTGAAACAGCTGGCGATGGACGTGTTACGGTGGTTGCCCTACGACCCGAACGACGACCAGATGCTGGTCATCGTGGCGCTCGCCCATTTCCTGTTGTATGCCCCCGAGCGGTCGGTATTCATCCTGGGCGGCTATGCGGGAACCGGCAAGACGTCGCTCACGGGCGCCATCGTCAAGGCACTGCACCAGCAAGGCAAGAAATCGGTGCTGATGGCACCGACGGGGCGCGCGGCGCACATCTTCAGCGACTATTCGGGACACCCGGCCTATACCATCCACCGCAAAATCTACCGTCAGCAGGGCTACGGCATCGACGCCTTCGGGCTCGCCGAGAACAAGCACACCGACACCGTCTTTATCATTGACGAGGCTTCGATGATCAGCAACGCGAACGACGGTTCGATCTTCGGCAGCGGAAGGCTGCTTGAAGACCTCGTCGGCTACGTCTATAACGGACTGGGCTGCAAGATGGTACTCATGGGCGACAATGCCCAGTTACCTCCCGTGGGGCAGCTGGTGAGTCCTGCCCTTGAGGACGAAATCCTGCGTTCCTTGGGGTTGACGGCCTATGGCGTGTTCCTGCGTCAAATCGCCCGTCAGGCCGAGGAGAGCGGCATCCTGCACAATGCCACGCTGCTGCGTCAAGCGATGGAGGACGGCACGCTGGGACGACCGCACTTTGACCTCGACGGCATGGAGGATATCCAGACCGTGTCGAGCGAGTTCCTGCTGGAAACCATCAGCGACTGCTACGACCGCGACGGCATGAACGAAACCATCATCGTGACCCGCAGCAACAAGCGCGCCACATTATTTAATATGGGCGTGCGCAACAGCATCCTCTACCGCGAGGACCTGCTGGTGAATGACGACATGCTGCTGGTGGCGAAGAACAATTACTATTGGGCGCGCGACTATAAAGAACTGGACTTCATTGCCAACGGCGACGTGTGCCGCGTCAGGCGCGTGTGGGGCGACATCGAGCACCGTTACGGACTGCGCTTTGCCAACGTCACCGTTGAGTTTCCAGACCATGACGGCATAGAAATGGACTGCAAAATCGTCGTTGATTGCCTGTTGAGCGACACCCCCGCGCTGAACCGTGAACAGAGCGACCGTCTCTTCAACGAGGTGTGGACCGAACTGACCGGCGACAAGCGTGAGCGCTACAAGCAATTGAAGGAGCACCCCTATTTCAACGCCCTGCAGGTGAAATATGCCTATGCAGTAACCTGCCACAAGGCCCAGGGCGGCCAGTGGCGCAACGTGTTCATCGACATGGGCGGCATCATGCCCGACGCCATGCAGTCGATGGACTTCTACCGCTGGCTCTACACCGCCATGACCCGCGCCCGCGAGCGGGTGTATCTCATCAACTGGATCAACGACGTGGAGAGTTAAGGTCATTAAGGGCTTGAAAAAGTGGCGGGTGAATGTTGCAAAGTGAAAAAGAATAACTACCTTTGCCGTCAGAAACGACAAAACGCCAAAAACAATGATACACAACAAATTATCTCGCATATTATTCACAGCGGTCATGGTGATGAGCGTTTGGACCATCGGCAACGCCACCATCCCCCCTGGCTATTACAACTCGCTGGAAGGCAAGAGCGGACAAGCGCTGAAAGATGCGGTCCATGAACTGACCTTACAGCACACTGTATTCAGCTACAACAGTTTGTGGATATACTTTGCCGAAACCGACTGCCGTCCCGAGGACAAGCGTAAGGTGTGGGACATGTACAGCGACAACACCTACTACTTTCGCGGCGGCACCAGCGGCGTGTCGGGCATGCACAAGGAACATTCATTGCCCAAGAGCTGGTGGGGCGGCTATGACGAGACTCAGGGTTATGCGGGTTACACCGACATCAACCACCTGTATCCCGCCAACGGCGATGCCAATATGGCTAAATCCAACTACCCGCTGGGAGAGGTCTCCAGAGCGACCTTTGACAACGGAGTGACCAAAGTGGGCACGCCCAAGACCGGTCAGGGCGGCGGCAGCAGTACGGTCTTTGAACCCGATGACCGCTACAAAGGCGACTTTGCACGCACCTATTTCTACATGGCATGTGCCTACCAGCATTACTACTGGAAATATACCTACATGATGAACAACAACACGTGGAAGACTTTCAACGACTGGTCCATCGATCTGTTGTGCCGCTGGGCACGCAACGATGCGGTCAGCGACAAGGAGGTGGACCGCAACGAGGCCGTTCAACACAGCCAGAACAACCGCAACCCGTTCATCGACATCCCCCAGCTGTTTGAATACATCTGGGGCAACAGGCAGGGCGAGGTCTTCTACCTGAGCGATGCAGGCACCAGTACCGACACGACGACCTATAATGGCGAGCCCGAGTTGATCAGCCCAACACAAGGTACCGTACTGGACTTTGGCGAAGTGGCGCTGGGCAAATCGCTGGACTACTACGTTTACATCAAGGGACAAGGATTGAACAATCCGCTGTCGGTACAACTCTACCGCTACGACTATGAGATGTTCAGCATCCCTGTGAGCACCATCAGCCGCACCATGGCCAACAGCAGTGAGGGCTATCCCCTGAAAATCACCTATACCCCCACCACTACCGGTGAGCACATAACACGACTGCTCATCTTTGATGGCGGCCTGACAGGCAGTGTGGGCGTTGAACTACACGCCAGCTGTGTTCCCGTTCCAACACTGACACAACTCACCGCCCTACCCGCTACGGGCATCAACGGCAACACCTATGTCGCCAACTGGAACCCGGCAAGCGAGGAGGTGGACTATTATGTCATCACCCGAACCGTCTATAACAAGGCTAACGGGGAAACCATCACCGAGACCTTCACCACCGATGACAATAGCACGACCAGCTATGCCTTCACCGACCGTCGTCCCGACGAGTCACACACCTACTATGTACAATCCTACCGCTTGGGCTACATGAGCGATCCGTCAAACGTCATCACCGTTGACGCTAGCGGCATCACGGGCATCGACGCCGATAAGCCCTTGCTTATTCTCTCCAGGGAGGGCGGCATCCTCATCAAGTGCAGCGAGGATGTGGGCCATGCCAGCATCTACAACCTGTCGGGACAGGAAGTGTGGCACACCGATCACCTCAACGACGATGCCACCATCGACCTGCCGCGCGGCATCTACCTGCTCAAGACCGCCACCAACCGCACGGCGTGGAAGATTGCAGTGAAGTAATAATCTCTAGATTGCCTAGATGATCTAGACTATCTAGAGGTTCTAGAGAGTCGATAACAAAAACGGTTGACCCTGCTGGGCCAACCGTTTTGTATTGTGGTCATCTAGAAAGATTTACTCCTTGATGAGGTTTCCACCTTCCTTCAGAGCCTCCTCGTTGAGGGGGATGAGGTGCCAGTGGCGCTCGGGAAGGGTCTTCTTGAGGACGATCATGTTGAAGGTCTTGGAGTTCTTCATCTCGATAGACTTCTCGGTAGCATCGATAGGATAAATCTTGATATCGGTGCGGGTGGGTTTCTTGTGGATGCCATAGGTGTCATACATCAGGATACCACCGGGCTTTACCTTGCTCTCGAACTTGTCGAGTGACTGCTGGTTGAGTACAACCACCACATCATAGGTGTTGAGCACGGGCGAGCTGATGCGCTCGTCGCTCACGATAACGGTAACGTGGCGGTACCACCGCGCTGTTCGGGACCATAAGAGGGCAGCCAGCAGACTTCCTTGTCTTCCATCAGACCAGAGTAGGCAAGAATCTTACCCATTGACAATACACCCTGTCCGCCGAAACCGGCAATAACTATTTCGTTAATCATAGTGTCTTCTTAAATTTTAGCGTTGAATACCATCTTTCAAGTCCTTCAAGTCTCCCAGAGGATACTTGGCGAACATATTCTCTTCCATCCACTTGTTGGCCTTTTCGGGCGTGAGCTTCCAACCGGTGTTGCAGGCGCTGACGATCTCGACAACCGAAGTACCCTTGCAGTTGAGGCTGTTCTCAAAGGCTTTCTTCAAGGCAGCTTTGGTCTTGCGTACGTTGGCGGGCGTGTGAACGCTCTGACGGGTCACGTAGCAGGTACCGTCGAGTTGTGCCAGCAGCGGAGTGATGGCCAGGGGATAACCGTTCAGGTCCGGACGGCGGCCGTAGGGGCAGGTAGCGGTCTTCTGGCCCAGCAGCGTGGTGGGAGCCATCTGACCACCGGTCATACCGTAGATAGCATTGTTGATGAAGATGATGACGATGTTCTCGCCACGGTTACAAGCGTGAATCGACTCGCAGGTACCGATAGCCGAGAAGTCACCATCGCCCTGATAGGTGAATACCAGGTTCTCGGGCCACAGGCGCTTTACAGCGGTAGCCAGAGCGGTAGCGCGGCCGTGAGGAGCCTCCTCCCAGTCCACGTCGATGTAGTTATAGGCAAATACGGCGCAACCAACGGGCGAAACGCCTACGGTCTTCTCAGCAACACCCATTTCCTCAATGACTTGAGCAACGAGTTTGTGTACAACGCCATGGCTGCAACCAGGGCAATAGTGCATATGAACCCTATTCAATAATTTAGGCTCAGCATAGACCTTGTTCTCAGGTTTAATGATATCGTTAAGTTCCATTGCGTTCTTTACTTGTTAATGAGTTTCTCTTTAAGTACGTTCAGCAGCTCGTCGGGGGTGGGCACATTGCCACCGAAACGGCCATAATGTTCAACCGGCATCTTGCACTCAACGGCAAGCTTCACATCCTCGACCATCTGGCCGGCGTTGAGCTCAACGCACAGGATGCCCTTGACGTTCTTAGCAGCCTCGCGAAGTTGCTTCTCGGGGAAGGGCCACAGGGTGATGGGACGGAACATGCCGACCTTGATACCCTCGGCGCGGGCGAGTTCCATCGTCTTCATGGCGACACGTGCGGTGGTACCGAAGGCGGTGATCAGGTAGTCGCAGTCCTCGACGTCAATGAGCTCGCAGCGGGTCTCGTTCTTCTCGATCTCGCGATAGCAAGCCTGGAAACGCCAGTTGTTCTCCTCCATCTTGTCGTCGTCGAGCTCGAGGCTGGTAACGACGTTGCTGGGACGCATGCCTTTACGACCGTTAACGGCCCACGGGCATTGCTCGCGGATCTCGTCATCGGTGCGGCGCGGACGCTGCTCGGGCAGTA
Source organism: uncultured Prevotellaceae bacterium (assembly GCA_900318205.1). Taxonomy (GTDB): domain Bacteria; phylum Bacteroidota; class Bacteroidia; order Bacteroidales; family Muribaculaceae; genus Sodaliphilus. The sequence continues at coordinate 49,158 of ONJS01000014.1, read as the reverse complement.
CGACCTTCTCCATGAGCTGACCGATGGTACCATCGGCGAGAATCATCGATACGCAGCGATACTTGAAAGCCAGGTCAAAGCCCAGGGCGACCATGTCGGCCATCTCCTGAACACTGCTGGGAGCGAGCACGATCATGTGATAGTCACCGTGACCGCCACCCTTACAAGCCTGGAAATAGTCGGCCTGTGAAGCGTGGATGGTACCCAGACCGGGGCCACCGCGCTGCACGTTGATCAACAGAGCGGGCACCTCGCTGGCAGCGAGATAGGACACGCCCTCCTGCATCAGGCTGAAGCCAGGGCTGGAAGTAGAAGTGCAGACAGCCTTACCGGTCATGGCACCGCCATAAACCATGTTGATGGCAGCGACCTCGCTCTCGGCCTGCAGCACAACCATACCAGTAGTTTCCCAAGGCATTTCTTCCTCGAGTTTCTCAAGCACCTCACTCTGCGGAGTGATCGGGTATCCGAAATATCCGTCGGCGCCATAGCGGATCATAGCCATAGCGAGGGCTTCGTTACCCTTCATCAATGTTACTTTATCGTTCATATTGTTCGACAGTAATTTAAATGGTTAATCACAATTAATTCTCGGCCGCGCGATACACCTCGATGCAGGCATCGGGGCAAACAAGTGCACAACTCTGGCAACCGATACAGGCCTCGGGTTGCTCCATGTACGCGAAATGATATCCGCGGTCATTCACCTCTTTCTCCTTGAGGTTCAGTACATTGCAGGGGCATGCTACAACACACAGGCGGCATCCCTTGCATCGTTCCGTATTCACTACTACGGCTCCATGAAATTTTGCCATAAAAGAAATAGTTTAAAGTTTAAAAGGTTATTAATCTTAAGTTCGTCTAATTACCCACAAAAATACTGCTTTTTGGGGACATAGCAAGCAAAAATGAATGATTATTTACCAACAAATGGTGATTTTTTTAAAGAGAGAGTCACAAAATCAGACAGATGTCCCCACTCCCTGGCAGTGAAAACTATACAGCCCGCCAATGGGATACAAAAATGATGACCTTGCCTCCCGATTGTGCCGTTTTTTTTGTTTTCTGATTTAAAAACGAGGTAATACCATAGTGAAGCATTTGAGATGCCATATAATTGTTGTATATTTGCATCCCATAAACCACAGTTAATGTGTTTTATTTCACTGCTGATTTTAACTTGAGTTGCATTACTAATAGTTTGAATGATATGATGAAGATTAAGACATTATTGATTTTGGCACTGATGTTGATAACCATCGGCTGCCAGAAGACACCGACAATCAATCAGGCAATGGAGCAAATGGGCCGTGAGAAGATGAAAAAGATTGAAAAGGAAGGCTTCCCGCGCTTTCAAAAGCAGATTATCAACAACCTCAAGTACCCCGAGAGTTACGAGGCAATCAGTACCGACATGTCGATAGTGACAAGCAACATGATCCTGTACAATTCCCGTATGTTTGTTACTCTGCGCGATCTGGAACGTACCACCCGAAACTACAAAGAGGAGTTCGGCAACGACACCACCTCACAGGAAGCGCGCAACGAGTTGGAAGCCATACACTTCCTGACGGAAGAAGCGTTAGAAAAGGCCAGTATTATCAGCAATAGCCCTATTGATTTTGAAGGTATCGAGGTTTACCATCAGTTCTATGCCAATGATCGTCCTAATCACAAGGCCAAAAAGGGATATCATATCATTTTCCACAAGGATAACCGCACCACCCTGCTCTGTGACCATGACGAGTTCTTGAGAATAAAGGCATTCGCCAAGGAATTGCTCAAGGATACACCTTACGGCATTGACTGAAAATCCAAATATCAATAGTCAAGGGGGATTCCTGATTTGCATTTGTTGTGAAGTAGAAACAAAGTATAAAAAATCATAAAAACAGCAGATGTTTATATGGATTCTTATATCTTTGCAGAAAATTGTTATAAAAAGTATTGTATTATGAAAACGTTTGTCTTACTTCTCGTCTCATTTATGCCGTTTGCTTTGTTCTCGCAAAGCAAATCCAGCAACGTGGATATCAAAAAGCCCATGCCCTCAAATATAGTTATTGCTCCAGAATCTTCTGAGAATGTACTTTCACAAAACTCCCTTAACCTAGAAGTGCGTTTAATAGATGAGGGCAAGAGTGATGAACAACTATATTCTATCAGGTTGTCCGGGTTTAGCGCCAGATCTGATAGAAGTAGAAGGCTGTTTTTGGTGGAAGCACAGCCCATTTTCCTGACATTAAGTAATGGTAAAGTTTTGGAATTTAATACTGTTGGCGCGGGCGCTAAAGAAGTCAACCATTCACGTTCAGGATCCCATGGCATTGATGACGACCTCGTCTTTCAGGTTTCTCGTGAACAACTCAACGAAATCATTCAAGGCAGAATTGTAAATGTACGTTTCGCGCTCAACGGTACAAGAATGATAGACTATAGGGTCGAGAATAATCGTTTCTCCGAAGCCTTGAGTCAACAACTTGAAGTTCTTGATGGCAATGAAAACCCACTTGTTGGTGACATTGACAGATACCTTGTTCCACTACAAATTGTCGCTTCGGAAAGGTAACCCGCTAAACCTGCAATTGCAGGACATATAAAAACTACGCAAGGCGGCTGGACATTGTGTGATGTCCAGCCGCCTTGACGGTTAATAACGGGGGCTCGCAGAGACGCAAGATTTTGCGTCTCTACAATTGATTACTACTTACTTCTTGTAGGCGTCGATGATGTTGTCGATGGTGTCATCGATGCGCATCTTGTAGAACGAGCGCCAAACGAAGAAGATAGCCACCAGCACGAGCACGATACCTGCCCAAGGAGCTACAGTCTGGAAGTTGGGGGCAATAGCCATCTCCATGGCGAGCAGACCGAACAGGGTGGTGAACTTGATGATGGGGTTCAGCGATACCGAAGAAGTGTCCTTGAAGGGATCACCCACGGTGTCACCGACAACCGAAGCGTCATGCAGGTCAGTACCCTTGAGGTCAAGGTCAACCTCAACGACCTTCTTACTGTTATCCCAGCTACCACCGGCGTTGGCCATGAATACAGCCTGGAACAGACCGAAGAGGGCAATCGAGATCAGGTAAGAAACGAAGAGCGAAACGGCATTGGCGCCACCCACGCTGCCCGGAGATGCCAAGCAGGCAAAGCCGAGGGCGAAGAAGAAGATGGCCAGGAAGATGTTGAACATACCCTTCTGAGCATACTGGGTACAGATCTTCACTACCTCTACCGACGACTTAGTGTCGGCCTTCTTGGGAGCGTTGGGATCGAGCTTGATGTGGTCCTTGATAAAGGCAACGGCACGGTTGGCACCGACGGTAACGGCCTGGGTCGAAGCACCGGTGAACCAATAGATAACCATACCACCGAGCAGGAAGCCGATGATGGTGTAAGCGTTCAGCAGGTTAAGCAGGCTGGCGGGATCCACGCCGAGGGTCTTCTGGATCACAAGGATGATAGAGAAGATCATCGTGGTGGCACCAACGACAGCGGTACCGATGAGCACGGGCTTGGCAGTAGCCTTGAAGGTATTGCCGGCACCGTCGTTCTCCTCCAGGTAGTGCTTGGACTTCTCCCAATCGGGCTTGAAGCCGAAGTCACGCTCAATCTCCTCGTCCTTGTTGGGCACCTCCTCGATAAGGGAGAGCTCATAGACGCTCTGGGCGTTGTCGGTCACGGGGCCGTAGCTGTCAACAGCGATGGTCACAGGACCCATACCCAGCATACCGAATGCCACCAGACCGAAGGCGAAGATGGCGGGATAGATCATCATGTCGCTGGGGATGTCGATTGACAGGGCATAGCCTGCAAACATCAGCACAGCAAATGCCAAACCGGTCCAGAAGCCCGAGAAGTTACCGGCTACAAAACCACTGAGGATGTTCAGTGAGGCACCACCGTGGTGGGAAGCCTTTACCACTTCCTGCACGTGGCCGCTCTTGGGCGAGGTGAAGACCTTGGTAATCTCAGGAATCAGGGCAGCGCCCAGGGTTCCCAGCGAGATCACGCTTGCCAACTGCCACCACAGGTTACCACCCAGTGAATTGAGCTGGAAGTAGGATACGATATAGGTTACAGCAATACTCAGTGCCGAAGCAATCCAGATAAGGCTGGTCAGCGGCTTCTCAAAGTCGAGGGTGTCCTTGCCAGCATACTGAGCCTTGCACAGGCCCTTGTTGATCCAGTAAGCCACAATCGAAGTGACTACCATGAGGATACGCATCGAGAAGATCCAGATGAGCAGACGGGTCTGAATAGCGGGATCGGCTACTGCAAGCAGGATGAACGATACCAGAGCGACACCGGTCACGCCATAGGTCTCAAAACCGTCGGCGGTGGGACCAACACTGTCACCAGCGTTGTCACCGGTACAGTCGGCAATCACACCAGGGTTGCGGGGATCGTCCTCACCGATCTTGAAGACCACCTTCATCAAGTCACTGCCGATGTCGGCAATCTTGGTGAAGATACCACCGGCGATACGCAGTGCACTGGCACCGAGGCTCTCACCGATAGCGAAGCCGATGAAGCAAACACCTGCCAGGTTGCAGGGAACGAGCAAGAGGATGAACAGCATGATGAACAGCTCAACGCACACCAGCATCACGCCGATACTCATACCTGCATTCAAGGGGATGTTGAGCAGACGCAGCGGGTCACGACGCAGCGAAGCAAACGCCATGCGTGCATTGGCATAGGTGTTCATGCGGATACCGTAGGCTGCCACGGCATAGGAGCCGAGCATACCGATAACGGTTGACAGCAGGATGATCAGCACTTCCCACACCTTCATGCCACTCAGGCCACCGAAGTAGAAGGCAACTACCACGCCGATGAAGATAAACAGCACAGCGAGGAAACGACCCTGCTGCTTGAGGTAAGTTGAACAAGTCTTGTAGATTACCTCACCGATCTCACGCATTGCGGGATGAACGGGAAGGCTCTTGGTCTTCATGAAGTGATAGACACCAAAGATGATTCCCAGGATGGTCACCAGGAATCCCCAATGCAAGAAACTTAACTCATGAACCGACTGGGGAATTACCAGATCGGCTTCACTGGCGCTCAGCCCAAGGCTTGATGCCAACGCCAGCAGGAGAATAAAGGATTTCTTCATAGATGTAACTTAAATACTTGTGTTTATGTTGATTATATATAAATTTCAGGGTTTCCATGCCTTTTTCAGAGAGGGTTACCCCCCTAAAAACGCCCGCAAAGATACTACCATTTTTTTTAATAGGTGTAATTTTATTGAGAATTTAACACAAGCGAATCGAAAAAATTTGGTTTCAGGTTGCTAAATGCGCCAAAAAAATGGCAAAAAAATCGGATTTCATCATTTTTGAATGACAAAATGCCGATTCTTTAGCCAAAATGGTGGCAAATTCCCAACTTACGGTTTGTAACTTTAGAGATGATTATTCAAACACATAATTAAGGAAATCGTGCAGGGGCTTGAGAGGTTGTAAGTCACTGGCGACACGCTCTATCCAGTCCTCGCAATCAAAGTAGCCCTCGTCGATATTCATCACCATCAGGTATTCCTTCATCTTGAGGTATCGCGCCAGCGGATGATCCTTAGGGAATCCCTTGGGAATCGTCTTGAGTGAACGCGACATCCACTGGTAACGTGATGTGATGGCAGGGTCATTGATAATGGCAAGGAACTCGTCGGGTTCGGCGTCAATGAGGCCGCGCAACTGGTCCAGAATCGGTTTCTCGGGCCACCAGATGCCGCCGCACAGCATCATTTCCTGAACCCCGAAGTGGACATAATAGCACGACTGCACTGTGTGTCGCCCACCCTTGCCGATAACGCCCGAAAAATAGTCCTTATAGGGGCGCTTGTCGTGGGAAAAGCGGATGTCCCGATAGATGCGGTAAACAGAGTCCCTGACCGTGAGACCGCGCGCCTGGGGATCATAGTCGGCGACCATGCCGATGAGTCGTTCCATGTCCTGTTCCCATGGCCCACGCAGGGCGTCATAGCGGTCCTTATTGGCCTTGAACCAAGTGCGGTCGTTGTTGATTGCCAGCTGACGCAGGAATGCCAGCGTCTCGTGCATATTGCTTGCAGATGCCATAATAATATACTAATGTGAATAACACTACAAAGATAACCATTTTTTCAACAAACACCAAAAAAGCATCAGCGAACCGCATACGCCCTGAATTATTATTCAATAGCAAAACCCTCAAAAAATCAACAATCCATTAAGCCAAAAATTAGATAATCTAAAAATTTGTCGCAAAAATCTTTGCATAGTTTAAAAATCGTTATTACCTTTGGGGCGTGTTTACAAGTTGTACCTTAAATAAAAATTATTTATAACCTTAACTTAACTACTAAAAAACTAAAGGCTTATGAAGAAAATTTTGTTATTCCTGACAGCCGCAATGATTACGGCGTCAATGATGGCCGCTCCCGTAGACCAATTCACGGCCATGCAGAAAGCAAAAAGCTTTTTGACAAATGAGCTTTATGCAGGTAAGATGATGTCACCTGCAGCCCTCCAACCCGTGTTGCTCAAGGCAGAAATGGGCAATGCAAAGTTGAATGAGCCCGTTTATTACATTTTCAACACCTCCACCACCTTCCTGGTAGTCGCTGGTGATGACCGCGCCGAGGAAATCCTGATGGTCGGTGACCGTCCCTTGCGTGACGTGAACAACCTGCCGCTAGGTCTCCAGGACATGCTGGGTCAGTACAAGGATCAGATCATGTTCCTGCAAGAGCATCCGGGACTTCGCCCCACCTCAATAGAGGCACCCACACCATCATTCAATGCTACCACCTACGGTCCCCTGTTGACTTGCAACTGGGACCAGGAAGCTCCCTACTACAACCAGTGTAAGTTCGGTAATTACCAGTGTCTGACCGGTTGTCCCGCAACGTCTGCCTCGATGGTATTCTACTTCTGGAAGTATCCCACGGCAGCCACTCCCGCAGTGCCTGGCTACAAGTCCACCATCAGCTACTCGAGCTATGGCTCGACCAGCTACACTCACTCGGCACTGCCCTCAACGACATTTGATTGGGCCAACATGCTTGACGACTACACTGGCAGCTATACGACTGCCCAGGGCACTGCTGTTGCCACACTGATGCATTATGTAGGCCAAGCCGAGCGCATGGGTTATGGTACAAGTTCGGCTGGCGGTAGCGGTGTGAGCGTGGACAGCGTCTGCAACATCCGTGACGCGTTCACCTTCTTCGGCTACGACAGCAGTACCACTCGCTTCGTCAAGAAGACCAGCGCCTACAGCGGTGGCACCACATTATATACTGACTCCCAGTGGGCAGCCCTGATTCAGGAGGAGATGGCCGCAGGTCGTCCTATCGTCTTCTGCGCAGTGAGCTCCAACGCCGGCGGACACGCCTTCAACGTTGACGGTTACAACAGCAGCACCAACAAGTACCACGTGAACTTCGGTTGGAGCGGCGACGGTAACGCATGGTGCTCGCTGAACTCCTTCGGCTACAGCAGCTATAACTTCAACGTATATCAGCAGATGGTAATCGGTATCCAGCCGCCCAGTGGCAGCACTGCTACACCCACGCTGACCGTAAGCCCCACTTCGCTGTCATTCAGCACCACCGCTGGCCAGGCCGTAAGCAAGACCTTCACCGTGACTGGTACCAACCTCACCGGTAACGTGACGCTGACCAAGACCGACGCCAACGGCGCTTACACCATCTCGCCGACGACCATTACCGCAGCCAATGCCGCCAATGGCGTGACCGTAACCGTGACTTACAATCCCACCGCCGCAGGCACCCACACGGGCAGCATTGCTATCGCCAGCAGCGGAGCCACCAGCAAGACCGTATCGCTGAGCGGTACCGCCACTGCAGCAGCCCTCACGACCTACACTCCCGTCATGAGCGCCGCCAACAGCAGTTACATCACCAGCTCGAGCTTCCGTGCCGACTGGACCGACCAGACTTCAAGCACCAACGTTTCGAGCTACACCCTGCAAGTGAATAGCGAGGGCAGCTCAACGCCGACCACCACTACCCTGCTGGGCACCATCAACGGTAGCAACTACACTGGCAGCTACAAGACCATCACGCTGAGTTCACCGTGGGGTGGCACCAACGTCAAGGGCGGTTACAACGCCGTTTACACATCTGGCTCGTCCGGTAAGATTACCTTTACCATTCCTTCGGGTTACAGCAGCAACACCACCTTCAGCGTACAGATTACCACTGTAAGCGGTACCTACGGTTCAGGTAACATCACCGTGAAGTCCACCCAGACCTCGGCTGTGGGCCACTCCTTCTCAAAGGGTGAGACCTACACTTGGACTGTTACTGGCAAGACTGGCGATGTCATCACCATCTACTCGACCGATAGCAGCTATTCACCCGATATGTCGCTGATCCAAGTCTATGCCGGCAATATCAACCTCAATGCCAGCGAGACCGGCGATGCCAACGCCCGCACGATCACCGGCATCACCAACAAGTATTACACCGTGAGCAACCTGACGGCCGGTACCACCTATGTTTATAAGGTGAAGGCCATCTACACCGACGGTACCTCCAGCTCATGGTCCAATGAGCAGAGCGTAACCCTCAACGAGGAGCAACAGACAACAACTCCCACGCTGACTGTAACTCCCACCAGCCTTAACATGAGCGCCAAGGTTAACGGCACTGCTACAGCTACCTTCAAGGTAACCGGTGCTGACCTCACCGGCAATGTAACCCTCAGCCTAAGCGGTGACGATGTATTCAGCATCTCGCCGACCACCATCACGGCTGCCAATGCCGCCAATGGCGTCAACGTGACTGTAACCTATAATCCCACCGCTTATGGTACACAGACTGCAACCGTCACCGTGGCCAGCTCAGGCGCAACGAGCAAGACCGTTGCCATCACCGGTAACGCAACCCTCGATAAGGCTGATCCCGTACTGACTGCTGCCACCAACATCACCAGCACTGGCTTCACCGCTAACTGGACTCACGATGTGGATGCCTCCTCAGTATCAAGCTACACGATGTATGGTGTCCTGACCGCACAGCCCAGCGGCGAAGAGCCCAGCGGTTCAACCCTGCTCGGCAGCCTCGACGGCAGCAACTACACTGGCAGCTATGCCAGCATCACGCTGACCTCACCGTGGGGTGGTTCCAATGTCAAGGCAGGTAACGGTGCTATCTACACCAAGAACTCATCTTCATGGTGGAGCACTTCCTATGGCAACATCACCTACACTGTACCCTCGGGTTACAGCAACGCCACCTTCACTGTTCAGATCACAACCGCCAGCACCAGCTATGGCAGCGGTAGCATCACCGTGAAGTCGGCCACGACTTCGGCAGTGAAACAAACCGTTACGAAGGGTAACACCTATACCTGGACCGTGACGGCTAGCGCCGGTGACAAGATCACCATCTACTCGACCGACAGCAGCTACTCACCTGATATGGCCTGGATCGGTATCTATGCAGGTACGATGAACCTCAATGCCACCGCTACCGGTGACAACACCAACTTTGTAATCACCGACATCAGCGCCGGTTCGACGGGCATCACCCTGAGCAACCTGGTAGAGAACGGCACCTACTCCTACTACATCGTTGCCAACTATGTTGACGGCACCACCGCCACCAGTAACACCCAGGAGGTAACCCTCGTGAGCGTGAACATGGGCAACCAGACAGCAATCAACTCGATTGCCGCCGATGGCGACGAGGTTGAGTCGGTAACCTATGTGAACATGAGCGGTGTTCAGAGCAAGGAACCGTTCGATGGTATCAACATCGTGGTTACCCGCTACAAGAGCGGTGCTGTCAAGAGCACCAAGGTGCGCTATTAAACCTACCCCACGTTGATTAGAATTTAATCATCACTCATTGTGAGGGCGGCCCAAGTGCCGCCCTCATTTTTTAGTTATTCTTGTCCGAGGAAAATCCGGTTCCCCTGTAATAGGAGAGAGTTACTTCTGGGCGGATCCGAGGGGACGGTTCCTGAGTCCAAAATGCAAAGCATTTTGTTACACAGAAACCGTCCCCGAGTAGTTGTCCAAAGGACAACTTTTGGACATTCACATTCATCCAACTTGTTTTCCACGAATCCGACCAAAAGTTTTAAACAAGAATTAGAGCACAGCCTTGCAGACGTCTCAAGATTTTTGATTACATTTGCACATTAAAAATGATTAACCCCATAAATCAGCCACAATTATGAAAAATATCTTGTTTACACTTGTTTTCTTCCTAGGGACGTCGTGCTTGGCAATGGCCCAGTCTTTTGTTGTCGATGGCATCAATTATTGGGTTACCGGCAACGGTGAAGTAGCTGTACAGAAAAACGACTATTCCGGTGTTGTGAACATCCCCGAAACGGTTGCCAATGAAGGCACGATTTATCGCGTCACCGCCATTGCAGACAGAGCCTTCGAGAAATGTTACTCCCTGACCAGTGTGACCATCCCCAACACGGTGAAGTCCATAGGCTATGCAGCGTTCTACTACTGCAACAACCTGACCAGTGTGGCCATTCCCAATTCGGTGGAAAATATGGAAGGCTATGTATTCTTCTATTGTGAAAAACTGGTTACGGCTACAATCGGTGACCGAGTGACCGAAATCAAGGACTATGCATTCTACAGGTGCAATGCCCTCAAGCATCTAACAATAGGCAAAATGGTTACCACGATCGGCCCGTCTGCGTTCTTCTCCTGCAAGGCCTTACAGCAGGTGACCATCCCAAACTCGGTGGTCACGATCGGCAGCGAAGCCTTTGAGTCCTGTTCAGCATTAGCCAGGGTGACACTTAGCAATTCGTTGACAAGGATTGAATTAGCTGCATTCAGTTCTTGCACGTCGCTGACCGATATCAGGTTCCCGAATTCACTTGTTTTTATCGGAGCCAATGCATTCCAGAAATGTAACTTCACCAATCTGGTCCTGCCTAATTCCGCCCTACAGGTCAAGGACAATGCGTTCTCGGAATGCTATTCCCTGAAAAGTCTGATCATTCCAGCCAAAATCAATGAAATACGGTCATTTGCGTTCTATGATTGTGTGAATCTAGAGACCATCCAATGCAATGTCATTGATCCTGATGATTGCTATTTTGAGACCTATTGTTTCATGGGCGTGCCAGCGTCCACCTGTGTAGTTTATGTGCCGCAGGGATCGCTCAAGGACTACAAGAATCACCCGGTCTGGAGAGAGTTCACCCACATCATCGAGATGAGTATGCCGGGAACTGGCGACGTGAATGATGACGGCGAGGTGAACATTGCCGACGTCAATGCCCTCATCGACATCATCCTGAGTGGCAGCACCGGCAACCCCAAGGCCGACGTAAACAACGACGATGAAGTGAATATTGCCGACGTCAATGCACTTATCGACCTCATTTTCAGCAATAATTAGCCCCACGACTTTTCACTATAAGATATCACATCATGTCGCGCGTCATCATTGCCTGGTGATGCGCGACATGCTTCAGTAACTTCAGCATTCTCTAAAAAAGTATAACATCGCACACAAAAACCAAGAAAACTTTTGGAGTTTTAAAAGTTTTCTGTACTTTTGCAGCCTGAAATAAAGAATAGACTTACTAAGCATCAAGAATGGATACTAGAGAACGCATTATTAATGAATGCAGCCAGATGCTGATGAGCGTGGGTCCCACATCGATGACGATGGACGACGTGGCACGCGCTTGCGGTATCTCCAAACGCACACTCTATGAGACATTTCCTGACAAGCGAACGCTCATCGGGGAATGCATTCACCACGAGCATGAGTTGAAAAACGAAGCGATGAAAGAGATTTTCAGCACTTCGTCCAATTGCTTTGAGGCAATGTACCGCGTGTATCAGCGTGCCCGCAAGATGTACAAGGCGACATCGGTGGCGTTTATCAACGATATCAAGCGCCTGTACCCTGACATCTTTGAGAAGCACATCGAGAACGAGAAGACCGTGATTACCGGCATTGCATCGGTGCTGCGTCAGGCTCAGGAGGAAGGGTTGGTCATCAAGCGCATCAACCCCGAAATTGCCGCCTACCTGTTCTCGCAGTCCATGCGTGCATTGCACGAGAATCCCAATGGCGCGAAATACGGCTTCAAGGAGGAGGACATGTTTGACCACGTGTTTGTGAGCTTCCTGCGCGGCGTGGCGACCATCAAGGGCATCGAGATGATAGAGTATCTCGAGCAACAACAAGAGCAAAATCAATAAAAACCAAATACAAATGTTCAACAAGAAACTTTATTACATTATTCTATTGATGTTGATTGGCGGTGCCGTAAGCGCACAGGCCCAATTGGCATTGTCACTTGACGAGTGCATCACCATTGCCTTGAACGAGAATCCTACGATCAAGGTGCAGGAGATGGAAATCACCCGCGTGGACTACAGCCACAAGGAGGCCCTGGGACAACTGTTGCCCACCATCAACCTGGCTGGACAGTACCAACGCAACCTGTCGCTGCAGACGATGTACATGGATACTGACGCCGGCACGATGGCCATCAAGATGGGTAGCGACAACACCCATGCAGCAGGTTTCCAGGCCCAGATTCCGCTGGTCGTGCCGCAGCTGTGGAAATCCATCAAGCTGAGTGAGAACCAGATTCTGCAAAACGTGGAGAAGGCCCGCGCCAACAAACTGTCGCTGGTCAACCAGGTTGAAAAAGCCTACTACGCCCTCCTGCTGGCACAGGACAGCAAACGCGTGATTGAGGAGAACCACGCTACTGCCCAGTTGAACGCCGACATCTTTAAGAAGAAATATGAACTGGGCGCAGCGTCAGAGTATGACGTGCTGCGTGCCAACGTCGCCGTTACCAACCTCGAGCCCGCGATTGTTGAGGCTGAGAACTCCATCACTGCCCTCAAACTCCAGTTGAAGCTGCTCATGGGCATGGACGTGCGCAACGATTTTGAGCCGAGCCAGCAATTGAACGACTTCAGGGGTGAGATGTATGCCCGCGCCTTAAGCAACACCTTGGGTAGCGATACCACGCTTGCCAACAACACCAGCCTCAAGTCGCTGGACCTGCAGACCGATTACCTGAAAAAGGCTCTTGCCGTGCAGAAGATGGCATGGTACCCCACCTTGACCGGTAGTGCCAGCCTGATGTGGCACTCGATGAACAACGGCAGCCCGTTCTCAGGTCTGCGCTGGAGCCGCGCTTCTAACGTGGGCTTGACACTGGCATTCCCCATCTTCCAGGGCGGCCAGCGCTATTACAAGCAGAAACAGGCCGAAATCGCCGTCGATGAGATGAAGTGGCAGCGTGAGAACCTGGAGCGCAGCCTGCACGTGCAAGTTGCCACCCAGAATGATGCCATCGCCAAGAACCTGAAACAAATCAAGAGCAACGAAGCCGGCGTGACCATGGCCGAGAAAGCCAACGACATCATGCAGCAGAGTTTCAAGATTGGCGCTGCATCCTTCATCCAACTGCGAGACACCGAGGACGCACTGATGGCAGCCCGCCTCGCCTATTATCAAGCCATCTACAACTACCTGGTAGCCGAGAGCGACCTGGAATATGTACTGGGCAATACTCACTATGTGAGATAGTAACTATAGTTACTATAGCAACCATAAAAAAGGAAATAACAAAAACACAATAATTCAAATCAAATGAAGACAAAGAAACTTTTATCGATTGCAATGCTCGTTCTGGCACTGGCATCATGCTCCAGCAAAGACGACAAGAAGACAACCGAAGTGAAGGAAGAGCTGCCCATCGTCGAGGTGGTAACTATCGGCTCGGAAGCCGTAAAGCAGACCAGCGAGTACACGGGTACCGTGGAAGCCTTCAAGACCAACAACATCTCGTCGAACAGCGGTTCGCGCATCAAGCGCATCCTGGTTGACGTGGGTTCCCGCGTGGCTCGTGGCCAACGTCTGGTCATCCTGGACGATGTAAACATTGCCCAGCAGCAGATTGCCCTGGCTAACACGAAACGAGAACTGGACCGTGCCCGCGAACTGGTGAAAATCGGTGGCGGCACCCAGCAGGCCGTTGACCAACTGCAGGCACAGTATGACGCCACAGCCCGTGCCATCCGCACCATGCAGGAGAACACCGTGCTGACCTCTCCCGTGGGCGGCGTTGTTACTGCCAAGAACTATGACGCAGGTGACCTGCCCGCAGGCCTGCCCATTCTCACCATCGAGCAGCAGAACCCCCTCAAGGTTATCGTCAATGTCAACGAGACCGAGTATCCCAAAGTGAAACGCGGCATGCCCGTGACGGTGAAGTTTGACACCTATGGCGAAGAGACCTTCCAGGGTCAAGTTTACCTCATCCATCCCACTGTTGATGCCACCAGCCGCACCTTCCAGGTCGAGGTTGCCATCACCAACCGCAGCGATAAGGTTCGCACCGGTATGTTTGCCCGCGTGAACTTCAACTACGGCACCAACAACAGCGTTGTCGTTCCTGACCGCGCCGTGCAGAAGCAGGTGGGCTCGGGCGTACGTTACGTCTGGGTTTACCAGGGTGGCGAGGTCGAGTTGCGTGAGGTAGAACTTGGCCAGCGACTGGAAGACCGCTATGAGATCAAGGGTGGACTGGTGCCCGGAGCCCAGGTGGTTATCGCCGGTGCATCACGCCTGCAAGACGGAGCCAAAGTACAACTCAAGAAGTAAATCAAGTTTTGATGGTCATCAAAACTTGATGATTAGTGATTAGAGATTAGTGATTAGTGAGATTTTCATTTTGTGACTACTTTTCCCTGATTATCAAGTTGAAACGACCATCGGAACTTAAACAATAGATTCAATTATGAGTTTATATTCCAGTTCAGTAAAACGACCAGTGACCACGATCCTCGTGTTCGTGGCGCTGATTGTGCTGGGTCTGTTCTCGCTCAGGAGCCTGCCCATTGACCTGTTCCCCGATGTGGAGACCAACACCATCATGGTGATGACCAGTTATGCGGGAACCAGTGCATCGGACATCGAGCAGAACGTGACCCGTCCCCTTGAGAATACCCTCAACTCGGTAGAGCACCTCAAGCATATCACCTCCAACAGCCGCGAGAACATCTCGATCGTCACGCTGGAGTTTGAATACGGCTACGACATCGAATCCTTGACCAACGATGTGCGCGACAAACTTGACATGGTGTCGAGCATGCTGCCCGACGATGCCAACACGCCCATCATCTTCAAGTTCAGCAGCGATATGATTCCTATCGTGCTGCTGTCGGTACAGGCCGGTCAGAGTATGCCGGGTCTTTACAAGATTCTCGACGAGAACGTCGCCAACCCCTTGGCACGTGTCGATGGTGTGGGTTCGGTATCTATCGCCGGTGCCCCCAAGCGCGAGATCCATATCTATCTGGACCCCCTGCGCATGGAAGCCTACAAACTGAGCGTCGAGACTGTTGCCGCCCTCGTCGGTGCTGAGAACCGCAATATTCCTGGCGGTACCTTCGATATCGGTAACGAGACCTACCCCCTGCGTGTACAGGGTGAGTTCAGTGACCCGCAGCAGATGGGTGCCATGGTCGTGGGTATGTCCCCGACCGGTGGTGTTGTTCACCTGCGTGACGTGGCCCGCATCGATGACTCGCTCGAGGAGCGTGCCCAGGAGAGCTACAACAATGGCCAGAAGGGTGCGATGATTATCGTGCAGAAGCAGTCTGGTGCCAACTCGGTACAGATTTCGGAGAAGATTGCCAAGGAGTTGCCCAAGATCCAGAAGAACCTGCCCAGCGACATCAAGTTGGGTTATATCGTCGATACGAGTGACAACATCCGCAGTACCATCTCCTCACTGGTCGAGACCGTGCTGTTCGCGCTGTTGTTCGTGGGTATCGTGGTGTTTGTGTTCCTGGGACGCTGGCGTGCTACCGTCATCGTGCTGGTAACCATCCCCATTTCACTGATTGCATCGTTCATCTACCTGTATGTAACGGGCAACTCGCTGAATATCGTCTCACTGTCGGCCTTGTCCATCGCTATCGGTATGGTGGTCGATGATGCCATTGTGGTGCTCGAGAACGTCACGACGCATATCGAACGTGGCTCGGCACCCATGCAGGCCGCCGTCAACGGTACCAATGAGGTCGCCTTGTCGGTAATGGCTTCGACCTTGACGCTGATTGCCGTATTCTTCCCGCTGACGCTGGTCAAGGGTATGACCGGTGTGCTGTTCAAGCAGCTGGGTTGGATGGTGACCATCATGATGGTGCTGTCACTGATCTGCGCCTTGATGCTGACGCCTATGCTGTGTAGCCGCCTGCTGCGCCTTAACGTGGGTGACACCAAGATTTTCCAGAAGGTGTATGGTCCCATCCTCAAGGTGCTCGACAAGATTGACGACTTCTATGCCAAGGTGCTCGACAAGTGCGTCGCCCACCGCTGGATTACGGCAGCAACGGCACTGGGTATCTTTGTATTCTCCATCTTCCTGATGAAGTTTGTCGGCACCGAGTTCTTCCCGACCAACGATAACGGCCGTCTGGGCGTCTCGCTGGAGTTGCCCATCGGTTCGCGCGTCGATCTGGCCAAGGACGTCAGCCAGCGCATCTACAAGGAGTGGACCGAGAAGTATCCCGAAATCCAGTCCTTCAACTACACCGTTGGCCAAGCAAGCAGCGACAACATGTATGCCTCGATGCAGAGCAACGGTAGCCACATCATCTCGATGAACATCATGCTGAACAAGGCCAATGAGCGCAAGCGCGGCATCGTTGAGATTGCCGGTATGATGCGTGAAGACCTCAAGCACTATCCCGAATTGAAAAAGGCCCTCGTTAACGTGGGTGGTGGTCGTGGCGGCGGCATGAGCGGCCAGAACACGCTGAACTACGAGATCTACGGCTACGACTTCACCAAGACCGATAGCGTGGCACAACGCCTGAAACGTATCCTCGAAAAGATCCCAGGCGCTGCCGATATCAACATCAGCCGTAGCGACTATCAGCCTGAGTACCATGTGGACTTTGACCGTGAGAAACTGGCGATGTATGGCTTGAACCTGAGCACCGCTGCCACGGCCCTGCGTAACCGCATCAACGGTACGACGGCAAGCTACTTCCGCGAGGATGGTATGGAGTATGACATCAAGGTGATGTATGATCCCGAACACCGTCGCAGCATCAGCGACATCGAGAACATCATGCTCTATAATGCCATGGGCACGGGCGTTCGCCTCAAGGAGGTGGGTACCGTGACCGAGCAGTTCTACCCGCCCACTATCGAGCGTAAGGACCGCGAGCGTATCATCACCGTTTCGACCGTTGTCCAGGACCGCGCGATGAGTGAGATTATTGCCGACGCCCAGCCGCTCATCGACAAGATGGACAAGCCCGGCGACGTGATGGTTCAGTTGAGCGGTAGCTATGAGGACCAGCAAGACTCGTTCGGCGACCTTGCTGTGCTGGGTCTGCTCATCATCCTGCTCGTTTACATCGTGATGGCCAGCCAGTTTGAGTCATTCACCTATCCCGGTATCATCATGACCTCAATCTTGTTCGCATTCTCGGGTATCGTGCTCATCCTGTTGCTGACGCGCACCAACCTGAACATCATGTCGATGATTGGTGGTATCATGCTGATCGGTATCGTAGTGAAAAACGGTATCGTGCTCATCGACTACATCAACCTGAACCGCGAACGTGGCATGAGCATCCGCCGTGCCGTGATCAATGGTGGCCACTCGCGTCTGCGTCCTGTGCTGATGACCTCCATGACGACCATCCTGGGTATGGTGCCCATGGCCATCGGAACCGGTGTCGGTAGTGAGATGTGGCGCCCGATGGGTATTGCCGTTATCGGTGGTCTGACCATGTCCACGCTGATGACCCTGCTGTTCGTGCCCACGATGTACACCATCTTTGCGTTGACCGGCATCCGCCGCACCCGCAAGAAACTTCACGAGAAGAACAAGAGATAATAATAGACTTCAGTTGTCAGTTTTCAGTTGTCAGCGGCATCCGCACTCAACTGAAAACTGAAAACTGAAAACTGAAAACTGAAAAATATGAAAGCGATATTTATAGCCTTTGATGAGGCCTACTATGAGCGCATCGTCGATAAGTTGCACCTGCTCAACTGCCGCGGCTTTACCGGCTGGCGCGAGGTGCAGGGACGTGGCAGCAAGACGGGTGAGCCCCACTATGCCACCCACGCCTGGCCCTCGATTGCCTCGGCTATCCTGACCGTGGTGGATGACCGCCGTGTTGACGTCATTCTCGACGAGTTGCACCAGATGGATATGGCGACGCCCAAGTTGGGTCTGCGCGCCTTTGTTCTCCCCGTGGAGCGCACCATCTGACGGATTTGTACCATCAAGCAAGGTTGTGTCATCATTCAATGCTCAAGATTAATGATGGCACAACCTCCTTGGTATTTGGAGGTTTGATGGGATTCCTGTAACTTTGCAGTGATAATATGGAGAACAACAATGGCATCATGGTGAATGGTTCACAGCGCATCGGTTATATCGATGCGTTGCGCGGCTTCACCATGTTCCTGGTGGTGCTTAACCATGTGGCGATGCTGTGCTGGCACATCACGAGCAAGACACCGTCGTTCCACACCTACCTGACGCAGGTGAGGATGCCGATGTTCTTCTTTATCAGCGGCTTTGTCCTCTACAAGGCTGATGTGGTGTGGAATGCCCGCCACATCGTCAATTTCTTCAAGAAGAAAATCCCGGTGCAACTCATCAGCCCCTTGATTTTCCTCGTTATCTTCTTGCACATCAGCCACATATCGCTATTTGACGGCCTTATCGACAAGACCAAAGCGGGCTACTGGTTTACCTTTGTGCTGCTGGAATTCTATGCGTTCTATGCCGTTGTCAGATTTCTTGTGCGCAGCCGTTGGTCGGCATGGATCCTTGCTGCGATGGGGATTGTCATGTACTGGTTGTGCTGGCCCGAGATGACCGTCCACCACCAGACCACGGACAATGCACTGGCCCTCATCAGCGCCCACCAGTGGCGTTTCTTCCTGTTTTTTGTGTTGGGCACACTCGTCAAGGAGCATTTTGACACGGTGCAGCGATGGCTTGACGGCAAGTGGGTGTTGCCCGTCTGCATCGTTTTCTTTCTTGTGGTGAATGCCTTTAATGACGTTTTACCCATCAAGGCCACCATCATGCAGGGCCTGCTGTCACTGACTGGGCTCATCGTCCTGTTCTCGTTCTTCCGCAAAAAACAGGCGCTTTTCTCACAGGAGACCAAGATTGGGCGCACGATGCAATACGTCGGTCGGCGCACACTGGACATCTATCTGATCCACTTCTTCCTGCTGCCCCGCAGCCTGAGCATCTTCACCCTGTTTAAGGACCATCCGATGCCCGTCATCGAACTCCTGGCATCGTCGATTATCGCCATCCTGATTATTGCTGTCGCCCTGATCATCAGCAACATCATCAGGCTCAGCCCATGGCTCGCACATTGGCTCTTCGGCGCAAAGACCGGCAACCAGGGACTATAAACTTGCAACAAAATCACTCCGATACCAAAAACTAAAGACTAAAATCACTATCTTTGTCGGCTGAAATGAAAAAGGCTCTGCTCATATTACTCATGGTGGCTGCTGCAATGAATGTTGCAATGGCTCAGTTCGTACAAGAGGGTTCCGGCTCTTCCAAGTCTCCAAAGACGAAGAAGCAGCGTGTGGAACCGTCGGTAGCGTGGAGCGTGAGCGAGCCGTTGGGCCTGCACTACCCTTCTACCATCGACACCATCCACCTGGATTATCACCGCACGATGGTGCCCTCGATGGTGAGTGACGCGTGGCTCACCACTGGCAACTATGGAGCACCGGGACAGAACCAAATCTTCTTTGAACGGCCGCTGACAAGCGACTTCTTCTTTGAGGACGCCATCGGGGCATGGCTGCACAACACGAGCACGATGCGCTACTATAACACCCGCATCCCCATGACGCTGCTGAGCCACTCGACGGGCGGTGACAAGTACAGCAACCTGGACCGCACCAAGCTGGAGTTCTCGGGCAACGTGAACCGCAAGACCCAAGTGGGCGGCGGACTGGACTACATCTATAGCAAAGGCTCCTATGACGTTCAAGCCGACAAGGACTTCACGTGGCGGCTGTTCGGGTCGCACATGGGAGACCGCTACGAGTTGCAGACGTTCTTCAACCACTATAACTATACCACCAAGGAGAGTGGCGGCATCACCGACGACCGCTACATCACTGACCCTGCCGAGGTGCAGGGCGGTGAGACCCGCGTGGATAACAAGAGTATTCCCACACGACTGAGCGCTACTCACAATCACTTGGAGGGTAGCCAATTGTGGCTCAATCAGCGTTACAAGGTGGGCTTTTACCGCTATCGCCGCGACAGCGTTACCGACACCATTATCGACCGCACCTATGTCCCCGTGACGAGTTTCATCTGGACACTGGATTTCAAGCACGCCAAGCATCGGTTCCTGAACAGTTCGGGCAGCGAGGACATGAGTTTCTTTGACCACACCTATCTGGGGCTGGGCGATACCGACGAGACGACCAGCTACTGGCGGTTGCGCAACACCGTGGGCGTGTCGATGCTTGAGGGCTTCAACAAGTACGCCAAATTCGGTTTCTCGGTCTATGGCACCCATGAGGTGAGACGCTATACCCAAGTGACCGATAGCGTCACGGGTACGCCACTGCCCGAAGGGCTGGAAACCTTGCCTGCCATCGTGCCTCACCGCACGACCCAGAATCTGCTGTGGATTGGTGGCCAGTTGACCAAACAACGAGGATCGCTCTTGCGTTACAATGCAACGGCACAGTTTGGTGTGCTGGGAGATGCTGCCGGCGAAATCGATATCATGGGCGACGTGACTACGCGATTCAAGATGCTGGGTGACTCGGTGAGCATCAAGGGCTATGGGTACTTCAAGAACCTGGCAGTGCCTTATCTGCTGAAGAACTTTGTCTCCAACCACTTCGTGTGGGAAAACGACTTCAGCAAGACCAAGCGCGTGCGCGTGGGCGGTGAACTGGATATTCCCTTCTCGTGGACCAACGTCAACGTGGGCTATGAGACCTTGACCGACTATATCTATTGGGATGCCGATGGCCTGCCAGCACAGCATAGCGGAGCCATCCACGTGTTGAGTGCCCGATTGCATCAGGGACTGCATTTCAAAGCCTTCAACTGGGACAACAGCGTGACGCTGCAGACGAGTAGCAACGAGCAGGTGCTGCCGTTGCCCAAGTTCGCCATCTACAGCAACTTGTATGCTACCTTCACTATCGCTCGCGTGCTGCACGTGCAGATGGGTGTTGACGGCAACTACTACACCAAGTATAACGCTCCCGTCTACAATCCCGCGACGATGACCTTCCACAGCCAGCAGGAGATGGAGTGCGGCAATTTCGCCATCATGAACCTGTATGCCAACTTCAAGATGAAGCAGGCCCGATTCTTTGTCGCCTGGACACACATTAACCAGAAAATCAAGAGCGGCGACGCCTACTTCGCCACGCCACACTACCCGCTCAACCCTGCCCGCCTGCAGGTCGGCGTCAGCGTCAACTTCGTCAACTAAACTTTGCTTTTCAGACAACAAGGACAACTTCTTGACAACGGTGACAACAATTATTATGCTATCCACCAACATCGGATATCATGAATGGCTGTGAAACTTCATGAAAAATAATTATTGATGGACATTCATGGCCATTCATGCTCTATTCAATGGGCAGTCTTTGTTGTTTGAAAAAAAAAGTGTAATTTTGTCGGCAAATTAAGAGAACACTTCATATCATTAACAAATACAATTTAAAGACGAATTATGCCTAAACTTTCAGAACGTAGCGTTCGCATGCCGGCTTCGCCTATCCGCAAGTTGGCTCCGTTTGCCGCTGAAGCTAAAAAACGCGGTATCAAAGTGTATCACCTGAACATTGGTCAGCCTGACATCCACACCCCCGAGGAGGGTCTGGAAGCAATCAAGCACGTGGACCGCAAGGTGCTGGAATACTCACCCTCACAGGGCATTCCCAGCTATGTGGAGAAACTGGTAGGTTACTACAAGCGCTATAACATCGACCTGAGTGTTGACGACATCATCGTGACCTGCGGTGGCAGTGAGGCCGTACAGATGGCCTTCATGGTGTGCCTGAACCCCGGTGACGAAGTTATTATTCCCGAACCCGCCTATGCCAACTACATGGGCTTTGCCTGCGAGACCGGTGCTGTGGTTCGCACCATCACCACCCACATCGAGGACGGTTTTGCATTGCCTCCCGTCGAGGAGTTTGAAAAGGTCATCAACGAGCGCACCCGCGCCATCATGATCTGCAACCCCAACAACCCGACCGGTACGCTCTACAGCCGCGAGGAGCTGATGCGCCTGCGTGACCTGGTGAAGAAATACGACCTGTTCCTGTTTGCCGACGAGGTTTACCGCGAGTTTATCTACAGCGATGCGCCCTACACCAGCGCCATGCACCTCGAGGGTATCGAGAACAACGTGATCATGATCGACAGTGTGTCGAAACGCTATAGCGAGTGCGGTATCCGCATCGGTGCCTTCATCACCCGCAACAAGGAAGTGCGCGCTGCTGCCATGAAGTTGGCTCAGGCTCGTCTGAGTCCTCCCTTGATCGGCCAGCTCATTGCCGAGGCTTCGCTCGACGCTCCCCAGGCCTATCACAAGGGCGTGTATGACGAGTATATCGCTCGCCGCAACTGCCTGGTTGAGGGTCTGAACAAGATCCCCGGCGTCTTCACTCCGATGCCCATGGGTGCCTTCTACACCGTTGCCAAGCTGCCGGTGAAGGACATTGATGACTTCTGCCGCTGGTGTCTTGAGGAATTCAACTATGAGGGCGAGACCGTGATGATGGCTCCTGCCAGCGGTTTCTATGCAACCCCCGGTCTGGGCAAGGACGAGGTGCGCATGGCCTACGTGCTCAAGATCGACGACCTGAAGCGCGCTCTGGTAGTGCTCGAGAAAGCCCTCGAGGCCTACAATGCCCGTTAATAGGTTAATCTTAATAAAATAACCATGTCGCCAGCCTTAAATGTGAGGCTGGCGATATTGTTTCTATCAGGAATAATATGTATCTTTGCACTCCAATAAAAGTAATACGATGGCAATGATGAAACAGCAACAGTCAGCAAAGCGGGGACAGATGATTCTCTATCTGGCACTACTCGCAGTGGTGGTGGCATGCATGGTGGCTTTGAGCCTGTGTGACCACCCTGCCGAAGATATCAGTGCACGCCCTAGCGGCGGCGACACCCTCGATATCGCCATCGAGTACTCCCCTGTCACCTACTACACCTATGACGACACGCTGGGTGGATACAACTATGACCTGTTGCGACTGATGTCTGACAAGATCGGTTGTCCCATGAAGTTTCATCCCGTAGTAACCCTTGAAAAAGCCCTGACAGGCCTTGAAGAGGGACGCTATGACGTGGTCGTCGCACAATTCCCGATGACAGCAAGAGACACAGCACGCTATGCCTTCACCGACCCCATCTACATCGACCAGCAAGTGCTCGTGCAACAACGCGGCAGCCATGCCATCCATTCACAACTGGAATTGGCAGGAGACACGGTGTGGGTCGTCAAGGGTTCGCCCATGGTGGGACGCATCGCCAGCCTGAGTCGCGAGATCGGCGACACAATCTATGTCCACGTCGATGAGGTCTATGGTCCCGAACAGCTGTTGATGATGGTATCGGCAGGCGAAATCCGCTATGCTGTCGTCAACCGTTCCATCGCCCGTGCCATGGCTGCCCGACTGCCCAATCTGGACCGTTCGGTCGCCATCAGCCTGTCACAGTTCCAATCATGGATGGTGGACAAGAACCGCCAGAGCCTGTGCGACAGCCTCAACCTGTGGCATCAGCAGGTGAAGCGTGACACAACCACCTATCTGGGTCTACAGCGTCGCTACTTTGGAGGAACGTTCCCCACTTTGACACGTTAATTAATTCAAGTTTCTAAAGTGGCTGCGCCACTTTAGAAACTTGAGGTTTAGAGTTTAGAGTTTAAGGTTTAGGGTTTCATGGCGTTCGGTTGACACGATATTTTGATAATATTGGCGGCACCTCAGCCATCGATGCGAGCATCATGGCGTTCGGTTGGCACAATATTTGCAATATTTAAATACATTTTGCCCGATTCACACAACAAATTAACACATCAACATTATGCTCTTTAGGAAAAAATACAACTCGGTAAAAGCAGACTTTGAGCAGTTCCTCAAAGCCAACAACTGTACCTACACGGTCAACAAGGAAGACAACGACACCACGTTCTTCAACTTTGAGTTCCAGGCAGGACATTTTGTCGCTGCCATCCGCAAGCAGGACGACTGCATAGAGGTAACCTATCCCTGCATCGCCACTGCCCCCATGATACAATTGCCCCTTGTCAGGTCGAAATGCAACGACCGCAACAACAGCAATATTCTGTTCAAATATTCCTACTCCATCGACAACGAGGAGGGCGAAATCAATGTGCACATGTCCTTCTTTAACAACCAGGTCAATAACGAGAACATGGTTCATCAGTTGAAGGCCGCCTTCCACTTCCAGCATGAGTGGCAACGCGACTTTGACGAGGCGGTATCCATCAGCAAGGACTATGATAGCGCCGACCTGGAAAGCGAGATTTACAAGCATCAGCGCGAGATGTTCATGCTGCGCCGTCTGGAACTGCGCCATCAGCTTGACAGCAATGCTGCCGCCATCGCCACTGGCACAGGCACTCTGCCCCTGTGGCAGATGCTTGACACTGTTGCACCGTTGCCTGCTGCCCGCTTGCTGTTCATGACCGTCAACACTGTGAACGGCCAGCAACGCACTGAGGATGAGCAGGAAATCCGCAATTTCAACCTGCGTAACGTTCTGGTTGATGGAGAGGGCAAGCAGGCACGACTCACGCGCGACTATGCCGTGATTGACCTGCACTATAAACAGGGCCTTGACGAGAAGCCCATGATGACGACCATTGTCATCACCGCCGAGGGCGAGGACGACCACTCCATCTACTCACGCATCACCGTCACCCATGTTCCCCGCAACGCCAGCCGCCTGAACTCGATGAGCAACGAGGGTCGTCAGCCCCACAGCATCAGCATGCTGATTGCCCTGGACCGCAGCGACGACAAACAGCGCCAGCAGGAGTTTGACTACATGTGGACCGATGCCCAACTCAAGGCCCGCAACGGTGAGAAAGATAGCCTTACCGATGACCAGCTGCTGCTGGGCCAAGTCAAGGTTGCCGACGTGGCCTACAACATGTACTGGGGAGTGCAGATGTTCAACAGCGGACGCTTCTATGAGGCGATACTGTATCTGGAGAACTTGTTCAACAGCTACCGCAGCGACTTCTTTGAGATGGGCTCCGATGGCAAGCGTCTCTTCATGGAGGCAGCCTACAAACTGGGCTTCTGCTACAATGAATTGGGACTGCCCAAGCAGGCATTCTATTACCTTGATCTGATGGCCAGTGACGGCAACATCCGCCACACGATGGAGCTTGTCAACTCCATGGCCAACAGTAAGGACCTGCGTCTGTTCTCCTATACCGAGGGCATCATGGACGAGGTGAAGCGCAACTTTTCCGACAACGAAGAACTGCCCGAGAACATCAGGGACTTCATCAACTTCATCCGTCGTCGTCGCGGCTACGCATACATTGACTTCAACCAGCTTGACAAAGCCGAGAAAATCTTCACCCAGATGCTTGATGAGGAAGAGAACGCCGACTATGCCATCAACGAACTGGCTTACATCAAACGGCTGCGCCAGTTGCGTGGCGAGGAAATCACCACAAAGGGCGACGACAACGTGCCTGAAATCGGTCCCACCGACGCTCCCCCATTCTGACGGACAGATACGTTAAAACAACAAGTGCAATAAACACAAATATCTGTTTTACAACAGCTAGTGTTTATTGCACTTGTTGTTTTCCTTATATCCCTTTTTGAGGAATTCGGTGTATTAATAAGTACGGTGGAGGGCTGTACCGAAGTAGCGGGGAATGGGTGTCTCGAAATAGAGCGCCTCGCCAGTCACGGGATGATGGAAGGCCAGCCTGAAGGCATGGAGACACATGCGGCTGCCAGGATCATCCTGATGACCATACTTGCCGTCGCCCACAACGGGATGACCGATGTCTGCCATGTGGACACGTATCTGGTTCTTACGCCCGGTGAGCAGATGCAAGAACAGCAAGGCACGCTCATCGGCCTGCTCCACAAGTTCCCACTCGGTGGCTGCCCACTTGCCACCGTCATCGACCGGGCTGCTCACGACCACCATGCTGTCGGTATCATGCAACCAACTCTCGACCTTGCCTTGGGGCTGCTCCATGATACCATCTACCACAGCGACATAGCGGCGGTCGATGATGGTTGAATGCCAATCGGCAGTCATCTGCTGCTGGATATCAACGCTCTTGGCATAAACCATGAGGCCCGAAGTGCGGGCATCCAGTCGGTGAACCACATGGGCGGTGCAACGCTGGTGCGTTTCGGTAAAATGACGGTCCAGCAAGGTCTTCATATTCAAGCTGCCAGCCCCTACAGGCATCGACAACACACCCTGCTGCTTATCAACCACGACAATCCATCGGTCCTCATAGACAATGCGATAATACTGGTTGTTGACCGATGAGGGTCGCGCATGACGACGGATTTTCACGATGCAGCCTTCATCAAGCGGGTAATCCACATGGGTCTGAACCTGTTCATCGACGGTAACGCCACCGTGGGCAAGTATGGATTTGGCCTTGTTGCGGCTGATGCCGTCCAGGCAGTTCATGACAAAGTTGAGCAACTTGTCGGGTTGCTTTACCTCGCGAACGACGGCTTTGTCATCATTGCGGGGCACTCGGTGGTCGTGGCGACGATTGGGCATATTATTTTGTTTTATAAATGATTAATCAAAGATGTGGCGCAGGCGGGAGAAGATGCGATTCTTGTCGCTATCGCTGGGCTTAACGTGCTCACCAGCATTCTGCAGCATGGCAATCGCCTCTTTCTCCTTGTCATTCAATTTCTCGGGCATATAGACCATGACATTGATCAACAGATCGCCCGTTCCATAGCGCTCAGGCGAAGGTAATCCCTTGCCACGCAACCTCAAGATGCTACCGGGCTGTGTACCAGGCTTGATGGTGACGCGAGCCTTACCGTCAACGGTGGGCACCTCTACCTTGCCGCCAAGCACAGCCGTGGGAATATCAAGCATCAAGTTGTAGATGAGGTCGTTGCCGTCGCGGGTAAGCTGGGCATCGCGCACCTCCTCGATAACAACCAACAGGTCGCCGGGGATGCCACCACCAGGAGCGTCATTGCCTTGACGTCCCATGCGCAGGGTCATGCCATCGGCCACACCAGCGGGAATGCTGATGCTCACCACTTCCTCCTTGCGCATCAGACCTTTACCGCCGCAGTGAGGACAAGCCTCCTTGATGTGCTTGCCGCTGCCACCACAGGTGTGGCATACTGACTGGGACTGCATCGTGCCGAACATCGTGCGCTGCATACGCACCTCGACTCCGCTGCCGTGGCAAGTGGGACAAGTCTCAAGGGCTGTGCCGTCCTTGGCGCCCGTGCCATGACAATGGTCACATGACTTCATACGCGGAATGCGCAGTTTTTTCTCGGCACCCTTGGCAATCTCGGGGAGCGTCATCTTAACGCGCACACGCAGGTCGGAACCACGCTTCACGCGCTGAGCCTGACCGCCACCGCCGCCACCAAAGAAGTCGCCAAACCCACCGAAGCCGCCAAATCCGCCGAAGAGGTCGCCAAACTGCCTGAGGATGTCTTCCATCGACATACCGCCGCCATAACCGCCGCCACCCATCTGCTCGCCAGCAAAACCGAACTGGTCATAGCGGGCGCGCTTATCAGGGTCGCTGAGCACATTATAAGCCTCGGCAGCCTCCTTGAATTTCTCCTCAGCAGCCTTTTTCTCGGCATCGCTCTTGCCTTGCTGCTTGTCGGGGTGGTACTGGATGGCCAACTTGCGATAAGCCTTTTTCAAGTCATCGGCAGTGGCATTCTTGTCCACTCCAAGTACCTCGTAATAATCTCTCTTCTGAGCCATATTGTAAACTCTCTAATTTCTAATCTTTTATCTATAATAGCGCTCAGCGCCTTATCAACTGCCGACAACCACCTTGGCGTGGCGCAGCACCTTGTCATTGATCATGTAGCCCTTGATGGTCGTATCGATGACCTTGCCCTTCATCGAGGGGTCGGGAGCCGGGAACATGGTCACTGCCTCGTGCACATCGGTGTCAAATTCCTTTCCTGTCGAGTCAATCGCCATGACGTGCTGACTCTCAAGGTATTTCACAAATTTATTGTAAATCAAGTCTACGCCTTCCTTCAGGCTATCCAGGTCGCCCCCCTTGCTAATGGCATCGAGGGCACGCTCCAGGTCATCAACGACAGGGAGGAGGTCGCGCATGGCATTCTCGGTACCATTCTTGACAAGGTCGATCTTCTCCTTGGCAGTGCGGCGACGGAAATTCTCAAAATCAGAGTAAAGGTACATATACTCCTTCTTCTGATGTTCGAGAGCAGCCTCTAATTCGGCAATCTTCTTTTCGGGGTCGTTGTTTTCCTCACTCACTTGCTCCTGGGTCTGCTCGACGGTCTCCTCATTGAGGACCTCTTCCTGAGCAGCCTTGGCTTCGTTATTCTGATTCTTCTTGTTCTTTTTTGACATATTATTGTTGTGTTTAAAATCGTATTACCTTACCATTCCTGCAAAAACCAGTCCTAAGGCGCACGTGTTACAGTTGCAAGACAAAGGTGGCGCAATCTGCAAAAGTGTCAGCCGCAGCTTCTGCCAGTTTGTCACTATTGAAAATACCAAAAACGGTGGAGCCTGAACCTGACATGGCAGCATAGACCGCCCCGGCATCAATCAGTTGCGCCTTGATGACCCACAACTGGGGCAAGGCGGCAAACACGCTGGGCTCAAAGTCATTGGCCAACAGGCCGTCCCACGTCTCGACGGGTTGCTTGACCGTGCGGGCCAAATCGACCTGGGCAGGAGCGGGAACGACACGGCTGTAGGCCGTGCGGGTATCCACCCCAACAGGCGGTTTCACCAACAATAAGGTCTTGCCCTTGAGGTCCACATCCACGGGTGATAACACATCACCAATGCCAGTAGCCATCATCGGGCGGTTATAGATAAAGTATGCACAGTCGGCGCCCAAGCCTGCCGCCATCGCCGCCAACTCCTCATGAGGGAGGTTGAGGTCAAACATCTTGTTGAGCATCAGCAGCGTGTGTGCAGCATCACTCGAGCCACCGCCCAACCCGGCGCCGTCAGGAATGTGCTTGTAAAGGTGTATCGACACAGGGGGCAAGTCGCAACGTTGCTGCAAGAGGCGATAGGCCTTCATCACCAGGTTCTTCTCGGGTGGGCAATCGACAGGATTGCCATAACAGGTGAGCGACGTATCGGCACTATTGGCAGGAACTATCTCGAGCACATCGGTAAGAGGGATAGGGAAAAACACGGTCTCGATGTTGTGGTATCCGTCAGGACGACGTTCCACGATGTTCAAGCCCAGATTGATTTTGGCGTTAGGAAAAGTGATCATGTTGATGTGATTACAAAATGGGGCTGATGAGGCGCACGATGGATTCCAACGCCTTCTGCAGCATAGGACGTTGTTTCCACTTGGAAAGCGTCAGTCGGGTGCATTGATTCATATCTTCCTCGAAGGTCGCCTTCATCTTGCTGTTAAACTCCTTGCTGTAAACCAGCACATTGAATTCAAAATTATGTTCGAAACTACGGAAGTCAAAGTTGGTTGAGCCTGTCGTGACAAACTCGTCGTCGACGATGAGCACCTTGGCATGGATAATCGTTGGCTCATAGAGGTAAATCTTGATGCCCGACAGCAAACACTCCTTGATATAGGAGCCTGTGGCCAAGCGCAACATCGCCGAATCAGACTGGCGGGGTATCATCAGGCGCACGTCAACACCAGCCAGAGCTACACTCTGCAATGCCTTAAGCAACGAGTCGCTGGGCAGGAAATAGGGCGTCTGAATATAGACGCAACGTTTGGCAAGCGTGATGGCCTTGAAGAAGACAAACGAAATGTTGTTCCAGCGGTTGGTGGGTCCACTGCTCATCATCTGCACCATATACTCAGGAGTCTCTGGACGCTCAGTATAATGCATCGTCGGCGAAGTGAGCAGATTGCGTGTGGTGAAGTCCCAATCAATGGCAAACGAGTACTGCAGAGCCGCTACCGACTCGCCCGTGATGCGCAGATGCGTGTCACGCCACGGAATCCACTTCTTGTCACCCACGACATAACGGTCGGCAATGTTCATGCCGCCCACATAGCCTACCTTGCCGTCAATGACCACAATCTTGCGGTGATTGCGCCAGTTGATACGGAAAGCAAACTGCATGAACGTCAGTTCAAGGAACGGATGCACTTCAATACCGGCAGCACGCATCCGTTTCAACACATTGGAATGCATATAGAATGAGCCAACGTAGTCATAGAGCACCCGCACCTGAACACCTTCACGCGCTTTGTCGATGAGCAACTGTATCAGTTCGCTGCCTGTCTTGTCATTTTCAAGGATGAAATACTGAACATGAATGTAGTCTTGCGCGGCAAGGATGTCTCGTTTCAAAGCGTCAAACTTGTCTTGCCCAGTGGTGAAAACCTCAATGTCATTACCCACAAACAAATGAGGACCTGCCAGCTTGTTGACGAGCGAAATGATTTGATGTGTGTCATCGGATAGGTCCTTCTCATGGTCATTATCGTTGGGGAAGTCATTCAAGCGGCGCAGTTCACGCAGGTGGGAACGGGAAATCAGGCTCATACCTTTCAGGCTACGGCCGAAGATGAGGTAAATCACAAGTCCCAGCACCGGCAGCAACACAAGCACAAGCACCCACGCCATCGACTTCACGGGGTTGCGGTTCTCACTCAGCACCAACACTATCACCGTGAGCACAGTGAGAATGTACAACACCAGCAAGACGTTGTAGACGATATCAGCGTATGGGAACAATTCAGCAAGAAACATTATCTGTCCTTTATGTTACCAATAAAAATATAACGGACGTGACACGGTCACGCCCATCACACTCTTTCAGTTCACTATGAACAGCAAGATGTCACCATGATGCCATTAACGCACCACCACCTTGCGAGACCACTGATTACCGCACTTCACGATATAGAATCCCTTGGAGAAATCTACCGAGATGCGCTGATCAGCGTTCAAACGAACCACCTTAACGAGCTGGCCCGTAATAGAATAGACATTGAAAGTGGCGTCACTGTTGCCTGCCGTAAAGACGATGCGACCCTCAGCCCCCTGTGCTGTGGGACCGGTCGTTGTGGTCTCAACGCGCTGGGGCAAGAAGTTGTCGGGCACCGGGACGGCCTGAGTCATTCCCACTGCCAACAGGCATACCAATATGTAAAGGATGCGCTTCATCTCACGTCTTCGTTCTATTTCAATCTGCAAAATTACAACTTTATTTTGAAAAACAAGCCTTTTTACCAGATTATTTTGCAGCCACTTTCATCCTTTAGACTCACTTCCCCCCAAAAAGTTACATTCCCCCTTCTGAAAAAAGACAGAAATGAATCAAATCTTATGACAGTCGCAGGAAAACATCAATGAGCCTCGATCTCCATCATCAACGATGAGAAGCATTGAGACAAGATAGATACACTAACGGGGGCTGCAGCCCCCGTTATGTTCACTCGTTTTCTTCGATTTCCCGTATACCGTTGTAGATGCGCTCACAGTTGTGATTGTCGTGCGTGGGGAAAAACTTGCTGCAACGCTGCAAGTAGAACTCATTGTTCACAAACCGCTTGCCATCATAATAAGCCTTCACCTTGTCAATCAGGTCCTCTTCGGTATGGACAACAGGACCCATTCCGTCTCTTTCAAAGATGAAATAGCCTTCACTGAGGTGCCTAGTCCTAAATTCCTTATAATCAAAGTGATAATAAACCATCGGTTTATTCATGTAAGCGACATCAAAGAACACGCTGGAATAGTCGGTAATCAATAGACTTGTTGACATCAGCAATTCGTGAATGGATGTACCACCCTTAACGATCTCAACCCTGGGATCAATGTCCTTGAACAAGTGGAGAAACCGTCTGAACTCGGCATGGATGCAAAACTTCATTTTGTGTCCGATGCTTTCCAAGTAATCAATAAACTCCTTATTACTCAGCAAGGAATTGAAATGCTGATAATATGACGACTCCAGGAAGTTCTTATTATTCTGAGCTGCTGTACCTTCAAGATCCACAATATAGCGGCGCCAAGTGGGAATCACAAGGATGAATTTGCCATCGGACTGTTTCTCAAGCAGATCATCATAACGAGCTAAACCCGTATATTGGACATACCCCTCAGGATAACCGGCCGACTGCCTGATGTAGTCATATTCAGGTTTTGCACCACAAACGAACATCCTCACTTTCTGGACTTCGTAACGATGTTGCTCAATTCCGCTCACACTGATACCGTGTCGCAAATAGATGCGGATGATGTTCTTTTTGATATATGACTCATAGTAAGAACAAACTCGCTGGGTGGGACGAGGGGGAACAAAAGTAGCCTTGATGTGAACGCGCGAAGCCTGATAGTACATGTAATGCCTGAAAGTCGCCCAACCGATCATGTGGTCGTCGTTCTCGTCAAACTTGGGAATGCCCTTCAACAAGATAAAATAGACGTTTCTTTCAGGATGGTTCTTTCTCATCCACTGATAAAAAATCCAGCCATTATCCTCTGCGCCTGTCACACGCTCGGCAATCAGCCATATGTTCTTTTTGCGCATCTTGAGTATCAAGGCCGGCAATGCTGTTACAAGCAGCATCAATGCCGACTTGATGTCGAGAAGCTCCAATTTCTTGAGTTCGTTAATCAGTTTTCTCATTATCAACTACTTAATAGCACCTTAAACAAATTAAGGTCAATATACCCGGTAATGCGTGGAAGAATGCACTTGTGCTCCAAACAAATACGGGTTTTAGTTTCGGCCGAGAATCCCAACTTGTAGAAAGATTCCACACACGAATTGGAATGGTCGGTATAATTGCCATAAGGATAAGCAAAATAATCACATGGAACTTGAAGATGCTCTTCAATCAGTTGGCGGCTCTGCTCCAGCTGGAAACGAACAACATCCCCCTGCTGCCGCTCATGGCAGCAGATATGCCACATGCCATGAGAACCTATAGTTACATTCCCCTTCTTGGACAGTTGCAATACCTCGTTCCAGTTTAAAGGCCGCAAAGTGGGAAAACGCCTCTTCAATTCTTGCCAGCCACTGTCCGAAACGTTATCAATCAAATCCCGTGTTATACATTTCACCTGATTAAGCGGGCTTGATTTCATGATTTTTGAAATGGTACGGGCAACTGCCTTACGCTCAACGTCATTAGGCAGGTCAAAAACCTTGTCAATCGTAGGAATCTTCAGCTTCTCAAGACCGGCAGCGATTGTCACCAAACGGTTGACCGCCGTGGGAAAAAACTCACCCGAAGTGATGTTGTCTGTCGAAATAAAAATGGTAAAAGGCATCCCGTATTGCGACAGGATAGGCTCAACAACCGACAGGTTGTTGGCATAACCGTCATCAAAGGTCAGCATCACTTCACGTCCCGAGAAACTCCCGGCATTCAGCCTCTTGTAAAACT
The DNA here is from genome assembly GCA_900318205.1 of uncultured Prevotellaceae bacterium. Classification (GTDB taxonomy): domain Bacteria; phylum Bacteroidota; class Bacteroidia; order Bacteroidales; family Muribaculaceae; genus Sodaliphilus. The sequence continues at coordinate 15,480 of ONJS01000014.1, read as the reverse complement.
CATCCGCAGAGATGACATCATAGTGCCGCCGTAAAAACTGCACCTGTTTCTTGAAAACCCTGACATCAAAAACCTCTGGACACAAAACAGGGTCGACCGAAGCATCAATTCCATGCCAAAATACAACACGTGGACGCCTGTTGCGACTACGCCTGAAGGCCAGTGCCCCACTATGAACAAATATCGATTTTGTGAGTTCAGGAGAAATCATTGGTCACCTTTCAGAGCCTGCCATCAATAAGTCTCTTATCCAAGATGCCCTTGACATCAAATATCACATGATTCTCAAGGCACAATTCATGGATATCAACCTTCAGGAATGCGTCATGAGCAACAGCCAGCACTATGGCATCAAACTTCTGATGCGGCAACTCGCTCACGATATCAACGCCATATTCGCGTTTGGCAATTTCAGGGTTGGCCCATGGGTCATAGACGGTGATGTTCACGCTGTACTCCTTGAGTGAGTGATAGATGTCGATCACCTTGGTATTGCGGACATCAGGACAATTCTCCTTGAACGTCAAACCCATAATCAGGATATTGCTATTCAAGACCTGAATGCCTTTCTTGAGCATGAGCTTGATCGTTTCATTTGCCACATATTCTCCCATGCCGTCATTAATGCGCCTTCCCGCCAAAATGATTTCAGGATTATAGCCATGACGCTGGGCACACTGGGCAAGATAATAAGGGTCAACACCGATGCAGTGACCACCCACCAATCCAGGTTTAAACGGCAAGAAATTCCACTTGGTGGCAGCCGCCTCAAGCACTTCCTTGGTGTCAATGCCCATTTTGCTGAATATCTTTGACAACTCGTTCACAAAAGCGATATTGATATCTCGCTGTGAATTCTCAATCACCTTGGCAGCTTCAGCAACTCTGATACTGCTGGCTTTGTGAGTGCCGGCCTGAATCACACTTGAATATACCCTATCGACGATATCTGCGACTTCTGGTGTTGAGCCTGATGTGACTTTCTTGATTTTCTCGACCGTGTGCAACTTGTCACCAGGATTGATCCTTTCAGGGCTATATCCAGCAAAAAAGTCCACATTCATCTTCAAGCCACTGATTTTCTCTACGACAGGGATACAATCATCTTCGGTCACTCCAGGATATACAGTGCTCTCATAGACCACAATATCGCCTTTGCTGATGACTTTACCCACCGTAGTACTTGCTCCGATCAAGGGAGACAGATCAGGGTTGTTGTTTTTATCAACAGGGGTAGGAACAGCAACTACATAGAAATTGCAATCTCTGATTTCATCAATATCTGTAGTACATTTGAAGCCGTTCTTAATTGCTTCCTCTAACAATTTATCATCGACCTCCAGTGTAGCATCACGACCCTTCATCAAGGCATCAACACGAGCCTGATTCATGTCAAATCCTACCGTCGGATATTTCGTTGAAAAAAGCCGGGCTAAAGGCAAGCCAACATAACCCATGCCGATTACACATATCTTAATCTGTTCCATATTCTTCACAAGAGATTGCCTCACTAAGGCTCTCTAAGGTTTAAACAATTAACATTAATGAGAAAAACTGACGTTTTTCCCTACCACGATAGACCTGGACCCCTTATAAATAGGCTCAGGACTTATCGTGACAAAGGTAGCAACAGTCGGCGAGATGGCAAAATTTTTTCACACTATTTTTCCCAAGTTCAAATGAGCACGCGTCCATCGGCGTTTCCATTGCGTTTATTACCAGTGTATTATAAAACGAGACCGCATCATTGTTGAATTGATGCGGTCTCGCCTTAGTTGATGCTGGCGTTATTCACGCCTGGAATGTCAATTCCATGTGCCGTACAGCAGATAGTTGATGAGTGCCGTCACATCATCCATCGAGACATTACCACTCTCGTCGCAGTCATCGGCAGGAGTTGCCTTGCCCTCCATCAGATTCTCGATAAGTGTCGTCACATCGGAGATGGCAATAACGCCGTCACCATCAATATCACCACGCAGGCCGGCAGACTCCTTGAGAAGAACCTCCTTGGTATTACTCCAGCGGCTCTCGGTGCCATTAACATACAGTGACTTCACACGATACAAGTAGGGAGAACCAGGAGTGAGTCCAGTTACAGTGTAGAACTTGTCGGGAGTGATACCCTCAATGAGCATGTACTCATCGTCACCGGTCACTTGCGGAGCCTTGAATGAGAAGGGCTCGGGATCGGTAATCTCACCACCATAAATCTTAATGCTCTGGATTTCGGGATAGTAACCAGTGATGAACTTCACAAATCCGTGGTCTCCAACGGGAAGCACTACCAAGTAGGTATTAAGTTCCTTTGCCAGGATAAGCGTCCTGGTTTCTTCGTCGGTCGAGATAGTGAGTGTAGTATTGGTGCCTTTAGGATAAGCCTTGGCCTTGATAATAACACTGACAACAGAGTAACCCATCAAGTCGCAATTAGGACTGATGACATTGTCTCGGTTGGCTGAAATGAAGCCACCGTCAAGATAGAAATAATTACCTGTGAAGGTCCAGCCATCAGGCAGATAGTTGGCAGCATCACTGGCATGGTTGGTGTCATCTTGGGGAACGTCGCTCCAATCGGCTTCGGTGAGCAGAACAACGTCGGGTTTGAGTCTTACCTCAAGGGTATAGCTCGTTACATTCTCGGCGGGCGTGTTGTCACTCCAGTCGGCACGGAACGAGGTTGCAGTAACTGATGACTCGTCAAGTTCCTGCATAATAGGACGATAGAGCTCATATTCCGAAGTACCGGCCAGATTGATAACAATGTCATCTACGCCCTCGGCGCTAACGACAACAGTTGCGGTATAATTGCCCTCGGCCTTGGGAGCATAGGTCACTTCTACCGTCTCATTCACTTTACCATCCTCATCAGGAGTGATGGCAGTCTTGTCAAGGACGAACACACCATTCTCGTCATTGAGCGTCAAGGTCACATCATTCTCCAGATTAGAGCCCTTCAAGGTAAACTTGGAACTCTGGGTCTGGTTCTTGAAGCATTCCATCGACAAGTCGCTCTTATCAGTTCTGAGGCGCGGCATTTTCAAAGGAGGCTGGATGCCGATTACCATCTGCTGATACTGGTTGAAGGTCGAGCCCTGGCCCGTGAATGAGTTGAGGGCATAGTAGTTGTTGTAAGCACCGCTCCAACCGAAGTTGATGTGGTACTTGTTGGTGTTGGCATCATAACCATCGACGTTGAAGGCATGACCACCGCCGAAGAAACCACCAGCGATAGCGCAGAAGACGATGGGACGGCCCTCAGCGAGTTCATCCTGCATGATAGCAGCCCATTCGGCATCGGTATAAAGGGTGGTACCGCCACTATAGGCACTGGTCTTCTTGACCACGCGTACAGTCTCCTCATCATAGCCAAAGAGCTTGAAGGCATTAGCAATCAGGATGACACTGTCAGCATCCACACCACTACCACCTGCAGCACTGGTACCATAGGCCATGTGTTCGGCCTGGCCCACATAACGCATCAGCGTAGCCACGGCGTTAGCCTCTTCGGTTGTATAGGAACTTCCATAAGTATCACGCATGTGCGCCCAGTCAAAGGTCACGGGAGGCAATGCAGGGACATTGACATAGCTTGCCGATCCCCACATCGAAGTGCTCAACTCACAACGATAGGCAGGAACTTCAGGAGTCTCAAAGTCAGGATATTTCCAATAGTGGAATACCATCGCTGCCGAGGTGGCAGGGCATCCGGTCAAGCACTGATTATTGCTAATCTTACACATATTCCAGTAAGGTGCCTCCTGATCCCACAAGGCGGTCAGCAAGGGTTCAACACTGGGTATGCGTGCAGGCGCCATCAACGACGGGGCCTGGGCTTGCATTTCTTCATGGGCCTGCAGATACTCAATCTGCTCCTTCAACATGGCAAACAACGCCTTCATGTTGCAGGGAATGTTCTTGTAATCCAGGGGATAATCACCATAACCCAAGATTTTCTCAGCTCGGTCATCACCCGATACCACAACATGGCCATTCTTGGTATTGAAGATGTAGAATACAGGACGATCCAACATTTTGGAATTCATCTCCACATGGGCCAGCTTCATCTCTCCTGTTATAGGAGCCAAGAGCCTGCCTCCATACAATTGCTCCTGAACGAACTGTTGAGCTTCGATCTGAGCTGTTCTCAAACCAACGGGGGCTGCTGTAGCCTGAATCGTCGCAAACATCAAAGCGACAAAAAATAAGATTTTTCTCATAAATAAAAATAAAATAAGTTTATAACCCTGTTAATCAGATAATTGTGCTAAAAAAACGCCATTGCATCAAGCAATGACACGAAAAACAGTCACAAAAGTATATAAAATAATGATAAATCCCTAACATTTTCGGAGAAAAAGTCAATAAATAATAAATATTCATTATTCATTCTTTTTGGCTGACTGTATTTTCATGTGAAGAAAAGGGTAAAAGGTGAAACATCATATAAAAGCGATGGAGATGATAAAGCGCCATGAAACGCCATCATCTCCATCGCTTAACAATGATTCTATTCCTAAAAATCAGTCGCCTAACAGCAGCAGATTGATCAAGGCGGTCACGTCATCAATGCTGATGCGGGTATCGCCATTGACATCGGCACTGGTGGGGTTGATTTCATCTTCGGACAACAGATAGTTGATGAGGTCTGTCACGTCCTGAATGTTCAACTTGCCATCGCTGTTGACGTCTCCTGTCTGGTAGCCGGTGCCGCTATCCGACAAGACCACATAACGGCTCTTGCTCCACGGGCTCACGGTACCGTCAATATAATATGCCTTGACACGGTAATAGAAGGAACCGCCGGCAACAAGACCATTGACGGTGTAGTTCTTGTCGGTAATACCCGTGATGAGGCGGTAATCAGCACCACCTTCCTCGGCGACACCACGCATCTGGAGTTGATCATTGTCTCCAGCATAGACCATGATGCTCTGGAAGACAGGGAAATTACTCTTGCCAGCAACCGTTACCTGATCTGCCTCGCTGCAGTCAAGCACTGCCACATAGTCGGTGAACGGGGAACCGCCGGGAGCCGAAAACTCCTGCTGATCGACACCGGTAGAAACAATGAATTTAGAACTGCTCTGGTTCATGGAGGATTTGGCCCTCACGACAACAGTCACCTTTTCATAGCCTGACAGGTCATAGATCGGCGAGGTCAGCGAACTCTTGTTGTTGATAGAAATACCTGCCTGCTCACACCACAAGCCGTTGCCCGTGAAAGTCCAATCCTCGGGCAACAGTTCCTCGGAATAGTTGGCATAGTTGCTGGAATTCTCCACAATGTCACTCCAGTCAAGCTCATCGATGAGGGTAAAGCCTGGCCTGGTATTCACCTCAAGGGTATAGCTCTCCACATACTTGCCGAGGGTCTCATCGGTCCATTCGGCGAGAAATCCTGTCTGTCCGATGTGGGCATTGTCAGCAGGAAGCATTACCGGGGTATACACGTCCAGGGTAGCTGTGCCATTGAGGACAAGAGTCACATCCTCGGCCTCAGGGCTGCTCAACGTAATCGTGGCAGTGTGGCTACCACTCGCCAGTGGCGAATAGGTCACGGTGACCACCTTGCCTGAATCCAAGTCATTGAGGGCAACACTGGTAGCATCCAGCGAGAATACGCCGTCAGCGTCTTGAAGTGTCATAGTCACGTCATCGGTCAGGAACTTGCCATTGACAATGAAACTGGCGGTGGAACTCTGGTCCACAAAAGCCTCCATATCGATTTGGCGAGGTGCCACAATAATCGTAGGCGTTGTGATGGGCGGATGGATACCCACAATCATCTGCTGCTCGATATTGAACGTGTAATCCCTGTAGCCGAAGGCATTTAACGCGAAGTCGCCGTTGCCGACGCCACTCCAGCCCCAATTCACGTGATAGGTATCGGTAGCGGCAGTGTAACCGTCCACGTTGAAAGCATGGCCACTCCAGCCGCGCTGGTCGTTGTAGTCAAAGGCACAATACACCACGGGGCGACCCTCAAACATCTCATTCTGGAGGATAGCAGCCCACTCGTCATCGGTATAGAACTGCTGCATCTCGTTGCCGAAGTTGTCAGCCATGGACTTCATCAGCAGATCGGCCTCCTCATCATAACCGAAGAACTTGATTGCACGCAAGATATCGCTGCCCTTAGCACCGCTGCCGTCCACCGAATAATCCATGTGCTCCTCCTGGCCGATGTAACGCATCAGCCAAGCCACAGCATCGGCCTGGGCCTCGTTATAGTTGCCCTCGACATACTCGTCGAGCATATTGTCCCAGTCAAAGGTGATGGAGGGCAATGCAGGCAAACTCACCACATAATTGAACGCCGGAACCGGAGGCGTTGGCTCAACAGGATATTTCCAGTGATAGAATACCATCGACAACGACGTGGCAGGGCAACCCGTCAAGCAGTATTCGCCATTGACCATTGGACAATGGTTCCAGTAAGGCTCCGCCTGGTCCCATAGGGCCGTGAGCATCGGGGGAACAGTGATCGAATTTGACCGGTCATTGAGGCGAGGCGCTTCAACCTCCAAATCGGGACGCTCCTGCAGGAAAACCATCTGACGCTTATAGGTGCTGAGCCAGTATTTCATGTTCTCGGGCATGCGTGCAAAGTCCAGCGGACGATCACCCCAAGCCAAAATCTGACGCGCACGGTCATCACCTGCAACGATGACAAAGCCTTGGTTACTATTGAAAATGTAATAAACGGCTTTGTCGGCACTTGAGGGATTCGCCTCGGTGTGAAGCAACTTCACATCAGCAAGCGAGACGGGAGCGCCACGCTTCACCATGGGAGCGTAATCCTGCAAGAACTGTGTCGCCGTGGCACGAGCCTGCACTACATCAACATCGGCAGCCATCGCCGGCATCATCGCCAACAACAGCATTGCACATAACAATAATCTCTTCATATTTATAATCGGTTAATTAGTAGTCTCCATTGATTATCACAGTCGCCATTCACCATGGCTGACAAGTGAAGCGCAAAGTTACAAAAAAACATTGAAACTATCATTACGGACAGTTATTATTCGTTGCGAGACATGATAAACCAGAAAAAACTGGAGCCCAAATGCCAGAAACATTTGAGCTCCAATAGTGATGAATGATATTCAGTTCATTAGTTACTGTTCAACATGAGATCAATGAGGACAGTAACATCGGCAATCTTGACAAAGCCATCACCGTCAACATCGGCACAGATGGTGCAGATGGTACTCTTCTCATTATGGAGCAGGTAATCGATCAAATCGGTAACATCGGTAATGTTCACCTTGCCATCGTGGTTCACGTCACCAAGGTCAAAGGCGTGACCGTTCTCAAAGAGCGTCACTTTCTGGGAGTTGCTCCAACGGCTCAGCGTGCCATCGGTATAGACAGCCTTCACCTTATAATAGAACGTGCCAGCTGCAGTAAGGTCCTTTACGGTATAGAACTTATCGGTAATGCCCGTGATGAGACGGTAAGCGGCATCACCTTCCTCAACAACAGCCCTCAACGAGTTCAGTTCATTGGCATCGCCGGCATAGACCTTGATCATCGTCATGTCGGGTGAGAAGTAGTCATCGGTCGAAGTGATGGTAATCATCTCGCCTGTGCTGGCAGTCACGAGCCAGGAATAGGTCTCACCTGTAGTGAAATCGTGGCCAAGCGATGGTGTCTGGGCAGAACCGACAGTGATATTACCAGAACCATAATAATCGCTAACGGTTGTAATCTGCATCGTGAAGACAGCATCGGTGTAACCCTCGGGCACGGTGAAGGCAATGTAGCCATCGTTGTTATAGTTGTTGAAATAAACCGCGTTATGGCCCACCATCACACCGTTGCCACTCCAGGGTGCCGAAAGCGTCGTGCTCTCATAGCTGCCCGGGTAGATGCTGCCATCAATGGAGTCAAGGAGCTCGACTGCAGGTCGGGTTGCCACTTCGAGCATATAGCTCTCGACATTAGTGGCAGGTGTCTCGTCGGTCCAGTTGGCACGGAACTGGGTCAAGTTGATATTGGCGCTATCAGCGGGCAGCATATAGGGCACATAGGTCTCCAGGACTGCCGTACCATTGATTGTGATGGTCTTGTCCTCGGCATCGGGATTGCGCAAGGTAATTGTAGCCGTATGGGTACCGACAGCGGTAGGCGAATAGGTCACGGTGATGACCTTGCCATCGGCCTGCTCACTGACGTCAACACTGGTGGCATCAATCGAGAACATGCCGCTCTCGTCATTGAGCGTGAGGTCTATAGCACTGTTGAGGAGCTGACCCTTGACCTTAACCGTTGCGGTAGCGGTCTTGCCGGGATAGGCATTCATTTCCAGCTTGGAGGGATTTATCTTGATAGACGGTCCCTGAGCGGGAGGTTGGATACCCATAATCATCTGTTGCTCAATATTAAACGTGTAACCGCTGCTGGAGAAGGCATTCAGGACGAAGTCACCATTGCCATCACCGCTCCAACCCCAATTCACGTGATAGGTATTGTCGCTGGCCGTATAACCGTCAACATTGAAGGCGTGGCCACTCCAACCCCAATAGGAGTAATCATAACCACAATAAACGACGGGGCGACCTTCGGCAAGCTCATTCTGGAGCAAAGCAGCCCATTCGTCATCGGTGTAATAAACTGCCGTGTCGTTGCCGTAGTCATCGGTGCGGGTTTTGAATTCAAGGCGAGCCATCTCCTCATCATAGCCGAAGAACTTAACGGCACGCAGGATGTCGGCGCCCATGGCACCACTGCCGCTGGGCGTATAGTCCATGTGTTCTTCCTGTCCGACATAACGCATCAGCCATGCCACAGCATCGGCCTGGGCTGTGGTGTAACCGCCCGTGTACTTGTCCAGCATATTATCCCAATCAAAGGTGATGGACGGCAACGCCGGAACTTGGAATCCATAGCTCTCATTGGTATAACCCTCGACTTCAGGAGTGGGGTCAGTCGGGTATTTCCAGTAATAGAACACCATCGACAGAGAGGTAGCGGGACAACCCGTCAGGCAATACGAACCGTTATACATGGGGCAATGGTTATAGTAAGGAGCATCCTGGTCCCACTCGGCAGTGAGCAACGGAGCCACGCTAGGCGTGTTCAGGTTTTTGTTGAATTTGGGTTGATCCACAACAAGTCCGGGATGAGCCTGGAGGAATTCTATCTGTTTCTTGTAGGTCCTCAACCAGAACTTCATGTTGTCCGGCATGCGCTTCATGTCCAGGGGACGGTCACCGTGAGCAAGAATCATTTGTGCTCGGTCATCGCCCGAAACGATAATAAACCCCTTGTCGGAGTTGAAGATGTAATAAGCAGCCTGTGTAGAGCTTGTAGAATTCTTCTCGGTGTAAATGAGTTTGAGGTCACCGGTTGATACACCCTGGAATCCTTTAATCTTAGCGTTCGCAGCGAGGTAACGCCTCGCTGTTGCCGATGCTTGGGCCAAATCGACATCGGCTGCAGAAACCTGCATGACGGCCATCAACAATGTGGCAAGCAATAATAATTTTCTCATAAATTAATAGTTAACTGATTGAAACAAAGATGGTTAATTAAAAATGCGGTCTGCGTTCGCACGAATCCGCTTTAAAAATTGCATGCAAAGATACACAAATAATAATAATCAGCAACAGAAAACAGTAGTTTTCTACAAAACTTTAATACAGACGATAACGACAGCATATCTAAAAAATTAGGGGCTGTACCCCTATCGGTACAACCCCTAAAAAAGGTATCATCTAGGATTCAATCCATTAATTGCCGTTCAAGACTAAGCTGATGAGCGCAGTCACATCGGCAATGCTGATCTTATCATCACCATTGACATTGGCGCAGATGGTGCAGATAGCACTATCATCTCCACTCAGCAGGTAGCTGATCAAGTCGGAAACGTCCTTGATGCCCAACTTCTCATCGTGGTTCACGTCACCTACAGTATAGTCATGAGCAGGAGTATCATTTTCCTTCAGGGTAACTTGCTCGATATTGCTCCAATCACTCTCGGTACCGTCGGCATAGTGTGCCTTCACCTTGAAGAAGTAAGTGCTCTCGGCATTCAGGCCAGTCACATTGTAGGACTTCTCGGTGATGCCACTGATTACATAATGAGAAGCGTCACCCTCCACTGTAGCGCGCATCTGCGGAGTTACCTCACCAGCATAGATCTTAATGGCCTGGATGGTGGGGTTCCAAGCATCAGCATAGAATTCAATCTGATCAGTTTCAGCGCAGTTCAATACAATCGTATAATCAACATAACTGCTGGTCAAATCCAGAGTCTTCTGATCAACACTGGTTTTAACGGTAATCGTTGATGCAGTCCAGCCATAGTAGCTCTTAGCCCTCATCACTACAGTAACCTTTTCTTGTCCGGCGAAGTCGAGGACATCGGTCTTGATGTAGCTTTCGGAGGTGATAGCAATACCGCCCTCATCAAAGAAGATCGAGTAATCGCCGTAGGTCCAGCCCTCAGGCAGAGCACTGGGTGCACTACCCGTAGCATTGCTCCAATCTACCTCGGCAAGCAGACCACCTGCACCGGGTTTCTCCTTCACATCCAGGGTGTAGCTGAGAACATTCTCGGGAATGGTCTGGTCGGTCCAGTCGGCACGGAACGAAGTCAGATTGATGTACTGCTCGGCTGCAGGCTGCATCACGGGAGCATAGACCACAAGAGGAGCGGCAGTTGCAACACCCTTCAGCTCAACGGTCACATCAGAAGCGCCCTCGCTGCTCAGGGTGATGGTGGCATTGTTGGTGCCTACCTCCTGAGGTGCATAGGTCACAGTGACGGCCGTGCCCAGATCATTAATACTGATTGAGGTAACGTCAATGCTGAATACGTCATCGGCATCATTCAGGGCAAGGGTAATATCACCAGTCAAGTGAGCACCGGTAACGTTGAACGTAGCGGTAGTGGTCTCACCAGCATAGCACTCCATGTTGAGAGCATCGGTCGAGGTATAAACGTGGGGATCGGTTGTGAGGGTGGGATCCTGCACGTCGGCAAACAGGATGGGGAAGAAGTCATAGACCGTCATGCCATTATCAAGGGTGAAGCCGTTGAGTGCATAGTAAGTGTTCTTATCAGCACTCATACCGAAGTTCACGTGATACATGTCGTTCTCAGCATCATAGCCATCGACATTAAAGGCATGGCCACCGATGCCGGTAGAGTCGCTCGACATGTCAAAGGCGCAATAGATCAGGGGACGGCCAGCAATCAGCTCAGACTGGATCAGTTCGCCCCACTCTTCCTCGGTGTAGTTGACGGTACCATCGTCAAAGTCCCACTTCTCAATCACGTGGGCATCACGATAACCAAAGGTGCGGAGTGCCAGCATGATTTCCTCGCGCTCTGCACCACTCTTATCCAGACCATAGTCCATTGTCTCGGCCTGGCCCACATAGCGCATGAACCAGCTGATGGCGTCAATCTGTGCATCGGGAATCTGGTCGATACCACTTGAGCTGCTGGGGTAAGAGTCACGCATGTTGTCCCAGTCGAAGGTGTACTCGGGCAGGTCTTCAATTACGTAACCTGAGGTCGGGCAGGTGTAGCCGGGAAGAGCGGGAGAAACCTTGGGATACTCCCAATATCTCATCACCTGAGCCAGTGCTACAGCCGAGCAGCCCACCTTGCAATAGGGATCCTGACCAGAACCCTTCTTGGGGGTCTTCATGTTGTAAGGCTTACCCTGGTTCCAAGCGGTGGTCAACAGCGGTCCTACCGAGACGCCGCCACGGTAGATGGCCTTCTGCACCTTCAGTCCGGGATGGGCCTGCAGGTACTCCATCTGCTTCTGGTACATATTCAGGAAGAGCTGCATGGCCTCGGGCAGGTCATTGAGGTTCTCCAACTGGCCCTCACCGTAAGCGAGAATCTCGCGTGCACGGTCATCACCAGAGACGATGACGTAACCACGGTCGGTGTTGACGATGTAGTAAGCTGCCTGTGCGACATTGCTTGAGTTCTTCACCTCACGGGTCGACTTGATGGTCGGCTGCGAGGCCATGAGGCGACCGTTGGCGGTCTGGCTCATCAGGAAACGTTGTGCGGACTGTTGGGCGGTAGCCAGGTCCACATTGGCTGCCGTAAGTTGTAACGAGGCAACCACGAGTGCAGCAAGTAAAAGGATTTTTTTCATAAAAACAATGATTTATTAAATGAATAAAAAAGAATAATCGTCATCATCAGTTGCTTGACAGCAGCTTGTCGATAAGCACTGACACATCGGCAATACTTACCTTATCATCACCATTGACATTGGCGCAAACGGTGCAGATGCCACTCTCATCATCACTCAGCAGATAGCTGATCAGATCGGTCACATCCTTGATGGTCAGCTTATAGTCATGATTGACGTCACCAACTTCAAATTCATGGGGTGCTGGGCCATTGTCCTTTAAGGTAACTTCCTCGATGTTGCTCCAATCGCTCTCGGTGCCATCGTTGTAGAAGGCTTTCACCTTGTAGAGGAAAGTGCCCTCGGCGGTCAGGCAGGTTACGGTGTAGAACTTGTCGGTGATGCCGGTAATGGTGCGCCAAGTGGCGTCGCCCTCCTCAGTGGCACGCATCTGGGGAACGGACACCTCACCAGCATAAATCTGCATGTTCTTGAAGCCGGGGTTGCCGCTCTTGTTGGCAATGGTTATCATGTCGGATGCGGCACAGTCAAGCACTACCACATACTGGTCGAAGGCTCCATAGGTCAAAGGCAAATCCTTAGAGTCAACACTTGTCGAAACCGTAACAGCCGCCTGCGAATAACTACCCTTGCCGGTAATCACTACAGTCACCTTCTCGGCACCAGCCATATCATAGGTCGGTGTTGAGAATCTGGCATTACCGGTAATCGAGATAAAACCGTCTTCGGCCCACAAGTCACTACCGGCAAACGTCCAACCGCTGGGGAAATACCTGGCAGCGTTATCCGTCTGAGCCGAGAAGCTCTCAATGGTATTGCTCCAGTCCGCCTCATCGATAAGGACATAACTGGGCTTGGTGCTCACCTCGAGGGTGTAGCTGGTAACATTCTCGGCAGCGGTCTCGTCGGTCCAGTCGGCACGGAACGAGGTAAGAGCGATATAATTCTCATTGGCGGGCAGCATGACGGGATCATAGACTACCAGCGGAGCAGGAGCTGCCATTCCCTTCAGAGTGACAACCATGTCCTCGGCACCAGTACTGCTCAAGGTAACGGTGGCTATGTTTTCGCCCACGGCGGTGGGGTTATAGGTCACGGTAATCACCTTACCGTCCTTGGCGTCAGCAATCGTTACATCAGTGGCATCAAGGGCAAACACGCCATCAGCGTCATTCAGTGTCAGGGTAATATTGTCATTAAGCAGTCTGCCCTTGACAGTGAACGTGGCGGTCACGGGCTCGCCCAGGCGGGTTGCCATCTCCAGTTCGGCAGGATTTACCTTGATGGTGGGAACAACGGCAACCGACGGATAGATGTTCTTCACAATGCGCTGACCCAAGTGATAGTTTGAACCCTGGTTAGCAAAAGCATTCATGGCAAAATTGCCATTACCGACGCCGCTCCATCCCCAGTTGATGTGGAAAGTGCCGTCGCTGGCATCATAGCCATCGACGTTAAAGGCATGGCCCGAGTAGAGTTGGTAAACATTACTATAGTCAAAAGCGCAGAAAACAAAGGGGCGACCAGCCAAGAGTTCCTCCACCATCAGGGCATGCCAGTCCTCATCGCTGACATAGGTGGTTTCCTCACCCGTCTCAAAGTTCATTGTTGCCTTATAGACAGCAACAGCATCCTCATAGCCAAAGGTCTCACAGGCCCTGACGATATCATCCTCCCAGGCATCGCTACCGGCTTTGTCATAGTTCATTCGCTCGGCCTGGCCGATGTAACGCATCAGCTGGGCTACGGCAGTGGCATTAACATTTTCATATTGTCCCAACCTATAAGTGGGGAGCATGTTATCCCAGTCAAAGGTCACAGAGGGCAGAGCCTCGAGGGTGAATTTGCCATTGTTGGTCGTGTAGCCAGGAACAACGGGCGTGGGCTCGGTGGGATACTGCCAGTGATAGAACACTTGGGCAAGCGACGTGCAGGCACAACCGGTCAAAGCACGGGTATCACCATCTCGAGGGCACTGGCTATAATAGGGAGAGCCCTGGTCCCACCTGGCTTCGAGCATCTCTTCAACGCTCTGACCGTCACCGAAGACGGGCTTCTTTACCACCAAGCCGGGATGGGCCTGCAGATACTCCATCTGCTGCTTGTAGTAGTTGAGCCAGAACTTCATGTTCTCGGGCAGGCTCTTCATGTCCTTGATATCGGTATCGCCATAGGCAAGAATCTCCTGAGCGCGATCATCGCCCGACACGATGACAAAGCCCTTATCGGTATTCACTACATAGTAAGCGACCATATCGGCTCGACTGGAATTGCGCTCCTGGTGAATCCATTTCACAGCAGGAGTCGAGGAGGCCATCATGCGGCCATTGTGAGCCTTATTCATCAGTAATCGTTGCGCAGCTTGCTGAGCTGTAGCCAGATCGACTTGACCTGCGGATACAGTGATAGCCGCCAACAAAAGCATGGCAAGGTAAAATAATCTCTTCATAATCAGCCAGTTTATAGTTTATTTCAAAATCAGGTTCAATGAAAATGGCATCTAGACCCTTAGCCCGAACAAGCTAAGAACGCGACAAAGATAAGAGAAAAAAACTGAAAACCAACGATTTCTTCAAAAGAATGTATAAATAAGCAAGAAATAAATGTTGTAATTAACCCAAAGCCACTAAGAAGAATCAATAGAAATCCATGGGACTGGATATCCGGTTGCTATTGCCTTTGGTATTGATTTCATTGACACGGTATTATAAGCAGTACATCACAAAAAGAGGGCACGCCTAAACGTGCCCTCAGCAATCATGGGGTAATCAGAAAATAGTGCTTATTCCCCTAACAGCAAAATATTGATGAGTTCTGTCACATCACTAATATTCACACTACCATTCTGATCAGCATCGGCACAAATGGGGCAGCCCTCCTGACCATCATTCAGCAAGTAATTGATCAAAACCGTCACATCAACGATGGAGAGACGACTATCATGGTTCACATCACCCGGCTGGTAGCCATGTCCTTCACCATGCAGGACGACGGTCTTGGCCTTGCTCCAAGGGCTCCAGGTGTCGTCGGTGTAATGGGCCATCACCCTGAAGAAGAAGGTGCCGCCAGGAGTCAGATTCTCAACGTTGTAGAACTTATCGGGGGTGATGCCCGTAATCAGGCGGTAGGTGGCATCGCCTTCCTCATTAACGGCCCTGAGCTTCGCGGGCTCACTGGCATCGCCTGCTAGGATTTGGATGTTTGCGATCGATCCATAGTCGTTCGGATAATTATCACCCTTGATGGACACCTGGTCTACGTCGGCACAGTCAAGCACAAACACGTAGTCGGTAAAATTGGGTTCCAGATCAACGTGAATTGACTGGAGACTGGTCGAGATCGTAAT
>ONJS01000044.1 GCA_900318205.1 uncultured Prevotellaceae bacterium | reverse complement strand
GGTTCTTACTGCTCCGTCAGTTGCTTGCACTTACCGACGGGTGGTTCGGTCAATGTGATACGAACCACGGCTGTCCGTTCGAGGCTGCGAGCTATTGCATCATCAAAAGCATCCATGTGATGCGGCAGGAAACGCTGGCAAATGACTCTTAGTGCCGATATCTTCTCTTCACATTCAGTCACAAGTTCTGCCACGCCGACGGCAGTAGCAGACCTGTACTGCAAGGTGAAGTTCCCGACTTTGGAGTCGAAGATCGGTGAGCAGCGGGCCACCGCAGAGAGGAACACAACCGGGTTATGGGCGATGCAGTCCAGTTTCTCTCCCTCCAGGGCGCAGTGAAAGTAGAACGTCTTGTCATCGATACGCGCCAACGACAATGGTAAACCGTATGGTCTTCCGTCTTCCCTGGTCATGCTGACCGTCACGAATGGGGCCTTGTCCAAGACCTCCAAAGGCGAAAGCGGCATCCCTCTCTCTGTCAGATCTTCTCATCTTATCATTACTTGTTGAACAAATGCCGAATGGCGGCGATTGGTGAATAGAGAATCATTCTGGGACCAGTCCACCGCATGACTTCACGAATCTGTTCACGTTCGGTAGGGGGATAGCAGTGGGTGGGACAATCCTTGCAGGCGCTCTTGCTCTCCCCATAGCGGCAATGGTCGAGACGGCGGCACGCAAAGTCAGCCAGATGCTGGTATGCCTCAGGTATCGTGTCCGCCTTCAGCCGATGGCTACAATAAAGCTCAATCATCTTGCGGACGGTCTGCTTCTCTCGTTCTATTCTGGTCATTATGGGTTATGTCAGGAGGTATAGGTATGTACGCTGGAGCCTTGAGCTGACGGCAGGTAGTTGATGCCCCACCAGCAGACCTGCAACAGGATGAAAGCGATGAGCAGCACCCACAGGGCTGGCTTGATGGACTTGGGACGATAGATGCGATAATGGATATAGCCCAAATAAGCAAGCCAGGTAATGGCCGCCCAAGTCTCCTTGGGATCCCATGACCAATAGTGGCCCCATGCTTCTTTAGCCCACAACGCGCCGAAAAGCATGCCAAAGGTCAAGAACGCAAGACCGACATTCACCAGGTTGTCGGTAATGTCCATCTCCTTGCGCTCCAACGGACGCCCTTTCTTGAAAAACAGTTGGTAAAGCGCCATGAGTGTCGCTGCACCCAACAAGGCATAGGCGAACATATAGACGATGACGTGCGGAGCGAACCAGGGACTCTGCAAGGCAGGCATCAAGGCCTTGGAATGAATCTCGGGCTTGAAGATGTTGATACAGATAAACACGGCTGCCAACGTCGTAGAGAACGACAGGATCCACTTGTATTTCCAGCGGCTATAGACCAGTATACCGGCCAACGGCAGGAAAAATGAGTACCACAGGCGTGTCTCGCCCATCGTGCGCAACGGCGGGCGCTCGAGCGTCACCCACATGATGACGATAAACGTGAAAAACACGGCCAAGCCCGTCAGTGTTGAAGCATAGACGCCAGCCGTTTTTTCTTTCCATGCCAGGAACGCGCCTACGGCCCACAGCATGATGGCCATAATGGCAAAGTAGATGAAATAATCCCAAATCATGGCGTCACGCGTTTTTTAGATGAATCAGGCGAAACCTCAGCAGATCGAGCTTGCCCGTCTGCGTTCGGTTTGCACTGATTTTGAGATAACACAAACATACACAACGCTCCTGCAAGCATCAGCCCTATGCCGATATAAACGAGCGGTAACCACGGGTCGCGCACGAGCTCAAAGATGCTGATCTGGCTCTGAGGGCCGGCAGCAGTGTCGTAGCCATACTGATAGATCTTCCACCCCTCGACCTCGACAGGCTTGTTGACGTCGATGGTGGTGTGGATGTTTTTGCCCGATTTGGTCATGATGTTCAATTCGCTGGCAAAGCGTTTGGGGCTGCCGTCGTCATATTGCTCCATGATGAACTGTTGAAGCTCAATAGCCAAGTCCAATTCCTTGACCTGCTGGTTCTCGTCCATGACGCGCCACTCGGGTTCACCGACGGCGGTAATCATCTTCAGGCGCTGCATATCGGCGTTGCCCAGCGTCGCACAGGTCAAGGCCAGGAACAGTCCCAGATGATTGAGCAGGAACGGTGTATCACGCTTCCACTGAAAGTGACCAAGGCGTTTCAACACCGCAAGGCCGATGATAACGGCAACATAGACATAGATGAGCACAAAGGGCCAGAATGACAGCATGTCGTTTATCCATGTACCGTTCACTGTCTGCCGCGTGAGGCCCATGACCAGTGTCAGAATCACTGCAAAGGCAATGGCCGGTATCGCTGCTGCATAGGTGCTCAGGAATGAGAATGCATAGACCTGGCGACGCAACAGGTGCATGATGGCAATCATCACCAGGAAGCCGACGAGCACGATGCCGTTGACTGGCCACGAGAAGGCATCCCACACAACAGGACCGACGCTCAGCTCGAGCATCAGTCCTGCGATGATTAATCCGGCGCCAATGAGGCAGCCTTCTTTAAGAGTCCACGGTTTAATCCACATCAGATTTCAATGAGTTTGCCGTTCTTTTTGGCATCCATGATCCACTTGGGAACAATCTCGTCCAGGAAGCGCCGTTTGTTCTGGTTCAGCATATTCATGTCAAGACCTATGGCCGCCTGAGCCTTAGCCTTGGTGCTGTAGTCAGGCACGGGAATCTCACCCATGTGCCCATGCTTGGCAGCCACACGTGCGATGAGCAGACGGGCCTGCTGGGCATAATCCACAGAGTGTGAAAGCAGGCGGATTACCTCCTGGGGTGCATGGAACGTGGCCCCATGTGATGCGATGGCATAGTCCCAACGCCACTGGCTCTTGCGCAACAGGGCTTGGATAGGAGCCAACTCGGCGTCGGTGGCACCCTTGTCGATGATGAACTTTGTCTCGAAGTGGGCACGGGCCAGTTCCTGCTCGGCACGGTCGCGCACCTCGTTGCACTTTTCCTGACGGTCATAAACATTCTGGCGCAGCACCTCTGCATCCTGGCGGTGACATACCTGGCATGTGCGGTCGATCTTTGCCAGCGGCGACATGATCTGGTGGTCCGAGAATTTCACGCCACCATCCTGCTTATAGGGCATGTGGCAGTCGGCACAGGAGACACCGCGCTGGGCATGAATGCCCTGCTGTGACATCTCCCAACCGGGGTGCTGAGCCTTCAGGATCTTGGTCTTGGACAGCGGATGGATATAGTCGTAGAAACCGATAGAATCATAGTAGTGTTCTGCGTCCTCACAGGTCAAGCCATAGTGCTGAGGGAACACAAGATAGTTGGCCTTGCCGGGATTATTTGGATCATCGGGCTTGATGAAGTAGTACTCGACATGGCACTGCGCGCAGACCAGTGAGCGCATCTCCTGATGGGTGGCGTTCCTCAAATTCTTGCCTGAATTGGCAAATGCCTCATAGATAGCGGGGCGGGCAGGACGCAGGTCCATCGTGCGGGCGTCGTGGCAGTCGCTGCAGCCGATGGGATTGACCTCTTCGGCACCCAACTCGCTCCATTTCTTGGCATAGAAGTTTGCAGGATCGAACACCGACTTTGTTTCACTGAGTTCGCGCATCATGCGGGGCACATCAGGGCCTTTGCACGTCCAACAGGTAGCCGGCTGCATGTCAGCAGCTATCGAGTCGGCTCCGATGGAGATGCCGGGGTTGCCCGTGCGCAAAATCTTGCGCATGTCCTCCAGCGCATGCTTGTGGCCGCGCGGCGTGTTGTAGTGGCGTGAGAACGCGTACCCCGCCCACAGGACGACCATCTCGGGACGCTGCTCAAGCACGTCAACCTCCTGCGAGGAATTATACTTGGAAACGAACGTGGTGTCCTCGGTCATCGACCAGGTCTCGTACTCACGGGGATAGTCGGCCTTGAACTTCTCGTTCTGGGCAATGATGGAGTCGGTGAACTCGGTGCGCTTGTTGTTGAACACGCTGGCGACTTCGGCACGGCGCTCCATGAGCGACGACACGAGCAGTCCCAGCAGGAACACTGCGATCATTGAGCCGCCAAAGAGCGCCCAACCTTGCCATTTCTTTAATTGCTTTGCCATAATATTGTCGTTTTTGTTATAGTCGATTATCAATCATTTATTTGAGAGGGCACCTCCCAGCCATTCGGGAACAGGGCTGGGCGGCAGCGGAGTCACACCCTCGGCTCCCGGGGTTGACATCAGCGAGTTCATGCCACCGTGCGGCACGTTGCGGTGACAATGCCAGCACTCCACACCCTCACCGCGTTTGGCCATCATATAGTCGATACGGCCCGTTTTGACTAATTCCTGGTTGAGTTGGGTGTGGCAGCGGATGCAGTTGTCCATGATGACCTCGGCACTGGCATCCTCGGCCATGATGGCCTGACGCTCGCTGTGGGTCACGAAATAAGCGGTATGCTTGAGACCGTCCATCGCCTTGAAGCCATATTTGGCGGCCAGGCTGGAGTGCGGCACATGGCAGTCGTTGCAAGTCGCGTCGCGTCCATGAGAGGAATGGCTCCATGTGGCATAGTAGGGCGTCATGATGTGGCAGTTGACGCATGCCGACGGATCATCGGCGATATAGGTGTGCGCCCTGAGCAGATACATGAACAATCCACCCAAGCCCACCAGGATGCCGGCACAGACGATAAGACCGATTTTCTGCTTATAAGAGAAGCGATCCTTCAGTGTTTTCAGTCGATTTGCGATCTTCATCAATCACGGATTGAGGTTAACATCGCAAAGATACACCTTATAAATAACAATAAAAAATTTAAGATAAATTAAATTTGTTAAAAAATATAAAATTCATTTTTACATCTCTGCCGATTCCTTGACCTCCTCATGATAGAAATAGTTCACCACGATGAGCGGTGCATCAAAGGGACGCCTGATGCTGTCATCATCGCGGAGCGTGAAGCTGTCGAATACAACCCTGTGGCCATAGCGAATCAGATCCCCAGGTCAATGTAACGTAAATCAAGGCGCATCGCCAGCCGTGGCTTGACGTTGCGCCTTGTCATGAGCGAAAAAAATTGGAATTTACTGGACGACCCCCACAAGAAACTCGCGCATCAGTTGAGCAATCTTCGTGTGGTGACTCTCAAGAGCAAAGTGACCGCTGGGAACGAAGTGTATCTCAGCATTGGGCAGGTCGCGTTTGAAGGCATTGGCTGCTGTTTTCTGTATTTCAGTCAAAATACTCATTTTTCAATTCCTCGCTACATTGTTATTCTTTGGTACGGGTTTTGCGAGTTTCATTGCA
>ONJS01000028.1 GCA_900318205.1 uncultured Prevotellaceae bacterium | reverse complement strand
CTCCTATTACGCACCGACTCCCAACAGCAACTCGGGCGTGCTCTCGGTCACCTGGAATCGCATCAACAGCGGCAAGACCTGTTCGCTGCGCATCAACAATGCCGCCTACGGCCAGGGCGTTGAGCGTGACACCTTCTATCCCGTCGACCAGAAGAAGAAATACACCTTCTCCTTCCTTGCCGACAAGATCCCCAACGTCCGCTCCGTCTTCCACATCGACGGCAAACGCTACCTCTGCGAGAAACTAACCGCGACATTCACGGAGGATGGAATGTCGCAGTTACTGAAAGGCACCTTCTTCAAAGTCGAGAGTTAAGCTTGATAGGGGCGTGTCTATTCGTCTTCTTCATCAAATGCACCTTTGAATTGTTTGGTCTCATCATGTACCTGCATATTGTGCTCTTGGATATAGCGGTTCGTTGTGCTTACATCGCTATGACGGGCTTGGTCTCTAGCAACTACCACACCCTGCTCGTTAGCAAGGTCACGAATACCGCTGTCTTTCAGCGAGTAGAACTGGTATTCATCGCTCCATCCTAAAGTCTCACGCATCTTTTTCCAGCGCCTGTTATATTGGTCGGCGTTACTGCGTTTGGCTGCTGGTATAAAGTTTTTGCCAAAGAGGAAATAGCTTATCGGTTTGGAAAGTACATCAAGCTCGATCATCAGCTTGATGATGGTGTCATTCAAAGCCACCTTTGCACTCTTCTTGTTCTTACTGAAATCCTCACTCACGAACACAGTCTTATCCTTTAAGCATATGTCGCCCACCTTGAGGTAGGAGAGTTCCGTTGGACGTATAAAGGTGTAATACTCCATATAGCAGGCCAACAAGAAGTATTTGTCCTCCTTCTGCAGATATCTGCGCATCTGCAGGAGCTTCGTGGGTGATAAATCTTTACGGTGTTTCTTCTTCTCATCTAGTGCTGGAATGCCGTCAACAGGATTATTCGTGAGGTACTTGCGAGAAACAAGGAACTCCGCGAAACTAAAGCACCAGCCTCGATAATTGTTCCGTGTGCGCTCACTCACTCCTCGATCGAGGTAGAGCCAATCCAAGAAGTCATTGATGAAAGGCCCATCAAACTGATAGGCGTACTTGATTGGCAGTACACACGATGAGAGATACTGGTTAAGAATGTTCACGCGTGATTGATATGAATGCTTGGTTTTTGTTCTTGACTTACGCTCGACATATTCCATATACCGAGCAAGACAATCTGATAATAAAGTAAAACCACGGCTTTCTTGGGTGTTTACCCAAGGGTTCCAGCCACTACGCAGTTTTCTTAAAGTGGCAGCGATTAGTTCGGCTGCATACTTGCGCCGTTCGCCTATTTTCTCAATGTTGTCAATGTGATATTTCTTGCGTTTCATCTCCCCAGAAATGGGGTCTAACGCAAAGAAATCTATAAACCATTTTTTGCCAGTGTGCAGCCTTGGATAGGTGAAACCCAGTACCTCTGCTGCGCGATTTCTTTCTCTAAAAGACGACATTTTTTTAACATTTTTTGTCGGTTTTCTACCACTTCCAAAAAATGCCAAAGTTCTTAGTCCGTTTTTTACTGTCTATTCCGTGTCTATGGAATTTTGAAAAATTAGGGCTAACAATCTGATATCAAGACCATTAACCCTAA
Organism: uncultured Prevotellaceae bacterium; assembly: GCA_900318205.1. GTDB lineage: Bacteria > Bacteroidota > Bacteroidia > Bacteroidales > Muribaculaceae > Sodaliphilus. The sequence goes on along the minus strand of ONJS01000028.1, from coordinate 32,480 downwards.
TTAGGCGGAGAGGACAAGATTCGAACTTGCGGTAGAGTTACCCCTACGGCAGTTTAGCAAACTGCTGGTTTCAGCCACTCACCCACCTCTCCGGTAGCTTTGCTGAAAGTATTTTTCGCAATAGCGACTGCAAAGGTAATGCTTTTTTTTATACCTGCAAGCGTTTTTGCCGAAAATTTTTCAAAAAAATATTGTATACGTGCCTGTGGCGCTTGCCTGGAATGTAAAAAACGGGACAAGGGCATCGTCTGCCTTGTCCCGTTGCATCAGCAGTCTAGCTGTGTTATTTCTCTATGATAATGTGATATTTCTCGCGCGGATTCCAGTCGCGGGTGAGGAGTAGCATCGCACCCAGGGCCAACACGATTGTGAGGATGATCATCGTTATCAGGACAGGGTAACTCAGGATCTTTCCGCCCAGCGTGGCATAGTAGATGTCCCGTTTGTTATAGATGACCATGTCAGAAACGAGGTCAAAATTTATCCACCACACGCAGGTCTTGGTGAACGGGATGAGTGCCATGGCAGCATAGCTGAGGATGGTGCCCTTGCGGCCGCGGTAGTTGCCCCACAACTTGCGGAAACCCTCGGCGATGAAACCAAAGAGGAAGCATCCCAGTGCAAAGATCTCATGGCCTTGACCGAAGAGGAAATTCGCCATGAGCAGCAGGATGGCACACAGCATCGCCATACCCGGCAACGGATAACGCTCGCACAGCTTGTAGTAGGGCCAAGCGGCAACCAGGGCCGCGGGAACTGCGCTGTAGGTCCAAACATAGGGGTGCATAGCGCCGAGAAACTCGACAAAAACAAATGCCAGCACGTAGAGCAGGGCCAGTCCTATCAGTTTTATCGCTCGTTGCATAGTGTTGTGTTCTTTTTTAGGGTTGAAATTATCATCTCTTGCGGCAAAAGTACTTAAATTTGTTCGGTTGGCAATAAAAACGGCAATAAATTATTGTTACAAACACGTTTTTTAGTGAAAATGTCATTGACGGGCATGGTGATGGCGCTCTGTGGCCCGTAGAAATGCTATCTTGTCCCGGCTGGGGTGGGGCAGATGCTGAATTAAGAAAAAATGTTGTATCTTTGTCGCCGTGAAGATTGTGCGGACAACCATATTACCATTCAAGGGATTCACGGCTATCAACCTGCTGGGTGTACTGTTTGTGCACCCGGGAGTCTATCTGAGCCATGAGATGATGAACCATGAGCGCATTCACTCGGCGCAGCAGCGCGAGATGCTCTTTGTGTTCTTCTACCTTGCCTATCTGATGGAATGGCTGCTGCGCTTGCCGATGCGCGGCAATGCCTACCGCAATATCTCGTTTGAGCGTGAGGCCTATGCCAACCAGCGCAATCTGCACTATCTGGAGACGCGTCCCCACTACGCGTGGCGTCATTACATGAAACGCCGTCCCCATCATCATTACCAACACCGTAAAACCATCAACCGATGAAACGTATCACATTATCTGTTATAGCAATCCTTGCCGCCGCATTGCCGTTGCTGGCATCCTACACCCCGCAGGAAGCGGTCAATAAATTTGTGTCTCACAGTTCCCTGCGCTATGCCTCGGTGGGTGTGCAGGTCATCGACCTGGACTCTGCCAAGTCCATTGCCAGCTATCGTCCTGAACAGGCCAATATCACCGCATCGACGATGAAGACGGTCGTCTCCTCGGCTGCCCTGGGGCTGCTGGGACCGCACTTCCGCTTCGAGACGCCTGTCTATCTCGACGGCGAGATACGTGGTGGCTGCCTCTATGGCGATATCATCGTCAAGGGCATGGGAGACCCCACGCTGGGATCGGTGTTCTTGCCTTGCCAGGCCAATATCGTCGATGAAGTCATCGCTGCATTACAGGCCCTCGGGGTCAATAGGATAGAGGGCGAAATCATCTGCGACGATACCTATTACGGGTATCCTTACTATGACGAGGATTGGGATGTGGGCGACCTGGCATACGACTATGGCGCCGCTGTCCATGCCTTGAATTTCCATGACAATCTGGTGACCGTGTCCTATTCCTTCGACGGCAGGGGACGCGTGTCGCGTTCTTCGTTCTCGCCTGAAGTTCCGGGCTTGAAGGTCATCAGCCGATGCCGTGCCAGCCGTGGCCGCAATGCCATCACCCCCTATATGGACTATAGCGTGCCCGCACTGGTGCTCACCGGCGAGACGACAGCCAAGAGTTACCGCAACACCTACGCCAACCCCACGCCTGCCCCCATGCTGGCCGACAGCTTGCAACGCGCGTTGCGCTCCAGGGGCTTTGAACTGCTTGCCGTCACCGAGGCTCCTGCCGAGCCCAAGGCCGAGCCGTCCCTGCTCGTGGTGCACAAGTCTCCCGAACTGACCGAGATCATCACCTCGCTGCTGGACCGCAGCGACAATATGTTTGCCCACGCCTTGCTGCGTGCCATCGGTGCCCGCGACTATGAGACGAAGGGGCTGCCGTTCATGCCCTCCGACCTGGACGTCATCGGTGTGGAGGCTGTCAAGCGCTGGCTCGACCTGCAGGGCGTTGACACCGAGCCGCTGTTCATGCGTGACGGCAGCGGACTGGCGCGTGCCAACAAGGCGTCGGTCAACTTCTTTGGCGATATGCTCTCGATGATGGCTCATCGCCGCTTTGACGGTGTGCGTTTGTGCGACCTCATGCCCACGGCCTCCGACCGTGTGGGCAAGACCCTGGAGAGCAATCCCCTGAGCAGCCGCATCGTGCTCAAGTCGGGCAGTATGCGCCACGTGCGCTGCTTTGTGGGCTACTATCCTGCCGACAAACCCCGTTATGTCTTTGCCGTGCTGGTCAACAATTTCACCTGTTCCCAGTCAAGCGTGAAGGAGCAGATTGGCACCTTCCTTTGCAATCTTTTTGAGGGAAAATAGTTGGTGATTGAAAAAAAGTTAGTAAACTTGCACCCTTGAATGTAAAGCAAATCCTTGGCGCGTAGTCGCTAAGCAACTATAGTATAGACGATTATGGATATGTCAATAGAAAAAATGCTGTCTCATGTATATGAGATAGAGGGTTTGATGCTCGTCACCCGCCGTTTGGGTGAGGAGAATACCCCTGATATTATCACTAACAAAATCCAGCGCAAGGTGCGTGAACTGGCCCAGATGTGTGGCGTGGCGCTCCCGTCTGACGAACCTGCTGCACCGCCTGTGCCTCCTGTTGCCGCTGAGTCCGCCGAGCCCACCGAGAACGCTGAGCCCGCCGAACCCGCCGAGCATCTTCCTGAAGATGATTATGATGCCGACGAGACCTGGCAGCACGATAACGGCGAGGAATTTAAAGAGGTGTTCGCCCTGGATTACTCCGAGCCCGAACACGAGGAAAACGAGGAGCCCAAGGTGCCCGTCGAGGACCGTGAGCCCGATGATGACATCACCGTAGAGTTTATCGAGGCTCCTGATGATGAACCCGTCGCCGAAGAAACTGCACAGGAACAGCCCGTCGAGGAGCAGCCCGTCGAGGAACAGCCCGTCGAGGAGCAGCCTGTCGAGGAAACTCCTGTTGAGGAACAGCCCGCCGAGGAGCAGCCAGTCGAGGAAACTCCCGTTGAGGAAAAGCCCGCTGCAGCCCCCGTTCCCCCTGCCGCACCTTCAATCCCGATGCCTCCCGTATTCCGCCATCCTGACGAGAACGATGAACCCGTTCCCGATCCCGATCCCGCGATTGTCCCCGAGGCTGAGGATGAACCTGATATTACCGTTGAATTTATTGAGGCCGAGGATGACAGCGTGCCCGAGCCCGAGGACGAGATGCCGATGCCGCCCCTTCCCACCGAGTTCCCCGAGGTGGACGAGACACCTGTCGGCCCCATGCGTGTTGACGAGAAATTGCAGCGGTCGATGTCTAAGGACATCCGCAAGGCGTTCTCGGTCAATGACCGCTTCCGTTTCCAGCGCGAACTGTTCGCCGGCAGCGCTAGCGCGATGAATACCGCTATCGAGCACATCGAGATGATGAACAGTTATGGCAACGCCGAGCTGTATTTCTTTAGCCAGTTGCACTGGGACCGTGACAACGAGAGCGTGAAGGAATTCATGGCCATTGTCCGCAACCATTTCCAGAAGTGATTTTTTCGCTTTTAGTCCAGGATGGCAGGTAAACTCTACATAGTGCCCACTCCCGTCGGTAACCTTGGCGACATGACACCCCGCGCTGTCGAGGTGCTCAAGCAAGTGGATACCATCCTTGCCGAGGATACCCGCACGAGCGGCGTCCTGCTCAAGCACTTTGGCGTCGCCACGCCCATGCGCAGCCACCACAAGTTCAACGAGCACGAGGCTGTTGCCGCTGTGGTGGAACAGTTGCTGGGGGGTGCTGTGATGGCGCTCATCAGCGATGCGGGCACACCGGGCATCAGCGACCCTGGTTTCCTGCTGTCGCGGGAGTGCCGCCGTCGGGGCGTTGAGGTCGAGACTTTGCCGGGAGCAACGGCTTTTGTGCCTGCACTGGTCAACTCGGGCCTGCCGTGCGACCGCTTTGTCTTTGAGGGCTTCCTGCCACAGAAGAAAGGCCGTTCCACCCGTCTGGAGGAACTCAAGCAGCAGCCCTTGACAATGGTCTTCTATGAGTCGCCGTTGCGCCTGTTGAAGACCCTGCAGCAGTTTGCCGAGGCCTTCGGTCCGGACCGCGAGGCGAGTGTGGTGCGCGAGATTAGCAAGTTGCACAACACGACGCACAACGGCACCCTGGGCGAACTGGTCGAATACTTTACCGCCAATGAGCCGCGTGGCGAGATTGTCATCGTCGTCGCCGGCTGCCCACCGGTCGAGACGGTCAAGGTGGACAAGTATGCCGCCTTCAAGGGCAAGAAAGCGCGGGTATAATAATGAAATTGAAGATAAGCACTTAATAGTCATAAATAGACAATAAAACAAATCTGTATAGGTATGAGAAAGATTTCTTTTTTCGTTTGGTTGATGATCGGGCTGGCTTTAATGCCTGCCTGTAAACGCGCCAACCAATTGGAGCAGGAAGCGATGCGACAGGATTCCATCAATGCCGCGCTACAGGACTCTATCAATACTGCCAACGCCGAGCGTGACAGCCTCATGGAGCTCATGACCGATATCGCTTCAGGAATGGAACAGATCAAGGAGTTGCAGGATATCGTATCGGTGAAGAATCTGCACAATGAGACCCCCGACCGCAAGAAACAGTTGCGTGACGATATCGTACTCATCCAGCAGTCCATCACCAAGCAGAAACAGCGCCTCAGTGATCTGGAGAAACGCTTGAAGCAGTCCACCAACTACAATTCCAAGATGGAAAAGACCATCGCTGGACTCAAGCAGCAACTTGAAGAGCAGCAGAAGAGCATCAACAGCTTGACCGAGCAACTCGAGGCTGCCCATATCCAGATCAAGAGCCTCAACCAGAGTGTGGACTCGCTGAACACCGTCAACAAGACCGTCACCAAGGAGAAGGAAGCCGCTCAGGAGGAATCCAAGCAGCTCACCAACGAGGTGAACAACCTGAACATTTGCTACTACGTCATCGGCTCAAAGAAGGAGCTCAAGAACCACAAGATCATCGAGACGGGTTTCCTGCGCAAGACCAAGATTCTGGAGGGCGATTTTGAGATGTCCTATTTCACCAAGGCCGACCGCCGCACCCTCAACGACATCCCCTTGCACAGCAAGAAGGCTGAGTTGATGACCAACCACCCGAAGGATTCCTACGAGATCGTGGATCGTGACGGTACCAAGACGTTGCACATCACCAATGCCAACCGTTTCTGGGAAAAGACCAATTTCCTGGTAGTCAAGGTGGATTAAATGAGTAAGAAGGGCAACACCCTCAGTCAGCGTTAACCTGTGCCGTGACTCCCGTCACGGTCGCCATCTGGAGCAAGATGAAGGTAGTTCTCGCTTTTGACAAATTCAAGGGATCGGTAACGTCCCAGCAGCTTAACGAGGCCGTGCAAGATGACTTGTGCGGCCTTGATGATGTGACGACCGTCTGTGTCCCTGTTGCCGACGGTGGCGACGGCACAACGGCAGTCTTGGCGGCAAAAAGCGAGGGCCAGTGGGTGACCGTGCCCACGATGGGCCCCTTGTTGCAGCAGGCTCCCGTCAACGCTTCCTATTTCCTGACCGATGACAATACCGCCCTCATCGAGGTGGCTGCTGCCAGCGGACTGGCGCTGTTGCCGCCCGATGGCCGTGACGTGATGCGGGCAAGCACGCTGGGAACGGGCTTGCTGATGCGTGACGCCATGGAACGTGGATGCCGCGAGATCGTGCTGGGCCTGGGCGGCTCGGCGACCTGCGATGCTGCCATGGGTATCCTGTGCGCCCTGGGTGCCGAATTCCTTGATGCCGACCGTCGCCATCTGTATCCCAGTGGCGAGAGCCTGGAGAAAATCACCCATATTGAGACCTTGGGCATTCCTCAGTCAGTTCGCGATTGCCGTTTCACCCTCTTGACCGATGTGGACAATCCGTTGTGCGGCGAACGCGGCACTGCACGTATTTTCGCACCTCAGAAAGGGGCCTCGCCCGAGCAGGTCGCGCAGTTGGAGCGTGGCATGATGCATGTGGCGACTCTTGTGGGCGAGCAGATCGCTTGCCAGCCCGGTTGTGGCGCCGCTGGAGGCATTCCCGCGCTGATGATGCACCTGCTCGATTGCCGCCTCTTGCCCGGCGCGCCTTATGTCCTTGAGCGCAACGGCCTTGCCGATGCCCTTGAGGGCGCCGATCTTGTCATCACGGGCGAAGGACGTCTCGATGCCCAGACGCTGATGGGCAAGGGTCCCGGCTGTGTCATCCACATGGCACGCGAGCGCGGTATCCCTGTGGCTGCCGTATGTGGAGCGATAGCGCCTGATTTTGACCCCGATGCCGCCGGACTAGCAGCCGCTGTCGCCGTGAGCGATGGTCTCCCCCTCGCCGAGGCGATGGACCCCGAGGGCACCCTCCTGCGCGTCGCCCACCATGTCCGGACAATAATCGCCAACCAATAACACGAGAGGGCAAGACAATGACGCAAACGGCGTCAAGTCTTGCCCTCTTTCATTCACTAATCTCTAATCACTAATCTCTAATCAATCTTAGCTGCCCTGCAGCTAAGATTTCATCGTGACGTGATGCGCATGTGGGCCTTGGGGTAGCGCAGTACCAGGCACGAGGCCTCGGTCATCACCAGGGCGTCAACGTTGCGCACGCCGCTCTGCTTCAGGTTCAGTTGCTCGGTGCTGAAGGGGATGTGGGTATACTTCTGGATATACTCGGGGTCGATGATGATGCCGTTATCGGGCATACCCACCTCGTCAAACACCTCGCTCAGCATCAGGTACAGACAACCAAATTTCGAGCGGATCTCAGTAAAATCGATACCCCATTTGCTCACGTGCTGACCGGCAGTGATGATGCGGTTGTAGTCCAGCTTGCTGAAGCGGCTGATCAGTCCGCTGCCGCCAATCAGGATCTTGCGCTTGCTGCCGCTGTTGCCCGTGAAGGCATCGCGCATGATCCTCACGACCTCATCGGTAGTGAACTCTGAGGCGTTCTCCAGGTTGTACTCCTTACCGGCCTGTTTCCAGATGCCTCCGGTGAAGTAGATATACTCTTTCTTGTTGTTGTCCCACACCTTGCGGGCCGAGCCGAACAGGAAGGACTTCTCCATACCCAGGCGCATGTCATAGACGGCAGCCTCTTCCTGGTCGCTCATCGTCCAGCCCACCTCCTTGTTGCTGAGGCGCTGCAACGTGGACTGTTCCACCTGCATCTTGAAGATCTGGCACAGGTTGCGGCTCTTCTTGGGCAAGGCCTCAAACTGCGGCGACTGGACGTCGAGTTCGCTCGCTGCACGTCCCATCCTCACCAGCGTGGCACCGCCCATGATAGCCGGGATGCAGTTGTCCACGCCGTTGACGGTAGGGCCGTTGACGGCCATCACGGTGACACCGTGGTTGTCGCGGCTCACGACATAGAGCATCAGGTCCTGATTGCTCTCAATGTTGGTGCCGGGCTCATAGCCGGGAGTTCCCTGAACGAGGATCGTGTCGGTAGGATCAAAGATCTCGTCGTTCTCGCACATGATGAGTGCTGTGGGCGTGGCGCCGTTACTCGCGTGGTTGACCGCAGCGATGTCATCCATCAGCTGGGTCGAAGTCGGCTTAGTGTCAACGCTGTAGAAATCAACGACCATGCTGCCGGCATGCTTGCTGCCCCCGAAACGCGAAATCTGGTCAATGGGCGTGGACATGGGGCGGATTTTCACGATTTGCTGGTCAATCTCATTGAGCAGCAGTTCGGGCGAACCTTCGTTGGTCAGGTCGGTCGTGAGCGGGCCGTCAACGACGTGTTTGCCGCCCTCGATGCCGCCGATGAGCATACCCACGGCAAGTGTCGTTTGGCTGTGGTCGCCTCCCGTGCAGGAGGCAAGGATAGCGATGAGAATCATGGTGATGATAAAGATCACAAGCTTCTTGTGGTTGCGCATCCAGCGCAATACCTTGGTAATATTAACAGTGTTCATGGTAATAAATGGTTTTAAAGTTTTTAGTTGTCAGTTTTCTTTTCTATAGTATCTATAGTGACTATAGTAACTATAGCATCTAGTTGAATCGTTCCTCACTTGTCCCAGATGCTGCGGCGGCAATAGCGGGGAAAGACGGGAGTGGTAATTGCCTCGTTGTCATCCTCGGGCTCGGGGTGGAGTACCGCTTCGATTTTCTCGTTACGGCCTCGCAGGTAGCCTGCCGCGTCGGCATTCTGCACATCGGCGGCGTGGGTGGCACCCAGGGCAAGCGTGTTGAGCATGTCTGGGGTAATGCTCTCTGGGTCAAGGCTGCTCGTCAGCTCAATGAGCAGGTTGCTGGCCTCTTCGTCAAGTTCCAGTGCCGCAATCCTGTCGGCAAGGGTAGAGGAGGCGGGCGGCTCCTGCCGGGGCGCCTCCTGTGCCTCTTCATGTTGTTCACTCGGGCGAAAGGGTGGTGGCGTCACCTGAACCGTTTCGCTCATCTTCTCAGAATTTTCTTCTCTGTTCATGGTAAATAATAATTAAAAATTGATAATTGTAGGGCCTCGCTATAGCGTAGCCGTGTTGTCAGGGTTTTTCTGTGCCGTGGCTCCTGCCACGGCCCTCGATCATGCGGGCAATCTTGCGGTCCCGCTGCCGCCTGAACGCCTCAAACGTCTCAAACACGTCGCTCAGGGCGATGTTGGCGTTCTCGCTTTGCAGCTGGTAGATGTTGGCACTGTCCACGGTCGGGTTTTTACCTTGCAGGGCACCGCTCACGCCGCTGATTTCTTCAAACAGCTTCATCTGCAGCTCTATCATCTGGAACGCACTGCTGTTGCTGCCGTTGGCGATGATCTGCTCGGGCTTTGCGTCGCCGTAGCTTGGGTTGTAGGGCAGCAGTCCGTTGGCTTTGGACCAGCAGTCCCGTGCCTGTTCCCAGGTCCACCCGTCGGGCAATGCCGTCTCGGGGAAGAGCAGTACACCCTTGGCGCTGCAGCGCATCACCTGGTCCAGCAGCGAGATCATGCGGTTGACGTGTTTCTGGGTATCTATGATATCCTCGACTGCGGCATGCACCTCGCCATCGGTAAGCGGGTAGAACTTGATGCTGAACGGGTGGCTCCCGTGAGCCCAGGGCGAGTCATACTCCGTCAGCAGGTCGCCCATCGGACTGAACCACCGGCAGTGCCACACTGTGGCGATGTCCCAGCGGGTAGTCACCTCAGGACGGTTCTTCAGGCGGTGTGCCTGGTTGGCGGGTTCGATGGTGAGTGTGCCCTCACGGCGGTTGTGGCAGATGATCACTTCGCGGCTCTCGAGGGTCCATACCTCGATGGCGCGGCACTTGCCGTCACGCGAGTGCCAGAAGTCTCGTCCCAGCTGGGTGTCGGCACCCAGGCGGGTGGTGAAGTCGGCACAGCGCTCTTCGGCACTGTCGGTATAAAGCCGTCTCACCCATGCCGCCTTGCGCTGGTTACCGCCTGCCACGCAGCGCAGCAGTTGGGCGATGTTCAGGTCATGCAGTTGCCCGATGAGTTCGCAGTCCCACGAGCGGGTGTCCTCAATCGCATTGACAAACAGTTTGTTGACATTTACGTTCCGGACCATCACCCGGTCGCTGTCGCCGGGCTCATGATCGGTGTCGATGCGCTGGATGCAGCAGCCCGAGATGAGGAATTCCTCCAGGGCGCGGCTGTCAAGTTCGTCAAGCTCGTTATCGCGGCTGGCGCGCGACAGGGGCGAATTCCCTGCCTTGTCTTCATGCTTGATGTATTGGCTCCTGAAGCGCCCCACGATTGTCTTGACCAGCTGGCGGATGAGGTTGTTGGTGATATTCTCGCAGCCCTGTGATGCTAGGCGTTGCCCCTCGGTCATCACACACCCGTTCTCGTCTTTCACCAGGTCGCTCCACTGGTCGCCGTAGGTGAACCGCTTGTTCCTGAGCCGGGCCTGTCGCAGTCCAGCCGCATTCATCCATGCCTGATAGGCGGCATGCAGCACGCGGCTGTGTTGTTCGTTGTTCATTGGTGTTTTCATGGTTTTACAGTTGTCAGTTTCCAGTTTTCAGTTTTCAGTTGTCGTTACTATAGTATCTATAGTGACTATAGCATCTAGAGCGTCTAGTCGCTTCAACTTCTCGCTGCAAAATTACCACCCTGCCAATACGCTCCACCATGTCAAAAAGCACAACCCCCAAAAATATTTATAACGGCAATCACTACAGCGAATACAATTCATTGATTTTCAATTAATTGCATTTCTTGTCTTTTTCTTGCAAGGCAAGTCCCGCTATTATTCACGGTCCATTCATGGAAATTCGTGTTTTTCAACTTTTTCGGTGATTTTGGATGGTCTATTACAAAATTTAGTATCTTTGCAGTTCGTATTGCGGGCAAGGGTGCCCGTGATGATCATTTTAAAAGTCAATAACAATGGCAGATATCACTATTGCGGGCGTGATGCGCGCAGGGGCCTATTCGCCCAACCACATCGGTAACGACACCGCTATTTTTAACCTCGTGGCCGAGCAGCTGCGCAAGCGCGGTTGTCAGGTCAACGTCTATAGCGAGGAGCAATTCAACAAGCAGGACATTGAGGAGCCTGTCATCCTCGCCATGTGCCGCGAGCGCGCCAGCATCGCCAAGCTGCAGAAGCTTGAGGACGCCGGCAAGCTGGTGGTGAACTCGGGCTACGGTATCGAGAACTGTACCCGCGAGCGCATGACGCGCATCCTGCTGGGCAACGGTATTCCTTATCCCGAGAGCCTCATCGTCAACACCAACGAGAACATCAAGTCACAGCTCAAGAAGGCAGGCTTCAAGTCCTGCTGGATCAAGCGAGGCGATTTCCACGCCATGCACAAGGAGGACGTGAGCTATGTCCGTCACCCTGAGGAGGCACAGGAGGTGTTGCAGGAGTACTTCTACCGCGGCATCACCCGCGCCGTCATCAACGTCCATCTGCAGGGCGACCTAGTGAAGTTTTACGGCGTCAAGGACTCCCAGTTCTTCTACTGGTTCTACCCCTTCGACGAGGGACACAGCAAGTACGGTTGGGAAGAGGTCAACGGCCATTCCCAGGGCATCGACATCGACCTGAAGGAGCTGAAAAGCATCTGCACTAGGGCTGCCGAGGAGCTGAATGTTGTCATCTATGGTGGTGACTGCATCGTCGATCCCGACGGCACTATCCGCATCATCGACTTCAACGACTGGCCCAGCTTCGCGCCCTGCCGCAACGAGTCGGCGCCTCACATCGCCAAGGCCGTCCTCGCCCTCGCCAAGGCCCACCTGGGACTGTAAATTAATGAGGAGTGAGAAGTTAGGAGTTAATCATCTAGATGTTCTAGCCCCTATAGCTACTATAGCCACTATAGGAACTATAGCTACTATAAAAGGAAGAACAGAAAACAGACAACCGAAAAACCGAAAAACATGACATTAAAAGAAGAATATCAGGCATCGCTCAAGTCAACCGACACCGAGGAGTGGTTTGACCTCCACTTCCATCGCCCCCTTGGCTTCCTGTGGGCAAAACTGTTTCAGAAATTGGGTGTAAGCCCCAATGCCATTACCGTCGCTAGCATCTTCATGGGTGTGGCGGGAGGCATCATGCTCTACTTCCAGCAGCCTTATCTGGCTTGGCTCAACTGGGTGGGTATGCTGCTCATCACCTGGGCCGATACCTTTGACAGCGCCGATGGACAGTTGGCACGCCTCACGCAGCAATACTCCCGCATGGGTCGCATCCTCGACGGCGTGAGCGGCGACTTCTGGTTCGCTGCCATCAGTTTTGCTCTGGTGTTCAGGGAACTGCACTTCGGTGACAGCCTCACGGGAGAGCATTTCTTTGCACAGCATGAGTGGTTGATCTGGACCCTGGGCATCCTCTCGGGCATCAGCCATGCACTGCAGGCTGCCATGGCCGACTGTTACCGCCAGTTCCACCTCTTCTTCCTCAAGGGACAACAGGGCAGCGAGCTCGACAGCGCTGCCAAGCTCAAGGAGCAGTATCATCAACTGGAGTGGGGCAGGAACTTCTGGAGCAAGTTGCCGTTGTTCTTCTACAGCGGCTATACCGCTAACCAGGAGCGCCTGACGCCCAAGATGCAGCGCCTGCGTGCCGCCTTGAATGAGAAATACGGTGAGGACGGCGTGCCCAGCCAGGAATTCCGCGATTACTTCCGCCAGCTCAGCCTGCCGTTGATGAAGTACACCAACATTCTCACCTTCAACACCCGCATCATCGCCTGCTTTATCGCAGTGATCTGCAATGTGCCCTGGTTGTATTTCGTCTTCGAGATCGTGGTACTCAACATCTTGTTGATTTACATGGTCTGCCGCCACGAGGGCATCTGCAAGAAAGCCCTGGAAAAGTTAGGAACAATGGAATAAATCATTGTCCTCTTGATACATTAGGGTCCCTAAGGTCGTTAATGACCTTAAGGACCCTAATTTCCGTTATCTCCGTTATTTCCGTTCTTTCCGTCTATCCTCCTGTTTACTTGTTGAGGATCATGTCAATCTCGGCATTGACGTCGGCGATATTCACCTCATGGTCGCCATTGACGTCTGCGTCCATGTTGTGACCGTTGCTCAAGATGACGTCGATGACGGTGTTCACGTCGGCGATATTCACCTCGCCGTCAATGTTCACGTCACCGGGAATGCGGTCAACAATGGCTGTGATGTTGGTGAAGTTTTTCCAAATTTCGGCCTTCTTGTATTTGGAGATGGATGCCTGTGGCACGTACAGGGTGGCCTGCTCATAGACGTTCTCGTTGAATGTGCTCCAACTGTCATCGATGACGAATGTCGGCGGTGTCGCGGCATGGCAGGTCACGGAGGTTAGTCTCCATACACCAGCAAAGGCACCATAGCCTATGGTCTTGACGCCGCTGCCGATGTTGACTTGGGTTAAACCTTGGCATTGCAAGAACGCACAGTTGCCGATGGTTTCCACCGAGTTGGGGATATTCACTCTCTTGAGCGCTTGACATCCGTAAAAAGCATTGGTGCCGATAGTGGTGACATTGTTGCCAATGACCAGATTTGACATGTTCTCACATTCATGGAAAGCGAAATTACCGATAGTCTTCACACCGTTGCCGATGACCACGCTTTGTAAGGCATGGCAGAAGGAGAAAGCATCGTCCCCTAATGTGGTGACCGAGTTAGGGATGTTCAACGCGGCCAGCTTGGAACAGCCTTTGAAGGCATAATTGCCGATCGTTTCCAGATGATTGCCCAGCGTGAGTGTCGTCATCTCGAGGCACCGGTAGAAGGTATACTCTCCGATTTCGGTAACACCGTCACCAATCTTGGCCTGTTGCAGTGCCGGGCACTCATAAAAAGCATACCCGCCAATGGACTTTACCGAGTTAGGGATGGTGATGCTCTCCAGGCCGCTTTCACGGAAGGCGCCTGATCCGATGGCCTCCAAAGATGATGACAGTGTCGCATTCTTCAAGTTGTAGCATTTGTTAAAGGCGTAGTCGCCTATTCTGGTAACTGTGTTGGGAAGGGTGATCTGTCTCAAACTTTCACAAGAGCAGAAGGCATTATCCAGGATAGTATTGAGACCTCGTGATAAAGTGATACTTTCAAGGCTTGAGCATAGCTCAAAAGCTTGATGTCCAATAGTCTTGACCGATGCGGGAATGGTGATTGATTTCAGGCTGGTGCAGCCATAGAAGGTCAGTGACTCGATAGCTTCGAGTTGATTGCTCAGGGTCACCTCTTCAAGTGAGAAGCATCTCTCAAATGCATAGTAGCCCAACTTAGTAACAGAGTTAGGTATAACTACCTTTTTCAAAGCAGAGCAGTTGTTGAAGGCGTCATAATCGATTTCGGTGACCGAGTTGGGAATCGTGATGCCGGTCAATGCGGTACAGCCCCAAAAGGCTGAACTGCCGATTATCTGAATCGTGTTGGGCAGTGTCACGCTGGTCAACCCGGTGCAACGATAAAAAGTAGACATGCCGAGGCCTACCACTGTGTAGGTCGTTCCTTTGTATGTCACGGTCGACGGGATGGTGACATTACCGGAGTAGGAGTTGTAGGTATCATCTTTGTAGGTGACATCGACCTCATTGGGTCTCCCTTTGCGATAGTAGATGCCGCCTACCTCAAAGTCGTAGGCCATCGCCGACGAAGCGGCAATCAACACAGTCAGCGCCAGCAGCGCCAAGCGGGTAAATTGTAAAGATTTCTTCATAGTCCAATATCGTTTTTATTAGTGGTTAAGAATCATGTCAATAAGGGCATTGACGTCGGCGATGTTGACTTCGTTGTCCTCGTTGACATCGCCCTTTGCGCTGTGGTTGCCGCTCAGGATCATGTCGATGAGGGTATTGACATCGGCGATGTTGACCTCACCATCGGCATTCACGTCACCAGGCAGAACGGCAGGCATCAGGTCATCCACAATCTGACCGAAATAGGGAGACCAGTACTCGTTGGCCTGATAGGCCTCGGCCTTGCCCTGCAGCACATGAAGCGTGCGGCCTGAATAGTCAAAACTGCCAAGCACGTCGAAGAAGTCATACTTGACCGACAATCTCGAGGGGTCAGTGATGTAACTGTACACGTCTGTCAGTTTCCCACAGCTGGTGAAGGCACTGCTGCCGATGGTGGTGACAGAGCCAGGTATGGTCAAGCTCTTCAGCCCCTTGCAGTACATGAATGCCTCGGTGCCGATCGAGGTAACGGAGCTGGGAATAACCACGGTTGCAATGCTATCGAAAAAATAAAACGCATGATCGCCGATGGCGGTGACTGTATTGGGGATTATCGTACTTGCAGAAGCCCCTATCAGGGTATTGCTTGCCGTCTCGATGATGGCATTGCAATTATCACGGGAATCGTAGGTCGTGTTGCCACTTGCCACGACGAGAGACGTCAGATGGTCGCAACCCGAGAATGGACCCTCGCCAATGGTTGTAACCGAGCTGGGAATGGTCATGCTCGTCAAGCCGTCACACTGATAGAATGCCATTTTTCCAAGGGTCTTGACGGAGTTGGGGATGGTCACATCAGCCAAGCTAGTGCAGCTATAAAACGCACCTAAGCCGATGACCTTAACGGTGTTAGGAATAGTCACCTTCCTCAGGTTACTACTCCAAGCGAATGCGTAATCAGCAATACCTAACGTACCATCTACCAGAACGATTTCTTGAGGCGCCGTGCCTTTGTATGTATAAGCGACTAATCCGGCATACACGACACCATTAGCTTGGCTACCGAGCCATTGGGTATCACTAAATGCCCACTGGCCGATAGATGTAACAGAGTTTGGGATGGACACATTTTGTAAGTATGTGCAGCCCCAGAATGCCCGCTCACCGATAGAGGTGACCGAACCTGGGATGACGATGCTCGTCAGACCACGGCATCCAGTGAAAGCGTAATCGCCAATGGCGGTGACGGTGCTCGGGATAACCGTGTTTTTACAACCTGCAATCAGGATATTGCTTGCCGTCTCGATGATGGCATTGCAATTACCACGGGAGTCGTAGGTCGTGTTACCACTCTCAACGGTGAGACTCGACAGGTTACTACAGGCGGTAAATACTCCCGTCCCAATAGATTGTACCGAGCTAGGGATGATCACACTCGTCAGGCTACGGCAATTCTCGAACGCATTATTGCCGATGGTGGTGACCGAGTTGCCGATGGTAAAGTTCTTCAGAGCAGTACAAGCACAGAACGCGTCATCGCCGATGGTAATTACCGAGTTAGGGATAATCACGCTCGTCAGGCCGCTGCAGGCTGAAAACGCTTCCCTGGCAATCGTGGTGACCGAGTTGCCGATAGTCACGTCCGTCATGGCTCGGCAATTATTGAACGCCCCCTCGCCGATGGTGATGACGGAGTTAGGAATGGTGACGCCCGTCAGGTTGTAGCAGTAAGTGAACGCTTCCTTGCCAATGGAGGTGACTGAACTGCCAATGTTAACGCTGGTCATGCCACGGCAGCTGGCGAAGGCTCTCTCGCCGAGGGTGGTGACAGAGTTAGGGATGGTCACGCTCGTCAAGCCATCGCAGTAAGTGAACGCCCCATTACCGATGGTGATAATGGAGCTCGGGATGGTGATGCTCGTCAAGCTTTCGCAGCCATAGAAAGCATTGTGACCGATAGCGGTGACGGTATTGGGGATGACTGTGCCTTTACAACCCACCGCCAGCGTATTGCTTGCCGTCTCGATGATGGCATTGCAATTGTCGCGGGAGTCGTAGGTCGGATTTCCGCTTTCCACGACGAGGTTCTCCAGGTTCAGACAGTTGTAGAACACGTCGTCACCTATGGAAGTGACCGAACTGGGAATCGTCGCACTCGTCAGCCCTTCGCAGCCAGCAAAGGCGGCGTCACCGATGGTGGTGACAGCGTTACCGATGGGCATGTTGGTCAGCCCGTCACAATAGCTGAACGCATTGCTGCCAATAGTGAGGACTGAGTTAGGAACACTTACGCTCGTCAAGTTGGCACAGCTTGAGAACGCGTAGGTGCCGATAGCGGTGACCGAGTAGGTGGTGCCGTCATGGGTGACAGCAGCCGGAATAATTACATCACCGGAGTATCGTTCGGGAGATCTTGTAACTTCGGCAGTACCCTGGCCGTCGCCATAGTTATAATAAATACCGCCCACCTCAAAGTCATAGGTGGTAGCGGCGGTAGCAGCAGTGGCCGGCAACAGCAGGGCCGGTAGCAACAGAATGAGTGATTTTAGGCTATTATTCATCATATTATCGTTTGATTTGGTTTGTCAAGTATTTGCCAACCGCAAAATTAATCATTTGTCATAAATAAACAAAATTTTTTCATACTCACTGCCGCAATCATGAATCGCGACCTCGCCGTTAGGACGTCCTAGTGTATAAAATCTGAGCGCAGTTTGACACAGTTTAGTGTGTGGTTGCTTTATCATGATGACAGCAATAATGATATAAATTGTTGTTTTGATGATGCAAACTTAGGTGTCCAGGTAAAGTCCTCCAAGGATTTGAGCGAGTTTTTTCTAGAGCGAGATTTTTTTGCGAAAAATTGTCTATTTTTTTTACACTTCACAGAATGTGAGCCCCTTCTATTACCTCAATAAAAAAGTCCTTAAGGTCAGAAATGACCTTAAGGACTTTATAAAAAATCTAATAGCTAAATGCTTAATACCCGAAAATCTCCTCCAGCGTCAGGTGACGGATGGGAGCGATCTTCTCCAGACCCTTGATATCAAGTTCCTTCTCGTCACCCAGGATGAGGTAGCGATAAGGCTTATTGGCCATCGACTGCTGCTCAAACTTCACGATGTCGCTGAGCTTGAGGCTAGGCAACTGGTTGAATACTACCGAGTTGATGTCATAGTCCAGACCCAGGCGCTGAGCATTCATGTAACTGTTCAGCACGGCACCGCGAACGGTTCTACGGCTAGCAAGCTTCTTCATCAGCGACTCCTTGGCAAGGGCAAAAGCAGCCTCGCTCTGGGGAATCGTGCCCACGATGTTGTTGAACTCGCGCACGCAGTCCATCATCTTGTCGTTCTGGGTGATGATGTAGGTCATGGCATACTCGGGATGGGGCAAACGGCTCGGCTGGCGGTAGTAGGCGGCTGCCGAATAGGCGAGACCGCGTGCCTCACGCAGCTCCTGGAAGACGATGCCGTTCATGCCACCGCCGAAGTACTCGTTGAACAGGTTGATCACGGCAGCGTGCTCGGGAGCCCACTGGGTACCCTCGTTGTGGTACTGTACCATGTAGATGTTCTTGGCCTCGTAGGGAGCCATCAGGATTTCGGTCCTCGGGGTGGTCTGCTCCATGTAGGGAGTACCCACGGGAACGGCGGCGAGGTTTTTCTTGGTCTTGTGCACCTTGCTCAGGCACTTGTTCAGTTCCTTCTCGGTCATGGGACCGTAGTAAACCACGGTGTGCTGCATGTCGCGCAGGCCCTTCACGAGGTTGATGAGCTCGGTGGGCTTGGTGTCGCGCAACTGCTGGGCGCTCATGATGTTGGTGTAAGAGTTGCGGGGACCGTACATGCCATATTCGTTCAGGCGGCTGAAGCACTCGTCCTGGCTCTGCTTGGCGTCGTTGCGGCTCTTGAGGATAACATCGACCATGTTCTTGTAGGCCTCCTCATCGACTTGAGCGTTCTGCATCAGGTCCTCGGCAAGCTTGAGGGCCTCGGGCATGTTCTCGCTCAGACCGCTCAAGGTCAGATAGGTCTCATTGTCGCCAACGTTCATCGAGATGTTGCAGGCCAGCTTGTACATGCGCTGCTTGAACTCGGTGGCACTCATCTTCTTGGTGCCCAGGAAGTCCATATAGCTCAATGCCGTTTCATAGCGGTTGTCGGCGGTGCCGCCGAAGTCATACTTGTAGGTCAAGCTGAACAGGTCGTCCAGGTCATTGTGCTTGTAGAGCAGCGGCAGCTTCTTGCTGGTCTGACCCACGGTCATCTCCTTCTTGTAGTCCACAAACTGCGGCTGGATGGGCTCGACGATCTCGCTCAGGATGTTGCGAACGAAGTTGCTCTGCATGTCGCGGTTGGTGGGAATCGGGGTGATGGCGGGCTTGTCAATCTTCTTCTCGGTGGTGTCAACACCCATGCGCTTATAGACGCAGACAAAGTTGTTGTCTAGCAGGTAGCGGTTGGCAAAGTCCACAATCTGTTGCTTGGTCATGCCGGCCATGCGGTCCAGCTTGCCCACTTCCTGGGCCCAGTCCACATGGTTGATGAACGCGTTCACCAGCTGGCGGGTACGGGCACCGTTGTTGTCCAGGGCGCGCAGGTACTGCAGCTTGTTGTTGTTCACCACGCTCACCAGCAGGTCGTCGTCAAAGTTACCGGCGCGCAGCTTGGCAAGCTCACCCAGCAGCAGCGCACGCACTTCCTCAAGCGTCTGGCCCTCGTTGGGATAGCCCAGCAGCATGAGCATCGAGTAGTCGGTCATCTCGTCACTGAAAGCGCCGGCACTCATCACCTTGAGGGGCTGGTTCAGGTTCAGGTCGATAAGACCTGCCGTGCCGTTAGAGAGCATCTCGGCAACGACGTCCATCGTGTCGCACTGCAGCGAATTGGCAGCGTTAAAGCGCCATCCGAGGGCGACAAACTCAGCCTCCTGACCAATCACGGTGGTGTCAATGGGAGCAGTGATGGGCTTCAGGGGAGCAAACTCGGGACGATAAAGGTTCTTGTTGGGCTTCCAGCTGCCGAAGTGGCGCTCCAGGATGGTGATGACCTCAGCAGGGTCAAAGTCACCGGCCATACAGATGGCCACGTTGTTCGGGCAGTAGTAGTTGTGGAAGTAGTTCTTGATGTTGGTAATCGACGGGTTCTTCAGGTGCTCCTGGGTACCGATGGTCGTCTGCGTACCATAGGGGTGGGTGGGGAACATCTTGGCACTGATGGCCTCAAACAGCTTGCGCTGATCCTGGGCGATGCCGATGTTGTACTCCTCATACACAGCCTCCAGCTCGGTGTGGAAACCGCGGATGACCATGTTCTGGAAACGGTCGGCCTGAATGCGGGCCCAGCGGTCCACCTCGTTGGCGGGGATGTCCTCGGTATAGCAGGTCACGTCGGTGCTGGTATAGGCGTTGGTGCCCTGGCCACCGATACCGGCCATCAGCTTGTCATACTCGTTGGGGATGTTGTACTGGGCGGCAAGCTGCGAGATGCTGTCGATCTCGTGATACAGCACGCGGCGACGCTCGGGATCCTTCACCAGGCGATACTGCTCGTAGCGGGCCTCGATGGTGTCAAGCAGGGGCTTCTCGGCAGCATAGTTGCTTGTGCCGTACTGCTGGGTGCCCTTGAACATCAAGTGCTCCAGATAGTGGGCGAGACCGGTGGTCTCGGCGGGGTCATTACGCGAACCGGTACGCACAGCGATGTGCGCCGAGATGCGCGGACTCTGGTGGTTGACGCTGAGGAACACCTTCAAGCCATTGCTCAGCGTGTAGCACTGCGTAGCCATCGGGTCACCAGGGACCGACGTCGCTACAGGCTTCTGTGCGGCCATGCCCAGACACGTCAGGGCGGCCAGCATCATCATGAATAATTTCTTCATTCCAATCGGTTATTAATGTTATTAATGGTTTATTGTTGGTTTTCAGGTTGCAAAGATACTAATCTTTTGGATAATAGAGCACAGATAAGATGAATACTTGCCAGCAAGGCCTCGCCTTGGCATTGCCGCCACCCGATGGGAAATACGAATGTCCACGAATCCCCATGAATAATCGTCAAAAAACTATTCATGTCCTATTCATGGACATTCGCGTAAACTGTTCTCCTGTCAGGAGGTAGACATCTTAGTACATGTTCAGCAACAAGTCAATGAGAATTGTCACATCAGTGATGTTGACCCTGCCGTCACCGTTCACGTCACAGGCACTCTCGGTAGTTCCACCCGATAGCAGCAGTTCAATTAAGATCGTCACGTCACTGATGTTCACCTTGCCGTCACCATTCATGTCACCCAAATCAGTTTCATACGCCTGAATGTTACTGAATTTGCCCCAAATGCTATGGTTTTGATAGGCGTTTACTGATACTGCCGGCACTTCAAGCGTGGCATTATAGTTCTGAAAAGTGGAAGCGAGACTAATTGATGGTGGTGTTACTGCCTGACACTTGATTTGGGTTAGTGCAGGGCAATTTCCGTATTTGTAAAATGCTTTATATCAGTGTTTTGCAAATATAACGGTAGAAAAGTGATGACGTGAGTTCGATAGAGATTAGAAATGATCAAAATTTAACGTATTTAACTCTTATAAACGATTTTCAATTCTGCTTATTTGTTATATGTACATTAATAGCTGTTGTATAGTTCATTAGAAAATGATATTCGCCGTATTTGGTTTCAAAACGGCGCTTTCTATTGTTCTTGATGTAACTGCATACAAAAATTGTTTGGGTTGAGTTTTCAAAAATTCACTAATCAGCCACATCTGCTGTTCTGTTAAAAGTTTATCAAACATGTAAGGGTGATAACGAGTAATAGACCCAAAGAAGAACATTAGATTGTAGATGATGGATTCTGTTGAGATGTGTAAAGGTGATGTCGAAATAAACGTACGATAACAACTACCATCAGTATAATACCATATACCCTTATCTCTTAATTTCTTAGCTAGCATGTAGTAATCTAATTTCGTTTCTTTGTATGCCATCATTATTATTTCTTCAATCCAATAGTAACTTGTTATTCCATCCGTGTCTGTTTCTTGTACAATATTATATCCGACTGTTACTAACTGTGAAGCTATAACAGAATCACATTCCATTATTTCATATTTACAACGGAGAGTCTTGCCTTCTCTGAATAATTGGGGATTTCCCAACCTAATGTAAATTTCCTTCTCATTATTGGTCTCACTATAGGTACGATGGATTCCAACGCAGGCCCTTAGCATATTGACTATATTCAGTTTATATGGAGGTGGACAAGGAACAGAATCACCCATTTGTGTCATAAAAGTATAAGCTACAGATAAATCAGGCAATTTCCCAGGGCGAGGCGTAACTCCTGCGGGCAGTAATAAACTTTTAATCTCAACATATAAGTCCTGCAATTTGTCTTTCTTTTTTATTCCACAAGAATCAACTCCATGATAATATGTAAAACTTGTTCCATACGTTGAAAGTGCGTTTACATTTATTACTACTTTCACTAAGTTTAAGAAGGAGTAATAATACAATAACGGTTGAGATTTTATAGGCGCATTCTCTGCTGCTTCGTAAAAGTATCTTGCTTGTTCAATTAATGTCAACAAGAAATCTTTTTCTCCAGAATATTTCTTCACGTATCGCCCAATAATATATTTCCAAAAAGCCCAAAGATCAGAGACTCGGATTTGTTCATGTTTTATTAGATAATCCGTAGAATTGTGTTTGGTAAACAAAGGAAAAGCATATTTTATAGGGACTTCTATCATATAACTTTCGAAATATTAATTGTGAGATAAACCAAGTCTGTTAAAAAACGCAGCATTGCGTTCATTTGCTGAATTAAGTAGTTGGTCAAAAGAAATAACTTCAAAATATATCTGCAATTGAGTTTTATATCCAAAATATCCCAGGCCATCGTATGTTCTTCTAAGGTCATGCTTATCACATACAGCTTGCATTGAAGATGTTAGGTCACATATTATATAACAATATGCAGGAATATCATTTGAGATTGTAATTGGCCTACCATTCTTAGTGACAGATTTTCCATTTCTTATTTTTATCACGTAATCTATACATTGATCTATAGGATTTTTTGTACTATCTTCAGCTTCAATATTATCTCTCATAGGTCTCTTAAACTCAATGATTCTTAGAGTAGCATAAGGAGGGTTGGTTTTCTCTGTCACAAACAATGGATTATCATAGATATTTTCCAATAGAACATCTGGTCTTCTGCCAGATTCACAATCTGTGACTTCCATTGATTTGAAAGTCTTGTCTGATGCCAAATAATGATGGAATACCAACCGCTCATCAATAATCCACAGGTTATTATCGTTGAATTTGGCATCATCACTTGTGGATCTCATTGGCATAATAATCTCATGTACTTTTTCTTCTCTAGAATAATTACCATCTTTATCTGGTTGTAGAGCTTCCTCCAGTAATTGTAAAATGTACTTACGATGTAGAACATATCTCGCAAGATCAGTCTGCTTTAATTGCTGAGCATTATCAAAATACTTTTCAACTCTCAGATTAAATTCTTCATCCGTTTCGCCAGTTCTCATTTTCAGAACATCATGACCTTCTTCTATGAGCTTATGTTCTTTCTCAACAAGTTTTGTATGTAAATAAGAATCAATAGACTTGTCGTTAGCTTTAGGATTAATTACCTTCTCATCTTCACCAAGACTTGTCAATAGGGGTTTATAGTATGGGGCTTTTTCGTCTACAAACTGAGTAAGCCTCTCTCTCCCAGCAGATTTATTATCCTCAAGGTATGGGTTTAAGAAATCTTTTACCTGATTCAAAACATAATCTCTAACATCAGCGAAATATACTTGCTCTATTACCTCTGTCTGATTCTCATTTTCTCGTTGTTCTGGAATGAGAAATGCAAAGCGATCAGGAGAGACATGTTCATCAAAATACGGAGAGGTCACAAAGCACTTATAATAGAAAGAACCATCAGAAGCCTCCAACGCAGAATCATATAAACCTGCAATATTCTTAATCTTTTCATCCTTCACAATTCTGTTGCCGGCACAGTAAGAAATTAAGTTATTACTTTCAGAACGCTGCAATCTTATATGCAATACATTAAATGTTGCTTCACCAATAGTAAAGTTTGTACTATTAGATTGGTCGCTATAGAGATAGCTATCGTATATTTCATTGAGATTCGTTGCTGGATCTGTCCCATCTATAATTCTTATGTCTGGACTTGAACCATCTCTCAAAAAGAACCAAAGGCAATGTTCAAATAGTGATTTAGCTATTGTTTCCTGCCCTAGTTTGCTGATAGCGGCTTTATATGCATTAGAAATACCTCTTAGGATAACCTTTGTGCCTACATCTCTGTTCTCAACATCAACATTTGGAAGAGTCATTATGCCACTAGGGGTAAAAGAGAAATGTCTACTTTTCTTTTCGCCTTCATTGTCCATATAACAACTATCAATTTCAACAGACGAAAAACTTTTCAGCCACAATAATCTACCAATGCCTTTACAACCTTTTGATGCGTGATACATAGTATCTAACTCACAAAACGAATCATAGTTTTCATCGTTGAAACCAATGCCGTTATCTTCAATCATGATAGATAAAATCTCAGCCTTTCCACCAAACAAATCACTATTAGCTGCTCGATTTAGGGACACACGTATCATTCCTTCAGATATAGCAAATGCTTTATCGGAGTTAACACGATCATCAATTGCATATATTGCATTAACAACTGCTTCGAAAAGAGGGTATAAACACTTTGAAACTGGTAGATCAGTATTTCTTAGCCTTCCTCGTAAACTAGCTCCCAATTGTTGGTTTTGCATAAAAACTCTTTTTAAATAATCTTATTTTACGTGCTAATTTATTACCCAGACCCCATCATTATCCTTACCTTCGCGTTTTAAAACACCAAGTTCTTTCAAATTAGAAAGGTCACGTTCAATGGTGCGTTGGCTCACCGACAATATCTCCGACATCTGCCGGCCACTTATTGTCGGAGACTCTTTGATGAGATCGAGGATTTTCCGTTGACGCTCAGTAAGTTTCGTCTCCGACACGTCTCCGACATCTGTCATATCGATGGAGGCAAAGATGATAGTCTGAAATTGAGTCGGAGTGGATTTGAAAACTGGCTTCAGTTCATCCCGATATCCATCCAAAGCTTTGGTCTCGTTGTAGATGCGTGTGAGTCCACTGCCTCGCTTTTCCATATAGTCAAGCTGAGCCATCACATTCGCAAGTATTGGATTACGCCTTTCAGAAGAAACGTCAGCGATATCTAAGTCCTGAATCAGCATACCATTGTACATTCCACCAGGTGACGTAACTATGAGACGATCTTCATAAATGTCAAGATGCACTTCACCGCCCATTACCGTATAGTCTCGATGAATGAAGTGATTTACCATTGCTTCAAGAACGGCACGTTCTGCATATTCGGGTTTGTTCTTACGCCCATCAGGCAATTTTTCCCATCCTCTCTTGGTGTTAGATTTCACAAAGTTCATGGATTCTCGAAGCAGCATGAGGACATTTCCTGTAAACTCTGCATCATTGATGGCATCACCCTTTTCCTTTCCATCCCATCGTGTACAATACAAACGAGATTGCCAGAGTGGACAGTCGTCAGCAAACAGAGCACCAGCATTCGTAAGACATCCTGTACCAGTAACAAGGCCAAAAGACAAAAGGTATTTCTTGTCCCATTCTTGTTTGGTGCGGTCTTTGAACGAGTTCGCTAATATCGTAAAGGAATAGTCCTCTGCTTGATAATCAGTATGAAGAGAATCAAAAGTTTTGTTGGAACCTTTCAGTACCAAGCGAACCATCTGTTCTGCTGTGGCAGGAATACTTTCATCACCGATACGAACAAAGGCAATACGCAGACCATCTCCAACGTAGTAATATGGTGTATAATGTCCTGCGTTGACTTTGAGTTGCAAGATATGTAAACCATCTATATCATGGGGGATCATCTCCACCTCTGGCAGAGGATCCATATAGTCACGAATCCTGCTACTGATAGTCTCGCAAACATGTTGCACATCGTCAAGACCTTTGACAACACCATCGTTATCTATACCGAAGAAAAGCGAACCACCCAAGCCATTGGCAAAAGCGCTTACACTCTTCAGCCAACTTTTAGGTCTATTTTCTTCAAGCATCAACTTGAAATCGTAAGCGGTACATTCTGATATCAGACTATTCAATTCCATTTTTAATTCGCGATGTGAATATTTGCTTGCAAAGGTACTATTTTTTATTGAGAGTTTGGGATGGAACTTTTGTTTTGCATGTATTTTAAGCATATTTTGCCTATATAATGCAACTGTGCAGGGTTATAAGTTAGGCTGATTGAAGAAATTTTGTAATTTTTGAAATGCGAACATTCAAATTTTGACAAAAAACGAATAAGCAGGGCTTTTACCGATTTTAAATATGATTTTATTGATTATTAATAGTTGCATTTTTGCAATCGCTCATATTAGGTCAACCTGCTCATCCATACTGATTATTCAAATCTCAGCGAGTTGTGCTTTTGGATATTTTTTCTGAATAGTAGCATCTTTCTGAAACGGCATCATTTTTTCTTGGATTGAAAATGACTTCGGTCATTATAAACCAAAAAATAGTTTGAGGTCACAATGATGATATCTGGACACTAAATGCGTTGAGATAATAAACACTCTAATTTCAATTGTGTTCCCTAATCATTCTCTTTATAGATCTCCTGATGATTCAAGCAAACTCGTAAACATCTCCTCATACTGGTTCTTGTCATTTGTAGCTGAACTTAAGTCACGTGAAAAATCCTCATCGTAGTCTTCTTCACGAGGAAATCTTGATATCACTTCATCTATAGCTCCTTGCCATGCAGCTTCATTCAATGATGGTATGTGCTCCACTAATGCAGACAAGCTATCACTAATATGATTACATTCTTGTTCTGAGTCTGCTTCTTCTATTTCCCATTCGATAGCCTCCTCCACTTTTTTCAAAAGGTCATTACTTTTTAACGCTAAAGAGCCTGCTTCCGTTTCAAGTAGCAGGTCCATCGAATTCACAAAATCATCTAAATGTTCAGATTGTTCAAGAACGACACTGGCTAGTTGTTCTAAATCTAACTCTTGTTTTGAGCCTTCACCTAACTTATCTAGATAATCCATCCTTTTAAATAGTGGTATCCTAGTGTCTTCCAGCAAATTTTGTGAAGCAATATCTCTCAATAAATCTGGTTTTCTCTTGTATATCCCGCCGAAGGAACGCTCAAACCCCAGAAGGAAATCCGTAATATCTTGCGGTACCTTTTCATGCGTTGTTCCATAATCCTTCAAAGAGCAAAAATGGAGTTCTGAGGCAAGACGTTTAAATGCCTGCGCCAAAGCAGGTTTAGCCGACTCATTTATCTTCACCCTACCATAATCAAAAAAACTTGGATACCCTGTATCTGAGAAAGCCTTATAAAGCTGCTCTGCGAAATATGACTCACGAATGATATACTCTTGAATATCGCTCAAGTTCTTTATCCATTCTTGTAAGAAATCAAAAACTGAAGGACTTTGATAGCAGGCAAGGTGCTCATCTTTTTGGAATTTAGTAAAAACAAACGTTCCTTCAATAATTTTCAGTGCATCATTCCATACCTGTTTATTGATGGTGAGATGCAATTCCTTTTCAGTACCTTGTACAAATTTCTTGGTTGCCAAGTACCAATCAGAAAGCAACACAGGTTTGTCTCCCATAGACATCCTAACCAGCAGAGCGTATTGAGCAATCGGCTTAATCTGTCTGAATGCCAATTCCCAAACGGCGTATGGACGATCAAAGAAATCTATGAACTTGGCAACGAACTGATCTGGTTCTACCCTCAGATATAACTCTGAATTTAAGAATGTCTCAATAATGCGTGGATTGAAATTATGGTGCTGGATAATTCTTAAATAACTTCTTTTGGCTATCAACGCTCTTACATATGGCAATGGTAATCTTGCCATAGCTAAATGGTTATATAGTATTTCTGCACGGATTGATTCTGTGTAGTTCGATAAATCCAATACACATTTTGCCAACTCTAAGTTCTTGGTGGAAAACACATCATATGTTTGTTTGGCTTCCGCTAGGATATATTCACGGGTTGAGAGAATAAAAATCTTGTCTGTTTCATACTTTACCTTTTCAATGAAAGCCACTAGCTTCTGATCAAATCCTTTTTCATCGTTCTGGAAAAAAGTCGAACCCAAGAAATCGTCAAAGAAAAATACTTGCTTTTTCCCTTTTTGCAACTTCTGGGCTGCGTCACCAATTCCTGTCAGTTTAACAAACTCTTCATAACCCTCACTCAGAAGGTAGTTTACAAGCATCCGCGCCAAAGTGGTCTTTCCTATACCTGGTATACCAGAAATAATCACATACCTATTCTTTGTCAGAATTTCCAGTGCATCATTAAAACTCTTATTCATCACGTAAGTAGAAACTTCACGACGTATGGTCTCTAACTCTATTGCAGACCAGTTATTTATGCGTTTGTTCAAGATATCTTCAAGAACAGCAGTGCTACCTATCCACAGTTTATAATATTGCTTTTCCACATCGGGGTTCTGTCCAAGCAAATTGTTTAAATCATCTCTACCAAGAATATCCTCTGTAGATTGTATATAGGGATTAAAAAGAGTCTGTATCTCTGTCTTGTTTTCTGGAGTTAAACCGACTGATGTTGATATGATGTAGCGTTCTGGGTTGAGTGTCTTTACCTTGGAGACTTCCTTTAGTAAAGTTCTTTTTAACGAGGTATAGTCTTTAACGCGTTTTGCTTGTACTATGGTATTCTCTTCTCTAACTTTTGCAAAACGCAAGTCCACGCCTCCATCTTTCCCTGGCGTAAAACTTTCAACGAAAATCTTTTCTTTCTTTTGAAGAAGATCTCGTGTCAAGTGTTCAAACTCATTATATTGGAGTATAAGAAAATCGTAGTTTGGCATATCTGTAACAAATGGTATCTTATTAAAACCACTATTCTTCACTTCTTTGCTTGCTGATTCGGCTACTATTTCATGTACAATTCAGCACTCCCATCTTGCCTTCATATCGGCAAAGTGTTCGTGAATTTCGGTGAAATAATGATTGTAATGATCTTTGTAGCGAGGTTTAAGGATTCTTTGTGACACCTCAGCAAAATCGCCACAAACACCGAGGTCAACAAACCTGGTGGCAAACATCTCGCGAATTTCTGGCAATAATTCCTTAGCTTGGATGTCAAGTAGGCTATGGAGCATGAGTCCTTCAAGATCGCAGTCAAACCCCTGAGTCTTGGGAAACTGTCCTCATTGCCGAACTTACCCAAAAGGATGATGCTGTTAGATAAAGTACCTGCATAACCATCGGGGTCGTATTCATCGGTAACACCATCGCAGGTCAAGCCTATGTGATACTTTATAATATGCTCCAAATCGTGGCGAACAGCCTCACGAGGCAAAGCAAGGATGCGGTCGGTCACATCATCGGGCAGATAGAGTGAATAGTCTGTGTTTTGCAATACCTGAAAGAGCCAATCGGATTCTTCGAATTGAAGCGTCTTGGAATATTCAGGATTACAATAGGTGTACTGCGTGCTGGGTCCATTTTTCTTGAAGAGAGGACTCTTGCGGGCATGTTTCAGTCGTTCAATCATCTTTTCAGAATCAAGATCAAAGTCAACGTTGTCGGTTTTGACGGAGAATGTTTGGTTCCCAACGCCAAGGTTCTTCTCAAGCAATGGCATAGAGCGGCTGGTCTCCAAATCATCGTTGGCCATCAGGAAATGCATACCATCTTCTCCATATTCAATCAACGGAATATCATCGGTGACCTCTTCAAGCATATACTGTGTGATGGCAAACGACTTGTAAGGCTCAATTCCGGCCTCTTCTTCCCAACTGATGGCACCATAAATCCAGTTATGAGCCTCCTCATAGGAACATTCTCTGAGAACCTGACCATTGTCAAGGAACTTGTCCATTTCTTCCTCAGCAAGCGTGAGATGATAAAAAGAGTCTTTCGCGCCAAGACAAAGCATGTCCACCAGGTAAAAGGGCGCATTGATGCATCCGCCATTATGCTTTCTTGTGACAACAAAGTGGCCTTCACCACACTCCTCTATTACTTCAGTGATATTGCACTTGCCTATCTCGAGCGAGCGAACGCACTGCTTCATATACTGTTCGGGCGAGGGGAACTGCAACCCTGCCTGTTGTTTCTTCTGTTTTTTCTTTGTCATAATGATTCAGATTTGATAGCACAAATATAATACATTTTTCTAAAAACGACCGATCGGCACGTGCTCTTAATGGTAGAATAAATGCTACATTTGTATGTCTTTTCAGAAAAAACGCGATTTGGGGTTTAGTAAATTGGCCCGAGTGTGTATATAATATTAGAGTATAAAAAACATAGTTTTTACAACATTTAATTAATTAAATAGACTTTGTTTATGAAGAAAACAATTATCGCACTTATGTGCTTGATTCTCACAACTGGTGCTGCTATGGCGCAGAAGACTTTCACTTTTGGTCCCAAGATTGGCGTGGATTACACACATTTCTGGGGAAAAGACTGTTTACATGGTGGCCAAATCAACTACCAGGCTGGTATGTTTATGGAGTACCGCTTCAGCAACAAATTCTCACTTGCTCCTGAAATCGTATTTGCTGCTCAGGGCGGTAAGAATAATGGAGTTGTTATCAATCCTGAGAATATGCCGCCTTATGGCACTGCTCCTTATGGCTCAGAATTTAACTATGCTGATTACACCTACAACCAGAACTACATCAATGTTCCTGTAATGTTGAAATACTACGTGACTCCGGCACTGAGTATCGATTTTGGTCCACAGTTGGGTATTAATGTTTATCACAAGTGTACTATCAACGGAAAAGAGGGCAACAAAGATTTTAAGGAAACTGTTAGTACCAAGACTAAAAATATGGACTTCGGTCTTGGTCTTGGCTTGACTTTCAACATTACAGAAAACGTGTTTGTTCAAGGCCGTTATACAATGGGCATGACCAATGTGTTTGATTATAAGGAAGGAGATGGCTTTGGCACTCCAGCCAAACCCAAAAACGGCAACGCTCAAATCTCTATTGGCTTCCGTTTCTAAACCATAATTTTTATTACAAACTTGTTAGCTCACCGAGCCCCTCGGTGGTTTTTTTGCCCCATATAACATTTGAATTACTGTCCTATCTGTGGGAAAGTTACAAGAAAGTCGCCTGTTTTGTTGAAAATAGATAAGCACTAAAAAGTGATGTGGAGGATCATGTAGATGCTTAATGCGTTTAGGAGTAAAAGAATGAAAAGAAGAAGATTACTAATCTGGAATCCAAAAAATATCACTAATAAGATGTTAGCGGCCAATAATGCTATC
The DNA here is from genome assembly GCA_900318205.1 of uncultured Prevotellaceae bacterium. Classification (GTDB taxonomy): domain Bacteria; phylum Bacteroidota; class Bacteroidia; order Bacteroidales; family Muribaculaceae; genus Sodaliphilus. Next base: position 1,412 of record ONJS01000028.1, on the reverse strand, counting down.
GAAGCAACTGTATACACTACAATACCGATAATGCGCATCATTCTATTGTGCTTTAGAAGAAGGCATAATAGTGATGTTACAATAACAACACCAGAGAGGAGTCCAGACAATATACCAAAGCCTGTTACAGATAAATAAGAAATCCCCTGTATCAACCAATAAAGAAATACGGTTGGCAACAAATATTCAGAGTTCCAGAAATCGTTTTTAGTACACATGGCGAGTGAAGTGCTTTAGACCTTATCTTTGATGACCGACGTAGAGAACTGCAGCATCGCTTTTGCGAAGTCTTATTTCGGCGCAGCCTCCAGTCATGCCTTTGGGTAATGAGCCTTGCACAAACCATACTGTGTCGCCCTCAAGTTCAGCGGTGAAAGGCAGCTCAGTATATATCTCCGACCCATAGATAGGATACCAAACACTTTCGGCTATCTTAATGGCCGTTTCCTTGTCTGGCACCATGCCGCATCTCTGAGCCTCTGCTTCTCCATAACCCTCAATGTTGGGCTGGATGCGTGGCTCAAGGCGAATGAATGAATCTTCCTCCACAAGGATAAATAATCCTGATTCGTCATACTTTATATTGCTAGATTGCTGGCAACCCAGCAGCAACAATATCAGGGGCAATAAAAGCAGTATCTGTTTCATCTTATAAGGTTTTGTAAACCCCTTGATCTCATAAATATCGAGTCCTATAATTTGTTGTATTCCTCAATTAAGCCATTGATACAAAATGGCAGAAGTATTTCAATATAATAGTCTCTGGATGATTCCTCGGTGAATTGCGCATACCATCCGTCTTTATCCCGAAAGATTTTTGCAAACCTCTTGTATTCATTCAAATCTTTTCCGAAAGGCCGTTGTTTACCTAAATAACATCGACAGTCTTTCCTCATCGGGTATAAGGTCATCAAATAAACTCCACTTCCTGTGATGCACTCTACCCAACAATCTTTGCGAGGAACATGTTTTCTTAACCAAACATGCGTGATAAAATCCACGTCTTCAGGAGTGTATTTGCTCAAAGCGTCCTTTATATCATCCACACTAATAGGAAAGAAATAGTTTCGTGAAGTATTGTCATGCATATAAATGGGCGTTTCCTCCCACTCGCTTGGTGCCGTGAAAGAGTGTTCACGGGCAAAGATGTTGTCGTGCATCTTTAGCTTTCGACGACCACCCATTCTGTCACCGAACTCTCGATTCTTCTTCCACGCAGTCTGTTTATGATTTCTTTTACCCATATTCCGTTTTATTGTTTATGTCACGCGCATATAGATTGTCTGAACAATACCCAAAAGGGTATAATTTGATAGTGCAATCAAAAGTGTATGTTGAGTATCGCTCATTCTCTGTTCATAATAATTGAGTCTTACACTGATTGTAACACCGCAAAAATACTTGTTTTTGGC
>ONJS01000016.1 GCA_900318205.1 uncultured Prevotellaceae bacterium | reverse complement strand
ATTTCAACAATGTCAATGAGCTCTATGGTTCAAGTGAACCGAGTTTATTTGAAAATTTTAGTTATTAACCGTCCACAATTTTTAGTGGACAGCAATGATGGAATATAACAAATGTAAACTCTTGCAACGCATAATTATCTCTGTTGTGAAGAATCAGTAAAGATAGAAAGTGTATTACCGTTTCTGTCAATACATACTTCGCAGCCATCTATTCTATAAACTCTTGCTTTAGAATAAGATTCAAATCCGAAAAATACAGATGGCCCAAATGATAAATCAGTTTTGCGTGATTCTTCAAATTTCAATCTTTTGAAATAAAGAGTAGGTTCTATTCCCTTAAAGCTAAAAGGTATGACGAGCTGTCCTGTTTTATCAATAAAACCAATTCTTCCATTTTTCTGAACTGCTGCAAGCCCATGATAAAACGGCCAAGCGCATTCGTAATCATCAGGTAAAACCTTACCTTTTTCCACGTCAATATAGTAAAACTTCTGGTCCATTGTGTATGCAAGCATGGGTTCAGAAACAGTCTCATATGATTCGTATAAGATATTGTTCATGATAACCTTCGCACCAGATAATATGAAATATAAATCAGTTATTGGCTCTTCAGGTGTATACACTTTAGAATCAGGCTCATCCTGTAGATATCGTTTGCCGTCTACTATTTTTGATTCTCTATTTTTGATAATTAAACGGTTATAGATGAGTTGATGGTCCGACTTACATAACTTTACATTCTCAATGATATCAATAATTGAGTACTTGGGTATATTAGTGTAATCTTTTAATAGATTTAATAATCTATTGAAACTACTGCCTTCTAAAGTCAATATACCAGCTTCTTCTAATTCTTTAAGATCTATAAAAAACTGATGACCAAAATAATCAGGAGATTCACGATATTCAGCATTGTCTAACCAAATATTCTTATATTCTTTGATAATCTCAATTGCTTCATCGAACTTACCTTGATAATACAGAGACAAAGCAAGTACTTCAAAAGCATTGATGTCGTCTTTGCTGATTGATATTGCTTTTCTCGCATCAAGTTCTGATTCCTTAGGCATTTTTGCAAACAAGCGATAGTAAGCTCGTTTTCCATATATACACGAGGGGTAACTGATGGAATCAGTTGCTTCGTTAGGGATTAGATATCTTCCCCATAGGTCATCGAGTATCATTTTAAGTTCCCATTGTTCTACATAGGGAAATAATTTATAAACTCTTGACGTTATCTCTTCGATATTGTGAAATCCAATTTCAGTATAATTATTAATGCAGTATTCGAGATGTCCATCAGTGTTGTACCCTTCTTTTAGTTGTCTCATTATAAAGTCAGGTTGACCAGATTCATCTACCCATTTTCCGTTTTCTATTTTGAAAGTATATTCATCGCTTTCATCCCCATAATAGAACATGTTATCGAAATGGGTAGAGCAGAGACTTCCTGCTAATTCACTGATGAATAACTTTGCAAAACTAATTGAGATAAACTTTTCTTTCGTCTCAGGTAAATCAAAGCCAATTAGTTTTGCATAGCGGAAGAGTTCTAAGGCATCATCAATAGAAGGAGTTCTTTTCCAAGCTTTGATATACTCTTGGGAGTACTTATTTATGTGTGGTAATCTGCTCACATCAATTATGTGATAAACAGAATCTTCGGAATCTTGAGCATAAAAACAGACCTTATATCTATCTTCAACATAAGAATAATGTCCTTTGTCAAGTATGTAGTTAAGAAAAAATGGTATGGGATGTCCTGTTGCTATTTGTTCCTCTGAGAGCGAAGCCAAGTCCTGAATGTCAAAATGGTTAGGTTTGATAATCACACCATTCCCATCCATCACACCAATCTTGTTATTAGAATCTTTAATCTTCAAGAAATTATGCCATTTAACTGTAGTCACAATCCTACCACTATAAACCCTGCTATATTGCCATGTTTTAGGGTTGAAAATATTGTATCCAAGACTCATTACTGGTAAAAGAATTGCAATAGAAAGCACACAGAAAATAGGAAGAAGGTATTCTTTCCAAGTTTTCCAATCATTTTTTCTTAGACAGAAAAAGGCTATTCCAGCAATGCAAATCGTTGGTATGATAATCATAAGTGCTTTCAGTATACCATATTGATATTGTCCCCAGAGTAATATGAATTGCGTTAAGCTGATAAGAACAGCATACCTTAATACATGTCGTTTGTTATTTGAAAACTTATTGGCGACAAAAAGAGTTGTAAATCCAAGGACGGGACAAACAATAAATGGGAATAAGTCCCAGTAGTACAAACCAAGAAGTGTGACAAAGAAATAAGCAAAGATTAAGGTGATGAGAAGTAGTCTGTTCTTAAATGATTTGTACTTAGTAAAAGATTGAAAACTGAATATGTTCTTTACACTCTGAAAAAACGACGTTTTTTTTGGCATTCGAGTGTATTGAAGAGCATAAATAAGTGAAACAATTCCTGTGATAAGCAATACTAAAGAAGCAGACATATCATGTTGATCGCTGAAAACTTTTCCAAGCAAATTGATATTTTTATCTGATTCGATGTAAAGAATGCAATGTGTTATCACAAATCCAAAGGTGGTACCGGCGAGTCCCCAGAACAAATAATTGATGTTTTTGTCTGCGACCTGTCTGTGGGCAAGAAGGCAGTAAAACACTGCGAGGATAGGAATTAGAAATAAGAGCCTATAACAATTAGTCGTTCCTATAAAGAGTATGGAAAGAAGAGGAAGTGATGCAAGACAATAAAAGATACAAGCATCTATTGTGAATGCTCGCTTGGCTGAGTGCTCATCTTGGTTCTGTTTTATTTTGTCTCTTTCGTCTTTGCGTTTTTTTGCAATCTTGCATAGAACGTCATGGGTGAATTCAACACGGTAATTGTTATTCACATCCTCAATGCGGATGATACGGTTCTCAGCTAGTCTGTCAAGTTGCTCCTGAAGCACGCCATCGTCGATTAGATCTTCAAGGGCAACTGAATTGCGGAAACCACTACGGGTGAGGAGCTGGTTTTCCAGATAGACGTAGGTCTTCTTAGGCAAGATCTGCATATTTCGGTCATAGAACCATTCGAGGATATTGCCACCATAGAGGTCAACAAGTGGAATAGTGATTTGACCTTTGTTGTCCTTGATAGCATAGTTATAGAGTTCGGTACAGAAAAGAGACAATATCGAGGTATCAACCGATGTGGCTTCAAGTCTGCGGGCATTGTCGGGGATGGCTTTTCCTATGACCTTTGAGATGATGTGCAGGGCGACATCGCGCGTGACCATGTCGGGCCTAGGCTTAAGAATGACCTCGAGCGCCTGGTTGCCATTCAGTGGCTTTAGTCCAATACGATTTTTCCTGAGTGCTGGAATATTGTAAGAGTAATCTTCTAGCCGTGCCAAAAAATCTTCACGCATGGTGAACACCATCCGGAAGTTTTGCTCTTCATGGAACTGGACGTATTGGTCATTATTTTCAATCACTTGTAGCAGCCTTTCAGTGGGAGTGCTGTATTGCAAGGAGTCAATGACATTAAAGAATGACCAGATATCATCAGGATTATCATTCTTGGTGAAGATCTCTTCAAATTGGTCAATAAAGATGATGGGTGTAATTCTGTGGTTGTCTTTTGTCCAAAACTGATGAGAATGGAAATAGAGCCATAATTCATCCAGCTCTGAGTGTATCTCCTCGCTGCCTATTGATTTTTCCAATTCTGCATCAATGGCATTAAGTGCATCGTTGACGGCATTGATAATCTGGCTGTCATAACCGATGTGGCCTTGATTGTGGTCAAGCCTTATGTAAATGGGCAAATAGGAAAGCTTGTCAAGAATGGGGAAAAGGCCTGCATTGATAATGGACGTCTTTCCCGCTCCAGAAACGCCGTAAAGGGTTGTGAACGCATTCTGCTTAATAATAGATGCGATTTCATCTAACTCCTTGTCGCGGCCGTAGAAATGGTCGGCATCTTGATAGGTGTAACTTGCTAAACCTTTCCAGGGGTTCTCTTTTAAGTCTCTTTCCATGGGATTATTGTCTGAATGAGCGTATTAATCTTTTGATTTCGTTCTCAAAGTCTTGACTGTTATAAGACAAAATGTGAGAGTCCTTAAACTCTTTAGGAATGAGTTTAGAATTGTAGTCTATCTCATTGATGGCTATCGGAGCAATGTATGGTGAGCCTAAACGAAATGTAGACTCCTCTATAGCTAAACTCCATTCTTTCCGGAAATATCCTCTTTTTTCAGTTTCGGTAGCCGTTGAGAGGATGGGAACAAATCGCTGGCACTCGGTAATCTTGTTGCGTATGATGTCATCATAGTGATCAGAACCAATCAAGTTGGAACTATCAAACCACACGCTCGCTCCCTGGGCTTTGATGATGTCGGAAATCGCTTTAGCGGCTTGATCATCTCTATGAGAGTAAGATATGAAAATGTCGCAAGGACGATCATCATAACGATTGATTTCATGAATCTTCGGTGATGCGAAATTGGTGATAGTCTTCTTTTTTTCTCTCAGTTCTTTCATGAAGTCACGCCCGTTTGCATAGGTATGGGTCTGAATTCGGGCAAGGAAACGTGATAGCTCATTGTCGGTGTCAAGTATAGAACCGGCGACAACTCCTTTAACCTCGGTGCTGCCCGACAACAAGTTGAAGTTTTTGACGGAATGCCAGAAGAATCGGAACAACCAGTTGGGATAGTCACACCCTAACATGAGCAAGAATTTGTCACTTAGATACTCGCTGAGACGCATTGGGCGTGTCTCAATATTATGCCAATAGTGGATATATTCAAGCAAATCATCTTCGGTAGCCATATAGGTCTTGTTTGCTTTGCCGCATTTACCGAAAAGGTAATAAAGCGTGGGTGGCGCCACCATGTCAGCATATGGAATGTCAATGCGTGGTGATTTGTCATATGCTTTAACCTCAAAGCCTTGATTTGCTAATAGTTGCTCAATACCAGGCAGATAAGACGTAGAAAGGATTAATGGGAATTTGAATGACTGTATGAAATCTGTCAAGCATTGGTCACATACGATGGGGGTATTTCGCACGATATCACCGATTTCATAGTAAATGCTTGTCGCGTTTGAGAAATTTCCTGTTGCTCGCAATAAAACATTTTGGGCCTCAATGAGTCCCGAAATCATATTGAAATCAGGAATAATATCTTTAGGCGGATTAAATTTGGAGATGAGCTCATTAAGTATATGCTTCTTGTAGTTGACTAGTTCACCGCCAACTTCAGCATAGAAGAATTCATCTCCAATAATTGGAACAACTCTGTTCTGCTCAATCGCTTCAAATAGTATTCCCCAAATCCTTTCGTTATCCATATTGCTATATTGTATTAAAGTATAGAGCCTTAATTCCTCTGTTTCTTATCTTTTCACGAGGTCGAAGCCTAGTTTTTTTACCAGTTTGATGGTGTTGAGGGCCATGAGGCGGTCGTACTCTTTTTCTCCGTCGGGCAGGGCGGAGTAGGGGATCAGGTCGGGGTGGTGCTTGAGGGTGTCGTTGCGTTCGGGGCCGAAGGTCCAGCCGTCCTTGATGCGGGCGACGGCCCATACGTCGTGGGCGTTCTCGGCGATGGCTTCGCGCAGCTCCATCAGGTCGTCGGTAATCTCAATGTCATCCAGGTTGACGGGGCGCGGGTCATATTCGCCGGCCTCTTGTAGCACGCGCACCATGTAGTTGAGCGACGTCTGCCAGGCATTATTGAAGTGGTCGAGACCAACCGTCTGGATGGCACTTTTCTCGGGGTCATAGATGGTGACCGTCTGCTTCTCGCAGTCAATGGCGGTGACTACGATGGCATGGTTGGCAGTATCCTCGTTATCGATGGTATCAGGATAGAGTTTGCCGTTATCCACAGCCACGATGACGTCATTGTCGAGCTCAAGTGCGGCAGAGATATCAGCAATGGTGGCGTCATAGCTGTGGGTGATCATCAGCCCGTAGTGCGCCAGCAGCTGTCCCATGGCGTGCAGCGGGGAGCCTTCGGGTTTGAGCCACCGTTTCTCGCGTGCTGTTGCGATGAGCTCGTCCTCGTGATATGAGATGCCGCGCCGGTTGAGGATGTAGGCCTCGCACATCACCCCGCACAGGTTCTCGCCGCTCTCGGCAGCCATCTGCATCATTGGCAGGGTGACAGCCGCTGGGTCGCGATGCACCTGCAGTGCCACTTTGATGACCTCTCGCAGGGACGCGTCGGTCCTCATCGCTTCAATTACACGTCGGGTTTCTTCGGCGGTCGTGTTGCCGTCAAGAAAAGCCGCGACCAGTTCATCTGAAATATGTTTATTGTTGAATGCCATATTGTTGGATGTCGTTTAGGGCGACGCGTGCCAGCTGAGCCATCGCGCGCCGTTTGATGTTATACAGGTTTGCAGCAGTAATGTTCATCTCTCGGGCCAACCGTTCGGGGTCCTCGTCCTCCAGCACGAGCCGCCTGATGACCATCACATAGCGCTTGTTGGGCATCAGCCCGAACAGGCGTTCCAAGTCCTCGCTGGCGTGGCTGTCCTCGGCACTCTCCTCGGCATGAGAAGAAGGCTCGTGGCTCACGTCATCGATTACATGGTCACGTCGCTTGATGAAGTAACGGATGGCGAGCACCTTGAGCCACTGATACACTGAGCTGCGGAATTCAAAGCCGCGTAGCCGTGCCGCATCGTTCTCCATCAGGTAGAGGTAGAGTTCATTCACCAGCTCGTCATAGTCCACCCTGCCGTTGAACACCAGTGCGATGATGCTGCACAGCAACGGCCGGCACTGCCCGAAGAAAAACTCCCCGGTCACCCGCTCATCCCGCGCGATAAGTCCCTCTATGATCTCCCGATCAGTCATTTGCCTTCTTCTTGTTCAGTTTGAGGTGTCTCGGTAGGGCTGGTTGGTTCTTCTGGATCTGTAGGAATCAAGTCTTTAGCCAATTTTTTCAATTCATTGATGTATTTGGTAGCTACATTGGTATTAAATTCTATTGTTTTGGTTTCGGTTTCTTTTCCGTTACCATATGTTTTTTCTTTTTTCTCAGACTGAATAGCTTGTTTTTCCAAGAAATTCACGAGTCTTTCTCGATAGGCCTTTTTCTCCTTGGCCTCCTCCTCTTTCTGCTTTTCATCTTGGGGTGGTTGCTGTTCGCTAGCGCTTTCATTTACAGTGTTTTGAATGCTTCCTTTCTTCCAAGAATATACGGCACACGTAATGATTAGAGCTATAACAATGATAGTAATACAGATGAACAAAGTGATCCATACCGAACTGTCCCAGCAATAATTGCTAGATCCGGAGGACGCTGCTGTACATCCAGTTAGGCAGGCCAATAATGGGCTGATTGTGAAAAATAAAAGAGTTCTCATATTGTTAAAGTATTAAGTTATAATTCTTGTTTTTCAAAACCGTATTCGCTGATTGACACGTCAACAGCGTTGTAGTCATAGCTTTTTGTCTCGGTGGACAGTATGTTCCAGTCACACATGTAGCCATGCTGTAGCCTTGCTTCATCCTTCTTGCCTGGGTCTTCTGGATCGCGTGGCTGGTATTCCTGATAGCCCAGGATTTCGTGTGATGCTACCCAACGCAGGTGTTCGGTCTGAGCCAACACGTCCATTACTCGTTGGATGTCCTCGATGGGCTCGTTGCAGTGATCCCGCCATTGGTACTCAATCTCGTTCACCTTGCGTGACAAGCCATGCATCTTGATGAGGTCATACTTCTCCTTGAGGGCCCGTTTTGCCAACTCAACCTTTGTGGCGGCGTGCATGCTGTTGGCAGTGTTTTGGCTTTGGACACGTCTTAACCGCATCATGCCGCTGTAGGTGGGAGAGTAACCCTTGCAGTCGCCGGTCAGTTGCATGTATTGATTCTGTTCGTCATCCCAGTTCACGTAAGTATCGGTTTTATATCCCGCTACCCTCTGCAGCTCAATGAGTGAGAGGTCATATTTCTCTTTGAACTTTTTGGCGCTTTCCTTCAACGACTCGTTGACGATGTGGTCAAAGGTATAGATACTCTCGGTTGAGCCAAAGGGTGTGATAGGACCGTCAATCAGCTTGGTAGCTTCAATGACGCGCTGGTGCCGCCTGTCCTTGTCTGTGCTCATGCACTCAGCGGCCCATAGGCGGTTGTAATGTTCGGCAATCTTCTTGAGGTGACCGTTGTCGTCATGGCGCACGCGCACCATGATGCGCAATCGTGATATGTCAGTTCCGTAGCGAATAGCCAACTTGAACAACCGCACGGCGTGAGACATGTTCAACTCGTCGTCACCGGTGGCAAGGACGATATAGTTGACCTCGGGCAGCCAATCCTTGAGATAATCATAGAACTTTACACTCTGGCAGTCCATCTCGTAGAGTTCAATAGTGGACAAGCGGCAGGGGTTATCAATGGTCTCCCTCTTGAGATGTAGGCATGGTTGGATGGCTGGTGCGTTGGCGACGAACTGGCCTGCCAGAGCAGGAATCTCCTTGTCTACCACATCGCAATGGAAATCCGAGGGTATCACATTAGTGTCGGTGCTGCCCTTTTTGACAAAAGCGCTGTACTCATACAGGAACCGCACCATATCCATGCCTACTTCGCTGAAGCCCACTACCAGTGCATTGAATGGTGTCGACACAGTGGCGTCCTTTTCAACGGTCACATAGTTGACAGGCTGCAGGTGGATATTTTTTTTCAATTTCAACATCTCCACGCTCAGGTGGGCCGAGTCAATGACCCTCACCTCGATGTTCTCGTGCGTCGGCTCATCCTCAATGACGCGGTGAACGCTGTTGTAACGTGCTCGGCAATAGAACTTAATCTTTCCGTGGCTGGCAAAATTGTTGATGGAGACATCGCGCTTGAGGTTCCCGACGGCCTGGATGTTGAATGACTCGTCGTCGTTGAGGAAGAACATGTGCACTTTTCCCGTTGTATGGCTCATCAGTTTGACAAGGCTGCTCAATCGCAGTTCGCGCCTGATCAGGTCATTGTCGCTGCCTGCCTGAACGTCGGTCAGTGAGCCGAAGGTGCTGCTCGTCAGGCATCCTTTCTTCTGCAGCTCTTGCAGGTTGTCAAGATTGTTGTTCGTCAATGACAGGAAGCTGAACAGGCGGTCCCAGCCGATGCGTTTATTTGAGTCCTCCTTGTCGTTGTTTACACGGATGATGATAGTGCGGGCATTGACATCACGCTTATTCTTAATGATATCCTTGGCCAGATAGTATGTCGCATTATTCATGCCCCAGAAGACATACAGGTCCTTCACATTGCTTAGCCAGAAGTGCGTCTTGATGATCCTGATGAAGTTCGCCACGATGTTGAACCCGAAGTGCTTGATGACAAACACCATACTGATGAACGCTGCCAGCAGGTGAGCAATAGAGAAGAAGAACATGAACCACGCACTGTCGTGGCATCCGTCGTGGATTGCACTCACGTCGCTCTGCAAGATAAACATCTCAAATGCATGTATAATCGCCATCGGTGCCACACCCAGCATCGCCCAGAACGCCCTCCAACCAGTCAGACTGTGGTCAGGGTACATACCCACGTCATAAACCACAAAGCCCAGCGTCCACACCGCAACAAAGGCGTAGGTCAAATAGCGGTCACAAAAGTCCAGCGCCCTCTTATTTCGGTAGAAGAAGAACGCCAGTGCCACCATCAGCCCCATAAAGATCAGAGCCGACACCACACCATCTATCGTCAACACCCCAGAATAATCCAGGAAAGTAAATGGTCCCTTGTCCCCAAGTTGGTCAAGCAGTGACTGCAACTTCTCAATAACCGGCTTCAACTCCCCTGCTATGTCAAAATCCTCTACCATAATCCTCTCCGTTCTCTAAAAACAATCCCCCAAAGTTAAACAATATTTCTCTAACTGGCAATAAGCATCGTCCTAATCCACTAAACCTTATCAGATGATATCAAAGTTATAGGTATCACGCATATCGGCAGGTAATTCTGCCCGAGGCTCGATACTCATCGGATAAATGCGGAGTGGTGCTTTCTCAATGGGCTTGATCTTTGGATATGCCCGTTCAAGGGCGCGTTTGCGCTCCAGCTCCACGTAGTCGCTATTAGCCGCATTGGCAGACCAGCATAAGATGAACAAATCGGCACTATCGATAAACTCCTGTATTTTCAAGGGGAAGACATCTCCCGGCTGAAGGTAGTGACGGTCAAAGAAGTAATCAACACCTTGAGCCTTATAGGCACGAGCCATTTGTTCAACTTTTGGTTCGTCTTGATGAGCGTAGGAGATAAAGATCTTCTGATATTGCTTTGAGAAAATCTCGGGATTTAGTTGCCTCGGCTTTTCTACAACCTTAGTGATGAATATCATTTCTCCTACAGGATTTCCATTGACACTTAGCATTGCCTTGCAACTCAACTGTTCAACATCAATATCCTTGGGCAATAAATAGTCAAAACTGCATTTAGTGAACGAACCTTGCCAAACAACGCTTTTCTTGTCTGACATTAGTAAATTCTCTCCATAAATGCTCATGTGAACATCTACCTTGTCACCGTTCTTCAATTGGCATTGTAGTGGAATATAGTCTCGTCGCTTGGCATTCTTGTCTGCCTCTTGTGCAAGAGTCTGCACTTTATTAGTTTCTTCCGGCAAATGCAAATACACCTGCACCAGCATGTGCGACCCCCGCCTCACCTCAGCAGGAGCAAAAACAGAACTAAGGACATTACCTGTTGTGGGGATGTTGTTTGTCAGTGCTGAAAATGAGACGTTTGTTTTATCGATAAGTTTTTTGACCTTTTTAGCCATAAAACCTGCGCTACCGCCGATTCCACCGACAATAGCCCCGATTCCACCGACAATAGCGCTGATTCCACTATGAATAGACCGATTCGAGTCTTCTTTTTGAGGAGATGAAGAACCTGGAGAGTGCGCACATGGCAGATATTGTTTATCTTCTAATTGTCGTTGCCTTTCTTCCAAAATTGTTCTTCGTTCCTCCAAGTGTTCTAATTTTTTCTTAACTATTTCAAGTTCATTCTGTATTCTTCTTTTTTGTTCTTCTCTAAAGAATTCTTCCCGTCTTTTGTATTCTTCCTCTTGTATCCTTACTTCCTCTCGTATCCTCTCGTTCTCTCTATAGAATTCTTTCCGTCTTTTGTGTTTTTCCTCTTGTATCCTTTCTCCCTCTTCTTTCTTTTTAATAATTTCAAGTTGTTGTTGTATGATTCTGACTATATCAACACATCCTTGACTAGGATTCTCATAATACTTTATATATCTTAAATCTACGATAGAAAATTTGATTTTTTTAGAATATTTTGTCGGATCTATACGCACAGGAATAATGATTTTTTCCAAATTGCACGCAAAAGCAATTTCATGGGGAGCCCAAATTGAATTATGATTTGAATTTTGTGTAGAAAGGAAAAGAAAGATTCGTGAGGATTCTATACTCCGTGCGGTTTCTTCTAAATTATCACCAAGAAAAATGCTCTCTTTGTTAATCCAATAAGAAATCCCAGCCTCATCAAGTGCTTGCAAGATTCTTGTTATTTCATTACCTGGAATAACATTCCCCTGCACATCGAAATAGTCTTTCTGTGAGTAACATATATAGACGTCGTATATATAATCTTCCATATCGTGATCTTCTTATTTCTTGTTTACATTTTGGTGCCGCATTCGGGGCAGAATTTGGCGGTGCGGGACATTTTGTGGCCGCAGTGGGTGCAGAACTTGACGTCGTGGTCGAGTAGGGTGGAGGCGGTGGGAGCGGGGGTGCTCTCCCTTGCGGCGGCTTGGGCGATGGCTAGGGCGCGGTCGTCGATCTTCGACTGCTTGACGAGTCCCCAGATCTGGGTAATCAGCACGGGCCAGAAGAAGAACAGTGTGATGACGCTCGGTATCACCTGTTGCCCGAAGATGCCCACGTTGGCGTCAAACAGCACGCCGTCGCTCTGTGGTGTGAGCGTGACCTTCAGGGCTGACCTCATGCCCAGGACCGCCTTGAACATGCCGCCCTTGGTGATGCTGATGTCCTTGCCGCAACTCAGCAGGTCATCGACCATGACATCAAAACCGTCGTTCTCGAACTCTTCACGGATGGCATCGGCAATCGCGTCGATCTGCGACACGTCGGCCTTCAGCAGTCTTTTGGTGTTATAGCGTCCCATGACTATTTCAATTCTTGAAGTTCATAATACTGATAGATGGCCGAGAGGACATTGGTCTCGGCAAACAGGCGCTTGATAAATAGTTGGTCTTCCTCGCTGAAACGTCGTTCAGCCTCACGCATGAGGTTGATGACCTTGTCGGTCTGCTGGCTCAGTTCCTCGTCGGTTACGATGCCATCGTCCATAATCTTCTGGAATGAAGGCGCTGCCGCAATCATCCCGTCGATATCTAATAAGCCTTGTTGGTTGAATATCATAATCTTAAGTTTAGAGTTTAGGGTTTATAGATGATTAGAGTTGATGACCGCAATTCAGGCAGAATTTCCATTCTTTCTCGATGGCGTTGCCGCATTGCGGGCAGAAGCCGTCGGGCGCTTCAATCTGTAAGAGCCCCTTCTTGATCATCCTGTATTGCTCACTCTCGCTCCACTTCATCACCTCGCGCACGCGCACGGCGGCAAACGGGTGGCTCAGTTCGGCGATGGCCTGTAGCTGCAGGGCCTTGTTCCAGAGCCCGGACTGTTGGATCTTCTCATACTCGTCGCCCTGTTTAGCCCACTCCTGGTAGTTGATCTGTGACGTGATGCTCTTGGGGCCTCCTGCAAAGCGTGCCATCGTGCTTACTACTGCCTCGGGCGAGGTGATGATGCACGCCGCGCGGTCGGCCGACAGCTCGCTCTTACGGTTCCAGTACATCAGCGCTATCTCTACCGGTGTCATCATTTTCTTAGGCATTAGCCCTTGCTCTACAAGACCGTTGCGTATCCAATAGACCAGCGTGTGATACAGGCTGTGGCGGCACAGGATATGTCCGCACTCGTGGGCAAGGGTGGCATCGAGTTCTTCGTCGTTCATCATCTCTAGCAGGGCCGACGTCACCGTGATATAGATGCGGGTATCGCCCATGGTCCATGCGTTGGGGATGGGGCTCATCTGCAGATAAAACTCGGGTTCGGCGATGCCCAAACGCTGGCAGATGGGCGGCAGATGCTTGTAGATGTGTGGCAGTTGTTTCTCAGATAGGCGAATGCTCGAAGCCATGTTCACGCCATAGAGCTGCTGCTCGGTGCCAATTGACATCAACTTCTTGGCGAAAGCGGCAAAGCCCGGAATGCTCTCCAGTTGGCGCATGGCGGCTGCATCTTCAGGATGGATAAAATCAGACGGTTTCATCAACTTCTGGTAAGGTCTCTATAAGGTTCAACAATCAGGGAACGGGCAAGTACACTCCACGTCCCACTCGGGAAGATGACGCAAAGTTAATCACTTTTCTTGAAAATGACAAGTATATCAGCTACTTCTTTGTCCCTGCCGCTCATCTGAAATCAAAATACTGGTCCCCATCTACGGCCAGAGACAGTCAGCAGGATAATTCTCGCAGCATTCGGTCAATATGGTGAAGCAAAGGCCACAAGCACTCCAAAAACTGTTAAACCAACTATAATAGGTGGAATAATTGGACAATGGATGGGAATTATTGAACAAAATTGTTGTTTATTCAAAAGATTTATATATATTTGCCGAAAATGTGTAGATTTAATTAACTATTAGCATTAAAAACCTGAAACTAATGAAAAAAAGATTTCTGATGCTTTTACTGACGGTGATGTGTGCTATCGCAGGCGCACAGGCACTGACTGTAAGAGGTACGGTCGTTGACCAGGTCAACGAGCCCGTGATCGGTGCCACCGTCAAGGTCCTCGGGACCACAATGGGTGCAGTCACCGACTTTGATGGCAACTTCGAGATTGCCAATGTGCCCGACGGCGCAACGCTGAAATTCACCTTCATGGGCATGCAGGCCGTGGAGATGGTTGCCAGCGAGATGATGAACGTCCAGATGCTGGACGATGTGCGCAACCTTGACGAGGTCGTGGTCATCGGTTATGGCTCGGCCCAAGCCAAGGACTTGACATCGCCCATCAGTGTAGTAAAGGGCGAGGAACTGCTCGCCGTTCCCACCGCATCTCCCATGGCTGCCATGCAGGGCAAGGTGGCTGGTGTGAACGTGGTTAACAGCGGTACACCGGGTGAGGGCCCCAAGGTTCAAATCCGTGGTAACGGTTCGTTCACTGGTGGCAGTCCGCTCTATGTTGTTGATGGCATGTTCTATGACAACATCGACTTCCTGAATGCCAACGACATTGCCGATATGTCGGTATTGAAGGACGCATCGGCAGCCGCCATCTATGGTGTGCGTGCTGCTAACGGTGTCGTTCTCATTACCACCAAGCACGGTAACAAGAACCAGCCTGCCAAGATCACCTACAACGGCTACTTTGGTATCCAGAAGGCGACCAACGTCTTGAAGATGGCGTCATCGAGCGAGTATGCCACGATGCTCCTTGAAGCCAACTATGATGCTTACGTTTCGACGATGAAGGCTTCGATCGACCGTTATGGTGGCAGTTACAGCAATGGCGACTTCCACAGCTGGATCTTCGGCTCCAACACCGACTGGTACAAGGAGTTGCTGCGCACTGCTGCCATCACCGACCACAGCCTTACCATCACCGGCGGTGGCGAGAAGGCAACCTACTCGCTGGGCATCAACTACCTCCACCAGGATGGTGTCATGAACGTGAAGAACTTCTACAACCGCATGAACTTCCGTGCCGCCATTGATTATGAGGCCACCAGTTGGTTGAAGGTCGGTTTCAATGGCATCTTCTCCAAGGGCAAGCAGCGCACTCCCAACAATGCCGCTTGGCAGCAGGCGTTCAACGCTCCCGGCATCTATCCCGTGATGGATGAGAAGAACGACAACACGTTCCCCACCCACTACGGCTCACCCGAGTCGGTTGGCTTTACCAACAACTTCTACAACCCCGTTGCTACTGCCAACTATCAGAACAGTGTGAACGACATCAACAAGTATCTGACCAACTTCTATGCTCAGATTACTTTCATCCCCAACAAGTTGAACATCAAGACCAGTTATGCCTATGACTTCTCGGCAATCCACAACCGCACTTATATGCCCGAGTTCTACGTCGGCAGCGTGCAGCGCAACGACAAGTCGTGGGTGAGCAAGAGCGAATCCACCTTCAACAACTGGATTTGGGACAATGTGTTGACATACAAGGACACCTTCGGTGACCACAATGTGGGCGTTATGCTGGGTCACTCACTGCGTGAGGATAAGTACCACTACCTCTATGGCATCGGCTACGGCATCGTGGACGGTGACGACGCCTACAAGTACATCGACATCAGCACCGACAGCGACAGCCGCCGCGCCAGTGACGGTGGTACCCGCTACCGCAGCAACAGCTACTTCGGCCGTATCAACTATGACTACATGGGCAAGTATCTGCTCATGGCAACCTTCCGTGCCGACGGTACCAGCAAGTACCAGGAGACCTGGGGCTACTATCCCTCGTTCGGTGTCGCTTGGGTGATGAGCAAGGAAGACTTCATGGCCAACCAGAACGTGGTTGACTACCTGAAATGGCGTGCCAGCTGGGGCCGCTTGGGTAACAATGCCGTACCCGCCAGCGACGGTTTCCGCTCGGTTTCTACCGGCACATGGTCGTCGGGTGTGTTTGGCAACGCTACCATCGCCGGTTTCCAGAACAACAGCTACTTCACCAACCTGAAGTGGGAGGTTGTTGACGAGACCAACGTGGGTGTTGAGTTTGCCACCCTGCGCAACCGCCTGAGTGTGGACATTGACTGGTTCTACCGCATGACCCGCAAGGCGGTGATTGCTCCGCGTCTGCCCTTCGAGAACGGTACCCTGCTGCAGAACATCGGTAAGATTCTCAACACTGGTGTTGACGTGAGCATCAACTGGGCCGACCGTGTGGGCAATGACTTCAAGTACTACATCGGCGCCAACCTGTCTTACCTCAAGAACGAGGTGAAGAGCCTCGCCGGCAACCCCTACATCGCCGGTGGCAAGACCTATCAGTTTGTGGGCAAGGAGATGAACTCCTTCTATGGCTACGTCGTGGACGGCATTTACCAGACCGAGCAGGAGTGCGCAAGCGATAAGACCGCTCAAGCCAACGGCCTGAAGCCTGGCGACTTCAAGTACAAGGATCTGAATGGTGACGGCATCGTTGACGGTGAGGACCGCACCACCTTGGGTTCCTATCTGCCCAACTTCATCTACAGCATCAACCTGGGCTTCCAGTGGAAGAACCTGGACTTCGCATTGACCACCTATGGCAACGCCGGAGCACAGATGTACAACCGCAAGCGCGCCTTGCGTTATGCCCAGTCCAACTACAACTTCGACCACGACCAGGTGGCTCACCGTTGGACCGGTGCCGGCTCGACCAACAAGTATCCTTCGGCCGAGGGATGGATTCGCTCATGGAACGTGAGCGACCAGCGCGTCAACTCATTCTTTGTTGAGAAAGCCGACTTCTTCCGCATCCAGAACGTGACCCTGGGTTACACCTTCAAGAACATCAAGATGGGCAACTACACGCTGCCCTCGTTGCGACTGAGCGCTACTGCCGACCGTCCTCTCACCTTGTTCGGGGCTAACAGTTTCACTCCCGAGTTGAATGATCCCGAGGGCTGGGACACCGAGGTTTATCCGCTCACCTCGACCTATACCTTCGGTGTTACCATCGACTTCTAAATTAGCACATTACCAACAATCATTAAAAAGATAACGACAATGAAATTTTTCAAATATATTATGATTGCAGGTCTGCTGATGGTGGGAGCCACCTCCTGCAATGACTGGATGGACATTCTGCCCGAGAACACGCTGCCCGAGTCGGATGTTGACTACACCAAGACCAGCGAGATGTACATGCCCGTCTCGGGTGTGTATGCCAAGTTGCGCACTGGCGGTATGCACTGGGTGATTTGGCCCTTGACCATCGTGCGTGACGGCGACGTGTGGAGTGGCCGCGTGGATGACCAAGGCCTGCTCGTGGACTTCGGTAACTTCAGGTATGACAATTCGTTCTGGGGACTGAACGAGATGTGGAACCAGTATTACGGAATGATTAAGGTTGCCAATGGCGCCCTCACTTCGCTCGACTCCTATGCCGAGTATATCAACAATGACGGCGACCGGGCCACCTACCGTGCCTACTGCGGCGAGGTGCGCATCTTGCGTGCTTATGCCTACTACAGGCTCACCCAAGCCTTTGGCGACGTGACCATCCTGCGTGACAATAACCAGAGTGACCTCACCCGTTCGACCAGGGATGCCGTTGAGCGTTACATGCTCGAGGACTTGCAGTATGCCATCGAGAATTGTCCCAAGGTGCGTCCCAACGAGGCTGCGCACTTGGGCGCTCTGACGGCTTATACCGCCGAGGCCCTTGCCGCCAAGATCCGCTTGAACCGTGGTGAGTGGGCACAGGCCGAGGCTTTGACCGACGATATCATTGGCAGCGGCAAGTTCCAGCTCTACAGCGACTTCTATAACCTGTTCAAGATTCCAGGCAAGTTGTGCAACGAGAGCCTCATGGAGTGCCAGTGCACCGACTTGGGTCAAGGCAGTGGCGAAGAAGTTGACGCCGACCAGTGGTTTGTGTTCCAGGGTCCCGGTAACCTGGGTGGATGGAACTTTGTGGGCATCACCGACAACTTCATCAACTGGGCTCGCAACCGTGGCGAGACCATCCGTTTGGAGACCTCGGTTCTGTTTGGTGGCACGACAACCCGCGACGGTGACGAGATTAACGTGATGGGCAATGTCAACAATACCAACACCTGGAACGGAAAGGCCTACACGCCGACCAACCAGTTGACTCCCGGACGCAGCAAGTACGGTTCCAACAACAACATCCGCATCTTGCGCTATGCCGACGTGTTGCTCATCAATGCCGAGGCTAAGGTGCGTCAGGGCAAGAATGGCGACCAGCCCTTCAACCAGGTTCGCACTCGTGCCCAGATGCCCACCATGACCAATGTTACCGCCGAACAGATTCTCGACGAGCGCCGCATGGAGTTCGTTTGTGAGTGGGGTGAGCGTTACAATGACCTCGTCCGTACCGGTTTGGCAGCCAGTGTCCTCAGCGGCTGGAGCGAAGGTGTCAAGTACTATCCCTTGCCCTTGTCGCAGATGCAGACCGTTCCCACGCTTGCCAACGATCCCAAGAACGAGTAAAACCGTATTTACAATTCATCTCAGGCAGGGTGAAACCACCTCAGGAGACACCCTGCCTGTCTTTTTAAAGAACTTCTTGACATGAACCGTTTTCTTGCCGCTTTAGCCATCTGTGCCGCGTTGACGGCCAGTGCAAGCAATGACACCGTCAAGGTTGTCAAGGGTCAGGTGAGCGATTACTACATTCCCGTTGTCACCAGCTATGATGTGACGGGCATGGTGACTGACGCTTCGGGCCATCCCCTGGAGGGTGCCACGGTCATGTGGCTTTACAGCCCCGCTCACTGCAATACCGATGCACAAGGGCGCTTCTCGCTCACGGCTACCGACCACGACAGCCTGCTGTGTGTCCACTATCCCGGCAAGGAAATGACGACTGTCGCGAGGACCAGCGGCCAGCGGCAGGTCAATATTGTCTTGCCTGTCAAGACCAGTGGCAGCATTGCCCAACCGCGTCGTGAGGCAAAATCAACCCCCTGGTATGACCCTCGGGACAATGCTACCTCCACCTATTGCAATCCTCTCAACATCAGTTATAATTACGAACCGTGGAACAACAATACCCGCCAGGGTGGCTCGTTCCGTTCGTCGGCCGACCCTATGGGGCTTGTCTATAAGAATGAGTATTACTTGTTCTCGACCAATCAGGGCGGCTTTCACTACTCCCGCAACCTGAGTGACTGGGACTTCTGCCAAGCCTCGTTCCAGCGCTTTCCTGCTGATGATGACGAGTGTGCACCCGCTGCTTGGGTCGTGGGCGACACGCTGTTTTACACGGGATCGACCTATGAGGGTTTGCCCATTTGGTACAGCACCGACCCCAAGAGCGGCCGCTGGCGCCGTGCCGTGGAACGCAACACCTTGCCCACGTGGGACCCCTACGTCTTCCTTGACGATGACGGCAGGCTTTATGAATACTATGGCTCAAGCAACGAATACCCCGTCAAGGGTGTTGAAATCAGCCGCGAAGACTTTACCCCGATCAGTAAGATACATGACCTCGTGCTTCTCCAGCCCGACAAGCACGGATGGGAACGCTTCGGCATGAACAACGATGATGAAGTGACATTGAAGCCCTTTATGGAAGGGGCATTCATGACCAAGCACAAGGGCAAATACTATTTCCAATATGGCGCCCCGGGCACCGAGTTCAAGGTGTATGCCGATGGCGTCTATGTGGGTGACAACCCGTTGGGACCGTTTACCTATCAGCGGCACAATCCCATGAGCTATAAGCCTGGCGGATTTGTGCAGGGTGTGGGGCACGGTGGCACGTTCTGCGACTTGAACGGCAACTATTGGCATGTGGGCACGTGTATGCTCTCCTTGAAGTACAAGTTTGAACGTCGCATCGGCCTGTACCCGACAGCATTTGACGATGACGGTGTGATGTATTGCAACACGGCTTTCGGCGACTATCCCTGCTGGAATGCCGAGCATGATGTGAAGAATCCGTCGGACCGTTTCACGGGCTGGATGCTGTTGTCCTATGGCAAGCCTTGCACCGTGTCGAGTTGCGACAGTACATTCACCGCTGCAAGCCTCACCGACGAGAACCTGCGCACCTACTGGAGCGCCGCCACTGGCAGCAACCAGGAATGGGTGGAGATGGACCTGGGTGGCGCGCGTGAAGTGCGTGCCCTGCAACTCAACTACTATGACCACAAGACGGTACAGCACAACCGCGCCAACGATATCTACTACCAGTACCGCATCCTTGCCAGTGATGACGGTGAACATTGGACGCTGGTGGTGGACAAGAGCGATAACGACCGTGACGTGCCGCACGACTATATAGAATTGCGCCAGCCGCTGAATACGCGTTACCTGCGCGTTGAGAACATACACATGCCCTCAGGTGGCCATTTCTGCCTGAGCGAGGTGCGTGTCTTCGGCTTGGCTCAGGATGCCCTGCCCGCAGTGGTCAAGCGTTTCAACGTCAAGCGCGACAAGACCGACAGGCGCAATGCGATGATTACTTGGACACCGGTAGAGGGCGCCTATGGCTACAACATCTATTACGGCACAGCGCCCGACAAACTCTACCACTGCATCACCGTCAACGGTGACACGCAGTATGATATGCGGGGCCTGGATTTGGGAACCGACTATTACCTTACCATCGAGGCGCTTGCCGAGACCGGACGCAGCCCCCGTTATAAGACACTTCACATCAACCAATAAACAGTATATTAGGATATGAATATAATGAAACCAATCGTTTTAGCACTCATGCTGGTGTTCATCGCCTGCAAGAGTGACGGCGGAAATCCGACAGGCGGAGAGCCTGAATCGCAAAATGGGCAAACCGCCGAACAACGGCCCGCATCCTTTAGCGACGATGATGCCATGCTCGACTATATCGAGCGTGTTCATTTCAATTACATGTGGGACGGTGCTGAACCCACTTCGGGACTTGCCCGCGAGCGCATCCACCTCGACGGTGATTATCCCGAGCATGACCAGGATGTGGTCACTACGGGCGGTAGCGGATTTGGCATCGCCGGGCTCGTCGTTGCCATGGGTCGTGGTTTCATCACACGCGACCAGGGCATCGAGCGGTTAACGCGCATCGTGGATTTTCTGGAACGTGCCGACCGTTTTCATGGGGTATGGCCTCACTGGCTGTATGGCCCCACGGGAAAAGTGAAGCCGTTTGGCCAAAAGGACAACGGTGGTGACTTGGTCGAGAGCAGTTTCCTGATGCAAGGACTGCTGTGTGCCCGCCAGTATCTCAACCGTGATACCGATGTCGAGAAGAATCTCGTCAAGCGCATCAATGACCTGTGGCATGGCATGGAGTTCGATTGGTACACGCGTGGTGGTCAGGACGTCATCTATTGGCACTGGTCGCCCGAGTATGAGTGGGAGATGAACTTCCCGCTTGAGGGCTACAATGAGTGCCTCATCGTTTATGTGCTGGCAGCAGCATCGCCCACCCACACCGTGCCGGCCTCATGCTATCACAAGGGATGGGCACGCAGTGGCGGCATCAAGACCGATGCAGCCCCCTATGGCTATCCGCTGGAACTCAAGCACAACGGAGCAGAACAGACGGGTGGTCCCCTGTTCTGGGCGCATTACAGTTGGATTGGTCTGAATCCCAAGGGGCTGAAAGATCAGTATGCCGACTATTGGAATGTGGTGCGAAACCACGCCATGAGCAATTACAAGTATTGTGTCGAGAATCCCAAGCACTATACGGGTTATGGCCCTGACTGCTGGGGATTGACCGCCAGCTATTCCACCGAGGGCTATTCGGCGCATTGCCCCGGCAACGACTTGGGCGTCATCACGCCCACGGCAGCCTTGTCCTCGTTCCCTTATACGCCCGAGCAGTCGATGGCAGCCCTCAAGGGCTTCTATGGCCGTGGCGAGTCGATATGGGGCAAATACGGTTTCTATGACGCCTTCAGTCCAGCCAGCGGATGGACGCTGCCGCGCTATCTCGCGATTGACCAGTGCACCATTGCCCCGATGATTGAAAACTACCGCACGGGGTTGCTGTGGCGCCTGTTCATGAGTTGCCCCGAGGTGCAACAGGGACTGAAGAAATTAGGTATGGCAATTAACAACTAAAAGAATAATCAATAACTGAACAGATCATGAAAATCAAGAGCTTTTTGATTGCGTTGGCCCTGGCATTAGCTGCCTTGACAGCCCAGGCTGTGGACCAGGTGAAGATGAACCAGTTCATCGATGACCTGATGGGTAAGATGACCCTGCAGGAAAAAATCGGACAACTCAACCTGCCTGTGACCGGCGACATCATCACCGGTTCAACGGTCAGCGGTGACGTGGTCGACAAGATCAAGGCTGGCCAGGTGGGCGGACTGTTTAACATGAAGGGTGTGCAGAGCATCCGCGCGTTGCAGGAAGTAGCCGTCAAGCAGAGCCGTTTGGGCATCCCGCTGATTTTCGGTATGGATGTAATCCATGGCTATGAGACGGTATTCCCCATCCCCTTTGCCATGTCAATGAGTTGGGACATGGATGCCATCCGCAACTCGGCACGCATCGCCTCCATCGAGGCAACGGCCGACGGCATCTGCTGGACCTTCAGCCCCATGGTGGACATCTGCCGTGAGCCCCGTTGGGGACGCATGAGTGAGGGTAATGGCGAGGATCCCTTCCTGGGCTCCGCCATCTGCCGCGCGATGATTGAGGGTTACCAGGGCGCTGACCTGGCTGATAAGGCTACCATGATGGCTTGCGTCAAGCACTTTGCCCTCTATGGCGCTCCCGAAGCTGGTCGTGACTACAACACGGTGGACATGAGCCGCGTGCGTATGTTCAACGAGTATTTCCCGCCCTACAAGGCTGGTGTTGATGCTGGCGCGGGCAGTTTCATGACGTCGTTCAACGTCATTGACTATATCCCTGCCACGGGCAACCGCTGGCTGATGACCGAGGTGCTGCGCGACCGCTGGGGATTTGATGGCTTTGTGGTGACCGACTACACGGCTATCAGCGAGATGATCAATCACGGCATGGGTGACCTTCAGACCGTTTCGGCACTGGCGCTCAAGGCTGGTACCGACATGGATATGGTGGCCGACGGCTTCCTGGGAACGCTCGAGAAGTCGCTCAGCGAGGGCAAGGTGACCATGGCCGACATCGACAAGGCCTGCCGTCGCATCCTAGAGGCCAAGTACAAACTGGGCCTGTTTGACGATCCTTACCGCTATCTCGATGCCAAGCGTGCCAAAAAGGATATCTATACCGCTGAGCACCGTGCAGCCGCTCGCCAACTGGCGACCGAGACTTTCGTCTTGCTGCAGAACAACGACAATGTGTTGCCGCTCAAGCGTACGGGCAAAATCGCGCTTGTCGGACCGCTCGCCAACACCCGTGCCAACATGCCGGGCACATGGAGTGTAGCCGCTGCCAGTGACCGCTATAGCACGCTGCTCGAGGCGATGCGCCGTGCCGTTGGCGATAAGGCCGAGGTGATGTATGCCAAGGGCTGCAACGTGTGCTATGATGCTGAGTTGGAGAAGAACTCGACCATGTTTGGCCGCGAGATGCGCGACGAGCGTCCTGTTGACGTGATGCGCGACGAGGCCCTGCGCATCGCCCGCGAGTGTGACGTGATTGTCGCCGCAATGGGCGAGCCCAGCGAGATGTCGGGTGAGAGCAGTTCTCGCAGCGACATTTCCATCCTCGATGCCCAGAAGGACCTGCTCTCGGCTCTCAAGGCCACGGGCAAGCCCATCGTCCTGCTCAATTTCTCGGGACGTGCTACGGTGATGGATTGGGAGGTAGAGAATTTCCCCACCATCCTCAATGTGTGGTTCGGTGGCAGCGAGGCTGCTGACGCCATCTGTGACGTGGTATTCGGTGATGTGGCACCCAGCGGCAAACTCACCGTCACCATGCCCCGCAACGTGGGACAGGTGCCCATCTATTACAACCACCTGAACACGGGCCGTCCCAATCCCCGCTGGTTCACCAAGTTCACCAGCAACTATCTGGATGTCCCCAACGACCCGCTGTTCCCCTTCGGCTATGGCTTGAGTTACACCACCTTCAAGTACAGCCCCCTCACGCTGAGCAGCAACACGATGACCACTGGCGGCAACATCACCGCTTCGGTCACCGTGACCAACACGGGAGCTGTTGAGGGTACCGAGGTTGTCCAACTCTACATCCGCGACATGGTGGGCAGCATCGCTCGTCCCGTACAGGAACTCAAGGGCTTTGAACGCATTACACTCAAGCCCGGCGAGAGCCGTCAGGTTTCCTTTACTATCAACGCCGAATTGCTGAAATTCTACGATAAGGACCTCAACTACGTCTGCGAGCCGGGCGACTTTGATGTCATGGTGGGTACCAACAGCCGCGACGTCCAGCACCAGACCTTCACCTTGAAGTAGTTATACAACCATTGCATAGAAATGAAGGATTTTGCTGCAATTGACTTTGAGACAGCCAACTATGAGCGCACTTCAGTGTGCTCGGTTGGCATTGTCATCGTGCGTGACGGAATGATTGTTGACTCCTTCTATTCGCTCATTCAGCCCGAGCCCAATTACTATAAATACTGGTGCACCCAGGTGCATGGCCTCTGCCGTGAAGATACCGAGAATGCCCCGGTTTTTCCTGACGTGTGGGCAAAGATTGAGCCGCAGATTGAGGGACTGCCGTTGGTCGCCCACAATCGGCCCTTTGACGAGGGCTGCCTCAAGGCGGTATTCCGCTGTTATCAGATGGACTACCCCGACTACGAGTTCTACGACACCCTTGCGGCATCACGGCGCCTGCTCCCCGACCTGGAGAATCACCAGCTAGATACCGTAGCGGCAGCCTGCGGCTACCCGATGGAGCATCACCACCATGCACTCGCCGATGCCGAGGCATGCGCCCACATCGCCATTAAGCTGTTGTGAGCCAATCGTCTGTTAATTAATATTGTAACAACAATAAAAAGAATTGATAATATGGGAAACAAGCAATCAGATATGAATCGCCGTCAGTTCCTGCATAAACTGGGACTGGGTGCCGCCGTCATGGCTGTAAATCCGTTAGGTGTGTTGGCGGGTGAAACGAGTAAGCCGCAAACGGGCGGCTCTGATACACAGAATCAGATGACCTATCGGGTGCAGCATGGCTCGGGTGAGAAAATCTCGCTGCTGGGCTTCGGCATGATGCGCCTGCCCGACAATCAGGAAGAAGTGAACCGCCTTGTGGACTATGCCATTGCCCACGGCGTGAACTATTTTGATACCGCCCCGATGTACAAGGGTGGAAACAGCGAGACCATGACGGGACAAGCGCTGAGTAGGCATCCGCGTGAAAAGTATTACGTGGCGACCAAAATGTCGAACCAAAATGAGAAACTGTGGCAATTTGATGATTCACGCAAGATGTACGAGAAGTCATTCCGGGATCTTCAAGTGGATTATATCGATTACTATCTGCTTCACAGCGTCGGTGGCGGTGGCATCGACACCCTCAAAGCCCGATTTCTTGATAACGGCCTGCTCGAATTTCTGTTGAAGGAACGCGAAGCCGGACGCATTCGCCATCTTGGCTTCTCCTATCACGGTGATGTCAGCGTGTTTGATTTCCTGTTGGACCATCAGGATGAATACCATTGGGACTTTGCCCAGATCCAGATGAACTTCCTCGATTGGCGCCATGCCTCGCTCAACAAGACGGGTAGGAAACGGGATGCCGATGCCGAATACCTTTATGACAAGTTGGAAAAAACCGGTGTGCAGACCGTTGTGATGGAGCCCCTGCGAGGCGGTTCGTTGGCAAATATGGGAGAAGACCTCAGTCAACGTCTGACCGCTCTGCGTCCTAATGACAGCGTTGCCTCATGGGCCTTCCGTTGGGTGGGTTCACACCCCAATATCCTCACCACGCTGAGCGGAATGAATCAGATGAGCCACTTGGAGGAGAACATCCGCACCTTCTCGCCCCTGGAACCGTGCACCGAGGCTGAAAACAAACTGTTGGAAGAGATTGCCGACGTGATGGCAGGTTTCCCCATCATTCCCTGCACGACATGCCGCTACTGCATGCCTTGCCCCTACGGGGTTGATATCCCTGGCAACTTTACCTATTACAATGAGGCTGTTGCTCAGCAGGTACTCCCGTTGCCCGACAAGCAGGCGGCAGACTATATGGATCGCAAGCAGCAGTTCATTGACGGCATGCGCCAGGCTTTGCCCGACGTATCCACTTGGGCCACCCAATGCACCGACTGCGAAACCTGCCTGAAGAAATGCCCTCAGCAGATTCGCATCCCCAACCAGATGGCCCGCATCGTCGAGACCCTAAGAAAGCGCTAACCTCTAGCGCCCCAAATCCACATCATCAACATCCCCCTAGCAAATCAGTTCCCCCTCTAAGATTAGAGGGGGCCAGGGGGTATTGACCCTACCTTAGGCCATAAAGAATCAGAGAATCCCCCCAAAAGTTAAACTCAAATCTTTTTGGGGTACACATCTCATGCTCCCAAATCAGCATGAGGGATTTTCTCTTTGTTACTGGATTTTGGTGGCGTTCTTTGGGTGGGGGAGGGGTGGATTCGTTTTTTTTCACTAATTTTGTGGGTGGAATGGGACATGGATTTTTGATAGCGGCGCCTAACAGTGGCTCGGGCAAGACAACGATTGCCCGGGGGCTGATGGCGTTGTTGACCCGCAAGGGGTATAAGGTTCAGCCGTTTAAGTGCGGACCTGACTATATCGACACCAAGTTTCATGCTGCGATGTGTGGCAGGCCGAGTATCAATCTGGATACCTTTATGGCCACGCCTGAGCATGTGCGGGAATTGTTTCACCGCTATGGAGCGGATGCCGATGTGTGCGTTGTCGAGGGCATGATGGGCCTGTTTGACGGCTATGACCGCGACAAGGGCTCATCGGCTGAAATTGCCCGTGTGCTGGACCTGCCTGTCGTGCTGGTGGTGGATGCCAAGTCGGCGGCCTATTCGATGGCAGCACTCATTTCGGGCTTCATCAACTTCCGTGAGGATGTACGCATCAGTGGTGTGATTTTCAATCGTGTGGGTTCGGCAAGGCATTTCGCCATGCTGCAGCAGGTGTGCGATGACTTGGGTGTGGCGTGTTATGGCTATCTGCCCAAGAAAGCGGAACTGGAACAGGGCTCACGCTACTTGGGGCTAGATTTCAGCGAGAAGCCCGAAAGCAAACTCTTGGTAGAACTTTTGGAACATAATGTACAATGGCAACGGCTTTTAAGACTTTGATTGCTCGCAACGATGAGTCCTTCTCCTTTATCTATCAGGAGAATATCGATCGGTTGGAGAATGTGTCATTCTTTGATCCCGAGCGTGATGTGCCCAGCCTTGACGACGTGACGTTGCTCTACCTGCCCGGCGGCTATCCCGAAAAGCATCTTGACGCATTAGTGCGAGCCGAGGCGACACGGCAAGCCATCAAGGAATATGCCGAACGTGGCGGACACATCGTCGCCGAGTGCGGTGGTATGATGTACCTGTGCGAGAGCATCGTTACCGACGAGGGAGAATTTCCCATGTGCGGCGTGCTGCCCTACAGTATCACGGCTCGTAAGCAGGACCGAAAACTCTCGCTGGGCTATCGCCGTTTCACCCTCGATGGCAAGGAATACCGCGGGCATGAATTCCACTACACGCAGTTCCTGGGCGAGGTGCCGCCATCGGTCACCCAGGTTTTCAATGCCAAGGGAGAACCCGTGCCAACGCCCGTTATCCGCTATAAAAACGTATTAGCCAGTTACACACATCTTTATCAAGTTTTGAACACGTTCAAAACTTGAGTTTAGAGTTTAGGGTTTAGAGTTTAGAGGGAGTTCCAATGCCAACTGAAAACTGAAAATGAAACAGATATATACCAAGACCGGTGACGAGGGCATGACTAGCCTGCGCGATGGGGTGAGGGTCCCGAAGGATTACCCTCGCATTGAGACCAATGGCCAGATCGACCAGTTAAATGCCCATTTGGGCATCGTGCGCTCGATGCTCGGTGATGACGATGCGAACCGCGATATCATTCATTCCGTCCAACGTGAATTGATGACGGTCATGAGCCATATCGCCACCCCCGAAGGCAGCGTCAATCCCCGTGAACTCCATGCTGCTAAAATCACAAGCGAATTAGAGCGAGCCATTGACCAAGCCGATTTTCAAGGCGGTTTTGTCGTTCCCGGCGGTGGCTCACAGTTGGCCGCTTTCATCCATTTGGCGCGCACTCAGGCTCGCACAGTGGAGCGCTGCTTGTGGTCCCTGCATCGCCAACATCCGGTTGACAGTACCATCTTGGTGATGATGAACCGCCTGTCTGATTATCTGTTTGTCTTAGCCAACGAGAAAGAATGAGTAACAATCGACGATTGCATCCAGTGATGTTTGCCGGTACGGGCAGCGACGTGGGCAAGAGTGTCGTGGCTGCTGCCTTCTGTCGTATTTTCAAGCAGGACGGCTATACGCCAGCCCCGTTCAAGGCGCAGAATATGGCGCTGAATTCCTATGCTACGCCCGAGGGTTTTGAAATCGGCCGTGCCCAGGCTGTCCAAGCCGAGGCTGCCGGCATCCCCTGCCACACCGATATGAATCCGCTGCTGCTGAAGCCACAGTCCGATCACACTTCACAGGTCATCCTGCACGGCAAACCCATCGGCAACAAGAACGCCTATGACTATTGGCGCCGAGGCACATCCGACATTGACTATCGCCGTGAGGTGTGCACCGCCTTTGACCGTTTGGCGTCCCGTTACAATCCCATTGTGATGGAGGGTGCGGGCAGCATCTCGGAAATCAACCTGCGTGACACCGATTTGGTGAACCTGCCCATGGCACGTCATGCCCATGCCGACGTCATCCTCGTGGGCGACATCGACCGCGGTGGCGTGTTTGCTTCGGTCTATGGCAGCATCGCCTTGCAGACGCCCGAAGACCGCCGCCTCATCAAGGGCATTATTATCAATAAGTTCCGTGGCGACATGCGCCTGTTTGACGAGGGACGCAAGATGCTGGAGGACATCTGTGGCGTTCCCGTGTTGGGTGTCATCCCTTACTACAAGGATATTTATATCGAGGAAGAGGACAGCGTGGCGTTGGCTCAGAAGTCAATGCAGGCCGAGCGTGACAAGGTGAATGTGGCGGTCATCATGTTGTGTCACCTGTCCAATTACACCGACTTTGATGCGCTGGAACGGGACCCGCGGGTTCACTTGTTCTATACCAACAATACCGAGGATATCAAGAAAGCCGACATCATCATCCTGCCGGGCACCAAATCGACCCTGCACGACCTGTATGAACTGCGTCGCAACGGTTGCGCCCAGGCCATTGTTAGGGCTCATCGCGAGGGTGCGGCAGTGTTGGGCATCTGTGGTGGTTACCAGATGATGGGTATGGAAGTGCTTGATCCCGACCACGTTGAGGGTGACATCGAGCGTTTGCCGGGTCTGGGCTTGTTGCCCACGACCACCACGATGAACGGCGATAAGCACACGCGCCAAGTCTCCTGCCAGTACGGGCAAGGCTATGAAATCCATCAGGGCGAAACGCATCCCATGGGCGATGCCAAGCCATCTCCCTTGCTCCACCTCAATGACGGTCGCGACGACGGTTACATCGTTGACGGCAAGTGCATGGGAACCTACGTCCACGGCATCCTCGACAACACGCCCTTTGTCGATTTCCTATTGGAGCCGTTCCATGACAAAATCTCTGAGGGCAATACCCCGTTTGACTACGCGGCTTTCAAGGAAGAACAATATGACCGCTTGGCTGCCCATGTGCGCCAATACGTCGATATGGAACAGATTTACAATATCCTGACTGACCATGATTGAAGGACACGGCGACGACTTGTATCGTTACGATAATATCAAGATGAATTTCAGTTCCAACATCTACAACGGAACTGACCTGAGTGCACTGAATGCCTATCTGTGTACACGGCTGGACGCCATTCGCACATATCCCGAGCCCTCGGCAGCATCGCTGGAGCAGATGATAGCGCTCGAGTGTGGCATCAGTCCCGACGAGGTGTTGGTGACCAGTGGGGCTGTCGATGCCATCTACTTGATAGCCCAGACTTATCGCCATGAGGGCACTTGTCACATCCTGCAACCCACGTTTCGGGAATATGAGGACGCCTGCCGTGTGTTCGGCTATCAGGAGAGCGAGGATGGCGCCCTGTGCTGGCTCTGCAATCCCAACAATCCCACGGGCGATGTGTTGGCAGCCGAGGACGTGTTGGCCCTTGCTGAGCGCCACCGCTTGCTCATCGTTGACCAGTCCTACGAGGACTATACGATGGCGCCCTTGCTGCGCCCTGCCGACATGATCAGTCGTGACAATGTCATCCTATTGCACTCGATGACCAAAAGCTATGCGGTGCCAGGGCTGCGCTTGGGTTATGCCACCGCCTCTCCCGCGATAATCAGCCTCCTGCGGGAACAATACCGTCCTTGGGCCATCAATGCGTTGTCGCTCGAGGCAGGCAAGTGGCTTGTGCAACGAGGAGTGACCGCTATCCCGGACTTGCCATCTTATTTGGCAGAGACCCAGCGCCTGCGCGCCATGCTCAACGAGGTAGAAGGCATAGAGGCTCAAGACACGCTGACCAATTTTTTCCTGTGCACCATCCGTCAAACGACGGCTGCCCAGTTGAAGGAATATTTGGCGCATGAGCATGGCATCCTCATCCGCGACGCCTCCAATTTCACGGGCCTCACGCCGCATCATTTCCGAATCGCCACGCAGTCCCCTGCCGAAAACGATGCCCTCGTTGCAGCCATAATGAACTATGTATTAAACTAATTTGATATCCACATTGTAGAGACGCAAAATTTTGCGTCTCAGTGTCAGACAAAGAACTGAAATCTAAGGAATGACTGTTGCTGTTTTACTCATATTACCCTTGTTGCTGGGCTGGTTGCTGGATTTCTTTTTCGGTGATCCGTCATGGTTGCCGCATCCCGTCGTGTGGTTCGGCAAGATGATCTCTTGGGGAGAGCACCGCCTCAACAAGGGCGATTACCTCATGGCGAAAGGTGCTGTGATGGCGGTATGTTTCATCTTGTTGGTGTTTTTTGTTGTTTGGGGATTGAAGCGACTGATACCCAACGTGGTTGTGTGGCTCATTCTGGATACCATCATCATTTTCTACTGCCTGGCAGGCACGACGCTCATCCGTGAGGTGCGCGAGGTCTTCTTGGCACTGGACCGGTCATTGGACGAGGGACGCCAGCAAGTAGCCCGCATCGTGGGGCGCGACACGTCGCAACTGTCAGCCCAGGAAGTGCGAACCGCCGCCCTCGAGACCCTTGCCGAGAACCTGAGCGACGGCGTGATTGCCCCATTGTTTTGGTTGGCATTGCTGGGCACTCCTGGTATGTTGGCCTACAAAATGGTCAATACCTTGGACTCGATGATTGGTTACCGTACCGAGCGTTACAAGGATTTTGGCTGTTGGGCCGCCCGCATCGATGATGTGGCCAATTATATCCCCGCCCGCTTGACCGCCCTGCTGATGGTCATCGCATCGGGCAAACTTTCTCTATTGAAATTCGTGTGGAAAAACGGCTCTCGCCATGCCAGCCCCAATAGCGGCTACCCCGAGGCTGCCCTCGCTGGGGCACTCAACTGCCGCTTCGGCGGTCCCCACTACTACTTTGGCGAACTCTTCGATAAACCCTACATCGGTGAGAACGATCGGGAATTGACCACCCAGGACATGCACACCGCCGTCCGCATCAACCGCCTCTCCGAGATCTTCATGCTCTTGTTGGTAATAGGCGCTGCTTTCTTGTTGTGACTTAGGATTCTTTCGTTTAGCGAGCACCAAATAAAATAATTTACTGTAATTCAATGTATATCCAATTCCCCCTCTAAGATTAGAGGGGGCCAGGGGGCGTTGATACTCAAGATGTTTTTTATCGCATTCCCCAAGAGGAGTTCGGTCATCTTCTGCTCATCATTTCATCGCCCCCGTTAAATGAAGAAATCCCTCATGCTGGTAAAGGCATGAGGGAAATGTTTCAGAAGCTTCTTGGCTTTTTGGCAGGCGGGTTAATTAATGCCAAGAAGAATGTTGATGAGTATCGAGATATCTGCGATAGTGACCATTCCGTCCTCACTTACATCGGCATACTGAGAATTGACCTGGGAACCATCATTGCCCAGCAGAATGTCTATCAGTGCTGACACATCATTGATATTAACAAAGCCGTCACCATTGACGTCACCCAGTTGCTCACCATCCCACAGTTTAACTCGGCTGGTCTGTGCGCCACAATCCGTACAGGTTCTGATTTCCAAACCATTGTGGTTCCTGTCGGGCCATACGGCAACCTGCCAATCACCCCAGTTGTGTTCGGTGTTGGCGGCACTCAACAGCTGGCCCATTTCATAGCGGGCGCGCTGCAGGTAGGTACAAGTGTATGCGGCATAGAATTCATATTCCTTATTGATGGATTTGCAGTCAGAGGCATATTGCTTCCACAAGAAACGGCTGATGGCAGTTTTAAAAGTGGTTTCGTCAACAAACTCCATACCCAGACGCAGGTAATCGTAGTCTTCAATGCCGTCGTTCACTTGTTTCAAGCGCAGGGAGGCAATAGGCGTTTCTGCACTCTGGCCCCATAACGTTCCGGGATAGACTAGGATGCCGTCACCATTACCTGTCTGTATGCCACCAGAAGCAGGAAGTGTTTTCTTTACCCAATTAACGGGCAAGTAGGCGCAACTCCATTGCAGCCAACCGTCACTGTTCATGTACCACTGCTGCCAGAAGGGCACGCGACGCATGACGCCAAGCTGTGAGATATTAAAGATCCAGAAGTATGTGCCACCACATTTGGTATCACCCTGGTAGCGCCATGTGTGGTAACGTTCAGGATGATTCTCACGGTCTTGGAAATTCAAGAAATTGGCTTGTTTCAGGTCATAATTGGAGTTGCGTGGATCAAATAATCCTTGATTAGGACAGATAATATCAACCTTTCCATTAAATAGAGCAGTCGTCTCTTCAAGATTACTGTAGAAAGGAACAACGGCATGATAGCCGGGCCACAGTTCCTTCAATTTGTCTGTCATGGCCGTCAGCAATGCCACCTCGGCTTCTGTGCCCTTCGGTTCATCCATGGGATAGAAGAAGGCCTTGTCCTTCAGGAAGGGATTGTTATAGACGATGTCCTTATATTGGCTGATGGTCTCTTTGGCAGCGTCGGTGAAATCTCCAGTGTTCATGTTGAAGTGACCACGGTTGACGGGTACCGAGAACACCTTGCGGCGAGGGTCGGCCATGGTCAATTCGGCAGCCTTGCGGTCATCGCCTAATATCCAACGGGGGATTTCGTAGGTGCTCACTCCATGCTCGAGCAGGCATTCCTGATAGCCGTTCAGGATTTCTTTGGCGCGAGGCAGGTCAGCCTCGGCAACGTTGCCATTACTTTCCACTTCCAGGCCATTGAGGGAGAAGATGCTACGGGTGGCATGGTAGCCCGAATTGCAGTTATAGAGTCCCATGACCACCTCTGAATAGTGATTCTCGGGCAAGGCAAAGTTCCAGACTCTCACTGTGACCTCTTTAGATACAACCAGTTCATTTCCGTCAAATACCGAAACGGTTGAATAATACTCTCCGGGAGTTTGGTTCATGGCTGACTTCAATTCAACATAGAATACTTTGTTGTGGTCAACCATGCTCTTTTGGATTTCACCGACATAAGGGATCAAGGCCTCGGCCAATGAATCGGGAATTCCAACTCCTGGGGCAAAGAAGAAGTCTTCCCAATACATCGAGTGTGGCAGCACCTCGTTCTCAGCGTTGGTGAACGGACTGACTTCAACCCTGAGGTTGCGTTCTTTCTCCTGCTCACGGAAGAACACATGGAAGCCCTCTTTCTCGTTCTGGGCAAGGGCTAAGAAGCCTGTGGGCCTTTCAGTTCTGCTAAGGTAAAACGAGGAAGCCATGAATGCTGCCTCATCCTTGGACAATTGTTGACATAAGATATCATCAATTCCATTCCACTCCCTGAGTGGTACCTTTTGCTCACATGCCTGATAATCATTGAATAACAGATAAAACAGATAAGGTTCGGGGTCAGGCTCATCTTGTGCATACACATTGGTCACTCCAGCCACACTCAGCAGCAGGACGAACAGGACAAACTTACGTGCCCATTTTGGTTGTAAAATAACGGTTCCCATTTTGTTTGATTGTTTAGAATTAATAAAAATAAAAATTAGGTAACTATAATCCTTGGTTGAATTGAATCTGACGACTATCAAAGCAACCAAAGTTTAACTCATCACGGTTTCTTGGGTTTAGTGAAACATGGGTTAAGATCTATCATCCTAGCCGTGTTCTATTTCGTCACAAAGTACGGTAAAATAGTTAGGATATGCAAGTAATTTGCCGAAAACATCGAGAATTAGAAATCAATATAGGCGAAATCGGTAGGCGGATTTAGAGGGTGTGCCAAAATTCAACTGCTATGACTATAACCGCCTTGCGGGCGGGAACCTTTAGCTCGGCGAAGCCAAATTAATCAAATTAATTAAATTTATTTATATGACAATATTATCAATATTAATTTAAAAATTTGTTTAATTTCCCGTGCGATAGCACGGTTATATTACCGAGTCGCAATGATGACACACCTTGGGGCGCCGATGTTACCAAATAGAAAAAGAACCGGTTCTTTCGGTGGCACCTGTTGGGGATATCTCAAGAAAAAGCACTATATTTGCACCTGTTATGACAAGAGAAGAATTGATATTGGATTGCCGTTATTACAATGGCGAAGACGATGTGCCAGAATCCTTACCAGAAGGAAAAGACATCTATTGGGACTATGAACGAGTGTGGGTGGGTTGGGTCCTTGAAGGAGATGATAGGCCTCAACAATACATCGATCGCTTTACCAAAGAATTTGATTTGCCAAATCTCCTTCCTGAAAATGACGGCACCCCCTTAGGATTAAAAGCATTGCTATTCAATCGCTATGACCATTGGGCTGGTGGCTTTATGGGTGGCTCGAAAGATGAATATACCCAAGGCTTCAAGAATTGGTATCATAATAGATATATCGCTGGCACCAAAACCCACCGTCAACTTTTGAATCAATAACATTCGGACCGCTGTGCAAAATCACTCATAATCCTTGTTCTGTAACCATAATCAATAGAACTCCATGATGCGAATAATAAACAAATCGCATTTATAGTAAATCTGAGAATATTATGCTTCTTGGCTTTTGTCATTTTTGAAAATCGAAGTCATAGTTTTGCAAAGCTAGCATAAAAAGCTAGAGCCAGTAGCCATTTGCTCTCTTTTTTGGCGTCCGAGGAAAACAAGTAGGATTAATGTGAGTGTCCAAAAGTTGCCCTTTGGGCAACTACTCGGGGACGGTTTCTGTGTAACAAAATGCCTTGCATTTTGGACTCAGGAACCGTCCCCTCGGATCCGACCGGAAGTAACTAAGCACCTTCCACTCTAGAAATATTTGGTGATGTGGGCAGTATCGAAGTTGTTCATCTCGTTGATCATGTGGACCGAGGAGGCGATGATGGGGAAGGCACATAGGGCGCCCGTTCCCTCGCCGAGGCGCAGACCCAGGTTGAGGATGGGCTTGGCATCCACGATGTCGAGCATGCGGCGGTGGCCGCTCTCGTCACCGCAATGGGTGAAGATCATATAGTCTTGAGCAGCAGGGTAGAGGCGGATGGCGGCGATAGCACAGGCCGTCATGATAAAGCCGTCAACCAGCACAACAAGGTGCTTCTCGGCTCCCCGTAGCATGGCGCCGATGGCCGTCACCATTTCAAAACCGCCGAAGTAGCGAATGGCATTTTCGGTCGTGTTCTGCATCGTCTCGTGGTAATGCTTCAATGCCTGGGCAAGTACTTCGCGCTTGTGCTGGATGCCCGGATGGTCAAGACCCGCCCCTGCACCGATGCACTCGTCAAGCGGAATGTTGCCGAACAGGCTCATCCAGATGCTCGATGGCGAAGTGTTGGCAATACCCATTTCGCCGACGCACAGCACCTGGCATCCCTCGGCGACGCATTCATCCACCAGGTCACAACCCACTTGGATAGCGTGGTCAAATTCCTCCTCGCTCATGGCGGGCTCATGCAGGAAATTGCGGGTGCCACGGGCTATCTTGCGGTCGATGATGCCCTCCACATTCGTCAAATCGTAGTCCACACCTGTGTCCACGATGCGCAGCTTGAAACCATGCTGGCGGCAGAACATGTTCACGCCGCCACCGCCACGTGTGAAATTGATCATCTGCTGCCAGGTGACCTCGCGAGGCGATACGCTCACGCCCTCGCGCTCGATGCCATGGTCGCCGCCCAGCAACAGGTGGCAGGGATGGTTCAGGCTGGGTGTCAAGGTCTGCTGGATGAGGCAAATCTGCAATGCCAGTTCTTCTAGGCGACCCAGCGACCCTTTAGGTTTATTCAGGTGGTCGATTTTCTGTTGGATGGCATCTGCCATCGACTTATCAGTGTGTTGTATTTTGAATTCTCTCATTTTAAGTCTCTGCTTTTAGTTTCTAGATGCTCTAGACGTTCTAGAACTCCTAACTCCTAACTCCTAACTTCTAACTTCTAACTCCTAACTTTTAAAGGGATTCCCGATACCATGAGGATGACTTCGTCGGCTCGGCTGGCGATATACTGGTTCATCCAGCCTTGCAGGTCGGTGAACCGTCGTTGTACGGCATCCACGCTCACACCGCCACTCCCGATTTCGTTGGTAACAAAGATAAAGGTCGCGTCTTGTGCCGTGAAACGGTCAAACTCCTCTTTGACAATTTCTAAAACCTGCTGTGTGTCTTGATCTTGACCCTCAAAAAAGTAGTTGGTCAGCCACAGCGTGACGCAGTCGATGACTGCCACGCGTCCCGTCAGGTCATGGCGACTCAGGTATTTCTCTTCCTCGATGTTGGTCCACTGCGGACCCCGGCGTTCTTGATGGCGGCGCACCCGTTCACGGAATTCCTCGTCCCAAATGTGTGCAGTCGCTACATAGACCGGATGCTCGGCAAGGCTCAATGCCAGTTCCTCGGCATGTCTGCTCTTGCCCGACCGTTGTCCCCCTGTAATCAATATGATTTTTTTCATTAGAGTTTCTTGTTTGTAGAGACGCAACATCTTGCGTCTCAATTTCATTCGCCTAGTTTGGGAGACGCAAAATTTTGCGTCTCTACAACAATATAATTCCCGTAATCGGGCAGGTTACTCCAAGCATTATCCCAAAAATAGAGTCCCGCATGAATGCCCGCGCTGATAAGCACTCCCGCATGTGCAAAGATGGCCACTCGCTGGTAAGGCTTGTTCTTGAGTTCGTCAAGAAACGCCGCAACGCGCTGGTATTGTTGCAGGAAACTCTCGCCGCCTGTCGTGGGCTGGTAGATATAGTCGTCGTACCACTCCTGCAGGTGCGGGTCTTGGATTTCGTCATACAGTTGCATTTCCCACTCGCCCATGTTCATCTCCTTGAGGCGGTCGTCGGTCTCCGCATCGGGATAACCGCAATAGGCGGCGAGTTTGCGGGCGCGAGTCAATGGCGACGAATACACCTTGTCAAACGGCAGGAACTTCTCCAGCGACTGACGGGTCGCCTCAGCCTCCTGCTCAAAGGTCTCCCTGACGGGCACATCGGTCCATCCATAGCAAGTACCCTTGGGCACATCGACGCTTGTATGTCTAATCAAGACCACTTCCATATTTGAAAAGAAAACGATAAGTGCAATAAATACAACATTGACTGTTGCTGCTAATTCATTGTGTTTGTTGCCGTTACAGCAGTTGTTGTGAGCACACCACCAGATACACCGTTAACTCTACCAGCAGGCACACGGCACCGCAACAGTCACCCGTGTAACCGCGTATCTTATTCAGGATGAGCAGGTACAGGAAATACATCACCACAACCGGAATACACAGGACAAGGTACCAACTGATGCCAGTCATCCAAATCAATAACACCATCGGCAACAGACCTTGCACCGACATGAACAAGCCGGCAGCAAGTGAGGGTTTGCGGTAAATGGTCTTGTTCTTGGCTTCGTCCTCGCGGCGCGCGTAAGGGAGTATCGATATCAGTTGGCTCGTGACCATCTTGGAGAACGGGTCGGCAGCCAGGATGGTGAGTGCCCCCATTGCCACAGGCATGCTGTAGAGTGCTGTCCCCAAGAGTAGCATATAGACGATAAGCCCCAGCACGCCATAGGTGCCGATGTGCGAATCCTTCATGATGGCAAGGATGCGGTTGCGGTCGCCACCACCGCCAAATCCGTCCAGGAAGTCGGCGAGGCCGTCCTCGTGCAGCGCTCCGGTAATTAGCAACCGCACGGCAATCGCGGCAATCACGGCGACGGCATGGGGCAAAACCATGCTGCCGAAGTAGAGTGTCGCTGCCATGGCTCCGCCAGTGAGCCAGCCCGCCAATGGCCAAAACTCAACGACTGTCTTGTAACTCGTTTGTGGAGGCTGATAAATCCTCCAGAACGGCAGCCTCGTGAAAAAAATCAACGCTGCCCACAAGTTGTCATACCACTTGGTTTTTACTGCTGTATTTTCCATAGCGCAAAGGTACAAAATAATCGTTGTTTACTGCCATCTGTTCCCTAAAAAAGTAGTACTTTTGTAGCATAAATGAGATGAACAGAGTAATGAAGAAATTTTTAGGATTAATCGCAGTTCTGGTGCTGTTTTGTGCCTGCTCTTCACAGGGTGGCAAGCAGTCAAAGTCGGGTGCTGACTCGATGGAAGAAGTAACCGTGAAGTATGCTACAGGATTCAGTGTCCGTGACTCGGCCGACATCCGGCTGGTTGACGTGGGCAAAAAAGACCATTTTGCACTGGTGCATGATGCCGACGTGGCAGTGCCCGAGGGCTATGTCAAGGTCAAGGTGCCTATTGAGCGCACCATCTGCATGACGTCATTGCAACTGTCCAATTTCACCATTCTTGATGCCCACGATGTGGTCAAGGGCATCACCGGCACCAAGAACCTCTTCAACGAGGACATCAAGGCACGCGTTAAGGACGGCCGCATCGTCAAGATCGGTATGGAAGGGGAGTTTGACCCCGAGGTGGTCATGGCCGCCAATCCCGACGTCATCTTCATCTCCCCGTCCAAGCGCGGTGGCTATGATGCCATCAAGGAAATCGGCATCACGCTGGTGCCTCACTTGGGCTACAAGGAACTTGACCCGCTGGGACAGGCTGAGTGGATTAAATTCATCGGCATGTTTATTGGCAAGGAGAAAGAGGCAGCCGAGATCTTCGCTGGCATCGAGAGCCGCTACAACGAACTGAAAGAAAAGGCCGCCAAGGTCGAGCAACGCCCCACCGTTACCAGCGGCGAGATGCACTACGGCAACTGGCATGCCGTGGGTGGCAAGAACTACCTGGCTCAGATTTTCCGCGATGCGGGTGCCGACTATGTCATCAACGACGACGAGACATCTGGCGAGGACCTGGAGTTTGAAAAAATGTATGCCCTGTCGGCCAACGCCGACTATTGGCGCATCCTCAACAGTTATCAGGGCGACTTCTCCTACGAGGCACTGAAGGCCAGTGAGCCCCGCAACGAGATGTTCAAGGCCTTCAAGGAGAAAAAGGTCATCTACTGCAACATGAAGCAGACGCCTTACTACGAGATTGCTCCCGTCAAACCCGACGTGCTCCTGAAGGACTTTGTCGCCATCTTCCATCCCGAACTGATCGAGAAAGACTATCAACCCACCTTCTACCGCCTCCTGCAGTAATAGTTAGGAGTTAGAAGTTAGGAGTTCTAGAGCATCTAGATAATCTAGAGATTCTAGAGACTAAAAACTAGAGAAAATGAGAAGAACGCTTCCCTTGATGCTGGCTCTCTTGGTAGCAATTGTCGTCCTGGTGATTGTCAACCTGTTCATTGGTTCTGTTGAGATACCAGTGGGCGACATCTGCCGCATCCTTGTCGGCCAGGGCAGTGATTCCGAGATTTGGACCAATATCATCCTCAGTTCCCGACTGCCGCAGGTGCTCACCGCCATCGTGGCGGGTGCTGGCCTTGCCGTGAGCGGCCTGATGATGCAGACCATCTTCCACAACCCGCTGGCAGGCCCGTCCATTTTGGGTATCTCCAACGGTGCCAGCCTGGGCGTCGCTTTTGTCGTGCTGTTGTCAGGACAGTTGGGTGGGGTAGCGTTGAGTTCGTTGGGCTATCTGGGTGATGCAGCGGTATCGGTTGCCGCTATCATCGGTGCCATTGCTGTGATGATGCTGATTGTGTGGATTTCGGGCAAGGTGCGGGGCAATGTCACGTTGCTGATTATCGGTGTGATGATTGGTTACCTCGCCACTGCCATCATCGGTGTCTTGAAATTCCTCAGCCCTGAGGAGGATGTCAAAGCCTTTGTGGTGTGGGGACTCGGTTCATTTTCCCGCGTGTCGGGCGACCAGATGATACTTTTTGTCGTACTCATGTGCATCTTGCTGCCCTTGAGTTTCCTGCTGGTAAAACCCCTGAACGCCATGTTGCTCGGCGACCGTTATGCCGCCAACCTGGGTGTCAACGTCAAGCGTGCCCGCACCTGGATCATCATTTGCTCAGGCACACTGGTCGCTATCGTCACCGCCTATTGCGGCCCCATCATGTTCATCGGTATGGCAGTGCCCCATCTGGCCCGCGGCATCTTCCGCACCAGCGACCACTGGAAACTCATGCCAGCCACCGCCTTATGTGGCGCAGCCTTAGCGTTAATCTGTAACTTGATTGCCCGTGCTCCCGGTTTCGAAGGCGCCATGCCCGTCAACAGCGTCACCGCCCTCGTCGGTGCCCCCATCATCATCTACGTCCTCTACCACCGCCGCAAAACCTCTTACGAGTAATCGTTTTTTTGTTTTCAGCTTAGACTTACTGTCCATACAATGCAAGCAGCATCATGATAGCTGCGGGCGTATTGTTGGCTACGTGGAAAAGCACTCCCCACCAGTATCCAAGATTGACTCGGACATAGGTTAATATACACCCTACTAGGCCGGGACGCAGGATAATGGCCAGGCAATAGGGCAGCAGCCCCCAAGTAAGGACAGTGAATCTGAGATGCATTAAGCAGAAGGCTAAGGCCGATAACCAAATCGCATGATGTAGATAACGTGAACGCCACTGTGTCCACTGCTCGTCGGTGGTGTGGCGCATAACCAGCCAATAAAGTACGCCTCCTGTCAATAGCATACTTGCCATCAGTATCCAATTATCGGAGCAATCCAATAAGTATCCCACGATGGAGACGGGCAACAGCCCTGCCCACAGTGCCACGGTCTGACGCTTGAACGACAGTTCTAGTCTGAAAATGATTTCTTCGACGATTGGGGCAATGAGAAGTATTTGGGCAATAAACCAAAGCGGTCTATCCATAAAAAGACTACGGTCACCTGCAAATTTTGTCAGTTGACCTGGTTCCACACCCATCTTGTTGTATATTATGGTCACAACGATAATAACGGAGAAATTAATCAGAAGGAAGATAACGTACCAGATGATTGCTGTTGCAATGATTTTCTTCTTGGGCATTCTCGCCCTGTCATCGGTTCGATCAAGAATAAAAGCCATAATAATAATAGATTTGTTATTGCAAAGGTACTACTATTTTCAATAATAGGCATTCACTATGCGAGAATTTGAGGAAAACAGAAATGACGTTAATCTCGAGGACGCATAGTTGCGCCCTCGGGTTCTCGAAATGGGAATACAACACTTGATTATGGGAGTTTGTGCTCGGTCTGACTAGATTGCCCATCAACTGAAGCATTTTGATTTCCCTCTTCACCGTTTTGTTTTTCTGTTATGAATTGTAGATGGTGCCGGTGTCGGTGATGAGCAGGAGGGTGAGATTGCCGTCGGGGAGTAGGGGAGCACAGTAGCGGGTGCAGTGGTTGATGACGACGGTGGCGAAGTCCTGCAACTTGTCGGCAGGAATCCTGTCCCACAACTCGCGGGCGAGGGTGAGGTTACTGATGTCGATGTCGATGCCTGCCTCGTGAAGCATTTCCATGACGAATTCCTTGTCCATCGTGACGTGACGGCTGTGGGTGTCGAGGTTGCCCGCTGCAAGTTTCACTGCCTTGCCCAGCATCACGCCCATCGTGACGTTCTTGATGTCGAGTTCATTGGCGATGGCCAACGTCTCTCCGATATAGTTCCCGTATTCCACAAAGGCCTGCTGTGGCAGGTCGGTGTATTGCGCTTTTACAAAGCGCTCACTCTTGCCGCCGCTGTTGATGACCACCCGGTCGCTGCCCGATGCCTTAGCGACCTGCATACACTTGCGGATGCTTGCCACAAATGCCTCCTCACTGAATGGCTTGACGATGCCCGAAACGCCGATGATGCTGATGCCACCCTCGATGCCCAAGCGCGGATTGAAGGTGCGGCGGGCAATCTCTGCACCTTGTGGCACACTGATGGTGATACTGACGTTTTCCTTGATATTGTCCCGCAGCATCTGGCGCGGCGCCTTGTTGATGGCAGGCTCGCCTGGCGGAAAATCAAAGCCTGGCACGGTGAACCTGCCGACTCCTTCTCCACCCAAAATCTCAAAATGGTCGCTGGGCTTAACGCTGGCGCGTATCTCTATGCCGTTGGTCACATCGGGATCGTCTCCCGCCTCTTTGTAAACCGACGCATAACCGTCACCATAGGTCACTTCAACATCAATCGTCTCGCCGTTGGGCAGGATGACGGGCACAGCCGTTGGTCTCTCACCGGTCAATAATTGTTGTGTCGCTGCGATGGCTGCTGCTGTGGCGCAGGTGCCGGTTGTCAGTCCGCTGTGCAACGGGTAAAACTCGGGCAACAGTTTTTCCACCATCCGCCGCAGGCCATGAGGACCATTGACGTGACTAACGGTCACGCCCTCTGCCGTGGGATAATCTGGCCGATTGACGACAAAGACCTCGATGCTTGCTTGTCGTGCAGCCTGGACTTTCTCATCAAAGCCGCCGCTCATGCCGCTTTCCTTGGTGATAATGGCTTGCGGATGCAGTCGCTCAATCAACGATGCCGTATCGTCTTTCTCGTAGTAAACGAGGTGGTCGGCAGGAAAGCCTGCCTTTTGTG
Organism: uncultured Prevotellaceae bacterium; assembly: GCA_900318205.1. Lineage (GTDB taxonomy): Bacteria > Bacteroidota > Bacteroidia > Bacteroidales > Muribaculaceae > Sodaliphilus. The sequence goes on along the minus strand of ONJS01000016.1, from coordinate 25,042 downwards.
CTCCTGCCAGCGATTCATCACGCTTAAGGATGCGGAACCAACATTCGTGTTCCTGCCAATATGCCCGTAGGCGGCTGATGGTGTTAACGCCTGTAAGGGCAAGCAACCTGGTGATACCCTGCTCGTTTAATTGCCTGATGGCATCGTCATAGTCTTTGCACCAGACGAGTTCCTCGTCATGGGGCGGGTAGATGCGGTCATAACGAATAATCGGCACTCCGATTTGCCCGGCAAGGTCAACGACATTGCGGTGCAGATTGACGGCAAACGGATGGGCAGCGTCAACAATAAGCCTAATGTCATGCTCCTGGCAAAATGCGACCATCTCGGGTACTTCCATCGCACCAGTGACGTGCTGGCCGTGCACGAGTTGGATATCCTGTGTATCGCTACGCGTGGAATAGCAGTAAGTGGCGCCCGATTCTTCGAGCACCTTAGCCGCCATGCGGCCCTCTGTCGTTCCACCGAATACCAGAATCATTTTTCAGTTTCCTATCTGTAGAGACGCAAGATTTTGCGTCTCAAAATGTATCGCCTATTTCATGGAGACGCAAGATTTTGCGTCTCTACATTCATCAACTCCCTTTGCGGAAGAGGTGGGTGAAGTGTTTGTTATACAATTCCGACAGGCCCTTGCGGTTGTCGATGGCCTCGCCCACGACGAGCATCGTGGTCAGCGTGAGGTTATTGTCGTGGACAATCTGGGCAAGGTCCTTCAGCACACCGCGGTAGATGCGTTGGTCGGGCCAGGTGAGGTGGTAGCAGGCAGCAACGGGGGTATCCTCGGGATATTCCTTGAGCAGTTCCCGCTGCACGTCATCCACGATAGCGGCACTCAGGAAGATGCACATCGTGCTCTGGCTGCGGGCCAGCAGATGCAACTGCTCTTTCTCGGGCATGGGGGTGCGGCCCTCGCCACGGGTCAGGATGATGGTCTGGGTACGCTCAGGGATGGTGAACTGGCTCCTCAGTTCGGCAGCGGCAGCAAGGAATGACGAGATGCCCGGTGTGATGTGGTAGTGCATCCCGTGCTGGTCAAAGAATGCCATCTGCTCCTGTATCGCCCCGAAGATGCACGGGTCGCCCGTGTGCAGGCGTACGATGAATTTTCCCTTATCATAGAATTCCTTCATCAACGCGCATTGCTCGTCCAAATTCATGCTTGCCGAACTGCGGACAACGGCACCGGGCTTAGCACACAAGGTCAATTCCCGCGGCACCAACGAACCCGCATACAGAATCAGGTCGGCACGTTCCAGCATTTTGCGTCCTCTTACTGATACCAAATCGGGGTCACCTGGGCCGGCGCCTACTATCTCGATGTGGCCTTGCTGATGACGCAGGTATTGATGGTCGATGGCCAATGCCACCGTGAAATTCTTGCCTTTGATCTTCGGCACTATCAGTTTGCCGTGGTTGGAGCCAAGGATGGCAGCAGCCTCACAGACGCTTGGCGTGCCCACATGTTTAGCCACCGTGTCACTGGGGTTGGGCACCTCAACGGCAGCCAACTGCTCGGCGGTGAAGAACACAACCTCCTCGTTATACCCTTCTTTCAACAGCCTGACAAACGGTTCGTCGGCTTTGACGTCTATCGTGCAGTAACGGCAGGCACACGGCAGGATGCCCCATTGGGCAAGCACCTCGTCCATCTGGTCATAGATGAATTTGTAATCCTCGGGATGATGCGCCAGCCCGAAGCCGATCGTCCCGACCATCGGTACAAAGTGCAATGACAACATGCCCTCAGGTGCATAGCGGCGGAATGGCGTGACCATGATAATGAGTCGGTATTTCTTGGGGTCGGCCTCGCTGATGTCGTTGATGATGGTGACATGGTCGGGAAGGGTCTTCTCCAAATAGTCTGTACCCTCGTCGCGGACCTCCATCAGCAGGGCGGTGGGCTTGCGGTTGACAAAGGTGAAGATGCAGGCGTTCATGTCATCTTCGCTGGCCACCGGCCAGTTGAAGCGTTCTTCCAGCGTATCCAGCGCCCACAGCCCTGCATTATCGCTTTGGGTGGTAATCACGGGATCGGCTCCCAAGGCCGATGCCACACGGCGTGTCAACTCATTGGCACCGCCCACATGGCCCGATAGAACCGAAATGACATGGTTGCCCATACTATCGACGCAGATGACAGCCGGGTCGGTATGCTTGTCTTCGATGAGAGATGCTATCGTGCGCACACAGATGCCCATCGCGCCAATGAAGATGAAGGCATCAAAGTCCTTCCATCGTTTGGCAACATCGGCGCGCCTGATGATCAGGGCTTGGAACTCTTGCTGGAGGGTGTCGGCCAGATGGCGACCCTCGTCACTTATCGGGATGATGGCTATCTTTTGCATTTCAGTATTTCGATTGGGTTGTTGTCGTTCAGGATAATGCGTGTGGGTGGCTCTTGTGTCAAGCCCAACTCGGCACACGCCTCGTTAAACAGTTGATGGCTGTCGGTTTGCACCATGGGCGAGGTGACGCTGTTCATCACGATGCAACCGTCATCAGTCAGGACGGTCAGCACGCGTGCCATGATTTCCTTGAGGTGACCGCCATGGCCACCGATGAATACGGCATCAGGGCGGGGTAGGGCATCGAGATCGGCTTCAAGGAAATCCCCGATGTGCCAATTGATGCCGGGAGCGCCGAAACGTCGGCTGTTCTCCTGTATCAAGGCTTCACACTCGGGCCTGATTTCAAAGGCTTCGACGTGCAGGTGCGGGAACTGCAACCGCGCCTCAATCGACACGCTACCGGTGCAGAAACCGATGTCCCATAGGACGCTCTTCTGCGGCAGGTCCAGCGCTTGCAACGTCAATAGGCGTATTGGCGCCTTGGTAATCATCTTCTCCCTGCCATCAAGCAAGGCAAATTCACTCTCAGGAATTCCGTAGGGTCTTGCCTTGGCGTGGCCGCACAGAATCAAACAATTGGGATACTCAAACTCATGTTTGGCAGCCTCCTCAAGTGTCAAGGTTGTGACACGTTCCCCTTCGGGATTGCCCAAATGCTCGCCTACATGCATTTGATACCCGTCATAGCCGTATTCCAGCATCCTGCGGGCGATGGCGGCGGGCGTATGCTCCCGGTCGGTCAGCACGCCGATTTTTCCAACCCGCTCAATCAGTGCCCGGTCAAACTCGGGCCAGGGGCGTCCCGTCAACGAGACGATGCGCATATCGTGATAGGGCATCACCAGGCGGTGCGCCAGCAGTTGCAGCGAGTTGAAGGACGGGAAAAGCACAATCTCGGCATCTGGCATCTTGCGCTTGATGGTATTGGCAAACCCGAAAAACAACGGGTCACCGCTGGCAAATACAATCACCTCGTCGTGGTATTGCTCAAAGACCGCATCCAGCGGCACAGTAATGTCAATCCACTTGGAACCTTCGGGCAGATAATGTGCGACGAGCCCGTAGTGACGCTTGCCACCCGAGAAAATGCGCCCTTTGCAGATGAGACTGATTACCTCTGGCGGAAAATATGGCCGTGGCGCGTCACTGATGCCTATAACGTAAAACTTCATTTCGATTTCTGTTGATTAAAACTTTGCGGCTTAGCGTGAGGATTACAGGTCTCGCCCCGGCTTGAGTTGCTCGGCATCGTCAAAGGTCAAGATGGCGTTGCACAGGGTTGCTGCCAAGTTGCTGCCGCCCTTGCGCCCCTCGACGATGATTTTGGGAATGGCTTTGAACGGCTTGACCATGTGCTTGGACTCGCGCACATGCACAAAACCCACGGGCGCGGCGATGATGCCGGCAGGATGGGCCTTGCCCTTGCGGATGAGGTCACACAACTCCATCAATGCCGTTGGTGCGTTGCCGAAGGCGAAAAGCGCATCGGGATGCTCCTCAACGGCGAGGCGGATGCCCGCCTGGGTCCGCGTGATGCCTTGTGCCGCAGCCATCTCGGCAACTCTCGGGTCGCTCAGGTAGCACTTGGCTTCCATGCCTAATCGTGCCAATGCCCCCTTGCGGATGCCGCTGGTCACCATCGTCACATCAGTCACAATGGTCTTTAACTCTCCGTTTGCAACCTTATGGTAAAGGGTCTCAACAGCGCCCTCGTCGGTATAGAGGATACGTTCCATCTCAAAGTCGGCGGTCGTGTGGATGGCATGCAGCAGTGCCCACTTGTGGTCAAGCGGGATGTCTTTATTGCGGAGTTCGCTCTCAATGGTACGGAACGACGCTATCATAATCTGCTGGCCAGGCTTGATGGCTTCATCATTGCGTTCACGGTAGTAGCCGCGTGGCGTGACAATGAGTCCGTCATGTATGTAGGACTGCGAATTGCCGATAAGAATCACGGTAAACATATCCACGTCCTCGGGGTCAAACTCGCCAAGTGTAGTGACTCTGATTTCCTGCTCATCACGCCCTGCTTGCCTGACGTACCCCACAGGCGTATCGGCCGACCGTTGCTGCAGGAACAATTCCACCAAGCGATAGAGTTGCCAGTAGCGGCCGTTGGACTTGGGATTATAGATGGCGGTGACAAAATCGCCCACGGCGGCAGCCTTGATGCGGCGCTCAATCACTTCCCACGGGGTCATCAGGTCGCTCAGTGAGATGATGCACAAGTCATGACCGATGGGAGCGCCCAACAGCGAGGCGGCTTTCTGGAAGGCCGAGATGCCGGGCATGGATTCAATCTCCACATCAGAATTGCGTTCTCGTTTCATTTCATAGACGAGCGGTGTCATACCGTAGATGCCGGCATCGCCCGATGAGATAACCACGACGGTCTTGCCTTGCTCGGCCAGTTCAAAGGCCTGCTCAGCACGTTCGCGTTCCTTCTTCATGCCCGTGTCGATGCATTCGCACCCATCCTGGACATACAGTTCGATAAACTGGAAATAGTATTTATATCCCACAATAGCATCTGCCGACCGTACTGCTTCAAGTACGGCAGGCGTGATGTCTTCTTTACTGCCAGGCCCGATGCCTGCTACGATTATCTTACCCATATCAGTCGCAAATTTAGCAAAAATAGTAAAAATGGAGGTACTGTCTCACGACAAACCTCCATTATGATTACAATATAAGGTTACTTGATTTTCAATTTCAGGCCAATCACGAGCATGCGTCCCGGGGAATACAGGGCATACTTGCGGTTGGATGAGTCGATGCGGCGGTCCACCTTGTTAAAGATGTTGTCAATACCGATGCTCGGCTCCAGATACAAATGTTTCAACCCGTCGATTGAGTGGGACGTGTTCAGGTTCCAGACTCCGTAGCCTGGCGCGTCCTCATAGTCGGGATAGTAGGTCTTGGACTGCAACCTGCCGTTGACGTTCACGTTCAGGCCGTAGTTGCCCCAACTATGGTAATAGTTGGCGGCAACGGTGGCGGCATGGCGGATGCTGCGCTCCAGCGGTGTCCATTGGTCACCGCTACAGGTGCGGGCATAGGTGTAAACGTAGTTGGCCGACAGGTTGAAACCCCTGAACAGATTGGCCGAGACGTTGACCTGTACGCCCTTGACGTCACCCTTGTCGCTGTTCTTATACAGCGAGTAACGCTCGAGTTTCTGGGCCTGGTCATCGGTCATTTCGGGAAATTCGGCTTGTAGCATGGCCAGTGAGGTGGCATCTATGTCGATGTTCTCCCTGATGACCATGTCATTGATGCGGTTCAAATATCCCGTCACGCTCACGGCAAGGATATTGCTGCGGTATTCGGCATTGAGCGAGAAATAGTTGCTCTTCTCGGGCTTGAGATCCTTGTTGCCGAATATAATTTGTGCCTTGCCGCGGTTGACCGAGAAGTAGTGATAGTACAGTTCGTCGAGACCTGGCGCACGGAAGCCCGCCGAATAGGTGGCGCGCAGGCGGAAGTTACCTGGGGCATACATCAGCGTGGCCTTGGGCGTGAGGTGCCAGTTGAAGGTCTCATGATAGGTCAGACGCAGGCCAACTGTGGCGGTCAGACGCTCAAAGAACAGCATCTCGTGCTGGGCAAAGGCGGCTGCCGTATAGGCGTTCTGGTTGATGTTGCCCGAGGTGGCGGTCAGGTAGTCCTTGCGCCAATCGGCACCAAAGATAGTCGTGGAGTGCTTCATCAGGCCAAGGATAGCCTTCAGTTGACCTTCCATTGAGCGTTGCTTTTTGGACTGCACATAGTCGCCGATGCTATAGTCCTTGGTGATGACATCATACTGCTTACCGTAGCGGAAACGGTCAACAGTAAAGTCGGCCTGCAGCGAGTTGCGGCTCGTGAACTTGTAGATGCCGCCCACGTTCCAGCGCAGGCCCTTGTAGCGCATCTCGTAGTCGGTACCGCCCGTGATGTCCTTGCGGGTCTCGGGACGGTCGGTAATCTTGTAGGAATAGTCGATGCCGGCATTCAACGCCAAGTGCTCGTTGGGGGCATAGGTGAACTTTTGGCCCACGAGGTTAGCACGGTAGCCCGTGAAGAAGGGCGCAATGGTCGGCTGCGTCTCGGTTTCCGAGCCCTTGACATATTCCACATCGTTGATGCGGTAACTGTCGGCGCGGTCTCGTGAGAATGAGGTATAGGAGCCGAAGCCGTTCTTGAAGATGTCCAGCGTGATGTTCTCGGTCAGTTGGCCGTGACCCGACACGCGCGTGTCGCTGCCGAGGGATACCAGTTGCTGGGTGGGTTGGTCGGTGATAATGTTGATGACGCCGGCAATGGCATCCGAGCCATAGAGCGACGAGGCAGCACCGTCAAGCACCTCGATGCGCTTCACGCGTGCCATGTTGATGCGGTTCAGGTCAACATTGTTAGAGATGTCGCCCGTCAACTTCTGACCGTTAATCAGGATAAGGATGTACTTGTTGCCCAGTCCGTTGAGCCTCAGGAAGGTGCCCATCGAGTTGGGCGCCATCGACACCTGCGGCATCATGCGCGTCAAGGCGCCGTCAAAGGTGGTGATGCCTTGCTCCTTGATTTCCTGGCGGCTGAGCACATGGACGGGTGTGGCGGTGGATTTCAGGCGTTGGTGGTGCCCCGAACCGGTGACAACCACGGGATTTAAGGTATAAGAGCGGTCCGTCATCGACGAATCGCTACGTTCCATCTTGTGGATTTGGGAAAATGTGGCACTCCCCGTGAGAAGTGTCACAGCTATAATCAATAGCCTTTTGTTCATTATCAGTTTTTAGTTATTAGTTTTCAGTTGTCAGTTATTTGCGGATGCCGCTGAAAACTGACAACTGAAAACTGCAAAACTCATTTACTCGGGATTCTTGCTGTGATAGAAATCGAGGGGATCGCCGTTGATGGCGTCACGGGTGTGGTTCATCCACACTTGACGGATGGTGGGGAGTTCCAACAGGCCCTTCTCGATCATGGTCGAGTTGTTGCACTCATAACCCAGGTGCTGGAAGTACATCTTCCAGGAGGTGTCCTCAACCTCGCCCTCATCGTTGGGGGTGAACTTGGTGCCGTCCCAGTTGTCATCATCGTCACCAGCCATGTCGTTGTGGCCGTGGTCACCGTCAATCGACATCAGGGGGTGGCAATATACCTTACCGCTGGTGATACCGGCAGCAACCATACGCTCATACACGTCGGTCTTGAAGTTATCCATCATGTCAACAGTACCCACAAAGTAATTCTTGCTGAAGTACTGCAAGGCCTCCTCGAGCTGAGTGTAGCGTACGTTGGCCTTATAGGTATCATAGCTGTCGGGGTTACCGTGACCCATGAAGGCAACAACGCCCTCATTGGCTTTGTCCTTGTAGAGCTTGTTCAGCTCGCTGGCAACGAGGTTCACATCGCTCTCGGCATCCTGCAGCAGGGGCACACCCAACTTGAGGTCAACAATCGACAGATACTTGTCGTTGATGTCACCGTTGGCGTTGTTGGCAAAGTCCTTGATGTAGCTGATCACGCGGGTGTATTCCTCACCGGGAATGACCTGCAGCGATTGTACGACGATTTCCATGTACTCAACCTCGGCAAAGGCGTTGAGCCAGAAGGGAGGTGCATAGAAGTTGCGGGGATCTACGTTCTCACCGGCTGCTGCACGGTTGATGCAGATGGCTGAGGAGAAGGACAGGAACACGTCATAACCGGGGAATTCCTTCTTGTAGGCTTCAACAGTGGCATCAAATGCGTTGTAAGCCTGCTCCCATGTCGAACCGAAGGCAACCAGCAGGATGACCTTGTCGCTCTTCTTCTGAGACTTAACGGTCTGTGTTACGGCTTTCTGGTAAATGGTGTAGTTGTTCTCGATGGGATCGTCCTTGTCATCTTTGCAAGATGTGAAGCCCATTGTCAGACAGATTGCCAGCATGGCAATCAATAAAGATTTAATCTTCATCATTGTTTTGTTGTTTATAGTTAGACTTATACTTATTAGAAAGTTTCTTTCCTTGATTGAAGCGGATGGTCAGCGACACATAGCCGGTGCGGCCAGGGGTTGTCGTGCCCAAGTGCAGCCCGTGAGGCGTGCGGTCACAGTAGTTGAAGATGTTGTCCACACCGGCCTCGATGCGCCAGGTGGTCGCCTTGAAGTGTCCCAGGTCATGGGTGGTGGACAGGCGCCACGTCTGGTAGCCCTTGCCGTTGCCGTCGTCCTGATAATAGCGGGTGCTCGACATGCGGCCATAGATGCCCACGCTCAAGCGGTAGTCGGCCGAGAAGCGGTGCCCCCAAGTGGCAAACCAGTTGCCCTTGTGGTGGGCCATGCCGTCGATGGTGACTTTACGCATCTTGTCATGGTTGGTATCATATTGGTTGGCATCGGTGTCCAGATAACTGTAGCCCAGGCCGAAGGCAAACTCACGCCACTGGTAATTGACGTTCACGTCAACGCCATAGGTCTTGGCGTCCTCGATGTTCTGGTATTGGCGGGTCTTGACGGGATCATACTGGATGATGTATTCGTCGGGGGCCTGATAGTTGGGGATGGTTACCAGCGCTATCATGTCCTTGACCTTATTATAATAACCCGTGACGGTCACGTTCAGGCCGCGCCAGCCATATTCGCCGCTCAGCGAGAAATAGTTGCTCGACTGAGGCTTGAGGTCGGTGTTGCCCAGATACAGGTAGGTGCCGCTCATCTGGCGCACATAGCGGTAGAACAGTTCGCGGATGGCGGGCGTCTTGAAGCCTTGGCTCCAGGTGGCGCGCAATCGCCAGGCGTTGCCGGGTTTCCACATCGCCGACACCTTGGGCGTCAGTTTGGTGCCGAACTGCTCGTTTTGGTTCAGGCGCAGGCCGGCGGTGATGTTCACGTTGTGGATGAGGTTGAATTCGTCCTGCACATACACGGCAGCGGTCCAGTCGCTGGCCTTGCCGCCCTTGACTCGGGTAGGGGCGTGGAGCCAGTCATAGCGGAATTCCATGCCGGTACTCAGGATGTTCTCGTAGGGCAAAGTGAAGACCCCCTTCAGCGCAGCCATCGTGCGTTGCTGGTCGCTCTGTAGCTCCTTCTGGTCAGGAAGATACGGGAAGTAAGGGTAGTAGGGAGTGCCCGCGCTCTTCTCGTAGTCCTCGACGAGCGTCGTGGCGGTGTAATAGTAATAGTAGGCATGGCGGTGCCAGTCCACGTCCAGCGAGATGTAGTCTGTCTTTGAACGGCTCCACTTGCCGCCGATGGATGCCGAACCATTGTGGTACTCCATGTCCCAGGTCTTCACGTCATAGTGGGGATGACGGCCGCTCACGCGGTAGATGCGTTTCCAGTAGGTGCTGCCGTCGGCATAGAGTTCCACATTCTTGACAGGCTGATAGGTCAACCGCTCGGCGATTTGCCAGTTGGTGTGGCGGTTCACGGTCTTGTTGCGGGAGTCGGTGATGGGCTCTTCAGAGCCTTCAGTATGCTCAACCGTGGTGTTCTGCCAGCCGTCGCTGTGCTGCAACTGGAAGTTGGTGTAGCTGCTGAACTTGCCGTAATTCAAGGCCAGACCATTGTGCTGGCGCACGTCACCATAGCTGCCCAGGCGTGTGGTGTTCTCTATCAGCAGGCCCTCCTCGCGGTGCTTCTTGGTGATGATATTCACCACACCGGCGATGGCATCCGAGCCGTAGAGTGCACTCGACGCACCCTTCACGATTTCGATTTTCTCGATGTTCTGCGGGTCGATCAGCGACAGGTCGTTCTGGCCACCCACGTCGCCATGGATGCGTTTGCCGTCAATCAGGACTAGAATGTAACTGTTGCCCAGTCCATTCAGTTGCATCTGCGAACCCATGTCATCCTGGTTGAAGGCAAACGACGCCGTCAGGCCACCCAGGATGTCCTCGATACTCTTGCCCGCATAGTTGCGCAGCATCTTGCTCGTGATTACCTCGGTCTGCACGGGCGCATCCTTCAGCAGGTGCTGAGTGCCAGTACCCGTTACAACCACCTCGGGCAGACTATCCTGCCGCCAGATGTCATTCTGTCCATTGACAGCTACAAACGCGCATAAAGACAGCAACGCAGCCGCCAGTCTTTTTCTTTTCTTCATTTGCTTTCCGTCACACCTGTTCCTGAGTGAACGTACTAAAGTTAATATATTCAGCTCCCAGCATCAGCTGCAGCTAACAGCTAATCGCTAAAAGCTAAATAATGGCAGGTCTTCTGACTTTTCCCCAGTCCGCTTTGCCTTCCCAGCCTTACTCCAGGCCAGTGACATTCAGTAAGCAGACCCCGTGTTTGAGGGGATTACAGCTGCAGGTACAGTTCCGGACTCTCACCGGATTCCCTTGCATCGAGGTAGCCCATGGCCCCCCCCGATTACCATCAAATTTCGCCGCAAAGGTACTACTTTTTCCCCCACCCACCAACAATCCCCCCAAAAAAATAGCATAATTAAACAATCCCTTCCCCGTCCCCCCCCCTCATCCACCGCCTAATAACCTCTAAACAAATAAGTATAATTAAAAATAAGTCGCTGATTTTCAGCGACTTATTTTGGGGTTTTGTGGAGCTGGAGGGTTTATCGAATGATATTACATACTAATCATGTGATAGTATAAACTAATGAAACTATTTGGTTATCAGGTAATTGCGGCCTGATGATTTATTTGTCATATCAAACGATTAGGATGTTATATCACAAAAGGGGGGAATACAAAACAGCCCGATTCCCCCTCTGATAACTATCGTAATGCAATAGAAATAGGTCAATTTATATGCTACTTAACGAGTCAATAAGAGTAGTAGCAACCTCAGGATGGCGGAACGTGATGATATTGTCATCTTGCTTGTAGAAGCCTAGGGGGTTAACGTTGCCGTACCATAGACGGGAGCGGTCGATGATGGTGGCTGAGAATGATAGGCTCTCATTAATGATGACTCTTATTCCATGCCTTGCCAAGTGTTCGGTATGCTCGTTCTTCTCTCTGGTAGCTACTGCAATCTTGATGCCTTTGGGAATGAGGTCAGCAAGTCGTGTTGCGACTAATGAACGGTGGCTAAACTTTACTTTGGGACAAATGATTATGATGGAACTTTTGGCTGAACCAAGAGATGAAATGTAATGAGTTATGAAATTGGAGCCATTGAAAATCTGGTTTTCTGGTTCTTGGACATCGGCGAATAGGCCATCTGGCATGAGCGAGTATCCGATGGATGCATAGCCTTTAAGCCTGCGTCGATACATAGCCTCACATACAGGAATACTAAAGTCGATATAGTCATAAATGCGCACCTCTTGTTTCCCGACGTGATCGCGATGAAGGCGACCTGCATATTGAGCAATGATACCTTTCCATGAAACTGGCAGAGCGAGAAACAATGTGTCGAGCCTGGGACAGTCAAATCCCTCGCCGATGTACTTTCCTGTGGCTATGATGACGAGAGAGTCATTGGCTGAGAGTTGATTTAATCGTCCCATTTTCATCCTCTTATCTTTGGTGCTTTCTGAGCCAATGAGTACAATCACATTTGTGCAATGAGGTTTCAGGAGATTAGCAAGTGAATCAACATGTGTTGTTAGGCTAGAAAGAACTAATGGCGTTCGCCCTTCTTTCAATGCTATGCAAACGTCATCCACGATGAGACGGTTACGGTATTCATCCTCGGCAAGTTGGTGAATGATTTGCATGTAGGGCAAATTCTTGTCAATAACATCATGGTAATGTGTGAAACGAGGTATAAGCAATCTGCTAAAAGACTGCATTTGCATCTGATGCTTGGCGTCAGCCGTGTATCTAATCGGGCCGCATTGCATGAATATGATGGGCTGATGTCCGTCTTTCCTTATTGGAGTTGCGGTCAGGCCATAGACCCGATGTGCATTTGTTTCTTTCAAAACGTGTTCGAAATTTACCGCAGACACGTGATGGCACTCATCGACAATTACCATGCCGTATTCCTTGACAAGTGGTTTTACCTCTCCATTGGTTATGCAAGACTGGATAAGGGCGATATCAATGATACCATGCAAAGAGTTTCCGTTAGAACTAAGTGTGCCTATAGGGGAGGATTTCTTTGGCCTGCCACGTTTGGGTTTGGTCTCTTCAGGTATGTATTCGATTGATAGAAACTTGCCTAATTCCTTTTTCCATTGTTCAAGGAGCGCTTTAGTATGCGTTAGAATTAGCGTATTAACTCCGTGTCTTGCAATAAGTCCGATTGCGGCAACAGTCTTGCCAAAAGCCGTAGTAGCCGACAACACGCCATTTGTGTTTTCACATAATAGTGAAACCGCTTCTGCCTGGTCGTTGTGCAACTCTCCAGTGAAAGTGATATGAATGGGTTTCCCATGATTCGTTTTGTCTATGATTTCGTAGTTCACCTCATTGTCTTCAAGGAATTGGATGACAGCATCTTCACAACCACGAGGTAATGCCAGGTAGTCATCAATGATTTCAGCGCAAGAGATGATGCGAGGAATGTTATAGGTCGTTAGACGCATAGCCTGTCGGCTATAAAATTCTGGATTCCTGAATGAGGCGATGCGCTTGAAGTAATTGATGACTTTTGCTGATAAGGCCCCAATAGGAAAGTAAAGCATGTTCGCTTTTACAATGGTCAGCTTGGCTGCAAAATCTCTTTTATCAATCGTTGATGCCACAGGAGCTTCCCAAGGATTGTTCTCGCTGGTTGTGGCAAGTGCACCGAGGGGCTGGGCACTAGCCTTTGAGTGAAGCAAGATGTCAACATCTGCCTCAACCAGTCTCTTAATTTTGAGCAAGTATTCCCATTGGTCAGGATAGGGCTCAAAATGCTCATTCACAAATACGCTGTTTCCTTGTTTTCTTGCTTGCCCTTGTAACGGCAGAGCCACGAGGTTGCCTAGGCCTCCTTGTAGCAGATAATCCTGGTTTGGAAAGAAACGGTCATAAGATTTGAATGAAATACAACCGTCACGATTTGTGGCTTCAGTTAGAATAGCATATCCTAACCGTCGTGCTTTGGCGGCCGAGATTGGAGCATCAAAAAATATCCAGACATGTGCCCCATTTCCAGACCGCGATCGCTCTACATAGCTGGGGATATTCCAACTTTTGCAGACATTGACAAATGTCAACACATCTCCTTTATAGCCATGCTCGCAGTTCTTGTCGTCAAAGTCGGCGCAAAGCAGATGGCAGGTGTCATCTTCATTGATGACATACAACCCAATCACATCACGGCAATCAGGCGCTTTCCCTTCAAGATGACGATAGATGTCATTGTCAGTGAGCCTGGAGAATTTCCGGTTAGGGCATTCACTGCATTTGTATTGTCGCTTGTAGCACAGTTGCGGGTTCCACTCGTTTTCACAGACTGGTTGATATCCACTTTTGCCATTTGAACGGTTCTGCCATCGCCGGGCAAATACATCTTCCCGTCCACGAAACAAACTACGAAACAAGGCAACCTTTTCATCCAACGACAAACGGGTCTTTGCAAGAGGAGGCAGGGACTTTTCGTGGCCTGACCTTTGTGGCTCATACTGCATCAGTCGCTCACGAAGTGACGAAATCTCATCTTCAAGTTGCTTTATTCGCACTTGAAGAGCATCCCGTTCGCGCTTGAGTTCCTGATATGACATCGAATCATTCATGAAATGCTTTCCATTGGTGACAACTACTTGAACAAATCATCCATGGTCAGCGTTTCAACAAATGTGGATGAATGCATTCCGTCCTTCAAACCATAGGTTGTTATCAACGTGGGCCATAATGCGCCTTTCGCACCTGTCTCCTGTTTAAAGGCTGCGGCACGATTGCGTAATTTAATCGTTTCGGTGTTGTTCATGGAAAACTCAGCTTCGCTGTATTTCATTTCGCAAAGGTTGATGATTCCGTCTGCGCGATCAAGAATCATGTCTATTTGAGCTTTCGGTTGCGATTGCTTACTTTGCCACGAATAGAATTTTGTCGAAATCCGATCGATGCCCAGAGCTTTCTTGATTTGTGTTACATGAGTCATGCAGACCCTCTCAAAGCACAGCCCCAACCATGTGTTGATTTCAGGTGTACCGATATGATTCGTCCAATAGTTGGTTTCGGCCTCTGCACGCGGAACGAATGTCAGATAAAACTGAGAATAGAAATCGGTGAGTTGGTATATAGCGGAACGATTGCTGATGCGTTTCTCCCTCACCACGTACTTTCGGATTATATCACAGTTAACCAGGTCTTCTAACTTCTGGCTGAGCGTCCCATTTGGGGCAGTTCCAAGGGCAGAACTTAACTCTTTGCGGGTCATACCATGTTTCACCTTTGACAGTGCGTTGACGACAGACATATAAGACTCAGGTGATTGAAATAACGTTGAATAAAGTCGTTTGTATTCCCTGCGCAATTCTTCCTCTTCTCCAAAGAAAAGTCGGTCTATATTTGTTGCAAAACTCTCATTATGATGCAACAGGCTCAAATAATAGGGTACTCCGCCAAGAGCCATGTATGCCTGTAGAACAGAAAGACGCTCCCACTTGAAATTCCGACTTTTCAAATATGTTTCGGTTTCATGAAGTGTGAAAGGATGCAGGTGTATTTCGTGAGTGATGCGGTCATGGAGCCCGCCTTTATCATTAACAACATTTTTAATCATCCAAGACGTGGCACTGCCGCAAACAATTAATGTGAGGTTGTCTTGCATTGATGCCCATGAGTTCCAAAAGTATCCCAAGGCCCGCACAAAACCTGAGCGTTGTGTGTCCATGGATGGAAGTTCATCCAGGAATACGATGCAACGTCGTTTCAATGTGACCTTTCGTTTTAGGTGCTCCTTCAATAACCTAAATGCTTCCATCCAGTTTTCAGGACGTTTGACGGTTTTCTTGCTATATTCTTGGAGTGCATCTATAAACGCCTCCATTTGTTCCTCTGAAGTACCGTCAAGTACCCCAGTCATGGCAAAAGCCATTTTGCCATGAAACAAATGATTGACCAAGAATGTTTTTCCCACACGTCTGCGACCATAAATGGCAACAAATTCAGGACGGTCTGAAGATGTGTATTCTGTCAACAGTTGTATCTCTTTTTCTCTGCCAATAAGCTTATCCATAATGAAAGGTGAATTTGGTTGATGCAAAGGTATTATTATTATTTTAAACTGACAATGAGTTTTAGCTAAAACTCGCAAATAATCTTTGTTTTAGCTGAAACTCATTGAGATTTATATCATTTGTGCTCCCCAAACATCATCATTTCAAATTTTGCCTTTTTGATGTTATTAATAGCTTTTGGAGCAAAGAAGTCCAAAACAAAACGAGATATGGTGAGTTGAGCACAGATGCTTAAAGCCATCATTCAATGTCAGGAAAAAAAGGGGGAATAAAACGGGGGAATAAAGTGGTAATAAGAAATCATAAATTACTGAAAATCAATGATTTGAAAACAAACCTATTGGAGCCAAGTGCTCCAACAAAAACAACGAGTAACCATCTGTGGATCAGGTGGTTACTCGTGTTCGGTGGAGCTGGAGGGGTTTGAACCCTCGTCCAAACGTGGAACTAATAAGGTTTCTACATGCTTAGTCTTGGCTTGGTTTTCGACCGCTGGCAGGCCCAAGACGACCAACCGGTGGCTTATCCTCTAAATTTCGGACGCGGCCCGAGGCTTACCTTGTCCTATCGCCGATATTCCTGCACCACCTGATCAACCCGCCTCGGCGCGAGGGCAGTTGGGTGATGTCTCGTCACAGCCCCTTGGGCAGTGATAAAGCCGAACTTACTGTGCTTCGGTTAGGCAGCGAGAGCGTAGTTGTTTTCGCCATTTAATTGTGTCAATGACTGAGATTTAAGAGCCTTGCCATTATCGCTCTGCATGCTTGCTTACCACCTCTACACGCTGTCAAAGCCAGTCAGCCCCAATAGTATGTGTCCGTAGCAAACGGGCTACAAAGGTACTACAAATTCCGTGCCAGACAATGCGTTTGGCGCTTTTTTTTTCAAAAAAATCTTGATGATGGCTAATCTTGCTCGACAAGTTCGTGCCAATAGGGGGAGTGCTCGGGGAGGAAATTCCCGTCTTGCAGGTAGTTGTAGATGCGCAGACACGCCCATGCGTCAATAGCGGCATATTGCTGTTGGCTGTCAGTGAGTTGGGGTGCTTCCCAGTTGGTGAGTTGCTGCCCCTTGCTGATTTTCTGCTGGAACAGGATGGCATAGATCTTCTGCAGGCTCATGTCGGCAATCTGATATTGCTTGACGAGCTGTTGCAGTTCAATGAATCCGGCGGGATGGCAGTCGCACACCCTGGTGAGCTGGTGGAAATCGTCGCAGGTCGAGAGGCCGACCTTGGTGATGCTGTCGTCCTCGAGATAGTCCCGCAATGGTGCAGTGACTCCCGTCTTGTTGAGGCGGAACAGGAAAGCATCGCTCAGGGTCGAGATTTGCAGCAGGGCGATGTTGTGGTGCTCGCCGCGGCGAAAGCTGGGACGGGTTTCGGTATCAAAGCCAACGATGTGTGTTGAGCGCAGTACAGTGACGGCGCGTTGGATCTGTGAAACGTCGGCGATGATGTGGATTTGTCCCGGGAAGGTTACCCGAGGCATCTCGTTGATGGTCTGCTTGTCTATCGAAACGATATGCATGATGCCTGCAAAGGTAATACTTTTTCAGTTAATAGCGCATAGGGAAAGGAGAATAGTTTGTCATTTAACGGCGAATTCTTTGCGCCTCAACTCCTCACTACATGCGCTCCACTTGCTTGACGCCCTTGACATTCAGTATCTTCTTGATGAGTTCGTCAAGCAGGGTGATGTTGTTCACGCTGATGGTCAGCATGCCCTCAAACAGGCCTCCCTGCGACTGGATGTTGATGCTGCGCAGCAGGCAGTTGTCTGTCTTGTTGATGACCGAGGTGATGGACGAGACGATGCCGATGTCGTCGCGGCCCAGCACTTTGAGCGTGGCGATGAACTGGCTGCCGGTCTTCCCGGTCCAGCGGGTGCGGATGATGCGGTAAGGGTAACGCTCCTTGAGGTGGCGCAGGTTCTTGCAGTCGGTTCGGTGAATCTTGATGGCTCCGTCGCTGGCGATGAATCCCTGGATGCGGTCGCCGTAGATGGGGTTGCAGCAACGGGCCAGTTTATAGTTCACGCCCTTTACATCCTCACCGATGGTAAGGATGTCGTCACTCATCCTCTCTTCTTGTGGTGTGGGCTGTTGCAGTACGAATTCCTCGGCGGTTCCGCGGGAGGTTTCCTCGTTCTGCTTGGCGAGGATATCCTCATACTGCTCTACGACATCATTCACGTCGATGATATCCTCTTGGATGGCGGCATAGAATTCGGTGGTCGTTTTGTAGCCCATTTTCTTGACGACGCGGGCCAGCAAGGCGTCTTCAAGCTCGATTTTGCGGTTCTTGAAGCGTCGTTGCAGTGTTTCGCGGGCCAACAGGGCCTGATTGGCGCGTCGCTCATTGATGGCGTTCTTGATTTTGTTGCGAGCCTTGCTCGTGACGGCGATCTTGAGCCAGTCGAGGCGGGGCGACTGGGTCGCCGAGGTGATGATCTCGACGGTGTCACCGCTCTTGAGGCGGTAGTTGATTTTTTGGTTCTTGCCGTCCACCTTGCCACCCATGCAGGAACTCCCCACGCGCGTGTGGATGTGGTAGGCAAAGTCCAGTAGGGTAGCGCCTTGAGGCAGACGGATGAGGTCGCCCTTGGGCGTGAACACAAACACCTCGTCGTTATACAGGTTGGTGTCCATGTTGCGCATCAGGCTCATCTGGCCTTCCTGACCGCTGGCCTCCAGCATCTCGCGCACCTCATTCATCCACTTGTCCACGTCACCGTCGCTCTTGATGCCCTTGTAGCGCCAGTGGGCGGCGACACCGCGCTCGGCGGTCTCGTCCATGCGGCGGGAGCGTATCTGCACCTCCACCCATTTCTCTCCTGGACCATATACGGTGATGTGCAACGACTCATAGCCATTGCTCTTGGGTATGGAGATCCAGTCCTTGAAACGCGACGGATTGGCCTTGTAGATATCGGTGACGATGGAGTAGGCGAGCCAGCAGGCACGCTTCTCGTCCTTGGGAGACGTGTCCAGGATGATGCGGATGGCAAACAGGTCATAGATGCCGCTCAGGTCCACCCCCTGCTTCTGCATCTTCTGCCAGATGGAGTTGATGGACTTGGTGCGCCCTTTCAGCTCATATTTCAGCCCTTCGGCCTTGAGCCGCTCGTCGATAGGCTTGATGAAGTCACGCACGTAATTGTCGCGCTCCTCTTTGGTCTCGTTTAGGCGTTTGGCAATCTGTGAGAAAACCTTGCGGTTCAGGTATTTGAGCGAGGTGTCTTCCAGCTCGGTCTTGATGTGGTAAAGTCCCAGTTTGTGGGCCAGCGGCGCATACAGGTAGCGTGACTCACTGGCTATCTCGTGCACGAACCTCTCGTTGGGGTGGTGGTTGATGGCGCGCATGAGCGCAAGGCGGTCGGCGGTCATGATGAGGATGACGCGAACGTCCTCGGCAAACGTCAGCAGCAGTTTGTGGAAATTCTCGTTTTCCACGGCAGCCTGCTTTTTGTACAGCGGTGCCACATGCAGCAGACCGTGGACCACACGCGCAATGTCGTCGCCGAAGTATGACCTTACTCGCGGCACATCGAGGTAGTCACCACGGCACAGGTTATAGATCATCGTGGCGATAACCATCGTGCGGTCGGGAGCAATGGTTTCACACAGCGTCACGGCGGTGTTCAGGTGGCGCAACACGGGGTTCAGCCCGTACTGGTCGCGGCGAAAGAGGCCCGCCTTGACGATGCCCCCTTTGACCAGCGAGTGAACGGTGTCGATGTCATGGCGCGACAACTGGCCACCCAGTCGGCGGTTCAAGTCCTTGACTAGGTGTAACAGTTGTGACCGTTCTTCGGCCGTGAAGTATTCTTGAGCAATCTCCATCCCACTTTTTTCGGCAAATTTAGTCATTTTGTGACGAAATGCTTGCAAGAACGTCAGTAAAAATGTAATTTTGGGGAAAAATTTAAAAATCTAATAGATATGTTCAACGACAACGATAAGAAAATGATGGCCTCCAAGGGCATCACCGAGCCTGTAGTAGAGGCTCAGATCAAGCGTTTTGAGACGGGTTTCCCCTGGCTCAATATTGAGGCTGCGGCAACCGTTGGCCACGGTATAACCCGACTGGATGCCAAGCAGCAGACCCAGTGCATCAAGGTTTGGAAAGAATTCCAGGGTGGGGGAGCGACGATAGAGAAGTTCCAGCCCGCTTCGGGTGCTGCCAGCCGCATGTTTAAAAACCTGTTCGCCTTCATCAACGAGGGCAAGTCGGCTCCTGAGACCGACTTCGAGAAGCAGTTCTTTGAGGGGATTACCCTGTTCGCGTTCTTCCCCCAGTTGAACAAGACCTGTGTGAACCTGTATCAGCATAATGTCAATGAGCTCATCGAGGCTGGACGCTATGCCGACGTGCTCAAGGCGCTTCTCCTGCCCGAGGGGATGAATTACGGCGCTCTGCCCAAGGCCCTGCTCAAGTTCCACCGCGCAGCCGCAGGCTCGGTGCACACTCCGCTCGAGGAGCATCTCGAGGAGGGCGCCCAGTATGCTGCCGACAGCCAGCGCCGTGTGAGCATCCACTTCACCGTATCGCCTGAGCACCGTTCCGGCTTTGAGCGTCTCATCAAGGCCAAGGTGCCCCTGATGGAGAAGGTGTGGGGCGTGAAGTATGACATATCGCTGAGCGAGCAGAAGGCTTCCACCGACACAATCGCTGTCAATATGGACAATACGCCCTACCGCGATGGCAAGGGCAACCTGCTCTTTCGCCCCGCTGGACACGGTGCGCTGCTTGAGAACCTCAATGAGCGTGATGCCGACGTCGTGTTCATCAAGAATGTGGACAACGTGGTGCCCTTGCGCCTGCGCAGCGTTACGACGCGTTACAAGAAAATCATCGGTGGTTACCTTGTGATGGTACAACGCCAGTTGAAGAAATATCTCGAGATGCTCGATAAGGGCAACGTCAAGAGTGCAGACCTCAAGAGCATGTTGCGCTATGCCCGCCAGACCTTGTGCATCCTGGACAAGGCGACCGACGACATGGACGATGCCGCTCTCGCTGCATGGCTGCGTGACAAGTTCAACCGTCCCATCCGCATTTGTGGCGTCGTGCCCAATGAGGGTGAGCCCGGTGGTGGACCCTATCTGGCCTATAATGCCGATGGCTCGGCTTCACCCCAGATCCTCGAGTCGGCCCAGATCAACCCCGACGACTCTGCTGCGGTTGAGATGATGAAGGGTGGCACCCACTTTAACCCCGTGGACCTGGTTTGCTATATTAAGGATTATAAGGGCATCAAGTTTGACCTCCGCAAGTTCGTTGACCCCGAGACCGGCTTCATCAGCGTCAAGAGCAAGGACGGCGTGGACATCAAGGCCCTTGAGCTCCCCGGCTTGTGGAACGGCTCGATGAGCAACTGGAACACCGTCTTCATCGAGGTGCCCATCGACACCTTCAACCCCGTCAAGACTGTCAACGACCTCCTGCGCAAGACGCACCAGTAACTGCTTGTGTAACGTGTAGAGACGCAATATTTTGCGTCTCCCCTGCGTTAGGACTGAATAAATCGATTTACAAGAAGAATGAAGAGAATACTGCTTTTCGCGTTGGTGGCGTTGTCACTGGCCTTCGGTGCCAGCGCCCAGCGCTATAGTGCCGATCAGGATACCGTCTATACGGTCCACTCCATCACTCAGGACCAGTTCATGGAATTCATTGCTGACTATCGCGCCGCCGACTGGAAAATGCTCAGTCCGCGACCTGTCGTTGTGGATTTCTATGCCGATTGGTGTATGCCGTGCAGGCGCTTGGAACCCATGTTGAGGCAGATTGCCCAGCATTACAATGGAGAGGTGGACTTCTACCGTATCAATGTCGATAAGAACAGCGACATCGCCGACGTCTTCCAGATACGCAGCATCCCCTTCCTGCTCATTTGTCCGCTCGATGGCGACCCCAAGAGCGTCATCGGCCTCTACCCCCAGCAGGAATTCATCCGCGTCATCAACCAAGCCCTCGGCCGTTAGCTGCCCACCAAAAACACAAATGACCACGAATCATCATCAATATAATTCATGAATGATTCGTGGTCATTCCTATTTTAAAAAAGTTAGTGTGCGGATGTCCAAAAAAACTTAGCGTCTTTGCGGCTTAGCGTGAGGTTATAGAGGCGCGTGAGCCCCCAAAAAGTTGTTTAAGTTGTTTGAGTTGTTTTAAAAAGGAATGCGGATGCCATAGTATTTCTTGTTTTCCTTTTAGTCGTATCGCGGATGCCCGATAAATCGCATAAATGCAAAAAAAATCGCAAAGGGTATTGCCAATTGGGAAAATTGTTGTAACTTTGCCCCGCTTTTTAGCACAACATTTATTAATCAACTTATTTTTAACGATTTATGAACAAGTACGAAACCGTTTTCATTTTGACTCCCGTTTTGTCTGATGATCAGATGAAGGAAACGGTAGAAAAGTTCAAGAAGGTGCTCACCGACAACGGTGGCAACATCGAGAACGAAGAGAACTGGGGACTGCGCAAGCTCGCATATCCCATCGAGAACAAGAACACTGGTTTTTACACCCTGATTGAGTTTGAGGGTGAGCCCACCATCGTCAACAAGCTGGAAACCGCTTTCCGTCGTGACGAGAAGGTCATCCGATTCCTCACCTTCCGCTTGGACAAGTATGCTGCTGAGTACGCTATCAAGCGTCGCGCCGTGCGTCAGGCCAAGTTGGAGGAGCGCGCTGCTCAGGAAGCCGCTGAGAAAGAGGCTCCCGTAGCTCCCGTTGTTGAGGAGGCTCCTCAAGCTGCTCCCGTAGCCGAGGCTAATGAAGAAACCAAAGAGTAAAACTTAATTAAGGAAGTAAAAACAATGGCACAAGAACAACAGAGGCCCTACAACCAGGGCGAAATCCGTTACCTGACTCCCCTGTCAGTGGACAATCGCAAGAAGAAATACTGCCGTTTCAAACGCAGTGGTATCAAGTACATCGACTACAAGGATCCCGAATTCTTGAAGAAGTTCCTCAACGAGCAAGGCAAGATCCTGCCCCGCCGCATCACCGGTACTTCGCTGAAGTTCCAGCGCCGCGTGGCTAAGGCCGTTAAGCGTGCCCGTCATCTGGCATTGCTGCCCTATGTGACCGACTTGATGAAATAAACAACAACGATTACACAAAGGAGGAAACAACTATGAAGATTATTTTGAAAGAAGATATCGTCAATCTTGGTTTCAAGAACGACGTTGTGGAAGTGAAGAACGGCTATGGCCGCAACTATCTCATTCCTCAGGGCAAGGCTGTCCTGGCTACCCCCAGCGCACTCAAGCAGCACGCCGAGAACCTGCGTCAGCAGGCTCACAAGCTCGCTAAGGTGAAGGCTGATGCCGAAGAGGCTGCCAAGCAGTTTGAGGGCGTATCACTCACCATCCCCGTTAAGGTTAGCCCCACGGGCACCATTTACGGTTCGGTTGGCGCCGCTCAGGTACACGAGGCTCTGCTCGCCGCTGGTCACAATGTTGACCGCAAGATCGTGAGCGTTCACGAGAGCATCAAGACCCCCGGTAAGTACACCGGTATCGTTCGCCTGCACAAGGAAGTGGCTGTCGAGATCCCCTTTGAGGTGATCGCCGAGAACGCTGAGGAGCTCGCCGCTGAGCGCGCAGCTCGCAAGGCCGAGGAGGCTGCTCACCAGGCTGCACTCGCCGCCGCTAAGGCTGCTGAGGAAGGCGCCGAAGAGGCTCCCGTTGAGGAGGGTGAGGCTCCCGCCGAGGAGGCTCCCGCTGCAGAGTAATAAAACAACATGATAACGATGAAGACACCGGCCCTCTCCACATGGCCGGTGCCTTTTTTTATCTGCAGTTGACCATATCGTTATAAAATGCCGATTTCGCATTAGCCCCGCTGGGCTTGAGTCAACTGCTATATCATGACTATATTTTATCACTAATCTCTAACCACTAATCACTAATCTGCAGGCGAATGCCTGCCTATCAACAATGACCAAGCATATCGTAATGTTCAAACTTCAGGGCAGTGACGAACTGCGTCGCGAGACCGCCCTGCGATTCAAGGCCGCTCTCGATGCGCTTCCCGAGCAGATCGATGTTCTCCAGAGCATCGAGGTTGCCCTTAACGAGAATCCCGGCGAGGACTGGGACATCGTCCTCACCGCCATCGTTCCCACCATGGACGATGTCGCTGTCTATGCCAAGCATCCCGCCCATGTCGCTGCCGCTGCCATCATCAAGGACGTGAAGCAGTTGCGCGCCTGTGTGGACTACAACTGCTGACATCCGGACGAGAAAAACCATGTATCCCCACTCCCCTTCTAAGATTAGAGGGGGCCGGGGGCGTTGATGTTACCGAAGATTGGGGGGCGTTGATATTTCATTAGAGTAGATCTTTGTGCGTTGCTGCTCAATCATGTAGAGACGCAAAATTTTGCGTCTCCCGTGCAGCATTAGGTAATGTTTATTATTGACGCCCGAGGAAAATAGACCAGAAGTAACTCTCGCCTATTACAGGGGGACGGTTCCTAAGTACGAAAAACACAAGCGTTTTTCATACATAGAAACCGTCCCCAAAGCAGCCACCCTTAGGTGGCTTTTGAAATGCCCTTAAAGTAAGCCCCTTATCTCATCATTTCATCCAATTAGCTTATACCGAGAACGTTACAATAAGAAAACAGATTTTCCCCGGCTAATAATTTTCATCATGCATACAATATAAAAAGGGCAGGATCCCATTGCGGGGTCCTGTCCTTTTTATGGATGGATACTACCGATTACTCGGGCCAAACGCCACTCAGCAGGTAGTTGATCAGTACAGTAACGTCACCGATCTTCACGTCGCCGCTCTTGTCGCAGTCAGCAGCCTGGAGGTCAACCAGCGAAGCATCGCCACTGAGCAGATAGTTAATCAGTGCAGTAACGTCAGCAATCTTCACGTCGCCGCTCTTGTCAACGTCGCCACGCGGGAATTCTACCTTGTTGATGACAAGGGTCATGTTGTCAACGCTCAGCGTGAAGTTCCACTCACCAGCGGGAATCTGGAAGGTTGAACCGTTGTTTGCCAGGTTGATATCAACTCCGAGGGTCTCATCGGTTACCCAGAAGTCACCCTCGCTCACAGCACCGAAGCGGTAAGGAGCGATAGCATTCCAGTCGTCAGCACCTTCAGCCAACTGCTTGGTGAAGGAGAAGTAGCTATAACCAGTGTTGGTCTCGGGATTAAAGTAGGCCTCACCAGTGGTGGTGATGGTAGCGGTGTAAACGTTGTTCTCGGCATCGCGAGTCATCTTGACGCCCTTATTGGTGAACCAGCCACCATTGTCGTTTACATCACCCAGGATATAAACGTCACCATCATAGTGCTCGGGCTCAATGGCGGGCCAGGTGCCGTCGATGGTGAACTTGTTGCTCACCAGGTCAACGGTAACGGTCCACTCACCGGCGGGGATAGCGATGGCGTTGTAGCTGCCGTCGGTAGCCAGGTCGCACTGTACACCCAGGAGTTCCTCGGCCATCCAGAAGTCGCCCTCGCTGGCAGCGCCGAAGCGATAGGGAGCGATGGCATTCCAGTCAGCCTCCTCGTTACCCTCGGCGAGCATCTTGGTGAAGCTGAAGTAGCTCTTGCCGTCATTCTCACCAGCGGTGGTGATGTTGGCGGTGTAAACACCCTCGTTC
>ONJS01000041.1 GCA_900318205.1 uncultured Prevotellaceae bacterium | reverse complement strand
TATCTCACCAATAAAAACGATAAAGTAATTGCGAGAGCTGTGATTTATACTGCCGCAAAAGACGAGGATGGTAAGGTCTGGAGATTGTGTGAAAGGCAGTACTCATCAGATTCCAACGAGATTCTTAAGAGAGCATTGGTTGACTCTCTAATTCAAGACAACCAGATTGACGGATATAAATTCGTCGGGGCAGACTGTGGAAATTCAAGAGGTTTCGTCGATAATGAAGGAAACTCACTTAACTGCAAGAGATTCACTATTTCATGCGACCTTGACTGGGGTGATTATCTCAGTTACCAGGACTCGTTCAAGTGGTTTAACATGGACGATAATATAGCCTACAACTACTCTGATTGTGAGTATCAATATCGCTTGGACACAACAAATGGCGAAATTGAGGATGAAGAGAGCTGTTATGACGAATATCACGATTATTCATGTGCAGACACAATTATCGTCTACTATCACGGCAGCGAGATAAGTTGCAATAGCGAGGATCTTGACGATTTTGAAGACTATGATGGCGACTGGATTCACTATGAGGACATATTGGACTGTCCTTATTGCACTGGACGTTTTCTTAATCCTGAATACTATCCCCGAGACAAGCACTCACATAGTGATTTGTTGAATCAGGACTTCTGCTGTGACGACTGTAAGAATCAGGCAGAGCTTGAATTTAAGAAAAAGAACTGGTTCTACTGCGACTTTGATAAGGAATACTTCGAAGACAGTGAAGAACTTACCACCTACCATGCTTGGAATAAGGAGGAAGGCATCTATGAGGAGAAAACCATTAGAAAGAAAGTGGTTGACCTCTATGTTGACTGTGAGATTCTACACAAGCATAACAACGAGATTTACGACCAGATTAACGAACTAACCAAGCTTCCTTTTGGCTTTGAGGCAGAGCAAGAGCAAGAAGTTGAGGAGGAGGCACTAATTGCTGTATAACTATGAAACTGCTTAAACGGCTCTACTCGATTCACTCTAAATCGGGCAAGGAGCAAAAGATGATCAAATTCCTATTGTGGTACATAAAACATCACATGAAGGACTGCAAGATTGAACTGGATAAGAAGGTTGGAAACATCTACGTGACTAAAGGTGTTTCTGATACCTATCCATGCTTGGTCGCTCATATTGACCAAGTTCAGACAAATCATAGCAAGGATTTTCAGGCAATAGAGACCCAGGACATCATCTTTGGTTGGAGTCCTAAGAATAAACGCTTTGAAGGATTGGGGGCCGATGATGCGAATGGAGTCTGGGTATGCTTGAAATGCTTACAAAAGACTGAGGCACTAAAAGTTGCCTTCTTCGTAGGTGAGGAGACGGGCTGTGTTGGAAGCTCAAAAGCAAAAATGGATTTCTTCGATGACTGTAGGTTCGTGATAGAATGCGATAGACGTGGGAGTAGTGATTTTATAACTTCAATTTGCTGCACTGAGTTATGTAGCACCGAATTCCTCGAAGCAACCGGATACAAGGACTTCGGTTATCATGAGGAAAATGGCATGATGACTGATGTTGAGACCTTGAAGGAGCAGGGATTGAGCGTAAGCTGCTGTAATATGTCATGCGGCTATTATCAACCTCACACTGACCAGGAATATTCAGTAAAGGCCGATTTACTCAATTGCTTGGCATTAGTTGAGCATATAATTGAGAACTGCACTGATGTTTACCCCCACGAGTATGAATATAGAGGTTATGGCAGTATCTATGACGGAGGGTTCTATGACTATTACTATGATGAACTATACGAAATAGTAACCTGTCATCCAGAGCTAAATTTCAATGACATTTGGGCCGTGTTCAAGGACTACTATCCATCAATCAACAAGTTGGAATTGGAACAGACCTATGACATGGTAAAGGATGATCTTGAGTATTGGCGAACACGAGACTACATTTAGACATTATTAACCAGCAACAAGGGCTCTCATCATCACATGGGGGCTCTTGCTGCATAAAAATAATTACAACTATGACAAGATTTTATTTCAGAATCTACCAAAATGGAGATGAAGACGGCGACAACATTTGGGTTGACGCTATGACTGAGAGTGAAGCAAGACAAGAAGTTGAACACGAGTACTGGGGCATCGACAGGTTGGAACTCATCAGGACTCAAAAACTTTAATGTAACTATGGCACAAACAAAAACTAAAGCAAAGACGAAGGCCATGACTATTAAGTACTGGCTATCATTGAGTGAAGGGAGCAAAAAACGCGCTTTGACCTACGTTTTCCCTATTCACAAATCAATCGTTGAGATGCTGCTGAACCAAAACCCATCAAGGAAAGATCATTGGTGGGCTTACGTGTTTAAGAAGGTTCGCATCCCTGAGGATGGTTGCACTTACAAGACAGTAATAAACAACTCAATCTACTTAATGTAGTGACTTGATTTCTGTGATAGATGATGCTGTAGAGAAAACTGACAATTATGAAGAACGCATTTGTCAGGAATACGGTATTGTCACAGGATAGTAACACTAGTGCTGCCGATGAGCCATTAGTGTGTTCATTTAATGGGTGTATTCAAAAAAGTTTGTAACGGCTAATGGATACACCCTTTCAATATATTCTTTTAATTCAAAGATTAAAATGGAAACAAAAAACAAGAGGGCCGTGATTTATGCCAGGGTGAGTTCAGAGAATGACAGGCAGGACACATCAAGACAAATCACTGACCTTCAAAAATTCAGTGAAGCCCAGGATATGACAATCGTGAAAATCTACGAGGAGCATATCTCTGGCGCCAAGAAGAATGAGGAAAGACAAGTGTTGACCGAGTGCTTAGACTATTGCACCGAGAACAACATCGATTACTTGTTATTATCTGAACTGAGCCGCCTGGGAAGATCAACGCTGCAAGTTTTGAAATCCCTGGAACGGCTGCATGAGGCTAAGGTTTCAGTTTACATACAGAACCTTGGCATCTACTCGCTTCAACCCAATGGCGAAGTGAACCCAATCGCGTCCATTCTTATCACCGTGCTTGCTGAGATGGGCAATATCGAGCGAGCCAACATCCAATACAGGCTCAACTCAGGACGTGCCCAGTATGTGAGGAACGGTGGAAAACTCGGACGCAAAACCGGGACCATCAAGAGCGACGATAGGAAACGAGAGGAGTACAAGGAGGTCATATCGCTGCTGAAACGAGGCTACTCCATCCGTAACACAGCGAAACTCACCGGTTCCTCAATATCAACAGTACAACGCATTAAAAACCAATTTGTAAGATGATCAAGACAATTAAAGAACTATTGATTGAATGGTGGGCTGGAAACAATACCACCAAGATGCCCATCCCCACAATCTACACTTATGAGGTAGAGGTGGATGGCAAGACAATCACCATCGAGAGCATGAGCAGAAGCAGGATGTATGTTCACTACAAGGCGAGGAAGAAATACCCCAACGCCCATCACATCCGGATAGTCAGCCGAACTCAGACTTATTGAATTGACACGTCACTACGAAAGGCAAACTGGAATAGTTGGTCAATAGCTGAGTTGATTAGCTATTCCATGAGTTATATGGTGGTAAACTTAACGAACAAAGCGGCTTTTGCCGCTTTATCTTTTGATGGATGCATGAAAAATCAATTGATATTATTACGATTTGCCGGTCATGATGTCAAGAACCATGTGGTCAGTGGCGCACATGGCATCGGCTCCGATGCTGGTCAGATTATGGATTGAGCGATCCACGTCGTCGTCGATGATGCCCTCGGCACTGGTGACGTGGCGGCCTTCCATGGCCAGCACGGCACTCAGCAGGGCGGTCGACACGCCCGACGCAATCTTCAGGGCACAGCTGGGCTTGGCACCGTCACAGATCATGCCCGTGAGATTGGCAATCATGTTCTTCACCGCATAGCAGATGCGCTCAAAGTCTCCGCCCATCAGGTAGGTGATGCCACACGAGCTGCCAATCGAGGCCACCACACAGCCGCACAGGGCGCTCAGTTTGCCCAGGCTCTGCTTGATGTAGATGGCGGTGAGGTGGCTCAGCGTGAGGGCACGGATGAGCTCCTCCTCGGTGTTCTCGTTCTCCATGGCATAGACGGCGACGGGATTGGTGGCGCAGATGCCCTGGTTGCCCGAACCGCTGTTGCTCATTACGGGAATCAGCGCTCCGCCCATGCGGGCATCGGTGGCCAGTGCGGTCTTGGAGAGGATGCGGGAGAAGATGGTGTTGCCAAAGATGCCGTGACTCAATGGCCTGTCCATGGTCTTGCCCAGGCAGTGGCCGTAGTTGCCCTTGATGGACTCCTGGGCGGCCTTGAGGTTGTAGTCGCGGGTCTCGAGGATGAAGCTGATCTCGTCGAGCGGAGCCTGCATGGCGAAGTCATAGACCAGACGCAACTTGAGCTCGATGTCGCCATCGTCGACATCATTGCTGCGCTCGGCAAGTTCATCGAGCAGCACCTTGTCGTCGCGGGTGACCTTCACAAAGTGGGTGTGTGATCCGCTGATGATGGCGCTGGCAGTGTGGCCGTCGCCTTCGCACAGGATCTCGACATAGAGTTTGTCGCATTCACCCTGTTTCAACTGGATGTCGATACGGCCCTCGTCGATGTACTGTTTGCCTTGCTCAATGGCCTCGGGGCATACGTCCTTGATGACCTCGAGCTGGTACTCGCTCTTGCCGATGATAGCGCCTAGGGCAATAGCGATGGGCAGGCCGATCATGCCTGTGCCGGGAATGCCCACACCCATGGCGTTCTTGAGGATATTGGCACTCAACAAGGCTGTGATTTTTTCGGGTCGGCACTCTAGTGCCTCGGTTGCACGGCTCACACACAGGGCTACTGCCATGGGCTCGGTACAACCCACGGCAGGAACCACCTCGCGCTTCATCAACGCGATAATCTGCTCTCTAATGTTCTTCTCGATCATTATATCTTAATTTATCTAGAAAGAAAAACAATGAATACAACGATGACAAATAATTAAATTATTGTATTTGTTGTACTTATTGTTTTCCTTTTTGTTTTATTGGCGGAATTTCGTCATGCCACCGTCGAGGAAGTCGAGGAAAGCGGTAACATCCTCCTTGTAACTGAACGAACCACTCAAAGCGTTACCCTGCGGGTCGATGCATACATAGAACGGCTGCGTGTTGCTACCGAACTTGTAGCGCTGCAAGTAGCTCCACTTGTCGCCGATAGTGCGCAGGGTGCGTTTCTCGCCATTCTCCTCGGTGACCTCGATGGGCTCGGGCAATGGTCGCTTGTCATCGACAAACAGAGAGATGAGCACATAGTCCTTATTCAGCTTGTCGGCAACGCTGGGATCGGTCCACACGGCAGCCTCCATCTTGCGGCAGTTCACGCAACCAAATCCTGTGAAGTCGAGGAAGACAGGTTTGCCAGCAGAGGCGGCGGCAGCCATACCCTGTTCATAGTCGGTATAGGCAGCCCGCACCTCCTTGGTGTTGAGATTAAAGTCTTGGGTGTTCATGGGCGGGGCAAAGGCGCTAACGGCCTTGCATGGTGCGCCCCACAGGCCTGGCAGCATATAGATGGCAAAGGCTATCGAAATCAGTCCGCCCATAATGCATATCACAGGCATGGGCTTGATTGCGTCGTTAGGCTCGGCTATGTCGCTTTTGAATTTGAGTTTGCCAATCAAGTACAGACCCAGCAGGCCAAAGATGGCAATCCACAGGCAGAGGAACACCTCGCGGTCCATCAGGTGCCAACCATAGGCCAAATCGGCCACCGAGAAAAACTTGCAGGCAAACGCCAGTTCGATGAAACCGAGCACGACCTTGAGAACATTCATCCAACCGCCCGACTTGGGTGCCGACTTGAGCCACGAGGGGAAGAGGGCAAACAACGTGAACGGCAGCGCCAGGGCCAAAGCAAAGCCCAGCATGCCGATGGCTGGTCCCCAGAAGTTGCCGCTAGTGGCGAAGTCAACCAACAAGAATCCGATAATAGGACCCGTGCAGGAGAATGACACAAGAGCCAAAGTGAAGGCCATCAGGAAGATGGACAACAGACCGCTAGTTTTGCTGGCCTTGTTGTCAACAGCATTGGACCACTTGCTCGGCAGACGAATCTCGAACATGCCGAAGAACGACAGGGCAAACACCACCAACAGCGCACACAAGAAGATGTTGAACACGGCGTTGGTCGACAGAGCGTTCAATGCGCTTGGACCAAAGATGGCGGTCACTATAAGACCCAGAGCCAAATAGATTACTACAATGGATATGCCATAGGTAATGGCATCTTTAATGCCTTTCTTCTTGTCATCCTTGGCACGCTTGAGGAAGAAGCTCACCGTCATGGGGATGATGGGCCACACACACGGCGTGAACAATGCCACCAGTCCGCCAAGCAGACCGAGCAGGAAAATGTACCACAGCGAGCGGCTACCATTGTTACTGTCGGTGCCATCTATGCGCTGAATGTCGCCTACCACTGGACGCCATAGTGCGTCATGGTCAAGCGCAGCGATGGCAGCACTATCCACAGGGGCACCAATCGCTGAGCTATCGGCAGCAAGGGCTACCAAAGCAGCCAGCGAGTCGGCTTTGGCCTTGGCTTCGGCCTCAGCCTTTGCCTTGTTCTCTTCCTCCTTGTTCTTGTCGGCCTCACCGTCAACGGCAGGTGACTTGCCTGCCTTCTTGAGGCTTACGCTCGACGGCGGCAGGCACGACTGGTCGTTGCATGCGCCGTACTCCAGGTCGGCATCAATATCATAGTTGGGCTTGGTGAACTTCACCTTCTGCACGAACTGCACGTTATTTTCAAAGTAACGAAGTTTGGCGCCGAACATCTCGTCGAACTTAGAGATTTCCTTGCCTACAGCCTTAAGTTTACCCACTGGTTCCACACCGTCCTTCTTGTAGAAGGTAATGGATGCCTCAGTGGGTCCTGCATCGCCCAGGTTGGTGGAATACACATGCCAGCCCTTGTCGATTTTACCTGTAAAGACAATTTCGCCCTCGCTGGAGCCGTTGGTGGTCTTGAGTTGGGAAGTAAACGTGACGGGATTAGCCATCTGGGCAACGGCTATCATGGCCACCGTCACCATCGTCAACAATGTCGCAATCTTCTTCATCATAATCGTTTGGTTATTTGGTTGCAAAATTTATTTTTTTTTCAATCGTTTGTCATTTATACATCATAATACATCATAGGGGTACATATTTTTGTATTGTCGTAGACGTTTTTTTATGTAACTGTTTTTTCATATGATGTGAGAGTTTGACGAAAAATGATTACTTTTGTGGCCAGAACATAGATTAATAATAAGAGTGATGACCAAGGGTGTGTCCATGACGGTTCATGAATATGAGCAACTGTTCAAACAAAACTTTGAGCGGCTGTATTATCATTCCCTTGACATCGTTCATGATGAGGATGTGGCACGCGATGTGGTGAGCGACGTGTTTGTCAACGTGTGGAAACTGCGCGAGACAATTGCTCTGGATACCGCGTTGTCCTACCTATTTACCAGCGTACGCAATCGCAGTTTGGACCAACTGCGCCACCAGAACCGTTACGTGCCGCTACTGGATGAGGTCATTCATGAGCTGGAAAACTATACCGATACCGACTGGGAAAAATATGAAGCTCGCATTGAGGCGCTCAAGGAGGAGTTAAATCGCCAACCCGAGCGTGTCAGACGCGTGTTATATTTGCGGTTTTACGAGCAGAAGAGCAACCAGGACGTCGCTGACATGTTGGGAATCTCCGTCGATGGCGTGAAGAAGATCGTTCAGCGATCCTTTGCCCAAATGCGCGTGTCATTGGGTAAAAAAATGTTAAAGTTTGTACCACTATTGCTTTTAGCGTATATGAATTAGTGAAATGGAACAAGACAACAAGCATATTGAAGGACAAGAGCCACTGACCCCGCTGGAACAATGGGAGTTGCAAAGTGCCATGAACCGTGAGCACGCCAGTGCGCCCGATGTCGAGGCTGCGTGGCATGACGTTAGCCGGCGATT
Organism: uncultured Prevotellaceae bacterium; assembly: GCA_900318205.1. Taxonomy (GTDB): domain Bacteria; phylum Bacteroidota; class Bacteroidia; order Bacteroidales; family Muribaculaceae; genus Sodaliphilus. Next base: position 1,658 of record ONJS01000041.1, on the reverse strand, counting down.
GGATTTGCTGGTAATGGAAGAGGAAGATGCATCGAGTCATGTCTCGCAACCGTTATGGCACAGGATGGTTCCCTTTGCCCGTTGGGCTGCGGGCATCGCTGCTGTTATTACATTGATTGTCGGTTATCGCTATTGGTCTGGTTTACAGGAATCTTTGCCCGTCAATGTGAATACCAACTCATTTGCTGTTCATGTACCTGACAGTATCGATGCGGTGACTATCACTACCGACGATGGCCATGCTCGGCACATCAAGGAAGAAATGGCACTTGACAAGTCAACAGCGGCCACCACGTCGGCCCAATTGAAGGCTTTGTCCATTCCCCGTGGTCAAGATTATCACCTAACGCTTGCCGACGGCACCAAGGTATGGCTCAATGCCGAGAGCCGCCTTGAGTTCCCTGACCGATTCAATGGCAATACGCGCGAGGTCCGTCTCCAGGGCGAAGCCTATTTTGAGGTAAAAAAGGATGTCAAGCGCCCATTCATTGTGCACACCGATTACTTGTCGACACGTGTGTTGGGCACTTCGTTTGATGTGCGGGCCTATTCCCGCAAAGATGCGTCTGTTACGCTCGTTTCAGGACGTGTGCAGGTCAAAACGGGAGACTTGGCCCAGATATTGTCACCTGGAGAGCAGGCTGCACTTACAGGATCTCAACTGGCGGTTAAGGCCGTGGACACTTACCCCATCACCCAATGGAAGGAAGGTTTTTTCTATTTTGATAATGAATCGCTATTCTCAATCATGCAGGAATTGGCAAGATGGTATGGTGTGAACGTATCGTTTGATGATAGGAGCAAGATGCAGCTGCGATTGCACTTCGTTGTCGAGCGAAGCAAGAGCCTGCGTGAAGCCGTTGCCAACCTCAATGCTTTGGGCGTTGTCCATGCCGAGGTGGATGGCAATATGGTCATCATTAATTAAGAAATGTTAAAATCTTGAATATGAAGCGGAGTCTTGTACCCCGCTTATTTTTTCTTAGTATTAGAAACAGAATAAGTTAAATCTTAAACTAAATCTGTATTACAAATGGACAAGAGAAAACTCATCGCATTGTTGTGCCTGCTGATACTGCCACTGACAGTGCTTGCACAAGGGCAGAAGGTGACTCTCAAGGTCAACCAGACGCCGTTGCCCAATGCTTTCAGGCAAGTGGAGCAACAATCAGGTTATTACAAGATCAATTATCCCTACGAGGCTGTCAAGGATTACAAGGTGACAGCCGATGTGACTAACGCCACTGCTCCCGATGCGGTCAAAGCACTCATTAAGGGTCTGCCTTTGACCAGCACTGTTGAAGGCCGTTTCATCCAGGTATCCAAGCGCTCGGTCAAGGGACAGGTGGTGGATGCCGACGGCGAACCGCTCACCGGTGTTACTGTGCGCGTCTCGGGTACCGATAACGGCACGGTGACTGATATGGACGGCAACTATGTGCTGGAGGGTGTGGATCCCAATAGCACACTCGTCTATTCCTATATCGGCAAAAAGACTGTCGAGCGCAAAGCGGCTTCCAGTAACAGTGTCCTCATCCTCGAGGATAACGCCAATGTCTTGGACGATGTGGTGGTGACGGGTTATCAGCAGATTTCCAAGGAGAGAGCCACGGGTTCGTTTGCCAAGGTGACTGCCGACAATCTCATTAACAAGCGTT
>ONJS01000037.1 GCA_900318205.1 uncultured Prevotellaceae bacterium | reverse complement strand
CTGCCCATGGGAGAGCGCTACTTGAAGTATGACCGATTGGCTGTGAACGTGGTGGTGCCTGTCAAGAATGGAGGTGTCACACTCTGTGACATCCCGTTCCTGGACGACCTCAAGCAGTTCAATGATGATTATCTGCGTCTCACTCAGGCGGCCCATGAAACAGGTGAACCTCACAATTTGAGCGACGATTACATGGTTATCAGCACATCGGCTTTGCCTGACTGTGAGATCGACACTGTGGTGAGCATCTATGCTGAGGTCTTTAATACGCCATTTCTTGCTTGGGGCAAGTACCGGCATAGACTCTTCAAGACAGTGCTCCCCATTTCGTTCCAGTTCCATCATGCGCAGATGGATGGTTTGGAAGCAGCGCATTTCCTCAATGACTTACAAGCCGAATTTAAAAAATTAAGCATCTAAAAGACTGTACCTTAGCGCTTGTTGGCGAGGGCTCACAGCTGTTTATGTCTGACTATGACATGGGCGATGGCGGTCACTTGTTCCGCTCCTGCTGTGCCGCAGCGCATCCAGCGAGAAGGAGCCACCGCACGGTGGCTTTTTCTCGCTGGGTAGTAAGAAATTGAAACTGAAACAATCATTAAGCATACATTCACAGAAACGACCACCGCTTCACTAATGGTCGTTCTGCCCACAATTGAGTGGCAATCATCGGAGGGTCATCATTGCTACACTTATGAGTGGCGAGTTCTACTTCCCCGACCTGCAGACAGCGTTGCGTTCATCCTGTGCAAGCCCACTGGCGCAGTGATCCCGAAGGCCATCTATAGTATGGAGTGTGGGGCGTGTCCTCCTGGTTCGTTGAGCAACAGGTCTATCAGCCAAGTAATATCACTGATGGATACATTGAAGTCACTATTCACGTCGGCTGCTATCATCTGTGAGTCGGTCGATGCGCCTCTTAATAAGATATCAATCAAGAAAGTGACATCACTGATGCTGATCTTGCTATCTTCATCAACGTCACCAAAGCTCGTTATCCTTGGAAAAAGGCTCCAGTATTCTGCGTTCTGATATTTGTTGATAGAGGGGCCTGGCACCTTGAGTATCGCGTTACTGAAACTGCCGTAATGCCAGAAGCTGTCTTCTCCAGCAATCACTGGTGGAGTCATGGATTTGCAGGCTACAGTGATGAAATTGCATCCATAGAAGGCCATGGCGCCGATAGATGTCAAGTTGGTTCCAAGAGTAATATAGTTAAGGCCTGGGCAGTCGTAGAAAGCACTGTCGCCTATGCTTGTCACCGTGTTGGGAATCATCATGTAGGTGAGTGACTCACACCCGGCAAATGCACTCTTGCCGATGGTGAGCAGATAAGGCGGCAGTGTGATTGTGTCCAATTCATAACAATAGTCAAACGTGTGGTCGCCGATGTGTTTAACCGAGGGCGGTATATTGATGGTGTGCAGTCCGATGCACTCACAGAAGGCTCCATTGTCCAGAGCTGTCACAGTGCTGGGAATGACTGAAGCAATACAGCCAGCGACCAAAGTGTTAATTGAGGTGGTAATGACCGCGTTACAGTCATCACGTGAGTCGAATGTCGCATTGGCGGGATCGACGGTAAGGCGGGTCAAGTTCTCGCACGCCTGAAAAGCGGCGCATCCGATGTGGGTTACCGAAGCCGGAATGTTTATATGAGTGAGCCTGGTACAGCCCAGGAAAGCATTGTCGCCAATGCTTAAAAGGGAATTGGGCAAGTCAAGTTCTTTCAGGCCGCAGCTGAAAAAAGCTTGATCCCCAATGTATCGCAGCCCATGCCCGAAATCAATCTGCTCAAAACCGCAGCAGGCAAAACCATACCCACCGATAGAAACCAGCGAATCGGGTAATTTCAGGTTGGTAAAATTACAGGAGCTGTTGAAAGCGCTGTAGCCGATGGAAACTAATGTGCTCGGCAATGAGAGTTCAGAGACGTAGTAGCAGTGGTCAAACGCATAGTCCTCGATAGCGGTTACTCCTTCAGGAATATTGACTGTGGTCACTTTACTCCATGCAAACGATGACCGCCCGATTGTGATGACGCCTTGTGGAATAAAAGAATTCTTGCAGCCTAGCAGCAATCTGCCTGAGGCTGTCTCAATCAATGTGTTGCTGCCCTCACGGGAATCATAGACGGTATTGCCCTCGTCAACCATGAGACTTGCCAGACTCCAGCACCCGGCAAAAGCTTCTTCGCCGATGTGCGTGACCGATGAAGATATAATGATATCGGTCAATGACGTGCAGTGTGAAAAGGCTTGGGCTCCAATGTCTCTCACACCATCAGAAAGCGTTAGGGTCGCCAATCCGTTGCAGTACAAAAATGCCTCGTCGCCAATCGAGCTTACCGAGCCGGGGATGGTCAACGCGGCTGGTGCGGCACACAAGGCAAACGCCCGTTCGCCGATGGCTGTGACAGTTGATGGTATCGTGGTATTTTTGCAACCTACCACAAGAGTGTTGGTCGCGCGTTCAACGACCGCGTTGCAGCCCTCGCGGGAGTCATACACGGTATTGTCCTCGTCAACCATGAGGCTTGTTAATCCAGAACAGCCATTGAAGGCATTTTTCCCGATAAGCGATAATTGAGAACCAAGAGAGACGGACGCCAGGCTTCTGTCGCCTTCAAATGCGCTCTCTCCAATGGTCGTCACACCATCAGGAATATTGACACTCTTCAGATTGCTGCTGCGACCGAAGGCATTGGCTCTGATGGCGGTTACTGAAGACGGCATTTCAACACTAGTCAAACTGGTGCAACTGTAGAATGCTTTTTCACCAATGGCCACGACCGTAAAAGTCACACCGTTATTGTCCACCTCGGCTGGAATGGTCACAGCGTCTTTATACTGCCAACTGTATGTGGGGGCTGCTACACTGACGGTCACCCCGTCGGCATTGATACTGTAGTAAATACCGCCAGCCTCAAAGTCAAAGCACATGGCCTCAAGGGCTGTAATCAAGACCACCAATAGGGTCACCATCCTGTAATAGCATCTAAATCGTCTCATAATAACTGAATTAGTCATTTTCTTAATTCTCGTAAAGTTAAACCATTATTCTGACTGAGACATAAGAATCAAATGGTTTTTCAACGAATGGCTCTATAATATAGATAAACGCGGCACGGTCTGTAATACAGGGAATTCACTCAATGATGCCTATTGCCCTGAGCCATCATTGAGTGAGGTTTTGATATTGAGGACGGTTTTCGCCCACCGATTGGAACTGGTGCTGGCGCTGGGCGCAACCCTCTAGGCAGGGTGCGTTCGGTTCGCCTTTTTCGCATGTGGATGGGTGTTTCGCTGAAGGAAATGTGGTGTACATTGAAAAGAAACTAGGGCTGCACACAGATATCGTATTTTGTTTCGTTAAATAGATAGACGTCCGCCGATAGGCGCATATTGTTTCAGGTTTAACTTATTTATTTCAAGAAAGGGCAAAACGATGAAGACAACAAGGTATTTAATCACAGCATTGCTGGTCGCAGGTCTCCTGTCGTGTGCAGAGGAATCCCCCTTTGAACCCGATTTCAACCCGAATGGCGAGGTCCCTTCCTCTCAAAGTGGAGGCTCCACTGCATCTATAGGTGAACTGACCTCTTTCACAATTGCCGTCGATAGCACTGTACTCAACGAGAGTGAGACCATAGACTCCAGCGACGAGGACTACATTGAAAACAATACGTTTGACAATGAGATCAAGATTAATTACAACGGCTCCGACAATGCCACTGTCAGCGGCGAGGTGACAGGCGTGAGCGTCGCCGTCAGCGGCGGCCACGTCACAGTGGTATCAACGGTCAAGGGTGTGCGCTATACCCTGAGCGGCACGACAGGCGACGGCTCATTCAAGCTCTATGGCGAGAGCAAGTATGCTTTGCGGCTTAACGGGGTGAATATCACCAACCCTACTGGTGCTGCCATCAACAGCCAATGCAAGAAGCGTGGCTACATCGAACTGGCCGACGGCACATGGAACACGCTGCAGGACGGCAGCAGCTATGACACGCCAGCCGATGAAGACATGAAGGCGACGCTCTTCAGCGAGGGCAAACTGCTCTTCAGCGGCAGTGGCCATCTAAAGGTGCTGGCCAACTGCAAAGGCGGCATCACCAGCGATGACTATATCCTGTTCCGACCGGGCAACAACATCTACGTCAAGAACACTGCCAGCAACGGCATCAAGGCCAATGACGCCATCCTGATGCGAGGCGGCGTCATCAACGTGGAGTGCAGCGGAGTGGCAGCCAAGGGCATGAAGAGTGAGGGCATCATCCAGATCGATGGGGGACGCTTCACGGCCATCACCACGGGCACCGGCGAGTGGGACAGCGACGATAATGACGTAAACGGCAGTGCCGGCATCAAGTGCGACAGCACCTTCACCATCAGCGGCGGAATGCTGTGCCTGAAGAGCACAGGCCAGGGTGGCAAGGGCATCAGTTGCGACCAGGCCATGCACTTCGATGGCGGCATTGTTAAGGTCATCACCACGGGGACGGTCTATAGCTATGGACGCTACAGCACGTCACCCAAGGGTATCAAGGGCGACGGAGACATCCATCTGGCGGGCAGCGACATCATGGTGCGGACGACAGGAGGAGAAAATAGCGAGGGCATCGAGAGTAAAGGCAAACTCTACATCACTGATGGCAAGGTGCAGGTCTATGCCTACGACGACGCCATCAATGCAAAAGGCAACATCGCCATCAGTGGCGGCCAGGTGTTTGCCTATGCTACAAACAACGACGGCATCGACAGCAACGGTAACATCGCCATCAGCGGCGGCACGGTTGTCGCTTGCGGCACCACTTCGCCAGAGGAAGGCTTCGACTGTGACCAGAACGCCTTTACCATCACCGGCGGCACCGTCCTGGGTATCGGCGGAACGACCTCGACGCCCAGCACAAGCGGCACGACCCAGCCCGTGGCCATTGTCGGCGGCAGCAGCCTGACAAGTGGCACCTACATCGCCCTTGCCGGCAATGACGACAGCAACATCTTTGCTTTTGCCGTGCCACGCAGCTACAACAGTTACACACTGCTGGTGAGCGCTCCAGGCATGACCAAGGGCGGTAAGTGCACTTTGACGACAGGAGCAACCGTCAGCGGTGGCAGCAATTTTGACGGCTTGGTGACCGGTGCTAGCGTCACTGGCGGCTCAAGGCTTGCCTCACTCACGCTGAGCAACATGATCACCACCTATAAGTTCACCAACACCCAACCCGGAGGCGGCGGACACTGGTAATCCTGTGTACCGTTCATGTTTGACTATGACATGGGCGATGGCGGTCACGTGTTCCTCACCTGCTGATGACATGGAAGCATTTACTAAAGAAGCCACCCCAAAAGGTGGCTTCTTTAGTCAGGTGTATGTAAACACTGTCAGTCTATGGCGATGGATTCACGCCGTAACTGGCGCATCATGATTTTGCCGAGGGATTTCAGTTTGGGCATGCGGTGCATGGTGGATTTGACGGGCTGAACGTCATAGAGCAGCATCAGCAGCAGGACGATGGTACCGATGATGCACATGATACCGTACATCTCCTTGACTGCGACCATGAGGACGCTGTTGAAGTCGCCATGGACGCCGCGGGCCAGCGTGTCGTTGATCTGGTGCCGCAGGCCGTAACTGTACAAGCCCGAACACATGCTCTCGGCCACGCCGTTGCGGATGAAGCCCGAAACGGTCAGCGCATGGAAGAACGTGGGGAACTCGATCAGTTCCTTCAGGTACAGGGTCATCGTCGAGAAGAAGATGGCGTAGCCGAAGGTCCTCAACACCGTAGGCAGGTAGATGCGCTCGATGTTCAAGTTAGGTGAGATGTAGAAGTACATCATCACCTGATAGAGCAGTAGTGCGGCAAAGCCTATCGACAGCAGCCGCGTGTACTTGAAGCCCATGCGGGGAATGATGCCCCAGGTGGGCGTCCCTTTTCCCCACAGGATAGTGAATATGCATCCCAGGACATAGCCTATCATTTCATACAGATAGAACTTGCTTGTGGTCGTGTAGCCCCAGTGCAGCACACCACCCGTGAGGGTGCCCTGCAGCGCGTGAGGCGTGGCATTCATCACCTCGGTGACAAAGAACATGCCCAGGATGGGTAGCAGCCGCCAGTGCGGCCATACCATCGGGTCGATGTAGGGGTGCCGGATATGGGTCATGCGCCCCACGGCAACCAGGATGGTCAGGGGTAGGGCATAGAGCACATAGCGCCACATGGCACCGTCCCACCAGTTGTAGTACTCGCCATAGGTGAACAGCCAGATGACCTCGATCATCACGGCCGACCACAGGATACATCCCAGCCAGTCGAGAGAGACCAGGGGTAACGGCTTGGGCATCATGCGCCAGGCATGCGTGCAGGTGAAGATGACGAGTACGACCAGGAGCATCAGGCCGACCATGAACCAGTGCATCATCGCCCAGGAACCGAACGCGAAAGTCAGCTGCTGGGCAATCCAGTTGCTGCCGGGCATGGCTGCCAGGATAAAGATGTAAAGCGACGGCAGGAACACCCCGAAGTCCTGCTTGGGCGAGAGCCACAAGCGGATGTTGGAGAAGCACTCAAACGTGCCACACAGTTTGAAGAAACCAGCGACAAAGCTGATGAGGCACAACAAGGGCAACGAGGTGACATACAGGCACAGGATATTGCACACGGCGATGACCAGCGCAGCATTGATGAGCAACTGCTGGTTGGTGAACCGCAACTTGAAGCGGAACAGGAACGGGAAGGGCATGTTCACGCCCACAACGCCCATCATGGCAACCATCTGGATGTCCTCGCGCATGAGTGAGAGGCTGCCCATCATGTGCTGCATGTTGGAGAAATAGACGCCGCCCGACAACTGGAACAGGAATGCGAACAGCAGATATATCCACGGGCGCACTTTCTCGGGCACCCACGGATTGAACATCGGCATCGCGAACTTCTGGTTAGGATTCCAGGCCATTGTCAGAATTTGACTTCGGTTTGCACATTCAGGCCTGCCAGTAACTTGGCGACATCCTCGGGCTTGTTACCCGTGATCTTGATGCGCACGGGTACACGCTGCTCGACCTTGACGAAATTGCCCGTAGCGTTGTCCACGGGAATGGGGGAGAAGGCACTACCGGTGCCTGCAGCGATGCTCTCGACCTCGCCCTGATAGGTGATACCGGGAACGGCATCGGCGGTGAAGGTGACTTTGTTGCCCACCTTGATGTGCTTCATCTGCGTTTCACGGTAGTTGGCGACCACCCACACCTGGTTGTCATCGACGATGCGTGCCAACTGCTGGCCCGGCTGCACGAGCTGGCCCACGTTGATGTCCTTGCGCGACATCACGCCGTCGCAGGTGGCGACGATGACCGTATAGGATAGGTTCAAGCGGGCCAGATTGACTTGCGCCTGTGCCACGCTCTCGCCGGCAGTGGACTGACCCAAGCGCTGGCGCTGCTCGCCCAGCACCTGGCTGGTGGCCTGCTGGCGGCTTTGGGCGGCCTCATAGCGGGCCTTGGCAGCCTCGTACTGGGCCTTGGCGTTGTCATATTGTTGGCGGGTCACGGCATCCTTGGCCAGCAACTGCTCAAAGCGCTCAAAATCCTTGCGGGCGTTCTCCATCTGCACACGGCTCTCCTCGATACCTGCCGATGCCGCGCGCACATTGCTGTGGGTCGTGGTCATGCCTGCCGACACAGCGCCCGAACCGCTGCGACTGCCGCGCAGACCCGCTTCGGCCTGGGCCAGTGCCAGACGAAACTCAGCATCCTCGATGATGACGAGGGTATCGCCCTTGTGCACACGCTGGTAGTCGTCAAAGCGCACTTCCTTGATGAAACCTCCCACACGGGCATTGATGGGCGTGATGTGGCGCCACACTTGGGCATCATCGGTATATTCCACGTCCCCCGGGTGGATAAAGCGGCTGCAAATCAGTCCGATAAACACCAGCAGGACAACGGTGATCACTACATTGTATATTCTCTTGACAAGTTTCTTGTTACTCATGATAATTCCAAATTTCTAACTCCTAACTTCTAACTCCTAACTTCTAACTTCTAACTTCTAAAGAACGCCAGCCACATATTTCAGTCGATAGAAGGCCCATGCGATGCCCACGCGGGCATCCACCTCGTTAAGCTCGGCATTGAGTTTGACGTTTGACGCGTCAATCATGTCGGTCACCAGGGCTAACTGCGACAGGTAACGGTCGTTGATGACCTGATAGTTCTGGTGGGCCAGTTCCACGCTCTTGCGCTGGGTCTCCAGTTCGACATAAGCCTGCTGATAATAGGTGTAGGCCTGTTGTACCTGATTGTTCAGTTGCTCGGCGACGACCTCACGGGCCTGTTCGGCCTGACGGGTACGCACCAGCGCCTGCTCAATCTTCTTGCCGCTCTTGAACAGCGAACTCAGCGAATATTTCACACCCACGCCCAGATACCAGTAATTGATGTTCTTGTTGAGGGGCGGGATGTCATAGGTGAACGGGCCGCTGAAGTTGTCGGCCGCCACAAGGGCGATCTTGGGCAACTTGTCGCTGCGGGCGATACGCAGCTCCTGGTCGGCCATCTGCCGTGACAGGGCCGTCTGGCGCATCAAGGGCGACTCGGCAAGCGCCTTGTCCTGCCACATGGCCTCGCCATCGTTGCCGTAAGCCTGGCTGATGATGCCTTCGTCGGGGACAATGACCGTGCCCTCGGGAAGTCCCAGCTGATTTATCAGCTGATGGTTGAGGATGGCACGCTGGTCCTGAAGTTTCTTGAGTTGCAGGCGCAGGGTCTCGAGTTGCAGTTCATAGCGGGTCACATCATTCTTGAGTGCCATGCCTTGCTCATACTTTGCCTGAATGTCGACGATGAGTCGCTGCGTCAATTCGATGTTCTGCACAAACACCTGCTCGCGGTTCCTCAACTTGAAGATATCCATATATTGTCCCAAAGCCAGGAAGCGCTGCTGCTCGCGGCTCTGGGATACGCCGACGGCAGCCTGCTCGGCGTGCAGTTCGGCAAGGCGGATGCCCGCGTCGATGGCTCCGCCGGCATAGACCACCTGCTGTGCTTCGACGGCCAGCGAGTTGCCCCAACGCGGAGCGCCGTAACCCTCCCAGTGGGTAAAGTCACGGTCAGTTACCAGCACGTCGCCGTTCAGGCTGAGCGATGCCGATGCGTTCACTTCGGGGAGACGCGCCGTGCGTGCCACCTCGATTCCTTTCTGAGCAAATTCTACGCTTATCTTCTGGCTTTGAAGAGTCTTGCTGTTGCTTTCCACAAGTTCAAACAGTTCATTGACTGTCATTCGTTGCTCTTGCTGAGCCTTCACCGCAATCACTGCGGTTACGACCATTAAGAGCAAGGAGGTTGTTCTTAATGTCATAATAAAATCTACCAAATTTGAGGGCGCAAAATTACGAATAATTATTGATATATTGCGCGCTATAAAAACTGAGATTTAACATACATTAATAGTTGCATACATGGCGCTATATATGGAGATTTGCTGCTGCTGTCATGAACTATAGGTTGTTAAAATATGTTGTATAATAGATAGATATTGCGTTAATTTATACTAAATTATGCACATTGCCGAGCATCAAAAAAAACCGTTTTTTTGTAACTTCGCATCAAAATCAGATCATTTTTCAACAAACTAAAATTATTCAAAAAACCATGTCCAAAACAGTAGATATCCAGATTGAGAAAAGCCAGAACCTGATCCAGGGCCTGCGCAAACATGTGAAGGAAAACGGCGAAAAAGATTTCACCGAAACGGTGATCGCATCGCTCGAGGATGCATTGACGCGGCTCCAAGCAGCCAACGAGGAAGTCACACGGCTGCGTGAGGAACTGGCGCCGAAAGTTAGACACATGAACGAGGTGTTTGATGCTGTCAAGGGCAGCCACCTTGAGCTCAAGCAGAAACTCAAGAGCTTTTACCCGCAAGAGCGGTGGGCTGAATACGGCATCCCAGACAAACGATAAACGACATCGTCAGCCCGGCATCCGGCATCATTCACGCATCAAGGCGGTTACCGTACTCTCACGGGATACAGTAACCGCCTTCAATCTAGCATGAAAAACCTCCGCTTGAGAATGTCATTGAATGAATCTTACATATAGAGAAAAAATATTACCTTTGCAAAAAGATTTCCTTAATGACTTTAAAAGAAAGATATAAACGATTCAAGGCATGGCAGCTCGAGCCCTTCGATTGGAGTTATGACGAGAACGAGCGCCATCATTGCGTGAATTGCGGGAATGACTTCGCTGGCAAGTTTTGTCCGCATTGCGCGCAGAAGGCCGGTTTGAAAAAGGTATCGTGGAAGAGTGTGTTTCAAAGCACTGCCGAGGTGTGGGGAATGGGCAACCGTTCGTTGCTTTACTCCCTGTGGCAGCTCATTTGGCGCCCGGGATATTTCATCAGCGACTATATCAACGGCAAGCGGCAAGTGTCGTTCCCGCCAGTGAAAATGTTGGTTCTCATGGGGGTGGTGAGTGTCCTCATGGATCATCTGTTCGGCATCAAGGAATTCAAGGCAGTTCCGGGCGACACGTCATTGGTCGATCAGTTCTTCACCTGGTTCTGGAGCAGTCCAGGATGGGGATTGTTGATTATGGCAGGCTTCTTCCTGATTCCCACATGGTGTCTCTTCCGCTATGCGCCATGCAACACCAGGCACACCCTGCCGCAGGGTTTCTTCATTACCGTGTTCATGGCCATTCAGACGCTCATTGTGGAGTGTCTTGCCGACTTCTTCGGTTATTATACCTATATTTTGATTCCACTATGTTATTTTTATACCTATAGGCAGTTGTTTGGCTATGGCTTCTGGGGAAACTTTTGGAGGGTGGCTGTTACACTGGTAAGCGGTTTTTGGTCAGTCATCATGGCAATGACCATAGTCGATGTGCTGATGGCGTCATCCACCAAGTATGGCGTTTCTGATTTCGTATTTCTGACACTTCATACGGTGGTGCTCATTCTTGCTGGTATGTTTATCAGCAAAAAAACATATGAGCTAAGGGTGAAAAAGAATCAAAGTGTATCCCAATACTATAGAATGAAATTTCAAGCGCTCAAACTGAGGATAAACAAGAGTAAAAAAACAAATCAATCATGAAGAATAGGCTATTACGAATCATCTTACTGGCCGTTGTTGCTTGCTCGTGCGCTCTCGTGTCGAGTGCTCACAGCAAACTTACCCCTAACGCGCAACTGTCGTTACTGCAAAAACTGACAGCACGATATGACTCAAACGGCAAGAAACTGCAAGCACTGGATGCCGACTCAGTCATCATGCTTGTGGTGGATGTTGATTCCCAAGATGCTGCGGGCACGTTTGCTCAAATCCGTGAGGCCGGTGCTACTGTGTTGTCAAAACTCGGGCATCAGGCTGTGATCAGCATCCCTGCCGATAACGTCGATGACCTTGTTGCCATCGAGGGTGTGAAAAGGGTGGATGCGACCAGTAAAGGGCTGTTGAAAACCGATGTCTCACTCGTGGAGACTGGCGTGAGCCTGATTGACGGCACCATTCCTGGCCTTGAAGAGGTTTACACTGGCAAGGGCGTCACCATCTGCCTTGTCGATATGGGATTCGACTTCCAGCATCCAGCATTCAAGGATGCCAACGGCAACACCCGCCTGCGTTGCGTCTATCTCCCGGGTAACGATAGCGGCCACAAGTTTATCGTCGAGGATGACGAGGCTGGGACAATAGCGTATCCCGGCTCGGTGTTCGACACGCCCGAACTCATTGCCACCCTCACGACCGATACCGATATGGACTCACATGGCACACACACTGCCGGCATTGCCGCTGGCACACGATCGCCGTTAGGGTTTGGCGGCATGGCACCCGATGCCGACATTGTGCTAGTGTCGACTGAGGCTGAGGAAAATGTGAACGAGATTGCCTTCCAGTTCGTGGCACATTACGCCCAGCAAATCGAGGCTCCCGTAGTGCTTAGCGCCAGCATGAACTCACACCATGGCCCCCACAATGGCACAGGCACGATGCCTGAACTGATTGATGAGTTGTCTCATCATGTCATCCCAGTGCTGAGTGTGGGAAATGAAGGTAACAAACACCTTCACATCTACAAGGCATTTGATGAAGAGAACAGCAGCGTAAAGGCGTTTCTTGCCCGGGCTACTCCCATCATTGGCGAAGACGACAACACTAAAAAAATGATGGGCTCGGTAGTATGTGGCTATTCACGCAACACCTTGGGCGAGGACGATACATTGAGTGTGCGGATTGGCTTGCTGAGACTCAGTAGTGGCGAGGCCGTGTGGCAAACAGAGCCTCTCACTATCTCTCCGTCTCAGGATGGCTATATTGAAATATTTAGCGACGACGACGAGATACTCAGCCAATTTATGCAGGGTGGCTTTGTGGGAATATCCGGCAGAGTCGTTGATGGCAAGATTGAACTGCTCGCTGCCGTGCAAGGGGTTCGCATTAAACGACTGCCTTTCTTCATCTCGCTCTCGTCATCTTCACACATTGAGATGGACTTGTGGGAAACGATAGACGAATTTGAAGCAATCAACATGGAAGGTTACACCCTTGGCGATAGTGAGTTTTCGTGTGGCGATTGGACCTCCACACCAAATGTCATCAGCGTGGGCAATTATGTGGCAAACACCACCTCACGACTTTACACTGGCTCTGTTATTGATGAGAGCGACCTTTACACGCTCGACGACATCAGTTACAAATCAAGCTACGGCGTTTCGCTCAACGGCGTGACACAACCAACTGTTGCCGCTCCAGGCAACAACGTCGTGTCGTCTATCAGCCACTATACCTGTGACAAGGAGATTGCCGAGTCAATGCAGTGGCAGGGGTATCCCTATAACGGCATGAGTGGCACCTCGATGTCGTGTCCCACGGTGAGCGGCATCATCGCCCTGTGGCTGCAAGCCGATCCCACCCTCACATTAGATGAGATCAAAGAAGTGCTCGCTGCGACTTCGCGCAACGATGAGTTCACAGCCGCCAGCCCCATCAAGTGGGGCTATGGCAAGATCGACGCTGCAGCCGGCATTGAATACATCAAGAGGACAACTGCCGTCAACAGTATCAAGAGCGATGAGCCAGCCGTTGACAGCAACCTGTGGTTCGATATCACCGGCCGCACCTACTACTCCAAGCCCACAGCCCCCGGTATCTACATCAACTCAGGCAAGAAATACATCATCAAGTAAGCAAAATCACCCACTTGATAGCAAATGGGTGAAATCACATCATAAAGTGTATTTCGCGAGAAAATCGCTACCTTTGCAGCAGTGACAAAAAGATAAATTTTAGTATATGCATTAATCTCACAGATATGAAAAGAATCGCATCGGTAATTATCCTTTCTTGCCTCACACTGTCGATGATGGCACAGGATGGCATTAAAGTGAACTTTAAAGGCTCCGCGCCCACCGTTACAGATTTTGCATGGGCAGCATTTCCTTCATTGAACTTTGAAGACGAGGATGAAAGCGGCGACCGTCCATGGAGGGCATTGGAGAATGCCATGACGCGTCACAGCAAAGGCCTTCCACAAGAGGAAGGCGTGACGTTAACCATCGACTCAAAGAACGGATACATCGTTTATGAACGTGTAGACGAAGAATACGGAGATTATATTTTCAGGTTGGAAGTGTGTTACTGGAATGAGTCGGACGGTAAGCACAAACTCATTGCGTTCAACAATATGGCAAGCTATATGGAAGGCAGGCCATGCATGGCCGAAATGAGTGGCATTGATTTCTACTGTTACAACAATGCTACAAAACGCATGGAGGCTTGTGATGCTCCCGGGTTCGAAGTTGATTACGGTTGCAACTATGAACTGCCACGCAAGGGCAAGGACATTATTTGCACTCGATGGAACGACGACGGCACCACCCGGCAGAAGATATTGAAATGGGATGGAAAACAATTCAACGAATAAACTGATTGTTGACTGATTCCAACTGATGTGCAGTCCGATAGCTAAGGCCTGCAGGTCATGGACGTCCACCTCGGCACTTTAAAGGGGGGGGCTGAGCCCTGATTGCTACATGGTGGGGTTTAAGCGAGGTCGGGGATATAAAGAAAAATGGAGACCATTGAAAAATCAACAGCCTCCAGGTTTCCAAGACACCCCATTGTTTCTTTGGGGAGCGGTTGGGATAAACGGCTATTCTATCGGTATCTGAATGATTGAAAGCCATTTCTCGGGGTCCTCCTGGTTCCAGACTCCATCAACGTAGCAGGTGCGATGTTGACCGATAGGCTTGTAGCCATGCTCCTCTATGTAACGGAAAGCTTCTATGTAGGACTCATAGAATTTTTCATACGGGCCGACGTGCTTCATGCAGAGCGCCCTGGGCACTGCGGGCAGACGCTTGAACTGGATGATGGCACTGTCCTCTCCCATCTCCTCTACCTGTTCGCAATACTCAATGTCCACGTCCGTCGGTTTGTACTCCCTGTCATGTTCAACAGTAAAGCAGTAGCCCGGCGGTGGGCATTTGCAGCCGAGGCGCTGCATCTCGCGAGCGATTATCTCTACACACATGGAGCCGATGGCGGCGTAGTCGGGAAGGACTTCACGATGACTTGCCACGATGATTTCGGGCAGTGACTGAATGCTGAATTTTTCCATTGTCTTCATCTCTTTGCGAGTGTTCCTCCAGTCGAGCAGTCGGTTGCGGCGGGTTATCAGCTGCTTCAGCTGCGCTTCCGTTTCCTTGATTTTCTCGGTCAGTTGCCGGATGCTTGGGATATGCGAGCAACTTCTGCATCTGGTCGATGCTGTAGTAGCGGTAGCCTGTCCACTCGTCCACCTCGTCAGGCAACAGCAGACCCTTCTGCTCATAATGACGCAAAGTCTTTACTGTGACTTGCATCAACTGGGAGAACTCTCCGATTTTTAACCTTGTTTTCTTACTCATATCGCGCGATGTTATGAAGCAATTGCTAAGTGAAAGCAAAGTTAATGTGTGCCCTTAGGGACGAGTCAAGAGAAAATGACGATTTTAACATGACTTTAACAGATCGGTGCCCACGTCCTCTTTACTCCCGGCCGGTAGCACTATGCAATAATGGCGGGAACAAGAGATAAGATACATCTTAGCCAATTAAAGTCAAAGATACAGATAAAGCCTTCAATCAGAGCTTGAAATACCTTATCGGGAATTGTTTGACAAGGACAGACCTACGCTGAAGATCAGGTTCACGTTGGACAATGTGCCACTGATGTCCCAATCCTCACGATACTCGTCACATGGCTTGTGATACCACACGGGCATGGGATATTTATTGGGCTTGGTCACATCCACAGGCTGACGGCCGTTCTCCAAGACTACCGCACGCACGCCCTTTTTCACGAAATTATAGTGGTCTGAACGGTAAAACCAGCCGTCGGAGTTGTCGTCGTCGAAGTAGATATACCTGCCCTGAGCTGCAGCGGCAGCCACATAATAATTGTCCAGGTCGCTTTCCCCACCACCCAAAATCACGACATCATGCGTGAGCTCAGCAGGGCCTATGCTCTCAAAATTAAGACAGGCCACAGTCTTCGCCATCGGCACGGCAGGATGGTCGCAGTAGTAAGCCGAGCCGAAAAGTCCACTCTCCTCGGACGAGGGGAAGATGAATAGCAGGTCTCGATGCGGCTGGGGCATCTCCTTGAACTTCTTGGCGACAAGCAAAGCGCCAGCCATGCCCGAAGCATTGTCGGCAGCGCCGTTGTATATCGTATCGCCGTGCTCATCGGCCTTCCCGATGCCCAGGTGATCCCAGTGGGCGCAGAACACCACGGCCTCACCGTCATGGCCGCTCCCGCGAAGGATGCCGCCCACATTGCGCGTCTGCTGAATGTCGTAAGTCACATTCATCTTCACATCACCTCTCACATTCAGGGAAAAGCTCTTGAATCCCGGCTTTTTGGCATCAGCCAGTGCCTTGTCCATATCCATGCCGGCCGCAAGAAACAGCTTTCGGCAACCGTCCTCATGCAGCCATCCCCTGACGGCCAATTCGCCGACATTACGGGTATCCGGGTCATAGATGGCGAGATTGTCACTCAGGTGGCCATTCACACAGACGTGCCACCCATAACTGGCGGCTTCGGTATGGTGGAGCACCAGACAGCCGGCAGCACCCTGGCGCTGTGCCTCTTCAAACTTATATAACCAACGGCCGTAGTAGGTCATATTGCGTCCCCTGAAGAGCTGACTGTCATAAAAGCCGGGGTCATTGACCATCACCACCACGATCTTGCCTTTCACATCGATGCCCTCGTAGTCATTCCAGCCGTACTCAGGCGCGTTGATGCCAAAACCGCAGAACACATACTCCGCCTTCTTCAGATCAATCTTCTTGGTGGCTTGAGTCGTCCAGATGATCAAATCGTCGGGATAGCGGAGCACTGATTTCTTCTTCCCGCTTACCGCGAGTTTGCCACCCTCGGGCTTGGCAGTAACTGCAATCATTTCAAAGGGCTGGAACCAACTGCCGTTGAAGGCAGGCTCCAAGCCGATGACCTCCAACTGTTTGGCAAGATACTCCACCGTCTTGTCCTCAAAGGGTGTCATAGGCTTTCTTCCGCCAAACTCATCACTGGCAAGTACCTTTGTCCATTCCCTCAGCAGCTGTTCGTCACTTCCGGTTCTCAACTGCTCCCGTGTGATCTGTGCACTGGCTGTTGCCAGCCCCATGGCGACAAAAGCGATTACCGTCACCAACACTTTAGCATTCATTCTCATCGGCTTATTCATAGATATAATTTGTTGGAAAAGGACTTTTCCCGGACACACCGCTCAAGAAGGGGTGCCAAATCAACTGATGGAAAAATCCCGTTATTATAAGTTCTTAATGCTGCAAAGATACTAAAACTATTTCTTTTGCCGAAGATATACTTTGGCGAATGTGGCTCTGTCAATCGGTCCTGTCTTTCATCGTCAAAGAATTATTTCTTGGAGCATTGCGCCAGTATCTTTCAATTTGATTATCACAGGTTCTTTATTCTTGATTTTTATCTCTTTCGTATAATATCCTTGAGACTTAATCTCTAGTATATTATCACCCTTTAGCGCTTCTATCTTAAATTCACCATTTATATCTGTAGCGACACCTATTTCTGTACCCTTTATTCGTACGGTTGCACCAATTAATGGCTCATCATTCTCCTCATCAAGTACTACTCCCGAAATTAAGTAGATTTCTGGACGTTTGACTACTGCCGGATCCCTCTCCAGTCTTATTAATATGGTGGTGTCACTCGAAAGGAAAAATTGCTGTGGTATATAGCCAATTTTTGTCACAGTCATCATGTATTTGCGGGGATAGCTCAATTCAAAATGACCATCATAATCTGAGATGTATTTAAGCTCATATTCCCCCCTCACTTCATTCCTGCAACATATGTGTGCAGCCACAAGCGGCTGGCCATCGGCAGCATCAACGACCTTTCCCGTTACCGTGATAGGATGCCACACAGTTTGGGCCGTTGCGACTCCAGCCCCAAAAGCCACCAGCAGGAATAATGAGACGGTAATTCTGATGAATCGTGCCATAGCGGTAATAATTGTGTTGTTGATAAGGCAAAGGTAGTGTCTTTTTGCGTAAAAAACAATATTTATATTTATTCTATCAATAATTTTGTTCAGGTTCTCGCGCGAAGCGCGACATAAAATGCAACGAATGAATTATGACACACCCTTATCTTTGAGATTAACGGTATTCAAATGCACCTCTTATTTATGTCGCATTTTGAATGCGATTATAAGGAAATGGTCGTATCTTTGCGGCAAAATCAACTCAGAACCAATAATACAAGTACAACCGTCTCATTTTTTGTTCAATGAAATTATCTCAAGATAGGAAAAGGAAATATCAGATAGTCACGTTGCTTTTCTCGCTACTGTTTGGGGTGGGAATTGCAGCCTTTTGCCCTGGCCCACTGATGGAGATAAAAGAGGACATTTTTGGTTATAATCATGCGATCGGGACGATCACCCTTTCGTTGATTCTAGCGGGATTCTCATGGTTGAGTATCCATTTGGCTTTTGCCCAGTGGAAAAATAGCCACTGGATGTTATTGGCGATGAAGATGGTGCTCTATTTTTGTGGTATGATAACTATACCTTTTTTGATCCTTTTTATTATGACTTTAAATGAATACCGTCACAACCCAGGCATGGAGCTTGGTGTGATGGTGGCACCCATCTATTGGTTATTAACGGTGTTCATGTTGGCTATTATCCTGAGCATTCTCTTTGGTATCTTATCTTATTGGTTGTCACGCCTGTCATCAACCGAGAGTCAGGAAAACCAGTTGATATCATCTCAGACGGAACAAAAATCCGAAAGAATGATAGAAACGAATAAGACATTAGAGAAATGTTGTTTGACATTAGTTGTAATGTTGATCGGGGCTTTTCCTGTGGTGTTGACCTTTGATAGGTTGCCTATATTGGCGTGTATCATCTTGTTTATGGGCTTGATTCTTTATTTCATTTGGAGAAAGTAACCCCTCATCTTTGACATCGAACTGATCGCCATCAACTAACGGCAAGAGGCATAAAAAATGTAACAGCACAAATTGTGTTGCGAGAAAATGATACCTTTGCCCTTCAGGCATATCAATTGTTGGTGTGTGAAAATCTTTAAGGACATTCTGCTTGCAGGTGCAGGCAGTTCTTTCGGCGGCATTGCTCGATATCTGATATCATTGGCCAAAAGAAGTAATAATATCGTTCACCTTGCGCCTCGCCGGGTTTGCTATCGGTTTGCGCCGTTTTTCTTGAGGGTGAACTCAAAGCGCAAGCCTCCGCCTTCTTCAGTTTTTGCAATAATGCTGCCACCATGCAGCATGACAGCATTCTTGACGATGGAGAGCCCCAATCCTGTTCCACCCAATGAACGGCTACGTCCCTTGTCAATACGATAAAAGCGTTCAAAAATGCGTGGCAGATGCTCGGCATCGATGCCAACTCCATTATCTGAAAAGGTGAATTTCCAATCGTCATCAAGCTCAAAGGCACAGATGATTATTGTTGCCCCGTCACCCGCATAATTAAGGGCGTTATCCATCAAGTTACTGAAGATACTATAAATAAGGGATTCATTGCCCTTAACGATGATGTCTTGTGACATACAGTTACACACGGCAATTTTCTTGCTGATAGCGGTGAGTTCTGTTTCCTTGACGATGTCAGCAACGATTCGAGAAACATCAACCGGCTTCATCGAGAACATATCGGCAGCATAGTCCATGCGGTTCAATGTGGAGATATCCTGCAGCAAAGCCGATAAACGGTGTGCCTGGGATTGTGTCCGCTCAATGAATTGGCGCCGTGTGTCATCATCCATGTCAGGATGATCGAGTATGGTCTCGGTATATCCTAGAATGCTGGAGACTGGAGTCTTGAGCTCGTGCGATATGTTTTGGGTGAGTTCTCGGCGCATCTTGGTCTCTTTGTCGGCTTGCTCTTTGCTGATGCGTTCATCCATGCGGTGTGAATATCGATGCAGCAAAACGCCCAAGATGATCATGACCACAATCGAGAACAGCATCAAGTGCAAATCACTGCTTTCCATGAAAGGCCTCAAGAAATGGCGGTCATAATCTTCAAACATGATGAGGATTACGGCATAGACAACAAATATCACCATGACGGTGAGGAACATCTTTCTGCCTTCGGATAAATGCTTCATAACTCTATATTTTAACAAACAAATAGCCAAAGCCTTGACGAGTGACGATGCATGACGAGTAGCGCCCAATCTTCTTGCGCATGCGGGTGATGTTGACATCCACAGTACGGTCACTCACAACCACTCCTTGGGGCCACACCTTGTCCAATATCTCTTGGCGGGAGAAAACCTTTCCACGATGCTCAAGAAACAATTTCAAGATTTCATACTCAGTTTTGGTCAGTTGGATTTCTTCGCCATCGGCTACGACAGACTTATTGGCGATATTCATCTTGAGACCTTCATAGCTGAGTTCTTGGATAACAGGATGGCCTTGAGAAGTACGGCCCAGCACGGCTTTAATCCTTGCCAGTACTTCACGAACAGAGAACGGTTTTGGGATATAATCATCGGCACCCAAGTCAAACCCATGCAGTTTGTCGTCTTCTGCACCCATGGCAGAGAGGAACACGATAGGTATGCTATTGGTCGCGGTGCCGGTTTTGAGTTTTTGTGCCAACTCATAGCCAGACAAACCTGGCAGCATGACGTCGAGCAAGATCAAGTCAAAGTCGGCAGGCTTTTTTTCCAGAGCCTCTTCGGCCGAAAAGGCAGCTACGGCTTCATAACCCGCCATCGACAGATTATATAGCAGGATGTCACACAGATTGCGCTCGTCGTCAACCACTAAAATGCGTTGCTGTTTCATAACTGGTTGCAAATATAGCAAATAGATAGCAAATGAGCTTCAATGATGCCGTTACAATGCTATTACATTTGTCCAAAACGCGCTTCCACGACATTGACAACATAATCTCCCAATTTTTCAAGTTCCCCCACCAGGTCACCGAAAGTGGTGCCAAGTGAATAATCATATTGTTTGTCATTGACAGCACGTACGTTATCAGCCTTAAGTTCATCGCGCATCTTGTTGAGGATGTTCTCGTAGTAGTATGTTTGGTGCAGTTCGTTCTCTTCAAGCGGATTGGCCAGCACGACATTCATCTGTGTCAGCGCCTTGTCACAGAGTGACATCATCTGTTGAACCCGCTCAATGCGCATTTCATCTAACTGATTTCCAAGTTGTCCCCGGTGATGCATCGTGCGTGCCAAGCGATAGCATGAGTCGCCGATGCTTTCCAGTTCTCCGATTTCACGGAACATTTGGCGTGTTTTCATTTTAGAGTCGTCGCTCAAATGTCCTTCACTCACCTGCTCCAAAAAGTGAGCAATTACAATCTCGGCTTCATCGGTAATTTGTTCTTCCCGCTCAATCTCTTCAAACTTCTGTTGAATGCCGTCTTCATCTTTTTCAAGCAGCATCTCTTGAACCAGAGCAAACATCTGTTGTATGCGCCTGCCATAGTGGGCTGTTTCCTTTTGTGCCTGCAGAACGGCAATCTCAGGTGTCTGTATCAGGTTGGATTTAATATACTGGAATTTGAAGGATTCGGGTTCCTGATCTTGTTTGTTGGGTAATAACCAGCAGACGACTTTCTCGATTTGCGGAATGAAACCGATAAGGACGGCTGTGTTGGTCACATTGAAGCAAGTGTGGAACATGGCCAGGACAATTGGCAATCGTTCTGTTTGTCCGCCGATAGTGGGATCATAGCCCACCAGTTTGCATACCATATCGACAAATGGATAAAATATGCACATGACCCAAATCACGCCAAATACGTTAAACAAAAGATGGGCTAGGGCAGCCCTGCGTGCTTCGGTATTGGCACCGAGTGCCGCCAGATTGGCTGTCGCTGTGGTGCCTATATTCTCACCCATCACCAGAGCGATGCCCAGGTAAATGGGCAACACGCCTGTGGAACATAGCAGAATGGTGATGGCCATGACGGCTGCCGATGACTGGACAATGCAGGTGATGACGGTTCCAATGGCGAGGAATGCTAGGATGGTCAAATGGCTTCTCGTATCAAATGACATGAAGAATTGCACGACGGCCTCGTTGTGTTCCAGGTCCAGTTCTTTGCCAGAGGCACTCAACAGTACAAGAGAAAAAAACAGGAATGCGATTCCGAACAGGAAGTCACCAATATAGCGGTGCCGCTTGTGATAGATGAGCAGTATGCCCACAAGAAAAGCCGGGAAGACCACATTGGTCAAGTCCACGTTGTATCCCAGGGACATGATCCATGCCGTCAACGTCGTGCCGATATTGGCTCCCATGATGACACTGATGGCCTGCCCCAGTGTGAGTAGTCCTGCCGATACAAATGAGACCGTCATTACTGTTGTTGCCGAAGATGACTGCACTGCGCACGTGACTCCGGCTCCAGTCAGCATTCCTGCAAAACGGTTGGTCGTCATGCGTGCCAAAACATGGCGTAGGTGCGGACCTGCCATCTTTTGCAGAGCAGTGCTCATCATGCGCATGCCGAAAATAAGTAATCCAAGTGTGCCCAATATCTTGAGCAGAATCATGACATAATCCAATGTCTCTAAGGGTGTAGTTTGCATGTTCTAGATAGTTTGATGCCACAAAATTACACCCAATGTCAAGAATAGGCAGTTACGAATTCGTTACATGTCTATTACCATATAGTTACAAATCATGTGATTTGTTGTACCTTTGCACTTTAGGTAGATCAATTGTTGATGTATGAACATCTTTAAGGACATTCTTCTTGTAGGCGTCGGCAGTTTTTTCGGCGGCATCGCTCGGTATCTGATATCGCTGGCCATGAAGGGCATGGGCTCTGCATTCCCTTGGGCAACGATGACAGCCAACATTGTCGGTTGCCTGCTCATCGGTTTGCTCTGGGCGGTCTTCAATCGCGTTAATGCCTCGTCGCAGCTGAACCTGCTGTTGATTGTGGGGTTCTGTGGAGGCTTCACCACATTTTCCACTTTCTCAAAGGAAAGCCTGAGTCTGTTGCAAGCTGGGAACGATTTCACATTCGCCCTGTACGCTCTGGGCAGTGTGGCACTAGGCATAGTTGCCGTTGCTATCGGCTATGCATTGGCAAAGTAGAGTCTGATTTCTGGTATAAAATCAAACATTGAAGTGTATGGATATCACGCAGGACTTTTATAACAACTTGGCGTCTCAATATGACAAGCTATTTCAGGACTGGCAATCCACGACTCGTGAACAGGCAGTCATACTGAATAGGATATTCAATGATAATGGCTTTGACACCACCGCGCATGTCCTTGATTGTGCTTGTGGAATAGGAACCCAGTCCATAGGCCTGGCTTCCCTTGGCTATCTAGTGTCAGCGTCAGACATAAGCGCTGGAGAGATTTCCGAGGCAAAGGGTAGGGCAAAGAAAAATGGAGTGGACATTCGATTTGAACTTGCAGACTTCCGTGCTTTGGCTGATACTTATTCCGAGCAATTCGACATCGTGATTGCCATGGACAACGCGTTGCCTCACATGCTTTCAAACAAGGATTTGGAAGCCGCAATAAATAGCATAACCGGACAAACTAAGCCGAATGGAATCATTGTCGCTAGCATTCGGGATTATGATGACCTCTTGGCTGAGAAACCGTCATATTCCCCTCCCTATATACATAAAACAGAAAAAGGACAGCGTGTTTCCTTTCAAACATGGGTTTGGGAAAAGGACAATTACCGTCTTGTGCAATATATTATAGAGGACGAGGACTCACTTCAGATAAGTAAGTTTGAATGCGAATATAGGGCAGTCCGCAGGGAGGAACTGACTACCCTTTTTCTGGCTAATGGATGCAGAGAAGTACATTGGAAGATGCCCGAAGAGACAGGCTTCTATCAACCGATTATTGTAGCAAGAAAGGGATGAAAACCAATTTAGAGAGATTGAATTATGAAGAAGAACAAGAATCAATACATTCAGGCCAATAAGGATTGGCTGGTGGCGAAATCACAAGAAGAAGGCGTGAAGCCGCTGCCTAAGGGCATTTATTACAAGGTGCTGGCCGAGGGCGACCAGCAGCCGTGGCGACGTGCCCCTGGCTTGCCGACTGCGTGACCTCATCGAGGGCTGGATTATCGCCATGCAGCAGATGCACATCGGCGACCGATGGGAAGTCTACATCCCCGCCGAGATGGGCTACGGCAAATTCTCGCAGCCTGGCATCCCCGGCGGCTCCACCCTCATCTTTGACATCGAGCTGCTCGCCATCAATTAACGGCATATCAATCACAAGGTCAATTGTAGATTCAGCGTATATCGCGAGAAATCACTATCTTTGCAGCAATAACTGAAAGACAAATCGGAATTTAGGCACGAGCCGAAGGCAGAGCCAAGTTTACTTGAGCTATGCTGAGGCGAAGCCCTAAATGCCATGAAATTGGAATTTAGTCTCAAAATAATGAAAAGAAATCAAGATGGAACAGAAAACTAAACCAAAAGGACTGATTGCTCGTATTTTGGGAGAACAGCCTACACAAGACCAGAAAACCATTGTCCGGTTTATGTTTCTAGCGCTGTTATTTTGGCCGATAGGTTTCTTTGTGTCCATATTCTTCTGGGATGCGCCAATCCGATCCTCTATTGACGAGATTTGCCGTAGGGGTGCAATGTACACCATCTGGCTTTACCCGATCTATCTGATCCCATTAATATGGTTGTGGTTTAAACTTTCCAAAAAACTGGGAAGGGCATGGCTGTTCAATTTGTGCCCATTCATACCTGCGGCTGTTTTCTGCCTTTTTCTGGTAGTCGCATCAAGTTCATTCGCCGAAAGTAAACCTGAAGGTTATGATCCTTCGACCTATAAACGCCTAAACGAATTGTATACATTCGATGTTAACCATGTTTATTATAGGTTTAATTCAGGCTATAAGATATTGGAAGGGGCAGACCCAAGTACATTCAAAGCCCTGAGCGTTGATTATGCAGCCGATATGCACCATGTATGGTTTCATCGCAATATGATAGAAGGAGCAGATCCTGCCACTTTTGTCTTACCAGATGGCGATATTTTATCTCTTGGTTTTGCTCTTGCTCATGACGCACACGATTACTACATGGGAGAAGTGCCTCTCCATGTGGCAAATATGGGAAGTTTCAGACTGATTGACAGTCATTGGGCTTTAGATAGCCTTCAGGTCTATTATCTCGGTATCGTTAGCAATCCATATAATAGAGCTGTGTCTGCAGGTGATTACCGCACGTTTAAGGTTTTAAATGAATTCTATGCAGTTGATTCCAAGTGTGTCTATTACAAAAACAACATAGTAGAGGGAGCAGACCCAGCGTCTTTCGCTGTATTGAAGGGGGAAGATCTCTATGGCCAAGACAAGCACCATGTGTATTATGAGGGAACACGAGATCGACTACGTGAAAAATCGCGTCAAGGCAAATCTCAAGTTGGCAAATAAGTGAATTCCAATTTAACAAACAAGAACAGTATAATCATTCATTTGAAAGGTCTTGGCAGAGACCAGAGCCGCGACTCGAAACACTCCATGAAAATATGAAGA
>ONJS01000020.1 GCA_900318205.1 uncultured Prevotellaceae bacterium | reverse complement strand
TACACCCGCTCGTCGGTATCGTCAGCGAAACCATTTCGCTGCCACGACTGCCATTGCGGCTGCCTGGGCTCTTTATAGACTCCAGTGTAAGCGACTGCGCCCTCATTAATATAGGGCGCTTCATCATAACTGAGGCAGCGCAACCTACACACGTCACTGCAGGCAGCATCGATAGTGATACCAAGCTCTGCAAATTGCTCCTGAAGCTTCTTAAACTGCCGCTTGTGCTGACTTGGGTATTTGAGCGGGATAATAGCGAAGTAACCAGCGCCACCTACAGAGCGGGCTGCGTATGCGACTTCTTCTATCCGGCTCAATACATTCTCTTTGAGATACTCGAAGTCGGGAATTCCTGTGTTGTCGTCCTCATCGATGTCGATACAGATTAATCCGCTATGAGCAACAAGGCAGTCTGCCTTACGACCACCACGGAACACACCGCTAGTGGTCATCATGGGCAGCTGCTTCTTGTAATAGTTCCTCACTTCTTTATCTGAACAATAACGCAAGCGTTTAATCTGCTCCTTATACAGATGTCCCAGGGCAAGAAACTCGATGAGCTTCATTTCCAGCGGTTCTGTGTCGCGAACATTGCTGAAAACGCTCACAACTCTGTCAAAAATAGGTATAGTTTGGTTTGTTTTCATATTTGTGTGAAAAGTTTTTGTCGAGGTTAATTAATTAACCTCAAAATGTAGTTTAACTCATTGAACAACAGGGTTTAATGTGCATATTTTGAATTAACCTCAGCCATAGTAGACAATTGAACTAGAAGTTAATCAGTCAACATTTTACATTCTATGTAAATCATTGACTATCAGCATGTGTTTTTAGTAGAGGTTAATGCTGAATTGTGTTTGAAACGCCTTGATTACAGCCAATTGAGACACTTTCCAGCATTAACCTTAACTTACTTTTCATTTTGATCCTGCTTTCAACACTGTAGAGATATACGCTGGTGATACGCCCAGCCCTTCAGCAAAGGCAGCTTGATTCTTGATGCCTTTCACCTCGTTTAATGAACGGATGAGATCAGCTTGTGTCATGGGCTTTACACCGCCTGGTGCTGCACCACGAAGAAGATCATAGACAGCCATTGCTGATTGCTCAAAGTACGCCATGCAACGGATGGTGTATTCCATCACATTGGCCGGTATCAGACCATCATCATATCCTATTTTGCAACAGATGGCATTCATCATGTGAACGATACCTGCCAAACGCATAGCCTGTATCTGCAGCTTGCTATACAAGGACATCAGGTAACTATCGCCTGTTGTACTTGCTATCTGCTCTTTCTTCCGCTGGAGTGAATTGAAATAGAAGTTGTAGAGTTCATCACATTCAGGGGAAAAAAGAATGGTTTGATTCTGGCTATAATTTTCATGGTAGGCCCTTCTGATGATATCGCGCCAAGCGTCGACAAGAGATTGATCCATGGATTCTTTCTCTCTGTCGGGAAACTCAACGATTTTAGGCATCGTGAAATTAAACCTGGTGTCTAAACCATTTTGCATATACCGTGGCTTCCCGAACGCTTCCACCAACAAACCTGGCTGAATATCGCCCACAATGCACATGAATGCGTCTTTGATGACGATAGGCCGTTCGTCTCCTTTACGATTGATGTAGATTTCATCATTATCATATAGACGGAGGAGTTTGTCTTCGGAACCACCTTTGGTATATCTCTCCATATCTTCAAAGTATCCCTTGATCTCAGGATAGTGTCCCAAGCCTCCGGTGCGACTGCTTAGAAAGATCTGATTGCGTGCTTCATCAGTGCAGTCACCTATAAGAACCTGATCAAATACAGGCGGGTGGCTCTCATCTCGTTCTTTGTCCGCTTTCCAAGCAGCATACTCAGCATTAAACCTGTCATAGTTTTCACTGTTGATTTCACTCAGAGGCTTGAGTACCTGTTTGATGGGCATTGTCTTGTTTGAGCCGCTTATTGCAATGTTGACAAACCAGAGCATAAGTTGGTTAGAATACTTGCCGTCAGTGACCCTTACTCGTTTGCCTATCGCGGTGGCAAAGGCTGCCAGTACAGCTACGATAGGAAACTCAATAGGGCATTGAAAGACCCTTACAACTTCCTTGATATATAGCTGAACTCTTTGCGGCAGTCCATCAATCGGCAGTTCAACCTCCCTGTGGAGGCTGAACTTGCCGTTCTGATTGTCTTTATTGGTGTTTCTCATAATAGATTTGACCTCTTACTACCAATAAGGTGGTCGATATCACTCTTGCGATACCGGCGTTTGCCACCAATTTCTACTTTCTTAAGCACACCGTTTTTGTCCCATCGATAGAGTGTCATCTTTGATACCGCCAAAAGTTTGGCAGCATCGTCAACACTGATCAACTGGCTACCAGAAGCAGCGGCTTCTGCCTCAATCATGGCAATGGACTTGGCACCGAGAAGAATCTCCTCGGCGAACTTCTTAAGATCCTCCAGGGAGACTTGGAGAATAATGTTGGGATTTTCAGAGTTTTGAAACATCTTAATAATGTTTTGAATATTAGGTGAATACATTTGAATAACTCGCTCCACTCGGTAGGCCATCTACTGCGAGCGTACGTTCACATTTACTACGTCTTTGGTAGGTTGGCGCCTCCAGTGCGTTGTCAAATGTGACGCCGCAAAAGTATGGTGTGATAGTAGGAAAATAAAAGACAACTTTTTTCATGGATATTTAGTGCGCCCAAGATAAATTTTCTTATTACTTTTGTATCATCTTATTACATGATGAAATGATATGAGAAATGTGATGTCAATATTTGTTAATCGGTTCAAAACTGATGAAGATTGCTATAAATTCTTGTCTGAAATAAAATGGCCAGACGAGCGATTTGCATGTGCTAAATGTGGCAATACGACATATCATAAGGGACGTTCTCCTTACTCGCGCAGATGCAACCGTTGTAAGCATGACGAGAGTGTAACGGCTGGAACTATGTTCAATAAATTGAAGTTCTCGATTTTGATTGCATTCAAAATTGTCTTTAGTATGGTGGCGATGGATAAGGGGAACTCTTCAGTAGAACTTGCTGAAACGCATGGTATTCAGCGGAAGACCTGCCAAACATTTAAACGCAAAGTTCAGCAAGCAATGGGCTCAATGCAACAGAAACGCTTAACAGGAACTGTTGAAATTGATATAGTCAACATCGCTAAACATCGAGCTCAAGATCCCTGGTGGGTCAAAGATCCTGAACGATATATTGCCATTGCTATAGAGGTTAGTGATGGCCATTCAGGAAGAGCGTTTGCTATAGTTGTAAATGAGGACAAACAAACTGAGCTTATTCCAATTATAGAACGCTATGTCCATCCTGATGCAACAATACTTACAACTGAGCAGTATGGTTATAAAACGGCCATGAAGAAAAGATTCAAAAACCTTTCATTTATTGAATGGGAAAGGTTTACTTTACTATATGGGCACTTTCTTGCTGTCCAGGATTGGATAGGCAAAGAGTATGGTCATTATACTTCGAGTTATTTGCAAGGCTTTCTAGATGAGTTCCACTTTCGTTACAATCGTCGACATAATTACTGGAGATACTTTGACTGCCTCATCCGAGAGATGACCAAAAACAATTAATTCTGCGAGAATCATTGCCCAATGAGTAGCTGATCTTTTTTTCTGGTAAATACGACTTTTACGAATTTTCCAACATCGAGGACACTGTGGGACACTGTGGGACACTGATTATTTTTTGGCCCTCGATGTAGTAGACTTTTCTATGGGGTTTTAACATTTTTTGGGTTACACTGGTTAACACTCGTTTTTTTTAGGGGGTCTAAGTCGTTGACTTTTTCTAAGGGTTTTAACATTCTTTTTGTTTATGAGTAAATGGACGGGTGATATAGTGATAGGGTATTGTTGTTATTGGGTCGTCCCTGAAGGGGGCTATTATGCAACTAGAGTCCATTTGAATGACTAGGAGTGAGACGAAAACTAGAATAGATTGGTCTGTAATTAAGGAGACAAACAATCACTATTTTTCACATTGCCGAAGAAAGTTCCAAATTTTGGCAAGACATCACTCAAATGTTGATAACTTTTTATGTCATATGGGGGTTTATATGGGGCTTCCAGAAAAGAAGAAGCGGCAACTCGTTGAAATTCAACTTGTTGCCGCCTTCAAAAGGTGTCCAAGATGAGAGTCGAACTCACACGCCCAATTGGGCACTACCCCCTCAAAGTAGCGCGTCTACCAATTCCGCCACCTGGACAAAAAGAGAGAGCGAAAGACGGGACTCGGACCCGCGACCCCGACCTTGGCAAGGTCGTGCTCTACCAACTGAGCTACTTTCGCATTACTATGGTACTGTTTCCAGTACCGACTCTGGTGAAGTTCAAAGAACGTGAGCGAAAGACGGGACTCGGACCCGCGACCCCGACCTTGGCAAGGTCGTGCTCTACCAACTGAGCTACTTTCGCAGTCAATTCTGACCCCCTTAAAGGGGTGCTTTCGTGAATTGCGGTGCAAAGATATAGCGACTTTTTGAACTGGCAAAATATTTTGCCAAAAAAATCACTTTTTTTTGAAATTATTTTTTTACGCCGAGCAGAGTGAAGAACTCATTCTGACGGTGAATGTCCTCAAACTCACCACTATACTCAAATGTGATGGTGGTTGAGTCTTGTTTCTCGACGCCGCGCATTTTCATGCACATGTGCTGTGCCTCGGCATAAACGATGACGCCGCGGTTGGGCAGCACGCGGGTGAGGAGTTCGCAGATGTCGTGTGTCATGCGCTCCTGGACCTGCAGGCGACGGGAGAAGGTGTCAACGATGCGGGCGAGCTTGCTCAGGCCGACAATGCCTCCGGCGGGAATGTAGCCGATGGAGACTTTGCCGAAGAAGGGCAGCACGTGGTGCTCGCACAGGGAGTAGAACTCGATGTCCTTGACGATGACGATCTCGCTGCCCTCGTGCTCAAAGATGGCACTGTGGACGATGGCGTCGGCGTCCTCGCTATAGCCGCGCGTGTTCTCGATGAGCGCCTTGGCGGCACGCATGGGGGTCTTGGCCAGGCCTTCACGGTCTGGGTCTTCACCGATGAGCTCGATGATGGCGCGGTAGTGTTCGGCTATTTTTTCGGCGAGTTTCAGATCCTCGTCGCTGAATTTCATTTTAATCATTACTCCAGATGTTGATGCGGTCACGGACGATGACCATTTCACGTGCGAACTTGGGATAAACGCTCTTGATGCGGTTCAGCGCAGCCTTGGCTTCATGCTGTGACTTGAAGTCGCCGATGCGCAGTCTCCAGGAGGGAGCCTTATAGGAGATGTAGGAGCGGTACTGCGGGAACTTCATGGCGATGTCGCGAGCGCGCTGCTGTGCGGCAGCCTTGGCGGTGCGGGGATTGTTGTCGGTATAGGCTTGGATGCGGTACCCAACGCCGCGGTTCTCGATTGTCTGTTGTGAGGTGTGCTGGCGCTTGGGCTTCTTGGGCGTCACTTCCTCTTTCTTCTTCTCTTCGTCCTTTTTCTTCTCCTCTTCCTTCTTGGTGGTATTGTCGTCCTCGTCGAGTTCGTTGAGTTTTTCTTCCTCGGCTTTCTCTTTCTTCTTGTCTTTTTCCTTGACCTTCTTGTCCTTGCTGTTGGTCTGCTGTTGCTTGCCCAGGTCGGCGTTATTGCGCTTGACGAGTTCCTTGGGTGCATCAACGGTGACCTGGCCGTTCTGGTTCAGACGGTCGGTGATTTGGGGACGCTGTGCGCTGGCAGCCAATGCGATGACGAGCATCATGCACAGGCTCAAGACGCGGATGTGTAATCTCTTGAACATTATAGCTATAAATGTGTTGTTGTCAAATTTTGCCGCAAAGATAGTGCATTTTTCCGTAACGGCGAGCATTTCTAGACGAATTATACAATATCGCTCTCGAAATTGCATTGAATTCTATCTGCTGTTTATTTTCTTATCGGCAAATTTTGCGAATTTTACGAATTGTTCTTCCACTTGTTGCTGCAGGGTACTCGTTTGTAATCTAGTGATTTTTTTCCGAAATTAATGAGTAGTCCAAGTTGTAGACCTGTAGCTTTGAGATAATTATAGACTTGTGAAAAATGCTCATCAACAAAACTATCGACCGCTTTAAGCTCAACAATGATTTTATCGTAACAGATAAAGTCGGGTCTGAAATCTCTGGATAGCACTTTGCCTTTATAAGTTACGTATATGGTTTTCTCTCGTTGATATGGTATGCCACGAAGTTTGAATTCTTCTTCCAGTGCTTCTTGATATATGGGCTCAGTGAAACCACAGCCAATAATACGGTGTACTTCCATGGCTGCCCCAACAATATTGAATGATTCCTCTTTATATAAAATCTCAACTTTATTCATACAAGGTGTCTTATTGTTGTTGCATAATTAAAATGCCGGCGAATTACCTGGTCTATACGATTATGTGAGATTGAAGTTAAATTCGTATAATTCAAATAATTCGCCGACAGTATGATGCGCCTTTGGATGCGGCTTAGAAAGCGGTGACGATGCCCATGAAGTCGCCGGCCTTCAATGATGCGCCGCCGATGAGGCCGCCATCGATGTCGGGCTTGGCAAACAATTCGGGGGCGTTGCTGGGCTTGCAGCTGCCGCCGTAGAGGATAGTCGTATCGTTGGCTACCTGTGCGCCATACTGGTCAGCCAGCAGGCCGCGGATGAAGGCGTGGATCTCCTGTGCCTGGTCGCTCGTGGCGGTCTTGCCGGTACCGATGGCCCAGATGGGCTCATAGGCGATGACGATGTTGGCCATCTGCTCAGCGGTCAGGTGGAACAAGGAGTCGCGGATCTCAGCACCGATGACCTCCTTGAACGAACCGTTCTCGCGTTCCTCCAGGCTCTCGCCGCAGCAGAAGATCACCTTCAGGCCGTTCTCCAGCGCCAGGTCAACCTTGGTCTTGAGCATCTCATAGCTCTCGTTGTAGTAACCGCGACGCTCGCTGTGACCCAGGATCACGTAGTTGGCACCTGTCGAAGCTACCATAGCGGCGGAAACCTCACCGGTGTAGGCGCCGCTGGTGTGGTCGGCGCAGTTCTGTGCAGCCAGGCCCACGTTGGCATCGCCGATGACCTCTTTCACGGCCATCAGGTGGGTAAAGGGAACGCCCATAATAACCTCACACTTCAGGTTAGCCTCTGCAGCAACAGCGGCACACACGTCCTTGGCGAGCTGTACGCCCTCGGGCACGGTGGTATTCATCTTCCAGTTGCCCGCAACAATGTTCTTTCTCATTTTTCTCTTATTCGGTTAAAACAATAAAAGTGATTTCATTCAATGCCACAAAGGTACAACCTTTTCCCGAAACCCGAGCGACACTTTACATGAAAATGTGCCACACAACTATCGGTAACTATAAAATGAAAACAAGAAATACAATAATGACAAAAGTTCCGCTACCAAGTAACTATATAATTAAATCTTTTTCAATTTCTTTAGTCTCTCCAAATTTCTGATGGCATATTCATTTCCTTGTTCGGCAGCTTTTTGATACCAGTAAACTGCTAACTGGTAGTCATCTTGCTCTTCTACTCCTAAGCCTATCTCATAATGAAAGCCCAGCATATTTTGTGAGTCATCGTGTCCTTTCTCAGCGGCTTTTCGGTACCAATAAATTGCTTGCTGTAAATCTTTTTGTACACCTTGACCACTGTCGTACCAAAGGCCCAAGGTGTATTGTGCGCCAGCATGGCCTAGTTTGGCAGCTTGTCGAAAGTATTTTAATGCTTGACCATATTCTTTATTCTCAGAATGCTCCTCACCGAGTGTGTATAGCTCTTCGGGAGACATTCCAGACTCTGGGGCTGTGCTGGTAGTAGTGGTTGTTGAAGAACTTGATTCAGCAGTGACTTCTGGTTTTCCGAGATGCTTAGCAACTGAA
The DNA here is from genome assembly GCA_900318205.1 of uncultured Prevotellaceae bacterium. GTDB lineage: Bacteria > Bacteroidota > Bacteroidia > Bacteroidales > Muribaculaceae > Sodaliphilus. Next base: position 49,071 of record ONJS01000020.1, on the reverse strand, counting down.
GCGACCAATCGACCTGCAGCTGAGGAGAAATTATTTTGTTGATATTGAATGAAATCGACCAAGATGAGATTTAAAGCGATTCTCTTGTCGTATTTTGCCGTGTCAATCTTGATTGGAATGATGGTTTTGTGTTCAGACAGGGCGTAATAGATTTCTCTGACTGTCCACTCAGACTTATTAGAGCTGGCTGACGAGAAAAACAGTAATATCTTGGAGTTTTCAATGGCTTCAACAATATTGGTAGCAAACTGGTCGCCGCTGTAGATGCCGTCGCGGTCAATCCAAACACGGTAGCCGGCTTCGGTTAGCCGTTTCACGAACTGGTCAACGATGGTTGTATCTTTCCTTGAGTAACTGATGAAAACGTCGTATTCCATATTGGGCCAATTTAGAGTATCGCAAAGTTACAATGTTTTCCCGAAACGTCAAACAACAGTTTTGGAATTATCAAACAACAGGAGCAACAATAAACAACCTCAACAACTATTTTAAATATTTCAGGGTTACTCGAGGAACTCGATGATGGCGCTGGGCTGGTTGTCGATGGCGAGGGAGACGATATAGCCGCCGTCGATGGGGTAGAGGGTGGGGGTGAGCAGGTCGCCCTGCTTGGCGGCGATGCGGTACTCGACGCGCATGTCGTGGACCTCAAAGCCCTCGGGCAGCAGTTCCATCGCGATGCGCACGTAGTTGGCGTTGTTCATGTGGCGGTTGTAGTCGATGTCGGCGCACATGACCTCGACGGGCTCCAGCACGGTGCCGTCCTGCTTGGGCAGGATGATGCGGCGGCCGCGGTAGTTCATCTCCTGTTTGTCTTCGAGGGTGAGCGAGGCGATGGTTTCTTCGGAGAGCCTGGCGAGTTTGCCCGTAGCGAGATCGACAAAGGCTCCCATACTCCACGTGCGGTAACAGGGCTGGCCTTGGGCGTCGCGGATGAAGGTGTTGCGGAAGCCGTACATCGGCAATACCTCATAGATGGACGTCGTCACCGCCAAGTCCTCCTTGAAGCGCGGCACGCGCACAACCTCAACCTGGCGTGTGGCGAGCAGTTGCGTCATGTTTTTGTCGTTGAAGAACTTACGCGCCGTTGGCTCGCTGTCAATCCACATCTCGGAGCAGTCCTGCATCATCTGCAGGGCCGAGTAGAGTTTCAGTTTTCCCTCGCTGTCGCAGCAACTGGTAGTCACTTTGTAATTGAGTGTGTACATAGTCTTTTTTGATGGTAGTTAAATGAGGTGCAAAGATAGCCATATTATCGGAAATGGGAAGGTAAATCCACATTATTAATATACTTTAAGGGGTTGGGATGGGTGAGTTTGCGGGATTTTTTGTACCTTTGCGGCGTTTTTGTGCAAAAACGGCACAAGTGACTGTAAATAAATGACATATCAACGTAACAACCATAAATTGTAAAAAGAAACTATGGGTTTAAGAATCATTGTTCTGGCCAAGCAAGTGCCAGACACCCGCAATGTGGGTAAAGATGCGATGAAGGAGGACGGCACCATCAATCGTGCCGCTCTGCCCGCAATTTTCAACCCCGAGGACCTGAACGCCCTGGAACAGGCGTTGCAGCTCAAGGATGCTCATCCCGGCTCGACCATCACGCTGCTGACAATGGGCTTGCCTCGCAGTGCCGAGATGGTGCGCGAGAGCCTGTACCGTGGTGGTGATGACGGCGTGGTATTGACCGACCGCCCTTTGGGTGGCGCCGACACGCTGGCTACGAGCTACTCGTTGGCCCAGGCCATCAGGCACATGGGCGAGTTTGACATTATCGTGGGTGGCCGCCAGGCCATCGACGGCGATACCGCCCAGGTGGGACCGCAGATCGCCGAGAAGTTGGGTTTGCCCCAGGTGACCTATGCCGAGAGCATCCAGGTCGCAGACGGTAAGGCAACCATCAAGCGTCGCATCGAGCGCGGTTTCGAGACCGTGGAGTGCCCGCTGCCCCTGGTGGTGACCGTGAACGGCAGCGCCGACGCTTGCCGTCCCCGCAACGCTCGCCTCATCCAGAAGTACAAATATGCCGTGACGCCCAGCGAGAAGGCCGCTCTGCCCGCCGACCGCCAGGCGCTCGTGAATGCCCGTCCCTACCTTGCCATCAAGGAGTGGGGCGTGAAGGAGATTGAGGCCGACCCCGAGCAGATCGGTATGGCCGGCTCTCCCACTAAGGTGAAGACCATCGTCAACGTGGCATTCCAGGCCAAGGAAGCCCGTCGCATCGACGCTGCCGCCGATGCCGAGCTCGAGGGTCTTGTGAAGGAACTCATTGCCGACCACATTATCGGATAAACAACTTGCGATAAAGCTAGTTGTGATTAATGATTAGTGATTAGAGGCCAAAGACTTTAGGGACTCTGACAACTGACAACTTAAAACTGAAAACTGAATAAAATGGAAGACAAGAATAATCTGATAGTCTATTGCGAGTATGACGAGGGCCGCATCGCCGACGTCAGCCTCGAACTGTTGACCAAGGGCCGCCAGCTGGCTACCCGTCTGGGCTGCCGCCTCGAGGCGCTGGTGCTGGGCGACAAGCTCGACGGCATCGAGAAGGAGCTGTTCCCCTACGGCGTTGACGTGGTTTATAAGGTGCAGGATGACCGCCTGTTCCCCTACACGTCGCTGCCTCACTCGAGCGTAGTGACCACGCTGTTCAAGGAGATTGAGCCGCAGGTGTGCCTCATGGGTGCCACCACCATCGGCCGTGACCTGGGTCCCCGCGTTTCATCGTGCCTGCATAGCGGTCTGACCGCCGACTGCACCTCGCTGGAGATTGGTGACCACACCGACGCAGCCAAGGGCAAGGAGTACAAGGACCTGCTGTACCAGATCCGTCCCGCCTTCGGTGGCAACATCGTCGCTACCATCGTCAATCCCGAGTGCCGTCCCCAGATGGCTACCGTGCGCGAGGGCGTGATGAAGAAGGAAATCTTTGACGAGGGTTACAAGGGCGAAGTCATCAACCTCGACCCCGACAAGTATATCGACCCTGCCAGCCTCGTGGTAAAGATTATCGACCGCGAGATTGAGCAGAGCAAGGTCAACATCAAGAATGCCCACATCATCGTGGCTGGTGGCTACGGCGTGGGCAGCAAGGAGAATTTCGACATGCTCTTTGAGTTGGCCGACGTGCTCGGCGGTGAGGTGGGTGCCTCGCGCGCTGCCGTCGATGCCGGTTTCACCGACCATGACCGCCAGATCGGCCAGACTGGTGTCACCGTGCGTCCCAAACTGTACATTGCCTGCGGTATCTCGGGTCAGATCCAGCACATCGCCGGCATGAACGAGAGCTCTATCATCATCAGCATCAACACCGACCCCGATGCTCCCATCAACGCGATTGCCGACTATGTCATCACGGGCAGTGTCGAGGATGTGATTCCCCGTCTGATCAAGCATTACAAGAAGAATTCAAAATAATAGTTCAAAGTTGTCGGTTTTCAGTTGTCAGCAGCATCCGCATTCAACTGAAAACTGAAGACTGAAAACTGAAAACTCAAACAGAAATGGCTAACTTTTATACCGACAATAAAGCGCTCCAGTATCACCTGCGTCACCCGCTGATGAAGCAGATCGTCGCATTGCGTGAGCGCGACTATACCCAGAGCGAGAAATTCGACTATGCGCCCCTCGACTTCGAGGACGCCATGGACTCCTACGAGCGCGTGCTGGACATCATCGGCGAGGTGTGCGGTGACATCATCGCCCCCAATGCCAAGGATGTTGACCTTGAGGGTCCCCATCACGAGAACGGCCGCGTGCGCTATGCCAAGGGCACCGAGGAGAACCTCAAGGCCCTGAACCAGGCTGGCCTGATGGGCATCACCTTGCCCCGCCAGTATGGTGGCTTGAACATGTCGTCGATCCCCTACATCATGGCTGCCGACATGGTGAGCCGTGCCGATGCTGGCTTCGTCAACGTGTGGGGTCTTCAGGATTGCGCCGAGACCATCAACGAGTTTGCCAGCGAGGATCAGAAGGAGCGTTTCCTGCCCCGCACCTGCAAGGGTGAGACCCTGGCGATGGACCTGACCGAGCCCGATGCCGGCAGTGACCTGCAGTCCGTGATGCTCAAGGCTACCCAGGACGAGGACGGCACTTGGCGCCTCAATGGCGTGAAGCGTTTCATCACCAACGGCGACGGCGACATTTCGCTGGTACTCGCCCGCAGTGAGGAAGGCACCCGCGACGGTCGCGGCCTGTCGATGTTCATCTACGACAAGCGCGACGGTGGCATGACCGTGCGCCGCATCGAGGACAAGATGGGTATCCACGGCAGCCCCACGTGCGAGCTCGTGTTCAAGAATGCCAAGGCCGAGCTGTGCGGTGACCGCAAGTTGGGTCTCATCAAGTATGTGATGTCGCTGATGAACGGCGCACGCTTGGGTATCGCTGCCCAGAGCGTCGGCGTGAGCGAGGCAGCCTACCAGGAAGCCATCGCCTATGCCCGCAGCCGTGAGCAGTTTGGCAAGGCCATCATCAACTTCCCCGCCGTGAGCGAGATGATCTCGAACATCAAGGCTAAGTTGGATGCATCACGCACCCTGCTGTATGAGTGCACCCGCTTTGTGGACATGTACAAGTCGCTGGAGGCCATCAGCCGTGAGCGCACCCTCGCCCCCGAGGAGCGCAAGACCATGAAGGCCTACAACCGCCTGGCCGATGCCTTCACGCCGCTGGCCAAGGGAATGACCAGTGAGTTCTGTAACCAGAACGCTTATGACTGCGTGCAGATTCACGGCGGTAGCGGTTTCATGCGTGACTACGCTTGTGAGCGCATCTACCGTGATGCCCGCATCACCAGCATCTACGAGGGTACGACCCAGTTGCAGGTGGTTGCCGCCATCCGCCACGTCACCACGGGTACCTATCTGAACCAGATCAAGGAGTATGCTACCCGCGAGTACAGCGAGGCCGTTGCTCCCATGCGCGCCAAGCTCGAGGCCATGACTGCTCTCTATGAGGAAACCTTCGCTAAGGTACAGGCTGTTGAGGATCCCGAGTACATCACCTTCCATGCCCGTCGTCTGGTCGAGATGCTGGGTCACATCATCATGGGCTACCTGCTTATCGGTGACGCCAGCAACGAGCCCGACCTGTTCATGGACAGCGCCAAGGTCTATGTCAATATGGGTGAGGCCGAGGTGGCACGCCACGCACGCTTCATCGGCAGCTTCAATCCTGCCGATCAGGCCGCCTATATGAGGAATTAAGATTCTAATTCTCTTTATGGTGAAGAAGTGCTATTATGCATTGATGGTCATGTTGATGGCCCTGGTTTCTGTCGGTTTTGCTGCTTGCGGCAACGACGATTCCGACCTTGAGATTGCTCTAATTGTTGGGACATGGCAATACGATAACCCTGAGATGTTCGATGATGCTATACTGCTGTTTCAATTTACCAAGGACAGAAAGTTTCATCAAGTGGCAAAATACATCGGGGCAGAAGGCACGCCTGATTACTTCGCTTTTCATGGAACATATACCGTGAAGGGTTATAAATTGATTGTCACTATTGATCCCACTCCCTTATTCAATGATGAGAGTGAAACCATTGAATTCAGCTATAGTGTAGAGGGTGACAAATTAGAGCTTCTCTCCAATGGGGAAACGATCACTCTCAAGCGTGTCAATGCCAGCGCTATTGAACCCTATTTGTAGCGCTTCATAGCAATACAAGAATATGTTTATTCACGGAATTTTGAAGTAAATTTTTACTAACTATTTTTTAATTAACATTTATCATTTATGAAAAAGTTTTATTTATTCCTGTCAGTCATGATGCTGACTTTGGTTTCAGTTGGTTTTGTTTCATGTGGTGATGATAAGGATGAGCCCAAGAGTTCTGATCTCGTTGGCACTTGGCAGCTTAAAGCTATCGATGAGGATGGCGCTTCCTATGAGTCTCTGGTTCAATTCACCAAGAACGGCCAGTGGAATTCAGTGGAGATTTACAACGACGACTCTGAGATTGACATCGAAGTTGAGCGTGGTACATATACCGTTTCTGGTAATAGGATTACCGTAAATTACACTGAGGACGGTAAAACCTATAGCGAATCATTTGGTTTTGAAGTAAAGAACGACAAATTGATGCTTACTTACGATGATTATCCCGTTGCAGTTACTTTTGTTCGCGTTAAGGACAGCGTCATTGAGAAGTACTTGTAATCCGTAGATAATTTTATCATTATAGCGTGTCCCTGCCGATGTCCGTCGGTGGGGACATGTTTTTTTAGATGCGGACAATGGTGGGGTGAGGAAAAAGGTTTATCTTTGCCGCGATGTTATGAGTCGCGAGAAGGAAATATATAAAGTGACGCTGGTGGGCAGTGCGGGCAATGTAGCGCTGCTGACCTTTAAGTTCATTGCTGGTGTGATGGGACACAGCTCGGCGATGATCGCCGATGCTGTTCACTCGCTCTCTGACTTTATTACTGACGTCATCGTGCTGGCCTTTGTCCACGTGAGCGCCAAGCCCCAGGATGCGGACCATGACTACGGGCACGGCAAATACGAGACTTTTGCCTCGTTTATCATCGGCTTGGCATTGCTGGCAGCCGCGACGGGCATCATCGTGTCGGGCCTTGCTAAACTCATCGACTGGGCTGGAGGTAAGGAACTCCCTGCACCGGGTTGGCTCGCTCTGGCAGCTGCCGTTATTTCGATACTTGTTAAGGAAATCCTCTATCGTTATACTGTCATTCGCGGTAAGAAACTTGACTCCCAGGCACTTGTCGCCAATGCTTGGCACCATCGCAGCGACGCCCTTTCGTCTATTGGGACCACTGTGGGCATCGGCGGTGCCATCCTGTTGGGCAACCGCTGGACGGTGCTTGACCCGTTGGCATCGGTATTTGTAGGCGCATTGCTGGTCAAGGTGTCTGTTGGCTTGCTGCGCTCCAGCGTGGGTGAACTCACCGAGTCTTCGCTCTCCGGAGATATTGAGAAGGAAATCGAGGACATCATCTGTTCATTCCCCGACGTGAGCGAGCCTCACAACCTGCGTACTCGCCGCATCGGCAACCGCTTTGCCATCGAGGCCCATGTGCGTATGGACGGTAACCTGCCTCTCTCGGTCGCCCATGACCGCGCCACAGCCATAGAGCAGCAAATCAGGAAGCGCTTTGGTCCCCAGACTCATGTCACCATCCACATGGAGCCCGTGAAGTAAGGGCCAGATAAAAAGCAAAGGCGCAAAATCTTGCGCCTCTGCTCATGATCCTATGTTCTTAAAAACACTTAATCGTAATCCAAATTGTTGGCAGGTGAAGCATCGCCGTTGATGGTCACTCTATAGCCGGTGGACTTGCCACTCAGCTTGTTGAGTGTGCTGACCACCTTGTCCTTGGCAACGCCCTTGCTATCGATGATGGTTACCGTGTTAGAGTAACTGGCCCCTTTGGAAGTCATGATTCTGAACATGATGGAAGCCTCAAGGTCATACTTCTCTTTAACCAGTTCGGCATCCGATTTGGTGCTGAACTTGTACATCACGCCAAATTCGGCAGGGAACTTGTCGCTGGTGACCGACTTGGTCCACCAGGGGGTGGTGACTGCCTCCATGACGTTGCGTCCGTTCTCGGCCTTGTAGGTAATGAACACGTTGCAGGCATCGAGCAGGTCCTGAGAGAAAGTCATGTTGTAAGTAGCGGTGGCTGTGGTCTTCTCTTTGGGCTCATCGCTGCCGCATGAGTTGAATGTCAGTGCTGCCATCAAGAGAACTGCCATGTAAAAGAATCTTTTCATCGTGAAAATCCCATTAAGAGTTCAACTTACTTGTTCAGGATGATGTCAACGACAGCATTCACGTCAGCTACATTGACCTCACTGTCCTTGTTCACGTCGCCGTCAATACCTCCAGCTTCGCCGGGAGCGATACCAAAGATCGACACGGTGATGACCTGGTTCATCGTCGAACTCAAGTCAATGAACAGGTCGCCGCTGATGGCTGTGTCAATAAAGCGGGCTGTTGCCACGGTAGGAACGGGACCCAGCATCGGGCCCATCCAGAAGTCATACTGGGGATCATCGCCCTCGGTGATGAAGATGGTGCCATTAAAGTTGAGCTTGGTAAATCCATACTCATCGACGCCTTCAACACCCGTCACGGTAACATTACCCACGGGCATGGCGACACCCTCGGAAACGAGGACAAAGTTCTTCAAGTTCAGGTCATAGGCTCCATTGTTCTCATTGACCTCCACTTGCACTTGCTCCTGCTCGCTGACGGTACCGTTGATGGTGACCTTGACGTGGCAGGTGTAGATAGTGGCATTCAGTGCCATAGCGCAGCACGCGGCTGCCATAACTGATAAAAACTTCTTCATTGTGATAAAAAGTATAATTTCAATTAATTGTTATTCAAACAGAATCAATGGCCTGACAGCAACAGGTTGATCAAGGCGGTTACATCACCGATGGCAATCTTGGAATCACCGTCAACGTCAGCGGCCTGGAGGTTGATACCCTCGGGGTTGCTGCTCAACAGGTAGTTGATCAGAGTGGTGACATCGCTGATGGCTGCTGCACCGCTATTGTCCACGTCGCCGGGAATGAATTGCTGTGCGGGCTTGGTCACGTTGATGATGTAGCAGGTTGCGTTCTGCAGGTCGGCCGAAACAACGCTGATGGCGATGCGGTAGCTGCCGTCGGCGTTCTGTTCCATCGACTTGGTGAGCACGGCGCTCACGCCCTCGAAGGTGCCATCAAAGTCGTCCAGGTTGGGCTCGCCGTCGATCTCCATGCTGTATTCAGTGACAGCGGGATTCCAGCCAGCGATGGTGGTACCCTGATAGCGCAGGTCAGTCATGTTGCCCAGATAAACCAGCTCCATGTCATCAACATAGACAGCATCATTCTTGCTGCCCGAGCCAGGATTGCCATTGGTCGAGAAAGTCACAAAGATGGCATTGGTGTTGGCACCATTGGCTGCATAACTGTCGTAGTCAAAGTCAAATGAGAAATGTGTCCAGTCACACACCGAGATTGCACCGCCCACGATGCTACCCGAGAGGTTGGTATAGGTCTTGTCGACGGGTTCCTGATAGTAGGTGCCGTCAAAGGTCTTTACACTGACGCTGGCCTTGTTGTTGGCATTGGCAGAACCCTGGGTGTATTTCAACCATACGTTGAACTTATCAGGCTTGGCATACAGCGGCATGTAAAAGTCGTTGGTGCCATTGGCCATATCCATCTCGGCATGGTTGTCGGGACTGTTGGCATCATATGAACCGGCCATAAGTTTACCGTTGGTCATGGTGCCATTGGCAACGATACCAATGAAAGAGCCGGCGGTAAGGACTGCACTGTGGCCAGTTGCACCGGGACGAACGTCAGTACTGGAGCCAAGGCTGGCAATGTTAGCCGATGTGCCGGCAAAAGTGCCACCGGCGCTCTTGAAACCGTGCCAGCGGTTAGGCTCGTTGGTATAGCTGCTGTTCCAGTCCTCAAGGTCGCTGTTGGGCATCTGGAAGTGGTCACCCACCGTGTTGAAGCGCATGGTGGTGTTCTGGGCGGGGATAGCAACATCGGCGGTCATCATGCCGTCGATGGTGCGGGCAAACAGGATAGTGCGCATGGTGCCAAAGTTGGTAGCCACTTCGCGCTCTGCGCTATAGACGGTAAACCCTTTGCGATAGGCAGAATGTACGTCTGTCATTGTCATAGTGCCAAAAGTGGGGACTTGAAGCACGAGGGTGTACAAACCATTGGCTTGCTGGGTCACGTTCACTGTGACGTTAGCGTTATTGGTCTGTCCGTTTCTGTTAACAACGATGTTGCCGCTGAATGTCTCGGCTTGGAGGGCCAGCACGGCCGTCACAGCCAAACAAATAGTCAAAAATAATTTCTTCATTTTAAATCTAAATACTATTACTATTATTAAAAACTTTAGTTATTCTTTACTTGAGATAGTTCCCCCTCAAATCTTAGAGGAGGGGATTTTTAGAAATCTCCATATTTGGACTGGGTGTCATCGATTCTTTGCTTTTTACTTGAGGCGGTAAGAGATGCCCAGGGTACCGTACATCGGGCGCAGCGTCTGTACCGAGTGGAAGTCACTCTTGAACAGGCCACCGAAACCGTAGGTCAACTCGGCGAACAGTCCCCAACGGCGGGTGAAGTGCCAGTCGGCACCCACATCCAGGCCCCACTGCATGTGGCGCATGTTCTTGTTGAATTCAAAGTCGCCACGATCGCCAGGCTCACGCCCCATCTCGATTTTGGCACCCACGGGAGAGCCCTCGCGCAGGTAACCGTCGTAGGCCCATCCCCAGAACTTGCGGCTGAAGAGCCAGCCCATGAACAAGCCGCCGCGCAGGCTGAACTCCGGGCTGAAGTCGTATTGTGCCTGCAAGGGCAGCGAGAGGCGGCGCTGGGTCGTCTTGATGCGCACATTGCCTATGAAAATGCCGTTGAGTGACTCGTCACCCCTGACGACCTCGATATCATAGTTCTTGACGCGGCTGTCCACGTCCATGCTGCCCAGTTCCAGGCGCAGTCCTGAATGTAAGGACCAGTGGCCCTTGAGCGGCAGGGTCACCTCGGCCGACAGTGCGAAGTTCAAGCCGGGATTAAAACTGTTGATGCCACGTATCTCCTTGCCGATGTGGGTGGGTATAGTGCCGCCCACGGTATAGCCCAGACGTGCGTCATAACTCAGGCTGTCCAGCACCGATGCGTTGGCGCCAAGCGTTGTGGCGAGCATCAAGGCGATGAACAATATATGTTTGATATGAATCCTCATGTTTGTCAACAAATCAGAATCTAACTTTATCTATAAACTTAGTAACTATTCCTCGTGGGTGCAGATGAGCCGTACCTTATCAACGCACAGACGGCTGCCGATAGCGCCGATGAATTCACCGCCAGCCGAGCTCGACGAGAACACGATGGCAAGGCTGTAACCACGGTTGGCAAGCAACTGCTCGTCCACCTCCTCGCGATACACAAACTTGAGGTCCCATGGCGTCCATTGGCTCGTGGGGACGACATATTCCATTTCGGCGACAGCAACGATCAAGTCGCTGGAGAGCACATTGTCACCATAGAGCACCACCTCGTTGCCGGCAGCATCGTGGTTGCGGTAGAACACGGCATAGACGTCGGCCGAATCCACTCTGCCGGCGATGGGGTTGCCGTAGAAGTCCTGCACGGTTTGGCCCGGCTCAAAGGTGTAGTAGCCGGTAAAGCGGTCGGGCTTGCTCGTGAACGGCAGGCCGAAGCGTGTGGCGTGCAGGTGGTCGCTCATCGCAATCTTGATGTCAAATGTCCCCAGGAACATGTTACCGGCAGCAAGACGCTTGTTGGCCATCCTGCCGAAGGGACCCGTGTCACGGGTCGTCAGGCAAACTGCAGAGCCTTCATATCCGTTGGCAAGCGGTGTCGTGGGATAGTCCATAGCGGCTGCACTGCCCATCGAGATGCGGTAACCGTCGTTGGCAGTAGCCCAGTCATTACCCAGGGTGCCGTCGGGCAGCGTGTTGTGCCACATGTAGTAACGATGATAGGTGGGCTCCAGTTCGTAGTGCTCAAAGTTGTAGTACAGCGTGTCGGCGACAGTGATCATCGTCGGCACCACGCTCACGCGGTAATGGCGTTGCCACTTGCCGTCCTGGGAAGTTACCGTGTAACGCACGGGACCGCCCGTGAAGTCGTGGACACTGCCGCTCTCCGGACTCACGGTCGCACCGGGTGACAACTTGAAAACAGGAGCCAGCGCACTCACGTCGGCATCGCCACGCACTGAAAAGGTGATGACGCTGTCGGTCGAGAACACGGTCTGCATCGAGTCGGTAGCCTGAAAGAAGAACTGCGAGGGATCATCGACATGGAGCGTTGCCGTCTCGATGTCGGCCTCACAATAATCAGGCTCTTCACCGAAGCATGAGGTGAGCGACAGGGCTACCATGCATGTTAGTGCGAGTACGAGGGGTGTGTATCTAAACGAATTGAGTTTCATTGCTATCTTCTTTTTTTCAAACTGACAAAATTAGAAAAATATTCCCGAATACAAGTGGTTTGCGGCCACATTTTTTATTATAGCGATGATTTTTGGGGGATATTATTGTTTGTTGAAATAAAATCATTACTTTTGTGGCTTGAACCTTGGTGATCTGATGTAATGACCGTGTGGCGATCATTTAGGCGTCACGGTCATCATGAGCACTTGAATTAGTATTTGCACATAATGGAGATTTTACTAAATAAACTGCTGGATTTGAGGATTTTCAGGGCCTTTAGGGTCAGGACAACCCCTCGATGGATAATCCTGCTGCTTGATATGCTTATAGTCTTGGCGTGCTATATCGCGACAGTGGTTGCCGATATGTACTCCCTGCACACCGTCCTGCCGTCACAGACGATTCTGCTGAATGCATCTATTGTACTGATTGTTTATTTCGCAATCACTTATTTATCAAAGAGTTATACTTGTGTTATCCGCTTGTCGGTGATTGAGGACCTGTACCGTATCTTCATGGTCATCGTCATTTCTACATTGGTGCTCTTCGGCATCAATGTGGGCAAATTGGCGCTCACCGGGATGCCTTTCATGAAGTTCTGGGATATCCTCATCATCGGTGCACTGTCGTTCTCAATAATGATGATTGAGCGACTGTGTATCAAGTATTTATATATGCGCATGAACAGCGCTACCGAGGGACGAAAACGCGTCCTCGTGCTGGGCACGTCGTTCTCTTCGGTCTTCCTCGCTAACGCCCTCAAGGGTGAGATCGGCGGTAAGTACCTGCCTGTGGGACTGCTCAGTATCAAGGCGGGACCGGAAAACTCCGAGATTAACGGCTTCAAGGTCTATCGCTTTGACCCGACCAAGATGACCGACCTCTTTACCGAGGAAAATATTGATGCCTTGATCTTTGACTCCAAGAGCACCAACCTGATGAGCAGCGGCTTTGCCGACTTCTTCATCAAGAACGATATCGCCCTGCTCTCCATGAACAGGGTGGCAGAGTTTGAACAGTCAGGGGACAAGGAAACCAATACCGGTATCTCCACCTACATCAAGGAAGTCCAGATTGAGGACCTCCTTGGGCGTGATCCCATCGTGCTCAACAACCCGCTGGTGAGTGAGCACATCAAGGGTTCTTGCGTGATGATTACGGGTGCGTGCGGCTCTATCGGCAGTGAGATCGTGCGTCAGGTCGCCAACTACGGGGCAAGCAAGATTGTCCTGTTTGACCAGGCCGAGACGCCCATGCACGACATCTCCTTGGAGATGAAGAAGAGTCACCCCAATGCCCACATCGAACTCTTCATGGGTGATGTGCGCAATCGTGCCCGTTTGGAGGAAGCGTTCGTCAAGTTCCGTCCGCGATATGTCTTCCACGCAGCGGCCTACAAGCACGTTCCCATGATGGAAATCAACCCCACCGAGGCAATCCTTGCCAACGTGATGGGAACCCGCAACGTGGCTGACCTGGCATTGAAGTACAACGTCTATAAGTTTGTGATGATTTCGACCGACAAGGCGGTTAATCCCACCAATGTCATGGGTTGCACCAAGCGCATTGCCGAGATTTATTGCCAGTCGCTCTTCTATCACGCCCAAAAGGAGGGAAAGAAGACCCAGTTCATCACCACCCGCTTCGGCAACGTGCTGGGCAGCAACGGATCGGTGATTCCGCTGTTCCGCAAGCAGATTGCCTCAGGTGGCCCCGTTACCGTTACACACAAGGAAATCATCCGTTACTTCATGACCATCCCCGAGGCCTGCTCACTGGTGCTTGAGGCTGGTTGCATGGGCTCGGGTGGCGAGATTTATATCTTTGACATGGGTGAGCCGGTCAAGATCTATGACCTGGCGCGTCGCATGATTTCGCTGGCAGGACTCAAACCCGATGTCGATATCAAGATCGAGGAGATTGGTCTGCGCCCAGGTGAGAAACTCTACGAGGAACTGCTCAACGACAAGGAGAAGACCACGGCTACCGTCAACAAGAAGATCATGATTGCCAAGGTCAAGACCTATAACTACAAGGACGTCTGTGCCAATGTAGAACAGATCATCAAACTGGCTGCCAAGGGTGACACCCACGGAATGATCTATGCCATGAAGGAATTTGTCCCTGAGTACAAGAGCCAGCACAGTAAGTTTGAGCAGATCGACAGGGAAATTGAGGGCGAGAACGCCAATCCTGCTCCCGACAAGCTGCAACTGACAGCCGAGTGACTTTCCGTATAGGGAAGAACCATCCCCCCTTGTGCGAAAAACCGATAGAAAGTGATATGGAAGATTTTGCCGATAAATTAATGGAAGACCTGCATCGCTTCCTCATGGAGCGTGATGCTGTTGACGAGCGTCTGCCCGAGTGCCCTGACGTGGAGGGGAAGTGGACTGCTATCGCCGAGGCCTACTTGCCCGATGGCGCCCGTGAATTTGCCAACTATCCGGTAGCATCCTTGGGCTGGATGATGTTTGTTGCCATGGCTGTTACCAAGTTCTGGGATGTGGACTGGGAGCGATATGACAAGGTGGACGACCTCTACCTGATGTTGCGCGACAAGCGGGGATATGACAACCTCGACGAGTATATCCTTGACGAGGTGCTGGATCTGCATGGTGATGCCGCCGAACAGATGCAGAACCTGGTGGGCGACTGTGCCGAGTGCGTGAAGCGTGCCTTGTTTGCTCGGGACATCGAGCCGGGCACTGTCGAGGCGTTCAGGGCCTATGTCACCTGTCTGCAGGTCATGTACCAGATGGGTATCGCCATCCAACTCAAGGCGATGGGCTACCACATGGTAAAAAGTGAAGATACAACTCTATAGCCACTATAAAATAGGCAATCATGAGAAGTGATCAGGATCCGATGGGCCAAGCCATCGCCGACTATCATGCCACGGGCAAGGCGTCGAGGCTGCGCGTGTTCTCGCCGATGTTTGACGAGGACGAGATACCTGTCGCCACACTTTTCCGCACGATTGACGAGATGCCTGCTATCGAGCAGGAGGCGCTCAAGGTGGCCAGTGGCCATATCCTTGACGTGGGAGCCGGTGCCGGTTGCCACACGCTGGCATTGCAGGCGATGGAAAAGCGCGTGACAGCCATTGACATCTCACCGTTGGCAGTCGAGACTATGCGCCAGCGCGGTGTCCGTGACGTGCTCGAGCAGGACTTTTTTACCCTTGATGGCAAGTATGACACGATTCTCATGCTGATGAACGGTATCGGCATCGTGGGCACCATATCCCGTCTGCCGGCCTTCTTCATGCAGGTGGACCATCTCTTGGCTCCTGGCGGACAGCTGCTGTGTGACTCGAGCGACATCTGCTACATCTTTGAGGACGAGGACGGCATTATCGACCTCACGGGCGTGGAAGGGTATTATGGAGAGCTCTCCTACCAGATGCAGTACAAGTCTATCAAGGGCGAACCGTTCCCTTGGCTCTTCATCGATGCCGAGACCTTGCGCGAGCAGGCTGCTGCCCATAGCTTCCACTGCGACATCCTCATGCGTGGTCCCCACTACGACTACCTCGCGCGTCTCACCCGCCACACTTAAAATCGGACAATAGGGACAACATCAAAGACAAGCCACCCGTTGGCGTCCGCGGTGACCGCAAATGGCGCCTGGAGTCCGTGCTGGGTATGCTCGGCGCTATTTCCACGACTTGACTCCGCCTTTTCCCCACGGATTTAAAGGGTCATTTTCAACCTTCGATTTTTTTTATATATCTTTGTAGCCATGTTGAAGCAATTATTATCCTTAAGGTATATCCAGTGGCGCCGCAACTTCAGTTGGAGGAAATTCCTGGTGGTGCTTTATCTCGCTGGTGTCATGCTGCTGATGATTGTGTCCGTGCTCTTTGCAAGTCACGATCTGTTGGCCGATCTGCTGGACGAGTTGCCGCCTGCAGGTTTGGCTATCGCGCTGGTGGCGACGATGGCCCTGCCCGACTTCATGCTGAAAATGATGTGGGACACCGATGCAGTGGTGATGGATGACTTCCTACGCACCAAGCCCATTTCCTCCCGTGTGTGGAACCGATTCATAGCCATCTTGCTCGCGGCCGACCCTTGGAACTTGGTGATACCGATGTTCATAGCCTTGGTGGGAGCATGGCTGTTGCCCGCCGGAGTGACGGTCCTGGCCGTTGTGGCGGCCTTGGTGCAGACGCTGATGCTGTCGTGGCTGGTGGCTGATATCCACAAGGCCCCTGACATCGAACACTCGCTGCCGTTGTGGATTGGAGCGGTGGTTTATTACTTGGGAATGGCGGGCTTGGGCAGTATCCTGATCGTGTTGGCCATGAGATCTGGAATGGTCCTGCAATTGCCCGGTTCACCGTGGACCGAGCTGGTGTTGTTCATCGTGCTGGACATTGTGCTGATGGCGGTGCTCTACCTCTACTTCAGTCGCATGCGCTCCTATGACGAGCATGAGCAGCATGCCAACACCGTTCGCTCGGTGGGCGACGTGACGCTCTTCTCTACCGAATACCTGAGCGTGTGGCGCAGCAAGCGCTTCCGCGTCCCGATGCTCATATTAACGGTCCTGTTTCTTCTGGAGGCCTATATGATGCCGAGTAACGAGACAGGTCATGTGCTCCTCTATCTGTATTTCCTTATAGCCTGGCCGTCGATGTTCTTAGGTCAATGGGTGTTCGGCATCGAGGGCAACTACTTCCACGGCTTGTGGACCAAGCCTTATTCCATTGAGCACTTGTTACTGAACAAGTACAAGTTCTTCATCCTGCTCACGTTGGGCATGGCGGTATTGCTTATCCCGGCCATTTTCTTCATGGGGATGCGGCCAACCACGCTCTTGGCCCTGATCCTGTTCTTGGGTTGCGGTCAAAGTCTGTTGATGATGCCCACATGCCTATTCTCCACCCGCGTGGACTTGTTCACGTCGTCCTTCTTCAACTATCAGGGAGCAAGTATGCGCGTGACCGTATATTCGTTCATTATTATAATCCCGCTGGCTATTTATGTATTTTGTACCCTCGCGTTGCCACCGCTCTGGGGGGATGCCGTGATGGCAGCCATCGGCCTTGCCGCACTGGCTATTCACCGTCCCTGCATCCGCCTGCTGGCGCAGAAGTGGAAGAACAATCGGTATGACAACATGGAGAGGTATTTGAAATAATTTAGAGTTTTAATATTTAGAGCAGATGGATATCAAGATAACAAACCTCAAGAAAGTGTATGACTGGGTCACGGTGCTCGACATCCCCGATCTGACCTTGGCCTCGGGCGAACTGATTGGCCTGGTAGGTAATAACGGTGCGGGCAAGACCACGCTGATGCGTCTCATTCTCGATGTGATCGGTGCCAGCTCGGGCTATGTGGAGAGTGACGGCCGTCGGGTAGATGAGGACGAATTGTGGAAGACCTATACGGGTTCGTTTATTGACGGCAATTTCCTCATCGACTTCTTCACGCCCGAGGAATATTTCTCCTTCATCGGACGCATCTACGGCATTGACAAGGACACGCTGGAGCAGCGGCTGAAGCCCTTCGAACCGCTGATGCACGGCGAAATCATGGGCACAAGTAAATTCCTGAAGGACTTCTCACAGGGCAACCGTCAGAAAGTCGGCATCATCGGGGCGATGATGATTCAGCCCAAGGTGCTTATCCTCGATGAGCCCTTCAACTACCTGGATCCGTCGTCGCAGATTATCGTGTCCCGCCTCATCGAACAGCAGAACCGTGAGTTGGGTTCCACCGTGCTCATCTCCAGCCACAACCTCAGTTTCGTCACCGACATCTCCTCCCGCATCCTGCTCTTGGAGAAAGGCGTTGTCGTCAAGGACCTGGACAACCGCGAGGGCATGGCAGAGGGCATACTCAAGGCCTACTTCCAGCAGCAGGACCCCATGCCTCCTGCCCAGGAATAGGAATCAAAGAATAAGCTCCGTAGGGAGCGACAGATGGTCTGTTGGCATTTCTGTCGTTCCCTACGAAGTTTTTTTCCCGAACACTAATAGCATTTTTTTATTCCACCAACGGGTCAAGCCCTATGTTTGTACTGCCAAAGTCAAACATAGGGCTTGTCTTAATAATCAAAGTGTGCTTTTCATGGTATGTTGGGTAAGGTTCATGTGGTGGCTTGCAGCAGGGCGGCGATGGCGTCGGCGGTGTCGGGGTTGTCGATGAGGTACTGCTTGGCAGCCTCGCGGCCTTGGCCCAGGCGCATGTCTTGCCAGCTGAACCAGGCTCCGCTCTTCTTGACGATGCCCGCCTCGACGCCCATGTCCAGGATCTCGCTCTCGCGACTGATGCCCGTGCCGTAGATGACGTCAAACTCGGCCTTGCGGAAGGGTGGGGCGACCTTATTCTTCACCACCTTGACGCGCGTCTGGGCCCCCAGGACGCGTTCGCCGTCCTTGATATGTGCCAGGCGGCGGATGTCGAGGCGCACGCTGCTGTAGAACTTCAGCGCATTGCCGCCGGTCGTCGTCTCGGGGTTGCCGAACATCACGCCCAACTTCTCGCGCAGCTGGTTGATGAAGATGCAGCAGGTGCGGGTCTTGGAGATGGTGGCAGTGAGTTTCCTCAGCGCCTGGCTCATCAGGCGGGCCTGCAGGCCCATCTTGCTTTCGCCCATCTCGCCCTCGATTTCGGCCTTGGGGGTAAGGGCGGCGACGCTGTCAATGACGATGACGTCGATGGCGGCGCTGCGGATAAGTTGGTCGGCAATCTCCAGGGCCTGCTCGCCGTTGTCGGGTTGCGAGATCCACAGGTTGCGCGTGTTCACGCCGACGGCTTCGGCATAGGAGCGGTCAAAGGCGTGCTCGGCATCAATATAGGCAGCGATGCCGCCCATCTGCTGCGCCTGGGCGATGGCATGTAGCGCGAGCGTGGTCTTGCCCGACGACTCGGGGCCGTAGATCTCGACGATGCGTCCTCGGGGATAGCCACCCACGCCCAGAGCACGGTCCAGCCCGATGGAGCCGGTGGGGATGACGTCAACGTCCTCAACGCTCTCGTCGTTCATACGCATGATGGCACAGGTCCCGAAGGCCTTCTCAATCTTGGCAACGGCGTTCTGCATCACCTGCAGTTTCATGGGGTCCACCTCGACGGTGCGCGGAGTGTGGGGTGCACTCTCGGCTACTTGGTTGCTCACGATGTCGGGTGTGGCGATGCTCAATACCTGTTGCCCGTCAATCATCACTTCTTGTTTCAAAATCTGCTCAGTCATAGTCGTTATAAGTTTTAAGTTGTTAGTTTTTGTAGTTGTCGCTGTCGTTAAAGATCTCAAAGACTTTAAGGACCATATAGGCCTTGGACGCCTTTCAATCTTTTCACGCTGCAAAATAACAACAACTGTGTGCAAGAATTTGGCATCATCAATAGAAAGAAAGTTAAATCAGGTCAAGTCAGGTTGACAGCTATGTAGAGACGCAAAATTTTGCGTCTCCCGGGCAGTCGCGCCGCTTGACAATTCATGGTCTCGAGTAACGAGACGCAACATTTTGCGTACAGGTATCATAGAAAGAGACATCCGCACTCCGTTTGACAGGAGCGCGGATGTCAATTCCTGAAATCTTAGCGACTTAGCGTCTTAGTGTGAGACCAAGGAAAGCGGATGCCTCACTAATCACTAACCACTAATCTCTAATCAGTGGGCATCGCCCACTTAGTTACCAAGTGCTGCTGAGCAGATAGTTGATGAGGGCTGTCACGTCACTGATGGCGACGCTGCCGTTTTGGTCACAGTCGGCAGCGCTGACGTTAACACCCGTAGAATTGCTGTTCAACAAGTAGTTGATAAGTGCTGTCACGTCGCTGATGGTCACGCTGCCGTCACCGTTCACGTCGCCACGCATCGCGGAGGGCTTGCTGATGACGACATTGGTGCCTGAAATTACCATACCGCCGCTTGACACCACAGTGCCCGCACTGTTGAAGTAGGCTCCTGCAGGTTCGGTGATAGCAAGGCCATTGTTCAATGTGGCCTTCATGCGATAGATCGAAGCGTTGTTGGTACCCTTTGCTGTTAGTTTGGTCGTTGCTCCGCTCACGACCAGTTTGCTCGTGGTGCCGCTACCAAAGAGGCCGTAGTTAAGGCCCGAGATGTTGACTTTAGCTCCGCCACTGATGGTCAGCGTCTTGCCATCGCCCACGCGGCAACCGGTTTTTTGTGTGCTGATGAAATTCACTTCTCCCGTTCCCGTTATCGAGGTCGACTCGCTGGCCACGAGTGAAGCAGAACTTCCTGATGTATCTCGGAGCGTGTTGGTTCCGATAACGTTGATCTTCAAGTCGCTGATTTGATTGATGATGTTAGCTGCCAAATCGGTTGACGTGGTGGAGACAATGGTGGCGTTGCTCAGTTTCAACGTGTTGGTGCCAGGGGTATAGGTCACCGTGCCGCTCACACCGTCAATGACAGACAGGTTGCTGCAGTTCAGGCTCGTCACCATCACACCGTTGATCCACAAGTTGTAGAGCGTGGCAGTGTTCTCGATATAGACGGCGGGCACTGACGATACTGGGCCGATGACGTCGGATGCCAGCTGCACATAGGCCGAGCCGCTGTTCAGCGTTTTAGACGAGGTCACTTTGGCGAACCTGTCTGAGCCGTTGAATGTGTAGTACCACGGTCCCGCTGAGGTATAGGTCAGCGTCTGGCTTGCACCAGTCACGCCTTTCAGAATGTTGTTGGAAGGTGCTACATAGGTGTAGTTGCTGACGTCCGTCTTGCGGCGGAAGCGGTAGATGGTTCCCACCGTGCCCTTGAGCAACATGCCCTCATAGCCCTTGATGCCCTTGTTGTTGTTCAGTAGGGTCTTGCCCAGCGAACTATGGGGCCTGCTGTAGTCTGTGGCGATATAGAACTCGCCGGTGGCAGGCAGCAGCACATCGTCATCGACAGGCACCGAGATGGGGGTCCACTGGGTGGTGGGCTTCACCCAGGGCAAGAGTTTCTTGGGTGCGATGGTGGGTGACGAGGAATAAGTGTTTGTCTTCATCTTGGAGTAGAAATCGTAGAATTGGTTGAGAGGCACATAGCATGCAAATCCTTCAACGCTGGAGGGATAGAAATCCCTGCCAAACGTGGTGGCTTCGGTCCTGTTCACGAATATGCTTTGCAGACCGGTGCAATTGACAAATGCTGAGGCGCCGATGTTGGTCACCGTCGCAGGCAATGAAATCTCTCCAGTCAATGCCTTGCAGTTGATGAATGAGGAGACACCAATGCTTTCAAGACGGTTACCCATATTGAACGAACTCAGCGCCGTGCAGTCTTCGAACGCATCCTTGCCGATACTCACCAGGTTGTGGAAGTTTACCGTCGTCAGCGACAAACATGTCGAGAAGGCCTCTTCGCCAATCGTTTTCAAGCAGTCACCACCATAAATTTGTTTCAGGCTGGTAAAGACATAGAATGCTCTATAATCAATCTCGGTAATTGCGAAGTCATTAAAATTGTCGGAGTAATACCGCATGGGAATATCTATCGTTCCGCTGTAGGTGTCCGACATTTCGCCGCGGACGATTTTCACTTGACCATTCATCGTGAGGTTGGTGACCGCCGGGTCGGTATAAGAGCCTACACTGGTCACGGTATAATACAGCCTTGTGTTGCTCGCATCGTCAAGCTTGGACAGGTCATAGGCTTTGCCGTCGATGCCCCCAGTGAAGGCGCTGGACCAAGTCGAATTGCTGGAATAGTTACTCCTGCTTTGGTAGGGAACGCTCAGTACGCACCCGCTTTTCAGTCCAGTGAATGACAGTCCCGAGGTGGGAGTGGGCTTATTGTAGTAGAGATGTTCAAGATAGCTCATATAGCAGAACGCATAGCTGTCAACCGACGTTACTGAACTGGGAATGAGCATACTTGTGATATTGGCATCATAGAATGCATAATTGCCAATCGTCGTGACGCCATAGGGAATCTTCAGCATATCGGTCGCGGTGCAACCGGCAAAGCACCAAGGCTTGATGGTCCTAGTGATGCCGTAGAAGCCGCCGTTGCCCACCCTGGTGTTGGCAGCGCCCACCTGATAGATGGTCTCGTAGTCCTGGCTGCACAGCCAGCCGGCAAAGGTCTCAAAGAGCGTGTTGTTGCTGCTGACACCGAAGTTCTCCAGGTTGCTGCACATGGCAAAGGCTCCATCTCCATAGTCAGTCAACGACTGCGGGATATATTGATAGGAGACAGCGGTGCGGGCAAAGCAGCGCTCGCCCAGCTTCTTTGTACCATAGCTCTCGTTGCCCTTGAGGTACAGGTTGACGGTAGCAAGGTTGGAACAATTGTAGAAGGCAAAGTTGTCAATTTCCTGGGCCGAGATATTGACCTCGGTCAGTGCGTGGCAGCTGTTGAAGGCATAAGCGCCTACCTTCTTGAGACGGAAGTATGAGCCCAGGTCGCTGCGGCCAATCGTTTTCAAGGTCGAGTGGCCATAGGCAGCATAGGGGGCAATTTCGGTCCAGTTACAAAAGATGTAAGAGCCGCCACCGTAGGTGCTGTTGGTATAGTCATTGACCGAAGAGGCCATAGGCAGATAGGTCACACCTGACGAGATGCCCACCAGAGTGACGTCGACGTTGTTGCTCGTTGTAGCGGGACTGGTGATGACATAGCACATGTTGTTCTCGACAAAGTCGTTGGCCTTGGTGCCGCTATAGGAGACCGAGCCGTCGCTGTCGGCATTCTTCCATGCGGTCACAGCATTGTAGCTGCTGGCGTTAGTCTGTATCGCCGTGACGATATCACATTTCTTCATGCCCGACAAGGCATAGGTCGACAGCGTGGGCGGTGTCGGTGCTGCCACACCCATCTGGGTCATTGACGAGCAATTCTGGAAGGCATAGTTGTAGATGTTCGTCAGCGTGCTGGGCAAGAACACATACTTCAGGCCTGTGCAGCCCGCGAAGGCATAGGGGGAGATCTCCTCCACTCCCCAGCCCAGGCGCACACGCTGCAGCGTAGTCACGTTCTGGAAGGCATTGTTGCTGATTGCGGTCACGCGATATTCCCTGCCGTTGTAGGTCACTCGGCCAGGAATCGTGATGTCGGTCAAGCCATCATAGCCGCCATAATAGGGGCTATCGCGCACCCAGCAGGTGCCGTCGTCGGCCTGTTCGTCGGGCTGATAATAAATGTTGCCCACCTTGAAATAGGCACTGGCGTACATTGTCACCAATGCAAATGATAGCGTGAGTAGAATCTTTTTCATAACTCAAGTGGATTTTAAAGTTAATAAAAATTGTTGTTTTGATATCGCAAATTTACAACATTGTTATTGAATACAATGAACATTTTTGACCAGAATAATGAACATTTTTGACCAAAACAACGAGAAACGCTATTTTCGTTCAAAAATCAGTAAAAATAATACATTCTTCGCATTTCCGGAATGAATGCATGTCAACTCCCCCTCTAAAATTAGGGGGCTGGGGCGTTGATAGGTGTCTCAGGCCGGTATGTTGATAGGTGCCATAATTGTCTCTCGGCCACCAGCAATTTTAATTAACGTGAGTTCGACGAAATTATTGATTGTCAATCAGCGCATTAGCAATTCCCCCTCTAAGATTAGAGGGGGTCAGGGGGCGTTGATGTCCCAAAAGGAAGTGATTCGAGGGTAAATCATACTCCTCCGCCCTAACGGGCACCTCCCCTATCTTAGGGGAGGAGTTGATTATCAGCAACTTATTTTCGTCGAACTCACGTTAATTCAAAAATTTGCTTAATTTCCCGCCCGCAGGGCGGTTATAATTCTAGCAATTGAATTATGCTCTGGTGCGGTACTGGCATGGGTGTCAATGTAGAGACGCAAAATTTTGCGTCTCCCGGTCAGTCGCGCCGCTTGACAATACATAGTCTCTTGAAACGAGACGCAACATTTTGCGTCTCTATAGGTATCAAAGAAAAGAGACATCCGCGCTCCATTTGACAGGAGCGCGGATGCCAATTCATGAAATCTTAGCGACTTAGCGTCTTAGCGTGAGACCAAGGAAAGCGGATGCCTCACTAATCACTAATCACTAATCAGTGGGCATCGCCCACTTAGTTACCAAGTGCCTGACAGCAGATAGTTGATGAGAGCCGTCACGTCGCCAATCTTGATCTCGCCGTTCTGGTCGCAGTCGGCAGCCTGCGGGTTGATAGCCGACTCATCACCGCTGAACAGATAGCTGATCAGGGCAGTCACGTCGCCAATCTTCACCTCGCCGTTGTTGTCAACGTCGCCACGGATGAAGGAGGGCTCGATGGGTATGCCAGTGACGACAACATCTTGACCAGCCACAGTTATACCGTTTAATACCACATCTCCTCGAGTGGATAGCCAGAAGGCTCCGGCTGGCTCGGTGATGTAGCCAGATAGGTAGTTTTTGGCCTGCAAGGATACATTAGTGCCGTTGGATGTCAATACTCCAGTACCGATTACACTCACGCCATTGGCGGCGGCCGTGCCAATATTTCGACATGTCACATCGACATTTGCACCGTCACGGACGACGATATCCCTTGCTGCGAGACCCGTGTAGGCATTGCGGTTACTAACCAGCAGGGTTCCAGTGCCATCAAATACCACACGTCCCGTTGAATAGATTGTTGCTGTATTGCAGTTCGATTGTACTCTTGTTTGTTGTAACGTTTTGATTATCAGTGTTTTCATATCACTAGCGATAGCAGGACGTGTGGAGGTTGCAGTTCCCACTGTTCCACCGTTCAAGTAGAGCGTACCATTATCGTAAGAGGCTTCACCATGGCCCAGGATGTCAAACTTGTTGAGGCTGGTCACACGGGTGCCACCTACCGTCAGATCGTACTTCTCGCCGCCGACATGAACCACGCAGGTGTCGATAAAGTCCTCGACTTGGGCTGTGATGTAATAGGTCTCGCCTAATGTGTTACTAAGATTGGTCAAGGTCACCAGACCATTCTCATCGACCGAGAGGTAGTTTGGCTTGCTGGAGGTCCACACCACGTCGCCCTCGGCATACTCGGGATAGATTGCGGCCTGCAGTTGCAGTTGACCCACCACGGGATCAAGCGTCACTTCTTCGGGCGTGATGATGACGCCCTCGACAGGACGTTTGTCAACGTAAATATTTGTATAGGCTAAATTGCGGTCGCCATCCATGAAGTAAAAGGTGTAATAGCCATTGTCGTCGGCTGTCGCGTCATAGGTACTGACCGTGAAGGTCTTTGCCTGGGTGTTGACGGTCACTGTCGGTGGGATGGGGTTGGATAAGGAGCCCCTATAACCAGCGTACTCCACGGTCACGTTGGAGATATCAGCCATGGCGGGAATTGGAACAATGGGCTCTATGACTGAACAGCCTTTCGTCACGTGGAAAGTGTAATAAGCCCTCATGTTAAGTCCCCAGAGGTCCCAGGTGCCGTCGTCGTTAGCTACCTGAAAATAAAGGTCGGAGGTGAATCCTGCAAGGTAGGCACGGATGTTAGCATTTCCAAAAACATCATTGTCCCTGTTGGCCTTGAGTTTGGCATACACTGTCTTGTAGTATTGGCCTGACACAAGTGACTGGGTGCAGGCAGCATCGGCATAGAGGGTTCCACACTCGTTATCCCAATAGGTGCCGGTGCTACCGGATGGCTTGGAAATGGACATGCCGCTACCCAATACACCATTGAAGTTGGTGGCGTTGGAGGGCACTGGCGACAGGGTGAGTTTCACGACGGTGTTCTTCAGGCAGCAATAGCCATGATCATCAGGAATTAGCGTCGCGCCATTCATGGGCGTTGCGGTCATAGAGATACCCGTGTAATTCACCGATGTGCCGCCCGAGATAGAGGAATAGAGCACCTGTGTGCCCGGAGCATGGGTAGCGGTCTCCTTGAAGCGGGTATAGACATAATAGACTTGGTCATAATTGGCCTGGCAGAGCTGCAAGAGCCCGATACTGCTACGGCTCATGGCGTTGGCCCAGTCGGCTTCGGTCAAGGCATCGACTGCCTTTGGGGTGGTCATCACGATATACTCCTGAGTGGGGTAGGCCGAGACATACACATACCGGGTCGATGATCCGCTGGGTGTACTGATCTGTAGGGTGGGTCGATTAGGCTCATTGTTGTTCTGCTTGACCACGACAGGTAACTCGTTGCTGTAAACGGCACCCTGGTGAGAACTGTAGAAAACCATTGCCTTTATCTTGTAGCCCACGTCGGCTGCAGTGGGTATGTAGGTGTCACCCGTTCCCACTTTTGTTATGTTACCGGTGTTATTGACGCGATACCATTCAACGGTGCGCACAGGTTGCGGGTTGGGAAAATAGGTCACCGGGTTGTTGGTGGGATTATGAAGCACATAATCGGCCAGGAGTTGGGGCTCGACGAACTTGACATGTTCGCCCTTGTAGGCTGCCACCGGGCGGGTCTGGTAATAACCGTTGTATTCGGCCTGCAGCGTCTCGTCCATGTTCACTCCGGCCTCGGTGATCGAGACGCCCTTGATGGTTACACGTCCTGGAGTAGCCGTCGTGTTGGTCGATGGACCGCTGCCGGCATAGACGACAAAGTAGCGCTGATCGCTCGAGATGTCAAAACGATTGACGTCCGTCAGCATGGAATAATCCTGATTGAAGCGGTCGTTGAAGGGCTGGTACATGCGGATTCCGCCCTGGGCATAGAAAGGACAATTGGGCGAATAGGCATCATAGATGCTATAGGGATTGTTCTCAATACTCAGTTCAGCCATTGACTCGACAGCTCGGCAGTTACTGCGGCGCGCCACGGCATAGAGGTATCGATTGGCAATCCGGATATTGGCATCGCCGTGGATGCCGCTATAGTCGCCATTGGCAAAGACCTGACTGCGGGTGCTATAGCCATTGAAAATAAGAAAACCGCTCATACCAGTTGAACCGGCAGGCTTGTCCCTTCCGTAGATGCCATGGGCTTTGGTACCGCCATAGGCATAGAAATAGGTGTTCATGGCTCTGAGGTAAGTTACCTCGATACCATTGCCAACGCTGGTGACAGAAATTGAACTCTCGTTGGCCTCAAGCCAGACGACATCGATACCGGCATACCTATCGTCATTGTAGGCATTAATACTGGCACCGGAGTCAAGGTAAAGTGAAGAGCATTCAATGGCTTTGCGCTGACCATAGACGTTGAGCGTGGCTCCGTTCATAGTCAGAGTACCGTAGTCGTCGGTGCCGGTGCCGCTGTAGATGTGGATACCATCCTGGTCGGAGCTGATGTTGACCACCGTGTTACTGCCCGTAATATTTACCTTTCCTTTACCTCCGATACCCCAGCCATCGGTGGTCTGGCATTCAACGGTACCACTATTGATATTAACAGTCGCATTGTCTATTATCGAGATTGCATGTGCCCAGTCGCCGTCGCGACCATGGAATGCTGCTGTGCCGGTGTAGTTGTCGATTAACAATTCGCCGCCACGAATGTAGGCGCCAAAGTTCCTGCCGGTACTCAGCAGGTTACCGGTACCCCTGATTTCCAGGCTTGCGACATCGATAGCTCCCAAATTCTTCTTGTCCTGGTCCACAGTGAGGGTGTAATCACCGTTGAGGACGAGCGTCAACTTATAGTTAATACCCGAAATTTCACGCAGGTAGTAATCCTGATTAACGATAAGTGTCGTGTTACCGCCCAGCGCGATTCTGGTGTCGGTGAGCGAACCGACATACACGGTTCCCGAGATTGTCTGCGTGGCATGGGCCACACTCGGGCAGAGTGACACAAAGGCCACTGCCATCAATAGGGTTAGTAAAATCTTTTTCATAGCTCAAGTGGATTTTAAAGTTAATAAAAATTGTTGTTTTGATATCGCAAATTTACAACATTATTATTGAATACAATGAACATTTTTAGTCAAAAAACTGAACATTTTTGACCAAAAACAATGCAAAACGCAATTTTCTTTCAAAAATCAGTAAAAATAATGCGATTTCCGCATTTCCGGCATTTATGCATGACAACTCCTTGCCTCAAAAGTAGAGACGCAAAATCCTGCGTCTCGGTGCCGGCCTGCTGACGGTTACATTATAATAAGTCAAGCACGTGCGCGGAACCAAAAAATGTAGAGACGCAAAATCTTGCGTCTCTGAGTAGGCCTGTTGTAATGTCTCGGTGCTAGCCTGTTGTAATGCCTCACGAATGGAGACGCAAAATTTTGCGTCTCTACAGGGCCGTCGCGCCGCATGTCAATTCATTGTTTCCGCCTAAACTATGTGGCGTCAGGCTCGGGTGCGGTATTGTGACGGGGTGAGACCCAGGACGCGCTTGAAGGTGCGGGTGAAGCTGCCTGGCTCGGTGAAGCCGCATTGCATCGCCACATCGGCAATCTGCAGGCCGCTGTCGAGTAGGTTGCAGGCCCGCTGCATCTGTATCGCCTGGATGTAGGACTTGGGCGAAACGCCGGTAGCATCCTGCAGACGGCGGCGCAGGGTGGAGACACTCATAGCGAAGTGGTCTGCCATATTCTCCAGCCCGAAGTCTCCCTCCTCCAGATGGTCGTTGACAAAGTCGATGACGCGTGTCAGAAACTCATTCTCGGTGACACCGACAATCGTTGGGATTGGTTCGTCGTCGGGCCAGGTTTCTTCAACATCGGTGATGTCCGGCTGGCTGCTGGCCATAGCTGCACGTGCCGCCTCGCTCTCGGCCTTCAATCGCTCAATTTCGTGCATCAGCTTGTTGATGTGCTGTTGCTGATTGCGGCGCTGGCGCCTGATGATCCACCACGCGGCAGCGGCAAGCAACAGCAGCAGGGCAACAGCAATGATGCGGTCGCGGGTGCGGGCGTTGCGCACCTGCTCATTCTCCATCGTCAACTGGTCGTTGCCAAACTCGGCATTGAGGCGTGCCAGCGCCTCGGCCGACTCGCTGGAGTAGAGCGAGTCCTTGAGGAGATTGAAACGGTTCAACTCGCTGCGGGCACTGTCGGGGTTGCTCTCCCACAGGCTCAGGCACAGGCCGCGACGGGAATATATCTCGTTGACAGGGTCGCCCATCTTGACCAGCAGGTCGGCGGCTTCGCGGAAGAACGGGAACGCCTCGTCGTTGCGTTTCTGCCAGATCAGGCAGGTGCCCAGGTGGTTGCAGGCAATAGCGAGCGAGTGCAGGTCGCCGTGCTCACGCATCACGGGGATGGCTTCACGCAGGGCCTTCTCTGCTTCCTGATAGCGCTTCAGTCCCATGAGTGCCGATGCCTTCTGGTCCAGACGGTAGGCAGCAGGCAAGCTGCGTCCCAGTTTCTGCTCCAGGTCATAGGCTTGTTGTGCATAGTCCAGGGCTTTCTCCTCCTTTGTCAGTGTGTGGTAAATCTCGGATGCCATACCCAGCAGCACGGCCTTACGGGCAGGATTCTGGGCGAGGTCGGCGTGCTCGATGGCCTGAACGATAAGCTTTTCGGCTTCGTCGGCCTGATGAGCGGCCATATAGATGCCCGCCAACGTATTCATGCTCGATGAGATACGGTCGTGGTCACCGCTGGCCATGTCGATGTTGAGGCATTGCTTGGCATAGGTGGCAGCATTCTGGAAGTCGCCCAACCTGACATAGATGCATCCCAGCAGGTTCAGGCAGTCAGCCTTGCTCTCGCTGTCGCCATGATAGAACTTGAGGGCCTTGAGGCCATAATCCTTGCCCTGATTGTAATCCTGCTGGTCATAGAACCACTCGCTGGCCCAGTACCACACTTGCTGGCGCACCGAGTCGGCAGGCACTTTGGATGAGAACTGTATCTTTTCCTCGGTGAACTGCTCCCGGTCAAGCAGGGCAAAGAACTGGTTGGCGGCATCTACCGTCAGCGCACGGTTATACTGGTCAAGAGCCTTCTCAACGGCTTCGGACTGAGCCAGAGAAGTCATCGGGCATATCGCCATCAGAATGGCAAAAAGGATAATAATCTTATACATCGGTAGTTTCTGTCTCATGAGTTGTCAACCAGGCATTCCTGATAGACAAAGTCAAATGGTGATGCAAATATACTGTTTTTCCCTTAATCAAGGATGACAATCGCAACATTTTTTAGACAATAAAACAAGCCAGCCGCAACAGCATATATCTGTCACGGCTGACTCAATTGGGATATAATGTTATTTATTCTTCTTTCCGCTGAAAACAGGTTTCAGTATAATGCTTAAAACTATCGATAAGAAAAGATAAATTAATACTGTATGATAATAAGTCCCACTTTCATTGGCTCTGTCAAGTAACATAACTCGTACAGTAGGATGAACGACAAACAGTACACCAGACAAAGCTCCTAGCCAACTGAAGATATTGTCAAATAATTTTACTTTACAAATCAGTTTTACAATGCACACAGCTGTTGAGACAACAAAGATGGGCATGATCAGCCAAGAGTAGAAATTAAATTTAGATAAAGTCAAAAGAATGAAAAATAAGATAAGCCATCCAACGCAGACAACGGGCTTATGGATAGATAATGTTTTATTATTCAGATGACGAGCAGCAAGCACTCCCATGCAGAAAGGTAAGATTGCAAAGAAACAGTTGTAGCGTAAATATCTCATCATTCCGCCCTCAGGATTGGTGAATGCCATAACAACTAATGATAAAATGGTTAAAATTATGGCAATACTGTCTTTTCGATTGTAAATAATCAAACGGTAAATAATATACATTTCCATAATCATACCAAAGAACCAATATGGACCAGGTAAGATTCTTTGAAGCGGATTGAGATTGCCAATAAGGAGAACTTGAAGTATAGTATATAGACCTCCAACAATATAATTGGGGTTAAGAATCAGAAAGACGCTTAAAAATAGTGCTAAGCCTTTAGCATGCATAATAAACATCTTTTTGTAATGACTTACTATAAAATCTTTATGTGATGTACTTTGGCCATTACCTTTCTCATATTTTAAAGTTAAGCCATATCCGCTAAGGAATATAAATAACATCACACCGTATGGACAGTAGAATGATATGAAATTGAATGTGAGCATACTGTTGGGGTGAGATAAATTGTTAAGAAACCCCTCAACAGAACTCCGTAAATAGACAAACTCATTGTCAGGAAAAACGCCGTTGAATAAACGGGTGAGATTGTCGATTATGATGTAAAGGATGGCGAAGCCTCGCATGATGTTGCATTCAGAACGGCTTAGCAATGAAGATGTCACAGCGGTTTTTTCGACTATACTCTTTGGCTGGGTATCGTTTGTCATAGGTTTGAGATTCTATTATGCAATTAAAACAAGTAATAATTCAATGAAAATCAGCTCTTCTAAATAGAAAACGTTGCAGAAGTATTAGATAACCAAGCCAGCCGCTAGCTGTCTGCCGCGGCTGGCTTAGTATCTGATTAATTAGAACTCAGCATTGTTCGGCGTGCGCGGGAAGGGGATGACGTCGCGGATGTTGGCCATACCCGTCACGAACAGGATCAGGCGCTCGAAGCCCAGACCGAAGCCGCTGTGAGGTACGGTGCCGAAGCGACGCGTGTCGAGGTACCACCACATGTCCTTCATGGGGATGCCGCGGCGCTCGATCTCGCTCATCAGCTTGTCGTAGTCGGCCTCGCGCTCGCTACCACCGATGATCTCACCGATCATGGGGAACAGCACGTCCATGGCGCGAACAGTCTTGCCGTCCTCGTTCTGCTTCATGTAGAAGGCCTTGATCTCACGCGGATAGTCGGTGAGGATGACAGGGCGCTTGAAGTGCTCCTCAACGAGGTAGCGCTCATGCTCGCTCTGCAGGTCCACGCCCCATTCCACGGGGAACTCAAACTTCTTCTTGGCAGCCTTCAGGATCTCGATGCCCTCGGTGTAGGTCAGGCGAACGAACGGCTCCTTGAGAACACTGTGCAGACGCTCGATCAACGTCTTGTCAAAGTGCTCGTTCAGGAAAGCGATATCGTCCTGGCAGTGATCCAGAGCATAGTTCACGCAGTACTTGATGAACTCCTCGGCCAGGTCCATGTTGTCGGTGATGTCATAGAAAGCCATCTCGGGCTCAATCATCCAGAACTCGGCCAGGTGGCGAGGCGTGTTGCTGTTCTCGGCACGGAAGGTGGGACCGAAGGTGTAGATGGCACCCAGTGCGGTGGCTCCCAGCTCGCCCTCAAGCTGACCTGATACGGTCAGACTCGTTGACTTGCCGAAGAAATCCTTCGAGTAGTCGGTCTTGCCGTCCTCGGTCTTGGGCAGGTCGCCCAGGTCGAGAGTCGTCACTTGGAACATGTCGCCGGCACCCTCACAGTCACTGGCAGTGATCAGCGGGGTGTGCAAGTAGAAGAAGCCCTTCTCGTTGAAGAACTTGTGGATGGCAAAAGCCAGATGGTGGCGGATGCGGAAGACGGCACCGAAGGTGTTGGTGCGCATACGCAGGTGAGCCTTGCTGCGCAGGAACTCCAGCGTGTGGCCTTTCTTCTGCATGGGATAGTCGTCGGCACAAGTGCCATAGATCTCAATGCTCTGGGCCTGTACCTCAACGGTCTGCCCCTTGCCTTGCGACTGGACGAGCTGTCCCTCAACGTGCAGGCTGGCGCCCGTGGTGATGGGACGTAATTCCTCCTCGCTGAACTTCTCGAGGTCTACGACAATCTGCAGGTTGTTGATGGTCGAGCCGTCGTTCAAGGCAATGAACTGAACGAACTTGTTACCACGGCGGCTGCGTACCCAACCCTTGACACACACTTGTTGACCCACCAGAGCGGGATCAAAGATATCGACGATTTTTGTGCGTTTTAAAGCCATTATTGTATCTTTAAGTTCTTATTGTTTTTGTCCTTCAGCTATCAACCTAAAGTCTAAAGTCTGTAGCCTAAAGTCTAATTTATTCAAATGAGTTCTGTTTCAAGAAGTTGACTTCTTCCTGGGTGAGGTAGCGCCAACGACCGCGGGGCAGGTTCTTCTTGGTGAGACCAGCGAAATAGACGCGGTCGAGCTTCACCACGTGATAGCCCAGCGATTCAAAAATGCGGCGTACGACGCGGTTGCGTCCCGAGTGAATCTCGATACCGGCCTGCTTGCGGTCGGTGGGGGAGACGTAGCTCACAGCATCGGCATGGATGGGACCATCGTCGAGCTCAACGCCGTCGGCGATGTGCTGCATGTCCTCCTCACTGATGGGCTTGTCGGTCCACACCTGGTAGATTTTCTTCTTCACATACTGCGGGTGGGCGAGTTTGGCAGCCAGATCGCCATCGTTGGTGAGCAAGAGCACGCCAGTGGTGTTGCGGTCAAGACGGCCAACGGGATAGATGCGCTCCTCGCAGGCACCCTTCACGAGATCCATGACGGTCTTGCGGCCATTGGGATCGTCGCTGGTGGTGACACAATCCTTGGGTTTGTTGAGCAAGATGTAGCACTTTTTCTCGGTGGTTACGATCTCGCCGTTATATTTCACGATGTCCTTAGGTGTGATTTTCATTCCGAGCTCGGTAACCACAACATCGTTGACCGTTACCAGACCCTTCTGGATGTATTCATCGGCTACGCGGCGTGAGCAGATGCCGGCATTGGCCATGAACTTGTTCAAGCGAACCTCCATGTTGGGATCGATAGCGGGCTCTTCATAGATGACGCGCTGGGGCTTGGGTGTAAAGCGCATTTGGGGCTTGGGACCCTGCTGGCGCTTGGGGCGCTGCTGGAATCCTCCGGGGCGCTGCTGGTAACCACCCTGCTGGCGCTGCTGATAACCACCCTGCTGGCGCTGCTGGTAACCACCCTGCTGGCGCTGCTGGTAACCACCCTGCTGGCGCTGCTGGTAACCACCCTGCTGGCGCTGCTGGTAGCCGCCCTGGCGCTGCTGATAGCCGCCCTGGCGCTGCTGGTAACCACCCTGACGCTGCTGGTATCCGCCCTGACGGGGCTGATAACCACCTTGACGAGGCTGATAGCCCTGGCGGGGCTGATAGCCCTGGCGAGGCTGGTAACCGCCCTGTTGCTGCTGTTCGGGATTAATGGTGTTGCCTTCGTTAGTGGGGGTCTGTTCGCCCTCAACCTGGGGCTGTTGGTAACGGGGCTGGTATCCGCCCTGGCGCTGTTGGTATCCACCCTGACGAGGCTGATAACCGCCCTGACGGGGCTGGTATCCGCCTTGACGCTGCTGGTATCCACCCTGACGAGGCTGATAACCACCCTGGCGGGGCTGATAGCCCTGACGAGGCTGGTAACCGCCCTGGCGGGGCTGATAACCTTCATGCTGTTGGTAACCTTCGACGGGTGTTGATTCTTCTCCCTGACGCTGTTCGTGGTCGCTATATTCTACTTTTTCATAGCGTCCATTCTCTAAATTCTCATCAAGATTGGCATTGCTTTCTCCGATTCTGGGCCTTTTTGGTTTCTTCGAATTCTCGTCCATCGTTTTCTGATTTTGAATAGATTGATAATAATAATGATGTTAATTCTGGCCTCGCGGCCGTTGATTAATAAATAATAAAATAAGTGTAGAACAATCTTTTGTTTGACTTTCTCTTGTGGGCAGTGAGGGATTCGAACCCCCGACCCTCTGCTTGTAAGGCAGATGCTCTGAACCAACTGCGCTAACTGCCCGGAAATGGGCTTCTCTCTCGAAAAGCACTGCAAAAGTACTCCAAACTTTTTGATTCCCCAAATAATTAAGAAATTTTATCTTGGAAACCTCATCTTTTTCCTCAAGATATCAATAGCTTAACGTCATTCCCCACAAAATATTACCTCTCTGGGATGTGGAAAAGCAATGCTGCGTGGCAGATGCCATAATGACGAATTGAAACGAAAAAGTAGAGACGCAAAACTTTGCGTCTCCACACGAATTGCTATGAATTAAATCTAATCCCTATAAATGCTGCTTTACGCCTTAAGGGTATTACAGGTTGGGATTGATCTTGTTCCACTCGCTGATGGGGGGAACGATGCCCAGGTCAACCAGCTCGTCGCGCATCTTGCACAGGTGGTGGTAGCTGGCATCGAGTTTCTCGTTCTCGCTGGGCAGACCCTGCGGAACCTTGTAGCTGGCACCATTCTCGTCGAGGGTGGTGTCCATTGCCATCATGATGTGGTTGTACTTGTCGTTACAAACGTAGGTGCCCACGGGGAAGCGGAACTTCTCGCCGCCCATGGCTGCGCGGATCATCTCTACCGACAGGTAAGCGGGGCTCTGGAACGAGCTGCGGCCACGCAGCTTGATGATCTGGGCGCCACCCTTGGTAACGTCAACCTTCATCTGCTCCCACTCCTCAGCGGGGAACTCGGGGGTACCGACGATGTCAGTCAGCTTGCGGCCGGCAATCTCAACATGGCTGCCGAACACTGCCATCTGCTCACCGTGACCACCATAGGTAGCGCAACCGGTGATGTCGCTCTGCATCACATTGAACTTCTTGGCCAGAGCGCTCTGCAGGCGAGTGGTGTCGAGGGCTGCCAAGGTGGTTACCTGGCAAGGCTTCAAACCACTGTACAGCAGGGTTACCAGACCCGTCAGGTCGGCGGGGTTGAAGATGATGACCACGTGCTTCACGTCGGGGCAGTAGGTCTTGATGTCCTTGCCCAGGCCCTCAGCGATCTCGCAGTTGCCCTTGAGCAGGTCCTCACGAGTCATGCCCTCCTTGCGGGGTGCACCACCGCTCGAGATGATATATTTTGCGTTGGTGAATGCTTCCTTGGCATCGGTGGTGGCTGTGATCTTCACGTCACCGAATCCGCTCTGGCGCATCTCTTCGGCCACGCCCTCGGGCGAGAACACGTCATAGAGGCAAATGTCTGTTGTCAGGCCCATCATCAGGGCGCTTTGTACCATGTTGGAACCGATCATGCCGGCAGCGCCGACGATGACCAATTTGTCGTTTGTTAATGCCATGATTTTATCTCTTTTAAAATTACTGCAAATTGTTTATTTGAAATTTTACCACCGCAAAGGTAGTCATTTTTGCCGAATTATACAAGCATTTTGCAAGTTTGTAAAGTTTAAATATTGTGAATTAGGTATAGTTCGCTGACAATTTGCACAAATCAGAGATTGGCGTTACCTTTGTGACGACTTTATATTTACAACAGACGGCAATGATGGAAACGATTGTGCAATACTTCAGTGATTTCACCTGGGTCAAAGCCATTGACATGGCGGGCCTGGTGCTGGGACTCATTTATTTATGGCTGGAATTCAAGGCCAGCATCTGGCTGTGGCTGGTGAGTGTCATCATGCCCATTGTACACGGTTACCTCTACTGGGAACGAGGCCTGTATGCCGACTTCGGTATGGAGGTTTATTACGTCCTCGCCGCGATCTACGGCTATGCCATTTGGCGCTGGTCCAAGGCTCGTAATGTAGAAACGCCAAATCTTGCGTCTCCCGGGGATGGTGATGAAGTCACTCATAATCTTTCTCCATCCGATGGCGAGCGCCCCATCACCCGTTTCCCCCTGCGCCGAGTCCTGCCAGTCACCATCGTCGGCCTGGCGCTCTGGACCGTCATCTATTGGGTTTTAATCACGTGGACCGACAGCAGTGTCCCCCTGTGCGACAGTTTCACCACATCCCTGAGCATGATTGCTCTTTGGGCGCTGGCCCAGAAGTATGCCGAGCAGTGGCTCCTGTGGCTCGTCGTCGATGCCGTGTGCACCGTCCTCTACATCTACAAGCAGATACCCTTCACCGCCTGCCTCTATGCCTTCTACACCGTCATGGCCGTCCTCGGCTACCGCCAGTGGCTCCGCAAAATCCCTTCTTCTCAACCAACATAGGCTCCCTTTTTTCTCAGCCAACAGTGACAACAAGATTGACAACCATGACAACTTTTAATTAATGTTGTCTGTGTTGTCTAAAAGGTTGTCTATTTTGTCTGAAAAATAAACAGGGTTTATCGTCTTTGTTGTCTGACGGTTTGGATGTAGTTGTAGAGTCGTTTGTAGAAGGGGTGGCGCGTTAGGGTAGGGGCGTCGCCCAGGATGAAGAGTTTCATGCGGGCACGGGTGATGGCGACGTTCATGCGGCGCAGGTCGCGCAGGAAGCCGATTTGACCCTTGTCATTGGCCCGCACCAGCGAGATGAGGATGACGTCGCGCTCCTGGCCCTGGAAACCATCGACGGTGTTGACCGAAATCAGGTGGCGGAAGGGCTTGAAGAAGGTGCGTTTCTTGATCAGGCGCTTGAGATATTGCACCTGTGCGCGGTAGGGCGAGATGATGCCCACGTCGATGCAGTTGTCTAGGATGCGTTGCTTGCCGATGCGCTGGAAATAGATCTGCAGCAGGCTGATGGTCAGGTCAGCCTCGCCCTTGTTGACACGGCCGAAGGTTTCCCCCACAAATCGTTCCTTGAAGTTGTCCTTCTCATCCTCGCCGAGTTCAATCTCGGAGGTGTCAAACCACAGGATGGGCGCATCGCCCTCGTGAATCAGGCGGTGTGCCACCTCGGGAGCCGACCTCATCTTGCCATGATAGAAATAGTCGCTGCTGAACTGCATGATCTCGTCGTTCATGCGGTATTGCACCTCGAGCAGTGAGACGCACTCGGGTTTGTTCTCGACGATACGTTCCATGAGTGTCTTGCCCAGACCGCCCTTCAGCGCCTCGAGGCTCTTGACCGTGGGCGGCAACTGGCAATGGTCGCCAGCGAAGATTACGCGGCTGGCACGACGGATGGGAATCCAGCACGCCGCTTCCAGGGCTTGGGCAGCTTCGTCAATAAACAAGGTGCTGAAGCGTTTCCCGTCCAGCAACTTGTTA
The DNA here is from genome assembly GCA_900318205.1 of uncultured Prevotellaceae bacterium. GTDB lineage: Bacteria > Bacteroidota > Bacteroidia > Bacteroidales > Muribaculaceae > Sodaliphilus. The sequence goes on along the minus strand of ONJS01000020.1, from coordinate 11,462 downwards.
CCTGCTCCCACGAGCGTCGAGGCGATGACGCGCACCTGCCCGAAGATGTCGGCATTGATGCGCACCTCGAGTTCGACCGCCAATTCCTTGAGGCGATTAAGTTTCTGGTGGAAATGCTCGCCTGACTCACGCCGACGTCGCCGCATCTCGCGGATGTTGCGCCTCACCTGCCACAGCTTGGGATAGTCGGGGTGGTCGGCAAAGCGGTGCTCATAGGTGAAACTCAGCATCTTGTCGTTGACGCGCGTGGGATTGCCAAGGCGCAGGACCGGGATGCCGCAGTCCACCAGTTTCTCGCTGATCCAATCCACTGCAGTATTACTCTGTGCGCACACGAGTACCTGGGTCTCACGCATCAGCGTCTCGTTGATGGCCTCGACCAGCGTCGTCGTTTTTCCAGTGCCCGGCGGACCATGCAGCACGTGCACGTCCTTGGCCCTGAGCACCTCGTTGACGGCGCGCTCCTGGCTTGGGTTGAGCCACGGGAAGCGTATCGCGTCAAAGCCGAAAGCCTCGGCATGCTGGTGCGAGTAGAACAGGTCACGCAGGTAGGCGAGGCGGTTGCCCTTGGCGTTCATGACGCGCTCCAGGGCATCAAACATCATGCGGTAGCTCGTCTCGTCGAAGAACAACTGCACGCCCACGGGCTGTTGTGCGTTTTGCAGTTCCAGCGTGTGCCCCTCGGGGATAGCGACGACCATGCGGTTGCCGTCAACAAACGAGACGCTCCCCGTGAAACCATAGTAGTGGATGTGCCCTGCCTGCTTCAAGTCGCCGGCAGGAGCTTCGGCGTTGAAGAATACCACTGGCTTGCCGTACTCAAAATTGTGGTCTATCTCCTCGTCGCCCCGGCGGGTCACTTCGATGCAGAACTGGTTGAGTGAATTATAATAGGTGCGCCCCACATGCAGCGGGAACCAGGCGTCGCCGCGTGTCACCTTGCGCGCCAGCCCCATCGACTCGCTGTGCAGGCGATAGGCCTCCTTCTCCTCCTGGTATTCCACTTGGAGCAGGTGCCGCTGATGTTGCAGTTGTACTATGGCTGACGCGTGACTCATCTATTCGTGACTTTTCAGCCACAAAGGTACAATATATTTTTCTAATTAGTGGATGCAAAAGCCCGTTAGGGCTGCAAAGGGTATAGGCAGGTGGTGAAGTGAGGTGAAGCCGAACGGCCCCCCTGCACGTATTGGTATTCTATTGTTGTCCCTATCGGTTGTCGAGGAGCCAGCGCATGAGGTCGAGGCTCATGGCCACGTCGCCCTGATGGATGTATTTTTCTCGGTTGGCCTCGAGTTTCTGCAGCAGGGCTTCAGCCTTGGGACGGTCGCCTTCCAACGCCAGGGCAATTGCCATGGTCGTGAACTGCTTGTCGCTCTGGGTGGGGGCGTGGCGGGCAATGTGCTTGGCCAGTCTGTCGCTGTAGTGCTGTCGCGCCTCATCGTCACGTCCGGTGAGGATGCACACCTGGGTCATCATGTTTTCCATCTCCAGCTGGTACAACTCCATATAGCTGTCTTTGTGGTAAAGGGCTTCGGACAGCAGTTGGTATGCCTCTTCCCACTGGTGGACAGCCATCATTCTCGTGACGGCACCCAATAACGTCCCCACGTGCATACTGTTGGCCCAGTTGATGGGCTGCGGCAGGGCGAAGATGCGATCGGGCATCTCTGCATATAGTTCTCCCTCTTGGCTGCGGGCATTGACCTCAAGGATGTTGCAGAAGCACTGTTTCGTGGGGATGTCCTTTTCCAGTTGCAGCAGGTTGAGACCGTCGTTGGCGACACCGCCCATCTTCATGGGAATGCCGTTCCCCAGTCCGATAAAGAGGCCCAGGATAATCATCATCACCAACAGAACATCCAGCCAGTAGGGCAGGTCAAAGGCCCACAGCACTAGGGCTGAAATCACGGGGATGAGGATATTGGCCAGTACGCCACCAGCGTTATACCAGCGCGTGTCAATTTGGTCGATGGACCGGTCGGGTGGGGCCATCAGGCATTGGCCGCCCGTGCCCGCCAGTTCATAGTTGCGCCACTGCAGGCGTCCGCCCTTGCGGATGAGCGTCCAGTTTAGGAAGCGGAACGAGACGAAGCGGTAGCCCGTCAGCAGTCCCGCCACCAGATGCCCGCCCTCGTGGAGGACGACACTCAAGATGAAGGCAATCATGACGGCAATCAGCATCCAGATGATTTGTGCCACATCTTGCAGGGAAAACTTGGTGAAGATCGTTTTCGCTACCGTCGTGATTGACTCGCCTTCAATGACGGCAATAAGTGGGATGACAATAATCAGGCCGAAACAGGCCCCGACGAGCATTCCTCCGATGAGTCTCAATATGGTTTTCATTTTCCTGATTATATTTGATGAATTACCATCTGCAAAGGTAATATAAAAGGCTTTAGGTTTTAGGCGTTAGGCTTTAGTTTTTTGTATCCGCAATATTTAGCCTCACGCTAAGCCGCTAAGTCGCCAAGTCTTTTATTTCACGTGAGTTCAATGGAATTATCGATTGTTAATCAGTGCGTTAGCAACTCCCCCTCTTAGATAAGAGGGGGCTGGGGGGCGTTGATGCTACAAGAGGAAGTGTTTTGAGGGTAAATCATACTCCTCCGGCGCTCTGCGCCACCTCCCCTATCTTAGGGGAGGAATTGAGCATCAGCACTTTTCTCCTCCGTCGAACTCATGTTGTTTATTGCTCACAAGAGTCTCACAACTTTTTATTTCTCTAATCACTAACCACTAATCTCTAATCAGCGAGCAACGCGAGCATCAATGCGGATGCCTCATTAAACTCTAAACTTTAAACGTTAAACTGCGAGAGAAGCGAGCATTTTATTGTTCATTAGCAAGATTGTATTATATTTGCAGTTGGAAATGAATTGGCCATCTTGATGCTTATTCTTTCTGCAACTATTTTGGCTATCGGCTATGTGATTAACAGAACAGCTACTCAGTATCATACTAAAACTTCACAATCATGAACGTGCACCAACAGCAACAATTGGAGAAGACCCGCGATTACGTGGAACGCCTCAGGAGAGAGTACCCCTTGCAGGATCTGTTTTGGGAATGCACCCTGCGCTGTAACATGGCCTGTCGTCATTGCGGGAGTGACTGCCTCAAGGAATCCATGGTGCCCGATATGCCCTTTGCCGACTTCGTGCCGGTGCTGGACGAGGTGGCGGCCCATTGCGATCCCAGGCAAGTGATGGTGCAGACCGTGGGTGGCGAGCCGCTGGTCAGGTCCGACTTGATGGATTGCGGACGTGCCATCCGTGAGCGTGGCTTCATGTGGGGACTTGTCACCAATGGCCTCATCTTGGACCGATCCTTAGCCCGCGAGATGGCCCAAGCGGGTATCAATTCTATAGCCCTTGACGTGGACGGCATGCGTGAGGAGCACAACTGGCTCCGCAATTCAACGGTCAGCTTTGATGCCGCCATGCGGGCTATTGAGGCGGTGCAGACTATTCCAGACCTCACCTGGGACGTCATCACCTGTGTAAACGGCCGCAATCTGCCGCGGCTGAATGAAATCAAGCAGCTGCTCATCGAGGCTGGCGTCACCAACTGGCGCTGTTTTACCATCGACCCGATGGGACGCGCCGCACGGGACAAGAGCCTGCTGCTCAACGATGAACAGTTCCGCGACTTGCTCAACTTCATCGTCGCCACCCGCATCGAGGGCAAAATCAACATGAGCTATGCCTGCGACGGATTTCTGGGCGCCTACGAGGGGCTTGTTCGCGACTACTTCTTCTACTGCCAGGCGGGACTCACCGTCGCCAGCGTGCGAGCTAACGGTGACATCTCGGGCTGCCTGAGCATCCGCAGCGACTACAGCCAGGGCAACATCTACCGTGACAGTTTCTGGGACGTGTGGGAGAACCGCTTTGAGCAATTCCGCGATCACGAGTGGATGAGACGCGGTGCGTGCAAGGATTGTGAGGCCTTCCGCTATTGTCAAGGCGACGGTTTCCACCTGCGTGACGGCAATGGCGACCTGATGATGACCTGCCACTACAATCAACTCAAGAATGTCAGAATTCAAGATTCTAGTGTGGAAAAACCACTTTGAAATCTTGAAGTTTATAGTTTATAATTTATTGAGAAACTTAACATTTTAGCATGATGAAAGACAAAAATAAAGGAAAAAAGACGCTCGCCGCGGTGGGTGCCGTGGTCGCTGCCGGGCTCACGCCAGGCATCGTCGTTGCCAGCGCCGCTGGTCTACCCATTCAGGGCACCAATGCTGAAATCACCGCTGCCGACGTGGTCGCCATCGGCGGCACAGCTTACAGTTTTGACGAATTATATGCCATGCAACGTGGGGACACTGTGGATGTGCAAGAAGGGCTGCCTGAAATCCAAGTTGAATCACCATATGCTACAAGGTATGGCGCTCTCTTAATTTCACCCTCTTTTGACAAGGCTGATGAAAATAAAAACACTGTCTATCGTAGCGTTGAGCAGATGCCCCGGTTCCCTGGTGGCGAGGCCGCACTGGTGAAGTATCTTGAATCTCATATCAATTATCCACCCGAGCCAGCCAAAAACAACATAGAAGGCCATGTCATTGTGCAGTTTGTTGTGAAAAAAGACGGTAGTATAGGTGAGGTAAAGGTCGTACGCTCGCTGGATAAGGACCTCGACAAGGAGGCCATCCGCGTTATCAAGTCGCTGCCCAATTTCACCCCTGGCCGTCAAGATGGTAAAGCGGTGAGCGTATGGTACACGCTGCCTGTCACATTCAAGCTGAAATAAGCAAAATAGGAACCACCCAAAGGGTATTAAACCCTAAAGGCCTATTCTAGTCTAATAATTATAATACTCTGAACGCCATAATTATGAAAAAGGACAAAAATAAAGGAAAAAAGTCAATCGCTGCGGTGGGTGCCGTGGTCGCTGTCGGGCTCACGCCAGGCATCGTTGCCGCCACTCCCCAATGTGTACCCATTCCCGCTCCCAATATTGAATTAACGGCTGCCCAGGTGGTCGCCATCGGCGGCAATACTTATAGTTTTGACGAATTATACGCCATGCAACAACGCGACGACTCGCAGGGGCGTCCAACGATTAGCCATCAAACTTCTGGAGGATCAAGATATGGTGTGATACGTCCTCAACAAAGCCCTGTGCCGCCCCGACAACCTGTTATCATTGAAATTGAAGCGGTGGAAGGATTAGACACGATTCAAGCGAGCCTCTTGGAATATTGCGCCATACTGCTTGATACAGACTTCTATACTAGAGGTTTCATCATTACACTTGACAATGACTTGACTCGTGAAGTAGGAATGAATGATCGCCAATTAAAAGAGCTCAAGGCATTCATCGAAGACTACTATGGCGTGGAAGTCTCCTACCACCGATTCCGCCTCAACGGCCAGCTCAACACCCTGCGCCTCATCTCAGAGTACATCTTCAGAATAAAATCCGTCTGGGACTAACCCGCCGAAATCTCACGCAAAGCCACACAGTTTTTATAGTAGTCATAAGGCTGTGTTATAATTCCCTTTGCTGGATTTTTAATCGCCCTACGGCCGAGAAATCAAACAAATTTTGCTTAATTTCTCCGTGCGCAGCACGGATATTGATTGATGTCATTTTTAATGTGAGTTCGATGAAATTATTGATTATCAATCAGCGCGTTAGCAACTCCCCCTCTAAGATTAGAGGGGGGTCAGGGGGCGTTGATGTCCCAAGAAGAAGTGATACGAGGGCAAATCATACTCCTCCGCCCTCTCCCCCTCCTCCGGCACTTCGTGCCACCTCCCCCCAGGCGGGGGATGAGTTGAGTATCAATAACTTATTTTCGTCGAACTCACGTTATTTATGACATAGCCTCAAGCCCCATTAAACTCTAAACACTAAACTTTAAACTGCTCGCGCAGCGAGCATTATTATTCGCATTTATGGTCATTCGTGTAAGAAAAGGTTGTTTTTCAAGAGAAAACCGCTAATTTTGGCTGGCGTCGAAGATGGGCTACGTTTCGGAAATGCTAAAGGAAAACAAGTTTTCTTTTTGCATTTCGCTCAACTTGTACTATCTTTGCCTTCGGCGAAGATAGGCGGCGCCTTTACATAAAAAATGAATCAATTCTTTTTTTCTGTGCTCGGCTTGCACTATCTTTGTCAATTCAAACGATTTTATCTCGATGAACAGGAGTGAGAAAAAGATAGCATAGGCCGCTGAGCGCTTTGCCAAGCGTTGGGAGGGCAAGGGCTACGAGAAGGGCGAGGTCATGGCTGCCTATGGTACGGCTTCCCCGCCACCATCACCGAGCCTGAAATCGTCGCCCGCCTCTTCACCATCTACTCCCGCCTCACAGATTATTAACAAGATACAATATAATAAATAAATTATGAAAAGTCGTTTAGTCTTAATTCTTCATATTCTTACTTTCTCTTTAGCGTTCTTGACTTTCTATTTTAGTTACATGAGAACAAATAGAGTTATACTGAATATTGAACAAGCGAATGCAACGTTACTTAATAAACCACTAAATGTTGATGGTTTAGAAGTGTTCTATAGATATAATGGCATTGCTCCAATTGGCAATATATGGCAGACTGTATATCTAATTAGGAATACTGGTAATGAAACAATATATGGCAAAGGCTTCACAGAAAAGAACCTAAGAGATGATGCACTTCAATTAAGAATAAGTAATTATAGGAAATTATTGTCTTGTGATATGTCTGATCAGAATTGTAAAGCTTCTTTAGAAGACGATAAACTCAACATTTCTCAATGGAGGCATGATGAATACATAGAGATTACGATTTTGAGTGAGGGTGACTCGGCTGCTGCGTTAAGTATTGATGACCGCGATATTGCTAACTCTAAAATAGTATATTCACGTTCAAAAACCAGGAATGAGAACAATACAAGACTGATCGATAGATTCACTAATAAAGTGGGATTATGGATAACAATTGGTTATTGGTTATTACTAACGGTTTTTGGTCTATTGTTAAATTCCCGGCTTGTTCATAGCCGTATGGACTACTTGATGAGACTTGAGCATGAGAGTAAGCTGAAGTATTATTTATATCTTATCATACAGACGTTTATTGTATTGTTGCCACAAGCGTTTTTCTTTTTATGGGTATAAATGGCTCTATTGGTGTATAAGGCAATAATCGGGCTGGTATTATTAAATTAAGGGCAACTTAGTCAGCAATAACAATGTATTGATAATATATCTATGGGGTATTTGACCAAATAATTTTGACTATATAAATCTAAGTGATTATGAATAACAAAACTGACATGAAGAGTAAAGTATATCAGATAATACTATATGCTAATTGTTTTTTTTTGTGCATTGGCGCACTTTTTTCTGGAATTGACATTCTGAGATTATTGATTGGGCGGTCAGCAAATCCATTTTCGGTTTTTGCTTTCCCTCTTTTTTTACTCGCATTGGTTGGAATATATAGGCTGGAAAAATCAAAAAAATCAGGAAAATTATTGCTTGTTCTTGGGGAATTATTAGGAGCCCTTGTTCTAGCATGCGGTGATCCGGATCCAATTAGTGCAATTATAATATTTGTTGGCATGTTATTACTACATATTTTGTCTTATAACTGGAAGACAGGATATAATCAACACAAAGAGAACCCAACGACTGGCAATATCTTTAAAAACGGCCAAAATAGTAGTATTACACATCAGATATATTCATGGATTAACAATCATCTATCTTCTAATGCAGACAATAATACTGTACTCTTAAATCAATACGTCCCCCAAAAGGAGGATTTTGACGTTTTCATCAGTTATCGGCGTGAAGACGGGCAACAACATGCGCGCAACATCCAATTGGCATTAGAGGCTAAAGGTTATAAAATTTTTTTTGATTATGACTCAATACAAAAAGGAGAATTTACTAAAAAAATCATTGACGCCATCTATTCATGTAATGACTTCATACTGATCTTGAGTCCAAGGTCTATGAAACGATGCCGCAAAAAAGGTGATCCCGTTGCAAATGAATTAAGAACAGCAGCGAAGTATCATAAGAATATTATACCTATTACCATTGACAACAAAGTGGTCAGTTGGCCTAAGTTTTTCCCGAAAGACTTACAGTTCATACAAGAATTGCAATTTCATGACCATAAATCCGATTCCTATTTCAAAAAATCAATAGATGAATTATGCTCTAAACTCACAACGACCATAAGCGGAAAATAGGGACTGTTCTTTTGATGACATTTCATCGGAGTAAACCGCCTGTTGCCTTCTACACCCACTTTACGCAACCACAGGTCATTTATGTAAAAAATGTTGTCCCCGTTGTTTGAAACATGGTGCTGGATAGCATAGTGTTTCTTGTACTTCTTGTTTTCATTTTTAGAGTACGGATGACTACAAATGTTGTTCTTTTAGTCTTAAAAAATGGCGCGGATGCAAAAAAACTAATGCCTAATGCCTAAAACCTAAAGCCTTTTTATTACCTTTGCAGTTTGAATTGTTGTACTGTTGTAGGGTACAACGCAAACACTTAATTATTAATAACTTAATATGATTAACATCAAGTTTCCTGATGGCAATGTACGCCAATACGAGGATGGAGTAACCCCTCTGGACATTGCCAAGAGTATTAGCGAAGGCTTCGCACGCAACGTGCTGGCCGCATCATTAAACGACGAGGAATGGGATATCTCACGCCCCATTTGTATGGATGGCGATATCAAGTTCTTCAAGTGGGAGGACGCCGAGGGCAAGCACGCCTTCTGGCACACATCGGCTCACCTGCTGGCCGAGGCACTGCAGGAGCTGTACCCCGGTGTACAGTTCGGTATCGGCCCGGCAGTAGAGAACGGTTTCTACTATGACATCGACACCGGTGGCAACCCCTTGACCGACGCAGACTTCGCCAAGATTGAGAAAAAGATGACAGAACTCGCCCAGAAGAATGAGGCCGTTGTCCGTGCCGACATCAGCAAGGCCGACGCCCTGAAGTTCTTCGGTGACAAGGGACAGACCCTCAAGTGCGAGCTCATCAATGACCTGGAAGACGGTCACATCACTACTTATACCCAGGGCAACTTCACCGACCTGTGCCGTGGCCCGCACATCCCCTCGACTGGCATGATCAAGGCCATCAAGGTGATGTCGCTCGCCGGCGCTTACTGGCGCGGTGACGAGACCCGCCCCCAATTGACCCGCGTCTATGGTATCACCTTCCCCAAGAAGAAGATGCTCGAGGAATACCTCGTGCTGCTCGAGGAAGCCAAGAAGCGCGACCACCGCAAGATCGGCAAGGAGATGGAGCTGTTTGCCTTCTCGCCCAATGTGGGCCAGGGCCTGCCCCTGTGGCTCCCCAAGGGTGCCGCCCTGCGCAACCGCCTGCAGGATATGCTCGCCAAGATCCAGAAGCGCTACGGCTACCAGCAGGTCATCACGCCGCACATCGGCAACAAGCTGCTCTATGTGACCAGTGGCCACTATGCCAAGTACGGTAAGGACTCCTTCCGTCCCATCACCACGCCCGAGGAGGGTGAGGAGTACATGCTCAAACCCATGAACTGCCCCCACCACTGCGAGATCTACAAGACCGCTCCCCGCAGCTACCGTGACCTGCCCATCCGCTATGCCGAGTTCGGTACCGTTTACCGCTACGAGCAGAGTGGTGAGCTCCACGGCCTGACCCGCGTGCGCAGCTTCACCCAGGACGATGCCCACCTGTTCTGCACCCCCGACCAGTTGAAGCAGGAGTTCCTCGGTGTGATGGACATCATCTCGTTCATCTTCCGCGTGTTCGGCTTCCAGTATGAGGCTCAGATCTCGTTGCGTGACCCCAACAACAAGGAGAAGTATGTGGGAACTGACGAGAATTGGGAGAAGGCCGAGCGTGCTATCGTCGAGGCCTGTGAGGAGAAAGGCCTGGTTGCCAAGCAGGTGACCGGCGAGGCCGCCTTCTACGGTCCCAAGCTCGACTTCATGGTTAAGGACGCCCTGGGCCGCCGCTGGCAGCTGGGTACCATCCAGGTGGACTACAACCTGCCCGAGCGCTTCCAGCTTGAGTACACTGGTGCCGACAACCAGAAGCACCGTCCCGTCATGATCCACCGCGCCCCCTTCGGCTCGCTGGAACGCTTCGTAGCCGTGCTCCTCGAGCACACCGCCGGCAAGCTCCCGCTGTGGTTGGTTCCCGACCAGTGCGTCGTGCTCCCCATCAGCGAGAAGTTCAACGACTATGCCCACCACGTGGCTGACGAGCTGAACAAACTCGACGTGCGCGCCATCGTCGATGACCGCAACGAGAAAATCGGTCGCAAAATCCGTGATAACGAGCTCAAACGCATCCCCTACCTCCTCATTGTCGGTGAAAAAGAAGCTGGTAATGAAGAAATTTCTGTAAGAAAACAGGGCGAAGGTGATCAAGGTTCGAAAAAAATTACTACCTTTGCAGCCGAAATTAATCGCGAAGTGGCAGAAATGACCAACTTTTAAGCCATTTCCGTGTGGTTGATGCTGCATGGAAGTGCTTGATTGTCACGATATTAATAACAATTGTAAAACTGCTGAATGAACAAAAAACCGTATCGCCCAGGGCCTAAGCGCCCGAGCAATGCCACCAGGCCCAAAGGCCGTAATCGCCAGATGGGCGGCAAAAATGATAAAGACACCAACCTGATCAACGATGAAATTCGTGCCAGCGAGGTGCGCCTGGTGGGTGACAACGTGGAGCAGGGTATCTATCCGCTGGAAAAGGCCCTGAAAATCGCCGAGGAGCAAGAGCTTGACCTTATCCTCATCGCTCCCCAAGCCGAGCCTCCCGTTTGCCGCGTGATGGACTACCAGAAGTTCAAGTTCCAACAGCGCAAACACGCTAAGGAACAGAAGGCCAAGTCCACCAAACTCGTGGTCAAGGAAATTCGTTTCGGACCACAGACCGACGAGCATGACTACAACTTCAAGCTCAAGCATGCCATCGGTTTCCTCAAGGAAGGTGCCAAGGTGAAGAGCTATGTGTTCTTCAAGGGACGTTCCATCCTGTTCAAGGAACAGGGCGAGGTGCTGTTGCTCAGGTTCGCCAACGACCTGGAGGAGTATGGAAAGCTCGATCAGATGCCCGTTCTCGAAGGCAAGCGCATGACCATCATGCTGTCGCCCAAGAAGCCCGGTAGCAAGAAGAAAGAGGCTAAGGACGCTCCCGTTACCGACGGAGCCACTCAGCAGGACAACACTCCCGACGAGGAGTAAACAAATAACTGAGAAATGGCTGTCGCCATGGATAAAGGATAATGTTTAATGGATAAAGACTGGGGAAGCCGTCATTAAACTTTAAACATTAAACTTTATGCAGTGTGCAAGTGAACAACTTGCGAAACAAAAAAAGAGAAAGAAGAGCATCAGGCTTGGTAAGTGCCTGGTCTCGATTAATTAATAACATTTTTTAAACTAAAACAAAATGCCAAAAGTTAAGACGAATTCCGCTGCG
>ONJS01000022.1 GCA_900318205.1 uncultured Prevotellaceae bacterium | reverse complement strand
CAACGGGCCAGGTGCCGTCGATGGTGAACTTGTTGCTCACCAGGTCAACGGTAACGGTCCACTCACCGGCGGGAATAGCGATGGCGTTGGAGCTGCCGTTGGTAGCCAGGTCGCACGGTGCGCCCAGGAGTTCCTCGGTCATCAAGAAGTCGCCGTCGCTGGCAGCGCCGAATCGGTAGGGAGCGATGGCATTCCAGTCAGCTTCCTCATTACCCTCGGCAAGCATCTTGGTGAAGCTGAAGTAGCTCTTGCCGTCATTCTCAGCAGCGGTGGTGATGTTGGCGGTGTAAACGCCCTCATTCAGGGTCATCTTCACACCCACGTTGGCAGCCCAACCATTGCCGTTCACCTCACCCATGATGTAAACATCGTCAACAACGGGCTGGGGATCAGCCTTCTTAATGATTTTCACATAGGCATTCTGATCATTGATGGAGACGGTGAAGTCATAGGTGCCGGGAAGAGCCTTGAATGCATTGGCGGTACCCCAGGCTCCAAGAGCGGTTTCGGTGTCGTTCTCAACAAGTGTGCCATCAGCGAGAGCTCCGCGACGATAGGGCAAGAATCCCCAGTCATCGGCGTTCTCACCCAGCTTGGTGGTGAAGCTGAAGTAACCATAGCCGTCACCACTGTCACTGATTTCAACATCGGTGAGGGTGAAGATGCTCTCATCGGCGGTGGTCATATCAATACCAGTCGAAGGATTCCAGTTGTTGCCATTCACCTGACCCAGGATAAATAATTTACCAGTCAGAGGATTGAACGGTTCAACATAGCCTTCTACCTTAAACATCTTGTCCGTCTCGTTAAAGGTGAATACATAGTCGTCACCACTGCCAGTGAAGATGTAGGCGCCGTGGTCACCAGCCTTCTGGGTGCTCACCCAGTTGCCGGCGCTGATTCCGGTGTCACCAGTAGCGGGACCATAGCGGTGATTGGCATTGAAAATGTTCCAGTCGCCGTTCAGACCATCGCCAAAGACGAAGTATACCGTGCCATTAATCGCTACGGTGTAAGAATAGGTACCGTCACCATTGTCGGTCATCTCAACGCCGTTCCCGGGATTCCAGTTACCGAACGGGTCGCTACCAACAATGTACATTGCCGCATTGGCATTGAAGCCAATGAGTGCAATCAACATGGAGATAATTAACGTTAATCTCTTCATACAAGCAAAATTGGTTATTAATTAAACGTGTAAATAATAGGTTGAATTTGATTATGTTTACCTGAAACTTATAGAGTCACTTTTTTATCCTGACAAAATAAGTATAAATGGTTCTTTCTGAAGGTTGTTGCATTTTAAGGCAACATAGACAAAAAAGGACAGGACCTGTCTCTTTGGGTCCTGCCCTTTTAATTCTTCAAGATTAGTCTACCCAAACGCCACTGAGCAGATAGTTGATCAGGGCAGTTACGTCGGCAATCTTCACGTCGCCACTCTGGTCGCAGTCTGCATTCTGAACGTTGACAAGCGAAGCGTCACCGCTCAACAGGTAATTGATCAGGGCGGTTACGTCGGCAATCTTCACGTCGCCGCTACCGTCAGCGTCGCCACGCAGGACGTTGCCACCAGCGAGAGTTGCGGTGAAGGTGATCTTCTCCTCATCGATAGCGGTGGGATCAAAGGTGATGACAATGTTGTAGGTGCCAGCCTCCTCGCAAGTGTAACGCCAGTTGCCAACGGGCCATGCATAGGTCCAAGCGTGGTCTTGAACAATCCTGAACTGCACTTCTTCCTGAGCAGCGAGTTCAACACCGTCCTTGCTCAAGGTGTAGATGCCGTCAGCACCCTTCACCATGTCGTTGGCCTCGTCTGAGGGGCTCCAGTTGCTGCCGAATACGTTCTCGGTACCGGCAACAGTGTAGGTGTGGTCAATGTGCTCAACATCACCAGTCTTGGTCAGCGTGCAAGTGATGCGGTCATCACCCTCGGCCTCGGGATCAAAGGTGATGTCAATCGTGTAGATGCCTTCCTCGTTTACCTTGGCAATCCAGTTGTTTCCGAGAGGCCACTCATAGACGTTGAAGTTGTGGTTACCGGCAACCTTGAACTCGAAGTTACCATACAGGGCAACCTCTTCCTTGGTCCAGGTGTAGATGCCGTCAGCACCCTTTACCATGTCGTTGGCCTCGTCAGTGGGATCCCAGTCGCTGCCGAAGATGATATCGGGACCAGCTACGGTGTAAACAGTGATCTCAACGGGAGGAACATCACCACCCTTGCGGGTCAACAATACGGTGTTCTCGCTCAGGTTAACCTCGATGTCATAGATACCGGGAACAACCTTAAAGGCGCCAGTGCTACCCCAGTTTGCAAGTTCTGCAGCAACACTGTCCTCAACGAGGGTGCCATCGACAGCTGCACCACGACGATAGGGCTGGAAACCCCAGTCATCAGCGTTCTCACCCAGCTTGGAAGTAAAGCTGAAGAAGCCGAAGCCTTCACCACTGTCGGTGATTTCAGCTTCGGTGAGCGTGAAGATGTTCTCATCGGTAGTGTTCATCTCAATACCAGCCGAGGGATTCCAGTTGTTGCCGTTAACCTGGCCCAGTGCATACAGATGACCGGTCAGGGGATTGATGGGCTCAACATAGCCTTCGATTTTAAACTGGGAGTTGATCTCGTCAAAGGTGAACGTATAGTCGTCACCACTGCCAGTGAAGATGTATGAACCGTGGTCGCCGGCCTTCTGGGTGGCTACCCACTCACCTGCAGCAACATTCTCGTCGCCAGCGGCGGGACCATAGCGGTGATCGGGGTTGAAAACTCCCCAGTCGCTGTTCAGACCATCACCGAAAACAAAGTACACCGTACCGGTGATCGTTGCGGTGTAAGAATAGGTGCCATCACCATTGTCGGTCATCTCAACGCCGTTTCCGGGATTCCAGTTACCGAACGGGTTGCTACCAACAATGTACATTGCTGCATTGGCATTGAAGCCAACGAGAGCGATCAACATTGATAAAACTAACGTTAATTTCTTCATAAATGAATAATGAGTTATGAATTAAACATGTGAATAAAGTTGGTTTGTCGTGATACCTGAAACTTTTAAAGTCGCTCAAAATTAGTTATTATTTCCACAGTCACATTATATAATAATCTAATTTCATTTCAAATTATTGCGCAAACGATTGCACTCAACGCATCCCGCGCCAAGTCCAACAAAAAAAAGAAACATCTAACTCCTAACTCCTAACTCCTAACTCCTAACTGCTAACTGCTAACTCCTAACTCCTAACTATCCTTCTCCGCTACCAGCTCAAACGGCAGGGCCTCGGTGATGCGCACATCGGTAAACTCGCCGATAGCTAGCGGCTGCTCTTTGCTGATGAGCACTTCGGGATCCACCTCGGGGCTGTCCCACTCGGTGCGCCCGATGTAATAGTCGTCTTCTTCACGGTCAACGAGCACGCGCAGCGTCTTGCCCACCTTCTGCTCCTGGATATCGAGCGAGATGCTTTCCTGCAGCGCCATGAGCTGTTGCAGGCGTTCCTGCTTCACTTCCTGTGGCGTATCGTCGCTCAGGTGCTCGGCAGCCCAGGTGCCGTTCTCCTCGCTGTAGGCAAACGCGCCCATGCGCTCAAATCGTGCCTCGCGCACGAAGTCCATCAGTTCCTGAAATTCCTCCTCGCCCTCTCCGGGGAAGCCCACCATCAGCGTGGTGCGGATGTGGATGCCCGGCACCTCGCGGCGCAGGCGTGCCAGCAGGTCAAGCGTCTCCTGACGGCTGATGTGGCGGCGCATGTTGGTCAGCACCTTGTCGCTGATGTGCTGCAAGGCAATATCCAGATAGCTGCACACGTTGTCGCGGCTCGCCATCACGGGCAGGATGTCATAGGGGAATTGGGTGGGGTAGGCATAGTGCAGCCTGATCCATTCCACGCCCTTGATATCGGCCATGCGGTCTATGAGTTCGGGCAGCATCATGCGGTTCTCCAAGTCCATGCCGTAGGAGGACAAGTCCTGGGCAATCACGTTAAATTCCTTGACGCCCCTCTCGGCAAGACGTTGCACCTCATCGAGCAGTACCTCCATGGGTACCGACGTGTGGCGACCGGTAATCAGTGGAATGGCGCAAAACGCGCAAAATCGGTTGCAACCCTCCGAAATCTTCAGGTAACAGTAATGGGGTGGGGTGGTCAGGCAACGCTCATTGGCGAGTTCGTTACGATAGGCGTGCCCCAGGTCGGCAAGCATGCCTTTCCAGTCAAACTTGCCATAAAAACGGTCAACTTCGGGCAGCGTTTCAATCAGGTCGGCACGGAATCGCTCCGCCAGGCAACCCATGACAAACAGGTTGCGGATTTTGCCTTCACGTTTAGCCTCTCCCAGTTGCAGGATGGTGTCGATCGACTCTTGCTGGGCATCAGCGATAAAGCCGCAGGTATTGACCACAACGGTCTCGCCGTCAACACGGTCAGCATTGTGTGCGACGCTGTAGCCGGCAGCCTGTAGCTGCCGCATCAGGTGTTCGCTGTCCACCAGGTTCTTGGAGCACCCCAGCGAGATAATGTCTATCTTATTCCTCCTCATGGATAAAAAACTATAGTCACTATAATCGCTATAGTCACTATAAATTAGATGATTACTCCTCAGTCACCCCGAACAGCGACTTAACAAACTCCTGCTTGTTGAAAATCTGCAGGTCGGTCATTTGCTCGCCCAGTCCGATGTACTTCACGGGAATCTGGAACTGGTCGCTCACGCCGATGACCACGCCGCCCTTGGCAGTGCCGTCAAGCTTGGTGATGGCGAGGGCGTTGACCTCGGTAGCGGCCGAGAACTGCTTCGCCTGCTCAAAGGCATTCTGTCCCGTCGAGCCGTCAAGCACGAGCAGCACCTCCTGCGGTGCCTCGGGCAACACCTTGCGCATGGTGTTCTTGATCTTGGTCAGCTGGTTCATCAGGCTCACGTTATTGTGAAGGCGGCCGGCGGTGTCGATGATCACCACGTCGGCATTCTGGGCGACGGCACTCTGCACGGCATCATATGCCACGGCAGCGGGGTCGGTGCCCATCTTGTGCTTGATCACGGGAACGCCCACGCGGTTGCCCCAGATCTCAAGCTGCTCGTCGGCAGCGGCACGGTAGGTGTCGGCAGCGCCCAGCACGACCTTATTGCCGGCCTGCTTGAACTGGTAGGCGAGTTTGCCGATGGTGGTCGTCTTGCCCACACCGTTCACGCCCACGACCATGATGACATAGGGCTTCATGTTTTCGGGAACGGTGAAGTCCTCGAGTTCGGCATTATTGTTGTCGGCAAGCATCTGTGAGATCTCGTCACACAACAGCTCGTTCAACTCGCTGGTGCCCACATATTTGTCACGGGCCACGCGAGCCTGCAGGCGGTCGATGATCTTGACGGTGGTGTCAACACCCACGTCACTGGTGACAAACACTTCCTCCAGGTTGTCGAGCACATCGTCATCAACGGTCGATTTGCCGGCAACAGCATGTTTAATCTTCTCAAATACGCCTTGCTTGGTTTTCTCTAAGCCCTTATCGAGCGTCTCTTTTTTCTCTCGTGAGAATAATTTCTTGAACAGTCCCATAATGGTTCATTTTTGTGATTTGGGTACAAAGGTACACATTTTCTTGCGCATGAAGGGTGTACATGCTATTTTTTTTGTTTTTCTGCTTGGGTTTGACTAACTTTGCGCTCATCATTACAACAGATAAGTTATGAAACAGATCTCGATTTGGGGCATGATGCTGCTGTCATTGCTGCTTGTGGCCTGTGGTTCCAAGCAGCAAAATCAGCCGCAGGAGCCCTCGACTCTGGAACAGGAAATGACGGCCCTCTATGGTGAGAATAAGGTCGTCGAGGGTGATTATCCCGACTCGCTGGCTGTTGAGGTCGCCAATGGCATCTTTGTCGGTCAGCGGGACAGCAATTTGCTCGCTTTCAAGGGCATTCCATACGCCTTGCAGCCCACGGGCGGACGCCGCTGGCAGGTCGCTAAACCCGAGCCAGACAGCCGCTTTGTGCGCGAAGCCCGCTACTTCGGCCACTCTGCCATCCAAACCCGTTCTCAAGGGAATGCTGCATCGCTCTATCCTCAGGGTGAGGACTGCTTGACGCTCAACGTGTGGACGGCAGCCAGTGGGATGCGCACGGCTCGACGCCCTGTGATGGTGTGGATTCATGGCGGCTCCTACGTGTGTGACGGCACTGCTAATCCCCGCAACTGGGGAGACCGTTTCGTCAAAGCCCATCCCGAGGTTGTCATGGTCTCGATCAATTACCGCCTGGGGCTGCTCGGCTTCCTTGATCTCTCGTCGTTGCCCGACGGCAAGGCATATTCCCGCAGCGGCAATTTGGGCTTGCTCGATCAGGTCGAGGCACTCAGATGGGTGAAGAGGAATATCGCGGCCTTTGGCGGTGACCCTGACAATGTGACCATCATGGGCCACTCGGCCGGAGCCGGCAGTGTCTCGATTCTTGCCAGTATCGACGAGGCGCAGGGCTTGTTCCGCCGCGCTATCATGCAGAGCGGCAGTGTCGCCTTGACCAGCAGCCGCGAGGACTGCCAGCGCCTGACCAAGCAGGTGCTTGATGCCACGGGAGCCAAGACCGTTGCTGACCTGCAGGCGCTTACCGAAGATGAAATCATCGCTCTCAACGACGAGGTGGGCAAGTTTTTCCGTTTCCCCGAGCGGGACGGTGTGGTCATTCCCGAGGACCCTTACAGCCGCTTTGACGGCTTCAATGCGGGCATTGATATGCTCATCGGCACCACCATCGACGAGGCACTCTACTGGGTTGACGCGATGGGCGGCGAGGAGGAGTTCGATATGGCGACCTGGCTATGGTATCGCTACATTGCCATGTCGCTCGACAGCGCTCAGCGCAGTCAAGCCGCCCGATATCTTGATTATGAAGAAAATGTGGTGAATCGGGAGCAACCGGTGGTTAACTTCTTGAACGACCTGATGTTCCGCGGGCCAGCCATCGAGATGGCGCAGCGTCATGCGGCATCGGGAGGCAAGACCTATATGTATCTGTGGGGTAAGCCGTTGAGTGCCCCTGTCTATGGCGCTTGCCACGGCTGCGAAGTGTGCTATGTCCTGAATACGGGACGCCAGATCAAAACCAACGAAACGCCTGACGCGGCCCTGGCCGCCGAAGTGCAGCAGATGTGGGTCAACTTTGCTGCCACCGGCGACCCCAGCACGCCGCAGCATTACTGGCCGCCCTACGAGGCCACCCTGCATGCTACGATGATGCTGGACGACAATATCGGCGTTGACTATGACTCAGCAACCGAGAAAGAGGAAATGCAATTCATCGCCCCGCTTCTGAAAGAATACATCTCGCCTGTTTTCAGTGACTTGCTGGACAAGGCACCGTGGTATGTCGGCATCGCTATCGGTACGCTGATAGCCGTCATCATGCTGTTAACATGGCTGATTTTCAAGATTTGCCGCCTTTTCAAGAAAAATCCAAACAATCATAAATCATAATGACTATGAGAAAAATCGTTTTTTCATTCTTTTTGACCTTCGTCGGACTTCTTGCCGTCGCCCGGCAGACGGCTTATGTGCCCAGCGAGGCGAACCTCAAGGCCCGTCAGGAGTTCCAGGACAATAAACTGGGCGTGTTCATCCATTGGGGCATCTATTCGATGCTGGCCGACGGTGAGTGGGTGATGTACAACAAGCGCATCGACCGCGACGAGTATGCCCAACTGCCTGCAGGTTTCTATCCCTCGAGCTTTGACGCCGATGAGTGGGTGCGCGCCATCAAGGACGCCGGTGCCCGCTACATCACTATCACCTCGCGTCATCATGACGGTTTCTCGATGTTCAAGAGCGCTGCCAGCGACTACAACATCGTCGATGCGACTCCCTTCAAGCGCGACGTGCTCAAGGAACTTGCCGACGCCTGCCAGCGGCACGGCATCAAGCTCCATTTCTATTATTCCCACCTCGACTGGCACCGCTTGGACTATCCATTAGGACGCCACCAGAAGGAGATGCCCCATGACCCCGCCACGAACAACTGGCCACAATACTACCGTTTCATGAACGACCAGCTGACCGAATTGTTGACCAACTATGGCCCCATTGGCGCCATCTGGTTTGACGGCAAGTGGGAGCATGACTCCGACCCCACGCCCTTTGACTGGCAACTCGACGAGCAGTACGCTCTCATTCATCGTCTTCAGCCTGCATGCCTCGTCGGCAACAACCATCATGAGGTGCCTTTCCCGGGCGAGGATATCCAGATTTTTGAGCAGGACGTGCCTGGTGAGAATACTGCAGGCTACTCGGGCGAGAACGGCATCAGCCAGCTGCCGCTGGAGACTTGCATGACGATGAACCACACTTGGGGATATCGCATCACCGACAAGAACTACAAGAGCGGCGACGAGATCATACGCACGCTCATCCGCGCTGCGGGACGCAACGGTAACCTTCTCATCAACGTGGGACCCCGACCCGACGGTTGCCTCCCCGACGAGGCAGTAGAGCGTCTGCATGCTCTGGGAGAGTGGATGCGGGTCAATGGCGAGAGCATTTACGGCACTCGTGGCGGCATCATCCCGCCGCATGACTGGGGCGTTACCACTCAACGCGGCAACACGCTCTATGTCCACATCCTCAACCTCAAGGACAATGCCCTCTACCTCCCCCTGAACGCCAAACAGGTTAAGCAGATCCGTTACTTTAGCGACAAGACCAGGTTGCAGTACACCCGCTCTGGCGATGGCATTACAGTCTTGTTGCCCGCAGTGCCGTCGGGTATTGATACTATTTTGGAAGTGAGTTTGCGATAAAATGATTGCAGTTTACCTAGAAATGGCTTCTATTTACTGAAAAAATATGATGTTTTTACCCAAGTTATTAACATTAAGATTTATTAACAGTAAAAAATTTTGTTGTTTTTATTACATATTGTAATTTTGTGCACGTATGTTTTGAAGCTATCGTAAAGTATATGCTTTAAACCATAAAAGCATAAGATGTAAATTTTTAGTATTATTCATTTTTATAATTTTTAATTTTTAATTTGATATGAAAAAGATTACAGTCCTTTTGTTTGCAATGATGGCGTGCGTTTGCGCTTTGCAACTTGACGCTGCCCCCGCTAAGGGTCCCGCGCGTTCAAACGCCTACTCTAGCCTTCCTGACGGCTATCAGCAGTTGCCTCCCACGTCAATCTATTACAACATCTCAAGACGTTTTGCTGCAGGTCCTGGCTACCAGTATGGTGTCAGCATTCTCGGTAAGATTGGCGACGAGTATTACTCAAGCACTTATGAGTATGAGGAGGAACCCTCGATTTGGAACTGGTGGAATCCCACTCCCAAGCCCGGTGCAGGTTTCATCGCTGCCCTGCAGGTGGACAATGGTACTCCCACCTATGTGAATGCCTTGAATGGAACTAATGTGGGTGATGTGAGAATGACAACAAGACTTGAGCCTCAAGGTAACGTTGCCGCTCGCGTTATTTACACCGTGACCAACAACGGCTCCGTGCCTGTGACCATCAATGCCGGTGTTTGGGCCGACATTATGATTGGTACCAACGACGAGGCTCCCTTGGAGATGTTGACGACCTCGTCCGACGCTACCTATGGTATCAAGATGAAACGCTCTATCGATGCTGGTTCACCTTTGTTGTGCGTCCTCTTTGGTGAGCACGTTACTGGTGTGACCCCCGTTGATGACTACTGGTTCGGCTTCTACAGCACCAACTGGCATGCCAATGAGATCGTGGGTGAGTACTCGAGCACAGTCTATGATGCACCCGCTGAGAACGGTGGCACTTTTGAAAACAGTCCTAGTGATTCTCAGTACTACGGGAAGGAGAATCTTGGTTATGACAGCGGTCTTGGTTTCTGCTGGAAGGGCAAAGAAATCCCCGCAGGTGAGAGCATTGAACTGGCTTATCTCATCAGCGTTGGTGAGATTGACTTCGAGGAGCCTGATCCCGATCCCGAGCCCGGTCAGGACATCTTAACCGCCCAGGTAGAGGCTTACAACTTTGACGGTTGGAACGACTTGACCGTTGCCCATCCCGCCCACGTTTGGGGCTACTATGAGCACCCCTATGGCCAGGAAGGCTTCATTGAGTACATGGTTGACGGTGACCGTGGTGAGTGGACCCGCATCGAGACCCCGCTGGTATCTGGTCAGACCTATGAGCTGCCCTTCGACATGTTCTTCAATCCCGACGTAACTGATATCCACACCCTGCAGCTGCGCTTCAACGACGGTCTGGACAACATCAGACCGTTGAATGGTCTGGAGTGGGAGGATGTTCGCAGCATGAGCTTAACCGTTGCTCCTGAAACTCAGGTTTACGATGGTACCCCCAAGACCTTCACGGTAACTGTTGGTGGTGTTATTGACTATGTCGTTGGTGGTGATGGTGAGTACGTAAATCCCGGTACCTATTCTCAGAGCATCTGGGGTGATTATGATATGAATACCATCGGTATCAACACTGTTGAGTTCGAGATCGTTAAGGGTCAGGCCGAGGTTGAAGTTGACTACGAGAGCCCTGTTAAGCATGACGGCAATGGTCATGGCGCAACTGTTGTTGTAGTCGTTGGCGATGCTCAGGCAGAAGTTACCTACACCGACATGGATGGTAATGTAATCAACGGTCTCCCCACCGAGATTGGCTCATACCTCATCGTCGTAAATGTACCCGATACTGAGTTCTACAATGGTATTGTAGATGAAATCTATGGCCCGATCGTAATCTACGCTGATCCCACTGGCATCAATGAGGTTACTGTTGGCAACGACAACGGTGCATGGTACACTATCGACGGCCGTCGTGTAGCTGCTCCCACCGAGCGTGGCATCTACATCCACAATGGTAAGAAGTACATCTTCAAGTAATTCTCACCACCCGTCATCATTTTGACGAGAATTGATTAAAGGCAGCCCTGCACCCCGCAGGGCTGCCTTAATTCATGCCCGCCCCATCCCCTTGTCCCGTATTGCGCGTTGTCAACGCGCACCCCTCCGCAGCAGTTTCCCCCTCCATGCCATCTATGTCAAGAAAATTCACTACCTTTGCCCAAGCTAAAAACCAAAAACCAATCAATATGAAACCCTTCTTGACAATCGCCATCCTCATGATGGCTTTCACCGCCAGCATCAACGCTCAGGAAGCCCTTGAGCGCATGACAGAATCCTGCACCAGCATCATGGTCGGCAAAAAGGCAAGCACCGACGGCTCCGTCATCACTTCCCACACTTGTGACGCACGTTACCGCACCTGGATGACCATGACGCCAGCCCGCGACTATGACCGTGACACCGTCACTGCCGTCTATCGTGACCGTTTCCACACCACTTCGCCCACCGACGTCACCGGCATGGTCCAGACAGGAACCATCCCTCAGGTGCGACACACCTATCGTTTCCTCGACACTGCCTATCCCTGCCTCAACGAGAAGCAGCTCGCCATGGGCGAGACCACCATCTCGGGACGCGACACCCTGCGTAACAAGGCAGGCATCTTCATGATTGAGGAGCTGTCGCGCATCGCCCTCGAGCGCTGCACTACGGCACGTGACGCCATCCGCCTGATGGGTGAGCTGGTCAAAAAATACGGCTACGGTGACAGTGGTGAGTGCCTCACCATCGCTGATAAAAACGAAGCATGGCTCTTTGAGATCTTCGGTGAGGGTCCCAAAAAGGTTGGTGGCGTCTGGGCCGCTGTTCGCATCCCCGATGACGAAGTAGGCGTGTCGGCCAACATATCCCGTATCGGTGCCCTTGACCTCAATGACCCCGACCACTACATGGCATCCGACAACGTCTTTGACGTGGCACGCAAACTGAAACTTTGGGACGGCAAGGAACCCTTCTGCTTCTGGAAAGCCTACAGTGGCACCAACTACAAGAAGGAAGTAAAGAACTACAGCACCCGCGAGCTTTACATCCTGCAGCAGCTGGCACCCTCGTTGAACCTGTCTGACACCATCGAGAACCTCCCCGTGAGCATCAAGCCCGACAAGAAGGTGAGCGTCGAGGATGTCTCACGTCTCTTGGGCAGCTATTACGAGGGAACGCCCCTTGACCTGAGTGCCCGTCACAAGATCCCCAATCCCAAGCGCAAGGACAAAAAGGGCAATCTCGTCGAGAACGAGCCCGACAGCATCGTCTCACCCGTCGCCAACCCCTGGATCACCAATGAGCAGCTCGCTATGTTCTATGCCATGGGCGACTCTGCTATGAAGTGGACACGCACCGTCAGCGTCCCCTGGTGTTCCTACAGCACCGTCATCCAATTGCGCGACTGGCTCCCCGACGAGATCGGCGGAGTAGCATGGGTAGCCTTTGACAATCCCGGTCAGAGCCCCCGTTTCCCCATCTTCTGCGGTAACACCGACCTGCCCGCATCGATGAAGCTCTGCGGCCACAGCGCCGAGAACGACAACACCGTCTTGTGGCAGTTCCGCAAGGCCAACCGCCTCGCCTCATTGCGCTGGGGTGTCTATCGCAAGACCCTCGAGCCAGCCCGTGACCACTTCCTCGAGAAAGGCCTCCGCGAGCTCCCCATGGTAGAAAAGACCTGGCAAGACCTCAACGCCCAGGACGCCAAGCGAGCCGCCCAGTACCTCAACGACTACACCCAGGACATGCTAGGCGCCGCCGCCTACCGCTGGCAACAACTCGCCCACACCTTCTGGCTCCAATCCTGGAAAGGCTTCTAAAAAAACCACCACCCCCTCATCACCCCCCTGGCCCCCTCTAATCCTAGATGAGGCCAGGGGCCGTTGTTGTTCCCCCAAAAAATACCCCAAGAGCTGCCCCCTCTCCCATAACCCCCTATAGAATCCTATCATCTCCTATCATCTCCCATCATCTCCCATCATCTCCCATCATCTCCTATCATCTCCTATCATCTCCTATTAAATCCCACCACTATACCTGCGATATCCCCCCATCTCAGCTTTTTGCCATGGTGCTGCTCTGCGACATGTTTTACCTTTGTGCTGTGAGACCTGAAAAATGCTTTTAATCTTCGTTAACAAACCCGCCCGTCCCTTGCATAATGGCAATAAAAATAAAAGTTGCTGTAAAACAGCAACTTAATAAATTCAGTCAAAGATGAGTCCTTTTGCTTTTTGACGTATCGGCCGACTCTACTTATACCTATCGCTGATGTTGTAGATAGCCTTGTAGATGTCGCGGTCGATGTCGGTCAAGGGAATGTTGCGACGGGCCATGACGCGTTGGACGATAGTGTAGAAGGTCTCCAGCGGGACGTTCTTGAATCCGGCAGCAGCGCTTCCTTCCTGGAAGGAGGCAACGAAGTTGCGCGGGAAACCTGCTCCGTGGATGTTCACGCCGACGCCAAGTACTGTGGCGGTATTGATCATACCGTTGACGCCGATCTTGCTGTGGTCGCCCATAAAGAGACCGCAGAACTGCAGTCCGGTGCGCTCAAAGCGTTTGCTGGCGTAGTTCCACAGCTTGATCTCGCCATAGTCATTCTTCAGGTTGCTGGCTGTGGTTCCGCCGCCAATGTTGCACCACTCGCCGATGACGGCATCACCCAGGAAACCGTCATGTGCCTTGTTGCTGTAGCCGATAAAGACGGTATTCTCGACCTCACCGCCGATCTTGACATGCGGTCCGAGCGTAGTCGCTCCATAGACCTTGGCACCGATGCGAACCTTGGCGTCATGGCAAGCAGCGAAGCCGCCACGGATGCAGGCGCCTTCCATCACTTCGACATCGCGGCCGATGTAGATGGGACCACCATTGGTGTTAAGCATTGCGCCCTCGATATAGGCACCCTGCTCAACGAAGATGCGAGATGGATCGCCGATGACGGTATTGGTCGCTGATAACGGCTGTGACTCTCGCCCAGCAGTAATGCGGGCAAAGTCCTGTTCCAGAACCACGCCGTTGAACTCAAAGATGTCATACAAGTGACGGATGATGAGCGGGATATCCTTCGCGAAGTGCACGCGTGTGTAGTGACGGGCATCATAGTCATGAGCCGTGCCGTTAAAGGCGATGAGCTCTTCGCCCACCATCAAGGCCTCGCCTTCCTGTAAGGACAGGACCTGCTGCGCGAGTTCGGGCGTAGGAATGACGTGTCCCGCAATCATCAGATTGGTGGAGCGGCGTACGTGCAACGGGAACTTCTTCTTGAGGTAAGGCACTGTGAGATAGCTGTATGTGGCTTCGCCAAGCATCGCCTGCCATTTCTCGCTGATGGTGGTGATGCCCAAGCGCAACATGGCAGTGGGACGAGTATAGGTAAACGGCATCAGGTGCTTGCGAACCTCGTTGTCGTCAAAGAGGATGACATTGCGTGCGGTCTTCTTCATAGCTTTTTTCGCTTCTTGTTGTTAACGGGCAGCAAAAGTACGTGTTTTTCTTGAATAATGTTGCATCGGCAGTCAAAAATGGTTAACTTTGCCCCATATTTCATCAAATCAACTACTGGAAATGACTTTTATTGAACAGGATATCAAGGGCGTATGGGTGATAGAACCCAAACGGTTCGGTGACAAGCGGGGATACTTCAGCGAGGTGTTCAAGCAAGCTGAGTTTGATGCTCACGTTGGACATGTCGATTTTGTGCAGGACAACGAGTCTTTCTCGACCAAGGGCGTGTTGAGAGGACTGCATTTCCAACGTGGCGAGTGGAGCCAAGCAAAGTTGGTGCGCGTCTCTCAAGGCTGTGTCCTTGACGTGGCGGTGGACCTGCGACACGGCAGCCCCACTTGGGGCCAGCATGTTGCCATTGAACTCAGCGCTGATACAGGTCGCCAATTGTTTATTCCTCGTGGCTTTGCCCACGGTTTTGTGGTGCTCAGCGATGTCGCCCAGTTCCAGTATAAGGTAGATAATATCTACGCCCCACAGAGTGAGGCGACCTTGCGCTTCAACGATCCTGCCCTAGGCATTGATTGGCGCATCACTCCCGATGAAATGATCCTGAGTGATAAGGATTTAAAAGGACGCCCTCTTGACGAGATGACCCCCGATTTCCTGGGATTTTAAAGGATTTTGGCCCATTTAGAGGCGCAAAAGAATCCATATAACATAACAACGTGGGCAACAGCATGATCGCTGTTGCCCACGTTAGTGAATGATAATTGTCCGTTTAGTTCTTGAAGATGAGCTGATCGTCCTGTGCGTCGATGATGATAGGACGCTCACGGTTGACCTTCATAGCGATGATATCCTTGCTCAACTGGTTAAGTACCAGGTTCTGGATGGCTCGCTTAACGGGTCGTGCACCGAACTCAGGGTCATATCCAGCCTTGCCTAACAGCCGGATAGCTTCATCGGTAGCCTCAAGGGTAATGCCGTTCTTGTCCAACATCTTCTTGACACCCTTGAGCTGCATCTTGACAATCTGGCGGATCTGCTCCTCGTCGAGCGGCGTGAACATGATGATCTCGTCGATACGGTTGAGGAATTCAGGACGGATCGTCTGTTTCAGCATGCCCATAACGTCATCACGAGTCTTGCCGATGATTTCTTCACGATTGACGTCTGTCAGATGCTCGAAGCGTTCGCGAATCAGGCTGGAGCCCAGGTTGCTCGTCATGATGATGATGGTGTTCTTGAAGTTCACGGTGCGACCTTTGTTATCGGTCAAACGTCCGTCATCAAGCACTTGCAGCAAGACGTTAAACACGTCAGGATTGGCTTTCTCGATCTCGTCAAACAAGACGACTGAATACGGCTTACGCCTTACGGCTTCGGTCAATTGACCACCCTCATCGTAACCCACGTAGCCAGGAGGCGAACCGATGAGCCTGGTCACAGAGAATTTCTCCTGATACTCGCTCATGTCAATGCGGGTCATCATGTTCTCATCATTGAACATGTAATCTGCAAGGGCCTTAGCCAACTCAGTCTTGCCGACACCTGTAGTGCCCAGGAAGATGAATGAGCCGATGGGGCGTCTGGGATCGTTAAGTCCGGCACGACTGCGGCGTACGGCATCGCTGATGGCCTTAATGGCATCGTCCTGGCCTACGACACGCTTGTGGAGTTCCTCCTCAAGATGAAGGAGTTTCTCTTTCTCGCTCTGCAGCATCTTGGTTACAGGAATACCTGTCCAGCGGGATACAATATCGGCAATGTCGTCGCTATCGACTTCCTCTTTGATGAGAGCCTTGTCGCCCTGCATGTCACGCAAGCGTTCCTGGTTCTGGCGGTTTTCGTCTTCCTTCTGCTTGATGAGCGAGTAGCGTATCTCGGCAACTCGACCGTAGTCACCGTTGCGTTCGGCGCGTTCTGCCTCAAAGTTGAGTTGCTCGATGTCAATCTTATTTTGCTGAATCCTGTTGATCAACTCCTTTTCACTCTTCCATTTGGCATTATAATCACTCTCACGGTCCTTAAGTTCCGCAATCTGCTTATCCAAATCTGCGATACGAACCTCATCTCCGTCACGTTTGATGGCGGCACGCTCGATTTCAAGCTGCGAAATCTTGCGGGAAATCTCATCAAGTCCCTGGGGCACACTGTCCATCTCAATGCGCAGCTTGGCTGCGGCTTCATCGATCAGGTCAATGGCTTTATCGGGCAGGAAACGGTCGCTGATGTAACGCTGACTCAGCTGTACGGCAGCAATGATAGCGTCATCCTTGATACGCACCTTGTGGTGGTTCTCATACTTTTCTTTCAAACCACGCAGGATGGCGATACTGCTTTCCTCGTCAGGCTCATCGACCATAACAATCTGGAAACGGCGTTCCAGGGCCTTATCCTTCTCAAAGTACTTCTGATACTCATCAAGGGTGGTGGCTCCGATACTGCGCAGGTCGCCACGGGCCAAAGCGGGCTTCAGGATGTTAGCGGCATCCATGGCACCGCTGCTCTTGCCAGCACCGACGAGGGTGTGAATCTCATCGATGAAAAGGATGATCTCACCATTAGCCTGAGTGATCTCATTAATGACCGATTTGAGGCGTTCCTCAAATTCGCCCTGATACTTAGCGCCTGCAATCAAGGCGCCCATATCGAGAGAGAAAACTTGTTTCATCTTCAGGTTCTCGGGTACATCTCCACGCACGATACGTTGGGCTAATCCTTCGACGATAGCCGTCTTTCCCGTACCCGGTTCTCCAATCAGGATGGGGTTGTTTTTGGTGCGGCGGCTCAGAATCTGCAACACGCGACGGATCTCGTCGTCACGTCCGATAACGGGGTCGAGCTTGCCTTGGCGTGCTCGCTCATTAAGGTTGACGGCATACTTGCTCAGGGCATTATACTGCTCTTCGGCACTTTGTGAAGTTGCATTCTTGCCCTTGCGAAGTTCGTCAATGGCGGCTTTGAGATCATCACGGGTCATGCCGGCATCCTTAAGGATGGTCGATGCGGTTGACTTGACCTCAAACAATGCCATTAACATGGCCTCAACAGTAACATACTGGTCGCCGTTCTTGCTGGCAATGTCGTTGGCTTTGTCGAGAACTTGGCTTGCGCCATTGCTCAGGTATGGCTCTCCGCCGCTCACATGCGGCAGTTTCTGCAATACGGCCTCCAATGGCCGCTCAACATTCATGAGGCTGATGTCCAACTTCTGGAAGATGAAGCGCACTACGGTATCACCCTCAGCAATAATGGCCTTGAGCAAGTGCTCAGGCTCAATAGCTTGATGACCATTGGTGCGAGTCAGTTGAACTGCCTTCTGGACAACCTCTTGTGCTTTGATAGTAAAATTGTTGAAATTCATATTATTGTGTCTCCTTTCATTCTCTGTTTGAAATGCTTTTTACACATAACATGACATCAACACTTGTGCCAAAGATAAGAAAACTGACAAAATGTCAGCAACGAAAAACGGCTCATCTTTTGGATGAACCGTTATCTCTTGTCAACTGTAGTGGTAGGCTATTTCTTTGCCAGTACAGTGATAAATGTAATGAGCGACATGGCAGTACCCATCATGCTGATACCAAATGAGAACAATGGACCAGCACTCCAAATGCTGCGTTTCTTGTATTTGTTAGGCTCAACGTAGAGAATGTCGTTCTGTTGCAATTGGAACTCTTGAGAGGCCAAAAATCTAGCATCATTCAAGTTGAAGCGTTTTACGGTTCGTTGGCCATTATTGTCAGTTCTAATTAACAACACGTTGTCATGAAGGCCGCTGGCTGCAACATCACCGCTCATAGCAATCGCTTCAATTAGATTAAGACGTCCGTTTTCAGCATGAACAACTCCTGCATGACCGAAATCACCAATGAGGAATACTCTGAAATTCTGAATACGGCACTCTACATTGGGTTTTTCTGTGAGGTATTTGGGATATATCAGGTTGGCAATATAGTCCTCCAGTTCCAGTTTGGTCATGCCAATAATGTGAATTCTGCCAATCACAGGGAAATCGATATTGCCATTGTCATCAACAAGATAGAAAACGGTAGAACGATCACCCACATTATAGCTTGAGCTACCGAGAGTGCTGATGTATTGAACCTTGTTGAACGGTTTCACGGCGTCCTCGTTGGATCCTGACACATTAATGTGCAACATGTCACCAGGTCTAATGGTGAAGTCACCGGCCTTAACCTTGGCGGCAGCAAGTTCCGCTGAAGGAATCTCATCGATGTTGGTCATGTAGGCAATGTTCTCGCTGGGATTGCACGCTGCAAGAACGAGCGAGATGATTGCAAGTAGAAATAGATTACGGATATTCATATTCTTTATATTTTTGATTTTGTATTCTAAACTGCAAAGTTAGTAAAAAATGCAATATTGGGTACTTTTTTCAGGAAAAACATCTTTCTATTATCATTTTTTCGCTATTTTTGCTGACATGAACAATCATCAACCACACATTGAACGGCATCCCTGGCCGCCCTATATCCCCAGCGGTGCTAGATACCTTTTCCTGGGCACGTTCCCGCCGAAGGAGGAACGCTGGTCCATGCCTTTTTTCTACCCTAACAAGATCAATGACTTCTGGCGGGTAATGGGTCTTATTTTTCATCAGGATAAGGACTATTTCTGGAATAATGATGCCCGATGTTTTGACCTCCCGGCCATCAAGGCGATGCTTGACCGCGAAGGTATCGCCCTGTGGGACACGGCGATGGCCGTTCGTCGGCTTAAGGATAACGCCAGCGACAAGTTCCTTGAGATTGTCGAGCCCATTGACTTAGAGTCGCTTCTGGATCAACACCCTTCAATCATGACCGTGATTACTACCGGCGAGAAGGCCTCTGGAGTCATTGCCGCCCAGGCTGGTATTGAGGTTCCGGCGATTGGCATTCCTGTAGAGGTTCAAGTCGGTTGCCATCACATCACTTTCTGGCGGATGCCCTCTACCTCTCGGGCCTATCCGTTGCCGCTTGAGAAGAAGGCTGCAGCCTATAGCAAGCTTTTCGGCAAATAGCCCTTACCGCTTTTGTTAATAACTTTTTTGGCGATTTTTAAGGTCAAATATTTTGCCGTGGAGTTGAAACTGTGTACTTTTGTATGATGTTTTCGATAATTGAACATATAGAGTACTTGATGACGCGCCACGATTGTGTGGTTATTCCCGGATGGGGCGCGTTTATCGCCAACTATGGCGTTGCTGGCTATGACGAGGACTCTGAGGTGATGGGGCGTCCCCAACGCTTGATTACCTTCAACTCCAGCGTTTCACACAACGACGGGTTGATTGCTCAGTCAATCGTCCGTCGCGAGGGCTTGGATTATAACGAGGCTATGCGATTCATAGCCGATAGCGTTACTGCATTCCGCCAGCAACTGTCAGGAGGCAATGAGGTTTCCATGGGTCGCTTGGGCTATTTCAGGGCTTGTGGCGACGCTCGCATGGAGTTTGTGCCTTTCCAGAACGAATATGCTTGCGACGGCTTCTATGGACTGTCGGATATGGAACTCAAGACGGTATCAGTCCTTGAGCAAGAGCTTGCTGATCAGGAGGCTGCCCGCACGGCTATCGTTCCTCATAAGCCCAACCTGTTCAGCCGCAAGGCTGCCCAGATTGCGGCATCGGTCGCTGTGCTGATAGGTCTCGGCGTCTTGCTCTCCACCCCCATTATTGTGGACCGCAACCATGGAATGGCAGGTATGGCTCCCGAAGTCACCGCGCCGCAGTCCCAGCAGTTGGGCGTATCTGTCCAGCAGGGCGTTGTGGCACAGCCTGTTGAGGTGGTGGACAATCATCCCGGTATTGCTGCCGTGGGCAACTCCTCGGGTAAATATTACATGGTCATCGCGACCCTGCGCAATCAGCAGGAGTTGGATAGCTTCAAGGCAAAGTATGCTGCCCTTGTTCCTTATATGAAGTTGCTGGAATACAAGGGATATACCTGTGTGTATGTCGCTCGCAGCGACGATTACGGCACGTTAATGGACCTTCGTGGTGAACTGCCTGAGCGCCTGCGTGACGTCTGGATCTACAACTGATGCCGGCAACATCAGGCAAGTGTAGCACTTGCCGCTGAGCATCAGCAACAACGCATCATCTTTTCCTATGATATCGCGCACGTCATCCCAACCGATGACGTGCGTTTTCATTCGCTCATCGGTGAAGCTCAGGGTGATGCCTTGCTCATCGACGGTTACGGTCTTTTCCATGATGGACCACCGTGCCTCGGGCGAGAGGCCGTAGTAGAAGTAGAGCAGCGCCAGCACCATGGGCAGGGCGATAAAGAGCACCATCATCGCAACGATGACAAAGCGCACGTCGATCCATATCGCCAGCACGGCGCACAGGGCGACAGGTGCCACCAGCCACAACCAGTTGTCGGCGATGAACATGGTGCACAGGTGTCGCATGTAGGCGCTCGACGAGACGCTACAATCTTGGATGGTGAAATCTCCTTCCACGTTCATTCCTTGTTGGTGAAGGTGTGTCATCATTCGCTTCTGAATTCTTAATCGGCTTTACACCCGAGAACCTTTAACTCGGCGAAGCCAATGGTGACACATCCTCCCGATGGGTCATTTCTTATTTTTGCCCTTTTTGGTCTTATTGTAGAGGGCGCGGCGGCGGGCAATCTCCTCATAGCCGCGCTTATAGGCCTGGCGGTTTTTCAGGGTGAGGGTCTGGCAGTAGCCGGTTCCCTCGTTGTTGTAGAGTTTGGAGAGGTTCAGGTACTGCTTGCCGTTGCCGCGAACGACGGGGAAGACCTCCTGCTTGCGTTTGTTCACCTTGTCGCATTGCACCGAGTGGTTCTCGGCAGTGGTGCCCGTCAGCTCGGGGGCTACACCGTCCTCGCCGACCCACACGGGATAGACCTCGGCACAGGGGGGATAGCCCAAGGCGATCCACATCGTCGTCAGGCGAGGATTCTCACCGGGGATGATGCCCTCGATGACCACGCTCGCCGTCGAGATGCGGCGCGGGATGAAGTCCTGATCCACAATCCACGTGTCCCCGCTGCGGGTGTAGTCCTTGCCAATCAGCGAGTTGTAGAATGTGCGGGATAGTTCCTCGGTGAATACCGCCGGGGTGATGTCCTGATTGATGATATGGGGCTCGAGCAGGTGTTTCTCGTTCTTCTCGCGCACGTAGCCCATGCCCTTGTCCTTCTCGCCGCTATAGGAATAGTTGGTGCGCATGAGGATGCCGCTAGTCGCATCGTCGAGGTCAAACTTCACATATTTAAAGTTGCCGGTCTCGAAGTAGGCCCCATTGCCCTGGGCATCGATGACGCCGAAGTTGGCCTCCACGCCGAGGGGTTTGGGCAGGGTCTTCAACAGGTTCTCAAAGTCGTCCACCGTCTTGCAGCGTTCCAGAGCATAGCGCATCAGTTCGCCCTCACGGTCCATGTTCTTCACGCCGTCGTTGCCGTTCAGGTTGTAGGACGCCGTGTTCATGATGGCGAAGCCGGCTTCGTTGAAGCCCATCCACGCTGCCGTGTCCTGCAGGTCGCGCGCGTCAAACAGGGCGACAAACTCCATCAGGCCGTCGTGCGCCAAGATGCGCTCCACGCGGTTGTTCAGGTCGTTGGTATCGCGGTTTTTCCACATCAGTGGCCGCCCGTTGGCAGTCAGTTTTCCGCTCACGATGGCCGACGTGCAGGCGTCAGCCGCAACAATCACACCCAGCACTGCCACCAGGGCAATCAATAATCTCTTTTTCATGTCTTTGTCTAGTTTTTGTGTACTTTGGGTACAAAAATAAAAAGAATTTTTCAAATACATTACTTATAAGGGGTAAATCTATTAAGAAAAACCCTTATCGAGCGGGCGGGGATAGGGGGTTGATAGGATAGGGATAGGACTTGATAGGGTCTCATGAGATCTTATAGGCTCCTATCATCTCCTATCATCTCCTATCATCTCCTATTATCCCCTATCATGTCCCATCATCCCCTATCTCCCCTGCCAGGTGCAGGAGTCTTGCTAATTCTTGTTCCCTGATGGTCAGCTCCTGCTCGCGGGCGGTCAAGGCTGCCTCGCGGGCGGCGAGTTGTTGTTCTCGGGCGGTGAGTTCGGCTTCACAGCGCGAGAGGGCTGTGGTGGTAGCTGCGGGTTGCTGCTGCGGGTGCTCTCGGCGGTAGGCGAGGCGGCCGCGGGTCATTTCTTCGCGGATACCGCCTTGCTCGAGGAAGGCCTGCTTGTGATACTCGATGAGGTTCCGGAGCATGACGTCGGTCTGGCAGATGAGGGTGATGGCAATATTGCAGATCATCTCATCGGTGCAGTTGGGCAGGATGGTGTTGTAGTATTCGCGGTCGTTGTGTTCGCGGCAACGCTGACGCGTGTGGCGGTAGCGGCGGTCGGTGGATTTCCACTGCTCCAGGTTGTGGTGGGCCAGGTAGTCCTTGTAGTCCTCGAGCAACTCTTGGTGGCTGGCTTTGGCGACGTTGAGCAGTTTGATTTCGGTCTCTTTGCTGGTGGCAGAGGCGGCAGTGCCCTCGACGATATTCTGTTTGCCGCTGCGAGCGGCTTGCACCATCTGGTCAACGGTACGGTCGCGATGGCGGTCCAAGAAGGTTTTGCAGAAGTAGTCCGTCACATCGCAGATGCACTCCGACTTCTTATAGACCATCAGGGCCTCGTATTGCCCGTCTTGGGGCAAGAAATCACGATTCAGCTTTGCCATTTGGTAATAATCAGGTGTGAATGATGAGTTGTTGTGGTTAATCATGCAAAGTTACTGTGTTTTTTGTTGCATTGCAAAAAATGCCCCACCTTTTGGCGTAACTCAATGAGTTCGGCCTACTTCCTATGAGATAGGGCTCGAGCCCCCCAAGGAATTCCCTATAAAGCCCCCATCACTCCCCATCCCCTCCTATAAAACCCTATCCCCCTTTATCTCCTCCTATAAAACCCTATCTCCTCCTATCACCCCCTATAACCCCTCATCTCAACAATTCTTACTAGAATAAAAAAACTCCCACCGAAGCGGGAGTATAGGTTTTACCCTTCGGCCATGATGGCCTTATTGTGATAAGATGTAGGAATCTTATGGGTGCAAAATTACAATGTTTTTTTGTAACCTCAAAGAATTATCGTAATTTTACCGAATAATAACAATAATAATTAAGATATGGAAAGAATACTAGGAATAGATACTGGTACCAATAGTCTTGGTTGGGCTATTATTGAAAAGAACGACAAGGGTGAAACCCGACTGTTGCACAAGGGTACTAATATCTTTACCGAAGGGGTAAAGATAGAAAAAGGAATAGAGTTGTCCAAGGCGGCAGAGCGAACAACTCACCGTGCTTTACGCAGGCAATACTGGCGCCGTAAGGTGAGAAAGATTCGCCTGTTAACTGTGCTTGTAGAGAATCGCTTGTGTCCTCCTGTGGATTCGAGACAATTGAGAGATTGGAGACTAAAAAAGATTTACCCACACGACGAGGAGTTCTTGGCATGGCAGCTCACTGAGGATAAGAATAATGTCAATCCATACCAGTTCAGGCACATTTGCTTGACACAGAAATTGGATTTAAACAACCTTACACAACGTTACATCTTGGGGCGTGCGCTTTACCACATCAATCAGCGACGTGGTTTTTTGAGCAACCGCAAGGAAACGACAAAAGCATCCGATGGTGCCGTCAGTGAGGGTATCAGCAAACTGACTGCCGAGATGAACCAGGCTGGTTGCCAATACTTGGGGGAATACTTTTATCAACTCTATCAATCTGGTCAGAAGATTAGAGGGCATTATACCGCACGCAATGAGCATTACCTTAATGAGTTTTATGCTATTTGTGAAAAACAGCAGTTGCCCGAGGACTTGGTGAAGAAACTTGAAAGAGCCATTTTCTTTCAGCGTCCGCTGAAATCTCAGAAAGGGACTGTCGGAACATGTACTTTTGAGAAAGGCAAGGCAAGATGCCCGGCATCACATCCCTTGTATGAGGAATTCCGACTTTACAGTTTTTTGAACAACATCAAAATCAAGACGCCCCAAGACGCACAGTTGCGCTATCTGAACGGTGATGAAAAAGCGACCGTTTTACCTTTGTTCAAGAAATATCGCAAGAGCAAGCATACCTTTAATTTTGAGGAGATAGCCAAGAAACTCGCTGGAAAGAATAAATACATGTATTTCCGTGACAAGGATGATAAACCTTTTCAGTTCAACTATCAAATGGATACACCTGTCCCCATCAGCATCGTAACTGCACAACTTGAAGGCATCTTTGGTGATAATTGGCTGGAGGGCGTTTGTGAGGTTTATACATTGGCCGATGGCAAGACTCCTTTCCAGATAATGAATGATGTGTGGCACGCTTTGTTCTTTTATGATGACAGTGAGAAACTGAAAGACTTTGCAATAAATCGATTGCAACTTAACGAGGAAGACGCTGAGAGGTTTGCCAGTATCTCAATGCCCAATGATTATGCTTCGCTTAGTCTTAAAGCTATCCGAAAGATTCTCCCGTTCCTCAAGGACTATGGCCTCATCTACTCCCTTGCCGTCTTTATGGCAAACTTGGATGCAGTGTTACCAGCGCATTTCATGATACACGAGGATGAGCACCAGAAAGCCATCAACGAGGCTGTTGACGTTCTCTTGGCCTACGATAGCAAGAATGATGACCGTCCACTTGAGCTCTATTTCAAGGATTACTTGATGTACAGATATGAAGAGTATGGTTTGTGTTCTGAAGAATTACAGAAACTTTATCACCCATCAATGCTGGAGCAGTACCCACGTGTTTTGCCCAATAAGGATGGCATTTATCAGTTGGGATCTCCACGCATCAGCAGCGTGAGGAATCCGATGGCAATGCGTTCGATGTTCCGTCTGCGCAAGGTGGTAAATCTGCTACTTGCTAAGGGCTATATTGACGAGAACACCAAGGTACATATTGAATTCTCAAGAGATCTCAATGACGCCAATCGTCGATGGGCAATTCAGCAGTGGCAACGCCAGCAAGAGAAAAACAGAGAGGAAATCAGAAAGAGGATTCAGGAAGATGCACACATCGAGAATCCAACCGATACTGACATCCTGAAGTATCAATTATGGGAAGAACAGAATCATATCTGTATTTACTCAGGCAATCAAATCGGAATCTCAGATTTCCTGTGCTCCAATCCCAAATATGATATCGAGCACACGGTCCCCCAGAGCGCGGGTGGTGATAGCACCAAGATGAACTTGACATTATGTGAGAGCGGGTATAACCGCAAAACAAAGAAGACTAAACTGCCTTCAGAATTGCCCGATCATGAAGAGATGCTGCAGCGCATTGAACACTGGAATGAGCGCGCTGAAGACTTGAGCAAGCGAATCCGCAAACTCAAAGGCAGCAGGGCGACGACAAAAGATGAAAAAGATAGCATCATCCGTCGTCGGCACCTGTTGGCACTTGAACGCGATTACTGGAGAGGAAAATACCTGCGTTTTATGATGACTGAAGTACCCGAGGGCTTTTCTCGCCGTCAAGGCACGGATATCAGTGTCATATCCCGCTATGCTCGCTTGTTTCTCAAGTCGGTTTTCAAGCATGTATATATCGTCAAGGGTATTGCCACATCCGATTTCAGGAAGATGTGGGGTATTCAGGAGGAATATACAGCCAAGGAGCGTGTCAACCATGTCCACCACTGCATTGATGCCATCACCATTGCCTGTATTGACAAGACGCAGTATGATAAATTGGCGCAATTCTATCATGATGAGGACAACTATCGTCAAGGAAAGGGTAAGAAGCCGCAATTTGAGAAACCCTGGCCCACGTTTGTTGCCGATATGAAACATATTCAGGATGAACTCTTGATTGCGCATTACACCAAGGACAATATGCCCAAGCATACGAGAAAGAGAAGTGGTGATGTTTTTTTGCAAGGTGACACAGCTCGAGGTTCACTCCATAACGACACCTATTATGGTGCCATTGAGCATGATGGCGATATCAGATATGTTGTCCGCAAGAGCCTAGATATGCTCGATGCCAAAGACGTTGACAAGATTGTTGATGAAGAAGTGAAAAGCAAAGTCAAAGAGGCAATAGCAACCCATGGTAGCCTCAAGGCGGCTGTCGAAGCAACTATCTGGATGAATGAGGGAAAGCAAATCCCCATTAAGAAGGTGAGGATATTTGCCAACTCTGTGACAAGGCCCATCAACATCAGGAAACATCGTGACAAGTCTCGGCATGAATACAAGCAGCAATTCCATGTGCAGAATGACCGTAACTATATGATGGCTATCTATGCCGGCCTGGATGAACATGGCAGGGAAAGAAGTGTATGTGAACTTGTTAGTAACATTGCTGCAGCCAAATTTTATCGCAGGAGTATTCATGGTGCTTTTGAAAATCAGGATATTGTCCCTGATACCAAGAACGGATATCAACTTAAGTATCAATTAAAAATTGGTACAATGGTGCTATTATTTGAGAGTAATCCTGATGAATTGTGGCATCTGGATAAACAGGACTTGCAAAAACGCCTCTATAAAGTGATAGGCTTAAACTCGTTTCAATCTGGTACAAGTGTTTATGGCCGTATCTCATTGGTCCATCATCAAGATGCGAGACCAAGTGGTTTGATTAAACTCAAGAATGGTGCTTTTAGTTCATCTGAAGAATTCCGATCCGGTATTTTGTTGCTTCATGGTCAGTTCAAAGCACTTGTTGAAGGTGTTGATTTTGAATTAAATGATTTGGGTGAAATTAGTAGATTAAGATGATAAAGCAAACATTGATGTTCACGTCACCAGTTGCACTATCGGTTAAGTATAGGCAACTGGTGGTGAACTCAAGGGAGGGTGCATGCTAAACGGGTGAAAATATTTGTCACGGTTGAGGGAAAGGTCAGCGTCCTAAGTGTGACCGATAAACAATATGGAGATATCGTCAATTTCTGGGGGAAGAAAGAAAAGAACAAAAAAGCTATTTCTGGACCTGTCCAATTAGAAATTATTTGGTAATTTTGTAACAAATACTGCATCTATCGCCACTTCTTAAGCCAGTTTTATTGCGTATTTTGCTGTGAATGAGATAAATATTTGACTTAGGTTGTGGTTTGATGTAGGAACAATAGAAGATACAACACAAAGACGCGCTCGCCGCTGCCGTCAACGTTGTGGTTTGATGTAGGAACAATAGAAGATACAACATGTGCGTGATACACTCTCTGCGGTGGTCGGTTGTGGTTTGATGTAGGAACAATAGAAGATACAACCTTCCAAACTGAACAAGGGGGGCAAGAGCGTTGTGGTTTGATGTAGGAACAATAGAAGATACAACGTAAGATTATGCCAAACTATTTCTCACACGTTGTGGTTTGATGTAGGAACAATAGAAGATACAACGCAGCTCAGTTGCTATGCCGTGATGTTCGGTTGTGGTTTGATGTAGGAACAATAGAAGATACAACCAGAGGTGGGAGACGCAAAATTTTGCGTCTCTACTTCTTTGATTCTTAGCGTTTAGCGAACGAGTGTAAGTTCCATGGAATCAGATGCCCCCAATTCCTCAAAACGTAGCTTTTTACCCTTGTCAACGCTTAGCCGTCCCATTACCTTTGCCGAATAAATGATCAACCAAATTTTTTTAAAGCTATGAAGACATTAAACAACATCCAGCCCCCAAGATTTAACCTATCCCATGTTATCCCCCACCAACAACCTATAAATCAATGAATTGTAAAAACATTAACATTATTTTAACACTTCCCCCCCAAAATTTTTTATTTCAAACACACACTCCCCATCGCTCCCCATCCCCTCCTATAAAACCCTATCTCCTCCTATCACCCCCTATACCCCCCTATAACCCCTTATCTCAACAATTCTCTCTGATATCTATTCTCTATTATCTAAAATAGTATTACCTTTGCGGCGTGATTCAATGAGTTTGGGGTGCTCCCTGGGAGATGGGGGCTGAGAACATACCCATGGGATCTGATCCGGACAATGCCGGCGTAGAGAACATTTATTGATTCAAGTTTCGCAACCGCTTGCGAAACTTGAGGTTTAGGGTTTAGAGTTTAGGGTTTAGTGGCGAAGCGCCTTTAAACATTAACCTTTAACCATTAAACTTTGAGTGGGAGCAACAGGGTTGCGGGACTTGGGAAAACGAATTATTGCATGAAGAAGACTTTTTTGACGGCTGCCACGGTGGTGGCAGGCCTTGTTGCGGTGGCGCAGCCTGCCGCGACCGACACGGTGCCTACCGTCGCACTCAGCGAGGTGGAGGTGCTGGGTACCCGTGCGAGTGCTAGCACTCCTGTAGCGTTTACTAACCTGACCGGCAAGCAGTTGGCTGCCGAGAACCATGGCCTGGACATTCCGCTCCTGCTGACGATGACCCCGAGCGTGATCACGACGAGCGACGCGGGTGCGGGTGTGGGCTACACGTCGATGCGCGTGCGTGGCACTGATGCCACCCGCATCAACATCACCGTGAACGATATTCCGATGAACGATGCCGAGAGTCACAGCATCTACTGGGTGAACACGCCGGACTTTGCGTCATCGGTGCGCGACATCCAGGTGCAGCGTGGTGCGGGTACCTCGACCAACGGCTCGGGCGCCTTCGGTGGCAGCGTGAACATGAGGACCCAGGGATTCTCACGCGATCCCTATGCCGAGGTGTCGGGCAGCTATGGCTCGTACAACACCAACAAGGAGACCCTGCGCGTGGGAACGGGCCTGCTGGGCGACCACTGGGCCATCGAGTCGCGCCTGTCGCACATCGGCAGCGACGGCTACCGTGACCGTGCGAGCAGCGAGTTACTTAGCTACTTCGGCCAACTGGGCTACTTCAACGCCGGGACCTCGTTGCGTTTCATCACCTTTGGCGGCAAGGAAGATACCTATCATGCCTGGGACGGCATCAGCCGCGACGACCTGAAGGAACGCCGCACCTATAACCCCAATGGCGAGATTAAGCACGACGGCAAAGTGACGGGCTTCTATAAGGACCAGAAGGACATCTATCGCCAGACCCACTACCAGCTCATCTGGAACCAGACGTTCAATCCCCTGTGGAAACTCAATGTGGCGCTGCACTATACCAATGGCTTCGGCTACTACCAGGAGTACAAGAACGCCCGTACGCTCAAGGAGTACGGCTTGCTGCCCGTGGTGACTGCCGAGGGAACCAGCAAGAAGGCGAGCCTGGTGAGGAAGAAATGTGTGGATAGCAACTTCGGCGGCGGTGTCTTCTCGCTGCAGTATACCGGCGAACGCCTGGCTGCCACGCTGGGCGGCGGCATCAACCGCTACAGCAACGACCACTACGGCCAGGTCATCTGGGTCGAGAACTACACCAGCCCGCTGGCTCCCGACCACGAGTACTACCGCAACAACGGCCGCAAGACCGACATCAACATCTATATCAAGGGTAACTATGTGATTACCGCAGGCTTGAGCGCCTATGCCGACCTGCAGTATCGCCACATCGGCTACCGCATCACGGGCAACAATGACAAGTGGGACTGGACCGCCGATCCCGAACGCCTGCAGGCCCTTGACATCAACGAGCCGTTCAACTTCTTCAACCCCAAGGCTGGTCTCAACTGGCAGATTAACAAGAAGAACCGCGTGTATGCCTCGTTTGCCGTTGCCCAGAAGGAGCCGACGCGCAACAACTACACCGACGGTCTCTTCCTCGAGCATCCCACGAGCGAGAAACTCTATGACTGGGAAGCCGGTTACGAGTTCCGCACTGACCGTTACCTGTTGAGCGCCAACCTGTATTACATGAACTACAAGGACCAGCTTGTGCTCAACGGCAAGATCAACGAGATTGGCGAGCTGATGGCCGAGAACGTGGACAAGAGTTACCGCATGGGTATCGAGTTGCTGGCAGGCATGCAGTTTACCGACTGGCTGCGCTGGGAGGTGAACGCCACGCTGAGCCGCAACCGCATCCAGGACTATGTGGGCTACGTGAGCGACTATGACGCCGACACCTGGGACGACATGTGGACGCAGACCGCCATCGAGAAGGGCAACACCACCATCGCCTTCTCGCCCAGCCTGACCGTGGGCAGCATGCTGATGTTTGAATACAAGGGCATCACCGCCAACCTGCAGTCGCAGTATGTGTCGCGCCAGTACCTCGACAACTTTGAGCGCAAGGAGGACTCGCTGGATCCCTACTTCGTCAACAACCTGGACTTGGGCTATACCTTCAAGTTGCCGCACATCCGCAGCATCACCGTGGGTGCTACCGCCTATAACCTGTTCAACGTGAAGTATGAGACCAACGGCTACTCCCAGACCTGCGCCCTGTATCCCGGCGGCAGCAAGGAGGGGAAGTATGACCTGTACAGCGATCCGCGCTTCTATCCCATGGCAGGCATCAATGTGCTGGGGCATGTGACGTTTAGATTTTAGACCCTAGACTTTAGATATTAGATATTAGGGAAAGTCGCCGAGAACGGCGACTTTTTTGTTCTAGGGGGTGTGAAATTGACTTTGATTTTTGGACTGGCTGGAGGATGGTAAAATTATGGTTTACAGTAGATTGATTAGTTTTGAGGGTTAGATTTTTTGCTTGATGGCTGTGGGGGTATATTAATTATGTGTACCTTTGTGAAAAATCATCAACCAAAAATAACCAAAATGAAACGAATTCTTTCAATCTCCATCCTGATGATGGTATCGTTGCTGGCGATGTCGGCAGTCTATGAGCCGACGCTGAGCAGTGACAGCGAGGTGTGTGTCTTTTTTGAGGCCAACAGCACGGTGACCGATGCGCCCAAGATCTGGGTGTGGGAAGGCAACACCGGCGGCAATAGTTATGTGGGCACCAACTGGCCTGGTGCGTCAATGACCTACATGGGCGATACCCAGAGTGGCAACAAGATCTACAAGTGGACCTATACCGGCTCGCTGGCAATGCCTTCGGGCCTGATTTTTACCTGGAACAACCAGGGCGGACGTGTTGACGGTTCGTTCACCAACCACGGCTACTACGTGATGGGCCAGTTGACCAAGGTCATCGGGGCAGGGGAGAGCACCTTTGTCCCCAACCAGCATGTCATCTATGAGCTTGACCTGTACAACTTTACCAGCGCGGGTACCCTTGCCGCAGCGCAGCAGCGTCTGGACTACCTCAAGGACCTGGGCGTTGACATCATCTGGCTCATGCCCATCCATCCGCGCGGCATCCAGGGCCGTATCGGCTCTCTGGGCAGCCCCTATGCCCCGCGTGACTATCATGCCGTGAACAGTGACTTCGGCACCATCGCCGACCTGAAGGCCTTTGTCACCGCCGCTCATCAGCGCGGCATGCAGGTGTGGCTCGACTGGGTGGCTAACCACACAGCCAAGGACAACGTGTGGATTACCCAGCACCGCAACTACTATAACTCGACGCTCACCAGCCCCAACGGCTATGGCGACGTTTATCAGCTGGATTACAGCAAGGAAGAGACCCAGCTGGCGATGATCGAGGCGATGCAGTACTGGATTGACCAGGTGGACATCGACGGCTATCGCTGCGACTACATCAGCAGCAACACCATTCCCACCGCCTTCTGGACTCGCGCCATCAAGGCCCTGAAGGAGTATAAACCCGGCAAGACCATCACCATGCTGGGCGAGGGCGACATGG
Source organism: uncultured Prevotellaceae bacterium (assembly GCA_900318205.1). Lineage (GTDB taxonomy): Bacteria > Bacteroidota > Bacteroidia > Bacteroidales > Muribaculaceae > Sodaliphilus. The sequence continues at coordinate 14,828 of ONJS01000022.1, read as the reverse complement.
CCAACAGCGTGTCGCGCCTGCTGGTGTGCGGCTGGGACTATGACTACGCCTGGGGCTTCCAGAGTGCGCTGGTCAACAACAAGACCAATCCCAGCGGTGTGTTGAACCAGTGCCGCAACCTGGTGGGCGACCTGCGCTTTATCGACATCAGCCGCATGGTGTATCTCACCAACCACGACCAGAATTACAACAGCACGATGAACACGCAGTATGGTAATAATGTGTATGCTTTCACGGTGCTGACGTTTACCCTGTACGGTATGCCCATGCTCTACAACGGACAGGAGACGGGCTACCTGATGAATCGCAAACTGGATTACTTCAACCGCACGCCCATCAACTGGAACACCGTCGATAACAAGATGCTGAACACCGTCAAGGCGCTGACCGCATTGAAGCACAGTTGTGACGCACTGATTGACAACGGTGACCGCGCCAGTGAGGTCAAGTTCCTGACCACGGGCAACAGCAATATGGTGGCCTATACCCGCCATCACAACGAGCAGACCGCCCTGGTGGTGCTCAACTTGGGTACCAGCGCGCTGAACACGATTGTCACCGGTCTTGAGCCCGGCGAGTGGAAACGTGCCATCGACGTGAGCAACATCTCGGACGGACTGACGGCCATTCCCGTGACGTTCAGTTCGACGCAGAGTTTCTCGATTCCCGCTGGCGGTTACCAGGTGTATGTCAAGGGCGAGCCTGTCCCGACTTATCTGCATGGTGACGTGAACGGCGACGGCGAGGTGACCATCGGTGACGTTAGCGCCCTGATTGACCTGATCATGAGCGACAATGTTGAAAGTACCCTCTTCAAGAGAGCCGACGTGAATAATGATGGGGAACTGTCGATTGGCGACTTATCGGCGTTGATAGATATTATTTTGGGGGTTTAGACGTTAGACTTTAGACGCTAGATATTAGGTTTTAGTCAGATGAGGAGGATTGGGATTCTTGTGGCGATGGTGGTGGCCGGTGTCGTTGTGGCACTGGCTGCAGAGGGTGGCGGACGTTTTCAGCATCTCGACAGCTTGATTGCTGCGCAGCCCCAGATTGTTGCCGCCAAGGAGGCCCGACTCGCACAGCTGAAGTCTGATTTGGGCAAGGAGACGACAGCTCCTGGGCGCTATGCCGCCTTGAAACGGCTCTATGAGGAGTACTCGGCTTACCAGTACGATTCGGCTTACGCCTATGTGAACCAGTGCATACGCCTGGCCCAGTCGATGGGTGATGAATCGCTGTTGAACGAGAGCCGCCTGAACCTGGCCCATATCCTTTCCACCGCGTGCCTGATGGACAAGGCGCAACAGACGCTGAATCAGATTGATACCACGCGCCTATCTCCCGGCCAACTCGTTGTGTATCACCGCACGCTGACCGACCTGCTGATTTATCAGGCGGAGTATATGCAGGGCACGCAATATGCCGAGGAGTATGTGCAGCAACTGGTGGGGGTGCGCCGAGCTGCCATAGCCATCAATGTGCCCCATGACAACATCAACTATCAGATTACGCAGGCCGAGTGCTATTCTGACGACAACCAGCCCCAGCGTGCCATCGAACTGCTGTCCAAGCTGATGGACAACTACCACAGTGGCGAGCGCATGTATTCCATCATCACAAGTACGATGTCGTTCTATTATTCGCAACTGGGCGACAAGGAGCACCAGATGGAGTACCTGATCAAGAGCGCCGAGAGCGACCTGGAAGGCTGCATCCGCGAGAACACGTCGTTGAGGGCGATTGCCGATCGCCTGTTTGACGAGGGCGACATCGACCGGGCCTATCGCTACATGCGCGTGGCGGTGGACGATGCCAATTTCTACGGTACACGCCTGCGCAACATCCAGGCGTCACGCATTGTACCCAAAATCCTGAGTGCCTACCAGACCAAGCAGGAACAGGGCCATCGCAAGATGATGTGGCTGCTGGGCATCATTTCGGTCATCGCATTGCTGCTGGTGGTCGGCGTCATCGCTATCTATCAGTTGTTGAAGCGCTACCGTCGCCTGAATGAGCAGAAGAAAGCCATCAACGAGCAGTTGCGGCACGTCAACGCCCAACTTGGCGAGACCGTCGAGGAATTGCATGAGGCTAACGGGTTGCTGCAGGAGCGTGAGCAGTTGAAGGAGCAGTATATCGCGCGCTTCATGGCATTGTCAAGCAGGTTTATCGACCGTGGCGAGGAGCAGCGCAAGGCGCTGTACCGCCTATACCGCGACCGCAAAACCGAAGACCTCGCACGGGAACTGAAGAGTACCAACTTCGGCAACGAGAACGCGCGGCTGTTCTATGAGGACTTTGACAACGCGTTCCTGAACATCTATCCCACCTTTGTCGATGAGGTGAACAAGCTCTTGCAGGAAGACGGCAAGATAGAGGTCAAGCAGGGCAAGCGCCTGACTACTGAGTCACGCGTGCTGGCGCTCATCCGCATCGGTATCACCGACAACCAGAGCATCGCCGCCATCCTGCGTGCCAGCCTGACGACCATTTACACCTACCGTTCTAAACTTAAGGCCCGCGCGATTGACAAGGACACCTTCGAGAACGATGTCAAGGCGATTGACTGCTGAGGAGGGGTAGGGTAATTTGCGTTTGTAAATAGAAAAATTAACAAATGAAACAAGATATTATGAAAAGGCTTTTAAGTGTTGTGTTTATGTGCTTGGTACTGAGTGTTGTAGCGAGTGCCAAGGATGTGTTGGTGAGTTCGCCTGACGGGTCGTTGACGGTGACCGTCGGTGTGGACGGTGGCAAGGCGTGGTATCGTGTGGTGCGTGGCGGTGAGACCGTCATCGGCCGTTCGGCATTGGGCCTGGTGCTCAAAGATGGCGACCTGAAGGACAACTTCAAGATGGGCAAGGTGACGCGTGCGAGCCTTGACGAGACGTGGAGCCAGCCGTGGGGCGAGGATGCCCAGGTGCGCAACCATTACAACGAGATGCGGGTGATACTGCAGGAAAAGAATGGCCAGAAGCGTCAACTGGGCGTGGTATTCCGTGCCTATGACGACGGTGTGGCCTTCCGCTACGAGTTCCCGCGCCAGCGTGGTCTGCAAGACTTTGTGATCATGGACGAGGCAACCGAGTTTGCCCTGCCCAGCGATGCCCAGGCATGGTCAATTCCCGCTTTGACGCCTTACTATGAGGGCATCTACACCCGTGAGCCCGTGAGCCAAAAGAAGAATATGTCGGGTCCCGTTGCCCTTGAGGTGAACGATGGGCTCTACATGGCTATCATGGACGCCAACCTGACCGACTACTCGACCATGAACTTCTCGCATCAGGGCACAACGCTCAAGGCTGACCTCGTGCCCTGGAAGAATGGCGACAAGGTGAGGGTGGGGAACTCCCGCGTGAGCCCCTGGCGAGCCATCATCATCGGCCGCACGGCTGCCGACATCCTGCTCTCGCGCATGCCCCTGAACCTCAACGACCCATGTAAGATTGAAGATACCTCATGGCTGAAGCCGACGAAGTATGTGGGCATCTGGTGGGCGCTGCAGAAACAGCGCTGGACCTGGTCGCAGGGTGATCGCCACGGTGCTACGACCGAGAACACCAAGCGCTACATCGACTTTGCCGCCAAGCATGGCCTGGGCGGTGTGCTGGTCGAGGGCTGGAACTACGGTTGGGACACCGACTGGACGAAGCATGGCGACGGTTTCTCGTTTACCAAGGCTTATCCCGACTATGACCTGCAGGGCCTGTGCCGCTATGCAGGCGAGCGCGGCGTGCGCATCATCGCCCACAACGAGACCGGCGGTGCTGCCCAGAACTATGAGAACCAGCTCGAGGATGCCTACAGGCTCTATGAGTCACTCGGCATCAACACGGTCAAGACGGGTTATGTCAATTCGCACTTCTATAACGGTGAGCTGCAGCACTCGCAGTGGGGCGTGCAGCACTTCCGCAAGGTCATTGAGACGGCGGCCCGCTATCACCTGATGATTGTCAACCATGAGGGCGCCATTCCCAGCGGTATCCAGCGCACTTGGCCCAACCTCATCGCTACTGAGAGCATGCGTGGCCAGGAGTACAACGCCTTTGACCGCCGTGGCGGCAATCCTCCCTATCACGAGTGCATCCTGCCGTTCACCCGCGGCTTGGGTGGCCCGATGGATTTCACGCCCGGTATCTTTGAGTACCGCAACGACTCGGTGCCCGGCACGCGTCCGCAGAACACGCTCGCCCATCAGTTGGCCGAATATGTTGTTATCTACAGCCCCGGCCACATGGCAGCCGACCAGATTGAGAACTACGAGCACCAGCCCGCCTTCAAGTTCATCGAGGAGGTTCCCACCAATTGGGAGCGCACCCTCGTGCCGCATGCTTCGATGGGCAAGTATGTGACCTACGTGCGCCAGGAGCGTGGCACCGACAACTGGTATGTGGGCAGCGTGACCGACAGTGAGGCGCGAGACCTTGACCTGCCGCTCGACTTCCTGGGTGACGGCAAGTATATGGCCATCATCTATGAGGACGGTCCTGATGCCGACTACCGCAACAATCCTTACCCGATGAGCATCCGTCGTCTTGACGTGGACAAGAATAAGGTGCTGCACCTGCATCTTGCCTCTGGTGGCGGCTGTGCCATCCAGATTCTACCTGTCAAATAGGTAGAGGGCGGATTAACATTTTATAACCGTTGCACTTGCAGCGGAAGGAGTCAAATGACATAGAAAAGACTTCTTCCGCTGCAAATTTGTAATCATATAGATGCTGATACTTTGTCATGAACAACCAAAATGGGGGAAAATAGTTAGGATTTATCATTGAAAAAGCTGTTTTTCCATGAAAAATCCCGTTTTTTTTGAGTTTTTTTGCAATAAGTTGTTGCTTGAGTGAAAAAATGTTTATCTTTGCGTGTTTCTCTGCTGCTAGCAAGGGAAAAGTGAATGAAATAAATCTCTTATGATACCATAGTAGTAATGGACACAAGGAACCTGAAAACATCTACATCTTGCCTTATTGTATTCTCAATGGAGGATGCAGTCCATGCCTATATGTCATTTGGTGCCTTTAACGAGACAAAAATCAGTAAGCAGAGCGCACTTGCTGTTCAACAACTTTATAGAGATAATCAACATCAATCCACCGGCATGTTCAGGTATGCGCTCGCTTGAGCGTGCCGATGGGTTATCTAATTGTTTACTGTATGAAGAGACTTTTATCAACTCTGATGGCGATATGCCTCATCGTGATGAGTGCATGGGCCAACAAGACCGTGAATGGTAAAGTCGTCAGTGCCGTTGACAATGAGCCGCTGATTGGTGCCACTGTGCAAGCTGTCGGCTCGTCACAGGGTACTGCAACCGACCTTGACGGTCAATTCACAGTAACCGTCAACGACAACGTGACGCAATTGCGAATCAGTTGCTTGGGCTACAAGACCAAGGTCGTTGCGATTTCGGGTTTTGTAACAGTCGCCCTTGAGGAGGACAACACGGCTCTTGATGAGATCGTGGTTACTGCGATGGGTATCAAGCGCGAGGCTAAGGCGCTGGGTGTATCGGCTACCCCGATCAAGGGTGATGTCATTGCCCAGGCCCGCACCAACGACGTCATGTCGAGTCTTGCCGGTAAGGTGGCTGGTGTCCAGATTGCTGAGACATCATCCGACCCCGGTACCTCCAAGTCGGTTATCATTCGTGGTGTCAGCTCGCTCTCGGGCAGCAACCAGCCGCTGTATGTAGTGGATGGTGTGCCCCTGAACAACTCGGCAACTTACAGCAGTGATGGTCTGAACAGCGGTTACGACTTCGGTAACGGCGCCAGCGCCGTTAACCCCAACGACGTTGAGAGCATGACCATTCTGAAGGGTGCTGCCGCTACCGCCCTGTACGGTAGCCGTGCCGGCGCCGGTGTCATCCTGATTACCACCAAGAAGGGTTCCAAGCAGAGCCGCGGCGTGGGTATCGAGTACAACGGTGGCCTGCAGTGGGAGTCGGTTATGCGTCTGCCTCAGATGCAGAACGGCTTCGGTATGGGTTGGTATGGTGACCACACCGAGATTGAGAACGGTTCTTGGGGTCCCGCCTTTGACGGCTCCGAGCAGCTCTACGGTTGGGTTTACAACCATAGCCAGAACCTGAAGTCCTACCTTCCCATCAAGAACAACGTGAAGGACTTCTTCAGCACCGGTTTCCGTTACAACAACAGCATCTCGTTCAACGGTGCAACCGACAAGAGCACCTACTTCGTGTCGCTGTCACAGATCAACGATAACGGTATCATCCCCAAGGATGCCGACACCTATACCAAGTATACGGTATCGGCCCGCGGTAGCCATACTGCCGGCGCGTTCACCTTCAGCACCTCGTTGAACTATGCGTTCCAGCGCAACCACTTCGTGACCACCGGTCAGAAGACGGGTTCGATGTACAACAGCATCATGCAGACTCCGCGCGACATCTCCATCGTCGAGATGAAGGATCTGAACAACCCGTTCAACACTCCGGGTTACTACTACACCCCTTACGGTGTAACCAACCCGTACTACATTATTGAGAATTACCAGAACGAGTATGAGCAGGAGCGCTTCTACGGCAACCTGCAGCTCGACTATGCATTCCTGAAATACTTCACGGCTACCTACCGCTTCGGTTTGGATACCAATACGGGTCACCACAACTATGGCTCGCCCAACATGGCAGCCTTGTTCAAGGACACCCCCAACTATGAGGACGCCCTGAAGGACCTCACCGGTGAGGTATCGCAGAGCATCACCCGCCGTCGTGAGATTGACCAGAACTTCATGTTGACCTATGACCAGCAGATTCTTGAAGACTGGCACGTGAATGCTCAGCTCGGTTTCAACGGCAATGAGCGCAGCTATAATTACCTGGGCTCTTCGGTGACCAACCTGACCATCCCCATGTGGTACAACCTGTCGAACAGTGCCGAGATTCCCTCGACCTCGCAGTCGGAGTGGAAGCGCCGCTATCTGGCCGTATTCGGCAGTGCTGAGTTCGCCTGGAAGAACATGGTTTACCTGACCCTCCAGGGCCGTAACGACTGGTCGTCGACCCTTCCCAAGGACAATCGCTCCTACTTCTATCCTGGTGTGAGCTTGTCGTTCCTGTTCAGCGAGCTGCTCAAGCCCGAACAGCGCAACATCCTCACCTTCGGTAAGTTCCGCGTGGCTTGGGGTCGCACCGGTAATGACGCTGGTGTATATATGACCAATTCAGTATATGCTCAGGCAGCTGCTGCCACCAGCGGTTTCGGTAACGGTAGCTCGTTCCCGTTCACCAAGGTGGGCGTGAATGCCTACTCATTGGGCAACGTGCTGGGTAGCCAGAACCTGAGTCCTGAGATGACCACCGAGTTTGAGCTTGGTTTGAATATGGCGTTCTTCCAGAACCGCTTCAGCTTTGATGCTGCCTACTACGATCGCAACACCGACAAGCAGATCTTCTCACTGAACATGGATCCCGCTACCGGTTACACTGCCCAGAACATGAACCTGGGTAAGATCCGCAACCGTGGTGTCGAGCTGTTGGTTAACGTGACTCCCGTCAAGATTGGCGACTTCCAGTGGGATGTAACCTGGAACTACACCAAGAACTGGAGTAAGGTCATCAAGCTGCCTGAGGAGTTGGGCGGCATTGCTACCATCTACGGTCTGAGCGGTGGTACCAGCCTGTACGCTATCGAGGGTGAGCCTCTGGGCGTGTTCAAGGCTTACGTTCCCCAGATGACCGAGGACGGCAAGATTATCTGCGACGGCGAGGGTCAGCCGCTGGTTAACCCCGAGCAGCAGATTGTCGGCAGCATGAACTACAAGTATCTGATGGGCTTCGGCACTACGCTGAGCTACAAGGGCGTCAGCCTGACCGCCAACCTCGACATTCGTCACGGCGGTATGCTCTACTCGCGCACCAAGGACATCACCTACTTCACCGGTAACGCTATCCAGACTGCGTTCAACAACCGTAACCCGTTCATCGTTCCCAACTCTGTACAGCAGGTGGGTGAAGATGAGAACGGCAACCCCATCTACGATGAGAACACTACTCCGCTCGATGAGACGGGTATCTTCACCTATTGGGATGCCGGTGGTTCCCAACTGGACCGTGCATTCCTCGTTGACAAGAGCTACGTGAAACTGCGTAGTGTAATCTTGAGCTGGCAGATGCCCACCAAGTGGTTTGCCAACTGCTTTATCACGGGTGTGAACCTGTCGTTCTTCGGTAACAACCTGTTCTTGTGGACTCCCAAGAGCAACACCTTTATCGATCCCGAGACTTCTACCTTCGGTAATGACCTGGAGGGTAACTATGGTGAGTTCTCCGCTAACCCGAGCTCACGCAAGTTTGGTTTCAATGTACAGGTTAAATTCTAATCAAAAACTGAAACAGACATGAAAAAGATATATTTATTGCTGACTATTGCAGCCGTATTCTGCCTGTCGTCGTGCAATCTTGACATCAACGACGACCCCAACTACCCGTCGAGCAGTGACGTCACTCCCGACCTGGTGTTCCCGGCTGCTGAGAATGCTGTCGCTGCAGCTGTGGGCGATGCCATGTTCAACTACAGCGGCTTCTTTGCCCAGTACTTTGAGCAGCGCCCCGAGGCCAACCAGTACAATAATGAGGCCGAGCTTAATATTGACGAGTCAACCAACCTGTTTGACCGTTGCTATCGCACGCTCTATGCCGGTGCCCTCGCTGACATCAAGGACGTGATGGAGCGCACCGAGAACAAGAGCGACTTGTTTGCTTGCACCGTTCTGCGTGCCTATGCTTTCCAGCTTCTGGTGGACAATCTGGACCAGGTGCCCTATACCGAGGCCCTGCAAGGTAGTGCCAATTCTAATCCCGTTTGGGACAATGGTGAGGACGTTTATAAGGGCGTTCTTGCTGAGATTGACGCTGCTCAGGAAGCGCTCGAGGGCGATCCCATGACCCTTACCGACCCGCTGCTCAACAAGAACGTGAGCCAGTGGCGTGGTTTTGCTAACGCCCTGCGTTTGCGCATGTACCTGCGTCTGATTGACGGCGGCATCAATGCCGGTGAATATCAGAGCAAGGCTGTTGCCTTGGTCAATGATGACGACTTCTTTGATGGCGACGTTGCTTGGAACGTTTACAGCAATGCTGAGGGTCAGTATAACCCCTGGTATGATGTTGCACGCGCCCTGGGTACCAAGAACCACGTGGCTTCCTATCCCATCGTGAGCTACTACCTGGCAACCAACGACCCGCGCATCGACTACGCCATCATGAAGAATGATGCTGGCGAGTATGTAGGTCAGATACCCGGTGCCAAGACCGTCTATAAGTCATGGGGTGTTGACTGGAAGAACAAGGATGTGAGCGCCATCGACTACACGCCTGCAACGTTCGCACCCATCTACTTCTTCACCCAGAGTGAGCTGCAGTTCCTCATCGCCGAGACCCAACTGCGTTGGGGCAACAAGGCTGCCGCCAAGGAGGCTTACGAGGCTGGCGTACAGGCCGACTTTGCTTCCCGTGGCATGAGTGCTGGCGCGTTCTTGAGTGGCAACCGCGTGAATTGGGATACTCAGGCGAACGATATCAACCGCTTGAACATGATCTATATGCAGAAGTGGGCTGCTCTGTTCTATCGTGACCACATGGAGGCATGGAGTGAGGTTCGCCGCACCGACGTGCCTGCAACCAGTACCTATACTGGAAGGCAGATCTTTGAGGATCCCACTGTTTACAGCGCTGGTCAGATGATTGTTCCTGCGTTGAACTACATCCAGGCTGGTGGCCTGTGCAAGCGTGTACCTTATCCCAGCACTGCTCGTCAGCTGAATAAGAATACCCCTGCGGCCAAGTTGCTCAGTGACCGTGTATTCTGGGATGCCAAGTAATAGTGAACTACGAGAGAAAGTAGAAACAACTAAAAAACGAACATATTATGAAGAAAATATATTTATTCGGTTTATTGGCACTCGGGATGCTTGCACTTTCATCATGTAATGATGGCAAAGATGAGTTGACCGATTCTCGCCTGACCTACTATGCAGACCTTCAAATGCAGGGTGACGAATTCATGCTTGTTCCCGTGGGCAGCAAGTTTGTTGACCCTGGATGCACTGGCACCCTCGCCGGTGAGGATATCACTTCCAAGATTACAATCGAAGGAGCTGATGAGGTGGATACCAACACTCTAGGTTTCTATTATATCACCTATTCAGCTGTGGGCAGCGACGGTTATCCTGCCTCGGTTGAGCGCACCGTGTGCGTCTATGATCCGACCGTGACGCTCGATATCAGCGGTGAATATGATGTTGATATGGAAGCTTCGATCTACCAGGGTGCCCGCACCTATGCTGACCGTGCCGCCTACTATGGCAACACGACTCAGTGCACGGGCATCATCTTTGATATGATTGTTCCTGGTATCTACTACGTGAACGACATCTTCGGTGGTTGGTATGACCAGATCCGTGCCTACGGCTCACGCTATGCCATGACCGCCTATGTGAGTGTGGACAACGATGGCAATATCGAATTGCTCAGCAGCTACATTGCAGGTTGGGGCGATGGTGTAGATTATCTGGAAGACGGTATTTATGAAGATGGCGTTATCAGCTATAGCCTGTGCTATGCTGGCCAGATCTATATGGACATTGTGCTCAACAAAGTTGATTAACTAAGAACCTATTTAATTGAATTAGATTATGAAGAAATATTTTTCAATATTTGCTTTGAGCCTCGGGTTGTGCCTCGGACTGGCTTCTTGCGCTGTTGAGACCGATGAGCCCGCTGGCGGAACGGCAGTAGAGAAGATGGCAGGCCACTGGGTGGTTACCGTTGACGCTTATGATGAAGAAGGAAATCTTCTGTATGAGGATCCCTACGGCATGGGCGAGTGGGACATGTACACATACAACACCGCCAACGACGATGCTGACCAGATGTGGCTGAGCGATGGCGACAACTTCTGGGGTTATACTATCAAGGTGCCCATTGATCTGAATAATCAGACGTTTTCATACAATAATGGCTTCATGTACAATGACGGAGACGATGATCAGTTCTGCACGATCACCAATGGCAAGATCATGCCAAACGGAGGTCTGAATGCAAACGGTCAGCTGACCGATGCCATCGAGTATGACATCACCTTCACCGATGACAGTTATGGCTTTGTATACCATGTATCTGGTGTTCGTTATTCCGGATTCTAATCCGCATCAAGGATAACACTTATTTACTGTTGAGGGGGATGTGCCAAGCGGCGCATCCCCCTCAATGTTTTTTGTGATTCTGGCTGGTTACTTCTTGCCGGTCATGATGTTGAGGACCATCTGGTCGGTAGCGCACATGGCGTCGGCGCCGATGATGGTGAGGTTGCGGATGCTGCGGTCCACATCGTCCTCGATGATGCCCTCGGCACTGGTGACGTGGCGGCCTTCCATGGCGAGGACGGCGCTCAGCAGGGCTGTGGAGACGCCCGAGGCGATCTTCAGTGCGCAGCTGGGTTTGGCACCGTCACAGATCATGCCCGTCAGGTTGGCAATCATGTTCTTGACCGCATAGCAGATGCGGTTGAAATCACCGCCCATCAGGTAGGTGATACCGCAACTGCTGCCGATGGAAGCCACGACGCAGCCGCACAGGGCACTGAGCTTGCCCAGGCTCTGCTTGATGTAGATAGCCGTCAGGTGGCTCAGGGTGAGGGCGCGGATGAGCTCCTCCTCGGTGTTCTCGTTCTCCATGGCATAGACGGCAACGGGATTTGTGGCGCAGATGCCCTGGTTGCCCGAGCCGCTGTTGCTCATCACGGGAATCAATGCACCGCCCATGCGGGCATCGGTGGCCAATGCGGTTTTGGAGAGGATGCGAGAGAAGATGGTGTTGCCGAAGATGCCGTGGCTCAACGGCCTGTCCATGGTCTTGCCCAGGCAGTGGCCGTAGTTGCCCTTGAGTGACTCTTGGGCAGCCTTGAGGTTATAGTCACGGGTCTCGAGGATGAAATGGATCTCGTCGAGCGGTGCCTGCATGGCGAAATCATAGACGAGCCGCAGGTTGAGGGCGATTTCATCATCGTTGTCACCGCCGCTGTTGCCGGCTTGCTGGTCGAGGAGCATCTCGTCGTCGCGGGTGACGCGGACAAAGCGGGTGTGTGATCCCTGGATGATGGCCGTAGCGGTGTGACCGTCAGCCTCGGCAATGGCCTCGACATAGAGTTTGTCGCAGCAGTCCTTCTTCAGCTGGATGTCGATGCGTCCCTCGTCGATGTATTGCTTGCCTTGCTCGATGGCTTTGGGGTTGACGTCCTTCAGCACCTCGAGCTGGTACTCGCTCTTGCCGATGATGGCACCCAGGGCGATGGCGATGGGCAGGCCTATCATGCCGGTGCCGGGGATGCCTACGCCCATGGCGTTCTTGAGGATGTTGGCACTCAGCAGGGCGGTAATCTTCTCGGGACGGCGGCCGAGCGCCTCGGTGGCGCGGGCTACACACAATGCCACTGCCATGGGCTCGGTACACCCAACGGCAGGGACAACTTCGCGCTTCATCAACGCGATAATCTGCTCTCTAACATTCTTCTCAATCATATTTCAGTTGTCAGTTTTCAGTTGTTAGTTGTCAGTTTTCAGTTGAATGCGGATGCTGCTGACAACTGAAAACTGACAACTGACAACTCAAAGTTTATTCTTTGAATTTCTCCAGGCCGCCGTTGAGGAAGTCGAGGAAGGCGGGGACGTCCTCCTTGTAGCTGAAGGAGCCGCTCAGGGCGTTGCCCTGCGGGTCCACGCAGACGTAGAAGGGCTGGGTGTTGCTGCCGAACTTGTAGCGCTGCAGGTAGCTCCACTTGTCGCCGATGGTGCGCAGGGTGCGCTTCTCGCCAGTTGCTTCGGTCACCTCGATGGGCTCGGGCAACGGGCGCTTGTCATCGACAAACAGGGAGATGAGCACATAGTCCTTGTTCAGCTTGTCCGCCACGCTGGGATCGGTCCACACGGCAGCCTCCATCTTGCGGCAGTTCACGCAGCCGAAGCCCGTGAAGTCGAGGAAGACGGGTTTGCCCGAGGCGGCAGCGGCAGCCATGCCCTGCTCATAGTCGGTGTAGGCGGCACGCACCTCCTTGGTATTAAGGTTGAAGTCCTGGGTGTTCATGGGCGGGGCAAAGGCACTCACTGCCTTGCACGGTGCACCCCACAGGCCCGGAATCATATAGATGGCGAAGGCGATGGAGATCAGTCCGCCCATGATGCAGATCACGGGCATGGGTTTCTGCTCCTCGCCCTCGACAATGTCGCTTTGGAATTTGAGTTTGCCGATGAGGTAGAGGCCCAGCAGACCGAAGATGGCGATCCACAGGCAGAGGAATACCTCGCGGTCCATCAGGTGCCAGCCGTAAGCCAGGTCGGCCACCGAGAAGAACTTGCAGGCAAATGCCAGCTCGATGAAGCCGAGTACCACCTTGAGGATGTTCATCCAGCCGCCCGACTTGGGTGCCGATTTCAGCCACGAGGGGAAGAGGGCAAATAGTGTGAACGGCAGTGCCAGAGCCAATGCGAAGCCCAGCATACCGATGGCGGGGCCCCAGAAGTTACCGCTGGTGGCGAAGTCCACGAGCAGGAAGCCGATGATGGGACCCGTGCAGGAGAACGATACCAGTGCCAGGGTGAAAGCCATCAGGAAGATGGACAGCAGACCGCTGGTGCTGCTGGCCTTGCTGTCAACGGCGTTGGACCACTTGCTGGGCAGCTTGATTTCGAACATGCCGAAGAACGACAGGGCGAATACCACCAACAGCAGGCACAGGAAGATGTTGAACACTGCGTTGGTCGAGAGCGCGTTCAGCGCACTGGGACCGAAGATGGCGGTCACGATCAAGCCCAGCAGCAGGTAGATGACGACAATCGAGATGCCATAGGTGATGGCATCCTTGATACCTTTCTTCTTGTCGTTCTTGGCGCGCTTGAGGAAGAAGCTCACCGTCATGGGGATGATGGGCCACACGCAGGGCGTGAACAGTGCCACCAGTCCACCCAGCAGACCCAGCAGGAAGATATACCACAGCGAACGGTTGGAACCGCTGCTGGTGCCGTCGATGGCCTGGATATCGCCCACTACGGGCTTCCACAGCGCATCGTGGTCCAGAGCGGCGAGGGCAGCGCTATCAACGGGCGGAGCCATGGCGGCGCTGTCGGCGGCTGCCAGGGCAGCGAGAGAGTCGGCTTTGGCCTTGGCTTCGGCCTCAGCCTTTGCCTTGTCCTCTTCTTCCTTGTTCTTGTCGGCCTCACCGTCAACCGCGGGCGACTTGCCGGCTTTCTTCAGGCTTGAACTCGACGGAGGCAGGCAGGACTGGTCGTTGCAGGCGCCGTATTCCAGGTCGCAGTCGATGTCATAGTTGGGCTTGGTGAACTTCACCTTCTGCACAAACTGCACGTTGTTCTCAAAGTAGCGTAGCTTGGCACCGAACATCTCGTCAAACTGTGAGATTTCCTTGCCCACAGCTTTGAGTTTGCCCACGGGTTCGACACCGTCCTTCTTGTGGAAGGTGATGCTGGCCTCGGTGGGACCCGCATCGCCCAGGTTGGTCGAATACACATGCCAGCCCTTGTCGATCTTGCCAGTAAAAACAATCTCGCCCTCGCTGGAGCCGTTGGTGGTCTTGAGTTGGGAAGTAAACGTGACGGGATTAGCCATCTGGGCAACAGCCATCATAGCTACTGTCACCATCGTCAACAATGTCGCAATCTTCTTCATCATAATCGTTTGGTTATTTGGTTCATTAGTGTCCACTAAAAAATCATAAAAGTTCTTTGAAATTATTGAAATTCAGTTAGTTACAGCGATTTTTGGAGTCAACGGATTTGAAATTATCTTT
>ONJS01000011.1 GCA_900318205.1 uncultured Prevotellaceae bacterium | reverse complement strand
CAGGGAACGTGACGACTGGTCGCTTCTGGCTATCAAGAGTATGGCTGAGATGAAGACCACGTTAACGAAGATGATTGCAGATGCCGGGGTTCATCAGGGCCTCGACTATACTGTGGTTTTGAACGGGACCACTTTTCACAGCGATGTATATGAAACAGACTCATATCGCGGAATCCCAGAAGATGGATCAATAGCATTCGTTCGCTATATCAATCACGACAACAATGACGGAATTTTCAAGATGAGAGCTGGACGTTTTTACAGCAAACTCATCGATGAAACTAACATTGGACAAGCACTCCCACAACAGGTTAAGACTTGGCTTTGTGAGGAGTTTAGTCAAGACTGGCAGGTTTACATTGCTGGTACCTTACCCAATTTCACTTTGATTGTGGATCATGACTTTGCTGAGATTTACAGTGGTGAAGCATGTTCGAGCGGTTTTAATAGCTGCATGATTGACCGAGGTTTTCATTCTTTCTATCGGGACAGTGTAAAAGCTAAAGCTGCTAGACTCGTGGATGAAGACGGTATCATTTTGGCTCGTTGTGTTATCTTTACTGAGGTACTCGACGAAGAGGATAAAGTATGGCGTTTAGCTGAGAGGCAATACGCTAAAGATCAATCGGATATTTTGAAGAGAGCTTTGGTAGATGCCCTTATTAAAGCCGGAGAGATCGATGGCTTTAAAATCGTAGGGGCCGACTGTGGAAATTCAAGAGGCTTTGTTGACATCGAAGGAAACTCACTTTCACATAAGAAGTTCCGTATTGAATGCAACTTGGACTGGGAAGATAAGCTCAGTTACCAGGACAGTTTCAAATACTATAATTTGGATTCGAATATCGCTTACAATTACACTGATTCAGATTACTCGTATAATCTCGATACCACCAACGGGCAACTCGAGGACGAGGAAGAAGACGAGATGTTTTACGACGAGTTTCACGATCGGGACGCATTTGAGGTGACGGATGTGATCTATCATAATAGCTCTATTACCTGTGATAGCGACGACTTAAGTGAATTTACGTATTGGTCGGATAATTACTACCACGAGGATGATCTTGATGAATGTCCCGAGTGTGGTGGTACTATGCTTTCGCCGGAGTATTATGCTGACGAACTGTTTAAATCAGAGTTGACCGGTGAGTATTATTGCTGCCAGAAGTGTAAAGATGCTGCTGAACTTCAATACAAGAAGGACAACTGGTTCTATTCAGCGTTGGATTCAAAATATTATGAAAACGCTGAGGATCTTACTACCTATAATGCTTGGAACCCAGAACTCAATATTTACGAGCCTCAAAATGTATGCATCGACATGATTGACGTCTATGTGAACTGTGAAATTCTGTTCCGTATAGGCGACCAACTTTACGACGAGATTAATGAACAAACCGAGCTGCCCCTTGTAGAAGTCGAGGAGGAGGCTCTTATCGAAGCTTAGTGAAATATGAAACTATTGAAAAAGCTTTATTCCATTCACAGCAAGAGTGGAAAGGAACAGAAGATGATCAAATTTCTGCTTTGGTGGATTAAGACCAATATCCCAGGAGCGAGAATTGATATTGACCGAGAAATTGGAAACATCTATGTAACGAAGGGTGTTTCTGATACCTACCCGTGCTTGGTCGCTCACATAGATCAAGTACAAAGCATTCATTCACGAGATTTTCAGGCTATCGAGACCAAGGACATCATTTTCGGCTACAGTCCCAAGAATAAAAGACTTGAAGGATTAGGGGCAGACGATAAAAATGGTGTATGGATCTGCCTGAAGTGTCTGATGAAATACGACAACCTTAAAGTAGCATTTTTCGTCTTCAAGGACGTGAGATTTGTGATTCAGTGTGATAGACGAGGAAGTTCAGACCTTATCACTTCCATCTGCTCAACTGAAATAAGCTCTAAAGAATTTATTGAGGCTACTGAACATGAGCAATTCGGTTATCATCTTGAGGAAGGTATGATGACTGATGTGCTTACCCTTAAAGAGAATGGTCTTGCTGTCAGTGCCGTGAACATGAGCTGCGGGTATTACGAACCCCACACAGACCACGAGTTTATAGTAAAACGAGACCTTCTTAATTGCTTGTCATTCGTCGAGCATATAATTAAGAACTGTACGGAAACCTATCCTCATGAGTATGATTACAAGATGGGAGGATTCTATGGGTTCGACGATTACTTTTACGAATACTACGATGAACTGTATGAGTTGCTTCAGACGTATCCAGATTTAAGTTTTGGTGAAATCGAAGCAGCTTACCAACAACACAATCCCAGACTTGACAGGACAGAGCTGAAATCCACTTATGAGATGGTAAAAGCGGACTTGGATTTCTGGAAAAAGGAAGAAGAATATTACGCTAAACATTATTAACCAGAATGAAGGCTCTCACAAAACTAACATGTGGGGGCCTTCTTCATAAATCACAAACAACAATGGCACAGAAAACAAAGAAAATGACATTGAAGTATTGGAACAGCCTTAGCGACGGAAGCAAGAAAAGGGCACTCCAGTACTGTTTTCCCATCCATCCGGCAATCGTTGAGATGCTGATGAACGAGAAACCCGACCTAAAAAGCGAATGGTGGAAGATGGTATTCAAGAAAGTGAGAATACCTGGCCCCGGAAGCTATTACAAAACCGTAGTAAACAACACTTATTTAAACTGAACGACTATGAGACTGACCGATCAACAACAACTGCAAGAGCTTCGTTGGGCACAGAAAGACGTGTTCGATGCAGCCAACCATTTTGTGAGTGCCGGACTGAGGTTACAAGGCACTAAGTACGAAAAGAGCTATGAACGGTTGTATAAGGCACTCAATGCACTCAACCGAAGGCTCATCAGTGAAATCAACAAAAACAAAAGGAGGAAATGATTATGGACGAAGATTATAACAAAGAGATTGCTGGTTATATCCTCAGCATCTTTAGAACCAATCCTTTTGTCGTAATGAGCTGGGGAATAAATCCGGCTACCATTACTATCGTTGACGTCGGTGTGAAATTTCATGTACAAGGATTTCTTCACACCGGCTACGTTCAAGTGGTGTTAAACGAGGGTGAAGATCTATTTGAAGTAACGCTCATTTCCGAAGAGGGCGAAACTTTGAAAACGATAGAGCACATCTTCGTTGACAATTTGATTTCTATTATTGATGATGCTGTGGAGAAATGTGAAAACTACCAAGAACGCATTTCTCAAGAATACGGCATTATCACAGAAACGGAAAAATGAGAGAAAGTGGGATTTTCCAGGCGATTTTGGAGGGTCCCACCTTTCTTGAACAATACTAAACGACGGTTTAATATATTTCAAACAATGGATAATAATGCATATGTGGCTTAACGGCAAGGTGTGTCAGGATTGGGATTACAAGCACAACAAGAAATTATCAGAAACTATCTTAGCGGAGAAGAACCGATAGCTGAATTCGTGGAAATTGAGAGCGGACGAAAAACTCAGCGTCCCAAACTACACGAAGCATTGGAACTCTGCAAGAAGATGAAGGCCACACTGATCGTCGCCAAAATGGATCGACTATCAAGAAACGTGACCTTTACGAGCCAGCTTTTGGATTCAGGCATAGAAATCGTATTCTGTGACTTCCCAAGAGCAAATAGACTGGTATTGACTATCATCGCGGCCATCAGTGAATATGAGGCTGGATTGATCCGTCAGCGTACCAGAGCAGCCCTACAAGTCAAAAAGGAGCAAGGATGTCAACTTGGTAAACCGGAGAACTTAACGGGCAATATGGAAAAAGCTATCACGAACAGCCGGCAGACGAACCAAGAGAAAGCAGCTAACAACCCTCACAATAAACGAGCGGTTGCCATGCTGAAGATTCTGGTAAGAGAAACCAACAACCTGAGCGAGATGGCTAGAACACTAAACAACGAGGGTTTCACGACCAGCAGAGGAGGTAAATTTACCGCCAAGCAGGTATCAATCCTCATAAACCGATATCAACTGAAATGATCAAGACGATTAGAGAATTATTGATTGAATGGTGGGCTGGAAACACTACCACCAAAATGCCCATCCCCACTATCTACACTTATGAAGTTGAAGTGGATGGCAAGCGAATTCATATCGAGAGTATGTGTAAGAGCCGAATATATGTACACTACAAGGCGAGGAAGAAATATCCCAACGCCAAGTACATCCGGGTGGCAAAAAGAATCAAAACTTATTGACCACGATTAGCTTTGCACGAGATTGATGTGGTGTAAAGACAAAAATTAATCGAGTAAGAAAGAGAACTATCGTTTTCTGACCTACTCGATTATTTTTTTGCATCTGAGTTTTTGCTAAGATTACGGAATAAAAGTGACGGTATCAAAGATCATATTGTCCTCATCGCGATAAATGAGATCTGTCAAAGTATACGGGCCCTCATTTAATAACGCTGGATTAATTTGGCCATTGGACAGGTACACAAAGAAGCGTTCTGCTTTGTAGTCGTCCCACGTCACAGACTTGTTAAGACCCTCTACCTTGGAATTGGAAAATTCAATCCTTACCATATCTCGTCAATCATTAGTGATATTATCGGTTTGCTGCCAGGATTTCCATTTGGGGAGGTTGTAGGGCATGATGTTGTACTTCAAATCTGGCTGGATAGTCCAGTAGCTGTCGATGCTGTAGGGTGCCTCGTGGGGGATGTGGTCGCGGTAATAGCCATCAAAGTCCTCGGCCAAGAGTTCGACAAGTCTGTCTTCGGCAGCTCTGATGAGGGCCTGGGCCATCAAGGGATGGTGGTCTTCCAGCCACTCAAAGAAAAGCGTTTCAAAGGATTCATCATCGAGCATCTTGAGGTCGGTCGTTCGAGCCTGATAATACAAGTAGGTGAGTGTTCCGAATTCGTCAGCTGTCAGCTTAATCTTCTCGCAATCAACCATAAAACCATCTACCTCGATATTGCACTCGATAGTTTTCATCGGCGTTTGATAGGCAGGGAGATACTTAGCGGCTTCGGGTTCGTTGAAAGCTATGATGTCCAGGATGAAGTGACGCAGATGCAGTTCCTGGGTGAGATCTCCTTGATTGGTGATGAAATCCGATGCATATTGCCACTCGCTCTGCAGATAGGCTTGAGGTGTGGGATAGTCGATGCCATGATGCAAGGGCGGCAGACCCATAAGCACCTCGAAGAAGGACTGATAGGCGTTCTCCAGTTGATAATCCTTGCGAACGCCATCAGGAATCTGGTGCTTGCGGATGTAATTGATCACATACTCATGCAGCCCGGCATCCGTTGCCCAAGACAGGAGGCTATTGCGGTTCCAACAGTAAACCGAGATAAAGAACTGTTCACAACGTGAAGGAAAAATGGACATTTCACACCCCCACTGGTCAAACGACCGAGCGCTATCCGCTGCAGACCATGACACGACAGGATTTGCATGGATGATGCATACGAACTTCTTGTTCACATCGCCCTGGATGCGACAGATCTCGTTCAGACGTTCGTCACTGGCTTCGATGGAATCAAAAGTATTGCAGTCAATGTAGTCGATCAACACTTTGGCGGGCATGGACTTTACTCGTGGCATCTCCAGCACCCTGGGGCACGGAGCGGAGCCGGCACTATAGAAGACCTCACTGGCTACCTGCTTGACCACCTCGCGGGCGCCAAAGGTGTAACCCGTCTCGAGGACGAGCAACGGGATGCGGTGATCGCTCTCAAAATACTCCTTGAGCAATGCCTTGAGCCCTTCACGGTCCTTGCTGAATGTGGCTTCGGAATATACTGTGCCATCTAATTCTTTTTCAAGAGGGTGAACCAGTGATCCCAGTTTAGCATTGGCCATGGTTGCCTCTTCGGGCAATATATCCAACTGCAAGTTCATCTGCTGTGCCATATCAGCAAAAAAGTTGCGATGCAACACTTTAGATATGCGTTTAAGCAACTCCATGTCTATGCTCAAGCGGCTGAAAATGCCATAGGCATTGGTGCGTGATGTGCAAATGCGCTTCGCAAACTCGTCAATCGTCAGACCTTGACGATCCACTTCTTCTCTGATGATTTGTCCTATTGGTTTTTCCATTATTGTTTATACTTATTTGTTACTGAATTAATCTTTGTGGCCAAAGATGCTGAATATCCCGAAAACCAGTTTCAGAACTCCGCCAAGGATTGCGATAACCACTCGAATGGCGGCTACGAGGGCCAATCCACCCAACACGGCAATGACAACACCTAACAAAAACCAAAACATAACATGAATATCTTTAAAAATGTTGCCTACGTCCTTTCAAGCGATTCGGCTTTCTCTTTCACTTTGACGATGCAAAATTACTCTACATCGCCAAAGCAAGCCAAATATTCATGTATCATAGTTCTTTACAGCCGTGTCGGAAAAACTGGACACTAAAAGTTTATGTCATGAGCACATACTGGTTTCTATCCAAATGCCATTGGAGTGCTTCTACAATCCAATGGCAAATATACTCAATCTATAGCAATTATACAAAATTTGTGTAAGCTATTCTAATGTCAAACCGTCAACCTTATTAGCGACCTTAAGTAATCTTCTAAACTGACGGCCACCAGCAGGCCAACAATTGTTGGGAATCCAGATTGTTTTGGGCCCCAAGGTTACAGGATCATAAATTTTTCTGTTATTACCACTACGACAAGGCACCTCCTCAATAATGAACGGCTCACGAATGCCTCTGAAAAAATCTTTCAATTTATCAGAGTCATTTTCATTAAGCGCCTTTAATGTTATGTATGCTCTAACAATCTCAGCAGCCAAATGGCTCTTATTGACACGGATTCTTTGTCCCGAATATTCTACAACAAACTCACTTCGATCCTTGAGAATGACATTAATTGCATTTACCAGTTCGTTCTTATTTTCAGGTCCAGCAATATCAATTGTGTTTTTAATAAAAGCACTATTGCTATCCCAGAAAGCGATTAGTTGCTTATCTGGTTTATCTGAAAAAGTTAATTCCCATTCTTTTAATTTCGCAGACCACTTATTCTTTGTTGGTATTGAGCTTTTCCCATATCGTTCCGAAATCTTTGCTGCCATTGCATTCAAGAATAATGATTCATATGACTTGTAAATCTCAGAATATGCTTCCTTTTCGTTATCAGTTATAGCAATGACAAAACCCAAATCTTGATGATTCATAACTTGAGCACCAAGAGTTCGTACATACTCCATAATGAACAATCTGTCGTGTTCACTAATAGTGACGTATTTCATCGTTGGCACAAGTACATGCATCAGTAAGTCTTTATAGGTAATTCTTATGAAATCGTCGCAATCACATTTTGCGTTGTCATAAGGAGATAAGAAAACAAAGAGTTGAATCTGGTTAGAGTATGAATCATTATGGTATTGATCAAAATATACCTGGGTTTGAAACTTGTCACTTTTCTGGTTGAACGTTTCATTGGCTCCAACTTTGTTCTCGATAAAGAGGACAAGCTCCTTATCTACGTTATTCACACAAATATCGCATGTGACAATCAGATCGATTCGATTGTTGTTCTTGCTATCTTTATATGATACTTCCTTATCGATATTAATGTCTTTTATTGCGATATCTCTCGCCGCTACAGAATTGATAAGGTCGTCATCTACTCCTTCTACTTTCTGAATCTTGCTTTGCTTTATAACAACATCAATGAATCTCGTCATGGCATTCTCACTCTGGTTGAGCCCCAGTTTAGTATTACCTAAAAACCATGCAATGAAATTGCTGTGCAATGCCTCAATTCTGTCAACACCCAAGACTTCAAACCAAGAAGGAGTTGAATAAAGATTTCTTAGTTTGTTTACATTTGGATCATTATTGAACAGAAACATTTGTTCCCAGTTGCTTTTTCCCATATTCAGTTTTTTGAAAATAATATTTCGCCTACGTCCTTTCAAGCGATTCGGCTTTTTCTTTCATTTTGACGATGCAAAAATACTTCACACTGTCAAATCCAGCCAAATATTCATGTATCATGGTTCTTGACAGCGGTGTCGGAAAAACTGGACACTAAAAGTGGTCAAGGACGTTTCAATATCTTCTCATCGGCATATTTGAGCGAAATCCTTCAGTTAAAATCGCCCAATTCGTCTTTCAGGTAACTATAGACGTATCCAGAAGACTGGAAATAAAGGCCAGTGCTGGGGTCGTTTAATTTCTCAAACAAACGGGAAGAATATACTGCATCAAAAGCCTCTTGCATGGAGAGTCCACGCTCGTCCATAAGCCTGGATATCATGTCCTTCACGATATCGGCTTTCATGTTTTGGAATTCAGCGCTGGACACGTTCATAACTTTACTAATTTGTCAACAGACCTTTGTGTGCAAAAGGCATATTGGAAAGTGATACCCTTGATGTATTGAATGCGTTTGAGAAATTCATCAAACGTAATGTAACCTTGCTTGAAACGGGCGATTTGGGCTCCGATACGGTCATTTGCTATCGGGCCGTAAACGATGTCAAAATCGTGTAGGGTGCATCCATTGGGCTCTGTGCGATGATCATAGACAAAGTGTGCCCATTCGGTTGTGTACTCTTCAAATCGCTTGCAACGGAATTGTTCAAACAGGTTATCGTCGAACTCATAGACGTTGACAATCGGTGTGGCATCCTCGAATGCCGCCTTGAATTGAGCCATCTCCATTGCTTGAGCCTCTTCGGTTGAAAGATAAAAAGCACGTCCAAAGTCCTTGTTCGGTCTGGACTTTGATAAATCAATCTGCTCTATATCAACAGTTGTGCCGTGGTAAAGTTTCATAATGTCCCTCCTTTCCGCTGACAGTAGGATCGCAGTGTCTGGATATTGTCGTCAACCGAGAGCGTATGCATGATATTGTAATGCTTATCGCACAACTCAAGGGCTCCATACCCGCTCAGATAGCGATAGGCTTGTGCCTCGGTCACTTTGCATAGAGCGGCAAATTCTGCCACCAGCAAGATGAGGTATTCTATTTTATCCAGCACCAAATTGGACATGGCTATTCTCTATTTCACGTTTAACCTATTCTCTCAATGCGCAAAGTTAGCGGTTATTTTTCGGGAATGCAAGTTTCACGCCAATAAATTCGCACTTGTTGTACTTGGCGAAGTGGACTGGCTTAACAATCCAATGGTAAATATACAATAATTATTCTGTACATTTGTTACTTTTGCTTTTTAGTCTATTTCAAAACGCGATTATATTCAGCACGAACCTTTTGGGGTTGTTCTAAGAGTTCTGGAACAAAGCACTTATCAAACCATTCTTTTAGCAATTTATGCATCTTCTTACTGTCACGCCATTTTGTCCAATCAACACCAGCTTCAAACTGATTGATACCAAATTTATAAATCTCAGGTTGAGTTTCTATGAATGACTTAACTTTTTTATAATTTGAATGGTCAAATTTCTCAAACCATTGCAATGTAATCATATTAGCTAATGACTCTTCCATGGCGCGAGAGAATAACGAGTTCAAAGATACATGATTCTTATCCATCATAGCATGAGCAAGTTCATGTATGAGTACAATTTTATATATCAACAGCTCATCAATATCCAGTTTGACTGCATCCTCTTCATTTGCTGCATTCTTGATGTTTAAAGGACATAAAACAATATGTGGACCTTTGCATCCATCTTCATCATGAGAAGAATAATAGCCAAAAACTGGTGTTTTGGGGATATAATCCTCATACTCTGCTCCCCAATCTTGGCTTTTCCATAATTCAGTATGCTGAATATCCTTGAAACTTAATAGTATTGGTAACTTGGATAAGTTATCTAGATGATAATTAAACAGGGAAAACTCTGGCAAAACGTTACTGGGGAAATCGAAATTATTATCTTTAAGTTTACTAAGATTTCCATTGACATCTTCTGGATTAACACAGGTACTTGCTCTATTTATTCCTAGCGCCAAATAATGATTTACTATATCCTTACACAAAGTAGGGCAAAACACTTTCTCTTCAATCGTTTCAGAAAATAAGTCATTAATTTTTACTTGTAATATATTTATTTTTTGTTTTTTATTACTCTCTGTTATTATATCATGAAAGTAGTATTTGATTATGTTTATATTATTACCACCCTCCTGTTTCTCTAAATAAACAAGAGCAACATTGATATAATTATTAAGGTAAGGCAAACAGCCTACGATGATAGAACCCAAATCGCATTCAGTGTTTGCTATAAGCTTCCCGCTTAATGATAGCACCCAACAATAGAAGCCGTTCTTGTCTCTGAAACAATTAACCATTTCTTCATTAGGGATATCAAGAGATGAGGTAAGCTTGTTTAGGTCAATACTTCTTTCCGACCAACCGGTAATTACTAGGTGGCGAGAACTCTCGGTGTATAGAGTTCTTCTTGTTGTCTGCGGATCAACAAGTTCATCATCATCATCTTGATAATCTGCTCCGTTAAATCCTTGCATAATATAGTCATTATAATTTACTGCCTACGTCCTTTCAAGCGATTCGGCTTTCTCTTTTGAATAGATGTGGCAAATTTACTAATTATTCTCTAGTGAAGCTAGTTTCACGCCGAGAAATTCGCACTCGTTATATTTGGCAAAGAAGCTGGCTTGCCATTGCCAGATGGCCTCTTGTTCACAGGTGGCACTGGTATGGTAAATGTTGAGACAATCGTCTCCCTTGATTTTAAAATAAACTTTGTATCGTTCCATAATAACTTTGTTTGGGTTAATTCAACAACTAATTCATCTGAGTTTTCTGAATTGGCATCCGCCTCCGTGAGCCGCTAGTCTTGCTGCTCAACAGGACGACGAATGGGTGCTGATTTGTTCAGATTATTCAGATGAATCAGTTTTTCTAATTCATGCGACGAAGCCGACGTGGGTTCGCGTTGACTGGGTGTCGTTGATGCATTCCTCGCGGCTGAGAGCGATTAACTCGCTCAAGCGGTTACTCGGCTTGATGTCGTTGAGGATGGTGTTAATGGCATACTTGCGGGCCACGTTCTCGATCTGGCCGCCGCTGAAGTCAAACTGCTCGCCGAGTGCTTGGCATTCCTCAGTGTCCAGTTCCGGTATCATCTCCTGCCAGAGGTTGGCTCTCACGCTGGCATCGGGGCGCTCGAACATGATTTTATACAAGAAACGGCGCTCGAAGGCCGGGTCCATGCTCTGGGCCAGATTGGTGGTGGCAATCATGATGCCGTCAAACTGCTCCATCTCCTGCAGGATGATATTCTGCATGGTGTTCTCCATCTTGTCCACGCTACGTGTGGCCTGCTCCTGACGGGTATTGATGACGGCATCGGCCTCATTGAAGAGCAATATGGGTTTGCGACGCATTTGTGTACACATTTCACGATAGCGCGTGAAGACGCCCTTGATGTTCTTCTCGCTGTCGCCTACCCACTTGCTGCGGATCTGCGAGAAGTCTACCACCATGACGTTGCGCTTCATCTGACGAGCGAGTTGCATAACGGTCTCGGTCTTTCCGGTTCCAGGAGCGCCGTAGAACAAACAGGCAAAGCCGGTGCGCATGCCACGTTCCTTCATATGGCGGCACACGTCGCGGAACTTCTTCTCCTCAAGCAATTGCGAGAGACGTTCCACTTGAGCCTGGTTGTCGCGGGTGTAGAACATCTGTTTGGCCACAACGCTCTTATAACCGACAAAGTCCTTGGGCAACTCTTTCTTCTTCGATTTCTTCTTGACGCAGATGTCCATTTCGCTCAACAAGTCGGCCTTGGCCTCGTCGGTCAAGCGAAAGTAACGAGTGTCAATCATCGGGCTGAAGTTATTAAACTCAATCAGTTTCTTTTCCTGCAATATATGTTGTTCCCTCGACAAAGAGCGGTTCCATGAGCGCAAAAGGCGCTGGCTGTCGATGAGTTCGCCGAGGTCAGAAATCCGTACCATGTCGTCATCATTGTCCACATACAGGAAACAAAACAGTATCAGTAACATGGTATCATCAGCATTGAGCTGGTGCCCCTTGATGACCTGTGCTATGTGCAATTGAGGATTATCCTGGAGCAGATTCAGAATTTGCTCCTGTTGAGCGTCGTAATCATCCTCATCGTTCAAAATTTGCCCAATCAAGTCGAACAGCTCAGGGCAAGAGATGCCACGATGACTTTCCATCTCAAAAGCCTTGTCCTGCTTCAGGGCCTTGATTACCTCATGACGGATGGCGTAGCCTCCGTCGTTATGTCTGATGGTCAACTTGAGGAAACCACGTTTGACCAGTTCATCGATGTCGTTAAGGTACTTCAACAGATGAACGGTGGACAGCCCCGTATGGCGAGCCAGTTCACCCAACCTGATGTGGGAACTGTCGCAGAAGTTCATCATCAGGCAGAACATCAGTGCCTGATCTTCGGTAAGGTTTTGCCTGTCGGCTATTTTTTTCAGGAAAGGGCCGACGTGTTCAAAGAACGCGGCATCCAATTCTGAATTCTGGGCATTGCGCACCACACTCTCGATAACCTCAAATTGCGTCATCTTTTCGACGATTTGTTCAATCTCGTTCATTGGCAATTGTTTTTAGAAAAGTTGATAATCATTACCGGTAAGAATCGACACAGGCTTGACCAGATAGCACAGGAACAGGCCGAGGGCAGTCACAGCAACGTGCCCCCAGAAGGAAAGAGGGGCAAAAATGCCCATCCACAGCACGAACAGCGGAAAGCAGATAACGGCGAGAGTCGCCAGAAATAACAAAAATGCAAAAATCAATTTAACCATAATCTTCATATTCATTTTATTTTTCATGGTGCAAAGTTACTGGCGTTCACTGACCAGAAAAAGGATTTTCCGTCGGTTAAACTGGACACCGCCTGTCGGAAAAACTTGACACCCACTATGTCATGGCTCATACTGCTGACACCAATAATGAAAACGCAGCAGGAGAATAATAGCCAACGTGCAGAACAACTTGTTCCACAACGAGATATCGCCTACTACCGCTGGTGTCCAACACACAGCAATCATCAATATGCCTGCAACGACATGAATCGTTACCATAAAAATCTTGTCCTTGTTCATCTTCTCTTTTTTGTATAGTATTTGACAACACACAGACTGCATTTATTATCACAAAACTTCGTAATGGGGGAATGTCAATCATGCTCAGTCACTTCCACTTCCAAGTTAGGGAAGGCTTGCAACAGGGCATATTTCAGGCAGTCGATTCTGGCGCCATAGAACTCGACTTCAAATGTGCAAGGTTCCCGATCATCGATGGACTGGATGTAACCCACGTAGGCATCAGAACCCACGAGTGCCTTCATCACCATTTCAAGTGGCAGATACATGAACGGCTCGGAATGCTCGCCGTATTTCTCGTAGAGTTCCATGAGCAAAATTTTCACAGCAGGCACATCATCACCCTGGATATGGTAGGTGGCGAAATCGGGGTATTCGACGTTTACGGCATCATTGCGGTTCTTGCGGGCAACCTTCACGGGATCAAATTCTTCACCGATGCGGTCATAGTAGGTTTTCGCCTTGTTATAGTCGATGAAGATGCCATGCTCTTCATCACCATACTGGTAAAGGTCGCCACGATGGCAAATGGTATCAGGATCACCACGTCGATAAAGTTCCTCGTCGATGGCATTCATGACTTCTGCAGACCTGCACCAAAACCACAAATCCTTCAACTCGTCGTTGTTAAGTGAGTCTATAGAGGCGAGGGTATTCTTGCCGATTTGGTCAATAATCGCATCATCGCAGGTGAAGACCGTCTCGCCATCGATGGATTCAGAGCGCAAAACGGTTACAGTTTCCCCGGTATCTTCGTCAAGAAAATCCTCTTCCCAATGGCGATACTTGTTGGTCATACCACTGACAAGCACATCAACAGCCGGTGTGAAAAGTTCAAGGGCGAGAGGAGTAATCCACTGCAAGTCCGAGTCATTCATCTCATTAATCACAACGCAATTCTCGTGATAGTTGATTGACGAGAGAAACCTTTTCTGTTGTTCACGGTCTCCGTTACGTGCTGCCTCGAGTCGCTGTTTAAGGGCTTCTAAATCTACTGTTTTCATTTGCTAAAGTGTTTTATCGATGATTACATAAATACTCTACTACCGTCGGCCAGTCGGGGAACTTTGCTGAGCCAAATTCTATCAGTTCGCCTTCAAACTGATCCGCACCATTCTTTCTACGGTCATCAATCAAGAAGTCGCCACGATTGAGGTTCTTGTGGTGCGAGATGATAAGTCGCTTGTAGAAGATTGAATCTTCATCACTACCGAAGTAGCGCTGCACCCATTCCAGTTTGTCGTACCATGCCGTGGGATTATGCCACGGAGCTGTACTGAGGATGTAGAGCTCAAAGTATTTGCTCAACTCCTGCATGGCTGCAATGGCTCCGGGCACAGGGTCCATCAGCGAGAAAATGTTAGGGATGTCATCGTAATGTGGCTTGCCCGTGCCATCATCAGCGTACTCTGTTGTAATCGCTTCGGTCACTCGGCTAAGACCACTCTGGAAATCCACCAGCACATTATCCATGTCAACATACACAGTTTTCTTTTTCTTGTTCTCTTCCATAATGCTTGATTATAAATTATTGTTTGTAGTTAAATGATGCGTTAATCAGTCCCAGGAAAAGTTCTCACCGCTCTTGTAGAGATGCACTTCATAGCCTCCTTTTCTTAGCATCTCGGCAAGGTGGTCACATTGCCTGCCTGTGGAGATATCCCATTTGCATTGAGGTTGACCGTACTCGATGGTCTCGATGGAGTCATGAACAATGACCTGCCGCAGGTTGGTGCAGCCGGCAAAGGCATTGAGACCAATCTCCTTCAATCCCTCGGGAATGTAGATAGCCTCGAGAGAGTCGATGTCCTGAAAGGCGTGGTCCTTGATTTCGGTGACATAATGCGGAAAAATGATGCAGACAGGGTTCTCACAAGCTGAACCGACGGCGACCTGGTCTTGGGTAATCTTTACACCATTAGTGACTTCAACACCATTCCTGAAAAATTTCACACCATAATTTGTTACTGCTAATCCCATAATATTTCTTTTTTGAGTTGTTCCTACTCCCTTTGAGTGAGCGTTTCGGATGTCTCTCTTTTTATAATTTGTAAAAACTCACCAAAAAATTAAAAAATTTCAGCGTTTTTTTTGAACGGAATCCGAAAATCTAGTCGTTTTCAAGCTCGTTGTTATTGGGCTCGTCCGATGCTGCCTTTTCAGCGATGGCCTGTTCAAGTTGCTTGCGCATCAATCCAACGGCATTGGCAATAAACTTGTTGTCGGCATCGAAGTCATAGTGCTCTGCAGCCATCCTCAGTCCAGCCGTTGCCACATTAATCAGCTCTTCAAACGTCAGTCCACGGTTTTGATACTGGTTGATCAAACTGACAACAAAGCGCATGTTGGCTTTTTCCAACAGCTTCATCTCGTCGCACTCCACACCATTCTCCTGCACTGCCTTCAAGAGCACAAGCTCCTCTTCGTGAGTGAGCAAGGGCATGCGGCCAATTTCTGCCAAAAATTCATCTAATTGCTCGTTTGTCATATTTCAAATTTTGGGGGTGATAGTATTTGAGAAAAAAATAAAAATAGAGGTGCTATATTTGCCAGGCACAAGTGAGCCCAAAATTAAGGGCTCACCATGCCCTTCCCGTTGAGAAAACTCATGCAGCGAGGTTTCGCTGCACGGCTGGTTTCAAGTGGAAGTGTTTGAGGAATTTTTCAAGGAGTTGGTCGGTTTCTTCCCGGTTGAGACCGAAGAAGCTGATTTCAAGTTTTTCAAGGTCACCCCAGCACTCGATGTGCTTGTTGTAGAGGTAGTTGTGTACGCGGCTGTAAGTTCTCAGTGATGAAGTCTTAATCGTTGTCATAGTTGTTATTGTTTAAAGTTAAATTCGCGTTTTATATATTACTTTGGACAAAAAAATTCAAAAATTCAGCGATTATTTTTGAACAAAATTTTTAATTCACTGAATTAGAGCCTCTTGTAGAGGTGTGAACATGGCAACTTTTTCGGCCCTTGCGGAGAGGGCACACCGCGCCGCGTACAATTGGCGCGGTAAATGCTTTTTATGAGGCGAGAGGGATAAAGGCAACTCGTTGGTTGCAGGGAGCATTGTGAACAAGGTTCACCAGACTGGAATTGTTGACACTAAAACTGATGCTCATTCGTTTATGTATTCTTTATTATCGTGGTTGATTTTTCCCGAGATAAAATATACTAAAAATCGTCGAGGTAGCCAAAAATCGCTCAAGATTTTAACTCTCATTAAGAAAATTGGGGCCATTTCCCTTTTCATACTGCAAAGGTAGGTCAACAAAGTGCCATATCCTGGCACTTGTTTTCTAAAAGATCCTAAATGCGCTCAAGGCTTTTGACATATCTGGGTATTGCTTTTGCAGCGTGGCGAGTACTCGTTCACTCACTTCTAACTCATGCTGCAACGTGGCGATACGTGTTTTGTGGTCGTTGATACGCTCAATAAGGCTGGCGATAATGAACTGCACAGCATCTTCACGGCTGGCAAACGTCGTGTGATCTTCAATCGAATGGGCATCTTTGACAACAACATCGCCATTACTCATCACTTGACGATACTCGCTACCCAAATGCTGAATCTCAACAACAGTTGCTCGTTTCACGGCAAATCGATTATTGGGCGAAATGTAATACACAACGTCACCGACCACAGCCCGCGGCTTAAAACAAGGAAGTTCTGGCATCTGTAATCTCATAGTCAAATTTGGTTTTAGAAAAAGATTTCACTCTATATAAGTATCCCTCAAAAAGGCAAAAATTCAAAATTTTAACCAACTTTAACATTCTGATAATAGCCATGTAACTATTCATACAAAAATAAATGCAATTATCAGCAAATCATTTGTTTACAAAAAATATTGGATTTCTATATACTTCCCACAAATGGGAACAATCTATTATGAGGTAATTGTTGTTTTCATCGTTATTAATTTTTATTATATATTTGCTGAGCTAGAAGATAGAAAACAACCCAAATCAATGAAATTATTATGGCAAGTAACCCATGGCTAAATATCAGTTGGTCAAATACTATCGCTGATTGTGACAAGAATTATCCGATACAAATAAGAGGTAATAAAATAGTGCCATTTGGCTCTTCGCAATATGTGAAATACATTAATAGAAATGATAGAAATGATCCAAATCTGAAAAAGCATATAGATCTATCTTTTAATTATTTCCCAGAGCCATTTTGGGGAGATGTCAACAGTAACGTCTATTGTCTTAATATGAATCCAGGAGAACTTGATCTTGATTTTATTCAGGCTAATGATGGAAATGGTGTTCTTGAAAAGTATAATCAAGATGTACTTAGTCATCGTTTTCGAGACGATGGATGCATATTCGAGACTGGCAAACCGATATATGATAATTTGAAACTTCGGGATCAAATACTTGATAACTATTTTAATACTCCTCAGAAACAAAGGCCTATAGTTACCAGTGTTAACCCAAGGCCTCATGTTGGGAATTTTTGGCATAGAGAGATGTGGAGTTCTCTAAGGCAACAACTGGGAAGAGATCCAAAAATCTTTTTTATTGAGTACTTCCCCTATCATTCAAATAGAGGCTTTAAATTTCCTGATTATCTGCCATCATATGAATACCGTAATTGGCTTATAGAGGAGGCAATGAATGCGGGAAAAGTAATCATCATCATGCGGAAGGAGAATGAATGGTACAATATCACAGATAATAATATTGGGTATAGGCTACGAACATACCCCAATAAGTTATTGTTAAAAAATAGGCAACGTGTATGGTTGAGTCAAGGGAATCTTGTTAACAATATTACCAACACACAATGGCAACATTTAGTAAATCTTTTCTAAATTTATTATGGGAACAACTGAATATATTGATTGCTCTGACTCTTTTCATTTGCAATAGGGAGTGGATGAACCAGATTCATCAGAATGTTCAGTTATTGGGTAATGGATCGAACTCTGCTTCATGTCACTTCATGACAATCTATGGACCAGTAGAGGATCCAGTGGAGGTCATCGCCTTTTCGGGCAATGATATAATCATCAACCTTTTCATCCATATTTCTGTCTTGCCAGCGCTGGACGAAGATTTCGTCATATAGGGGTTCGCTATAGTTCTTAAAGATGCCGGACTTGTCGGGTTCATGCCACCACCAACCCCACTTGCCATCCTTAGAGAATAGTGTCAAATCCCATTTTTGGACATAATAGACTGCATCCATGGTAACAGGGACGGGAATTGTGACTTCATTGTCGTCAAGATAGGCTACCCCCTGCTTGCCTTCTTTCACCAGAACGAACTCACTAAAATTCTCTGGTTTGCGATAGATATCATCATATTCAAAAGGCACCAAAACATCGTGCTCGTTATTGACAATACCCCATTTCCCATCTTGCTTGACTACAAAATAACTCGCCAGACCATAGAAAAACACAGACTCATCGTAAGTGAAGCGCACCGCCTCATATTCAGGAGACAAGGCTACACTGAAGTCCAGGTTCTTCACGCCCTTTTTCCCGTTTTGATCAATCACCAAATTGTAGTAGCCATTCTCATGCCAATATTTTATAATCTCGTCCTCCAGAGGGAACAATGCATCCCATATTTTTTTATGGGCATCACTTATAGCACGATGAATGCCACTGTCTATTTCGACATACATCCTAATCATCATTTTCACTTCCTCCTGTTGTTCAGGAGTCAACTGCTTGGACAAGGCTTCTGTCTCTAAGTCCTTGCACACGTCAACGCAAGGTCGGAACTCCGACTGCCATTTCTCCAGCCAGGCGGGGATTTTTCGTTTGGATTTCACTGCTCGTTACTCTGTGAGGATTCTTTTGGCGGCGGGAATGATGATGTCACGGAGGACTTGATTGTTCATGCGGTGCTCGCCGTGGAAGTCTTCCACATGAGTAAAATGCTGGGCGAACTCGTCCTTGCAGTTGACGAGCGTGTCACCGTCGGCAAAGAAGCCCCAACAGTTATACCTGCCTTCACTTGTCTCACGGCCAAACAGGTGCGCCTCCATCTCCTTGAAATGCTGGATAATCTCTTCGGTAATCGTGTAGTGTGTTCTGCCATCGGCTGTCGGCTGGAAGTACTCAAAGGTGCCCACCTGGAGGACATCCTTCACCTGAGATAGATACAGAGCCGGGTTAACGCAGATGCGCAGACATTTGGGCATCTGCATGGCATACATGCCTCCCATGCTGGTGCCAATCACCAGGTCAGCATGATGGGTTTCACAATAATCCTTCAGAAATGGCAGAGCCTCCACTGGGTCGACCGGAATGTCAGGGGCAATCACGTTGTATTCTGGCATCTTCTTGGCCAGATATTTCGCTGTATTGCTTTGGCTGCTGGATCCGTAACCGTGTAAATAAACGATTGTTTTCTTTTGTGGAATGCCATAGACCCTTTCGGCTAGTTCGTCTAACAGTTCAAGAGGATAGCGATCCCAGATAGTAATAACCTGTTCTTCGTCACTATCGCTGCCACTACCTTCGTAACACTCGTAATCATCCTCATCTTCTCCCAACATCGCTTGCACAAAGTTTTTGATACCTTTCAGCATCTGCAACTCCTTCTCATGCTGATGTTCGGTATCACTCTCAACAAGATCCTTGACGATGGCATCACGAAGCTGCTCAAGAACTCCGAGACGTGCAAGTATACTTCCGAACTGACATGAGACCAAGTGGTAAGCTATACGTCCGTGTGCAGAAGTATAACCATGACTACAGCCATCAGCTGAACCGATATAGCCACCATAATAAGGCTCATCAGCAAGGTCTTGCTCGAAGTCCTCATCGTCATCACAGTTCTCAATATCGTCTCTCACCGCATCTTCGAGCCCGTCCACTTCCTCATCCCAAACATCTTGAGGAACAGTCACAGATACATCAAAAAGCAAATCGTCTCCAACTTGGGCAAACACTTTTATCTTCTTTTCGTTCATACGTATAATTGATTTGTGGATTAATTTGAATGCAAATATAGTCAATTTTGCTGAATTATTCAATGATTACTCGTAATCATTCATCTTCTGGCCAAGGCTTCAGAATGAGGTCAAGAGGATTCTCGATATAGCGGCTGACAAAGCGCACTGCAATGTCGCCCAGTTCCTTGTCGGGGTTGTGCTCGGCGATGAACTGCACTGCCTCCTGCTCGGTATCGCATTCTGTCTTGGCATAGACCATATCCTGAATGCAATACTTATAATGCTCATGGTTGATAACACTTTCACGGTCATCGGCAGGCACGTAGACGGCTGCATGCTTGCCCCAGCAGCTGCCTTCATAGTCGTTCGTTAGTCGATTGATCACCTCATCACTGCTGTCAAACGGAACGCGGCAGAAAACCACATCCTTGAATGTGCCGGCCATCAGGGCTATCAACGATGCACTCGAGAACTCATCGGTGACGATCTGAATAAAAACCCCCTCATTGCGATCTTCAATGATGGCTTGATCGCAGGTCGCTTCCATATCCTCCAGAAAGTCGCAGAACATCTCGTTGAGCGACTTGGCGCGCTCATCGTTCACGAACAGCTTGGTTACATATAAGCCCCTATTCAGCACACCACTCGGCTGCGGCCCCTGCAAGCTGATGCCAGTCCCCGCTGTGCTCTGCACGACGTTGACCCTGCGGATATCACGCGTGAGCAGGCAGGTCTCGGCTTGATTGTCCGCACCCTCATACAAAACAAAGTGCTCGTCCACCTCTACGGGCAAGGCAAGAATCCGGGCGATGGATTCGGCAACAGGCTGGAAATTCTCGGGTTTGAAAAGATCCTCACTAGTGTCAATTTCCACGGTGTTCTCGTTAACACGCACCTCGCAGTGGTCAAACATCTGGTCGTAGTTGTCACAGAAACCGGCGATGCGGTCGATAGGCTCGCTGATGCCCTGCAGGGCGTTCTTTAATTCTTTTACTGTCATAACTCGATATGTTTTAATTGATGAATAATCTTAAGCAGCGCCAAATCCCACTCTCCGAAGGTTTGACGCTGCAAAATTATATCGAATCCCCAATCCGACCTACAAATATCCGTCGGTATAACTTGACACCTTGTGTCGGAAAAACTGGACGATTCTATTTACCACAAAATGAATCGGTTATTCTTTACTCTTTGGGTCGAGTTCATTGGCGATTTCCTCACGCAATTCCTCTCTCATCTTCTGACGGACAATGCCACTGACCATTCGGTGCCCTGCGTGCCGGACCTTGTGACCACCAAAAGAGCCACTCTCTTGCAGCCAAGCGACCGTCGACATGTCGCAACGCATGTTGATATGCTTAGGAACCGAATTCTTGGGCATCTCATCATATTTGTGGGGATTGTGTTCGTCAGAATCAAACTTATTCCTCATCCACTGGCTACGTAACTTGCTCCTACTCATTTTATATCTGAACATTGCCCAGATAAACAACTTATCAGACAATCTTTATCAGTGACATTGTCACGTAGTTGACCTTGCGACCCTTGTAGTCATGCTGTTCAGCCAGAGCAGCCATACGGCTTGAGCCTTGACTGCCATCGGAGTACCAATGGTACTTTTCCTCACTGATTACTTCGTCGAATTCATCGGTCGTTCCGCCAACGTAATGGACGCGGAATTTCACATGATAGTTTCCCATATTCGTTCTTCATTTATTAGTTAAATGCCTACTTCCTTTCAAGCGATTTGGCAACCTCTTTTTTCTTTCCACAAAAATACATCATTTTTGATAAAGATGTGCCACAATTCCACTCTTTTTATTCTTCACAAGCATCATCTCCAAGATAACTTTGCCTTAAAGACCCTTCAAAGTCAACGATGTAATCGTTTTGGATCTCAATCCACATGGACAATCGTCGAAGGGAGTCCTTCATCAATTTGTTTTTGTAGGTATTCTCGGTTATATAGTCCACCGGCAGACTGATGGACCAACGAGAACCATCTTGCTTGAAGTTCAACTTATCGTCCATGAACATGAGAGTAAAATCTTTAAGCCAAGCTTGTTTTCTGGCCCGAGCATCAAGCCATGTTCGATAGGCTTCATAGAGTGACTCGGGATTGTTCAGCCATTCCAAAATAGTATTGTGGTCTTTGTCGTTGAGCAGGTCTGGCATGTGTGCCTTGAGAAAGCTCAAGATGTCCTCACCCCAATCTGCTAAAAACAACTGGCGCGTCTGCCTGTAGGACTGGCGATTGTCATCAACAAAAGCAAAATGGATTTGCTCATGCCATGCACCGAAAGGCTTGATGGTTGTGTCATGATACTCTGGAACATTGGTATAATTGTTGATCGTTTGGAGTACCCTGCAATAAGCGAACACCTTCTTGCCAGTAACTTGGGCCAAAGAAACCAAGAAATGGAAGTCATTGTCACCGCTCGGGCTCACCACTTGGATAATGGGGTGCGGCATAGCCTTTACAATTTGGACCATATCATCGTCAGTCTTTCCCTTCTTGCGTTCATCCTTCAAGTCGAGATTATGCACTTTTCCAATGCCAAGCTCAGCATCGGCAACATTATTAATCACACTTGTTTGTGCAGCCCAGTCGTTTGTGTAGATAATCAGTGGCTTGTGATGCTCAGTCATGACAAACTCTTCGGCCAGTTCATAATACTTCTCCCAGTCAAGAACATGCAGCTTGTCCTCGGGCATCAGCATCTCGAAGCGTTCCTTGATTACGCTCTCGTCTTCCTCATCAGCGACAACACCCCCATTTTTAATATATTTAGAATATTCCATGAAAAAGTCGCGCTCCAGTGCACGCTGAATCTTTATTAAGCGTGCGGTGGAGATGTACTCCCTTTTAAAGATGTCATACACAGCTTGCGGCGTCAGACAAATCTTATCAGCCAACCACCTTGCCGACTTCCCCTGAGCACGCAATTCCTTCTCAATCTCATGTCCAACGTGATATTTTTCCATACTCTTCATAATAATTTTGATATACAAAAATAATGTTTTTATCTGAAAAAGCAAATAATGAATTCCAATTATCCCCCTTCAAAAAATGACATTGCAAAAGTAGGACGAATCTTTCGACCCGTCCCACACAATTCCGTCGGTATATCTTTACACCACCTGTCGGAAAAACTAGACACAAAAAATCAACAACTGATTAATCTGAGCTTTCTGATTGGCTTAA
This sequence comes from uncultured Prevotellaceae bacterium, assembly GCA_900318205.1. Taxonomy (GTDB): domain Bacteria; phylum Bacteroidota; class Bacteroidia; order Bacteroidales; family Muribaculaceae; genus Sodaliphilus. The sequence continues at coordinate 61,489 of ONJS01000011.1, read as the reverse complement.
CAGTGTTACTCCCATTCGACGTTATCGGCATCTTCCTTCGACATCGCCTTGCCGATATTATCGGCGACAAAACGATAGAGCTCGGGATAACAAGATGCGTTGATCTTCTCTACAGTGATATCGGTCCAGTCCTGGGGGAAGTCGTCTTCGGTGTAGCCGTATCCAACATTGTTGACAAAAGCCCTGACGCAAATGTGCTCGTCGTCATTAAGACCGACACCCCAGATGCTGATAGGCACATCGTTCCAAGAAGTGGCAGCCACCTCATCCTCCCAGTTCGGGATGGCGATGTATCGCCCGTTCTCGTTGTTCTTCAACAGCGCTATGGCCTCGGCCAATGCCGCTGCATAAAGTTCCGTGACTTGATTGATAAATATGTTAGATTCCATGTTCTTGTTCTTGTTTTTGTTATGATTAATTGATGTGAAAATAATTCGTAAAAATATATGCGGATGCCCATTAGTTCAATTCGAAATTGGCTTCGCTGAGCTAAAGGTTCGTAGTTCAAAAAAGTGACAAGATCGTCTGGATGATCCCGCCGATGACATTCATTACATGGCGCTGCGCCGAGAGGATGATGAACCCACCCAGCAGCGCAATTACGATTCCGATGATAAACCAAAACATAATAATTCCTCCTACTTCTAACGATTTCACACCGCAAAAGTAGAAGGAATCATTTACCCACATTCCGTTTCCCCGTCAGGAAAACTTGAATCTCCTGTCGTAAAAAATTGACACACCTAAGGCATGGAACTTACAAGACAAGTCGCAGATGCGATGTTACGATATTGAGTAAAATCAGAATGAATCTCCAGCTAAAAATGCCCTCTCTCCAAATATAATTCTTTATACGGCCTATAAAACTTCGTTAGAATGAAGCTTAAATGACAGTCCAGCTAAAGTAGCTCAATGGATTCTTATTCAGAGCATTCATGAGTCTCGTTAGCAATCCTTTGTCTCCCTTTTGCCATGTGCCTGTCGTAGCGTACAGGTCGAATTTTTTGAAATCATCGATTTTCCTGCATTGTAATTGTATGGTTGAAGAGTTGTAGTATATTCCCGTTGTTACCAAAGAAATTTCTGTGGATAGCAATTTATTTAAGTCATTAATACTATTAACCTTTGACTCATTGTGAATTGCAAACCTCTTGGCGAACTCAAAACCGAAAGAGCTGTCTTTGAAGATGGCAAACAAAGGTTCAATAAGATATCCACTTACAGGCTTGCTATAATCATATAAATCATCCAAATTCACCGATTTGTCCTCTATCATATTTGCTATTGCATAAATAAGATTCTTATTATACTCAGCAAAGTCTAACAACAATTCTTCATCCGCTGATAGTAGCTTGCTGTTTTTCTTACTGCACATGGCTTTTAGCATAAGAAACATTAGCTGCTTATTTCTCTCTATGAACAAGTTAATCCATTTCATCTCGTCTTGAGTCGATGCCATGACGATTCGTTTATGGGCACTTGTGTCTGTAGTGGGGATGCTTAAGCTATCAATATATTCTTGCACTAATATTTTTGAGCGTTCTGCAAGATCATCATTTTGAGTTAATGGAATAAGAATGTAATCAAGTAAGTCTTGGTAACAAATCTGAATATACTGTTTGCAATTGCAGGCAGATTTAGAGACAGGTGATAACTTATCAGGTCGCAGATAAACATATAATTTTAAGTTGTTTCCATTACCGGATGTGGCTTGATAATAGCGCTGGGTTTGCCACTGGTCATCATAGCCCGTCAATTTCATGTTCTTTCCGCTCTTGGGACCCTCTTCGGGCGATAGGATCTTATTCTCAATGAATATCTCAAAGATTTCCCCATTGTCAAATCGGCCTTTGATATATACATCAAGTTTGTCTTCGCTTGGTTTTCTGTTCGGGTAGTTTGAACTAAAATAATTGCCAGATATCTGATTGATTTTTTTTTCAGGAACGACTTCTAGAATTTCAAAACCTAGGCTGCGGTTCAATATCCTGGTTTTTATGTCATTGCTAAAAAAAATGGATTGTGAAGTGTATTCTCGCAAAACAAGTACTTGAAATAACCACATCAACGGAGAGTCTGCTGAATGAACACAAACATCTTTTCCGCTAAGGAGCCATGCTAGGAAAGCACTGTGTGCCACTTCGCTACGGGCAACCCCCATCATTTCCATCATGGACTTTCTTGAATAGAAATCTTGAAGTTCACGATTATCGGGATTTCTATTGAAATCTAGTAATAATTGTTCTACGTCAGTCATAGTTGTGTTTTTATTAAGTTAAATGTGTTGGTTGAAAAATTCCCAGATGAAGACCATGGCCATGGTGTCGAGTTCGCAGTAGCGGAGCAGGGCTTCGCGTAGGGCATCATTCATGCTGCCGTCGCAGAACATCAGTTTGTTGTAGGCTGTGAGGGCTGCGCCACCGTTGGCAATGGTCATGTCGTTGCCCATGCTCTCGAGCATCTCGTCATCGATGATGCCAATGCCGAGCAAATCGCTCACGGAAGGCAACAAGTGGTATGGATTCTCGACGTGGCCTGATGCATCAAAGGCAATCCATTTGATAGGTTTGGTCGAGGATATATTTTGGCTTGGTATCTCTTTGCCGTAGATGGGCTTGGAGTATTTATCCTTGAGAAACTGCGAGGCATTGAGCACGGCGGGTAACACCACCTTGATGCTGTTGCTGCCACCCATCTCCTTAGGCTCATAGAAGTATCGCTTAACCACCTCCCACAGATCGACCATGTCGCGCTTGCCTTGATGGAGCATCTTGTGAGTCTTTTTGTCCTTGACATGGGTAATCTTGTCGATGAAGTCCATCAATTCCTGCTTATCGGGCTCTGTACTCTCCTCCAATTGCTTGTAGATGGCACGCAGGATGGAATTCTCGTGGGGCGCATAGCGGAAGATGGTGCCCTCGTCATGTGCCAACTGCTCCCGCAAAGCCCGCACAAACTCAAAGTTGGGGAATTGGCTCACATCCTCGTTGAGGTACTGCCCTGCATGGCGGATGGTGTAGCCCCCGTCGGCGGTCTGCTCAATGATGTGGTGCGAGAACTGAAAAGCCACCTGCTCGTAAGGGCGCATCCCCTCATAATAGGGCAAGGCGACCGCCGTAGTCTCGAAATCTATCATGTGTAACGGGAACTTCCACTTGGCCATCTCGGCCTTGAGGCCCTCAATGTCAAGATAGACCCCGTCATGGATGTCGGCGGCATAGTCGCTGAGCACCTCTTGGTTGCCAGTCATCATGGCAATTTGCAGCCACTTGCGTTCCTTGTGGTCCAACCCGGGCCCAGACTTTTTATCTGCATGACGTTCTAACTGTTCCTCGGTGATATCGGCCATCTTGTAGATTCCGTCTTTGACCCACACATCACACTTGACATATTGCTTCCACAAGTCCTTGACCAACGGTTGGTCGAAGTCACTGTCGGCAAAATGTGCCGCCTTTCTCCAGCATTCGCGGTAGCCATCTTGCTTTCCATCAGTGCCATCGCTCTGGAACTGGCACTTGAAACACTTCGCCCCCAGCATGATGTCAGGGTATGGCTCGTTTTTGCAGTAATACTGTGACATCGCATCGACATAATCCAGGAACTTCATGTTAAGCATAAAGTCGTCCTTGCCTTGCTCGGCAGTATCGCCAGCAATAACACGGTCACACAACGCATCCACGTCAAAAGCCGTGAGCACTTGAACCTGGGAATGAGCCAGCTGTTGCATCGCATCAGGCGCTGTCTCGACACGAGCGCGATTATTCACTTTCTTGATTTTGAACAGCTGATTCAAACCGTTGATGTCGGCAGTCTTGCTCTTGTCGGCCATCATCAAACGAGCCTTCACCGTAAAATGCCGGTCAGGATACAGCTCCTGAAGCGCAAGTGTGACGACATACTTCTGGAACGCCACGTCATAGACGTAAGGCCGGATGTCATTCTTAACGCTACCCTCAGGCTTCTTGCCATAGAACGTATCCTCCTCGGGGTCCCACGACTTGGCTTTGACCTCAATCAACTCGATATGGTTTCCGTTGCGTTGCAGCACATCGACCCTCACGAACAAGTTGCCATAGCGGAAGGCTGCCTCGGCGATATTCACCTGCTCTTGCTGCATCAGCTCCTGGGTGCGACGCAACGCAGAGTCGTAGTCCAGCTCCTCGATGTCGTTCTCAGGAGGTACCCCGCAATAAATCTTGGCAAGTTCACCCACCTGGAAACCACCTTCAGCCAACGCCTGCAGGAACTCATCCTCCACATCAGCATTGGTATAGACTTCCGGATTACGATAGTAATACAACTTGTTGGGACACTCAAGCGCAATCTTGAACGCCGACTTGGTAAAGAGTTTCTGTTTCTTAACGGTATTATTCATAATGGTCAAATTTTGCCCACAAAATTAACAAATTCCTTGCTTTTTACCAATAATCATTGTATTTTTGTCTAAACATCAATCAAGAATCGAAATATGTTGACATCTTATATCAGAAGCGTTTTTGAGAATCCACAGGTGGTCGCTATCGAAAAGGCTATAGTTGAGGAATATCATCGCAACCTCTTGCCCGGGGAAACGTTGCAACAGCTGTTACGTGAACGATGGCTCCTGTTGCGTGAGTTTAATCGATATGATAGCGAGACTGCTAAATTGCTTATCGGTTTTAACCAAGCGTTAACAAAGGCTCTATCCACATTGTACGAGAAGACAATAATCTTGTATCACGAATACATGGCACGTGATGATTACTGGGGCGAGTTTGAAATCACAGCCAAATGTAAACTAGGATACCAATATCCCAAAGGCCATCCCGTCCAAAGCGAGCGTGCCGAAACCATCTGGGAAATCCTTACGCAAGGCTATGTCCCGCTCTATGACGACGACGGCTGTTCCCGTCGCATCATGATGCGTAAGAACTTAGCCCCACCGTCGCTTGTTGAACTATTATATCTTTCTGAAGAGCTGAATAATTGGAACATAGAGAGCCTGGATCGAGAATGGTCCCAAGACATGAACCTCATACATCCGTTCCACAACTTGTACACCCACATGCCATTTAGTCTGTTTGACCTCATCTATGTGCGAGACTTCAACCTCGAAATCAACCTCACCTTAGACAGCGATTTGACGTGTGAAACAAGCTATTCATCTGAACCTATCGGGTGATTATTGTGCATAAACAAGCCAAATGTCATTCTTTTTGATAGATTTGGCTGATTAACGCACATTTTTGTCAATTCCAGTGCTGTCCATCCACTTGGCTCCTGGTGCTCATTTCACAAACAGGTCGTTCATGGTGACTTGGCTTTGGATGTCGTCGGAATAGCCTCCGGGCTGGATGCCATAGGTGGTGATCATCGTCAGGTGTATGGCCTTCGATGTGACGCTTATTATGCCGTTTTTCTTTTGGTCATTTCAAGGATAATGTGTACTTTTGCGCCAAACTCCCGAAAGGAAATGCGTCAAACTCCCGAAACAACATGCACCAAACTCCCGAACGAACAAATAAAACTTCATGTATATGGCTGATTACAAGGCAAGAATAGTAGATGCCCTATTGGAGCGTAAATTAAAAGGCAAGGGCGCCGTACTAGTGGAAGGTGCCAAGTGGTGCGGAAAGACTACCACCGCTATGCGTAAAGCAAACAGTGTGCTCAAATTGGGTAATACTGGCGTGCTGCGTTCCAGCAGGCAACTTGCAGAGATGAACCCGTCACTGCTGCTGAAAGGAGACACACCTCGGCTGATCGATGAATGGCAGACGATACCAGCGCTGTGGGATAGTGTGCGGTCGGAGGTTGACGAACGCTCCAAACTAGGTCAGTTTATACTGACAGGTTCTGCTGTGCCAGTAAATGAGAATGAGATAGAGCATACGGGGACGGGGCGTATCACCAGGCTATTGATGCGTCCAATGAGCCTCTATGAGTCCGGAGAGTCGTCTGGCGAGATCAGCCTGGGCGACCTATTTGATGCGCCAAAGGAGATTTTTGCGGAGAACAAGATAGATATTGAGCAATTAGCCTACTTGACCTGTCGCGGTGGTTGGCCCCAGGCATCGCTGATGGAAGGTGACATTGCCCTGGATCAGGCATTGGACTATTACGACGCTGTGGTGCATTACGACATACAACGTGCTGACGGTGTGGATCGTGATCCAGAGCGCGTGAAACTGCTAATGAGGTCTTACGCGAGGCACCAGGGCGCGGCGGTGAACTACAGCGTCATCTGCGCCGACATGAGGGATAACGACAATGCCACTTTAAATGATGACACGGTGGCCTCCTACGTGAAGGCTTTGAAAAGGATCTTTGTCATTGAGGACATGAGGGCATGGAATCCCAACCTGCGCAGCAAGACGGCGATAAGGACGAGCGACACAAGGTATTTCACTGATCCCTCAATCGGTGTCGCTTCATTGGGTATCGGACCGGCAGATTTCCTGAATGACCTGAACACATTTGGCCTTTTCTTTGAGGCCCTGGCTGTGCGTGACCTTCGCGTGTTTGCTGATGTGCTTGACGGCGGCCTGTATCATTACAGGGACAGGAATGGACTGGAGTGTGATGCCGTCTTGCACCGCCGGAACGGAATATACGGCCTGATTGAGATCAAGTTGGGGGGAGACACGTTGATTGAGGAAGGCGCTACTAACTTGAAGTCACTCGCGGCGAAGATAGATACTACAAAAATGAAAGACCCATCATTCCTCATGGTGCTGACCGGTACAGGCGCATATGCATACAGACGGAAGGACGGTGTCTATGTGGTCCCAATCGGATGTTTAAGGAACTGAGACGAAAAAAGAAGGCGAGACCGGCACCTCCTCGGTGTCAGCCTCGCTCGCTTCTTTCCAGGCTCGCTGTTGGTTTGATTGTGCCGTCTTGAGGGCACGGTCTCCCCGACAGGTAATAACGCCTGGTGATGGAGGTGCTGGGTGACTCTTCGCCGCCCAGTCCTTACCATCGGGTTATATGTTGTCTTTGCCCCCATGCCGCCAGCGTGCTCAATGTTGCCGGCGGTCCTCTCGGGGGCATGTGTTTCTCTTACATATAAGGCTGCTAAGCGATCTCAGACGGACATATTATAAAGTGGGATTTCATATTGCTTTTTTGCTGTTAGACTTGTTATATAACACGTGTTAGATAGTGTTAACTATATGAATTTTAAACTGTTAACAATCTAACGTGTTAGACGTGTTAGATATTACATTCTCTTCACTCCTGTGTTGCTGAGATAACTGGAATTTGGTGATATGGCTTTCATGCGCCTCGCCCGTCATGCCGCTAGGAGCGGCGTTAAGCGCAGATGCTATTTATTTGCGGTAACCAACAATGCTATATAACCCGAGCAACGTGGTCGGTATGCTGGAGGCGCTTGGAACATCATTCACGGGTGAGCGGCCGCACAGCACCGGACAACGTATACCGGCAACGACTAGAAACGGACTCGCAGAGGGCACTACCTTGGCTGGATTGACACTCTAATCGTGGAGCAGATGCGATGATGTCCTATTGCAATGCGAACACCCGCACGGCGAAAGCCAACGGCTAGTACGGCTCCAGCGCCAGGCTGCTAATACTCACCATAAAAAGGTACAAAAAAAGGAGGTCGATAAACCTCCTTTCCTTAGCAAGTGTCAACCAATAGATGCTACCTACTTCAAGCCCTCTTTCTCCAAGATTCGCGCTACTTGAGCGTCATGCAAATTCAACTCTTGTGCAATTTGATGTTGATTGAGCCCTTCCATCTTGAGACGTATCACATCGACACGGCGTTGCTCCAACTCCTCGTCCTTGGCGGCAGGTGAGTTATAAGGAGCCTGACCGCCTTGTCGGTGTAATCGCTGTCGGGGGACGCGTTCTTTTCTCTTGAAGTTTTGTACCATCTTACTGTGCTCGGCTCCAAACTTCAGTAGATAACGGGACATGCAGTATTCAGCGGCGTAGATTACCATCTGGATAACCTGATCCATCTTCTCCGTGTCGCCATCAGGTTGAATCATCATATGCATAACAATTCCTATATGCATAGCAATGGTGGAAATACGCCAACGGATCAGTTTTCTGACCTCGTCATTGGTCTCTCTGGACAATTCAACCTGCTTCATTTCCCATCGGTTTAATTCTGACATCACATAGTCAAAATCCTTGATCTCTACCAAATCCACGGCAGTGTCCTCACCGTCATCAGTGGTGAATACGTACTTATGCCGATATTCATCGATATGGTCTCTAATGAGTTCAAGTTCTGGGCCCTCATGAAGGCTGATGGGAGCGTCATTGCTATCGCTCATGAGAGGTAACACGCACCAACAAACCCTGGAAGCGCCGCCACCAGCGACAGTGGCTATATTCTTGATGAATGTTTCAACATTTTCATCAGCGCCAGTGAGAGTTATGTTCGCCACAGCTTCGCAAGATCCATTCTGCTCTTTATGCATTCGCCCGCGGCTCACATCATCGTTATCGAAAGCCTTACGCAGAATGACTGAGAGGTCTTTGTTTGTGGCAGTGGCAATTTCACTGTCGAAGATATAGACATGCACGCCTTGGTTGGACTCCAAGATTTGCTGGAGCCTAGCGCTTGAGATGTCTATCCCTACCGTCTGGATAATGAGTTTTTTCTCATTATCTTTGGCTTTTGGGGAATTCAACTTCCGCTTGTCCTCATCGATCACGCGGCGGAATAACATCTGATGCACGTTACGGAACAGACTCTTTCCCATTCCCGGCATGGCTTCGATGACGACCTGGAGGTTGGGGCGGCGTATCTCATCATCTCTCTTTTTGGCTATCACCCGCGAGAAACAATAGGCACCATACATGGAACATAGGTGAAAGAACATTGCGGGAGCAATGTCAGGGTCAGACCCGCTAATCACCGTTGCAAAGTCATCGGGCAGAGCGTCAATCGGGAGAGGGTGATTTCTGTTGAACTCATCCAACCACCAATCGTTGTCATCGGGGTCCGAGGAGTCACCGTATGACTGCTGCGAGCATTGGCGTGCTTGCTGTTGCGCTTTCGCCTCAGCTTTGGCTTTCGCCTTAGCTTCAACTACACGGATGTTAGCCTCGGCCTGAGCGTTAATCTTTGCAATGTCAGCTTCTTTTCTGGCATTGATACGCTCGATCTCTTCCTGGGCTTTCTTTCGGTCCTTCATGTAATTGAACAGACCTTTTATGCCCCTATAGCCTACGACGCTGCCACCGATAATAGCGCCAGCGGTCATACAGATGCGGAAGACTTTGCCAAGATTTGACACCGACCCGGTATAGTCAGTTGGGCCGACGCCAATCTTCACGTAGTCGTTGTCTTCTTGCTCGAGTTCGTCGAATGACTTCTCGTCGTCGGGCGGAATGATGTCGTCGAGGCCTCCGCTAAATACTTGACCAATTTTATTGAAAAATCCCATGCCGATCACTTTTTAGAAGCCCCAAAAACAATGGCGGCAAGAAGAACCATGCCACAAGCGACTAGCCCTTTACGCTTGATCTCGGGCTCATCAACATAGCGCCTGCCATTGAGGCGAGTTGTCAGTTCTTGTTCCTTGCGGGTTGAGTACTCCTCTTCCTGCTCTGTAAGTGACCGGAACAGTCTCTCCAGCGCCTCGCGATTGCTTGCGCTGATATTGTCCTCCAATCTTGTCTGAATGAAGATCCTGCAATCGACGGTGCCCGCCTGGTGCGTATGAACGTCCCAAGGCTTGTAACGGAGGTTGCTCTCACCGAACTTCATTATTCGGTAACTCTGGCCATCCACGTGCTGATGGTTGCGAATAATAGTTGACAAAGTTTTTCTCCACTTGCGCGTGGAAATCAGATTTCTTTTAGCCATAGTTTTCACTATGATTTAAAAAAATAATTACACAACAGGACTTTCCTGTTGCGGTGTTCCCAGGTCACCCGGGAACAAAAAAATGTAAATTAATAAAGCATGGGCGGCGTGAACCGCCCACGCATAATAAAGGATTAGTAGATCAAACGCGGTGTCGGGTAGTTGTGATACTCAACACCACCGAGCAGGTGGCCGTTGGCCTCCTTGCTGCGACGAACGTTGTCCTCGCCCCAGGTACCCCATTGCTTGAAAAAGAATGAGGTGCCGCTGGCGTCGGCGAGCTGCTTCAGGTTCATCGCCCACGCTGGTTCCATGGGACGCGCACGCTGACAGCTCTCCCCACCGACGATGATCCAATCAATGCCGGTCAAATCGAGACCCTCATTGGCCAGGTCACTAAGGCAAGGCTCAATGCTCAGCCAGCGGACGGGAGCAGCAATGCCGCGCAAGTCATCGACTCTGACGAGAGACTTCTTGCAACCACATGTTACACCAAGCCAAGCATTAGCTGGGCAACGGTGCGAGCTGAAGTAGCTGGCCATACGGGCGCTGCGCTTGGTGAGGATCTGAAAAGTGATCCAGGGCGTGCTCATGACGACGCCAATTACCTGGTCGATAAACGACTCAGGCACGTCATCGTGGAACAGGTCTCCCATTGAAGGCAGGAAGCACATGAACTCCTTGTTGGGATCCGTAGCCAACGGCTCTTTCAAGGCTTCGGGGTGACATGTCACCTTGAAACCGTTGCTGTAGCGCGGATTGCCCATACCCTCTAGGCGCGAGGCCATAGAGCGAGCATAGCAGTTGTCACATTCATCCGTACCAGCATGAGAGCAGCCCGTGACAGGGTTCCAGGACATTTCAGTCCAAGAAATTAAAGTATTTGTCATTGGCATAATTCTGTTTTGGTTAATAATTCGGCTAATTGACTCGTCGTGAGCATCTGTTCGGTCGATGCTGCTACTGCACCTGCGCGAGCCACGCCACCGGCGTGACTGGCACGGAGAAAACATATGATCTTCGTCATAGTATCTAAATTGTGACATTGGTTGATTCCAACGCCGTTGATTGGGTGGGCTCGCTTTACGACAGGGGGAGCGCCAAACCCAGCCGATTTTAGTGATCGGTACACCCACGATGTCAAGGATCGCTTGCTGCCGTTAGGGTAGGGCCGGTAGCTTGCCCCGTGGAATTAGATCTAAGCTGTGCAGTGAGGCGAATAGTCTTCAATGACTTCTTGCCCTGCAAGCGGAGACTTTAAACTTTCTCTGTAACTTCAATTATTAAAGCCCCTCGCCGTCAGACGGCTGCCCAATAACGAGGGGCGTGCATAGTAAATGTTTGTTATTACTTGTCGCGATTGTACATTTCATCGAGGATGCCGTGGATGACCTGCTCGCGGGTTTGGGTCTCGGTCTTCTCGGCGTTGTTGATACGTTCGCTATCCTGTGCTGACATGCCGGTAAACATATTGATTACCTTGTCTGCGACATCGATGCGCTTATTCCCGTCGTCCTCGTGGATCTTCTTGGCCGTCCAGTGCCAGATAAAGGTGCCTTTGAGGACCTTGTTCTTGATAGGCGCGTCCTTCTCGATGCCGAAGCCCTCACACACGCCGTCGAAGACCATCTGATAGAGTTCGATATCCTCGGTGTCACCGTCGTTGAAGACGCTAGGCACCTTACCCGCCAGGAGGGACTGAACATCCGCTTTCTTCACCTCCTTGCCCTTGGTGGCAAAGCCTGCAGCCTTAGGGGTGAGGCCACGGTCGATTTTGCCGGCGTAGGCGGCGATAATCTTGTTGGCCTTCTCGGTGTCCAGGAAGTCGCGAGCGAAATCCTTGGTCTTGGTGGGCACATTGTCGATGTTGATGTGGCGATACTGGTCCTTGAACACCTGGGGATCGGTGATGTGGCGATAAGTGAACGTATACTCAAAGGGCTTCTCAGCTTTGCTTTCGCCCTTGCCCTTGGACTTGCGCTTCTCCTCTTTAATGCGCTCTACCTCGGCAAGCCATGCCCAGAACCTGTTGTTGCCCTCCATGATCACTAGCTTGCCAAAGGTTTCCTCGCGATTCTTAACCACTTCACCCGTGATGGGATTGACAAGTACGTAACCGGCATCGAAGGCGGCAGTCGCATCGGCGAAGAGGGCGCTTACGAGCATACCATGCTTAAGGCATGACCTCTGTTTGGCCTTGATCTGCCTGGAATCCTTGCGATTCGACTTGATGACGAGAACCTTACTCAAGGTTTTTTTCTTCAAGGTGTGAACCACACGCTCCTTCATCAGTGGCTTCTGCTCTTGCTCCCCAAGATTGGAGCTGGAATCCAGTTCCTCATCTGCAGGTGTGCCGCCAGCTTCATGCAGGTCATCTACTTCGCCCTCGCATGCGGGTACATTGTTTACACTCGTAGCTGCGATGGCAGTTACCTCCTCATTCAAGGCCTGAGCCTCGAAATCATTCTCGTTAATTCTGAGATGTTTCATTGTTCTAAACTTTATAAATATTGTATAAAATTGTATTTTATGCACTCCGATTATCGTAATGCACTGCAAAGGTACCACTATTTTTCGAACCTGCAATACCAACATAATGCGCTATTATATAGGTATTTAAGTGTATAAATTTGTCGATTTTTTAGGTCTATCTTATTTGGAACTTATTTAAAACTTATGTATATATTGTATGTATATTATTTCAATTTGAAGGGTCGAAAAATAAGGATTCCGAGATAGAAATTTTTAAATATAAATTTAATAATATTAACATAGGTTAACTATATTGGACAATAAAATCTGTACTAATGGCTGCCTTCGGAAGAAATGTATTTGATCAATTGCTGCCTCGAGTGGGCTAATTGGATGGTTTCGCGTATTTTTCTTGCCGATGTCGGCAGGAATGGGTATATTTGCGGCGGTATAATGGATTTTTCTTGCCGCTAGAACGATGGAGTATTTATCAGTGAAGCAATTCGCCGAGAAGTTCAATGTCTCGGAACGCACCGCCCGTAACTACTGTGCGAGCGGGAAGATTGACGGTGCCTATCTCGTGGGGAAGTCATGGAATGTGCCCGCCGATACCGTTTTACCTGGTCGTAAGAAAAAGGCAAAGACGTCACCTCTACTGACAGCACTCCAGGAACAACAGGTAGGAAAGGTAAAGGGCGGCATTTACCATCGTGTCCAAATTGACCTTACTTATAATTCCAATCATATTGAGGGTAGCCGTCTGACCCATGACCAAACGCGGTATATCTTTGAAACCAACACTATCGGTATCACGGACGAGGCTGTCAATGTGGATGATATTATCGAAACGGCCAATCACTTCCGCTGCATCGACTTGATCATTGAGTCGGCAGGGGCAATGTTGACAGAATCATTCATTAAGCAGTTGCACCTTATGCTCAAGTCCGGCACGTCCGATTCCCGTAAAACTTGGTTTGCCGTGGGTGACTATAAGCGACTGCCCAATGAGGTGGGTGGAGTGGAAACAGCGGCACCGTCCGACGTTCCCGCCAAGTGAGGGATATGCTGCAAGAATATAACGCCATCAAGAAACACAGCTTGGAGGACATTATCGACTTCCATCAACGTTTCGAGGCAATTCACCCATTCCAGGACGGTAACGGATGTGTGGGGCGTCTGATTATGTTCAAGGAATGCTTGTCGGCAAGCATTGTTCCCTTCAACATCACCGACGACCTAAAGATGTCCTACTACCGAGGCCTTCGAGAATGGCCCCGCACCAAAGGCTTCCTGCTCGATACCTGCCTCACGGCCCAGGACAACTTCAAGGCTCTGCTCGACTACTTCCAGATCAAGTACCGGCAATAGAATTCCGGCCTATTCCCGTTCACACTGTAATACCAAAGGCGAGTAAATGCTTGAGATAGATTGTTGTTTTGTTACTAAAAATGTTGTAATTTTGTAGCTGAAGTATAAGTACATGGCAAAGAATTGTTCATATAATAGAATTATTCGGCTCATGTGTTTCTTGTAAAGCGAACACTAACTCGTTAAACCACAGAAGCCTCACGATGATAGGTTAATCGTCAAGATTATTATGGAAATAAAGGATAACATTGTTTTCTTTGAATCTGATGAAGAATTCACTGATTTTTGTGTAGCGCCCTATGCTCGACTAAAGGATGAGGATGGTGTGGTTTATTATAAAGGTGAATACTCTGAAATGTATAAGAAATATTTGCAGCAAGGAATGATCTTCATGATTAAAGACGAAGATTCTGTTGTTTGCAAACGGCAATGCGTCTGTAAAAGGGTGCCTGTGATCGCGGATGAAAGTCTTCATGTTAGACCCAATAGAGACGTTCCTATACAACTCCCAGTAGAGAATCTTGAAGAGTACTATTCTGACCTATATGATTAATATATCTCAACGATTCACTACGAATTAGATGCAGACAAATTGGTGTTAGTAGAATTTTTAAAAAGGTTGTAACATATAATCCATATCAGGGCGTATCTGGAAAAATTGGGCAAAACTAGAATCAATCGTAATGCTTGGTCAAAAATGGTTCGCAAAAAAATAATAGGCTTTTTCCCTTGGTTGAACCAGAAAAATAGCCTAATTTTGTGGTGGCAATTTTTGCACCCTTTGGATGTGTCGAAATCTTTGGAAACCCCGATAAATAAAGGGTTTTTGGAGTCCTCCAAAAATTATGAGTTCGAACCTATATCTGCAATTACCGTGCCAAAGTATAATTCTTTAACAATATATTATATACCAAGATTTTATAACGAGCTCTCACTTGATTAAACCAGCATGAAAGACATGTAATGCGGGCAATTGAAACATGGTCCTTTGTCTTTGACTGAATATTTCGTTTTTGCTTTTCATAGAATAATTTTGACATTTCTCACCATTATCGCTTAAATTGTGAAATATAATGCGTATTTTTGCCATGGAATTGCCTAGGCAACCCATGTTGTCATAAAAGCTTGTTGTTCATTAATTGGTAGTTAGCACAGGTGATTATTATTGGCAGATGGAAACCTCAGATAGGCTACGTCAAAACAAGATGCCCTGTTTTTCTGCCCATGCCAGTCTGCGACAGCACCATTCAATCACTTGATTGTAAGCGGCTTTTATGTTTGTTTTTATTCTTTGCTATCAAAAATGTATAGCATTATTATTCATCATTTATCAGTTGTGCCCGACACACATCAGGGCTAAGACAATGAAGCATTTGCTATTAAACCAATCGAGAATCGCCGTGTTTATTTTAATGATGGGGCTTGCCGCAATTGGGGCTTACGCTCAGAGCACAGTTTATTTCTTTGCAAAATCATTTGACAATAGCGAAATCACATTAAAGATGAACGGTCAGGAAATTGGCGAATTAAGAGGATCTGTGAAAAAGACCATCAATCCAATCGGCCCGATGAAAATTGCCTCAGTCAGTTATAACCCCTGCAAGAAGAAATGCGTTATCAATGAAGAGGGAAAAGCGTTATTCTCGATTGATTTCAAATTCACAAACGTCGGCACTCTCGCTGTTTCAGAATTAGATACCGAAATTCAATTGAATCTCACTGAAGGCTCGGTTCACTACATTATGCTAGAGAACAAGGGCATTAAAGACATCCGTCTTAAAGAGATTTCCGAGAAAGATGCCCAAAAGATGCTGAACGACAAAAAGTATGAAATGCTTCCCGAGTATATTCAACAATAATGTTCTTTAATGATTGCACAACGAGTAACGCCTTCTCAAGACTTGTTTTAGAGGTGTTGCTCTTTTTTATTTTACTTTATATTTTCAACAAAATGAGATTTATCATATGTTTTCTTATGTTTGCATTCTGTGCAAACTTCATTAATGCTCAATCCCAAGAATCTATCAGCGCCTTTTCCAAATCATTTGAAATTGCTACTGAAAAAAAGGGGAAGGAAAAATTCAAGGGCCAAATTATTAAAGGGAAACGCAACGGTATGGGCCTATACCAATTCAAGGACGGATCGGTATATGTAGGTGACTTTTACATGAATGCTGTGACTGGTTACGGATTGTTGCTGGCATCAAATCAGGTATTGAATTGTGAAGGGTGTCAAGTGTATGTTGGGAATTTCAAAGATGGCAAGAAGTCGGGCTCGGGTATTTGTTACAATGAGAATGGTGATGTCATCTACCAGGGTCAGTTTTCAGATGATAAACCTACAGAAGCTTATCCATCATCCAATCCTTCACTAAAACGATACTTCTCTCTTGTTGATTTAGGAAACGGAAGTACCTATGTGGGTGAATTATCAGGAAAAGAAGTAAACGGCTTTGGTGCCATCATTTTTGGCAATGGTGATGTATGGCAAAGCCATTTCAAGAATGGCACCCAGAAAGGCATCGGGCTATACCTATCCTATGATGGAGAGTGGGAAACCATCAATTACAAGGATGATAGCAGTGAGCTTATCAGTTCCTCAGAAAAATACAAAGAGCAGGCAGCTACCGCTAAGGCAAATTTTAATAAAGCAATCTCTGGTGCATTTGAAGAATTCAAGAAGGCCGGCGCCACGATGATGGCATTGGTTAACGAAATCACCTCAAAGAATGATGGCGGAGAATATGATGATGACACCGATACAGGTTTGTCTGGATCATCTACTAGAACAGGGAGCAAATCATCGGGCAAGTCTAAGCAATCAGGCAATGACGTTGAAGCCAAGAATAGAGATCAAAAATCATATTCAGGTTATGAATCTCAACTGATTAAGATGAACACCTATTGGGAAGACGAGTACAACGACAGTCATCGTCGAGACATACAAAGCAAAATGAAACGCATCAGAGAAAAATGGGAAAGTCGTGGCTACCAGATGTTCAGATCTTCTTGGGAAGATTGGGATGGACACAAAAAATGAGACAAACATCTAAGGGATAATCGTGAGGTTAATCTTTTCTCTTCACTTCTTCCTATTTCCTCTGCTTTAAAGCCTTCTCTTGTCAGTAGGATTACTGCTAAAGTTATAAGTGCATTGTAGAAGATGTTCGTTCGCCCTTAGCACTGGTATAATAGTGCTACATAGTGTATTTTTTACTGCTAGATTTGATACATAACACGTGTTAGATGTTACCATATGGCTTTTAAAGTGTTAACAATCTAACGAATGAGGTGCGTATAGACGTGCTAGCAATCACCATAATTTACCTATAGGTCAAAAATCATGTGTGCAATGGGGTGTACCAAGATTGTGTTAGAATTATCTAGTGATAGGTTTGGGGGGCTTGAGGATCATTAACAAGGAGGTGGTTTTATTAGTAGTCTTTGTTTAGGAGGTGGGTGAAGGCGGTTTTTAGGTCGTCGGCTTTGCGGGCGGCAAAGACTTCGTCGAGTTCGGCGGTTCCGTTGATGGACTTGTGGATGCCGTTCTTGCCGTAGTAATAATGCGTCTCGTCGGTGCCGCCGTCCAGGGCATCATTGCTTTGGAAGAAGAACAGCAGGTCGGAGCCATCTTCACTAAAAAGGAACTCTTGATAGAACTTGCGGGCCGCCACGTTGTAGGTGGTGGAAATGAAGTAGAGTTTGTAATAGGGTGTTCCCAATACGGGATCTTCGTCGAGCGTGAAATAGTAGTGGATGACTTCCTCGGTGGGACCACATCCCGGGATAACGTAATGGCTGACAATCTCCATGTCGCTGCGGGGGACGTTCTGCTCCTGGGCATGGCTGTTGAGTTCTACTCGCTCTTTGGCGGCGCTATAGGCGGCGCGGATGCGTGCCATCTCGGCTTTGGTTATCTCCTGGGCACGTGACGGCATGGTCGTCGATGCCATCAGCAGCACGATGAACGTGATGATGAAGTATCTGGTCATGACGGTTCGCTGTTTTTATTATTTCCTTGCCTTGAAGGCGTTCTCGATGTCTTCCTTGGTCAGCACGGACAGTTCGTCGTCGCTGATGCTGCGTTGGGCCGACAGGCGGTTGGCCTGTTGCTCGACGGCGCGTTCAAAGATGTTGCGCACAAAGCGGGCGTTGCCGAAGTTCTTGGTCTTGTGGGCTACGACATAGTCCAGGTTCTCCTTGAGCAGCTGTGCCGCATCGTCGGTGATGGTGTACTGGTTCTTGTTGAGGTACAGCTTGAAGATGTCAAACAGTTCCTGCTCACTGTAGTCGGGGAAATTGATGTAGCGCGTGAAGCGCGACTGCAGGCCCGGGTTGGAGTCGATGAAGCGTTTCATCTCGTTAGGATAGCCTGCAATAATGACCACCAACTTGTCGCGGTCGTCCTCCATACGCTTGAGCAGAGTGGAGATAGCCTCCTGGCCGTAGTCGTTACTGGCGTTCTCGGGCACAAGGGCATAGGCCTCGTCGATGAACAGCACACCGTTGAGCGCCGAATCGATCACGGCGTTGGTCTTGGTGGCGGTCTGTCCCACATACTCTGCTACGAGACCCGAGCGATCGGTCTCCACGGTGTGTCCACTCTTGAGGATTCCCAGGTCCTTGTAGATGCGAGCCACAATGCGCGCCACAGTGGTCTTACCCGTACCAGGGCTGCCGGTGAACACGAGGTGGAACGACATCTTGGGCACCTTCAGGCCCTGTGCTTTGCGCTGCTGTTGGATTTTGGCGAAATAGGCGATGGTGTGCACCTCTTCCTTGACCGATTCCAGACCAATGAGTTCGTCCAGTTCCTTGTAGGGGTCACCTTCCATCACCTCGGTGATGACCACGCTGTCTTTGGGCTCGTTGGGTTCCTGGGCAATCTCGGTGATGGGATCGGGAGTCTTGGGGGGATTCTTGCTCGTCAGCGCTGCCCACAACGCAAAGATGACCAACGCCAGCAAGGCCGCACCGCCACATCGTACCATCTTCTTACTGAATCTTACCGGTTCACCAGGGCGTAGGAACTTGTAGAGCATCACATATCCCCAATAGATGAGCGGCGACAGGATACCGACAAACACCAGCAACCCTAAAGCACCGTCGCCCCCACCACCCTCGGCGCGCATGTCAAACACGGCTACAATGCCGGCGATGATACAAAGCAGCGAAAAAGCCAATGCCATGATGCCACAGCCGCCCGAAAGTTCCCTCTTCATAACTCGATCAATTATTTTATCCGTACAGAGATTTGCTTAATCTGCGCCTGCTATTATGATTCCAGGATGCCCATAGCCATGTGGCGGCCGGCATCGAAGGCCTGCTGCAGGTCTTTTTCCCAATGCTCGTCGCGGTATTGGCGCTTGGCTTCCTCGGAGAAACCTGCCAGTTCAAAGCGGTTGTAATCCTTGACTTGATAGGTGTTGTAAGCGATGAGGCGCTCGGGCTGGCCCAGGGCTGTCGCGATGCAATACTCCATTGAGCCATAACCCTGGCTATTGTTGCGGTCAGGTGTGCCGTTCATGGTTTCCATCAGCACCACGGGCATCTTCTTGGGGGCAGTCATGCTGTAGTCGTTATAGGACAGCCACGGGAATGCCAAGCGCTCGAGGAAAGTGCGCATCTGTCCCGTGACATCACCGAAATAGATGGGTGAGCCCATCACCAAGCCGTCGGCCTGGGCAATCTCTTCCAGAACGGGAGTCAGTGCGTCCTTGAACTTGCAGACATTGGATGCCCTACCCTTTATCTTACATGCCATGCACGACATGCAGCCCTTGTAATCCAGTTCATACAGGCGCACCGTCTTCACTTCAATCTGCTCGCTGACTGACATGGCGCCCTCGGCAAACCGTTTTAACATCTGCGCGGTGTTCATAGCCTTGCGAGGTCCGCCGTCAATGATTATTATCTTTTTCATAATAGATTATATATTAAATGATTATCACTAATTATTATCTGATAAAGTGCATGGGCTGCCACTCCTCGCGCTCGGGATAGTCGAGGTTGTTGCCGGCATGGATTTTCTTCAGCAGCCAGGCCATGTTGTCCGCCAGCGTGCGCATGGTCTGCATACCCTCGGCATCCTGGGCTGCCTCTCCCGCGTCACGGCCATAGGCTATGTTCCAATATTGCGAGGTGACCAGCGGCATATTGACCATCTGGAACATCATGTTCATCGTCTGGAACGCTGCCGTGGCACCGCCGCGACGGCAAACGGCGATATTGGCTGCGGGCTTGTTCTCCAGCTTGCCACTGGCCGAGAAAAGCAGGCGCTGCATCACTGCCAGCAGGGCGCCATTGGGCTGACCATAATAGACGGGCGACCCGACTACCAGCGCATCAATATCATCAAGTTTCTCCACGATGCGATTGCAGACGTCATCATCAAACGCACAACGTCCCAAGCCACGAATCATACACTGGCCGCAAGCGATGCAGCCGCGCACGGGCTTATTGCCCAGCTGCACGATTTCAGTTTCCACACCATGCTTCTCGAGCTGGCGCGCCACCTCGGACAAGGCGACGAATGTGTTGCCCTCACGGCGGGCACTGCCGTTGATCAATAAAACTTTCATAATGGTTATATCGGTTGATTGCTTATTACATTACTCTCTCAAAACCGCCTATGAGCGCGGCTTAATTATCCAAATACCAGCGGTAGAGGGCGGGAACGCCGTCCTCAAGCTCCATGGTGTGGTGCCAGCCGAGGGCGTGCAGCTTGCTCACGTCGGTGAGTTTGCGCAGGGTGCCGTCGGGCTTGGTGCTGTCCCACTCTATAGTGCCACGGTATCCAACAGTGGCTTTGACCAGTTCGGCAAGCTGGCGGATAGTGACTTCCTTGCCACTGCCTATGTTAATGTGGCAGTTGCGCACTTCCTCGCCCTCGCCACGTACATCCTTGAAGTCAATGTGCTCCAGGCAATACACGCTGGCGTCGGCCATATCCTCGCTCCACAGGAACTCCCGTATCGGCGCACCAGTTCCCCACAGGCGCAGGCTGTCCTTGAGGATGCCGTATTTTTCCAACAATGCAACAATTTGCTCATCGTTGGCGCTGCCGTCAACTCCCTCGACGGGGCGGCGGTCCAGATCGGTGCGGACACCTGCCATGTCACCCTCATTCAACAGTTTGGCGAGGTGCATTTTCCTGATCATGGCCGGCATGACGTGGCTGGTCTCAAGGTTGAAATTGTCACGAGGACCGTAGAGATTAGTGGGCATTACGGCGATGAAATTGGTGCCGTACTGCAGATTGAAACTCTCGCACATCTTCATGCCCGCAATCTTGGCGATGGCATAGGGCTCATTGGTATATTCCAGCGGCGATGTGAGCAGGGCATTCTCGCCGATGGGCTGCGGTGCCTCACGCGGATAGATGCAAGTGCTGCCCAGGAAGAGCAGTTTCTTCACGCCGTGACGCCAACTCTCACCGATGACGTTCTGCTGAATAGCGAGGTTCTGGAAGATAAAATCGGCGCGGTATTTTAAATTAGCCATGATGCCGCCCACATGGGCTGCAGCGAGCACGACATATTCGGGCTGTTCCTCGTCAAAGAAGCGCTTCACGGCAGCGGCATCCATCAGATCAAGTTCCTGATGGGTGCGGCCGATAAGGTTGGTATAACCCTTGCGTTGTAAGTTGTTCCAGATGGCGCTGCCCACGAGTCCCCGATGGCCTGCCACATAGATTTTTGAGTTTTTTTCCATGCTATCCTTGATAGGGTTTGATAGGGTGTAATAGGGTTTGATGAGGTGTTATGGAATTATTTGAGGTGGTAGATCTTCTTGATGTGCTGCAAGTCGTATTCCACCATGATGCGAACGAGGTCCTCGAAGGAGGTCTTGCGCGGGTTCCAGCCCAGTACGTTCTTGGCCTTAGTGGGGTCTCCCAGGAGCTGATCGACCTCGGCAGGACGGAAGTACTTGGGATCCACCTCTACCAGCACCTTGCCAGTTGCCTTGTCGATACCCTTTTCATAGAGCCCCTCGCCTTGCCACTGCAGTTCGATGCCGGCATGATGGAACGCCAGGGTGCAGAATTCCCTCACCGTGTGGTACTCGCCAGTGGCGATGACAAAGTCGTCGGGCTCGGGCTGCTGCAGGATGAGCCACATACATTCCACGTAGTCACGGGCATAACCCCAGTCACGTAGGGCATTGAGGTTTCCCAGATAGAGTTTATCCTGGAGGCCGTTGACGATGCGTGCGGCAGCCACCGTGATCTTACGCGTCACAAAGGTCTCGCCACGACGCTCACTCTCATGGTTGAACAGGATGCCGTTGGCGCAGAACATACCGTAACTCTCGCGGTAATTCTTCATAATCCAGAACGAGTAGAGCTTGGCGCAACCATAGGGACTGCGGGGATAGAATGGCGTAGTCTCGCTCTGAGGCACCTCCTGCACCTTGCCATAGAGTTCGCTGGTGCTTGCCTGATAGATGCGGGTTCCCTTCTCACGGCCTGCGATGCGCACCGCCTCGATGAGTCGCAGCGTACCCACTGCATCGGTCTCGGCAGTGTATTCAGGCACATCGAACGATACCTTGACATGACTCTGTGCCGCCAGGTTGTAAATCTCGTCGGGTCGGGTCTTCTCGATGATACGGATGAGCGAACTGCTGTCGGTCATGTCACCATAGTGCAGGTTGATGAGGCGGCGCTGCTTCATGTCGCGCACCCACTCGTCAAGGTATAGGTGCTCGATGCGACCCGTATTGAAACTGCTGCTGCGACGGATGATGCCATGCACCTCATAGCCCTTGTCCAACAGGAATTCGGCAAGATAGGATCCATCCTGACCGGTAATGCCCGTGATGAGGGCGACTCTCTGATTGTTCTCGTTCATATCGGTATTATAAAGCGTTGTCTAATTGATTTGGATCGGGGTCGGTGATCTTTTCGAGCATCGACAGGTGAACGTGAGTTGTGGCTACAGCGACCACACCCGGGATGTTGATGAGCACGCGGCGATCGCGCTTGATGCGCACAAAGACGCCCTCAGCTCCCTCAAACGGTCCACCGATGATGCGCACGCGCTCACCCTGGCTGAAGTCACCCGGCTCGGGATTTAGATAGATGAGTTTCTCCTCGTAGGTGCCAGCCACCTTGATGAAGTTCTCCATCTGATGGTCGGGCACCGTGATGGGTTTGCTGGTCTCACGGTCCATGATGTAGCGGATGGGCATGGCCGTGGTCTCCCTGTATTCCTTCATCTCGCTGGGAGTGAGGTTGATGAAGATAAGGTTGTGGATACTGGGGACGAGGCGTTTCACCATCACGCCGTTGCGTTCCTCGCGACGGTACTGCATGGGTACAAAACTTTTAATGCCGCGAGCGTCAAGTTCTTCTTTCACCTTGAGTTCGCGGTTATAGGTCACGCGGATAGCATACCACAGCTTTTTCTCGCGACCTTTCTTTTTGATGATCCTCACTTCCACGAGCGCAAAGTTACTCATTTTTTCGTTATCAAGTACCATTCGGCGCAATTCCACGTTATAATATATGAACGAGAACCTAAACTTTATTATGGCAAAGGAAATCAAGAAATGGACCACGCTCGAGAGCCGCTACATCATCCAGCGGCCCTGGCTCACAGCACGTGTCGATAAAGTGCAGCTGCCCGACGGGCGTATCAACCCCGAGCACTATGTGCTGGAATACCCCGAGTGGGTCAACATCATCGCAATTACCCGAGAGGGCGAGTTTGTCATGGTCAGGCAGTACCGTCATGCCATGGACATCGTGCTTGACGAATTGTGTGCCGGCGTGGTCGAAGAGGGCGAAGCGCCCCTGCAGGCCGCACGGCGCGAACTGCTGGAGGAAACAGGCTACGGCGGCGGCACGTGGCGCGAAATCATGACAGTGGGCCAGAATCCCAGCATCTGTGACAACATCACCCACTGCTTCCTGGCCGAGGGCGTGGAGCGTGTCAGCGACCAGCACCTCGATGCCAGCGAGGACATCGCAGTGCTGCTGCTAACGCGTGACGAAGTCGAGGCGATGCTGCGTGAGAACCGCCAACTACAGGCCCTCATGGCAGCTCCGCTGTGGCGCTACCTCGCCGAGCACCCCAAAATCAGTTAGGGGTTAGGAGTTAGAAGTTGTGTGCCAAAACTCTATCTGCTTGAATTTTGGCACACACGCTTTTTCTTTATCTTACCACCCTAGTGAAAACAGGAGCTTGGTCTTTCTCGACAAGCACATAGACTTTGATTTCGCTGGCAGGAGGCATGCCGGGCTTGTTCTCGCGTGGCATGTCCATTGCGGTGAACAGGTACTCTATTCCATCAAGGGCTGTGCGCGATGCAACGGTCTTAGCCTTGGCATTAAGCATCGGATAGCCATTGACGGCGGCATCAAAGATGGCAACCTCGTCAGCACTGACGGGATGCTGCTCGGGGAAGTCGGCGGGCATGAAGAGTTCGCCCTTAATGAAACCGATGGACTTCAGGTAATGTTCAACCTCCTTGGGCACGGCATCCATGCGAGCGGCACGCACACCGTAACCAGGCATAATCTTGGCATTGGGCTGCTTCTCGGCCAAATCCTTCACACTCGACTCCAGTCCACCGCTGCCGAAGGTGCAGAACGGTATCACCTTCTTGCCGCTCAAGTCCACTTTCTCGAGCAACGAGGCAATGGGTGGAGCGTAAGTGCCGAACCAGATGGGATAACCGAGGAAAATCGTGTCGTAATCGGCGACATTCGACTTCAAGGGCTTAATCTCGGGCAGGATGCCTTTCTCGCGGTCGGCCTTGCAGCGGTCGATAGTGGCTTGGAACGCGGTGTCATAGGGTTCCACAAGAGCAATCTCCTCGATGTCGGCATTGAGGCGCGTGGCAATTTCCGTTGCCACCGTCTTGGTGTTCGACGTCTGGGAGTAATACAATACCAACACCTTGGAAGCTTTTTCCTTTTCACTATTCTGGCTTTTCTGGCTACATGAGGTGACAACCATCATAGAAAGTGCAGCACACATCATCAATTTCAAAATTCTCATACGGTTAAAGAATTATAATGGTTAATATGTAAATCATTGGGGTGAAGCCCAGAAACGGGATGCATCGGTTGTGGTGACATCCTCTCGGTCGGAATAAGCGAATTGTTCAAAACCCTCTGGAACTATCAAGATTAAACGTTGTGGCTCGAGATTCTGGACTTTTGCCGCAAGATCGTCTTCCTGGAAGAAATGGAGCGTTTCCCAACATGCGAACCAATAAGTGTTCTTTGCCATGTAGCGATAATAATAGTTATTATTGGCGGTCGCTTCCTTGAACTCAGGATACATCAACATTTGCTCTCCCGCAGCATACTTTTCCCGCATTTCCAAGAGGTTGAGCGGTGTACCGTTCTGGTCGGTACAGTAATGTCCATCCATATCCGAGTCAATAAAGGCCCACTTGCCCAGTTCAGGAAGCCACACCTCGTTCACCACATGACAATCCTGATCGTTCTCGTCCTTTGGGAAACAAGTCACATAACGGGCAGTCAGGCCGGCTGCCTGCAGCAACTCATAATTGAGGATGGCATGCATGCGGCAGTTGAAACTGGGATTAACTTCCCTAGTGTACTTCCACAGGTCAATTGCATTGGAATGATCAGGCACACTGTCTGGCTCACCATGCGGGATGTTGGTAGCCACGAACTTAGAGATGGCAACCGCTTTTTCCCACGTTGTGACATCAGGGCTATAGAGGGTATCTAATTTAAAGTACTCCCGTATTTCCTGAGCACGGGCCGAGTCCTGCACAACGGTGAAATGATACTGGACTGTATCGGGACTGAACGATGACTGCTTGAGCAGTTCGGCACGTTCAGCGAGTTGGTCTTCTCTGCTGACTATCTGAATGTCATAACCATGGGAATAAAGGTACCATAATCGGCCTACGACCAATATGCCAATCAGGGCAAAGATGCCAACCACGATGTAGAGAAGGTATTTCAAGAACTTTTTCATATGTTTATTACTTATTGGTTATTGTTCTTGTTATGCTGCAGATAGAATAATTCTTTTTGCTGCTCAATCTCCCGCCTTAGTACATCTTCGGTCGGCAGATAGGTCAGATATTTGGCAGCAAACAGCTGCTTGTTGTCGTGCAATACTGAGTATTTTGCTATATCTTTGCTTGTATCCGAGCAGAGAAGTAAACCAATGGTGGGATTATCACCCTCAGTACGTTTCAGGTCATCAAACATTCTCACGTACATATCCATTTGTCCCACATCCTGGTGGGTGAGTTTCTTCGTCTTGAGGTCAATTAGAACATAACACTTCAGCACCACATTGTAGAATACCAGGTCAACAAAGAAATCACCAGCATCGGTACTAATATGGTATTGTTCGGCCATAAATGCGAATCCTCGTCCCATCTCAAGTAGGAATTCTTTCAAATGGCGGATAATGGCCTTTTCAAGCTCTGTTTCGGTAAAAGCGGCATTCGTGGGGAGCTGAAGGAACTCTGCTACAACAGGGTCTTTCAGGAAATCTTGAGGCTCATCTTTCAACGGTTTAGTGAGTTGTAACATTTCGTTAATTACAACTTCTTTTTTGGGGGACTGCAACAAGCGATGATAGTATTGGGAACCTACATTGCGCGCCAGTGTGCGTACACTCCACGATTGGGAAGAAGCTTCTCTGACATACCAGTACCTCGCATCATCGCTCGTGACAGACAGCAATGTGCGGTAATGTGTCCAGGTGAGATTTGGCACTCGCGAGTGCCAAATCTCTAAATCTTTGAAACACAGATAAAACTGACGATAATCACGCAAGTTTCTTGGAGAATAGCCTTTGGGATAAAGTATCGACAGCTCATGAGATAAAAAATCAATTAGATGCTTACCGTAAGTAGCTCTGCTTTCACCATGCTGCTCCTCTTCAACGATGCGTTTGCCCACATTCCAGTATGTCAAAATCGAAACAGTATTGACCGAACGATAGGCCTCACGCAAGCCTTTCTCCACAATCAGTTTGACATCGTCAACTAATTGCTGGGGCAGGACTTGATTATCTTGATTTTTATTGATGTTCTTCTGCTCGTCCATTCTAAATTGAAAATACTATTCTTGTGATATTTGTTTCAGATTCATCGTTACAGCAGGCGGGCATGGTCGTTGTAGCTGTAGTAGCGGCCGCCGCGGCACACGATGATGTGGTCGACGAACTGGATGTCCATCACCTTGCAGGCTTGGTGCACACGCTCGGTCAGACGGTCGTCCTGCACACTGGGATTGGGGTTGTCGCTGGGATGGTTGTGGGCCAGGATAATGCCCGAGGACAGGCGCTCAATGGCGGGTCGAAGGATCATCTTGATGTCGGCAACAGTCATTGCGGTGCCTCCACTGCTGATGCGCACACACTCCTCAACCTGCTTGGCATGGTTGAGCAGAACGACCATGATTTCCTCGTGGTCGAGGTGCTCCATGCGGGTGCGCAGATACTGATAGGCATCATCGCTGCAGGTGATCTTGAAACGCTCCTGGAATTCCTCCTGCTGATAGCGGCGTGCCAGTTCAAGTGCAGCGAGAATCTCGATGGCTTTGACCTCACCGATGCCGTGGTAGTTCTTGACCAGGTTTTTTATGCCTTTTCGGGCTATCTCGTAGAGTTTGCCGTTATTGTCGCGCAGGATGCGCTGGCACAGGTCAACGACCGATTCGCCCGGCGTACCCACCCTCAACAGGATGGCGAGCAGTTCGGCAGTGGAAAGACTACCGAAGCCATGCTTTTTGGCTTTCTCACGTGGGCGGTCCTCCTCGGGGACGGTCTCCTTGATGTTGCGACTCGCCACTTTGGTGCTGTCTTTTTCCTCCTGCATGGATACTACGGATATAACGGAGAACTACTTTCCTTTTCTCAAATTAATTTCCTCGTTGATGTCACGGCCGTGCTTCAAGAGGATTTTCCAGACATAGGCCTTGATGAAGCCCCAACCGTAGCTGCACAGCTGAGTGAAACTCGTCGCCACGGCAAGGGTGGCAATCTTGAAACTGCGCGTCTCGATGAGGGCAGCCACCCACAGCATAGCAGCATAGAGCAGAATGGGAAGGATGAACCACGATTTCCACAATGAGAGCAACAGCAGCAGCACGCAGCCGATGAGGAACACAGCGGGCAGGCAGTGCACAGCCTTGAGGCTGTCAGGATACAACAGTTTGAGGGTGATGCGCGACATACCGAAGACATAGGTCTGGCGCGCAAACTTGCTGATGCTGGTGCGGCGCTTGTGATAGACAAAGGCGGGACGTATCAAGCGGATGTTGAAACCTGCCTGGCGCACGCGGGTACTCATGTCGATGTCCTCGCTGAACATCTCGCGGAAACCACCCACCTTCTCATACACCTCGCGCGAATAGCCCATATTGAACGAGCGAGGCACAAACTTCTCCATCTGCACCTTGCCGCCACGGATGCCGCCCGTGGTCAGGAACGACGTCATCGAGAAGGAAATGGCCTTCTGCACATCGGTGAAGTCGGGGCTTGCCGCGTCAGGTCCGCCGAAACACGGCACATATTCACGTGCCAACTCGTCACCCAGCGTCTTGAAATAGTCGGGTGGAATGACGCAGTCGCTGTCAAAGAACACGAAGTATTGGCCCGTGGCATGTTCCAGGCCATAGTTGCGTGCGATGGAACGGCCCTCGTTGGCTTTATAGAAATAGCGCAGGTCCAACTCACTGCTGTAGCGCAACGCGATGTCCTCACAACGCTCAGTCGAGCCGTCCTCAACCAAAATAATCTCAAAATCCTTGTCGGTCTGTTGGGTGAGGCTCCTCAACAGGTCCTCCACCTCGTCTCGCCGGTTATACACCGGCACTATTACTGAAAAATAAGGCATCTCTATTCCAGATTATAATTCACTCCACAAAATTAGTCATTTTTCTTGTTTCCAACGGCTAATGGCATGTTTTTTACTTATCTTTATCCAACAACCGCCATAATAAAGCAACAAAGTGTTCGTTTTATTGGAATTTTACAGTATCTTTGCAGATTGTAAACCATCGGAAATGAGTTTAAACAAAGAACAAATACAGAAAGCCAGAGCGCAGCAAGATGCTGATATTACACAATGCCTCAAAGTGTTAAGTGCCGGGGGGCTGATACTCTACCCTACCGACACGGTGTGGGGTATCGGTTGTGACGCGACCAATGCCGAGGCTGTGAAAAAAATCTATCAGCTGAAACAGCGCGACGACAGCAAGGCACTTATCGTCCTTATCGACAGTGCCGAGCACCTTGACCACTATGTGGTGGATGTGCCCATGATTGCCCGTGAGCTGATTGATGTGGCAGTAAAGCCGCTGACCATCATCTATGAGGGTGCCTATAACCTTGCCCCCAACGTGTTGGGTGAGGAAGAGAGCGTAGGCATCAGGATTCCCAATGACGAATTCTGCCACCGACTGTGTGAACGCTACGGCAAGCCCATCGTGTCCACATCGGCCAATGTGAGCGGCAAACCGACGGCCAAGACCTTTGCCGACATTGACCCGTCCATCGTGAAGGGCGTTGACTATACCGTGCAGTATCGCCGTGACGACCAGCAGTCCCACCAGCCGTCCAACATCATCCTGCTGAGCCGCGACGGCACGTTTAAAATCATCCGTTAAACAAGACTACCGCACATGAAAATCAGGCTCGACATCACAAACAAGGCCCACCTGCAACGCATCAAGTACGTTCTGGGTGACTTCGTGATGTCCAACCTGGCCTGGCTTGCCTATAACTGCGTGCGCTGGAAGATGGGTGCCGTTGTGGGCCACGCGACACTCTCGAGCTACCTCACCAGCAACATGGTGGTGCTCGGACAAATCGTGTTCCCCTTGCTGATGATGGTGACCTACATCTTCAGCGGATATTATAATAATGTCTGCCGCAAGTCGCGCGTGCAGGAACTGCTGACGACCGCCGCCAGTGCTGTCATCAACACGCTGCTCATCTTCTTCATCGCCCTGATCAACGACGTCGTGGGCGTCCGCGGCAACGACTATGAGATGATCCTCATCCTGTTGGCCATGCTGTTCGGTTTTGTCTATCTGGTGCGTGCCATCATCACCAATACTGCCAACAAGCAGATTGCTTCACGCAAGTGGACCTTCCCCACCCTCATCATCGGCAGCGGGTCGGCAGCCCTACTGTTTTTCAACAAGCTCAACAGCCACCGCAAGTTCTCGGGCTATGACATCCGAGGCTTTGTCAACATACCCGGCGAGAACCCCGTGAAGGGCAATCCGCTTCCCTGCTATGAACTTGACGAACTCAAGGAAGTGTGTGAGAAAGAAAAGATCTGGGAACTCATTGTCGTCCCCAGCCGTGATGACAATCACCAGAACATGAACGCCATCAACAAGCTCTTCAGCCTTGACTTGCCCATCATGATTTCTCCCGAACGGTTCAACATGATGCAAAGCCAAGTGCGCATCTCGGACATCTATGGCGAACCTCTCGTGAATATCTCACGCAGCAGCATGAGTGACAGCGGTAAGAATATCAAACGGGCCATTGACGTCATCGTGTCGATGGTGGCACTGGTGGCTCTCACACCGCTCTACATCATTGTGGCAGCCATCATCAAGGCTACCAGTCCGGGGCCTATTTTCTACCTGCAGGAGCGCGTAGGCTTGCACAATAAGCCCTTCAACATCATCAAGTTCCGCTCGATGGTCCAGGATGCCGAGGTTGCCGGCAAGCCCCAGTTGTCGTCGGATGACGACCCCCGCATCACCCCCTTCGGCCGTTTTATGCGCAAGTACCGCATCGACGAGTTGCCCCAGTTCTGGAACGTGCTCAAGGGCGAGATGTCGATAGTGGGTCCGCGCCCCGAGCGCAAGTATTATGTGGATCAGATTCTGCAACGCGTTCCCTCCTATGCCCTGCTGCACCAGGTGCGTCCGGGTATTACCTCGATGGGCATGGTCAAGTTCGGCTATGCCAAGAATGTTGACGAGATGGTTGAACGCGTCGGTTACGACCTGATGTACCTTGACAACATGTCGTTGCTCAACGACTTGAGAATCCTCATCTACACCATCAAAATTGTCTTTACCGGCCGCGGAATGTGATGGCACAGCAATCAGCGACAAAACGAGACAAGGTTCCTGCCAGCGAAACGACAAACGGCTGGCTGAGGATACTCATCTGGCGAGAGAAGCATATTCCCGACAAGACTTTTGTTGTGATGTTGGCGCTCATCGTGGGCATTGCAGCAGGCCTGGCAGCCGTGTTGCTCAAGACGCTCATCTCACTGATTGCCGATTTCCTCACCCGTCGTTTCATCATTGAGCAGGGCAACCTGCCCTATCTGATATTTCCCGCCGTCGGCATCCTGCTGGCGACGCTCTATGTCTATTACATTGCCCGCGAGCCCATCTCGCATGGTGTCACGCGCGTGCTTTATGCCCTGGCGCTGAAGAAGAGCCGCCTGAAGATTCACAATATGTACTCGTCGCTCATCGCCTCGTCGGTAACCATCGGTTTCGGTGGTTCGGTCGGAGCCGAGGGTCCAATCGTGTTCACGGGTGCAGCCATCGGCAGCAACCTGGGGCAGGCCTTCAGACTTACCCCCCAAACGCTGGCAATGCTCGTGGCATGTGGTGCTGCTGCCGGTATCGCCGGCATCTTTAAGGCGCCCATCGCCGGCCTGCTTTTCACCATCGAGGTGCTGATGATGGACCTCACGGCCGGTGCTGCCATCCCACTAATTGTGGCTTCGGTGGCTGGCGCTACAGTGGCCTACGTCTTTACGGGCTACAATGTGGAATTCTTCTTCTCACAGAGTGAACCGTTCTTTGCCTCACGCATCCCGTATGTCGTACTGCTGGGCATCTTCTGCGGCTTCGTATCACTCTATTTCATCAACCTCATCGACCGCATCGAGGGCCGTTTCAAGCGGTTGCGCAACCGCTGGGTGCGCTTCGCCGTGGGTGGTCTCACCCTGAGCGTGCTCATCTTCCTGATGCCTCCGCTGTACGGTGAAGGCTTCGAGAGCATCACCCGCCTCATCAACGGTGACGTCACCGCCATCTTTAACAACAGCCCCTTCTACAGTTTCCGCAACAACACCGTTGCCGTGCTGCTGTTCCTATTTGCCCTGGGCGCCTTCAAGGTGTTTGCTACGGCGGCTACCAATGGAGGCGGCGGTGTGGGAGGAACCTTTGCCCCCTCACTGTTTGTGGGTTGTATGGCAGGTGTCTTTTTTGCCTACCTGTTCAATAACCTCGGCATTATCGACCCCGCCACTCCGTTGAGCATCAAGAACTTTGCCCTCATGGGTATGGCAGGCGTGATGGCTGGTGTCATGCATGCACCACTGATGGCTATCTTCCTTACCGCCGAGATGACCGGTGGCTATGACTTGTTCCTGCCGCTGCTCATCGTGTCGGCCAGCAGCTACGCCATCAGCCACATCTTCACACCCTACGGCATCTATGCCCGCCGTCTCGCCAAGCGTGGCGAACTGCTCACACACCAGAAGGACCGTTCGGTGCTCACCCTGTTGAAGATGGACAGTGTGATCGAAAAGGACTTTTCGGTCGTCCACCCCGACATGAGCCTCAAGGACATGGTTGATATCATTGCCCAGAGTCGCCGCAACCTCTTCCCGGTGACCGACGATAGCGGCAAACTGGTGGGCGTGGTACAGCTCGACGACATCCGCAACATCATGTTCCGCCCCGACCTGTACCGCCGCATGTACGTCAACCGCTTCATGGCTATTCCGCCCGCCAAAGTTGTCGTTGGCACACCGATGGAGAAGGTGATGAAGACCTTTGATGACACGGGGGCCTGGAACCTGCCCGTCGTTGACGAGGAGGGCAACTATGTGGGCTTCGTTTCCAAGAGCAAGATATTCAACAGCTACCGTCAAGTACTGAAACACTACACATATGATTAAATCATTCTAGCATTATGAAGAAAGTTTACATCTTATTCCTAATGGCCGTTGCGCTGCTGTCATTCAAGGCAGGAGCGACGGATGAAACTAGTATCAATGAACCGATTATCAATGACTCGGTTGCAACCATTGTCGACGAGACCGTTCAAGACGCCATTGCTACCGATAGTGAGCCTGTCAATGACATTGACACAGTATCATCAACAGTCAAAGCCGATCAACTTGCATCCTTAGGTTTGGATGATTATGATCTTGACACCTTCCGCAAATATCGTGGTGCGGATTTCAAATTCTTGAAGAACACCACCAACCCTGCCGTCAAGCCCTATACCTTCTTACAGGACCAGACGTGGGTGGGCATCCCGCTGTTCGTAGCCGGCATGATAGCGAAGGGCGAGAAAGAGGCCTTCCGCCAAAACTACAATAATACGAACACCAAGATCCGCCTCGTTAAGTACAACTTCCATAGCGAGATTGACAACTACACCCAGTTCTCAGGCATCGCACTGACCGCAGGCCTTAAAATGGCTGGCGTTGAGGGCCGCTCATCCTGGCCGCGACTGTTTGCCTCGTCACTGGCATCCTACGGCGTCATGGCGGCCTTTGTCAACGGTATCAAATACACCGCCAGCGAGTTACGTCCCGATGGCTCTACTCGCAACTCATGGCCCTCAGGGCACACTGCAACGGCCTTTGTCGGTGCAACCATCCTGCACAAGGAATATGGCTTGACACGCTCTCCATGGTACTCCATCGGCGGCTATACGGTAGCTACTGCTACTGGCGTGATGCGTGTATTGAACAACAGGCACTGGATCAGCGACGTGCTCTCGGGTGCCGGTATTGGTATTCTCTCTACCGAGTTAGCTTACGGCATCTGCGACCTGCTTTTCAAGGACAAAGGCCTGCTGATGAATGACCTCGCTTACCATCCCGACCTGAGCGTGAATCCGTCATTCTTCTCCATCTCGATGGGCATCGGCCTTGGCAACAAGCATTTGACATTGCCCGGGTTCAACTTCGGCATCGATGACCCCGGTGATCCTAATGACTCTCCCGATATGGACCCCCTCGAGCTCAAATTCCGCTCTGCGACCGCTGTGGGCGTTGAGGGTGCCTACTTCTTCAACCCCTATATCGGCATTGGCGGACGCCTTCGCGTCAAGAGTACGCCCATCAATGGCTGGTCACAATTTACCGATATTGAGAGAAAGAGTCTGAAAGAAATTGCCGAAGATCCCGATTTCCAGGATGCCATCACTCACTTTGACATCGAAATTGAAAGTGACCACATTACCGAATTTGCTGCCGATGCCGGTCTATACTTCAGCCTGCCTCTATCCTCCCGTTTTGCCATCGGCACCAAGTTACTGATTGGCGAAAGCATCATGGACGATATTGACGTGCAAGGCAAATTCCTTGGAGACAAGGTTGACTATGATGAAGATGGTCATTTCTTTAAAGACGGTGATGTGGTTGCCTACAAAGAATGGGACTACATTAATGTCCATGCCTCTCACTCAATGAAATTTGGTACAGGCCTCTCACTCACCTACGCTTACAAGAATTCATTCTCGTGGCGAGTATTCTGCGATTATGATTATTCCCAAAAAACCTATACTGCCACCTATGCCCCGTTTATGTACATTGAAGAATTCTGTCCAAGAGTACGCCAAGACCTCATTGAGACTTTCAGATGGGATCCCATGCAGGAATTCAAAAGCAGTGCAAGCAAGCATCTGCACCAGTGGGTACTGGGCGGCGCCCTTTGCATCTCTTTCTAGTTAGGAGTGAGAAGTTAGGAGTTAGGAGTTAACTGAATTGCAATTATGAGTAAAGAGGATTTGAAGATCGTTTTTTTCGGGACGCCTGACTTTGCTGTCGAGAGCCTGAAACGTCTGGTGGACGGCGGTTATAACGTCGTCGCCGTAGTGACCATGCCCGACAAGCCCGCAGGCCGCGGGCGCCAGCTGCAGCAGAGTGACGTGAAGCGCTATGCTGTGGAGCAAGGTCTGCCCGTGCTGCAACCTGTGAGCCTCAAGGATGAGGCCTTTATCGAGGAGTTGCAGTCCTATCAAGCACAACTGTTTATTGTCATCGCCTTCAGGATGCTGCCCGAAGCGGTGTGGCAGATGCCGCCGCTGGGCACCTTCAACCTGCATGCGTCGCTGCTGCCGCGCTACCGTGGTGCCGCGCCCATCAACTGGGCGGTGATGAACGGTGACACCGAAACCGGTGTGACGACCTTCTTCCTCAAGCACGAGATTGACACAGGCGACGTCATCCAGCAGCGCTCGTGCCCCATCGGCCGCCAGGACAACGTGGAAGTCATCCACGACCGCCTGATGGTGATGGGTGCCGACATGGTGCTTGAGACCGTTGACGCCATCATCGCGGGCACCGTCAAACCCATTCCTCAAGACCAAATGCTCACTGCCGGGCAACAGGCAACACCCGCCCCCAAGATCTTCAAGGATACCTGCCGCATCGACTGGAGCCGTCCCGCCGAGGTGCTGTACAACCACATCCGCGGCCTGTCGCCCTACCCTGCCGCCTGGACTACGCTGCTCAACGAGGAGGGTCAGGAACCCACCACGCTGAAAGTATATGCCACGGGAGAGCCTGAGCCGTTTGCTGCCGATGCGAACCCTGCGCCTGGCACTATCCGTGCCGACCGCAAGAGAATGCATGTAGCATGTGGCGACGGCTGGCTGGAAATCCTCTCCCTGCAGCAGTCGGGCAAGAAACGCATGGACACCGACGCCTTCCTGCGCGGCTACGTCCTTCACCCCACCGCACACTGCCAGTAAAAAGCCTGTCATCACAAAGTTCCTCTTCGAGGCACTTGCTATATTCAGCTCATGGACCATGCTGCGAACCTCTCCGAGATTCGCAGCATGGTCTTTCTCATTGAAATCGGTTCTTGGAACCGCTAACATCTTCAATGTTTTCCCGGACACTCTAATGATTTCTTTCCTGATTTCCGCTTTGCGACACACAGTGAAGTCATTAATGGCGATTGTTGTGTCCAAGCAGGTCGAAGGCCTGCACAAGGCCAGCGGCCTTGAATTTCACAAACCCTAGGGTGCACAGGCCGAAGGTCTGTGTAGCCTGGGGACCGTCAGGACAGTAATAACGGGCCCTGAAAGGGGCCACTAACCGCGACATTTCCTTAGCCTGGAATGTGTGGCCCCCTTCGAGGCCCTTTCCCTTTGGACGCTCCTTCCCCATGCCGCACAGACCTATCGGCCTGTACGCCATGGGGCTACCTCAATTCAAGGCCGCTGGCCTTGTCAAGGTCTCCGACCTTTTTTGCCGGGTGAAAATAGCACAAGACAGGCCATCTTGCAAAAATCATAACGTTAAATCGCTGAATATCAGACAAAATTTATTTTTGCAAAATGCTAGTGCGGAAAACAGGGGTTCTTCAAACCGCTAACATATTCGATGTTTCCCTGGGCACTCTAATGATTCTTCTGACATGTGATGATGGCTGTTGCCAGCATCACGGGAACAAGAAAAATCCCCGGCAAGCTGTTGCCTGCCGGGGATTTTATCTCAATCAGTCACCAGGACTGACCTTCATTCTTTAATTAAAGAGTGAATAGTAGTTCTCCTTGGCCCAGAAGAGCTTGGTGTAGTAACCAGTAGACTCGCTATAGTTGGTCTTGATAGCGTTCTGGACGTTGGTAGAGTTGAAGTTCAGCTCATCACTGGGATAAGGCAGACGATGGGGAGGAGTGGGATAGTCACTCTGCTGGTTGTCCCTCATGAACTTCACGTTGGGATAACCGGTGCGGCGGGTAACGTTCCAAGCCTCGAGCTCATTCATGAAACCGAAGTTGAGCCACAGCTGGGTAGCAATACACTCCTGAGTAGGCTGCCAGATCTTGTTGGCATAGGCGATGAAATCATCGTAAACGGGAACTTCCAGTCTGCGATAGCCATTGTAGCTGTCGTTGCCGTCCTTAGCCAGGGATGAACCAATCTTCATGTCCCAGTAGTACTCGTTAGAGAGGGCGACACCGTCGATGAAGAACTGCTTAGCCTTTGCAGCATCGGCGCCTACACCATAGCCCATCAGATAGGCCTCGGCCTTGCTCAGAGCAACCTCGGCTGCGCTGATCCAGATACCGTTCAGGTTGGCATTACCCTGATAGGTTGCCCAACCAGCCATAGCGATGGTGTCGATGTAGCAGTAGTAGTTGCAGTAGG
Source organism: uncultured Prevotellaceae bacterium (assembly GCA_900318205.1). Classification (GTDB taxonomy): domain Bacteria; phylum Bacteroidota; class Bacteroidia; order Bacteroidales; family Muribaculaceae; genus Sodaliphilus. Next base: position 24,702 of record ONJS01000011.1, on the reverse strand, counting down.
GGATGCCACGCTCCTTGTATTCGGCGTCCTTGGCAGAGGCGATATCACTGATCTGGGCGTCGGTCAGGGAGTTGTCATAGGCAACATACTCACCGTCGGGGTTGCAGTCATAGATGGCAGCAATCCTGGGGTCGGTGTTCTCATCGGGAATACCGTTGGCGGGAACATTCATAGCATCGAGCATAGCCTGTGAACCAGAGCCTTCGCTGCGACCAGCGAGAGCCTGGGCGATACCCTTACCATAGTTGTAGTCGTCGGTCGAGGTCTCGCCGTCAACACCCATGTTATGATTATTGTTCTCGATCAAGGGATACTTGCTGGGGTTGTTCAGGATCTCGGCGATGGCATTGCGAGCTTCACCAGTGAGGTCACCATTGGTGGCCAGGTGCAGGGCGATGCGCAGACGCAGCGAGTTGACATACCTCTGCCACATCTCGGCCGAACCCTTGGCGCAGGAAATGTCCTGACGGGCCAGCGAGCTGAGACCTGCAGCGTTCACGTTGCCACTAGCGAAGTAGTCACCCACTGCCTTGAGGTCGTCGAGAATCATCCTGTAGAGATCAACGTCATCGTCGTAGGCAACAGCCTGCTTGGCGGCGTCATAGTCACCCGTCATCCACAGGGTACCGGCACCCTTGTAGGGCACGTCTCCCCAGATGGAGAGCACCTCGTGCAACTGAGCCTCTACCAGGGTGCGACCCAGCAGATAGAAAATCTCGTTGGCGGGTTTCTCGGTCTCGTTCATGTTGTCGTAGTTATACTCAAGCAGACGGTACTGGGTGAGCATCTTGTAGTAGTCCTGCCAACGGATGTTGAAGTAACCCTCGCTGGCACCACGGAAACGACCGCGGCCATTGGAATTGCCGATTACGCCCGAGAAGCAGCCGGACGTGGTGGACTGGGTGTAGTAGCGCCAGTAGGTGGGATTCATCCAGCGGTTACCATTGTGCATGATGCCGGTGAATACCTGGGGCACACCCACAGTAGTGGTCTTTGACGGATCGGGATACTTCTCGTTGAAGTCATCATCAGAGCACGATGAGAGAGCGGTCATCAAACCAACTGCGGCAAAGAGCAATAAAAATATCTTTTTCATATACATTGTCTTCTTAATTGTTTGCAATTTTTACTGGTTCACGCATTAGAAGTTTGCACGCAGGGATACACCAAAGGTGCGGGTGCTGGCGGTAGAACCACCAACCTGTGCTTGGTAGATCCAGTTGGTACCATCGGTGGTCTCAGCATCAAAGATCTTGAGAGCACGATATACATAGAACGGGTTGCGGGCAAATGCCGAAATCGACAGGCGGCTGCAAGCGAACTTGCTGGTCAGCGACTTGGGCAACATGTAGGTGAGGCTGAGCTCACGGCACTTAACGTAGCTGTTGTCCTGGATAGCCTTAGCATAGCTCTGGGTGGAGCTGGTACCCCAACCATACTGCATGTCGTTGATCTCGAACTGGGTAACGATGGTCGTGTTGGGGGTGCCATCCTCGTTAACACCGGGCTGGATCACACCATTGTCCCAAACGTAGTGACCGTCGATCATGGTCTCGCCGCGCTTGTAGTCAGCGGGAGCGCTAACTTGAACGATGCTGGACTTGTCGTTTACATCATCAACAGTGCTGTAGTAGAACAGACCGCCGCTCTGGGCATCACGAGCACCAACGGCCTCGCCAATGATACCGGTGTCCATGTAGTACTGCCACGGCAGGTTGAGCACGTCACCACCGATGCGGAAGTCGAAGGCGGCATCCAGGGTCCAGTTCTTCCAAGTGAAGCTGGTACCGAAACCACCCACGGCGTCAGGCATAGCGTTACCCACCTTGTGACGGGTCTCGGTATCGGTGATGTAGAGACCGTTGCTGGTCAGGTAGTTGCCCTTGTCATCGGTCTTCCAGGTGTAGGTGTACCAGTCACCCATAGGCTCACCAACGTGAGACTCGAGCTGAGCGGCACCGTTATCAAAGTTCTGATGGGCCAGAATGTCAAGACCATCGGCAAGCTTTTTAACCTTGTTCTTGTTGAAGGCAATGTTGGCGCGCAGATCCCAACGGAAGTCGGGGGTCTGAACGGGAGTGCCGTAGAGGCTGAACTCAACACCCTTGTTGGTCAGCTCACCGACGTTCATCAGCATGCTGGCAGCACCCATAGAGTAAGCAGCGGTGGTTTGGAGGATCTGATCCTTGATATCGTTGCTGTAGAACGAGAACTCGAAGCCCAGACGATTGTGCAAGAACTTGCCCTCGAGACCAACCTCAAACTCGTACTTCTTCTCAGGACGGATACTCTCGTTACCAACCCTGGTGTCGATGTAGTTGTAGATGTAGGTGTCACCACGGTTGATGGTACCCTGGCTGTAGGCGTTAACGGCGCTGTAGATGCCGGGGGCGTTACCCACGATACCGAACGAAGCGCGGAGTTTACCATAGTCAAACCAGTCGGGACGCTTGTCCTTCAGCATCTCGGAGAACAGAATGCTACCGCTCACCGAAGGATACCAGAAGGAGTTGTTACCCTTCTTCAAGGTCGAGGTCTTCTCGTTGCGGATGGTACCCTCGATGTATGCCCAGTAGTCATAACCGTAGCTTGCGGTCAGGAACATACCGGTGCGGAGCAATTCCTGCTTGGTCATGCCGGCGTTCTTGGTGCCCACCGAAGCATTCAGGTTGAACCAGTTCTCCTGGCTCAGACCCTTGCTGGTGCTCACGTTAGAACGGAAGTAGTTCTCTTGACGGGCGTTGTAACCGATGTTAGCGGTAATGTTGTGGACATCGTTAAAGGTCTTGTCCCAGCTCAACATCACGTCGCCGTAGATGATCTCATACTTGCTGTTAGCCAGAGCATAGCTGTCGCTGTATTCACCGTTGCTCGAGAACATGTGAGAGTTCTCACTGTAGTTCTTGTTCTCGATCTTGTCGGTGGTCAAGTCGGTAGCGATGCGGGCGCCCAGGGTCAGGCCGGGGATGATTTCCCAGGTGGGGTTCACCGAACCGATGAAGCGGTTGTGGCGCTCCTCCTGTACCTTACCCATGATGTTCCAGAAGTACTCGCTGATCAGTGAGGTCGAGCCCATGGGCGAGTAGAGGAACTGCTCGTCGGGAGTCAGGGTGTTGGACGAACCACCGTTGATAGCAGCAACGCTGTTCATGTAACCCAGGCTGGTCATGGTGTGCTCACGGATGTACTTCACATCGGTGAAGCCGCCGAACATACCCGAGTAGTTGCAGACGATACGGCTGATACGGTAGGGACGGTTCTTGATGTACTGGCTCATGTAGGTAGCAGCATAGTTCAACTTGATGTTCTTGGTGATACCGAAGGTACCGCTCAGGTTGAAGTTGTGCTTGTTGTTGTTTGAGTTGTACTGAGTAGCCTGTACGTCATTGTAGGTGTAAGAGAAACGAACATTGTTCTTCTCGGTGGCGTTGGTGATGGCCACGTTGTAAGCCTGGTTGAAACCGGTGCGGAACACCTCGTTCCACTGGTTACCCTTGATGGGCTCGTAGGGACGCTTGGTACCGTCGAAGTAGGTCATCTCACGGCCATCGTAGCGGGCACCATAGCTGTAGTAGGTCTCACGGTTGGGAGTCCAGATCTTGTTGCCATCGCGGTCGAAGCGGGTCTGACGGAAACCGGTCAGAGCGTCGGGGTTGTCGTCACCCAGTACCCAGTTGTCATAACCGGGACCGAACTCGCGCTGGATGTCGGGCATATAAGCCACCTTGTCCCAGCTCAGGTTTACACCGAACTCGACATTGGTGCCAGTGCCGGCAGCACCCTTCTTGGTGGTGATCATGACAACGCCGTTGGCAGCCTCTGAACCGTAGAGGGCCGATGCGGCGGCACCCTTCAGGATCGAGATGTTCTCGATATCGTCGGGGTTGATGTCCACCAGACCATTGGAGTTGATGCGCTGGTTGTCCCAATAGCCGTCGTTGTTGGTGTCGCCATTGTGGATGGGCACACCGTCCAGAACGATCAGCGGCTGGGTGGTACCAGTGATTGACGAGAAGCCACGAACATTGATGGAAACAGCCGAAACGTTACCACCAGGAGCGGCGGCGATGCGCACACCAGCAGCCTTACCATAGAGGGCGGTAGCAAAGTTGGGAGCACCCGTCTTCACGAGCTCCTCGGCAGTTACCGAGCTCACAGCGTAACCCAGCTTCTTCTGGTCTTTCTTGATACCCATACCGGTAACAACGACTTCACTCAGCGCGTTGGCGGCCTCGTGCATCTCGATGCTGACGGTGCTGCGGCCCTTCAGGTCGACAGCCTGGGTCTGATAACCAATGTAGCTGACCTCCAGTGTACTGGTCGTCGGGCAGTTCAAGGTGAAGTTACCACCTATGTCGGTAACAGTACCCATGGAACTGCCTAAAACTTTGACTGAGGCACCGATGACAGGCTCCCCGTTCGGGTCAACGACCACACCATTCACTTGGGCCAGTGCAATCATTGCCATAAACGCGAAGGCAACCGTCAAACCGGTTCTCTTGATGAAGTTGAAAAGGTTTTCTTTCTCTTTCATGCCTTTTAGTTTTTTGGTGAATAAAAATGGTTAATTATAAATAATGTGATGATGTCATGTTGTTTGATGAGTAGTCATAATGGCTAATAGCCACTAAAATCAGCCTGCTAAATTAGCATTTTTTTAGAGTTTACCGAAATTTTTCGGAGAAAATAGGACTCTTTTAACAAAAAAACTGCTTTTTCGGTGCAAAGAAGGGGCGTAATTGCTGGTTTTTTAGCCCTTTGCCTCGTTTGCTGACGCATGGAATCACATCATGTGTTTTCATTGAAATGAGGATAAAATTATGCGGGGTGGCTCGGTTGATGAGCCACCCCGCAATTTTGTGGGTTGATGGCAGTTATTCAGGAACTGCCAGAAAAATCATTGATTATTCACCCTCGGTGCTATTCAGCAGGAGGCTGATCAATTCGGTCACGTCGGCAATAGCGAGACGGCCATCACCATTCACGTCGGCCTGAGGAGTCACCTCGCCTTCAGAGAGCAGGAGGCTGATCAATTCGGTCACATCGGCAATCGTGATGCGTCCATCATTGTTCACATCACCAACGACGACGGTCTGAGCCGAGGTCAAGGTGATGGTCTGGGTATTACTCCAATCACTTGTTGTACCATCATAATAGGTGGTCTTCACCTTATAGGAATAGGTTGCACCTGCAGTGAGGTTCTCCAGCATGTAGTACTTGTTCTTGATACCAGGAATGCTGCGTGAAGAACCATTTGTTGAATACTCCAGCGTATAGCTGACCACGCCAGGGGCTGAAGTGCCATCGGTCCAGTCAGCACGGAAAGAGGTGTTGGTGAGATAAGCGCTATCAGCAGGCTGCATCACAGGATTGGCCTTGATGCAGAATGCCGTACCATCGAGATGCACAAACACCGTTTCACCGCCAGTAACAACCAACTGGACATCTGCGGAGTGATTACCGATCGTGGTGGGGTTATAAGTCACTGTCACTTCCACACCCTTGTTGGCAGCAGCCTTGGTCACATTAGACTTGTTGATGGTGAAACCACCTGTGGAATTGACTACAGACAGCTTGACAGCACCCTGCAGGTTATATCCCTTCAACAAGAAGGTACCAGTTGTCGGTTGGTTAACCTCGGTGGTAAAGCTCAGCTCTTCGGGGTCTACGGTGATTAACGGAGTAGAAGAAGAAGCACCGGTAACAGTAACTTCCTTAGTTTCGGCAGCACCACCAGCAATGACAACCTTGCTCGTGTGAGCACCTGAAGTCGTGGGAGCATAGGTTACTGTGACGGTAGCGCCAGCCTCAACCTGAGCTGCAGTGAGAGTGGTGGGAGAAACCTGATAGGCTGCACTGTTGCAGCTAATCGTAATGTCACCCAAGATGTTAATTCCAGTGACGGTGAAAGTCTTGGACACGGTCTGGCCACTGTTGATTGTACCGAAGTCAAGAGACGTGGGTTCAACATTCAGAACCGGGAAGGTAATCTGGCCACCAGGAGGCTGGATACCGATAACCATTGACTGATACTGGTTGTAGGTGTCACCTTCAGAGTCGGTGAAAGCATTGAGGGCGAAGTCACCATTACCTGTGCCACTCCAACCCCAGTTGACGTGGTACTTGTTGGTCGATACGGTATAACCATCAACATTGAAGGCGTGACCGCCGTTGTTGGACAAACCGCAATAAACAATGGGATGACCGGCCTCAAGTTCAGCCTGTATCATAGAAGCCCACTGCGAGTCGCTATAGATATTGCCACCATAATAGTTCTGCTTATAGATTGCACGAACATTGTTATCATAACCGAAGGTCTTGCAAGCGGTGGCAATCAGGTCGGTACGAGAAGCGCTGATACCACTGCCATTGGGGCCATAATCCATGTGCTCGGCCTGACCGATGTAACGCATCAGCGTGGCAACGGCAGCCTTCTGGGCAGCAGTGCCTGAAGTACCCCAGTAGCCATAGAAGTCCTTCATGTTTGCCCAGTCAAAGGTGGTGGAGGGCAATGAAGGAATCGTATAACCGCTGGAAGTATAACCTGACAGAGAGGGAGTAGCAGCTGTCGGGTATTTCCAGTAATAGAATACCTGAGCCAGTGAAGTGGCAGGGCAACCTGTCAGACACTGAACGTTGTTGAAGATACACTGGTTATAGAAAGGAGTCGTCTGGTCCCAGCGAGCGGAGAGCAGCGGTGACACGTTCTGAGCACGGCTGGGAGCCTTCATGCTCTGGGACATGGTCTGTACCACCATTCCAGGGTGTGCCTGGAGATACTCAATCTGCTGCTTGTAGTTATCCAGCCAATACTGCATGTTAGCGGGGATATTGTTCAGATCGAGGGGAGCATCGCCCACGGCAAGGATTTCCTCACCACGGGTCTCACCCGAAACGACAATAAAGCAGTCAGCAGTATTAAAGATGTAATACACAGGAACCGTCACGTTAGATGAATTGGTAATGGTTCGCTCAGACACAAACTTGATAGGACCTGAGGACAGGAACTTGCCGTTAGCGGCTTGAGTTTTAAGGAATGTCTCGGCTTTGGCTTGAGCCGTGATGCGATCCACATTGGCGGCAAAAGCCTGCATCGTTGCAACAGCAACGATCAAGAGAATTAAAAATCTTTTCATGTAGTTTTATTAAAATTGTAAATATTTTTTTAAAAAGCGCAGCAAAGATACAACAACAATAAAGTATTTTCCAAATTTTTTAAAGTTTATTAAAACTGTTTTACAACATACATCATTAACAGTTAAAAACTTAGGTCATTTGCAACTATACATAAACGGAATTGCGGGATGGCCCACCGAAGAGCCATCCCGCAATACTTAGCAATTATCCTTCCGAATCACATTCAGAAGGCAATGTATTTTAACATGTTGTTAGCCGAAGGCTGATCATCAGCGCTCGACAACAAATTGCTGATCAAATCGGTCACATCCTTGATGGTGACTACGCCATCCTGATTAACGTCGGCGCAGATCTCGCAAATGCTGCTGCCATCACCCAAGAGGCCGTTGATCAGGTCGCTCACATCCTTGATGTTCACCTTGTCGTCGTGGTTGACATCACCCAGTTCATAAGCATGGCCGTTCTCAAACAGGGTAACCTCCTCGATGTTGCTCCAATCGCTCTCGGTACCATCGACATAAACCGACTTAACCCTATAGAGGAAGGTGCCCTCGGCAGTCAGGTTATTCACGGTATAGAACTTGTCGGTGATACCAGTAATCAGGCGGCTGTTCTCGTCACCAGTCTCGGTGGCCATGCGCAACATATTGGCTGCACTGAAATCACCGGCATAGATCCTGATGCCCGAAATGCAGCACAGGCCGCTCACACCAGTAAAGGTCACCTTGTCGCTCTCGGCACAGTCAAGGACTACCGTGAAGGTGGTAAAGTCGGTGCTGTTGATGGTCACGTCTTGTGAACCAGCGCTAGTGGCCACGTTCAAGGTGATGCTGGTGCCATAATTCTCGCTGAAAATGCTGGAATTGAATACGACAGTCAACTTGTCATAGCCAGTCAAGTCATAGGTCTTGCTGGTAACGGTGAAGACATAGGACGAGTAGCTCTGCGTCAACTGACCGGTAATGATGCATCCGTCATCAATGAACAAGCCAGTAGTTGCGCCCCAGCCTGCAGGCAGGAAGTTGCTGGCGTTGCTCACCTGGTTGGAGTATTGGCCTGAAGTGTTGGTCTGTGCTGTCAGACCTGTGAAGTCGGCGTTCTCAAGTTCAGTATAGGCGGGCGTAGTGGGCTTAGGCGTTACCTCGAGTGTGTAGCTGGCTACATTTTCCTCGGGGGTAGCGTCAGTCCAGTCGGCGCGGAACTTGGTGAGGTTGATGTAATTCTCATTGGCGGGCAACATCACGGGAGCTGCCTTGAGGAGGGTTGCCGTACCATTCAGGGTGACGGTCACATCCTCGGCATCAGCACTGCTCAAGGTAATCATCGCATTGTGAGCGCCATAGTTGGCAGGAGTATAGGTCACGGTAACGTCCTTGCCATTCATGGCATCGGCAGCACTGATGGTCGTCGGTGTGATGCTGTAAACACCATTGTCATCGGTCAACGTCAGGGTCACATCACCAGTGAGATAAGCACCCGAAACACGGAAGGTAGCCGTTGCGCTCTCACCAACGGTGGCAGCCATATCCAGCGCAGCGGGATTGACGGCGATAGCAGGATCGGTATTCTCCAGGAGGGTTACCTGCTCAACGTTGCTGGTGCCGATAGCGCTATTGGTATAGTTGGCAACCACATAGAAGTTGAACGTACCACCCTCGGTGAGGCCGGTAACGGTGTAGTTCTTACCAGTGATACCGGTAATCACACGATAAGTGGCATCGCCAGTCTCTGACGCCTTGAGCTGAGTTGAGGTGATGTCGCCGGCATAAACCTTCATGTACCTCAAGTCAGGCATGCCCACAGAGGTGAGCTTCACATAGTCGCTGCTGGCGCAGTCCAGAACGAACGTGTACCAGTTGAAGCCTGAACCGTTGGTCTCGGTGATGGTTTTGGTGTCAACGCTAGTAGCGACAGTGACGCTGTTGGTAGAACTCTGGTCGTAGGGCTGAGAGTAAACCATCACGGTCACCTTGTCATAGCCAGTGAGGTCGTAGGTTTTGCTTTGCACATAACCATTAGAGCTCAGGTAGCAAGCGCTGGTGCTTTCGAAGTATTTCAGATTGTATTGAGTCCAGCCAGCGGGCAAGGTGTTGTCTGCCGACCAGTCGGTAGTGTCAAGCAGAGCAATTTCGGGCTGTACAGGAACAGAAGCATCCTGCACATAGAGGGTGTAGCTCTCCACATTCTCGGCAGGAGTGGCATCGGTCCAGCTAGCGGTAAACGATGTGGTGGTAATATTGCTAGCCTCCTGCATTACAGGAGCATAAGTCTCCAGAGGAGCGGCATCGGCGGTACCGTTGAGCTTGACGGTCACGTTCTCGGCATCAGTGCTGGTCAGCGTGACAGTAGCCTCACTGGAGCCAACAGCAGTAGGATTATAGGTTACTGTAACAGTCACTCCACCTTCGGCCTGAGTTGCACTGATGCTGGTAGTGCTCAGCGAGAAGGCATTGTTACCGCTGAGGCTCAAGTTCACGTTACTGGTGAGGTTGGCACCGGTAACGGTGAAGGTAGCAGTAACAGGAGTGCCCACGGTAGTGTTCATGGTGAGCGTGGTGGGATTAACCGTAATCTTGGGATTGGTAAGAGCACCGGCGGGAGGCTCGATGCCGATAATCATGGCCTCGCCATAGTTGAAGACGTAGGAGCCAGCCTGGCCGGTTGCACCAGTAGCGGTGGTGAAGTTGTGCAGCGTGCAATAGCCGTTGCTATCACCGCTCCAGCCCCAGTTCACATAGTACTGGCCGTTGGTGTTTACACCAAACACATTGAAGGCATGGCCTGAAAGTTGAGAGTTAGTGTAATCATAAGCCAGATACTCAACAGGACGTCCGTTATGCAATTCATTCAATATCCATTCGTTCCACTGATCATCGGTATAATTCTGTGCGCTATTGGTGTACCCACTCCATCCTGATTGCTGAACGGTGGTGAGGGTGTACAGTTTGGCATCGGTATAGCCCATGTTGATGCAACCCTGCAGGATTTCAGGGTCATTGGCGCCACTACCACTGGTGCTGTAATAATAATCAGGGATAGCCTGGCCAGCATAACGCATCAGCCATGCCACAGCATTGGCCTGGTCAGTTGAGTAGGAATAGTTGGTGGGACCGGTGTACTCATCGATGATGTTAGCCCAGTCAGCTTCGCGTGCACTCAGAGCCGAGGCAGAGGCGCCGCCTGTTCCCGAGATGGCTGCTACTGCAGGGTAGGTCTCGGGCCATTTCCACTTATAGTAACACATGCTCAACGAGGTGGCAGGGCAACCCGTATAGACACGACTGCCGCCACTGGAGGGGCACTGGTTATTATAAGGTGCGCCCTGGTCCCAGTTGGCGTTTACCAGCGGAGCAACAGGGGTGGTAGCAAACTTGGGAAGTTTCACCGGTGCCAAGGTACCAGCCTTGAGACCGTCAATCTGGTATTTGTACTTGTTGAGCAACCACTGCATTGCGGGAGGAATGTTGTTCATGTCGAGAGCACCCTCCTCACCGTACATCAGAATCTGGGGTGCCAGATCATCACCAGATACTACCACATAGGATTTTGCTGAATTGAAAATGTAGTAGTCCGCAGCTGCGGGCTTGGCTACCGAGGCCTCAGCCTTGACGAGCCGGAGATTGGAAACTGCCGCGGCTTTAAGACGGCCAGCGGCTACTTGCTTCCTAAGGAACGAGTTAGCTGCCGCCTGTGCCTGCGAGGCGGACACATCGGCGGCCGACACCTGTAGCGTCGTAAGGACGACTGTTAAAAGTAATAGAAGCTTTTTCATGTTAATACGATATAATTATTAATGTAACAAAAACGCGCGACAAATATAGCAAAACATATTTTATAGGGCAATTTTTTTGCATATTTATATCAAATTCTATCAATGAATGAAAAGCTTTTTTCAGCAAAGGGGTGATTATGATGCACCAATCGGAAGCATTTCAGCACAAACAAGTTCTTCAGCAATCTGAAATTGCCCGAAAATGATTGCGGGGCAGCCCTTAAACGAGCCACCCCGCAATACATCATGTCGTCATCCCGAATGCGGTCCGGGAGACCATATTACCTCAATACTACTGTGCGTCACCTGAAGACAACACCAGACCAATCAAATCGGTCACGTCCTTGATGGAAACTACGCCATCTTGGTTAACGTCGGCGCAGATCTCGCAAACGCTGCTGCCATCACTCAAGAGGCTGCTGATCAGGTCGCTCACATCCTTGATGCTCAACTTGTCATCGTGGTTGACATCACCCAGCATATAGGCATGGCCGTTCTCGAACAGAGTTACCTCCTCGATGTTGCTCCAGTCGCTCTCGGTGCCATCCAGGTAGAGGGCCTTCACCTTATAAAGGAAGGTACCCTCGGCCATCAGGTCGTTCACGGTGTAGAACCTGTCGGTGATACCGGTAATCAGACGATAGTCGGTACCGCCCTGCTCGGTAACACTGCGTGACAAGTTGGTTGCATCACCGGCGTAAACCTCCATCAGTGCAATATCGGGTGAATAGTTCTCATCGGTTGTGGTGATGACAATCTTCTGGCCCGAGCTTGCAGTTACTACCCAAGCATAGGTCTCACCAATGGCGAAACTATGACCGACTTCGGGCGTCTGCGGAGTGGAAACAGTCAAGTTACCGGCGGCATCATTGGTCGTTGCAGTGGTAATCCTCAACGTGAAGGTTGCATTCTCATAGCCTGCGGGGATGGTGTAGGTGATGTTGCCATAGGAACCATCATTCTCGTAATTGCTCCTGAAGTAGATGATCGAATTCAGACCACCACGCACGTTGGTACCGCCCCAAGGTGCAGGCAAGGTGATAGCATAATAGCCGGTTGCGCTGCCAGTGAAGTCGGTACCTGCTACAGAGCTGAGGAGTTCATAAACAGGAGCGACGGGCTTAGCACTTACCTCGAGGGTGTAGCTTGCCACATTCTCGGCGGGCGTCTGGTCGGTCCAGTCGGCGCGGAACTTGGTGAGGTTGATGTAATTCTCATTGGCGGGCAACATCACGGGAGCTGCCTTGAACAGGGTTGCCATACCAATCAGGGTAACCGTCACATTCTCGGCATCGGCACTGCTCAAGGTAATCGTTGCATTGTTAGCGCCATAGACCGTGGGAGCATAGGTAACAGTAACATCCTTGCCACTCATGGCTTCGGCGGCAGTGATGGTCGTCGGCGTGATGCTGTAAACACCATCGGCATCGGTCAATTGCAGAGTCACATCACCGCTAAGGTTAGCACCTGATACATTGAAGGTAGCAGTTGCGGTCTCGCCAACGGTGGCTGCCATGTTCAGCGATGCGGGAGAAACGGCAATCGTGGGATTGGTATTCTCCAAGAGGGTTACCTGATTAATATTGCTGTCTCCGATACCGCCATTGATGTAGTTGGCAACGACATAGTAGTTGAAGGTGCCACCTGCGGTGAGGCCAGTTACGGTATAGCTCTTGTCGGTGATACCGGTAATGACGCGATAAGTATCATCGCCGGTTTCGTTGGCCTTGAGCTGCATGGTAGTGGTGAGGTCGCCGGCATAAACCTTCACATACCTCATGTCGGGCATACCGCTGGTAGTAATCTCAACATAGTCGCTGCTTGCGCAATTCAGAACGAAGGTGTACCAGTTGAACGTGCTGCCAGACATGTTAACAGTCTTGCTCTGGGCACTGGTAGCCACAGTCATCGTGTTGTTGGATTGATAGGGTTCAGAGTAAACCATCACGGTCACCTTCTCATAACCTGTGAGGTCATAAGTCTTAGTCCGCACATAGCCGCCGTCGCTCAAGTAGCTTGCACTATTGGAACTCCAATAACTCAGACCGCTTTGCGTCCAGCCCGAAGGCACACTGTTGGTAGAACTCCAGTCGACACTGTCGAGCAGAGCATAGGGAGGCCTGAAAGGCTTGTCGCTCACATAGAGCGTATAGCTCTCCACGTTGGCAGCAGGAGTCTCGTCGGTCCAAGCAGCGGTGAACGAAGTGGAAGTGATATTGCGGGCATCGAGCATCACGGGCTTGTAGGTCTCCAGGTCGGCAGTACCGTTGATCTTGATCGTTACGGTCTCGGCTTCGGCGCTGGTCAACGTGACGGTTGCCTCATGGTCGCCGATAGTAGCAGGATTAAAGGTCACCGTTACAGTCACTCCAGCTTCGGCCTGCGCGGCACTGATGCTAGTGGTGCTCAGCGAGTAGGCGTTGCTGCCACTGAGTGACAGATTCACGTTACCGGTGAGGTTGTAACCAGTAACGGTGAAGGTCTCGGTAACAGGATTGCCTAGAATCGTATTCATCGTGAGCGAGGTGACATTAACCTTAATCCTGGGATCATTAAGGGCACCAGCAGGAGGCTCGATGCCGATAATCATGGCCTCGCCATAGTTAAAGACGTAGGAGCCAGCCTGACCCGTTGCACCAGTTGCGGTGGTGAAGTTGTGCAACGTGCAATAGCCGTTGCTGTCGCCGCTCCAACCCCAGTTCACATAGTACTGGCCGCTAGCATTGACACCAAACACGTTGAAGGCGTGGCCCGAAACGCTGTAGCCGTAACTAACGTCATAGGCCAGATACTCGATGGGGCGTCCGTTATGGAGCTCGTTCAACATATATTCGTTCCACTCGGCGTCGGTATATTGCTGAGGACCATTGGTGTAGGTCCAACCCGAACTAACAAGTTCGGTGAGCAGGAGGTATTGGGCATCGGTATAGCCCATGTTGAGGCATCCCTGGTAGATTTCGGGGTCGTTGGCACCACTAGCACTGGTGCTGTACTGATAATCGGGAATAGCCTGGCCGGCATAGCGCATCAGCCATGCCACAGCGTCCTTCTGAGCGCTGGTGGAGCTGTAGTTGGTCGGGCCGGTGTACTCGTCGATGATGTTGGCCCAGTCAGCTGCACGTTCGGGCAGCGCTGCAGCGCTGAGGCCGCCAGTACCCGAGAGGGCTGCTACTGCGGGATAGGTCTCGGGCCATTTCCACTTGTAATAGCACATGGCCAACGAAGTGGCAGGGCAACCAGTGACAGCGTGACTGCCGCCACTGGAGGGGCACTGGTTATTATAAGGTGCGCTCTGGTCCCAATTGGCGGTTACCAGCGGCGCAACGGGAGTTGTAGCAAACTTGGGAAGTTTCACCGGCGACATGGTACCAGCCTTGAGACCGTCAATCTGGTATTTGTACTTGTTGAGCAACCACTGCATTGCGGGAGGAACGTTGTTCATGTCGAGAGCACCCTCCTCACCGTACATCAGGATCTGGGGTGCCAGGTCATCACCAGAAACTACTACATAGGATTTTTCTGAGTTGAAGATGTAGTAGTCCACGGCTGCGGGCTTGGCTACCGAGGCTTCGGCCTTGACAAGCCTGAGGTTGGCAGCTGCCGAGGCTTTAAGAAGACCTGCGGTCACTTGTTTTCTAAGAAACGCGTTGGCTGCGGCTTGCGCCTGCGAGGCGGACACATCGGCCGCCGACATTTGTAGCGTCGTAAGAACGACTGCCAAAAGTAATAGAAGCTTTTTCATATTAAAAATGGTAAAAATATTAATGTAACAAAAACAGTATCATTTGGTTATATAATAAAAAAAGAACAAATATTATACAGATTTATATTGTATTGCACCAATCGGAGGGTACTCTCTATCAGCATCCATGACGATGACGCAATCTATCGTTGTACAATTTGGTTATTCAGCTTTCTGGCATTGCCATGTAAATGATTGCGGGGTGGCCCTCAGGAGAGCCACCACGCAATACATCATAACTTACTATCTCAAAAGAGATTGGAATGTCATTTCACTTGTCAGCTTACTGTTATTCACCTGAAGACAGTACCAGACTGATCAGTTCGGTCACATCCTTGATGGTGACTACGCCATCCTGGTTAACGTCGGCACAGATTTCGCAAACGCTGACATCACCATCCATGAGGAAGCTGATCAGGTCGCTCACATCCTTGATGCTCAACTTGTCATCGTGGTTGACATCACCCAGCACATAGGCATGGCCGTTCTCGAACAGGGTTACCTCCTCGATGTTGCTCCAGTCGCTCTCAGTGCCATCCAGGTAGAGGGCCTTCACCTTATAGAGGAAGGTGCCCTCGGCAGCCAGGTCATTCACGGTGTAGAACCTGTCGGTGATACCAGTAATCAGACGATAGTCGGTACCGCCCTGCTCAGCAGCATTGAACGTCAAGTTGGTTGCATCACCAGCGTAAACCTCCATCAGAGCGATATCAGGCGAATAGTTAGCATCGGTCGTGGTGATGGTGATCTTCTGGCCCGAGCTTGCAGTTACTACCCAAGCGTAGGTTTCACCAATAGCGAAATTATGACCTACAGCGGCCGTCTGCGGCGTGGAGACAGTCAGGTTACCAGCGGCGTCATTGGTCGTTGCAGTGGTAATCCTCAACGTGAAGGTTGCATTCTCATAGCCTGCGGGGATGGTGTAGGTGATGTTACCATAGGAGCCATCATTGTTGTAGTTGCTCCTGAAGTAGATGATCGAATTCAGACCACCACGCACATTGGTACCGCCCCAAGGAGCAGGCAACGTGATAGCATAATAACCGGTAGCACTGCCAGTGAAGTCGGTACCTGCTATAGAACTGAGGAGCTCATAGACAGGAGCGACGGGCTTGGCGCTCACCTCGAGGGTGTAGCTGGCCACATTCTCGGCGGGCGTCTGATCGGTCCAGTCGGCACGGAACTTGGTGAGGTTGATGTAATTCTCATTGGCAGGCAACATCACGGGAGCGAACTTCACGAGATCGGCCTGACCATTCAAGTTCACGGTAACGGGCTGGGCATTGGGAGTGGTGATGGTCACCGTACCAGTGTGGGTGCCGTAAGCCGTCGGCGTGTAAGTGACATTGATAGCGGCATTGTTGGCTGCACCGGGGATGATATCGGTCTTGTCGATGGTGAACTCATCGCCCTGGACTGCCAGAGTCACATTGCCTTCAAGATTGGCGGCGCTCAACGTGAATGCCTTGGTCACAGGTGTGCCGACAGTGGTCTGGAAGTTCAGCGTTGTGGGATTAGCGGCAATGGTCGGAACGGTGGTAGCAATACCCGTCAAGGCAACGTTAACACGCTCGGCACCAGCGCTGGTGAGCGTTACGGTTCCCGTGTGGGTACCACCGGTTGTCGGTGTGTAAGTCACCGTCACAGTAGTGCCGTTGGTAGCCTGAGTCCTGGTAATCGTAGTCTTGTCAATGGAGAAGCCCGAACCAGCCACGGCCAGATAAACTGTACCGGTGAGGTCAGTACCCGTTACATTGAAGGTCTTGGTTACTGACTGACCTACCGTTGCGTTAAATGACAACGAGGTGGGATTAGCGGTAATAATCGGTGTGCCGACAGCAGTACCGTCCAGATTGAGGGTAACGGTTTCAGCGCCGCTGCTGGTAAGGGTAACCGTACCCGTGTGGGTGCCGACAGCGGTGGGATTATAGGTCACCGTAACAGTTGCACCCTGGCTGGCAGCCGACTTGGTGATATTGTTCTTATCGATGGAGAATCCGGTGCCGCTGCACGTCAGATAAACGGTGCCGCTCAAGTTGGTACCGGTCACGGTGAAGGTCTGCGTCACAGGAGTGCCCACGGTAGTGCTCAAGCTCAGCGAGGTGGGATTGACTGTGATCTTGGGCGTCGTAGTTGCGGTACCCGTTACGGTCACGGTCTTGCTCTCGGCAGCGCTGCTCGATACGGTGATGGTACCGTTCTGGGTACCTGACGAGGTGGGCTTGTAGGTCACGGTCACGGTAGCGCCAGCCTGGGCCTGCTCAGCAGTCAGGGTCGTGGGCGAAACAGTGAAGGTACCATTGTTGGACGAAATGGTCACATTGCCGCGCAGGTCAGAAGCGCTAACGGTGAAGGTCTTGGTATAGGTCTCACCCGTGCTGCAACTGGTAAAGTTCAGCGAGGTGGGATTAACGTTCAGCACGGGAGTGGTCGATGAGCCACTGGGCGGTTGGATACCGATAACGGCTTGTTGACCGGAGTTGAAGGTGTAACCGCCATAGGAGAACGAGTTCATCGAGTACCAGCTGTTACCATCACCACTCCAACCGAAGTTCACGTGATACTTATTGGAGCTGCTGTCATAACCATCGACGTTAAAGGCGTGGCCACCGCCAGAGGTGCTCACAGCCATGAACACGATGGGACGGCCTTCAGCAATCTCGGTTTTAATCAGGTTTGCCCAACTGGTCTCGTTGTAACTTGATTTTTGAACTACGCGGCAGGTGGTGGCATCATATCCGAAGCCGGTGAACATATCTACAATATTCTGGGTATCGGAAGTATAAATACCGCTACCACCAGCAGCCTCGGTGCCATACATCATCTGCTCACCCTGGCCGACATAGCGCATCAGCGTGGCGACGGCATTACCCTGGGCGGTAGTGTAGCTGCTGTAACTGTCCTTCATGTTGGCCCAATCAAAGGTGGTTGCCGACAAGGCAGGATAGGTAAAGCTATAACTGCTATAATATGAAACCTCAAGAGTTCCATTATAAGAGGGCATAGCAGCCACCTGGGTCGTCGGGTATTTCCAGTAATACATAACCATCGAAGCCGACGTTGCGGGGCAACCCGTCAAGCACTGGTAGGTAGTACTACCACGAGTAAACTTGCACAGGTTCCAATAAGGCGCCTCTTGGTCCCAAAGTGCCGTCAACAGGTAAGACGTTGCACGCAGCGACGTATTGTTCCTGGGTCTTTCAATCGGATCAACCTGCAGATTAGGATGTTCCTGCAGGAAGGTGATCTGCTCCTTGTACTGGCCAAGGACGTCCTGCAAACCGGGAGCCAGATTGTTGATGTCCTTTAAGGGACGGTCACCGACCATGAGGATTTCCTCGGCACGGTCATCACCTGCTACTACGAGGAAGGTCTCGGAGGTGTTGAAGATGTAATACACGGGCTGATTCAGCTTGGGATTTCCTGTCTCGGCCTTCAACAGGACAGGATTTACAGCTGCAGGAGCCATCAACTTACCTGCAAAAAGTTCATTGACCAGATAACTTTTTGCTTTACGCATGGCCGCGGCCTGATCCACAGGTGCGGCCGCCACTGACATTGCCACCATAGCGGCAGTCAACAGAAATAACAATTTCTTCATAAGCTTAAGTTGAATAATAATTTGAAATAAGATGTTGTTTTAAGATTGACACGCAAAGATAATGAAATTATTAGTTATGCTGCAACTTTTTCTTGAAAATTATTACCAAAACACACCATCATGCCGGATTTAATAGCAAAAAAGCTCTATTTTTCATCAAATCGTCAAATCCGTCTCATCGGTTAGAAGTCATGCATATAAAAATCGTTAATTTCAACATCACAATGCAAGGAATTAAGTAATTTTGCAGCAAATATCATAAAGAATAATGATGTATATGAAGACCGATGTACAAGGTATCTCTCAGGAGTCAGCACAACGCAACCAAGAGGAGAAACGCTGTACGCTGGTGGGCATGACTAGTGACGTGTGCCTGTCGGCATTGAAAATCGGAACGGGCATCATCGGACACTCGAGTGCCATCCTCGCCGACGGCATCCACAGCATCAGCGACACGGTGACCGACGCACTGGTCTATGCTATGGTGCGCCTCTCGGGAAAGGGTGTTGATGAGCGCTACCGCTACGGCAGGGGGAAGTTTGAGACGTTGGCGGCTTTCCTCATCAGTATCATTCTGGTAGTGGTCGCTCTGGGCCTGATGACCGAAGGCTCAAAGGACGTGTGGGCCGCCATTCAAGGCGAGACCCTTGAACGCCCCCATAACATAGCACTCATCGTGGGCATTATTGCCATCGTAGTCAAGGAAGGTCTGTACCAATACACTCGGCTCAAGGGCCGCAAGACAGGCAGTTCGGCCTTGAAGGCCTATGCCTGGCATCACCGTGCCGATGCACTCTCGACTGCCGCGACGCTGCTGGGTGTGGCGGGAGCGATGTTTCTGGGCGAGCGTTGGCGCGTGCTTGACCCGATAGCCGCCATTGCTGTGAGCGTGCTCATTCTGGTACTGGCCTATCGTCTGGGACGTCCCGCAGTCGAGGAGCTGCTAGAGGTGTCATTGCCCGACGACGAAAAAGACAGGATCATCACTATCGTGACCGAGACGCCCGGCGTGAAAGCCTTTCACAACCTGCGCACACGACGCAACGGCAACCTGCGCGTGGTCGATATCCACATCAAGGTGGATGGCGACCTCACCGTCGCCAGTTCCCACGACATCACCCGTGAGATTGAAAAGCGACTGAGCGATGAGTTGGGCGAGGTAATGACCAACATCCATGTCGAGCCCTACCGCGGCAACAACCAGTGCGAGAAATCGCATGAATATTGAATTTCTCTAGATAATCTAGACAAAAAAATAAATTGAAATTGGAAAAGATAACTCTTAATCATACCCTGCCCCGCGTGTTTGCGGGCCACGACGGCATCCATAGCCAGGTGTGGCAGCAGGACATCACGCTGGAACGCGGTAAGCGTTACCTCATCAGCGCCGAGAGCGGCACGGGAAAATCGTCGATGTGCAGTTACATCTACGGCTACCGCCAGGATTACAGCGGCGCCATCGCCTTTGACAGCACCGACATCCGTTCGCTGACGGTTGCCCAATGGTGTGACATCCGCACGCGACACATTGCCTATCTGCCTCAGGACATGCGCCTGTTTGGCGAATTGACGGCGATGGAAAATGTGGAACTGAAAAACCGCCTCACGGGGTTCAAGAGCCGCGAGGAAATCAACAGGCTGTTTGATGTCATGGGCATTGCCGAAAAGGTGGACAGCCTGGCCAGCAAACTGTCCATCGGTCAGCAGCAGCGCGTCGCCATCATCCGCACCCTGTGCCAGCCATGCGCCTTCATCCTGCTCGATGAGCCCGTGAGCCACCTTGATGACGAGAACAACCGCATCGTTGCCGACCTCATCATCCAGGAAGCCGCCCGTCAAGGAGCAGGCGTCATCGCCACCTCGGTGGGCAACCACCTGAAGATGGACGTTGACAAAATCTTCAACCTCTGACAACTGACAACAAAAAACCGAAAACCAAACAATGAACGATATCATCTGGAAGCTGCTCAGGCAGCACATAAGCAAGGGGCAGCTCATCGGCTTTGCCATCGCCAACCTTATCGGATTGACCATCGTGCTGCTCGCGGTGCAGTTCTACCGCGACGTGCGACCCGTGTTCAACGACGAGGAGAGCTTCATCCGCAAGGACTACCTTATCATCACCCGCGCCGTGACAGGTGCCGGAGCGATGATGGGCAACAACGGCGAATTCAGCGATGCCGACATCAACGACCTGGAAGGCCAGCCGTGGTGCCGCCAAGTGGGCAAGTTCCTGAACAGCGACTTTGCCATCGACGCACGCCTGGGCGTGGGCAGCGGTCATGCCATGCGCAGCCAGTTCTTCTTTGAGGCCATCCCCGACGAGTTTATCGATATTGACCCCGACGAGTGGGGCTTCTCACCCAGCAAACCCGAGGTGCCCGTCATCATCTCGCGCGACTACCTCTCGCTCTATAACTTCGGCTTCGCTGCCACACAAGGGATGCCTAAGATCAGCGAAGGCCAAGCCGAAATGATTCCGCTGGAGTTCACGCTGAGCGGCAACGGCCATCGCGACAACATGCCAGGGCGCATCGTGGGCTTCTCTAACCGTCTGAATACCGTCATCGTTCCCGAGGAATTCATGGAGTGGGCTAACCAGCACTATGGCACGGGCATCCCGCAACAGCCCCAGCGCCTCATCGTCGAGGTAAGCAGCCCTGGTGACGTCAAGATTGAGCAATACATGGACGAGCACCACTATGAGGTGGCTGGCGACAAGATGTCGTCAAGCAAGGCCAACTACTTCCTGACCGTCGTTAGTGGCATTGTCATCGCCGTGGGCATCATCATCAGCCTGCTGTCATTCTTTGTGCTCATGCTCAGCATCTACCTGCTGCTGCAGAAGAATACCCAGAAGATCCAGGACCTCCTGCTGCTGGGTTACTCCCCTGCTCAAGTATCCAAGCATTACATCATGCTCGTCGTGGTCCTGAACGCCGCCGTCCTCGTCCTTGCCATCGTGCTGATGCTTATCAGCCGCATGGCTTATATGGACATGATACGCGCCTTCGGTGTCGGCGGCTCGGGCATCGGTGTCGCCATCCTGGTCGGTCTGCTCATCATGGGCGCTATCACCGCTGGCAACATTCACGCCATCCGCCAGAAAATAGCCTCCCTCTGGCTCCACGAGAAGTAAACAGAATCTTATAAAAGGTGCAATCCCGGTGAGGTCCCGGACCCAGGCACCAGGAGTTATTGACACAACAGAACTAAAAGCTGACTCCGAGTCATCTGACAATCAGAAGACCCAGAGTCAGTCTTTTATTCCCCAAAATGATAACCTAAGAGTGACTTAATGTTATTTAAACATTAAAACTGGAAAGTTCAGCGGGGAAAAATTTGTTCAATATTATATAATGTAGTACTTTTGTTGCAAAATTAACCTACTAACATAAAATAACAACTTAAACTACTGATTATCAAATGAGTATGGAGAAGAAAATCGTGGAATGCGTGCCTAACTTCAGTGAGGGACGCAATATGGCCATTATCAAGCAAATCACTGATGAGATTGAACGTGTCAAGGGCGTGAAGCTGCTCGACGTGGACCCTGGTGAGGCTACCAACCGTACGGTGGTGACCTTCGTGGGTGAACCCGATGCAGTGCTGGAGGCTGCCTTCCAGGCTGTTGGCAAGGCAGGTCAACTCATCGACATGCGCAACCACCACGGTGCTCACCCCCGCATGGGTGCCACCGACGTATGCCCGCTCATCCCCGTGGCTGGCATCACCCTGGAGGAGTGCGCCGAACTTGCCCACAAGCTGGCCGAGCGCATTGCCCGCGAACACAATATCCCCTGCTACTGCTATGAGGCTGCTGCTATGAAGCCTGGCCGCCAGAATCTGGCCGTTTGCCGCGCCGGCGAATATGAGGCACTGCCCGAGAAGATGAACACCGAGAAGGGCCCCGACTTCGGCGACCGTCCCTTCGACGAGGGCGTAGCCCGCACGGGCTGCACCGCCGTTGGTGCCCGCGACTTCCTCATCGCAGTGAACTACAACCTGAACACCACTTCGACCCGCCGTGCCAACGCCATCGCCTTTGACGTTCGCGAGAAGGGCCGCCCCGTTCGTGAGGGTAACCCCATCACCGGCAAGATTGTTAAGGACGAGAACGGCAACAACGTGATGAAGCCCGGTACGCTGAAGGGCACCAAGGCCATCGGCTGGTACATCGACGAGTACAAGATTGCTCAGGTGTCGATGAACATCACCAATATCAACGTGACTCCGCTGCACGTCGCCTTTGACGAGGTGTGCCGCTGCGCCCAGAACCGTGGAATCCGCGTGACGGGTACCGAGATTGTGGGTCTGATGCCCAAGCGCTGCCTTATCGAGGCCGGCAAGTACTTCCTGGAGAAGCAGCAGCGTTCGACGGGTATCCCCGAGGAGGATATCATCAACATCGCCATCCACTCGATGGGTCTGGACGACTTGAAGCCCTTTGACCCCAACGAGAAGGTGATCGAGTTCATGCTCGAGGCCGACAATAAGACCGGCAACCGCTTGGTTGACCTGACCGTGACCGGTTTTGCTGATGAGACTTCACGCGAGTCTCCTGCTCCTGGTGGTGGTTCCATCAGCGCCTACATGGGTGCCCTGGCTGCATCTCTGGGAACGATGGTTGCCAACCTGTCGAGCCACAAGCCCGGTTGGGACGACCGCTGGAACGAGTTCAGCGTGTGGGCCGACAAGGGTCAGGCACTCAAGGTCGAGCTGCTGCACCTCGTTGACGAGGACACCGACGCCTTCAACAGGATCATGGCCGCATTCGGCATGCCCAAGAAGACCGAGGAGGACAAGGCTGCCCGCACCGCCGCTATTCAGGACGCTACGCTCTATGCCACCCAGGTGCCCCTGCGCACAATGAAGGCTTCGTTCAAGACATTCGAAATCTGCCGTGCTATGGTCGAGACCGGTAACCCCAACAGCGTGACCGACGCTGGCGTGGGCGCCCTCGCAGCCCGTGCAGCCGTCATCGGTGCCGGCATGAACGTGAAGATCAATGCTTCGAGCCTGACTGACCGCGCCGTAGCCGAGAAGCTGATTGGCGAGGCCAACGAACTGGTTGCTAAGGCCAATGCCGAGGAAGCTGAGATTACCGCAATGGTTGAAGAGAAGATTAAATAAGCCTACGGCTTAGTTTAGAGATTAGAGAACAACTAAAAACTATATAACAACATGACCAAAGAAGAATTCATTGCCGACATTCGTGGTGGTATTCCCGAGGAATTGCCCGAAATGCAGGCCTACGACACCGAGATTAACCATGCGCCCAAACGCAAGGACATCCTCACCCCCGAGCAGAAGAAGCTCGCCCTGAGGAATGCCCTGCGCTACTTCCCCAAGCACCTCCATGCCGCTCTGGCACCCGAGTTTGCCGAGGAGTTGAAGAAATACGGTCGCATCTATATGTACCGCTACCGTCCCAAATATGAGATGTACGCCCGTCCCATCGACGAGTATCCCGCTCGTTCGCGCCAGGCTGCTGCCATCATGCTGATGATTCAGAACAACCTGGATCCCCGTGTGGCCCAGCACCCCCACGAGCTGATCATCTACGGCGGCAACGGTGCCATCTTCCAGAACTGGGCACAGTACCGCCTAGTGATGAAGTACCTGAGCGAGATGACTGACGAGCAGACGCTCGTCATGTACTCGGGACACCCCCTGGGCCTGTTCCCCTCGCACAAGAATGCGCCTCGCGTGGTAGTGACCAACGGTATGGTGATTCCCAACTACAGCAAGCCTGACGACTGGGAGCGTGACAACGCCCTGGGCGTTAGCCAGTATGGCCAGATGACCGCCGGTTCCTATATGTACATCGGTCCGCAGGGTATCGTGCACGGCACGACCATCACGGTGCTCAATGCTGCCCGCAAGCAGCTCGTGAAGCGCGGTCAAAAGGGTGGCGACATCCACGGTATGCTGTTCGTGACCGCTGGTCTGGGTGGCATGTCTGGCGCTCAGCCCAAGGCCGGTAACATCGCCGGTGTGGTAAGTGTCACCGCCGAAATCAACCCCCTCGCTGCCGAGAAGCGCTACGAGCAGGGTTGGGTTGATGAGTTGCACCACAACCTGGACGAGTTGATTCCCGCCATCCGCAAGGCTGTTGCCGACAAGAGGACCGTTTCGATGGCCTATGTGGGCAACGTCGTTGACCTGTGGGAGCGCCTTGCTGCCGAGGATATGCACGTTGACCTGGGTAGCGACCAGACCTCGCTGCACAACCCCTGGGCAGGTGGTTACTATCCTGTTGGCTTGACCCTCGAGGAGAGCAAGCAGATGATGGCCGAGGATCCCGACAAGTTCAAGGAGTGCGTACGCGAGTCACTGCGCCGCCAGTGCGCCGCCATCAACAAGTTGGCCGACAAGGGCATGTACTTCTTTGACTATGGCAACGCCTTCCTGCTGGAGTCGAGCCGCGCTGGTGCCGACATCATGACG
>ONJS01000047.1 GCA_900318205.1 uncultured Prevotellaceae bacterium | reverse complement strand
CTATTGGCAGGTGGTATCGCTGCGCCACAAGCAGGATCTGGCCGAGTCCTACCTCAACCTGGTCAAGAAACTTGACCACGATGTCGAGAAGATGACCGAAGCCGGCCTGACAACACGCAGCGACAAACTGAGTGTACAGGTACGCGTCAATGAAGCCGAGATGGCTCTTGCCAAAGTCATGGACGGCCTGTCGTTGACCAAGATGCTCCTGTGCCAACTGTGTGGTCTGCCCGTGGACGAGCCCATCGAGTTAGCCGATGAGAAAGCCGACGAGATTGCTGCACCGGCCGCTATACCCTTGACGACTAACATCGACAACCGCCCCGAGCTACGCTTGCTCCAAAATGCCATTGACCTGACTCATCAAGAGGTCAATCTGCTCAAGGCAGAGAACCGTCCTCAGGTATTATTCAACGGCGGATATGCTGTGACCAACCCCAATGCCTTCAACGGCATCCAGCATCGCTTTGGTGGTTTCTGGCATGTGGGACTGCAAGTGCGCATCCCCATTTGGAATTGGGGTGATGTGAAGCACAAGGTTCAGGCGGCCCAAGAGGCGACAACGGTTGCCAACCTCGAACTCGAGGACGCACGCGAGAAGATTGAGTTGCAGGTTAGCCAGAACCGTTTCCGCGTCAGCGAGGCCAACAAGAATCTGGCGCTCGCCAAGTCCAACATCGCTAGTGCCGAGGAGAATCTGCGCATGGCCAAACGCGGCTTTGAGGAGGGCGTAATCACGCCCACGACCGTCATGGAGGCCCAGTCGGCCTGGCTCATGGCACAAACCCAGAAAATTGATGCCGAAATCGAATTACAGCTCAGTAACACCGACCTGCTCAAGGCATTAGGCATCCTGAAATAACCCGTCACTAAATTAAAAACAATCAAACAATATTATATTATGTCAGCTAAAAGTCAACATACCAATATTTTGTTAGCAGTCCTCGGATTTGCCACCGTGGTCCTCATTGTCGCTCTCATCGGTCACCTGACCCTGCAACGCGACCCCGAGGAAATCCAGGGCGAAATGGAAGTCGAGGAATACCGTGTGTCGGGTAAAGTGCCGGGACGTATCCTTGCTCTCCTGGCCAAGGAAGGTGACTTTGTACACGCAGGCGACACGCTCGCCATTATCGAGGCTCCCGAGGTGAATGCCAAGATGGTGCAGGCCCAGAGCGCTGCCGACGCCGCAACGGCCATCGCACAGATGACACAGAACGGTGCCCGCAAGGAGCAGATTCAAGCTGCCGCCCAGATCCTGGAGCAGGCAAAGGCCGGTCTTGAAATTGCCGAGAAGTCCTACAATCGCATGAAGAAACTCCATGAGGAGGAAGTCATCAGCGCCCAGAAGTTTGACGAGGCCGAGGCCATGTACAAATCGGCACAGGCACAGGTCAAGACTGCACAGAGCAATTATCAGATGGCCGTGAACGGTGCCCGTGACGAGGAGCGCCGTGCAGCTGCGGCCACCGCAGGTCAGGCCCGTGGTGCCGTGCAGGAGGTGCAAGGCTACGTGCGCGAAACCATTCAGAGGGCCCAGATGGCCGGTGAAGTCACCGACGTCTATCCCAAGGTGGGTGAACTCGTTGGCACCGGCACTCCCATCATGAGCATCGCCATGATGGACGACCAGTGGGCCACGTTCAACATCCGCGAGGACCAATTGAAGGGCATGAAGGTGGGTCAGGAGATCACGGTCAGGATACCCGCTCTCGACATCGAGGCCAAGATGAAGATCACATCGATGAAGGACAAGGGCTCGTTTGCCGTGTGGAAGTCCACTAAGGCCAGCGGCCAGTATGACCAGAAGACCTTCGAGGTGAAGGCTCGTCCTTCCCAGGCGATTGATGGCATCCGTCCGGGCATGTCGGTAATCCTTAAGAATAAGTGAGAAGTTAGGAGTTAGGAGTGATTTTCCTTATCCTTTAAACTTTAACCTTTAAACAGTGAGCAAGTTGAGAACTTGCGAACATTATGAAGTATATTTCTCAATTCTTCGACATCGTGCTGCGCGAGCTCAACATCATCGTGCGCAAGAACCGTATCTACGGCTTCTGCATGGTGGTGTTCCCCGTGCTGCTGGTGGTGTTTTTCACCACGATGCTCGATGACGGGCTGCCCCAGGACCTGCCCATCGGCGTGGTGGACCATGACAACAGCGCTACCTCGCGCAGTCTCATCCGCAACCTCGATGCCATGCAGAACTCGCGGGTGGTGTATCGCTTTGCATCGGTCACCGAAGCCCGCAACGCCATGCAAGAAGGCAAGGTCTTTGCCTATCTGTACATCCCCGAGGGCACGGCGGCCAAGCTCATGGCAGGTCGACAGCCCGATATCTCGTACTACTACACCATGACGTGTATGACGGCGGGATCGATGGCATCCAAGGACTTGAAAACCATCAGCATGCTGGGCTCTGCGGCAGTGGGCCAAGCGACATTGAGTGCTAAGGGCGCAACTAAGGAACAGATACGCACGGCACTACAGGCCGTGACGATTGACGCACACATGATCGCCAACCCTCAGGGCAGTTACAACTACAGCCTGACCACGGTCTTTGTGCCAGGCATCCTGATGCTTTTCATGGCGCTGCTGTCGGCCTACGCGCTCGGAATGGAGATGAAGTTTGACTCGGGCAAGGAATGGCTCGCCCGCGCTGGCAACAACATCCTCGTGGCCACCCTCGGCAAGTACATCGTCCATGCGCTAGTGTTCCTGCTTGTGATATTCTCCTACCAGTATTATATCTTCAACGTGCTTCACTTCCCGCACTTGGGCGGCGTGTGGAGCATCGTGCGGCTCACCCTCTTGCAGGTCGCTGCCTCGATTGGCTTTGGCATCTTCGCTTTCGGACTTATGCCCTCGCTGCGCATGTCGATGAGTATCAGTTCGCTGTGGATGGTGCTCGGCATCTCGATGTGCGGCTCGGCGTTCCCTGTCGCAGGCATGGATCCCCCATTGCAGGCCATGTCTTGGCTATTCCCTTTGCGCCACTACTGGATGCTCTATCAGGCAACAGTGCTCAACGGCTTCCCCGTCATTGACGTCTGGTTCCATCTCGTGGCACTCGTGGCCTTCACGCTGCTGCCATGGTTCGTACTCCGTAAAGTCAAAATCGCAATGCTCAACTATGTCTATATTCCGTAAACTCAAGGAACATATCACCGACGTGCTATACGTATGGCGTCAGGAGATGAAACAGGTCATCAGGGACGAGGGCGTGCTCATGTTCCTCGTCATCGTGCCGCTGGGCTACCCGTTGCTCTACTCCTGGATCTACAACAACGAGACGCTGCACGAGACACCGGTAGTGGTCGTTGACCAGTCACACTCGGCCCTCTCGCGCCAGTTCATCAACGACTGTGACGCCACCCCTGACGTCGATGTGAAATATTACGCCGCCAATCTCGACGAAGCCCGTGCACTCGTCAGCCGCCAGCTCGCCAAGGGCATCTACCTCATCCCGTCAGACTTCGCCACTTGCATCAACCGTGGAGAGCAGGCGACCGTCAGCGTTTATTGCGACATGTCGCTCATGCTCGCCTACAAGGCCGTTTATCAGACTGCCATGGTCGAGGCGGGACGCCTCAGCGCTGGCTTGAAGATCAAGAAGGCCGGCAACTACACCGATCACGAGAATTCCATCACTGCGCAGCCTCTTATTGCTCACGATGTGGCGATGTTCAACCCATCGGGCGGCTACGGATCCTGCGTCCTGCCCGCAGTGCTCATGCTCCTGCTGCAGCAGGCGTTAGCGCTGGGCATCGGCATGTCGGCGGGTACGGCCCGTGAGCGTAATCGCAACGGCCAACTCATCCCCGACGATGATCCCCACTACCGTGGCGCCTACCGCGTCGTCTGGGGCAAGGCACTCTGTTATGGCATGATCGGTGCCGTGGCAGCCGCCTACCTGTCGATGGCTGTTCCCCGCATGTTCTCATTCCCGCAGCTGGCCGACGGCAAGACGTTGCTGGCAATGTTGCTGCCCTATACGATGGCATGCATCTTCTTCGGCATGACCGTTTCTTGCCTGGTGCGTTACCGTGAGAACGTCATGTTGCTGATGGTCTTTGTCTCGATTCCGTTGCTGTTCCTCACCGGCGTGTCATGGCCGCAGTCCAGCATCCCCAGTGCATGGCAGGGTGTATCCTGGCTCTTCCCCAGCACCTTTGGTGTACGTGCTTTCATCCGTGTCAACTCCATGGGTGCCTCCGTCAGCCAGATCCTGCCCGAGATCCGCATCCTCTGGATTCAGGCTGCCGCTTATCTGGGCATGGCTTGCATCGTGTATGCTTACCAGAAGCGCCTCGCCCGCAAGCACGTTAAGACCGTAACCAATTCAACCGACCTCATTGAGCCCGATAATCAATAATACTATAGGTAGCACCATGCGCTCAGCGACAGAAAGAGTAATCGCAGGGCTTTCTTCAATAAGGTGAAATCACTATATCAAGCATCGCCTATTGACGTTACACTCGTTAAACGAAATAATGAATTCCAACTTATGAGGCAATTTCTTTTTTATCAATTCTTAGCGATTGGCGCCTTGTTCCTGCTCTCGTCTTGTGAGCACGACGATCCCGTCAGTCCCATCAAGCCGCTTGAGCAGCGCACAGTGTTGCTACTCACCAGCGAAGGCTACATCTATGACCAGTCGGGCAAAAAAATCATGGAACTCCCGAACTGCGAAGAGGGCAGTGAAATCATCAGCGACGGCGATGACTATTTCGTGTCAG
Source organism: uncultured Prevotellaceae bacterium (assembly GCA_900318205.1). Lineage (GTDB taxonomy): Bacteria > Bacteroidota > Bacteroidia > Bacteroidales > Muribaculaceae > Sodaliphilus. The sequence continues at coordinate 1,635 of ONJS01000047.1, read as the reverse complement.
GTAAAACGACCAAAGACCGCGTTGGTTATTGGAAAAACGGCAAGTGGAACACCCTGCACGTGGATTTCATCGATGACGTGAACCACTGGACCGACGGCATCGGCAAATGGGACTACTACATCTTCCTGTTTGATTATCCCAACGTGCTGAGAAACAGCGGCATTTTCCCGCTTGAAGACTGCGAAGACTTCATTCCTGCCAGCAAATGCATGTCGGTGAGTGAGGGAAAATGTTATGTTGTTGGAAGGGACCATCCCGAAGACGATAACAAGTACCAGAACGCTTTGCTCTATTCCGAAAACAAGGGAAAATATGTCAGGAACATCCTTCCCAAGTCACGGGATGACATCAATGCCGCGGCCTATACCGTATTTGCCTATGACCGCACCCACACGGTAGTGGGCGGGCGCATAGGTGAGGACCCCTGCTTGTGGGTCGATGGACAGTTGCAGATTCTTCCGCGTCTCTACGATACCCACGACCAGACCGGCGAAGGCATGCCCGTAGCCTATGTCGGCTCGGTCACATACAACAATGGCCACATCTATGCTGTGGGGTCGGATATTAAAGAAGATCGAAACGAGGTAGCGATGCTGTGGGTAGATGGAGTGCCCCAGCACCTGTGTTCAGATCAGGAAGGTTTGTATTGGTCGTGGGCTCTCGAAGTCATTGGTTATGGCGATGATTGGTATGCTTTAACCATAGAGATGTATGATGCGCCCGGTGACGAATACAACCTGAGTATTGTGTTGTGGCTCAACGGCGAGGTTTACCGCAAGTTCCACAGCATCGACATCGTCAACTTCACTGTGCTTTAACTAATATATTCCTAAATAAACAGATAAAAACGATGAAAAGAACCATATTTTTACTCGTGTTGGCCTGCATGTTTGGCACCATGTCGGCCCAAATCACTAACATCAGCAGTGACAAGCGGCAATTTGATGCCGACAGTGTTATCGAGGAGTTTGACAAGCTGCCGTTTTTCGGGCCGTTCAAGGACACCTATTTCACGGTGGGCTTGCCACTGAACGAGAAGCCCAACGAATATAACAGCGACGTGAAGTTCCAGATCAGTTTCCGCCAGCGACTGACCAAGTCCATCCTTCCCTTCCACAGCCACTTGTTCCTGAGTTACACCCAGAAGGCGATGTGGAACATCTTTGAGGAATCGCTTCCCTTCCACGACCTGAACTTCAACCCCGGCATTGGTCTTCAAAAACTATTTGTCCATAATGGCAGGGCAGTGGGCTCAGCAATTCTGATGCTTGAGCATGAGTCCAACGGGCGCGACGGCGAGGCATCGCGCAGCTGGAACAAGGTGTCGCTCAGCGGAAGGGCGCTTATCGACCCGCAATTCATAGTGCACGCCAAGACGTGGATTCCCATCATCGATGGCCAGAACAACAAGGACATCCTCAAGTACTGCGGTATTTTCCAAGGTGGCGCTCAGTTCCTGTCCACCAACGGGCGCTGGGTGGCCGATGTCACCTTTGTCAAGCGCAAAGGATGGAACCTCAACTTCAACACGACGCTCAATGTGGGCTTCCGTATCCGTCAGAGGGACAACCAGTTCATCATGCTGCACTTCTACGACGGCTATGGCGAGAATATGCTCGACTACAACAAGTACCA
>ONJS01000048.1 GCA_900318205.1 uncultured Prevotellaceae bacterium | reverse complement strand
CTTCACGTATTCATAACTCATATCCTGCAGGGCTTTAATCAGCCCTTGTTCCAATGCCGCTTCGCTTTGTGTCGCCATATAGATAAGGGATTTAGAATCTTTAATGATACGCAAAGTTACCAATTTTTCATGTAATAACGATCAACAGGCGTTCAAAAATGAGAATTTGATGACAATTAAAGAGTGCAAGCCTTTGGGCACCTAACTGATGGTTGTAGGAAACCATAGCACAGGGTACAACAAGTGGCTCACGCAGCAAAGGTAGTGCAAAGGTGTGCCAAATACCTGGCACTGGAAACAGGAAAAAGGTTAAATAAGGGAAAAAACCTAAAATGGTTGACAGGTTTTGAAGGCAGTAAACTGACTTGGTTGACACTATTTTTCTGGTTCGCCTAAACCAGGTTGACAGTTTGGCGGTTTTATCACTGAATGGGTTTACAACTCTCGAGGTTTCCCTGATTGGGTTTACAGCGCTAAGCTCAAAAAAGCATGAGCCAAAGCTACGTTAATCAGGGTACTTAGGCGACCCACACAAACTATAGCAAATGGCCCACGCATAGTGATAGCCATTATACCATTCAGTTTGTGTTATCAAAAGTGTCCTAAGTTTTTGATTAACCAACGGCATAATGTGTGTTTAATCCTCAATGTTTTGTCATCCAATCATTGATGACAGGGGCAAAGATACAACAATTTTTGTAATTGTTGCGGTTGTCTGGGATCAATCAACGAAAATCTTCGGGTCACGGCACGAGAACTGAACCCACTTGCGCGTCGTGACACCGCTTGGATCCAGCGCACTCGGGTACTTCTTTAAGCCGGTGAGGGACTCATCTCGTTCCTCGAGGATTTCAGCATTGAAAAAGAAACTCTTCGCCTGGCGATTGCAGTTGACGGTCAGAACCTCGAAATCGTCCATATAGTCTTCGAGGATCGTCTTGATGTGACCAGCATACTCAAGGGTGATCGTGCCGCCCTTACTAGCCCTGTCAAAGTTTTCTTTTGACAAAGGCAGAAAGAGTTCAATAGCGCCCTGGGAAATGTGGGGTGAATAGTTGGAGCAACGGTGGGACGGCAGCTTATCTTTCACATCGGTGAGACGGCTGCAGATGTCGAAGGGCAAGCGCAAAGGAGAGTCGAACTCAAGCGCATTTACAACATGGTAGATGTTCTCCTCATCTCTTGTCCACGCATTCATTCTGCGGTCAGTCTCGCAGAGAACCTTGACAAGGCCGATGAGCGCGTTGACAGGCAATTCCCCGTCAGAAGGCATATTGCCGTACTGCTGCTGGTTAATCACATCCTGTCTGAACTCCAGAGGTGACAGGTCATCACTAATCACTAGATCGGTGGCATAGATAACAATGATGTCACCTCTCTTTGGTTGCCATCCTTCGATGTGGATGACATTCTTCCAGCCCTTCACCAGTTCGGTTGCTTCGGGCTGCTGAACTTTAACAAATACTTCCATTGTTTTGTTGAAGTTTAAAGGGTTATTAGAAAGTGCTGCTACATACATGTGACGAAACGCAGGTCACACAAGGCAGCGTAACCCGAATCAAATTTGCAAATTAAGATGTGACTAATGCCAAAAGCTGACATTGGCGGCTTAATTTATCTTAAAAATTTCGGTATTTTTTTGGAAGACAGTGATTTAAGGCCATGGAAAATCATTGCAAATACTATGCCAAACTATAGGACTCCGCTGGAATTGATGCCAAAGGTATCACGGAACGGGAACTTTTCGCAGCCGATGTAGAGGGTGTCGAAAGCGTCCGTGCCATCTGTGCGGTGCTGCAGCAGGTCTTCCTCGGTCTCGACGAGCTTCTCGCCGCCTTTGTCTTTGCGGAAGCCGTTGCGGCCGCGAACGACTCCAGCCGTCTGGATGGCGAGGATGAGGTCATCATTGTTTTGGCGGTTAAACATCGGCATGAGCCGTTGTTTACCGGCAAAGCCCTGGTTGATGAGCAGGTACTTCTCATCATGCCTCATAGGGTTTCCCAGGTTGATGTCCTCGACCTGCCAGCCGCGTTTCTCGAACTCATGGCACACCACCCAGTGGAAGTCTTGCTCGTTGACGGCATAGTTGCCGCCGAGAGCAGTGCTGTCGTAATAATAGACCACAATCTTGCATTCGTGGTGCATGTAGTAACGGCAAAAGTCATCAATGAGCGCAGGGATTTTGCGCTCGAACTTCGTGTAGAAGGACTTGATCACGTTCAAGCGGCGACCGCTTGGCTGGCCAGCCACAATCCAGTTGATGTTGGCGTTGTAGTCCATGCCGATGCAGATTGGAGCGAACGGGTTTAGATCCTTATCGGCCCTGCTGTCAAGCAAGGCTGAGTCAAATTCATAGCCGAGGCTATCGAGATAATCGAAGTCTGAGGCGTTGTACTTGTGCCCCTCACGCATAGACGAATAGAATCCGTCTTTGGCAATGCCTATGCGTTGACAAAGAATCGAGGTCTGGAATGTCTTTGGCGTGAGGTCGCGTTTCATCTGCTTGATGTACGACTCACCGAGCAGCTGCAGGTTTTCGATTGAGGAGTACTCCTTGTAATAGACAGCCACTGAGCGCATCCTGTTCAGGTTGCGGTCAAGTCGCCGCAGATAGTTGCGCAGATAATCGGGCACGGGTATCTGCTTCGCATTCAAAGAGCGGATGCGCTGTTTGATGTTCCATATCTCATAGACAGTGCCCTTGATCGTCTCGATAAGGTCATTGTCCATCTTGTCCTGATAGTGCAGGAACCAGGAGCCCTTCTGCGTCTGTGGCATATCACTGAGTATCATTACTGAGTGATTGAACGAGTGGTGACCGAAATAGGACTTGATACCACCGTTGGCAGGCAGCGTCTCGTCCTTGAGTCGCTCGTAATCGATGAACTTGGCTTCGTCGATCAGGAGCCACGAAAGGGTCAGCGAGTTGCTGGAGCCAGGTCGGTCCTGGGAGATGATTATCGCGCAGGAGCCGTTGTAGAAGGAAATGACGTGCTCATACTCGGCAGGCTCGATGATAGGCTTGCCGAAGGACTTGGGCGGTCGCCGACCAATGACGTAATGGACACCGTTGATATACCCCCACCTTTTCCATGCCGCCAACAGGCCCGGGATGGTGTTGGTCAAGCCATGCTTGTAGGTGGGCACTACAATACCGCCGGTGCTGCCAGCCATGCGTTGCATATTACGCAGCACAAAGGGCGAGGCGATCGAATCCGTCTTGCCGGTTCGTCGCCCCGCCACGATGACGGTGGTATTGGCGCCAATCAGTTGCGTCAAGCGCTGAGGGGCGTTAAAGTATATCTTCTTCGGGGTCTGCTCCATCGTTTTTTTCTTCATCGGGGAACAGTGTCTGTTCCTCCAGGTCAGCTTCCTCAAACTCGATATCCTCGATATCCATGTTTTCCGCCTGGTACTTGTGCAGCAGTTCCTGAATGCGTTCCTGCAGGCGGGGAATGGGCTTGATGCCGAGTACCGACGGGTCGTCGGTGGCCGTGAAAGGCTGCACGACGATGAGGTCATAAGGCACGGCCTGCTCGTCTTCCAAGTCCACACGGTTGAACTTGGCATACGAGGATGCCGCCTTCTCCATCGTCTTCGTGTCCTTGCGTTTCTTCGCCATCTGGTACGTCTCAATGATCATCTCGTTGTATCGATAGCGGTGGAAGTCACGGGAAGCCTGTGCCAGATGCGGCAGCAGCGCCTTGATTACACCAAGATCGTTGTAGGCAAGTGTCCTGCTGATGCCATGGCGTGAGGTGGCATACTCGACAAACTGGCGGTCTTTAGCGTCGGGGTTGGCGATGAACCAGTTGTACTCCTCACGGATGCGCAGCACGGCGGCCACGATGACCGCTGGGTACCGTTTCTCGAGTTCGTCCTGTACCGTGAACAGGTCAACCCGGCATACTTCTAGTGTGTTGTGCTGCGCCATGATTATTCATCGTCTTCCATATCGAGCAGGTTGCGATGGGCATTTTCGATGGCCAGCGGTGAGCCGACCTGCGCCAGCATCATCTCCTGATGGTGGAGTTTCACTTTCGATGCCGCTTTGCCACGGAGGTAACGCTGGCTTACCTCGGTGGTGCGGTCAGCGATATCTGAGCGGAGAACTTCG
>ONJS01000049.1 GCA_900318205.1 uncultured Prevotellaceae bacterium | reverse complement strand
GACGAGAAGGCGATGCCGTAGAGCAGGCGCACTTTCCTGGGCACGAGCACCTTGCCCTGTCTCTCTGCAATGGTGATGCGGATTTTGCCGTAGCTGGCCAGAAAGTTTCCTGATTGGTCACGGCCTTCCTTGACGAAATACCGCGCCTCATGGCGGTACCTCTGGTCGTCCTCATAGCCGCGATGGATGACCTTGGCATCGATGAGCACCGTCTCGTCGTTGCCGATGGTCACCGTGTCGGCCTTGCCGAGCACGTTCCAGCCCTTGCGGACTGGACCGTGTGACTTCTCGCCGCTGATGTTGACACGGTTGCGCTTGCGGGTGTAGCGGAACAGGTAGGGCGTGTAGCCCTTGGCGATGAGTTCCTCAGCGCCGCGCAGGTGCAGGGCGCCGGTTCCCTTGTTGATCTCGATGCCGAGACCGTAGAATGACCTTGATTGTGCGGTAGAGCCGCCGCTGCCGAAGACGGCCTGGCGCAGCTGGTTCAGTTGTGTGACCATGGCTGAGGTCATCAGGCCCGCGTTTTGGGTGTCGGCGCCCGTGAGGAAGAGGCGTTTCAGCACGATGTTCTGCTCGCCGGTGGCGACGTTGTAGCCGATGATCTCGAAACCGATGCGGTCGGCAGCGGTATAGTGCTGGCGGATGTCGTCAACGAGGGCGCCGCTTCCCTGCACCTTCTGCATGGCGGCTTTCAGGGCGGTGATGTCGGTTTTGGCGGCGTTCAAAGCGATGACATGGGCGGCTGTCATCGCACCGGCCTTCTGGTCGGTGGCGCCGTTGATGACCAGGGCCGCGGTCGCCATGGTCCCTGCTCCGTTGAACAGGTTATAGCGGCTGGCGGAGAACACGACCTTGTTGGCGTCGCTGTTGCCCTCGGCGAAGAACTGCAGCACATTGCCCGCCGCACCGATGGCGTTGAGCCTGGCGGTGTGCTGGTCGATGATGTCCTGCATCTCGAGCACGGTGTCAGTGAGTTCGTCGTTCGTCTCGCCGATGCCCTGGATGCGGATGTAGTCCTCGGCGGTGAGCACGCCGGCACGGGTGCGTGTGGCCGGGCCGATGGCGAGCGTGAGCGAAGAGGTCGCCCCGTCGACCATGCTGCGTGCCATGAGCTGCAGGATGACGTTGCTGTGGTCATCGACGTTGCGCTGCTGGATGTCGTAGAGGAAACGGTACTGCTGGAGCGTTTCCTTCCAGAAGCGGATGATGTTGTACTCGGTCTCGCTGGTGGCGGTGGCCAACAGGTCAGCGATGGCCTGTAGGATGGAGCCGACGGTTTCGGGCGAGATGCTTTCTTTCTCGGTCTCGACGCGGAATGCGGAGATCAATGAGGTCAGTTGTTGGATGTCAATCATAATCTTTTGCTGATTTTCAGTTTTCAGCAAAAGTAGAATGAAGGCCCCGTTTACTAAAAGACATGAAAAAGATGGGAAAAGTTCCCAAAAGAGCAATAATCGATAAAAAAAAAAGAAAATATTTGTTTGGTTTTGAAAAAAAAACTAATTTTGCACCCGATATGACCTCCCACGCTTCTCGTTAGATCAGCGCACCCGGGGAGGTCTTCGAGTATCTATACATTAATATACTGGAGCTAATATGCAGGTTTACAATAAAAAGCCTCTGACGATTGATCAGCAAATTGCGAAGTTGGAGAATCGTGGATTGGAGTTTGACGACAAGACTTCAGCGGCAAATTATTTATCAAACATAAGTTATTATCGTTTACGGGCTTATACCTATCCATTCCAAGATAATGATGACCCCGAGAATGATCATCGTTTCATCCGCAAAGGCATATCGTTTAATGATATTATTGATTTGTATTGCTTTGATCGTCGGTTGCGTGCTCTAGTGTTTAATGCCTTAGAGAAAATCGAAGTGGCGGCAAGAACAAAAATCATTTATACCTACTCCATTGCCTCCAATGATAGTCATTGGTATGTAGATGATGCTCACTATGAAGAAGAATGCAAGTTTGATATTCTTGAAAAAGAAATGGGTGATGACATTGACCGTAGCAATGAGGATTTCATCAAGCATTATGACCAGAAATATAGTCAACCGGATTTTCCCCCATCATGGATGGGTCTTGAAGTTGTTTCATTTGGAACTCTTAGCAAATTATATGAAGCATTGAAGAAAAGCGATAGCAAAAAAGAGATTGCTTATCAGTTTGGTCTTTGTGATGTCAAAATCATGGAGAACTGGTTTCACGCTTTATCTAACCTGCGAAACTGTTGTGCTCATCACAGCAGGATATGGAATCGCCGTTTTATGGTTCATATCAAAATGCCATATAACACCAAGCGTTCTTTTATGGATAGAGAGTCTTTGCGTAATATCAAACAAAATAAGATATTTGCCCTGCTAAGTGCTATCAAATATATTTCCGACATTATTAGCCCAGGTAATAGTTTTAAGACTAACCTGATTCAGATAATAGAAAATGGTGGCCAGTTGCTCAGTTTGAAGGACATGGGATTTCCCGAGAATTGGAAGCAGCTTGGTGTATGGAAAGAATCGTAATCAGTGATTTTGTCTAAAATCCTTCGACAACGCTGAACTAATTATGCCACAGAATTCGGCTCCGATGTTCTCTTCGTAGAACTCCTTCAGTCGCATGACTGAAGCGTAATACTTGCGGGAGAACCAGCGGCGGCGCTGGCGTTTCTTGGCTCTGCCAAGATCGCCACTGTTGCCACGGGGCGTCTCGCGGCCCGTGCCGTAGTCCTGCCATAGGCCATATTCGAGGAAGGACTGGGACAATCCGACCTCGAAGAAGCGACCATCGGCCCGCAGCGGCAACGCCTTGGGCGATGCCAGCAGCGCCCCGGTGTCGATGACACCGAGCAGGGTGATTTGCTCCTGCCAAATCTTGAGCATGGTGTCGTTGAAGGCGGTGACGAACTTCTGGCGCTCCTGCAACGCCTGTTGTTCGGTAGGCTTATTCCCATTCATCGGCATTGTATCTCAGGTCGGTATAGACATCTACGGCTATCTGGAAATAAGCACAGGCACATCCGCTGAAGAAGTATCGGTCAATTTCGTTGAACGATATTCTCGGGTCGAGGTAGATGCAGTGCTGTTCCAGCTTGGTCTTCTCCAGGATCAGCAGCGACATGTACTGGCGGAAGAGCTCGCGCAGGGTCTCCATGCAGCGTGTCCGTGCCACCATGTCGTCAATCTTGTGGCGCTTTGCCAGGAACACGGTCTTCACCCGACGAGTGTGGGGCGTGTTGTTCAACTCGGTAAAGCCGTTGGCGATGTCGCTGACGCACACGAAGGCGGTTGTCCGCTGCATGTGTGCCAAGGCCTCCTCAAAACCGTCCAAGCCGCTGACATGGCAGAAGGTGAAGCGTTCACTTTTTGCCAGGCGGTTGGTCGCGGTCAATTGCTCAAAATATTCTGAGGCATCCCAGATGCCCTGAGGATATTGCTCGGTCATTTGTTCGGGTACTTTTTATTGAACTCATCATATTCTTTAGCGAGTGCATCCAGCTCGGTAAGTGCCCGCCAGGTGTCTATGGCGAGCACCTCCTTCTCCTTGGTGACGTCGCCCTTGGTAAGGGCGCGGATCTGCGAGTTGACGGCCTCGTACAGGATCTCATACTGGGATTTGGTTTGTTCAAACATGTTTCCGTCAGCATCGCCTGCGTTGCTGATGGGCTTGAAGAAGTGTTTGAACTGACGGGCGAACATCTCCTTGAGTGAGGCAAACCAGTAGAACACGCCGATGCGTTCC
>ONJS01000050.1 GCA_900318205.1 uncultured Prevotellaceae bacterium | reverse complement strand
CCAGGCCCGCATCCGCGTGCAGGTATCGGCCGGTCACGAGCGTGAGCACCTCGACAAGTGCATCAACGCCTTCATCAAGATCGGCAAGCAGATGGGAATTATTAAGTAAGACGTTAGACGTTAGACCTTAGACCTTAGACCTTAGACCTTAGACGTTAGACCTTAGTCGCGATGCGCCTAGCAAAGGATGGCGGATGCCATCTAATGTCTAAAGTCTAAAAACTAAAGTCTAGAAACTAGAATAATGAGGCAATCATTATAACACCTGGAAAAACCTCGTTTTTTAAGACGGTCGCAGGTGCATTCACCTGCGACCGTCGCTTTTCTACATGCTATAAATACACCTTTAACATCTCAACAAGTCAGCAATCTGAAGGCCTGTAGGGGCCGTGTCATAATTCATTCGTTGCAAATTGAGTCGCGCTTCGCGCGAGAAATTAAGCAAAAATTTGTATAAAAATTAAACAAAATATATTTTTATTTTAATTTTATTAATAATTTTGTTTAATTTCTCGGCCGTCAGGCCGATTAAAAATCACGAGGCGAATTTTGACACATCCTCCAATCGTTAGGCTCTACCTAAATGCCACCCTTGAGACGCAATATTTTGCGTCTCTACAATGCGGGTGAATTGAGATTCTCACTTACAGGCGGGATTTCTCGTCGTTGCCGGCACCGGTGCCCTTGTACTTGCTGCGGGTGACGTTGAATTTGTAGGTCACGGTCATGCCGATGGTGCGGTCAAAGTTGTAGCAATCCTTGGTGATATTGGTGCCGATGCCGTAGGTGGTCCATCGCTCCTGGCTGGTCCTGAAGATATCGTCGGCATAGAGGTTGACCAGCAGCGCCTTGTTGAAGAAGGATTTGTTGATACGGGCCCCGACGGTCCAATAGTGTTTGACGCTCTGGAACTCGTCATCGGCATCACTTGCAAATCGCACACCCAGCACTGCCGTCCAGGAATGAGGAAGGACAAAGGTGTTCCTCAGTTCAAACCGCCACAGCGGCCTGTGATGGGTCAAATGAGAACCATATTGCTTGGCATCAAAGAAGACCTTGTTGAAAGACAGTGTCAACGTGGGGCGATAGACACCGAAGCGCGGTGCAGCCACCAGCGACGCGAACAAGCGCTGGGCATCGCCGTAGTTGCGTGTACACAGCAAGATGTAGCGCTTGTCCGGCTCCAGCACAGGCACCCAGCACATCGTGCTCTGGCTGTAGGTGTATCGCACCTGCAGGCTCAGCCACGAGTAAATGGCCGACAATTCTAAGCGATGATTCAACTGCGGCCGCAGCAGCGGATTGCCACCCTCGTAGGTGTAACGGTTATCGTACTGGATGAAATTGCGCAGCTGGAAATAGCTGGGGCGGTTGATGCGGCGGCTATAGTTCAGTTGCCAATTCCATTTGTCCTTCTTCCAGGCGACTGAGGCATTGGGAAACCAGTCATTATAGGTTCGACTGGGTTCTTCTTCACGGATGCCTGACGAATAGTATTCGGAGTTGATGTGCTCAAAGCGCAGTCCGGCGCCGAAGGTGAAATGGCCAACGGTGAAGTCATACTCGGCAAAGCCCGCACTGTTATTCTCGCGGATGCGCGTGTCGGATGACAAATGGGACTGATCGTCGTTGGAATAGGTGCCGTCGGTGCGGGTAAAGGTCAACTCAGTGCCGATGCTGGCGGCACCTTTCCACAGGGGGTGACTCAAGATGAGTTTGCCGGCGGTCATCTGGTTACGCTGGCGGCTCTGGGTGAGCACATGGCGGTCATCAAGTTCATCGCTTAATTCAGTGCGTTCATCAGTATTGCGTTCATTGCGACAATACCACGTGCCGTTAAAGTCGATTGACAACTGGCCCACTTTGCCCACATAATACATATTGACATCGTGCAACGGATTTTGTTTGCGATTGACGAGGGCATCATACAAGACGCTGCCTTCAAGTATTCCGTTATTCCATATCTGCTGCTCACCGACAACACTGCTATTCTTGATATTGACTCCGCTCAAAGTGTAAGACGCGCCCAGCGAATGCTTGTCGTTGATATCGTAATTGAAGCCTACCTGCTCATAATGCGACTTGCTGCGGTATTTGGTGTCACCCGTCTGATCGACATGCACCGTGCCATCCTCCAAGAACAAGTCATTGTTGATGTTATTGTCCTCACCCATCCACGCGCTACGCCAGTAACCCTCGGCAAATAATTCCAGGCCGTGAGTGCGGTATTTCACGTTAATATCCTGATATCCGCCCCACTCGTGGTTGTTGCGCACGTTGGTGATGGTGCTGACACTGAAGCCGTCGCCTTGGGGCTTGACAGTGTAGATGCGGATAACCGAAGAAACATTCTTTTTGTATCGCGCACCTGGGCTCGTAATCACGTCAATGGACTTGATGTCGCCCGACTTGAGACGCGACAACTCGGTATTGCTCTGAATCGGGCGGTTATTAATATAGATGAGCGGTGTGCCGCTACCAAAAACGCTCACTTGGCCGTCGCCCTTGACATCGACGCGCGGTAACTGGCCCAGCACGTCAATACCCGTACCCATGTCGCTGAGCACCGTGCCCGCGACATTGACCGTCATGCCACCAGTGGTCATCTGGTACTGGGGACGCTCCCCCTTGACGGTGACACCGTCGAGAGCATATTTATCGGGCTGCATTTTGATGGTGCCCAGGTGAGGGGTCTTGCAGTGGCGATAGACGGGACGGTAGCCCACGTAGGTGATGCGGGCGAGGACGCCGCTCTGGTCACATGGGATGACGAACAGGCCGCTCTCGTTGGTCACGCCGCCGGTGATGAGGGTGGAGTCGCGTGGCGAAAGCAGGGCGACGTTGGCATAGGGCAACGGCTGGCCCGTCTCGTCGAGGACGGTGCCCTTGTAACGTGTGGAGGCCTTCTGCGGGCACTCGACAGCGATTTCCTTCACAGTCATCTTGATGGGATAAAAGCCGATCAGTTGCTGGATGGCATCGGGTACCGACTTGTTCTTGACAGCAGTCGTCACCCTGAAGTCCTCCAACTCGTTGTAGAGGAAACTGATATTGTATTCCCCACTCCGCTCGTTGAGCCACTTGAGCGCTTCGCTCATCGACACGTCATTGAACGACCGCGTCACCCGCTGCCCAAAAGCAGGAGAGATCAAAGATAGAACTGATAGAAAGAATACCGTATATAATCGTTTCATGCTTTTTTATCTGAGTTTTTATTTGACAATAGAAAATTTTCATGTATCTTTGTATTCATAATCAAAGCCATTCCAATTATGACACCAATACAATTAAACGCAGAAATATATCGAGCTATGGGCGTGATAGCTGAAGACGAAGCACTGCTTAAACGTGCTGTAAGGTATCTGAAAAAACTAGCAGCCCAAAAGCAAGAAGAAGATTCACAAATGACAAAAGAGGAGTTTTTTGCCCGTGTGGATGAAGCCAAGCAAGAAATAGCTGATGGCAAGGGCCGCTCATTTACCAATATTGAAGAGTTGGACCGACACATCCGCAGCCTATGAAATACAATGTAATCATTGCTCCCAAAGCTGAAGAAGACCTGAAACGCCTGCTTACTAATGAGCCAAAGGCTTATCAGAAAGCCATCACCCTCATTGGTGAACTTTATGAGCATCCACGAACGGGAACAGGTAAACCCGAGCCACTTGCTGGTGACCGTTCGGGCCAATGGAGCCGTCGAATCAGCAAGAGGCACCGATTGGTCTACGAAATTCAAGATACTGAAGTCATTGTGCTTGTTCTCACTGCCTACGGGCATTATGGTGACAAATAGCGTTTGAGCAACGCCCTTATTCCACCCTCTCGCTGTCGCTGGTGAGAGGGTGGATTGCATTGGGTGATATGTTGAAGCTATTACCTGCATAACTTTGATTACAGGCGGTTGATCTGCTCGGTGGCGGCACTCTTGCCACGATACTTGGTTTTGAGTTGGTTCAAGCGATACACGACACTCAGTGAGAAGTTCCAATATTTATGGTCTTCAATTTGCCAGAAGTGGACGTTACGAAGGCGCATATTTTGCTCAAACTTCATTTTGTGAAAAATGTCTTGTGCGGCAAGTTTCACACTCAGGCGGTCTTGCAGGAAAGACTTCTGAATACTGAGGTTCAGCATTTGGAAAGGCTCCAATTGGGTATTATTTTGTGCGCCACCGCTATTATAGTAATAATAGATGTTAGCGAGCCATCCTCGGGACAGTTCGAAATACTGGTTAGCAACAACATAAAACCTTGTTTTGCCATAGCTATATGGTTCATTCATGTACTCGTAGTCAAAAAACAAACGCTCAACTGCTAAGCGTAATGAGGGACGCCACCACTTGAAGTTGTGTTGCAAACTAACATTAGCGCTTAGTAGGCTTGCATGGTCGAAGTTGCTGAATGAACTCACCAGAATAGGGGTATGTTCGTCCTTGGTGAATATGTCAGGGGCGATAAGATTGTCCTTATAGGTATAACTGAGTGAGGCGTTGATGAATTTGTAGCCTGTACTCCACTCGACAATGTAGAACGTCGTGGGCTGTAACGTGGGATTACCGTGCTGATAAATATACTCGCTGTCATAATAGGTGTAGTTGCTCAGCTGTCTAAACGACGGGCGAACGGTGCGCGAAACATACGAGAGAGCATTGCTCCATCCATTGCGTTTACGGCTAATTTCCACTGCGGGGAACAGATTGCGGTAGTGGCGGTGAATATCGGCATTGTCGGTCAAACGATCAGCGTAGTCTCTGACCACATCTTCATAGCGTAGTCCTCCGCTCAGTGTCCAATCGCCAAAAGCCGCTTTTGCCTCGACAAAGGCTGCAGCCTTGTTTTCCCATTGCTCATAGTCAGAGGGTGGCACGACAGCATTGCTGCAATCGGCGGTTCCGTGGCCCGTAACGCGGTTGTACTCTGCACCCCATGACAACGAGATCTCGTTGCCCAATGTGTAGTCAAATGTCAACCGTGCAGCATAGACGTGGTAACGGCTCTTGCCTTTGTTAAGTGTCGTGCAGGTTATGTCGTCTGTCGATTCGTCTGTCAGTTGGCGGTAATCGCTGGAGTTGCCTGCATAGTCAAGGTTGAGTGCGGTGCGCAGCCGTTTCGTCCACTCAGCATTGTAGAACGTGTTTACGTGGGCATAGTCCATATCGTTATGATAGTCGCTCAAGATGTGGGTACGCTGGAATTCCTGACCATTCTTGCTGTAGATATGCAGGGCATCACCCGGCGATAGCCAAGTGTTGTGATAGCCGTCATAGCTGATACCTGCAATGTGTCGCTCATTGAACTCATAATCTACATTGGCTGACCAACTCGGTGCTTTCTGATGCGATTTGCTGCGGTTATCAATTTTGTCAAATCGGTAGGTATCGCCATCCACCACCAGCTCCTTTATCTGCGGCTGGTTATAATGGCGGTGAAAATCCTCGTACTCCAGATGAGCAGAGGCATTCAGTCCGCCTTGTTTCAATCCAAGGTCTATCGACTCTTCCGAGGTCAGCACATCATTCAGTTTTTCATCGGCTTTCACTTGCAGCATCCACCCTTCCTCCTTAGTACGGGTTGTTATCTTGATGACAGCTTCGACTTCTGCATCATATTGTGCACCTGGATTGCGAATAAGTTCAATTTTCAGAATTTCCTTCGGCGACAGGCGGGTTATTTCCTGCCAATTCTGCACCTTGCGGTTGTTGAGATAATATATAGGAGTTCCACGTCCAAAGACGGTTAGGGTTCCATCTGGTAAGGCAACCACACCAGGCACTTGCAACAGTAACTCGTTAGTACTGTGCAAACGTTCCAGAATTGTGCCAGCCACGTTTGTAACAATGCTATTGCCTCTTGTTTGGTACTGGGGACGCTCCCCCTTGACGGTGACACTGCCAAGGGAGTATTGGTCGGGCTGCATTTTGATGGTGCCCAGGTGAGGGGTCTTGCAGTGGCGATAGACGGGACGGTAGCCGACGTAGGTGATGCGGGCGAGGACGCCGCTCTGGTCGCAGGGGATGACAAAGAGGCCGCTCTCGTTGGTCACGCCACCGGTGATGAGGGTGGAGTCGCGCGGCGAGAGCAGGGCGACGTTGGCATAGGGCAAGGGTTGGCCCGTCTCGTCGAGCACGGTGCCCTTGTAACGCGTGGAAGCCTTCTGCGGGCACTCAACAGCGATTTCCTTGCCCTGCACAGTCATCTTGATGGGATAAAAGCCGATCAGTTGCTGGATGGCATCGGGTACCGACTTGTTCTTGACAGCAGTCGTC
>ONJS01000051.1 GCA_900318205.1 uncultured Prevotellaceae bacterium | reverse complement strand
GGTAGCGACAGGACAATGTCAACATTTTGTTTCATCAATGCGGCTTCACGGTATCATTCCTCTCCCGTCAAGCAGAGGGCCGTGCATAAAGACAGCAAATAGTGGACGGTCACGCCCACTATACCTTGAAAGCAAACCACCGCCTCCTGGCGATTGGTATGCGAAAAAGCCCCGGCAGATGCCGAGGCTAAAAGAACATCACTATATTATATGCTAAACGACTGGTTAGTCACTTTCACCCATTTGGGTATTGTTGCTGCGAGCGCATCAATTTCTATAGGCGGTTGCGCTCGTCTTGGTCGGCGTGGCTGCCTTTGTAGTATCGGTTGGTCAATGAATGTCTTTAATCTCTTCGTAGTTTTGTGAGCCGCTATTTACAACATTATACTTTTGGTTCTTTCCTCCTGAGAATTTCCAATGCAGCGAGATTTCAACACTTTGAACCGGCGTGGTATAGTCATACGTTATTGTGCGGCCATTGGCTTGCCTGTCATACTTGCGACGGTCTCCAAGAGCGGTGAAAGTAAGCGTCAACTGCAACTTGTCCTTGCACATGGACTTATAAATCTGTCCGCTGACATCCCAGACGGTGTAATATGTGCGGTCGTAATTCTTGTATGTCGGCTCATAATTGATGTTCAGCATGCCGCCCCAGCCGTGATCAAAACTGAAAGTGTTATACATGTGATAGTACTGGCGGAACCTCGTCAAGCCATAGTAAACGCCACCTAAGGTTAGATCTTCAGGGCAAATCTCATAGCGTCCTGACAAATTCATCGTCCATGGTTTTACCGGACTCCAATTGACCGTAACTCCTGCTCCATACCAATTCTGAGCCGGCAGATTGACAGGGGTTGTATAGAACGCATCGGGGACAGTTGGGCTTTGCTTGGTCTCCCAATGAATATTATTCCTTACCCTTGCATAAGTTGCATCCAGGCTTAACAGATTACTGAACATCGATACGCCAGCCATGACCATATATCCTGTCGGAGCTTTCAAGTCGGGATTACCGACAGTGTAATTATACGGATCAGTCCAACGAATGGTTGAAGAAATAACGGAATATGGTATCTTGCCAAGTATACGCTTGTAGTTAAGCATCAGAGCGTGCTTCTCATTGCTCCCTAATGGCATCATTAACTGCACAGTGGGGTTGATGCCCCATTGGGTGTCTGTAGATGTTTCGCCGTCATCCAAGGTCTCATACCAAATCCTATTCAACTGAAAATTGGCACCTGCACTGTATTGGATTTTCCAAATCTGTCCCATAGCTGATGCATATACCAGTGGAGTCAGGCCGCTCGTGCGTGTTGCCTCTTGGCTGGTTTGGAATCGGTCGGAGCCGTCAACCGCACCAACAATTGGAGTATATTTTGACGTAATGTATTGTAACGATGCGCCATATTTCCAAACCAACTTTTGGCTGCGGGGGTCAGTCAAATCCACCGAAAACTTGTACATACTCACCATGGTTTTATCCTCCGACATGCTGGAAGAATTCTGGACATAGTTATATTCTGACTTACTGTCAAACTGGCGGTTATAATAGTCGCTGATTATTTCCAATGTCGTTCCACGTTGGCTAAGGGACGACGAATTGTACTTTAATGTTGCTTCCTGATAAAGATAACTGTTTCTGCCATCCACACTGGACAGACCAGTTGCGCCCTTGTCCAAAGTAGTGCCCTTGGCCTTGTTGGTCGAGATGTAGTAACTTCCTCCCAAATAGCTCTTATCGTTGATGTTGTGGGTAAGACTCAAACGGTTACTGAAAGTTTGCCACTTGAATTTTACTTCTTCATCGATTTCTGTAAGCAAATCCTCAGCCTGATCCCAGATTGACTGCTTTGCAGTCTCTTGTGGCTGGTATAAAGACAATGAGAGGTTATCATAGATGCTCAGGTTTTTGTACCGATAGTAAATTAAAGCACCAAGATTCTCATCTCTGAAACCGTATGAAGGTTGATATTCAGCACCACCCCACAATGATCCGTAATAGCTGCCCTCTGAAGGTTTGCGTAATGTGATCTCAATAGTTCCTCCTGCATTTGCAGCATCCTGATTGACTCCAGCGAAATATTTGACCTTCACTTTATCAATCATGTCCGCAGGGATATTCTTGAGTTCATCTAAAGAAGGGAGTTTTACTCCATCCACATAGATTTCACTCACCGCCAAACCATTGATTGAATAGCTGCCTTCGTGTTTGCTGACGCCTGGAAGAAAAGCCAGCATATCGGATGCCTGCTTGCCTTTGGCAATATCTGATGAACGGAGGTTGATCGTGTATCCAGTGGCGTCGTGGTGGATTCTTGAGCCTTCAATGATGACGTTATTGAGAGCGAACTGGTCGGGTTGCATCTTGATGGTGCCGACGTTGTCTCGATTGCAGAGGCGATGCTCGGTTTTGTAGCCGACGTAGGTGATGCGGGCGATGACCTTGCCGTGGTCGTTGGGAATGACGAAGCGGCCGCTCTCGTTGGTCACACCACCGCCCACCATCGTCGAGTCGGCGGGGCTGAGCAAGGTGACGTTGGCGTAGGGTAGCGGCAGATTGTTCTCGTCAACCACCATGCCCTTGATGCGGTGCTCGGTCTTATTGATGCACTCCACATAGATATCGTTGTTATCACCCAGGATCATCTGGATGGGATAGAAACCGATGATCTGGCGAATGGCATCAGGAACAGGTTTGTTCTTGACATGG
>ONJS01000052.1 GCA_900318205.1 uncultured Prevotellaceae bacterium | reverse complement strand
AATTTCAACAATGTCAATGAGCTCTATGGTTCAAGTGAACCGAGTTTATTTGAAAATTTTAGTTATTAACCGTCCACAATTTTTAGTGGACAGCAATGTATTTGGTTGCAAAATTAAGAATTTTTTTCAATCGTTTGTCATTTATACTTCATAATACATCGCAGGGGTACATATTTTTGTACTGTCATAGGCGTTTTTTTGTGTAACCGTTTTTTGTTTTTTTTCATAAAATGCGAAAGTTTGATAAAAAATGATTACTTTTGTGGCTAGAACATAGTATTAATAATAAGAGTGATGACCGAGGGTGTGGCCATGACGGTTCTTGAATATGAGCAGCTGTTCAAACAGAATTTTGAGCGGCTGTATTATCATTCCCTTGACATCGTTCATGATGAAGATGTGGCACGCGATGTGGTGAGCGACGTGTTTGTCAACGTGTGGAAACTGCGCGAGACGATAGCTATGGATACCGTATTGTCCTATCTGTATGCCAGTGTGCGTAACCGCAGTTTGGACCAGTTGCGCCACCGGAGCCGCTACGTGCCGCTATTGGATGAGGTCATTCATGAGCTGGAAAACTATTCCGATACTGATTGGGAGAAATATGAAGCCCGCATAGAGGCGCTCAAGGCTGAATTAAACCGACAGCCCGAGCGTGTCAGGCGCGTGTTATACTTAAGGTTCTATGAACAGAAAAGCAACCAGGAAGTCGCAGACCTGTTGGGAATCACCGTCGATGGCGTGAAGAAGACCGTTCAACGCTCCTTTGCCCAAATGCGAGTGTCCTTGGGTAAAAAAATGTTAAAGTTTGTACCACTATTGCTTTTAGCATGTATGAATTAGCGAAATGGAACAAGACAATAAGCATATTGAAGGACAAGAACCACTCTCACCACTGGATCAATGGGAATTGCAGAGTGCCTTGAAGCATGAGCACGCCAGTGCGCCCGATGTCGAGGCGGCATGGCATGACGTGAGCCGGCGATTGGATTTACCGTCGATGGAAGAGGATGAGAATGCGCCGTATCGTGCCTCTAAAGCATTGTGGCACAGAATGATCCCCTTTGCCCGATGGGCTGCCGGCATTGCTGCTGTGATCGCATTGATAGTTGGCTATCGCTATTGGTCGGGCTCGCAGGAGTCATTGCCCGCCAATGTGAATGCCGACTCATTTGCTATTCATGTCCCTGACAGTATTGACGCAGTGACCATCACAACCGCTGACGGCCATGCACGGCACATCAGCGAGGAAATGGCTCTTGACAAGCCTGCCGAGGCGGTAACACCAGCCCAGTTGATGGCTTTATCCGTTCCCCGTGGACAAGATTATCATCTGACACTTGCCGACGGCACACAAGTATGGCTCAATGCCGAGAGCCGTTTGGAGTTTCCTGACCGTTTCAACGGCAATACGCGCGAGGTGCGTCTCAAGGGCGAAGCCTATTTTGAGGTGAAAAAAGATGCCAAGCGCCCCTTCATCGTGCACACCGATTACCTGACGACGCGTGTATTGGGCACATCGTTTGATGTGAGGGCCTATTCCCGCAAGGATGCGTCTGTTACGCTCGTTTCAGGACGAGTGCAGGTCAAGACGGGCGATTTGGCTCAGGTGTTGTCACCAGGTGAACAGGCAGCGCTTAAAGGATCACAACTGGCGGTTATTCCTGTGGACACCTATCCCATCACGCAATGGAAGGAGGGCTTCTTCTACTTTGACAACCAATCACTCTTTGTTATTATGCAGGAACTGGCAAGATGGTATGGCGTGAACGTCTCGTTTGATGACACGAGCAAAATGAAGCTGCGGTTGCACTTCGTTGTCGAGCGCAGCAAGAGCCTGCGCGATGCCATCGCAAATCTCAATGCCCTTGGCGTTGTCCATGCCGAGGTGGATGGCAATATGGTCATCATCAATTAAAAAATGTTAAAATCAATGATATGGAGCGGAGTCTTGTACCCCGCTTATTTTTTCTCAGTATTAAGGACAGAATAAGTTGAATCTTAAACTAAATCTGTATTTCAAATGAACAAGAGAAAACTCATCGCATTGTTGTGCCTGTTGATACTGCCTTTGGTGGTGCTGGCACAGGGGCAGAAGGTGACTCTCAAGGTCAACCAGACGCCGTTGCCCAATGCTTTCAGGCAAGTAGAGCAACAATCAGGTTATTACAAGATCAATTATCCCTATGAGGCTGTCAAGGATTACAAGGTGACAGTCGATGTGACTAATGCAACCGCTCCCGATGCGGTTAAGGCTCTCATCAAGGGCCTGCCACTGACCAGTTCCGTTGACGGTCGCTTCATCCAGGTTACCAAGAGCGGAAACCGCGCTGATGCCGATGCCCCCAAGCGGACGGTCAAGGGTCAAGTTGTGGATGCCGATGGTGAACCGCTCATCGGTGTTACCGTGCGCGTCTCGGGCACCGACATCGGCACCGTGACTGACATGGACGGTAACTATATGCTGGAGGGTGTTGATTCCAACAGCACGCTCGTGTATACCTACATCGGCAAGAAGACCGTTGAGCGCAAGGCCACTTCCAGCAACAGTGTGCTCATCCTCGAGGATAACGCCAATGTCATGGACGATGTGGTGGTGACGGGTTATCAGCAGATTTCCAAGGAGAGAGCCACGGGTTCGTTTGCCAAGGTGACTGCCGACAATCTCATTAACAAGCGTT
>ONJS01000053.1 GCA_900318205.1 uncultured Prevotellaceae bacterium | reverse complement strand
ATCAGGCCGCTGGCCTGCAGCGTCCAGGTCGGCGCCAGGTCGTTCACTTTCTATGTGCAGGACTGCGAGCCGAACCTCACGCTGTACTTCCGCAATGCGTTCAACTGCTTCGAGTGCTGCGCACTCCAGGCAGTGACCACGCACAAGCCCAAGGTTGACCGCTCGATCGCCGTAACGAACCGCATATCCACGTTCTACAACCAGCAGAACGAGAAGCTGTACGAGGTCGAGACCTCGGGCCTGACCATGGAGCAGGCCCGGTGGATCGAGCAGCTGTTCTACAGCCATGACGTGCGCATGGCGACCAAGCGCACCGACTTCTCGCAGGGCTACACTCCGCAAGGCATGCCGATTGTTCTCATCACCGAGCCGACCTGCGAGATCAGCGACGCGGACGGTGAACTCAACACCGTGAAGTTCACCTACCAGTACCAAGACAGGCGGACGTATCTGCCGACAGATTACCTGTCCGTGGACCACGACCGCATCTTCACAGAAGAGTTTGACCCCTCATTCCAGTAAGACTATGGCACAATCCATCCACATCAGCACCCTTCGCAGGATGCTCAAGGCCGGCGACCCGGTTGATATCAAGCTCTGGACCAAGAGCGGGGAAATCCAGTGCTGGCGCAACTGCATCCCCCTGCGCTACAACTTCTACCAGGGCACCCAGCAGTTCAAACTGCTTGACTCGCACCAGATACGCCAAGCCCGCATCTGCTGCATCTTCGAGATCAACGGAATACCAGTACATCTCTAATTTTGTCGCATTTCGAATAACACTATTGAGAAATAGTCGTAACTTTGCAACTGTATTATCTTGATTTCTTACTGTGTCATGAAACTATTTAGATTGATAATAAAAGAGAGCCACAGAGTATTGATTCTATCATATCAACGTCTCTTGGCAAGCATATTGCTGACAACAATCATCCTCACAACGGTATTTGCCCAAGACAGGTTGGTTCCGAAATCTCCTATTGATGATTCTTCTTCACCTTATTACCGTACTTTACTCAAGAGCGTGGTTTTTGGAGGAGAGGAGGAATTGGATTGCTTATTCTATTATATCGTAATGCCTTCTGCCGAGACAGGAGATTCGGAATATGCCTTGTCGGCCGACCGGGAGAATACCCTTTATTTTGCCAAAGCAAACCATAATATTTATGGCAGAATGTATTTAAGGCAACATGACAATCAAGATACGGTCTATATGTCAAACTTGCACATACCCGACAGTGTGATGAATGCCTTAAACCGTCTGATGGAGTCATCGGTCAATGCGTCATCATTTCTCTTTAAGACTTTTGGTTTTGACGGAACATCTTATGTATTTGGCAACAGTTTGATGGCCGCTTCTTGCTGGAGCCCTGGTGGTAGATGCGGTCAATTAATCTCGTTCTGGGACAAGTGCTGTGCTGCTGTCGAAGATGAGAATCTGGACAGTATTCAGGGTTTGATGCCTCTTTGCCGTAGACTCACAATCAGTTTCCGCAAAGATTACCCCAATGATTTCTTTGACCTGGAGCAGCGGAGTATCGATTATTCCTCTGATTCAAAATACCAAACCACGCTCTTTTCTCATTCAGTGGGCATAGAATGGTATGGTGCCAATACCCAACGCCTTGAACAGCAGAGTAAAGAGTTTGAATTAGCTCAAGGAGAAGAATTAATCTCTTTTTCGAAATATCTGTTCATTGAGAACTTGGTGGATACAAAAATCATTTTGAAACCTAACGCTGATAACCGCATTGATTTTGAATCCCTTCGCAAAGAATTCAAAAACAATCCACAACGATTCCTTAAGGAGCATCTTTATCAGCCGGATCTCATTGAATAATGGGAATAGACTATATTCATCACTTGTTTATAATTAATTAATTAATGGAGGGAACAGCTTTGGTCGTGCTAAAGTTGATTTAACCTGCGATGTGATCATTTTGCTACGCATGAATGGCATATAACTTTGTCTTTTACAATTAGAGCATAGCTCCATAATTTTGCGGAAACTAAAACCGCGAGATTATGGAGTTAAATTTTAATTCAGTAGAGACCATCCCGGTGCTCAACGCATCGGCCGCTTTCAAGACCGACAGCGGCAAAGTGTTCAAGGAAGACGTGGACATCGTGCCGACGATCATCGACAAATCGCTGTCCTACATCCCATGGGGCGGCGACAACAACATGCCGTACCACATCATCGACCTCATCGAGAGTGACGAGACCCTCGCCACCTGCCAGATGTTCAATGCCGAGGTGTGCTACGGCAGCGGGCTGCAGTACAACACCGACTCGTGTGGCGGCGATGTC